>CAYLYX010000004.1:0-20092 GCA_964387945.1 uncultured Flavobacteriales bacterium | reverse complement strand
TCTCTGCGTCAACGACCATTGATCGGAACTTGAAAATCATAAATGGTTTTCCGTAGATACCAATCCGCTCCTGCTTGAAAAAAATCGGCCCTTTACTACCCAACTTCACCAAAATGGACAAGGTCAAGAATACAGGCGATAACAGTAAGATGGCAAAAATAGAAGCCGAAACGTCAAAAATTCGCTTGATGGATTGCTGCCACACAGGCATTTTGTCGTTGTTTACCTCAATCAATGGCGCTCCAAAGATTGCAGTCATTTTTACCGACCCCGTGAGAATATCATAGGTATCTGGAATAAGCTTTATACTCACCTCCTGATCGTTGAAGGTATTGATAATCTTATTGATCTTATCGTGCTCAGAACTCTCTACCGCAATAATGATTTCTTTGATTTGGTGCGATTCTACAATCTCTACGGCTTTATCAAACCCTCCAAAATAGGTCAATTCAGACTCCTTCAACTGACGGTCAACACCATTGGTAGAGACAAATCCAGCAAACTTAAACCCTGGACTGTCTTTCAACTGACTGATTTCGTTGTAGATGTTCAGTGCACTTTCATTTCCGCCAACGATCAGCGTAGGAAAACCAATTTCTCCCTTGTGAATCCGTTTTACGATGCTACTGGTGATGATCAACTTAGGAATTAGCGCCAACAGGAAATGAATCCCCAACAACCCAAAATAGGCCTTGTAATAATCCGTTTTGAAACCATATTGATCATTGATGAGTAAGGCAAAAAACAAAATCGTACCTCCAATCATAGAGATGATAAAGGTTTCTCCTAAATCTCTCAAGCGGTGTCGTTTGTAAATGTTGCGATAAGAACCAATGATGTAGTACAGCACCATCCAAAAGAACGGCACGATCAAAATTCCTAAGTAGAAGTTAGTGTTCGGTTCAAAAGGTGCATGCTCAATAAACTGTTTGCGGTACATGAAGAACAATCCCCACGAAAGGATGGCAAAAACTGCATCCGACACCATGTACTTCCACGCCTCCTTCCGTTCGCTCATCAATTAGAATATCACCTTAAAATTATCTACATAAACTTCTATGCCATCTTCAGCCTCGTTATTGAACACACTGATGTAAAAATCAAATTCCGTTGCTTGCTGAAAAAAATTGGTAACATCGGGGATATACAAATAGGTTTTATTCCATTGCATTTCACCGTTGTCATCTGTGGTAGGATTGAACGTAATGAGTGCTTGTTTATCGTAAGCTGCTAAACCAGAGTTGTTGTGCAATAATCCCAAAACAAATGGGTAGTTACACTTGTAGTTTAGCTCCATGTAAGCATCGTTGTTTACCTGCTTGGGAAGATCGTTGAACAATGGCTCCTCGGTTCTCATCTCACAGTACACATTGTTGGATGACATTTTGATCAAACCAGCATTTCCCTCAAATAAATCAGGATATTCTGAAGGTTTAGCTACAATCATCGTAGTATCACTATTGGTCGTAAACAGGGTCCACTTGAAGCTGGGGTCTTCAAAATCTTCAATCCACCATTCTAAATCGTCCTGATAGGTTATCTCTGGCGTTACGTACATCGTTTCATCCGGTTCGAGGACGTACGTAGAATCAAAGTAGGTGTAAAACGAGTAGATGACGCGTTCTGCCTGTACTCCATTCTTATAAATTCCGGGATAAACTTGGACGTTATGTTCTCCATTGGCAATCAACGGAATTCTAGCAGGCAGTTCGTAAGCGCCTACAAACTCTTCGTCAATAAAGACCCAGGCATCTTTTATTTTGTGACTGGTAGTACCCTCATCAGAAGCAGTAACCAACACAAACTCATCCACTTCGATGTAACTCGGGATCAGCTCAGGTTTGTCAAAAACATTACATCCTGCAAAACCCAGCACCACTAAAAACAAAAGTATAACTCTCTTCAAACCTCTAAATTGATTGTCGTTCCTGAAAGGAACGCAAAAATAAGGGGTTTATTGCAATATCTGAAATATAGAAAAACAAAATCCTGACCTCCTTTTCAGGAGCGTCAGGATTTCTGATGTTTAATTCTATCTATTTAGTGTGAAAGATATTCTGCGATTCCCTCGTGTGTTGCTTTCAATCCTCCTTTTCCTTTACTCCAGTTTGCTGGACAAACTTCTCCGTTCTCTTCTAAGAACTGTAGTGCATCCACCATTCTGATTGCCTCTTCTACGTTTCTTCCAAGTGGCAGGTCGTTTACCAACTGATGTCTTACCACTCCTTCTCTATCGATCAAGAAAAGTCCTCTGTAAGCGATCAATTCACCTTCTGCAATCATCTCACCGTTATCGTCCCAACCGAAATCTCCGGCCAACACATCGTAATTCATAGAAATGGTTTTGTTCGTATCCGCCACTAATGGATAAGTAACTCCTTTGATTCCTCCGTTGTTCTTCTCCATGTTCAACCATCCCCAGTGCGATTGCTCTGTATCTGTAGAACAAGCAATTACTTCTACATTTCTATCTTTAAAGTCTTGTAATCTTTCTTGAAAAGCAAACAATTCTGTAGGACATACAAACGTAAAATCCTTAGGATAAAAGAATAATACCACATATTTTCCTTTGAATTGCTCAAGGGTGAAATTTCCTACAATTTCTCCTCCATTAATCACAGCGCTTGCTGAAAATCCTGGAGCCTCTTTTCCTACTAATACAGCCATTTGTTTTGTTGTTTTAAGTTATACAATTAATTGCAACAAATGTACATGTTAGCCTCCACCTCTGCAAGATTAGTTAGTAACTATTAATGATTATTTAACGATACTAATTTCAGTTCTTCGGTTCTGACGATGATCGGATTGATCACAATCCTTTTTAGCACAATCTACCAATGGATTATCCTCACCAAAATACTGTCCTTTGAAACGATCTTCAGTGACACCGGCATCTAATAAATAGTTAACCACTTCTTTCATTCTACGTTCAGAAAGCTTGCTGTTATACTCATCAGATCCAATCAAAGAAGCATGCGAACTCACGATGATTTTTGCTTCCTTATTGTTGTTGAGGAAATTAACAATCTCATCCATTTTTTGCTTGTTCTCAGCACTTAATTTATAGATGTTATGTGCATAGAACAGGTTATTGATCAATTTACCTTGATTGTAACGAATCAGCATATCGTTGTCCGTTTCATTATCCGTATTCATGGCAGTAGTTCCTCCAGTAAGCTTTTCGTACACGAAGAAGCCGTTATCTTCTTTATCCATGATGATTAGCTTGCCATCCTTTTCACTATACATTCTTAGCTTCACGTTCTCTTCTGCATTCAGCAACTTGAACTTGAACTTTCTATCTGGATCTAAATCTGGCTCGGTGAAAACACCAAACTTATCGGTCTTGCCTCTCTTCACTAACTTACCGTCTTCATCATAGATTTCGTACTCTAGGAATCCATCGTCACCCTTTAGTTTCTTATACAAGAACTGTCCAGCAATACCATTCTCTGTCTTTAAAGTAGCTAATAACTCTTCCTCTGAGAGTAATTCTCCTCCATCATCCTTCAACTTTTGATAAATGAAGTAACCTTCGTCATTCTTATCCAACTGAATGACAATTTCTCGGTTTCTATCTAAAATCAAAAGATCTACATCTTCTTTGAATTTATCTCCATCGATTTTGAAAAGTAGCTTATCCACATCTGGCAACGAGAAGTGACGGAAGAATGATTCTTCGTTCGTTTCCCCTTTCTTCAAGAGCGTCAAATCTTCATCGTAGATTTCATACTCCACCACGTTCATGGGCTCATCTAGCTCGCGATACTTAAACTCACCCGATACCATTCTCGTCTTGGCCTCAAACTTTAAATCATCCTCATCTACTTTAAGGTTATCCAAATCACTTGCGTAATCAGAATCAAGCTTGCGGTAAACAAACTGTCCGTCTGAATCCGAAGCCAGTGTAGCGGTAACTTGATCGTTACTGTTGTAGATATATAATTCTAAATCATCAGAATATTCAAGTGTTTTAATGGTATAGTTCTGATCAGAAGGTAGTTTCTTAAAAATAAAGTTACCATTCTCATCGGTCTTGGTGCGTTGAACAATGTTTCCATCTTCATCCAAAAGTAATACCTCCATTCCTCCTGCGCTATTGTCGAGTTTTGCGTAAGCAAACTGACCACTCAAGGTTCCTTCTCGTGTCACAGGGTCAAGAGATTCTTCATCCATCAAAGACAAAGTACCTACATTATCATTACTCAATTTTCGGTAAACGAACTCACCTTCTTTGTTGGCAATCAAGAATGCATCCGATTCTTGTCCATAGAGGGTTAACTCAACTTCTTCACCATCTTTTCCAAGTTTCACAGTATAGCGTTGATCAGATTTTAAGTTCTTAAATTTAAAGGATCCATCCTCTTCTGTACGTGTGGTCGCTACCAGATTCCCATCTTCGTCCAAAAGCATTACCTCAAGTCCTTCAGGGTTTTTATTGATCAACTTCTTATATTTAAACTGACCCGAAATGGAATTATCTTCAACTACTACGGTTTCGATTTTATCGAAGTAATAGATGTCATCTCCTCCTTCACCGTTTTCGCGGTTGGAAGTGAAATAACCACTCATTTTATCCGGGTTAAATACAATTCCAAACTCATCAGCAGATGTATTAATCGTTGGACCTAAATTGATCGGGTCAGACCATTTTCCGTTTTCAAAACGTGCTACAAACAAATCCAAACCTCCTTCTCCTCCTCTACCGTTTGAAGCAAAGTATAAATCTTTCCCAATGATGGTTGGAAACAATTCATCGCTAGCTGTGTTTAAAGCGTTAATCGCTTGTGGCTCACCCCACCCGTTCGTTGTCATTTCTACTTTAAAGATGTCTTTTCCGCCTTTTCCTCCAAACTCATCGCTCACAAAATAAAGCGTATTACCATCACCCGAAAGTGAAGGATGACCATAAGTTTTGTTTACTTTCACAAAGCTTAGTTTCTCCACATCACTCCATTTTCCTTCGTTGAAGGTAGCCTGATACAACTGCGGGTGAATGGTAGACTTAGCAAAAAGCCCTTTCTTTTCTCCAAAACCAGATTTTCTGGCATCTCTATGACTTACTTTGGTAAAAATCGCTGTTTTTCCATCCGATGAGAAACAAATCGGTCCTGAATGATCATCTTCCATAAAGATCCTGTCATAGATCGCTACCTTTTCAAATACAACTGAATCGGATTGCATGTGCTCTACTTTGGCCTTGAAGATGTTAATGTACTTGTTTGCCTCCCAGTTATCTTCTCCTACGTTTCTATAATCGAACACTCTGTCACTCGCAAAAACGAGTTCGTTCTTAAACAAAACCGGACTAAACTCAGCATATTCACTGTTCAACCCATATACATTGTGTACTTCAAATACGACTTCCTTATCTCCAATAACCACACCCGGGGTTGGTGTTGGTCCAGGCTGTGAATAAGCTAAAACGCTTAACGATTGCGCCACTAAACCTGCTAAAAGTATCGATTTTCCCATTATATTGATCGCCTTCATTGACTGACTTTATCTTTTCTTATAAATACCTTGGTGAAACTGCTTGCTTTCTCGACACATCAAGATCAAAACCTAAGAAGATCTCATGTGAACCTGTTGTGTACGTTCTAACCGCTCCAAAAGCAAAATCATAGCTGTACCCTACTCTCATAAAGTTGGAGAAGTTATATTCTAATACAGCAACTAAATCTTTACTACTTCTTAGTGATAAACCTACCCAAAACACTTTCTTCAATAAAACACTCATGTTCACATCAACGTTAATGGGAGCTCCATTTACATATTTGATCAAAACAGAAGGTTTCAGCACCACATCTGGATTGATTGCGTGGGCGTATCCTGAAGCCACCATAAAATGCCGATCAAACGTAGAAAAAACAGAAGAACCTCCTCCTACAATAGAATCGATGTTGGTTGTTCCACTGGTAAGAATGTGATTACTGCTTAATCCGAGATAGAATTTTTCGGTGTAATAATATCCTCCGAAGTCAAAAGTAGGTACGATCTTCTGATAGAAACCTCCCGTGTTATTGACATCCGTACCATCGTCAAAAATCAAAACTGATTTGTCCAAACGGTTGGAATATACTCCACCTCTCAAACCAAGTGATAACTTACCAGGCCCTAATTTAAGGTGGTAAGCATACGTGGCCAATGCTCCTGTATTGGTAGAAGGTCCAATCTTATCGACAATGGCATTAAACCCTAGAGCAAAGTTCTTCCCTTTAAAAGGACTATGAAGGGCAAACGTACCTGTGGTAGGAGCACCGTCTATACCAGCCCATTGTTTTCTTCCCAGAATAACACCACTCAAACTACTTCTACTTCCAGCATAAGCAGGGTTAACTGCAAATGGATTAAACATGTACTGACTGTACATTGCGTCTTGCTGTGCATTGAGCTGAAATCCTGCAAACAGCATCATTAATCCTACTAAAATTCTTTTCATTGACATCTTATTCAATTACAAAACTAAAATTATCTTACTACTTGTATCCAACCTGTGGTCTTTAATTCCAATGAAGGAATCTCGATGATGAAGAAATAAGTTCCAGACGGCACAGCATCTCCACTGCTATTGGTTCCATCCCATGCTACTTCCACATTATCGTAATTACTGTAAGTTCTGATCACGTCCCCCCATCTGTTAACGATGGTAACCGTATTTTCATTACCAATCAATGCATTCACATCAATTCTAAACAGATCGTTTACTCCATCACCGTTTGGCGAGAATGCGTTATTACTGATGGTGATTCCATCACAATCTGGATCTTCGACCAATTCCACCGAGTCTTTGAAAATACAATCGCCAATCAACACATCAAAGTTATAGGTTACTGGTAATGCGGTTGGGAGCGCTGTCGTGAAACCTGACGTGGTATCAGCAATCTCGCCATTGGCGTTGTACCAATAAAGATCTCCTGACGTAGAAACATCCAACGCTACTTCACTTCCCACACACACTTCTGTAAGGGTATTATTCATGATGTCACTTTCGGTCACATCTAATAAAACCGTGTCGGCAGGAGATTCACAAGAACCATTAGATTCTACCACAAAAATGTAGTGATTTCCTGTATTGAAATCGTCCAATTCTAACGTATCATTTGCACTAATCACATTTCCTAAAGTAACCATCGACCACTCAAAAGTTCCTGCAGTTACGTCATTAGAAACAACCGTCAATTCACCGTAAGAGCCGGAACCATCCATACATACCAAGTAATTATCCCCTTCTTGAATGCTAGGCTGCGGAACGGGTGAACCGACATTTCCAATCGTGTTGCTATTCTGTACTTCCACACATCCATTTCCATCCTGAACATAGAAAGTGTATGAACCAGGTGTAAGATCTGTAATCGGGTTGGTACTGACATAGTTGCTGCCATCTACAGAATAAGAGTAACCTCCAGTTCCTCCAGTCACATTTTGGAAATCTACCATACCATTATCTTCCCCACAAGTTGCATCTGTGACTGTTGCATTGAAAAGAATTTCGTTGGGTTGAGTTACACTAACTGAAAGTGTTGAGGTTTGACAACCTGAATACGTATCAACTACATAACACGAGTAATTTCCTGATCCCAAACCAGTGATAGTGTTGGAAGCTGTAGGTGTATTACCATTAAACGAATACGTATAAGGCCCTGTTCCTCCAGTGGCGTTGGCTACAATTGCTCCATCTGTTCCTCCAAAGCATGTCACATCTGTTGGCACAAGCGACACGTCTGCCGTATCGTAAATCCAGATATAAATAGTATCTCTGAAAATACACCCAGCATAAGAAGTAACTTCATAATTTACGCCCAAATTACTATTCGGCCAAGTGAACTCAATTCCTGTAGGGTTCTGAGCAACTGACATACTAGGTGAACCGTTGGCAAATCCCCAAGAGAAACTTGAAGCCCCACTTGGTGGTACGCCATTGCCATCAACAAAATCATACGAGTTATTGTTGATACACGAATCCAGGTAGGTAGCCGAAATGGCAGCGGTGTACGTTTCACCAGCATTAACGGTTACTGTATCTCTGGCTTCACAACCGTTGGCATCTGTAATTACCCCCACATAATCACCAGCACTCAACCCTGTAAGTGGTGCGGTAGTACCTACCGAAGAACCACCCACTTGAACCCAGTCTAGCAAATAATTTGGAGTTCCTCCCGATACACTGATTGTATCCAGTATTCCATCTCCATAACCCGAGCAGGTTTCATCAATAATATCGGTAAGAACGCTGAGCAAAGCGGGTTCGTTGATGACTACGGTGACAGAATCTTGACATCCTCCCATATCGGTAGCCATTACTTCATACGAACCTGCGACAGCTCCAGATAAATCCTCAGTAGTTGCAACAGACGAGCCTCCGAGTATCCAGTCATAACTTACACCACCTCCTAACGGATCAACTGTAGCTATCATCGCAGAACCATCTGCAAGACCAAAACACGACACATCTGTAGAGCCATCAAAACTAATCGAAACTCCTGCCTCATCGTTTACGGTTACACTTACAGTATCCGTACAGAATCCATTATCGGCAACCATAAATTCGTAGGTGCCTGCTGACAAACCACCGAAATATGGCGTAGCTTGAGGAATACCTGTACCTACTTGTTCATAAGAAAAAGGGGGTGACCCGTTAGGTGGTGAGGTATTGCATAATACTGCTCCAACGCTTTGACCACAGGTGTCATTATATACTTGGTTAACAGTAAACCCTAGATCTGCGGGTTCAGAAACAACCTCCATGCTATTGCTCAAACAGCCATTTGCATCTTGTATCACACAGTTGTATGTACCAGCAAGTAGACCACTTTCAGTAGCTGTTGTCGAAAACGAAGTTGAATAATTAGCCCCTGCATCAATAGAGTACTGATAAGTAGGGCTACCTCCTGATACGGTAAATTCAATTGATCCATCCGCAAGTCCGGGACAAGAAGCATTGCTAACATTGGTAGTATACACAATTGCAGAAGGCTCATTTACAAACCCGCTTGCTGTGCTGGTGCATCCTGTGCCAGGATCTGTCACTACTACGTTGTATGTTCCTGCTTCGAGGCTAGAGATATTTTGTGTAGTAGCCGTAAAACCATTTGGTCCAGTCCAACTGTAATCATAAGGTCCTCCTATCGGCATCAACATTACTGATCCATCAAAACTTCCGAAACACAAAGCATCGGTTGACAATGGATTTCCTGGCTGAGGATTAGCATTTACGGTCATATCCATATCATCTAATGCAGTACAACCATTTCCGTCAATATACGTATAGGTCAGTACGTGAGTTCCTGTACCAGCTGATATCGGATCGAAGTCTGACCCTGAAACACCAGTACCCGTCCATGTACCACCACTCGGTGAACCGCTTAATGTTATATTTCCATTGTCGATACAAACGGCCATATCAGGACCTGCGTCTGTCAACGGAAGCGGATTAACGGTAACCATAACCGTGTCTCTAGCTTCACAAAGTGTAATGTCATCTGTACAGGTAACGATATACTCTGTAGATGCAACAGGGGTAACGTTTACGGTCTGACCCGATCCTCCACCATTATCCCAACTATAGGTAAACGAACCACTTCCTCCTGCAGGCGATGCCGATAAGGTAATCGTGCTTCCTTCACAATCTGTCTGATCTGGTCCTGCATAGACGGTTTGGGGTGTGGGGTCTGTTAAGGTAAACGTTTGTCCGTATAAATCAACAACACAATTCCCATTATCGATAGAGTCCATAGCGTAGGTACCAGCCGATAAGCCTGTCAAAAACAAAAACCCATTTGCATCAACAGTTATTGTGGTTCCTGCACCTCCGTCATAGAATAGTGTTAGATCAACTCCAGAAGGTAGACCACCGAGGCCAATGTAACCATCTACACCTCCACAAGTGGTTGGATGACTTATCGAATCTCCGTCAGGTTGAGAAGAGTAAACCACGGCAATGGGTTTTGTCATTATAGAAACACAACCCGCTGAGTCAATGTATAACTCAAGTGTATCAGCTACTCCACCATCCCAAGAACCATAGGTATTCACGTCAAATAACTCCTCGCTTCCAGGTAGAGGGTTGAAAAAATTAATCCCATTTTGAACTGATGGACTTCCCGCTGAACCTACAAAAGACCATGTCAATGAATTAAAACTTGCAGGACGTGTCGTTGAAAACTGATAGGCATTATCCGTACATAACGTATCTGGTGCATTAATTGGATATGTTGGAGAAGGAATAATATCTAACGTAACGGGTGAACTAACCGTTCCATAGCATCCCGCTACCGAATCCACCACATAATAATTAAACGTACCTGGTCCGTTGATAAACAAATCATCTTCTGGAGCACTTATGGTATCGCCAGCTTCAATTCTTTGGGTTAGGCCGGCATCCCAGAACCAAACCGCTGTACCTACCGAACTTGGCACTGTCAATTCTGGGTAGGTATTTCCTCCAAAACAAACTTCTGTGTGAGATATTGAAGGTGTTAAAGCTGCTCCAGTACTGGCTACTGTGAAGGGCAGACCAAATTCAGACGTACTTCCATCAGGTTGAGTAGCCGTCATCACAAGGTTGGTGCCTGATGGAACCGACACTGGGAGCTCCAAAAGTGTATCTACATAGTACTGCACAGAAGCCGTGAACTGATAAATCAACGAATCACCTTCGGCTCCACTGGCATCAGCTTTAAAAATTTCGTAAGTCACACTTCCTGTTGTTTCAGGTGTTAAAATAATATTGAGGTTTCCAGAACAAGAAGCCGCTTGCGAAACTTGTCCGATCGGAGCAGCATTGTTAGATTGCAAACCATCATCGGTTGTGTAATCTGGCGTGCTATCCTCGTCTAGGTCAATCCCTAACCCAGCGTTGTCATGAATTGAGTTTCCGCTAAAGGTCAAACTTCCACTATAGGCATAATCTGTAACAATTCCCTGATCATTAAAAGCGATTTCGTTTCCACAACCCGCAGCGACATCTCCTACTACTATCTGCTGAACATCCCCTACAAAATAAATTCCATACTCGATATTACCAATGTCATTTCCATTCAAAGTGTATCCAATATGATTTCCCATGATGGTGTCATAGTCAGCACCCAAGTACTCAAACACCAAACCATTGTTGTTATTCCCGATGTAATTACCCTCACCCGAATAACAACCTCCGATAAAATTACTGTTTGAGTACGTCTCAACCAAAATACCATCTCCACTATTTCCAAGTGCCGATGTAGTATCACTCGCAACCCCAATCAAATTGCTTCTGACAATGGAGTGCTGCGAATCATCGCTCAAAACTATTCCATTATCATTATCTCCAATGACATTTCCTTTTCCGGGAGCTCCAATTCTGTTATCAAAAGCATTGAAACCTCCTACATAGATTCCAGCACCTCCATTACCTAAGGCGGTCATCCCATCCAGCCCTACACCTACCCTATTGGCAAAGACATTGTTATTAAAAACATCATAAACAACAATGCCCTCGTTAACGTTTCCAGCAACCACATTTCCTCTGTCTGTTTCTCCAATCCAGTTACCTTCCACTAAATACGTACCCATTGGGTCTGCTATTTCAATTCCGTAATCATTGGGAGTAGTTGCTCCTACATTATTTCCAGTATAATCAGTACCAATAAAGTTATTAAACACCTTATTACTGTTACTGGCAATCATAACCCCAATACTTTGATCTCCTATGATGTTACGATTGTGAATGTCCTGATCTCCAATGGTAACTCCTGAACCTTGTGTATAAGCATACAACCCTGTTACAACTCCTGTATCATTTGACACAGCCGCCCCAGTAGGTTTGTCAAGTCCTACTCCGTCTAGTCCAATGATGTTATTGGAAATTTTCATTTGAGCAGAACTGGCAATTCTTACCTGAGAACTTTGGTTTCCTGAAATCACATTTCTATTGGCATGATGATTTTCTCCGCAGTATTTTCCTGATCCAATTTTTGCCGCAGCAGATGACCCAACAACTGCAACTCCGTGCGTGTTTGGGGTATTACTGTTTGCTGTGGAATTAACTCCCAAATGACAACCACTGATCGTATTATCCGCTCCAGTAACAACTATTGCAGCTGTATTCCAAGTGGTGAAACCTCCAATGCTCAAGCCGGCAATGATATTTCCTTCGGATGTAATTTCGATCGCACTGCTACTCGACCCAAACGGGTTATTAACCCTAATTGGCGTATAACCACTTGTAATGGTTCCTGAGACATTTCCCGGCCCTGGGATTTTGGAACTGTCCTGCGAAAAACCATTGATGATTGTACTGTCTTTGTAAAAATTCAAAGAACTGAAACCGGCACCTACAGCAAAAGGTCCTGTCCCAGACAATTCAAACACAATAGCGGCCTTTCCTGCATAAGCCAGGGTATCGTACTTGTGCCAAGCACTAAAGAGTGAGCCATTTCCTGTACCGGGTTGGGTTACGGTAAATCGTGAAAATTCAACTGCTCCTGCATCAGCATAAGCATTACCCGAACCTCCATCCATTACACGCCATACTCTACGTTGATCCATCAAAGGTAAGTTGGTAGAAGCGGCATCAATGTCAATTCCGTCTGAACCCGCTGCTGGTGGGAAATAAGTAATCCCCCAACCGTCTCTTACTTTGCTTCCAATCGAGAGTCCAGAATTCACCGAAATACTTTGCATATCAGACCCAACCCAAGAACCCGTTGTAATTTCATCGTTCGTGATGTTGCCACCTAGGGAATTAAGTGTTCCTGCTGATATGTCAATCAACGCATTGGTTTGTGAATCGTTAAAGATGATATTATTTCTCAATGACACCTGTGATCCATTAACAAAAATTGCTTTTCCCGCTGCTGGTGTCGATCCATTCTCAAAAAATGTACAATGAATGATATCAACATTTCCCCCTGATAAGTGTAAAGCACCTCCTTCAAAAGAGGCATCGTTGTTAAAAAAAGTGCAATTGATAAATTTAGCCTGAGTTCCTGTAAACAAACAAACTCCTGCCTCGTTAGCAGACACATTATTTTCAAAAGAACATCCATCCACTACAATGGATCCTCCATCCACATTAATGGCTGTGTTTCCATTGTTCAAAAAAGAACATTGCTTTATGGTAAGCGTTCCGGAATACCCTGAGTTTGTTCCAAAATGAGTTGCATTTGTACTATTTTCAAATCCAACACCCGAAAATTCATAATTCGCAGAACCAGAGAAATTGAAAGATGACTCGAACGCTCCGTTGATCAATGAGGCATCAATTTTGAAATGAATTGGAGCAGGACCAATTATCACCACGCTATTTGACATTGTAATGCCTGACTGCAAAACTAAAGTTCCTGATACGTCAATAACAATTGTATCGCCAGCGTTCGAATTAGTAATCAAATCTCGTAACGATCCCGGGCTGCTATCACTCGTATTGGTAACGTAGTGTTTTACCGCAAGAGCTGAGGATGAAGTCACTACTAGCGTAGCCGTGATTAAAAGTGTAAAGAAATTCAACTTTTTGAATAACATATATAAAGGTTTCATAATCAAGTTATTTTTCGACAGGGTGTTCAAAACCAAAGACGAAGATAAGATAGTAAAAGATGCTTCTCTTTATTTTGTTACGAATGTTGATATTTTGTTGATAAAAGTTAGGGCACTTCGATTACAGCGCAGCGCATGGAAAACTCTCAAACCATTCAAGGAGGAGATTCCTCCACTCGGGTAAACTTCGGTCTGAATGACAAGCGATACGTATTTACACTCATAAAATCTCAAAACACTATAAGTAAAAATACCTGATTTTCATGTCATTCGAATAATAATCTTCAAAAAAGCATGAAAACCTCATCAGAAAAACTAGCTTCACCCCAACTTATTAAATACAAACCCTTATTTCAAAAAAAAATGAAAGAATTTAACTTACTTTTTGCACTGCTCTTCAGTGCAACCCTTTGGGGACAATGTCCTACCGGAAACCTGACCCTAACCACGCAGGCTCAAGTGGATGCTTTTCCTAGTAACTATCCTGGGTGCAGTGTGATGCCGTATGACTTGTCAATTAGCGGAAGTGACATTGATGACTTGACTTCTCTTGACCTATTAAAAGAGATCGAAGGGGGCTTGTTCATATTCGACAACATATCCTTAACAAGTTTGGAAGGCTTGGACAGCATCACATCTATTGGCTCTGAGTTAGTTATCGACAATAATGACCTCCTGACCTCTCTTGTTGGTCTTGAAAATCTTTCCTCCATTGACTCTTATTTGACCATATATGACAACGAACTTCTTGAAACATTATCAGGCTTGGGCAGTCTTTCTTCAATTGGCTCTTATTTGAGTATCACATATAATCCGTCCTTGACATCTTTGACTGCTTTGAGTAATCTTACCTCAACTGTAGATAACCTAAGTATATCGAGAAATGATGCATTAACCTCTCTATCAGGTCTAAACAACATCACGTCAGTTGGAGCTGGCTTATTAATCTACGACAACGATGCGCTAACGTCTTTATCTGGGCTAGACAACGTCCTATCAGTTGGCACATATCTTTGGATTGAGCGTAACGATGCAATAACTTCTCTATCTGGAGTGGATGACCTCGCTAATGTTGGTTCTTTTGTTAGCATTACAGATAACGATGCGTTATCATCGCTATCTGGTCTTGGAAATATTTCTTCAATTGGCTCTTATTTGTCAATCCGCAATAACCTTTTTCTGATATCATTATCTGGTTTAAACAACAACCTAAATATTTCCACCGACCTAACTATCCAAAACAACTCATCCCTCTCCCAATGCGAAGCCGAAGCCATTTGCAACTATTTGGCTTCCCCTAACGGAACAGTGACCATCAACAATAACGATACGGGTTGTGATTCGGAGAGTGAGGTAAATGCAGCATGTAATCCCGTGCCTGACACGCGCATCAGACCACAAGATTGTGGAATTACGGTAAGCAGTTTTAATCAATTGTTTTATGCTAACTATGTCCCTGGAGCCACACAGTATGAATTTCAGTTTACACCTGTGGGTGGAGGATCACCAGTTACTGCATTCAGTTCTAGCCAAAGTATGACACTCCAATTGGCAGGGTTAGTGCAAATCGGAGAAACGTGGGATGTTCAGGTTAGAGCTCATGTAGGAAGTTATGTAGGGAGTTTTGCTACAACCTGCCAAATTTCATCTCTGGCCAGTGTGCCTGATGCTGCTCTGCGTGCACAAGACTGCGGAATTACCGTGAGTTCTTTTGCTCAAAACTTTTATACTACACTTGTAGCAGGAGCCACGCAATATGAACTTCGATTCACGCCTACAGGTGGTGGAACACCAGTTTCTGCTTACGCTGGAGCCAATCGACTGATGACTTTAAACAATGCTGGGCTAGCCGTGATTGGTGAAACCTGGGATGTAGATGTGAGAGCTTACCTTGATGGACAATGGGGGAATTTTGGTTCAGTTTGTCAATTGAGTTCTCCAGCTTTTGTGCCCAACGCGAAACTTCGCTCACAAGATTGTGGAGCAACGATGAACCAATTTTGGCAGTTATTTTACACTTCTTATGTGGCGGGTGCCACGCAGTATGAATTAGAATTTACGCCACAAGGAGGTGGCACCACAACTACGGTTACCAGTTCGAACAGGTCAATGTCCTTTAGCGCAGCAGGTTTGACCTCACCAGGGGTTACTTACGATGTAAGGGTTCGTGCTTACATTGGTGCTAGTGTGGGAACGTACAATGCGGTTTGTGAGCTCACCAGTCCAGGGTCTACCATGATTTTAAGCAACGATGATTTTGAAGAGGTGGATAAATTACCTCTAGCCGCTGAAGAACAAATAGCCGTTGGTATTCAGGAAGAGGTGTTCAATGAACTTTCTGTTTTTCCGAATCCGTTTGAGAATCACATTCAGGTTAACTTGGGGTTGAGTGGAAAGAATAAGGTTATTCATATCTACAACACTTTAGGCCAGGAGGTGTATAACCTAACTACATCAAGTACCCGTCTTACCATTCCTACAAGTCATATGGATAAGGGGATTTATCTGATGCAAGTGGTTTGTGATGGTGAAAGTAAAACGGTTCAGTTGGTGAAAAGTTAAAACTCATGCTAAACATGAATTGAAAAGCCTCTCTGTGTAAAACGGAGGGGCTTTTTGTTTAATTGTCAAAATTCTCAACTGTCACTTCGAGCGGAATGCAATGCAGTCATGAAGTCTCGCGCTCTTGCTCCAGAGATTTCTCCACTCGGATAAACCCTCGGTCGGCATGACATGGAAATACGAAACAACAAACGTATTCCAAATATTTGCTACCTTTCGGAAAACTATTGGCTATGAAAATTCTATTCAGTTTTTTGTTGACGGCTGCTGTCTTCACCTCTTATTCGCAACAGTATTGCACTACGGATGAAATGCATCAGGAACTCTATGCTTCTCAACCAGGTATTGCCAAAAAAGTCTTCCAAAACTATATGCAATTGGAAAACTTTACCTGGGCTTATACGCAAGCGCACAAAGGAGAAAAAAGAGCTGCTATTTATACCATCCCTGTTGTATTCCATGTCATTCACATCAATGGAGAAGGCAATATTAGTGATGCTCAGATTTTTGACCAGATGCGAATTCTCAACGAGGACTACCAAAAGCAAAATGCCGATACCGCTAATACGATCAACGATTTTAAAAGTATCGCAGCGGATTGTCAAATCGAATTTAAACTGGCGCAACTCGACCCAGACGGAAACTGTACCAAAGGAATCACCCGTCATTACGATGGTAGAACACTAACGGGTGGTCATTCTGTAAAAGAAATTGTACACTGGGACCCCAGCATGTACCTCAATATTTACGTTTGTGAAGAGGCTGCTGGATTAGCTGGACACGCATTACTTCCTTCAGCGGCTGATACCATTTCTGAGTGGGACGGAATCGTCATCGCGCATAGCTACGTAGGAGATATCGGCACAGGAGACCCCAGCCGATCGGTTGTTCTTACCCATGAAGTAGGACACTACCTCAACTTACAGCACGTGTGGGGTGGAAATAATGTTCCAGGATATCCTTATCTCCCAGTAAATGATGCTGGAAACTGTGCGTACGATGATGGTGTAACAGACACGCCCAATACCATCGGGTGGTCTAGCTGTAACCTCAGTCACCAGAGTTGCGGAACCTTAGACAACGTTCAAAATTTCATGGAATATGCTTATTGTCCTACCATGCTAACCGAAGGACAGAAATTGCGGGTGCACGCCTGCCTGAACTCAAGTATTGCTAACCGAAATAACTTGTGGTCGGCTGCTAACCTAACGGCTACAGGGGTTGATAATTCGGTGTACTGTGCAGCAGATTTTAATCAGGATAACGAACTCATTTGTGAAGGGAGTGCCATCCAATTTGAAGATGGTTCGTACAACAACGTATCTCAATGGAACTGGGTTTTTGATGGTGGAACTCCAGCTACTTCAACGGATCAAAATCCTTCGATTGTTTACCAGACAGCAGGTACGTACGATGTAAAGTTGGTAAGTGGCGATGGTAGTACTTCAGACAGCATTACGAAAACGGCTACTGTTACGGTATTACCTGCCCCAGGCGTGGCAAATTCATTAATTGAAGGTTTTGAAGCCAATGTGTTGCCCACTCAGGTAATTCCTGTTGACGAAGGAGGGTTTGCTAATTGGTCAATCACGTCTGACGCAGCTGCAAACAGTACTTACAGTCTTCGCCTGAACAATCTTGATGGAATGCAAGGAGAACAAAATCAACTCGTTTCAGAAGTATTGGACCTCACAGGCGTTAATGACCTAGAACTTAGTTTCGACTATGCCTTCGCCAAAACTACAAGCAGCACAGTTAGTGACAACTTGAGGGTTTGGGTTAGTAAAGACTGTGGAGAAAACTGGCAAATCCGAAAACAGCTCAACGGTACCTCCTTACTCACCAAAACCGACTCCATCGCCACACCTTTTATTCCTTCTAGTACAGAATGGAAGAATGCTACCGTTACCAACATTACTTCTAGTTTCTGGACGGATGAGTTTAGAGTAATGTTTGAGTTTAACAAGGATAACGGTAATGACTTCTACTTGGATAATATCAACTTATATGATCCAGCTATGGCTGGTGTTAACCTTCTCGAAAAACAAGATTTTAGAATTTTCCCTAATCCTGCCGGAGAGCTGCTTAACGTGATTAACCTTCGGAGCAATACCACTACTGATTTTAGCATCTATAATAGTTTAGGCCAAGCAGTGACTTCTGGTAAATTCACAAAACAAACCAGCATTTCCCTCAAGGAACTGCCAACTGGAACCTACTTCATTCAGCTGCGCAACGATGAGCAAATAATTACTAAGAAGTTTAATAAAATTTAGCATGGAAGACTACCTTCAAAGTGTACGTAAGCAATTTGCTTATTACCAGCAACTGGGCGACAAAACATTCGTACAATTGTCTGAAGAGGATTTATTCTACCAACCGAACGAAGCGAGTAACACGATTGCAGTTATGGTAAAACACCTTTGGGGCAACATGCTTTCTCGATGGACTAACTTCTTAACAGAAGATGGCGAGAAAGACTGGCGGAATCGCGATCAAGAATTTGAGGCTACCATTCAAAACAAAGAAGAACTTCTACAAAAATGGGAAGAAGGATGGCAATGTCTCTTTGCAGCACTTGATAGCATCAATGAAACGAATTGGAATCAGTTAATTTATATTCGTAATCAGGGACACACCATCACGGAAGCCATCAACCGTCAATTGGCTCACTATGCCTATCATGTTGGACAAATCGTCTACCTTGGAAGGTTAATCAAAAATGACGCTTGGACGAGTTTGTCGATTCCAAAAGGAGGCTCGAAAGATTACAACGCGAATAAATTTAGTCAGGAAAAGAAAAAAGGACATTTCACAGACGAATACCTCAATGAAAAAGAAAAATAGGCCTAAGTCTATTTGGTACACTTCAAAATCAATTTTATTTTCGATACGAATTTCACGACTAAACAAGATACCATGAAAAAACTGATCTACTTCTTTGGAGCCCTTGTGCTATTTGCAAGCTGCTCTTCTCCCCTATCTGACACTCCTGTTTCAGACCCCGGACTAGTGACTCCCAACATCATTCTACAGCATGCTGAAGATGATTATGGTGTTTCCAACAAAGTAAACGCTTGTCTCTCTGATAAAAACGGAGCCTACATTGAACTATTGGAAGGCGATATAAAAGTAGAGGGTGATCTCATGGAGTTTGGTGTTACCTGCTACAAACGAACCATTGACGTAAAAGAAAACAAAGACTATCAAGTTGTTATTACCTTGGCCGATTCTACAGCATATCCGTTTACGGTAACCACACCTACCTTCTTCAAAAAAGTAGATTACCCTGGCAAGGTAAAAAAAGGAGAAGCTTTTGACGTATCATGGAAAGGCGATGGTGGTGAAACGAAGGTCAACTTTTCTGTTAAAGATACTGCTAGCAATTGGGTGATCGTCTTCGAAGAATACGTTTCTGGCAACAGTGTAACTATTGATCCTGACAATTTTCCTGGAGGAGATATTGACAAAGGAATGCTCAACCTCACCCGAACAACCAAAGGAAAAATGCCAAGTGGGTTCAATGGAGGGTCAATCGTGTCAAAATGTACGTTTGAAAAAACGATTAAAATCAAGTAATGGCGCCAACCAATGCCATCATCATGATTCGTCCGTGCTCATTTGGATACAATGAGCAAACCGCTAATTCCAATCGCTTCCAACAAAAGGGTGAGGGTGACAGCACTGCTCAGTCACAAGCGTTACAAGAGTTCGACAAGATGGTCATGCAACTCAGAACTGTAGGCATTTCGGTCACTGTATTTGAGGATACCCCCGAACCACATACGCCTGATTCCATTTTCCCGAATAATTGGTTTGCCACCCATCACGATGGAATCGTTGCCATCTTTCCAATGGAAGCTGAAAATAGAAGGCTTGAAAGAAGAGAGGATGTCATTCACCACCTAGAGAGCAACTTCCGTTGCGAACGCATCATAGATTTTACAGATGCCGAAAACATTGGCTGCTACTTGGAAGGAACCGGGAGCATTGTTTTCGACCATTCAAAACG
>CAYLYX010000003.1:224058-312526 GCA_964387945.1 uncultured Flavobacteriales bacterium | reverse complement strand
TATATCTTCAGCCGCATTCGGTTTCCCCAATGCAGCTATATTGTTACTTAATTCACTCATTTTTGCCTCGTTTTGAAGCAAAGCCAATATCTCAGGCACTAATTTCGTCTGAGAATCAACGTCTTTCACAAGGAGTGCCGCTGATTTATCAACAAGCGATTTTGCATTTTTCGTCTGATGATCCTCTGCAACGTTGGGCGAAGGCACTAAAACGCAAGGTTTCTTAACCAAGCACAACTCACTCACAGAAAGGGCTCCAGCACGACTGATCACCACATCTGCAGCTGCATATGCTAGATCCATTCGATTGATAAAAGCCATCGGTTTGATGTTATCGTCTCCGTGAGTTTTTGCTTTTTGCGTCATTTCTGTTTCGTAGATCTTTCCCGTTTGCCAAATCATTTGTACACCCGCGTCTGTAAGTTGTTGTAATCCTCCTGCAATGCTATCGTTTAATGTTCTAGCCCCTAACGAACCTCCAATGAGTAAAATCGTTTTCTTATCGGGATCTAGTCCAAAGTGTGCGATTGCCTCTTCTCTTTTACCACTCAGGTCCAAAATATCTTTCCGAACAGGATTCCCTGTTACTGCAATCTTCTCTTTTGGAAAAAATTGATCCATGTTATCGTATGCGACACAAATCTTGTTCGCTTTTTTCGCTAAGATTTTATTTGTTAACCCTGCATAAGAGTTTTGTTCTTGCAACAGCGTAGGTACACCTAACTTTCCTGATTGAATCAACGTTGGTCCGCTCGCATACCCTCCAACGCCTATAGCAATCATAGGATCAAATCCTTTGATGATTTTTTTAGCCGCCATCTTGCTTTTGAGATACTTGTAGGGGAAGTTCCAGTTTTTCCAGATTTTTTTGCGCTGAATCCCTGCAATATCTAATCCTTTAATTTCATATCCGGCTGCTGGGACTTTCTCCATTTCCATTTTTCCGTTGGCGCCAACAAACAAAATAGCTGCCTCTGGGTATCTTTCTTGGATGGCGTTTGCAATAGCCAATGCTGGGTAAATATGTCCTCCTGTTCCACCTCCTGATATGATTACTCTTGGTTGCTTACTCATGCCAATTGCTTTTCATTTGATTCAACACTTTTACTCACGTTCAATAAAATCCCGATAGAAATGCAGGTAAACAAAATCGAAGTACCTCCCATACTAATTAAAGGCAAGGGCTGTCCTGTTACCGGAAGGAGGTTAACACCCACACCCATGTTGATCATTGCTTGAAGAACGAGCAGGAAACTCAACCCGAAAGCGGCATATGCCCCAAAGCTACTATTAGCCTTTAAGGCGACTCGCACGCTCCTAAAGAAAAAGGTGAGATAGAGTATCAACAGTATAAATGCCCCAAATAAGGCTCCGAACTCTTCGATAATTGTTGCAAAGACAAAGTCGGATTGCGCAGAATAAGTATCATTTTTTACGTTTCCTCTTCCAGGCCCTTTGCCCACTAAACCTCCATTTACAACAGCTGTGACTGCTTGCATCGCCTGATAATTATCTAGTTTATCCTCTGCATTCTCTTCTGTCTCATCTACCACCCCCAAAAAGCTCACGATTCGTTTTTCCCAAGTTGCTGCCCTAGGAAGGATCCCTGTAGCTTTATTGATCATTATCAACATCATGAACAACACGATTGCTCCACCAACAACGGCTAGTAGATGCTTTATTTTTACTCCACCAACAAAGAGTAAGATAAAACTGGCTGTTCCGAGCATAAATGCCGTTGAAAAATCGGCTGGCAAAATGAGAATACAAATCCCTGCAACGGGAATAATTAAAGGAAGAACTCCTTCTTTGAAATCGTGCAATTTATCTTGCTTGATCACTAGCAATCTGGCGATATAGAGTATGAGCACAATCTTCGCTAAATCGGAAGGTTGGAACCCCATGATCCATCGTTGTGCAGAGTTAATATTCCTACCAAACAACAGGGTCATTAAAAGCAATATTCCTGCTACCCAGATTCCCATTTGAGAGATTCTAGAAAAATACTTGAACTTAAAATGCTGTAAATAAATCATCATCACAAAACCTAGTACCAAAGTAGCCACGTGCTTAAACCAGAATGGTGTAGCATTCCCTTCAGTAAGACGATACGCCATGTTAGAGCTCGCACTCAACGCAATCACCGTTGAAGCCAATGTGAGCAAAATCACAACGGTCCAGATGGTCTTATCGCCTTTTAGGTATTTGTCTATTATTTCTTGCATGCTTTAATTTTAGACGCTAGATCACTGACGCTTGACACTAAACTAACAACTTAAGAAGGTGTCTAGCGTCAATAGTCTAAAGTCAAGCGTCTAATTTATTTACCAACGTTCTAAAATGTTCTCCTCGTTCTCTGTAATTATCATACAACGCAAAGCTGGATGTTCCAGGAGAAAACAACACGACATCATCTCCTTCTGCCCACTCAGCAGCTGTCTCTACAGCCTCTTCTAGCGTAGACTTGTGCGCGTACCCATCTACCATATTGGCAAAGGAATATTTCAAACTCGTTTCGTACGCTCCGAAGCAAATAATCTGCTTCACTTTATACTTCACCAGCTTTTCAAGCATACTATAAGGTAACTCTACCTCGGAACTTGCAGCAATCCAAATCACTGGCTTTTCCATTAACTCCAAAGAGTAGTACGTAGAATCCAGATCCGTAGCTTTAGAATCGTTGATCCACTCTACACCATTAATCTCCGCAACCGACTCTAGCCGATGTGCGATGTCTGCAAAAAGACTCATACTCTTCTTCCGAGCCTCTAACATTTGATCTTTTAATGACTTAACTTTATTCATATTCAATAATTTTTCGACTCTTGATACTTGACGCTAGACTTTCAACTTTTCCTAATGTTAATTAGAAAGTGTCAAGCGTCCAGAAATCAAGGGTCTAACGTCTTTAAATTATAATGACCTTACTGCTCTCTTAAATTGATTTCCTCTCTCTTCGTAGTTTTCGAAAAGATCAAAACTCGCGCATGCAGGAGATAACAATACGGTGTATCCTTTCTTTGCTAATCTGTAACTTAACCCTACGGCTTCCTCTGCTGTAGTTGCATCCCAAATGTTCTCCACCATTCCTTCAAATGCTTTGTGTAGCTTTGAGTTATCTTTTCCTAAACACACGATTCCCTCTACTCTATCCTTCACCAAACCTTCAAGCATCGTGTAGTCATTTCCTTTATCTACACCTCCTGCAATCCAGATGGTTGGTTTTTGCATGCTCTCCAAAGCATACCAGGTAGAGTTAACATTCGTAGCTTTTGAATCGTTGATAAAGTCGATTCCATGAACGGATGCCACGAACTCTAATCTGTGTTCTACATTTTGAAAGTCAGAGAGCGACTCTCTGATAATTTCTTTTCTAATTTCTAATACCCTACTGGCAATGCTCGATGCCATAGAGTTGTAAGCGTTGTGCTTACCTTGCTGTGCTAATTCGTGAATAGACATGTTTGTTTGTTGGTTGTTAATGTTAGTTTGTATTTGTTTGTTTGTTGTTACCCAAGCTCCTTCTGTCAGCTCCACCTCGTGAGAGAAAGCGTATGTCTGTTGCTTGAAATTTCGTTTGTTGTTTTCTGCTTGTATCGTGGGGTCATCGTAGTTGTAGATGAATACATCTCCGAGACCTTGATTTTGGATGATTCGATACTTACTGTCCACGTAATTCTGGAATTTGTAGTCGTACCGATCCAAATGGTCTGGTGTGATGTTCAAGAGGATCGCGATGTCAGCTTTAAAGTCAAACATTCCATCCAATTGAAAACTACTAAGCTCGAGAACGTAGTAGTCGAAATCACCTGTTGCAACTAGTGCTGCAAAGCTTTTCCCAACGTTACCACCCACGGCTACGTTAAGTCCAGCTTGAGAAAGGATGTGATACAACATCATGGTTGTAGTGGTTTTCCCATTACTTCCTGTGATGCAAATCTTCTTAGCATTCGACTTCACATACCTTCCTGCGAACTCGATTTCTGAAATGACTGGAATCCCTTTCTCACGTAACTCTACGATCATTGGAACAGTATCCGGAATTCCCGGACTTTTAATCACCTCAGCAGCTTTAAAGATCTCTTCGTGCGTATGCACTCCTTCTTCCCACTTTATGTCATTATTTAAAAGAACTTCTTTGTGTTTGTCTTTGAGTTTCCCCCTATCAGACACCCACACATCAAACCCCTCTTTCTTCGCCAGAATAGCAGCTCCTACTCCACTTTCACCCCCTCCAAGTATTGCTATTCGCTTTTTCATTTCTATTTTTTTGATGCTTGACTTTTGACACTTGACGCTAGAGAAATTTTCTTAGTAGATATCTAGCGTCCATTGTCTTAAATCAAGCGTCTTTCTCCATTTTATCTCAATTTCAATGTCACGATTGAAAGCACCGCCAGTATGATTCCGACAATCCAGAATCGCGCTACAATCTTCGCTTCATGCATTCCTTTCTTTTGGTAATGATGGTGCAATGGTGCCATCAAGAAAATTCGTTTTCCTTCTCCTGTTTTCTTCTTTGTGTATTTGAAATAAGCCACCTGAATCATCACAGAAACATTCTCAATCAAGAACACTCCGCAGATTACAGGGATCAACAACTCCTTTCGAATCGCTATCGCAAACGTGGCGATGATCCCTCCCAAGGCCAGCGAACCAGTATCTCCCATAAATACTTTTGCCGGGTATGAGTTATACCACAAGAACCCAATCGTTGCTCCGATAAATGAAGAGATGTAGATTACGAGTTCACCCGCATCTGGGATGTACATGATATTCAAATAATCAGCGAAAATGGCGTTACCCGACAGGTAGGCAAAGATCGCTAGCGTAGTACCGATGATCGCACTCGTTCCGGTTGCTAAGCCATCCAATCCATCCGTAAGATTAGCACCATTCGAAACCGCTGTAACAATAATAATGACCAGTGGAACGAAGATGATCCAGGTCAGATCGCCCAGCCCAAACCACTCGTAGTCGAACTCATTGTTTTTGATGAATGGAATGGTGGTTTTGTGAGATTTGTGTTCATCCCATTTGTACAGCCCATTCTTGTCCAAATAGTATGTCGTCTCTCCTACTTTAGTTTTCCCAAGAAAAACAAGCTCTTCGGCTTTTTCTTCCCCAAACTCATCTAGAATGAAAGCTTCAACCTTCTCTGTTCCGACCTCATCCATCACTGGACTATCCCCCTGCATTACCACCATGTTCTCACCGCCCAGTATATACTCCTTCTCCTTCACTACCACATCGTCATGAAAGTATAATAACGACCCCACAATAATTCCTACTCCTATCTGCCCAACTACCTTAAACTTCCCGGCTAATCCTTTTTTGTTCTTCTTGAATACTTTGATGTAATCATCCAGAAAACCGATCAACCCTAACCAAACCGTTGCGATCAACATGGTGATGGTATAGATATTATCCAGCTTGGCGAACAATAAGGTTGGCACCAAAATCGACCCCAAAATGATCAAACCACCCATTGTAGGAGTTCCCGCCTTTTCATTCTGTCCTTCCAGTCCTAAGTCACGAATTGTTTCGCCCACCTGTAATCTGTGCAATAGACGAATCAAGCGACCGCCCATCACCATTGAAATCAATAGCGAAACGATGATCGCCATACCTGCACGGAAGGAGATGTATTGAAACAACCCCGCTCCCGGGACATTTTGCTCTTGTAGGTATTCGAATAAGTGGTATAACATTATTTATTCAATTTTTTTAAGGTTTCTGTTACGGTTTCGTAATCGTCAAAGTGGACTTTTTCTGTTCCAAGAATCTGATAATCCTCATGGCCTTTACCTGCAATCAAAAGGATATCACCTCCATGCGCCAGCGCACAAGCCGTATTGATCGCTTCTTTTCGTGAAGTAATAGCCAACACTTTTTTTGCATTTTCTTTTGCCACTCCTACTTTCATATCCTCGATAATTCCATCTGGATCTTCTGTTCGAGGGTTATCCGAAGTCAGAATCACTTGATCCGACAAACGCGTTGCGATCTCAGCCATCACTGGACGCTTCCCTTTATCCCGATCTCCACCACACCCTACAACCGTGATCACCATCTCATTTCCTTTACGGATATTCTTGATTGTCTTTAAAACATTCTCTAAAGCATCAGGGGTATGCGCATAGTCCACAATAGCCGTGATTCCTGTCTCCGAAGCATACTGCTGAAATCGTCCAGCAGGCGGTTCCAGTCGACTCAGGGCTGCTAATACTTCCAACTTATCTTTACCTAGCAAAACAGCCACTGCGTAAGCAACTGTAGCATTATATGCATTGAAATCTCCGATAAGCTTGAGGTGTGTATCCTTATTGTCAATTACTAAATGCAGACCTTGAAAACTGTTTTCTACGATCTTCGTCTTGAATTCTGAAGGTGTTGTAACGCTATAAGTAGCCACCTTTGCTTTTGAGTTCTGCACCATGGTTTCAGCATGCGTCTGATCTGCATTGACCAAAGCAAAAGAATCAGCTGGAAGGGCATCGAAAAACCCTTTCTTAGCAGCGATATACGAATCAAAGGTTCCATGATAATCCAAATGATCTCTTGTAATATTTGTAAATACTCCTCCTGAGAATTTCACTCCGTGAACCCGATGCTGATGAACAGCATGCGAGCTCACTTCCATGAAACAATACTTACACCCTCTCTCAACCATTCTTGACAAGAGTTCATTTAAGTCCAACACGTTTGGTGTAGTATGCGTAGATTCAACTTCTTCGTTATGAATTTTATTGACCACCGTAGAGATGAGTCCGACCTTTTCACCAAACAAGCGAAACAGGTTATACAGCAATGTCACTGATGTGGTCTTACCATTGGTTCCTGTCACACCGATCAATGCTAGACGCTCTGATGGATGATCATAAAAATTAGCTGCGATTACACCCAATGCCGTGGAGGTGTTAACCGCCTTGACGTACGTAACTCCTGCTTTTATCTCGGTTGGCAACTCTTCGCACACGATACTCACCGCACCCATTTCAATTGCCTTATCAATGAATTGATGACCGTCAACCTGCGTCCCTTTTAGCGCAACGAACATGGTAAATTTCCCAACCTTACGAGAATCATACGCCACGTGCTCAACTGCGATATTGGTTGACCCAACTACTTCTTCTATTCTTACTCCATATATGACATCCTTCAATAACTTCATGCTATATCAAATCCAGTATTATTAATTGTCCTTTGATCAGTTCCGTACCCGGATTGATTGACTGATCTTTTACTACTCCACTTCCATTTACTTTTACGCTCAGCCCTCTCGATTCCAATACAAAAAGTGCATCCACCAACCCCATCCCGATGACAGATGGAACAAGGTTGTCCTGAAAATCTTTGGCATTCATTTCTACCTGTTGATCTCCTGTTACCGTTGCCACATAATTCGAGTTGCCACTATTGTCTTTCACGGGAACACCCATTTGAGCAAACACTTTCTTGAGTTCGTTTCTGTCCCCATTCTTAGAATAAGGATAAGCACTTACAGCCAACTGCTCTTCCATGTCTGAACGTGTGTTTTCTAGACCGCTGGCGTATACTTTATCTGCAATTTCTTTGAATACTGTACCCGACACAGCCGAACCATAGATCTGCTTGGTAGGCCCTTGAATCACCACCACACAAGAATACTTGGGATCATCAGCAGGGAAATACCCTACGAAAGAAGCCTGATACTTATCTGAATAGGCTCCATCTTGAGCAATTTTTGCGGTACCGGTTTTACCTGCAATATCAAAACCACGTGCTTTGATATTCTTTGCGGTACCTCTTTCTACTACGCCTTTCAGCAACTCCTGTAAATCAAGCAAAGTGGTTACTTTACAAACCATTGAATTCAGCACCACGGGCGGAAATTCTTCAACCACCTCATTGCCTGATCGTATCTCTTTGACGAACTGCGGCTTCACCATTACTCCATTATTCGCCACAGCATTATAGAGCGCCAATGTCTGCAACGGTGTCTGCAGCACCTCATAGCCTATCGCCATCCACGGCAGTGAGATCCCAGAAAAAGTTTCATCGGACGCATCTTTAATTACCGGCTTTCCTTCTCCCGGAATATCCAACCCTAGTGGCTGATGAATCCCGATCTCTTTCAAACCATCCACAAACAACTGAGGCTGCGTAGCATAGTTGTCGTTGATAATTTTAGACATTACGTTTGAAGACACCTCAAAAGCGTACTGAATCGTATTCTTACCATACCCTCCAGGCTTTGAATCATGAAGACTTACACCATAAAAACTATACTTCCCTGGCATAGAAACACTATCCGTAATACGAACCACACCATCATCCAACGCCACCATTAGTGATGCCAATTTGAATGTTGAACCTGGCTCGGAGGACATTCCCACAGCATGATTAAAAGACTCTTTAAAACCTCCATTCACAGTATCCTTAGTCAGGTTAGCAATCGCCTTAATATAACCTGTCTCCACTTCCATCAATACCGCACAACCTTTCTGCGCATTCTGTTCAACCATCTGCTTCATCAGCGCGCTATGCGCCACATCCTGTATGTTTACATCTATGGTGGTGTAAACATCCTTTCCAGGAACTGGTTCGTGGTTTAACTCACTGTTAATCGGCTTCCAGGCATCATCATCAAATCCAGCAATTCGCTCCATCAACAATTGTCCATCCTCTCCTTCTAAGTACCTATTATATGCCCCTTCCAAACCAACAGCGTAAGCTTTTGAATTAATGGTAGCAGGCTTATAATAACCTATCGTTCTCCTAGCCAATTGATCAAAAGGTGTCACGCGAATGGTCTTGGGAATCTTAATGTAACCCCCACTAAACTGACCGAGTTCAAGAATGGGAAAAGACTCTAACTGCTGCAATTGAATGTGCGTACAATTCTTCTTAATGGCATAGTACATGTTTTTTTCCTGCCGAGCTGTTCTCAAACCCTGCTCCCATTCCATCGAAGCTCCGCCAAACAACTTCGCCAAGCTATCAGATAACGCCATTACGTTTTCTTCAAATACAGCACTATCAATGGTCACCAAATCCATGTGAATATCGTACCGAGGAACAGAAAGTGCGAGCGCTGTCTTTTGACTGTTATCAGCGAAAATATTCCCACGAGGCGCATCAATCTCTTTCAACTTAATAGTAGACTGCTCCACCTCTTCCTTTAATTCCACGTCACTCCACAACTGCAGATACAGGACACGCGAAAAAATGGCTACCGCAAAAAGCAACACCCCCACGTACACGAGGTACACACGTATTATTTGCCCTTTCTCTTTCATTCTTCTTCACTCTCCAACCAAATCACTCTTGGCGGATCTTTTGCTTCATATATTTTTTTATTCTCCAACTTTTCAGCTACTGCACTTTGAAGGCTTTTTTGGTTATACACCTCCATCAAGGATTGTAGCTCTGAATACAACTTATCCGACCGCTTCTCCTCTGCGCTGAGCGCTCGAATCGTATTATCTGCATAATATCCGTAAGCGATGTAGACAATCATCAAAAGCGCGACATACGACAAAAAGGGAAGATTCTTCAATACATTCCCATTCTGCAACAGTTCGCCCGACACCAATCCTTTTGGGTTTAGCTTCCTCGCAACTTTTTTGATATTTTTCGTCTCTTCACTCATATTCTTTCAGCCACACGCATTTTTGCGCTTCGTGACCTTGGATTTCTTTCAATTTCATCTTCAGAAGGAATAATCGGCTTTCGATTCACCTCCTTAAATGGTCTTAATACATTCCCGTAGAAATCTTTATTCAACTCGCCAGCTATATTCCCAGCCTTAATGAAGTTCTTCACCATGCGATCCTCCAGTGAGTGATAGGTAATAAACACCACTCTCCCACCTTCCTTAATCACATCCGGCAACTGCTCCAACAACAACCTCAACACCTCCATTTCATCGTTCACCTCAATTCTCAGCGCTTGAAACACTTGCGCCAAAAACTTCTTCTGCTTCACCTCGGGAACTAAACCAGCAATCACTTCTTTCAACTCACCTACCGTCTGAATTCTCTTTTCAGTTCTGGATTGAACAATCACCCTCGCTAACTTTCTGGAATTCTTCAGTTCACCATACAACCAAAACACCTTTGCCAACTCCTCCTCCTCATACTCATTCACCACTCTGGCAGCACTCAAAGCCGCATCTCGATCCATTCGCATATCTAGCTTTGCTTCAAATCGAAAAGAAAAACCTCGCTCAGCTGTATCGAACTGATGCGATGACACCCCCAGATCAGCGAGCAAGCCATCTACCGGCAACAACCCAAGCATTCGAAGATTATTCTTGACGAACGAGAAGTTCTGCGGCACGAACTCGAATCGACTATCTTGCACAAGGTTATCCTGAGCATCTCGATCCTGATCAAACGCCACCAATTTCCCTTCTTGCCCAAGGCACTTAAGCACTTCCAGCGAATGCCCACCACCACCAAACGTGACATCAACATAGACCCCAGCAGTATCCTGCACTAACATTTCTACAGCATCATGTAAAAGAACTGGTATGTGATAACTATCATTCATCGTCAACACCGCCCATAACTTCAGCAGCTAACCCTTCGAACTCATCCCAATCTGAATCAAGAAGCTCTTCATACCGCTTCTTATCCCAGACTTCCCATAAGTCCACATTAGCCACCAAGACGATGTCTTTCTGAATACCAGCCCAACCCATCAAGGTTTTTGGAAATAGCAACCTTCCGCTAGAATCCAGCGAAATCTTCGTTGCCCCTTTTTGAAACATGCGGGCAAACTTTCTATCCTTAGCCTTAAACCTGTTGAGCGACCTCAGCTTCTCCATTACCCGATCCCATTCTGACATCGTGTAAAGCGAAAGACAGTCATCAACTCCACGGGAGATCACAAATGACTCAGCGTCATCTGGAGACAATTGCTTTCGCAGATCAGCAGGAAGAGAAAGCCTCCCCTTTGAATCCAATTTGCAATGATATTCCCCAATAAAACCTGTCATACGTGTACTCGCGCGATTTGAGCGTAAAGCTAAAAATTATTTTCCCACTTTTTCCCACAAAAATACCTTCTGTGGATAACTTTGTTTTAAACAAAACTATTACAAAAATACTTACCAACCAAAAAAGCCTACTATTAGTATGATTAACCTCAAAAAATCAACCACAAAATAGTGTGGGAAAAAGTGGGACAGTTATACACATTACAATGTTAAATATCACTTCTTGATTTTTTATGAAATCAGATATCTTTGTACTCGAAATCGAACCATGGCAAAAAAGAAAACTGACATCGAATTTGTCCCGAAGGAAGACCGATTGATTGATGTAGAAAAAGCAATCAAAGACAAGAATCCCAAGCTTTTGAAGTGGATGCCAGGTCTGCTATTGCGGTATATCAAAAAGACTTTACATCAGGACGAACTGAACCACATCATCTATCGCAATCGTCACAAAACAGGAAAGGACTTTCTGGATGCAGGCGTAGAGGAAATGGGGATTAATGTAACCTACAGTGGCTTAGAGAACATTCCACAAGAAGGTGGGGTTTACCTCACTGCAAATCACCCGCTTGGTGGTCTTGATGGTGTAGCTTTCATGCACGTAGTAAGTCTAGTACGGATGGACATCAAGTTTTTTGTCAATGACCTATTAATGCAGGTCAAAAATTACGGTCCCTTCTTTGTTCCGGTGAACAAACATGGCATGAACGGAAGGGAATACAAAAAACGATTTGAAGAGGTTTACAGTTCAGACCAATGCCTTTTGATCTTTCCAGCTGGTCTCGTTTCCAGAAAGCAGAAAAGAGGCAAAATAGAAGATTTGCAATGGAAGAAAAGCATTATCCTTAAAGCTAGGGAGCACAAAAAACCTATTGTACCCGTGCACATCACAGCACAGAATAGCAACAAGTTCTATAATATAGCGAAATGGCGAAAGAAATTGGGTGTAAAAGCTAATTTGGAAATGTTTTTTTTGGCTGATGAAATGTTCAAGCAAAACGGAAAAACTATTCATTTTGAATTTGGAAAACCGATTTCAGCTTCTCATTGGGACGACTCCAAAAAACCTGAAGAATGGGTGCAATGGCTCAAGGAAAAAGTATATGGACTGGCTCCGAAATAGCCAGATTTCTTAAATTACTCACAACGCTAGGGTAATATTTGCTTCACTTTTTATTGAGTTCTTTGAAAAACAAAAGAACTATAACGTGAGTATTTCTGAAGAACCCTTGATCATTGACGTGCCAGAAGAGAATAAGATGGTTGACGTTGAAAAAGCCTTGGCAGACAAAAACCCTCGACTTCTTAAGCTGATGCCCAAACCGGTTCTCAACTACGTCAAACGAACCGTAAGACAAGACCAAATCAATTCTGTCATCTATCGCAACAGAGATAAGAAAGGATGGGATTTTCTAGATGGCGTTTTGAGTGAACTGGGTGTAAATATCTCTGTGAATGGAATTGAGCACATCCCAAAGGAAGGCGGTGTATTCTTGGCTGCCAACCACCCCATGGGAGGTTTGGACGGAATGGCATTTATGCACGTGGTTGGAAGCGTTCGCAAAGACTTCAAATTCTTTGTTAATGATATTTTGATGCAAGTAGACAATCTAGTCGACAACTTTATCCCTGTGAATGTTTTTGGTGACAATAGCGAAGAATATCGTCAAGCTTTTAATGCTGCGTATACCTCTAAGGAAGCCGTATTGATCTTTCCAGCTGGCATGGTATCCAGACGACATCGAAAACCTTCGTCTGACCAAATTCAAAAAACCGGCAAAAAACACATTGAAGACCTTCTATGGAAGCGCAGTATCGTAGAAAAAGCGGCAGAATTCAAAAAAGACATTATTCCCGTTCATATCAAAGGATTTAACTCCAAACGGTTCTATAATGTAGGATACTACCGCAAAAAGGTATTTATTGAAGCGAATATCGAAATGTTCTATCTTCCAGACGAACTCTTTACGCAAAGAGGTAACACCATCCACTTTGAAATTGGGAAACCTATCCCGGGAACGCATTTTGATAACACGAAGACATCAGCAGAATGGGTGCAGTGGTTGAAAGAACACGTATATGGACTAGGTCAAAACAACCTTCATTAGTTCCAACAAATTGTCGTTAATCATTTCTTAACACAAGTTTCTTTTTTTTCGGAGTAATCGCTAAATTTGCTTCTACCGAAAATCGGTTGGAGCTAGCGTTTTATCACTACCAGTTTTTGATAGCGGTATAAAAACGAAACAACTCGTTGACGTCACGTATTTATTACTTATGGAAAAGATTATTGACCCCATAGCGTTGCCTTTGTTAAAAGCAGAACTCAACAAAGAGACTTTTGTGCGAAAAACAAATAAAGGTGACAATGAAATTTACGTCTTTGATCACCGTAATGCTCCCAACCTATTGAGAGAGGTAGGTAGACTACGAGAATTATCTTTTAGAACTGCTGGAGGAGGAACGGGTAAAGATTGTGATTTAGACCATTTTGACTTTGAAGAAGAAGCGCCTTACGAGCAATTAATTGTCTGGGATCCTGAAGAAGAAGAGATGGTTGGTGGCTACCGCTTCATTAAATGCGACAACATTAAGTTTGACGGTGACGAACCTCATATTGCAACTTCTCATTTATTTAAGTTCTCTGAAGATTTTTTATCTAACTACCTTCCATACACTATAGAATTGGGCAGATCATTTGTTCAACCTAAGTACCAACCGTCTCCTGCCAATCGCAAAGGATTGTTTTCTTTAGATAACTTGTGGGATGGACTGGGCGCACTGGTAGTAGACAACCCGAAAGTGGAACATTTTTTCGGAAAAGTGACTATGTATCTAGACTTCAATAAAGAAGCTCGAGACAGTATTCTTGCTTTTATGAATACGCTATTCCCGGATCGTGAAAAATTGGCTACCGTTAAGAACCAATTACCCTATCATACGGATGTGAGTGAATTTGTTAAATCCATCGAAGGTTTGGACTACAAGAAAGCGCATACGATTCTGAATAAAAAAGTACGTTCCTTAGGAGAAAACATACCTCCATTGATCAATTCTTACATGAACTTATCTTCTACCATGAATACGTTTGGAACAGCCCTAAACGACCATTTTGGCGATGTAGAAGAAACTGGAATTTTGGTAACCATCGCAGACATCTACGAAAGTAAAAAGGAACGACATATTGGCACCTACAGCCCTAAAGTTTAGTTAGGTATCGTTCTTTTAGCACATTAAGGTGGTGCGCATCATGCCCAACTAATACCCACCCCAAAATTCTAGGCGTAAACCTAACATTATTTGCAACTCCTTCTCGATCCAACGCTTCTTCTGCAAACGAATCAAACAATGCGAGTGTTGACTCTCTTAGCACTACATATTCTCTTATTAAGTCTTCCCACATTCTTTGTTCCGCATGATCATTCGCAGCAAAATTATCTTCTTCAAAACCGCACAAGTTTTGCTGATCACCGCGAGCGAACGACAAAGCGCGATAGCAAAACACGCGTTCTGTATCTATGATATGCTGCAACAGTTGTTTGATTGTCCACTTTCCTTCTTGATATGCGAAAGCGGCTTGCTCTTCAGAAATACCTTGATACACCATTAAGGCTTCCTCACAGGTTTGTTCGAGTGCTTGAAGCAAATCATCACCTTCTGCAAGATTTACGTATCCCGAAAAGTACTCGTTGGTTATTAAATCAGAAGGTTTGGTTATCATTCTGCACTTTCTTTAACGGTCACATCCAAACTTAACTCTTTCAATTGAGCTTCATCAATAACAGCTGGCGCATCAATCATCACATCTCTACCACTATTGTTCTTTGGGAAAGCAATGAAATCACGAATACTATCCTGCCCTCCAAAAAGCGAACACAATCTATCAAATCCAAATGCAATTCCGCCATGCGGAGGAGCTCCATACTCAAATGCACTCATTAAGAATCCAAACTGCGCCTGCGCTTCTTCCTTAGTAAAGCCAAGCAAATCAAACATTCTGGATTGGATCGCGGCATCGTGAATTCTAATCGAACCACCTCCTACTTCAACTCCGTTGATCGCCAAGTCATACGCATTGGCTCTCACCTCTCCCGGAGCAGATTCTAACTTATCAAAGTCTTCTTTTTTAGGAGAAGTAAACGGATGGTGCATCGCATGATATCTTTCTGTATCCTCATCCCACTCTAACAATGGAAAATCCAGAACCCAAAGCGGTTTGAAGTTATTAGAATTCATTGGGTTCACAGCTTTATCAATATCATCCCGTAGATTCTTTACCACTTCAATATCACCTTTAACCACAACAAAATAATGAAGTCTTGTCCTTCTTTGTCCCTTATCTCCATAAACTACAGAATCATGAACATCTTTAGGAAGAACCTTGAAAAGACTACCATCTATAATCGAGACTTTTTCACCTTCTAGTTTTACAACAACATAGCTTTCAGCACTATAGCTTACTAACTTTTGAAGAAGCAATGATTCTGACACATCATACCGACTGTCAATTCGTATTCTGCATAACTCATTATTCACCCTCTTCACTTTTAGTCGGGAAAATAGTGATCGCCCCATGTGTAAACGCAGTTCGTTCATCATTTTTCTGGTCTTTTCTAAATCACCGCTTAGCACCAACATCAAATCTCCAGCCTCAGCTCCAGCAAATTCTGCCCACGCTGCCAAGTCTTCTTGAGAATAGAACTTATCTACCGAAGACTTGAATGTACCATCTGCATTACACTTCACGTACACCATTCCCTTCGCACCTATTTGTGGACGTTTCACCCAATCGGTTAATGCATCCAGTTGTTTTCTTGAATATTCAGCACAACCCGGAACTGCAATCGCAATCACCGCCTCACAAGCATCAAATACCTGAAAACCTTTGTTTTGCGCCAAGTGAGAAATGTTCTTCAACTCCATCCCAAAACGAATATCCGGCTTATCCGAACCGTATCTTTCCATCGCTTCAGCATAATCCATCCTTGGGAAGTTTCCTTCAAACGTTACGTTCTTTAACGACTTAAATAGATGCTTTACCAGCCCTTCAAAAGTCATCAACACATCTTCTTGCTCTACAAACGCCATTTCGCAGTCTATTTGTGTAAACTCAGGCTGACGGTCTGCACGAAGATCCTCATCTCGGAAGCACTTCACGATCTGAAAATAGCGATCGTAACCACTCACCATTAGCAATTGCTTAAACGTTTGTGGCGACTGTGGCAAAGCATAAAACTCACCCGGGTTCATTCTACTAGGTACTACGAAGTCTCTTGCTCCTTCTGGAGTAGATTTAATCAGATAAGGCGTTTCTACCTCAATAAACAATTGATCGCTTAGGTATTTTCTTGTCTCCAGTCCCATTTGATGACGGAGCAGTAAATTATTTTTCAACGGATTTCTTCTCAGGTCTAAGAAGCGATACTGCATTCTCAATTCATCACCTCCGTCCGTTTCATCTTCAATCGTAAATGGCGGTAACTTCGCTTCTTTCAAGACCGTCAATTCATCCACCACAATCTCGATCTCACCCGTAGGAATATTTTTGTTTTTTGAACTTCTTTCAGCTACTCTTCCTTTAGCCTGAACCACAAATTCACGACCTAACGTTCTTGCTTTCTTGCACAATGTTTCATTGGACTCCATGTTGAACGCCAACTGCGTAATTCCGTATCGATCCCTAACATCTACAAATGTTAAACCTCCTAAGTCTCTGGATTTTTGAACCCAACCAACCAATGATACTTCCTCTCCTACGTGAGTCATTCTCAACTCACCATTATTGTGCGACCTGTAACCTGTTTTCACTTCTCAAAAATTTAGGCTACAAAGGTAATTTTTTAGACGTTACAGTCGGGAGGTTCTAATCAAAAAAGCACTAACAACTATGATCACTCCACCACCAGCTTTTTGGTAACTCTAGCTTCATTGGCAATCAACTGCACGAAATAAACACCTGAGGGCAACTTCGTTGCCACCGCCATTTGTCCACTCAAAACATTTGGTTTCCTAACCGATTGAACCAACTTTCCAGACAAATCATAAAAGACAATTTCGTCAATTGTGGTGGTGACATTCGAAAAAGAAATAGCACCTGTTGAAGTTATCGGGTTAGGATACATATTGATCTGATCCAAAGAAACCTCTTCTACTTCATTTGGCCACCCCCAAGTATCTTCTGCAGGAGTTCCGCCCCAAAAGAAAGTAGCCAAATAAGGTTGATCAATAAATGGGTTTCTATTCCCCTGCGCGCCTTGAATCACATTGTTGCGCTGCTTCTCGAAATCAGAAACGGGATCATCTACATTCCACTGCAAAAACAGGTTGAGTGTCCCGACATCTGTCCAGGGCTCATCATATCTCAAATGAATGTACATGATCATTCTCGCCACATCACCTTTCCATTCGTCACCCGGATACCAACCACCTGAAACTGTTCCGTAGGAACCAGAACCTGTTACATAAGGTAAATTACCCCGATCATTGTTAATATCAGCATCACAAGCTCTCAGGTGATGAAGATCTCCCTTCGCTGTGGTACTAATGAAAGACTGCGGGTAAATGTGCTCCCGATTCCAATCTTCAGGAAAACTACCTGTATTATTCCCACCAATGGTATTATTCTTTGAAATGCTTACACCATCGTACACAAGAATAACATTGCTAATATTACTTTCATCTTCATCTGCTAACTTCACCCATGAATAGGTACTGCTGTAAGAAAGTGCGTTGTGCGTACTCGTGATCAAACTTTTTAATTGAGTCTCCACAGTAGCAGATGACTGACTAAAGTCAATCCCCTGATAATAAGCTGGCATCTGACCAAAACTTACAATCAACCCAAATAATAAACCAATGATCACTAATATATTCCGCATACCCTTCATTTAAACATTAACCCAACTAAGTTAGCAACTTTATAGGGAGATATCCTACCTTTGAACAAATTTTAGACCAACAGATGAAATACGGGTTTCAACTCATCATATTTTCACTTTTAGCCGTTTTTGTTTCTTGCCAAGAAAAAGCAGAAGATCAAAACGATGTCAGCGAACTAATGGGGCGTTTTGACAGCATAATTGTTGCCCAAGAAAAAGGTCCATCACTCGATTATCTTTACGAAAACAGCGTAAAACACATCTCCTTTCCCTCCTATGATAGCTTGACCATTTATGCTGATCTGTATGAGAATGAAGAAGGGACAACTAAATTATTACTCTGTCATCAGGCTGGCTTTTCAAGAGGAGCTTATAAACAAACTGGAATTATCTTAAGCAAACTTGGCTTCAATGGACTCGCCATTGATCAACGTTCAGGTGAAGCAGCGTTAAAAATCCCCAACTTAACGTATCAGGAAGCAAGTGAAAAAGGACTTTCAACCGAGTATATTGATGCAAAAAAAGACATCGAAGCTGCCATTGATTACTTGTATGAACAAAACGGCAACCAGCCCATTATTATTGTGGGTAGCAGCTACTCTGCCTCTCTTTGCTTACTCATTGCTACAGAAAACCCCAAAGTAAAAGCTGTCGCTGCATTCAGTCCAGGAGAATATTTAGAAAATATTTCTGTAAAGGACAGCATTGATAGTATCCAAAAGCCCTTATTCATTACTTCGAGCAAACTGGAAATACCTCAAACCACCCAACTCATTTCTGGTGTAGATTCCAATTACGTTTCTCACTTCATGCCATCGTTTGAAGGAATTCACGGTGCACGAGCTTTGTGGAAAGAAACAGAAGGTCACAAAGAGTATTGGAATGCATTTCTCAAGTTCTTAAAGAACAATTATTGAAACTAAAAAAACTCTTATATCGACCGGAAACGATCGTTTTCCTTCTTCTTTTTCTGATCGTTATTCAATTCAAATGGAGAAGAGAAAATTGGCGTCATTGGGTATTATCTACTGATGGACGTGGTTACTATGCCTATCTGACTGCTGGCTTTATTTATCAGGACTTCACCTACGAAAGCAACGCCAGAGCGATTGAAGAGCAACTCGAACATCCGGAGATGTCTCACCATTATATCCTAGAGACGGAAGATGGCAAAAAATTCAACAAAACTTTTCCAGGCGTTGCCATTTGCATGGCTCCTTTGTTTTTTATCGCCTACTTTCTTTCATTTCTACTGGGGTATCCGCTGAACGGCTATAGCGACATCTTCTTATTGAGCATTCAGTTTTCTGCTATTTTTGCTGCCATTGGAGGATTTTGGTTCATTAAAAAACTACTGATCCTAAAAGGTGTTCGTCCTCGTATTGCGATTGCCACAGCATTTTTGGGACTTTTCGGAACAAACATCTATTTCTACATTACGGACTTACCCAGCATGGGACATTCGTATTCCTTTTTTGGCATTAGTGCTTTTTTCTTCTACGCTTATCGGGCAATTCATACCCAGCTGCGTAAACATCATTTTATTGCCACTTTTTTAATCTCCCTTATCTTTCTTATACGCCCCACGAACATTTTGGTTGCACTTCTCATTCCATTTTTAGCTGGCTCTAAACAAAAGTTTGTGACCTGGCTTAGAGCACTTTTTACGGATCGTAAAAAACTCATCGGTATTTTGACCATTGGAATTGGAATGTTAGCTCTACTACCCATTCTATGGCTCATACAAACGGGATCACCTGTGATCTGGTCATATACTGGAGAAGGTTTTTACTGGACTCACCCCTTGCCTCACAAGGTATTGTTTAGCTTTAGAAATGGTGCTTTTATTTATTCGCCATTAGCTCTTATAGGAATGGCAGGTCTTTATTTTGTTTGGAAACGCAATCGTTTTGCCGCATTGTCCGGCTTGGGTTATTTTATTCTCAACCTGTACATCATTTCTGCTTGGTGGACGTTTTACTATGGTGGTGGATTTGGTCACAGGGCCATGAGTGAACACTTCGTTTTTCACATCATTTTGCTCGGCACGCTACTTAATGAAATCCCTCGGATCAAACACCTGCCTAGCTATCTACTGCTACTACCATTCGCATTCTTAAGTCTTTTTCAGGGTTATCAAATGAACAAAGGCATCTTGCCGTATGATTATATCAACAAAGAAATTTACTGCCACCTCTTTCTAAGGTCCTCAAATGAGTTTGTTGGGGAGTGTAAAGGAACGCACGATGTCAGACAGTTTGGAGAAATTGTTCATACCGACTTCAAACGTCCTCAAAACTACGACTATGAAAAAGAGATTCACTTTAATGGTGACAGAGCGTTTGGTGCCGACCTGACCTACACGCTGGCTTCCGAAGATCCTTCGACTCACTATTTCCTTGAGTTTCTTTACACTAAAAAGCGTTTAGACCGCACACCCTTTGATGAAGTTTATTTAGTTTCTGAAGGACTCGATATCAATGATGAACAAGTAGAATACAGAACATATTCGCTTTACGACATTAGGAGTGAGGCTTTTGAAGAATTCAAATCACTATCCTTAGAAATCCAACTCAAGAAAGAGGGAGTAGATCATTACAAATTCTATATTTGGAACAAAGCTGGCAGGGACTTTATCGTTAAAGACATTGAATACAGAATTCACTGGATTCAACCTTAGACCTCTAGAGAAAAACCAACGCCATGGATGTTTTTGATAGCGATGGATTCATCTTCTTTTAAGTACTTCCGTAGCTTCGTGATAAATACATCCAAACTTCTACCATTGAAGTAACTATCGTCTCCCCACACCATATTTAAGATCAGCTCTCGCTCTACTACTTTTCCTTTTTGCTCTGTGAGAATCTTCAAAATTTCCGCCTCTTTTTTAGTCAGTTTTTTGGATTGATCACCCCATGTTAATGTATAGTTTGAGACATTAAACAGATACTTACCGAGCTGATGCTCATCCTTGCTTTTAAACAGTCCGCCAGACCGTTTTAGCAATGCTTCAATCCTTAGCAAAAGTTCGTCCATGGAGAAGGGTTTGGTGATGTAATCATCCGCTCCCGCTCTAAATCCTTTTATTTTGTCCTCTGTCTGAGACTTTGCAGTAAGAAAGATAATGGGCATCTCCGGATTAATCTTGCGCACATCTTCCGCCAGACTAATACCATCTTTTTTGGGCAACATTACATCAAACAGGCACAACTGGTAATTTTCCTCATTAAAAGCATTTAGTCCTTCCTTCCCATCTTGACTTAAATGAACTTTATAACCTGCTTGCTTCAAATTGTCTTGAATGACAAAACCTAAATTCAGATCATCTTCTACCAATAATATTTTAACTTCTTTTTCCATCATTTTTATGTATTCTGAGGTAGTACTACACTAAACGTTGAACCCTCGCCTAACTTACTTTTAACTTGGATTTTGCCTTGATGCGCAGTTACGATCTCCTTTACGTAATACAACCCAAGTCCAAAACCTTTCACATCGTGAACACTTCCCGTTGGCACTCGGTAAAATTTTTCAAAAATTTGTTTTGTCTGATCGGGAGTCATCCCCTTTCCTTTGTCTTCCACTTCAAGCACAAAGCCATTACCTGAATTAGAAGTTCTCACCTCAATTTCAACGACTTCGTTAGAATACTTTGTTGCATTATCCAGCAAGTTATGAATTACATTCGCCAAATGCACCTTATCTCCATAAACCTGATCATTTACGGCTTCAAGTTTTAACTGTAGCGTTCCGTTTCTTTGCTTGATCACTAGTTCAAAAGACTCCATGCACTTCTCAATCAATCGGTGGAGGGCAAGAGATTCCTTCTTCAGTTGAATCTTATCTTTCTCCAACTTCGCCAACTGCAAAACACGCTCTACTTGAGATTCTAGTCTTGAGTTTTCAGCATGAATAATGGACGCATATTGCTTCACGCGATTGAGGTCTGTATTTTCATCCACTTTTCGAAGAACATCACTACTCAGCGCTATGGTACTTATTGGAGTCTTTAGTTCATGGGTCATGTTATTAATAAAGTCTGTTTTAACCTCCGAAAGTCTCTTTTGCTTCAAAATTGTAAAGATGGAAACTGCAAACACGAGCAGAATAACGCCAATTAACAACGTAGACCAAATCAACCCGCTAGAAAGTTCATCTTTTTCATCAATGATTACATCCACCCGATCTGGGAAATAAACTCCAAAATAATGACCATCGTGATTCCATTTTTGTTGCGGAGCGGAAGACTCCTTAGACACCACCTCCCCTTTACTAAGGTCAACGTATTTATCGAAAATAATGCTATCCGTAAAACAATCATAAATCCCATATTCAAAAGGTTCTGTAACGTTGTACTGCGCAAATTTTTCGACCAGCAAATTCTGCAAAACCGTAGGATTTAGCGTATCGTAAAAGCTGACCACGTAATAGTTTTCCGTAATTTGCTGTACAGGCTCTAGATACAAGCCCGATGCTTCAGTATTCAGCGAGATCAATTCATCTCTTACTTCTACCAAAGCAAGTGAGACCTGATTATCAAATTGAGATCGTTCCATCTCGGCATTCTTCTTTTGAATGGAAATGGTTTTTTCTTGAATGTCTACCGAAGATTGCACCCAGAAATACTGATTTACGACCATTGCCAGTACGGCAAGAACCGAAAGAAAAATTATTAAACGGATGTTCCTCGTTTTCATAGCAAGGGTTAGACATCATCTAAAATAAGGATTTTGAACGAACTCATTCTACAAATAACAATTGATTAACAAAACAACCGTTCTTGTACCAAGATATTTCGAAATTTGATAAATTTGGTTATTCAAAAAATTAAACGATGAAAAAACTAGGATTATTATCTGGCTTGATGTTGGCAGCAACGCTTACGCTTTCTGCACAAACTACGTCAACTACCTCTGAAGCAAAAGAAGTAAAAACGGAAAAGAAAGCTTGTTGCAAAAAAGGAGATGCTAAAGGCAAATCAAAAGCTTGTTGCTCTAAAAAGAAATCTTGTAATAAAGGAACTGCCAAAAAAGAAGAAGAAACTTCTCAGCCGCTAGAAAAAAAGTAAGCAGCGAAGAAAAACTGCAAAGGCTCATTGATCCGTTGATTGATGAGCTTTTTTATTTTTCAAACTTTCCTGTCTTTGGGATCACCCCCATTTTCTCTCCAAAGAAATCTGCAAAATCCCGAAGTGCATCCGCCATTCCTTCTTCATCTGTACTTCTTTGTAAGGTATCTGCCATGGTAACAAACGTCTGAAAGAAGAATTTCTTCATTTCATCAATCGACATCTCTTTTGTCCAAAGGTCTATTTTCATGGTATTGCCTTCCTCCTTATCCCAAATAGACAATAAAAACGCTTTCGCCTCTTTTAACTTTTCATCTCCGCCAGTTGCTTTCCACTTAATTTCTTCTGGCACTTTGTTCTCATCTAGTTCTATTCCTAGCTTTATTTCTTCCATGGTCTTATTCTCTTTCCCCCTGACTGTATGATTTTAAAATCACCTTGGGTCCGATGGGTTTTAATAACTCTAATACACTTACTTCGTTTTGTTCTACATAGTCCCTTACGATCTGCCATCCCAACCAAACACCAACTCTCCCTGGAGATTCGTGGGGCATTCCTTTGGTAAAAGGCCCCTCAGAAACGTACTGCAATATTACTGCTTTGTCTTTAGAATAAAGCACCTTTTCGTCCACAATCGTTTTCCAAATATTCTGTTCCTGATACTTGCACCATTCCAACTGCTCAGCGCTACACCCAAATTTGATGTAGTCTTCTTCAAACGGCAACATAGCGTCCAATAAATACATCACTTTTCCCAGAGTCACGATAGAAGACAAAAAGTCATCCCCTTCCTGAAGTTCATCAAAAAAACGATTCATCAACCATGCTTTCATCACATCTGCCACTAGATATTTGGCGTCCATTTTATCCTTTAAGTACTGCGGAAAAATATCATTAGGTAAGGACGTTACCAACTCATGATCTGTCCCCAAATACATATCCAACCCTATTCCAATTCTGTTTTGGTAGGGAAAGACATTCGCATTGAAATTACTGTAAAAAGTAACGAGATCAGGAACCAAGCTATCTGGAAAATAATACTTGTAATACTTGAATGCTTCTTCAATTTGCATTTCATAGGACGAGAAGTTACTAAACTCAGCCTTCATATCCTGATAGATCTTCTGCATGTCTGGATGATTCACAAAACTCTCCAAGGAGACCGGAGCTTGCGGATTATTAGGCGGAACCTCTCCCAACATATCAATGAGAAAAGCTTCGTATAGCATTCCATACTTGCTCCAAAGCTCATCATTCACAACCGTAAATTGCTTACCAGAAGCGAATAATTCCTGCTCCATTCTATCCACCTTCATGTCTACCTCAATGTCGCTTACATCCACATCCAATGGATTGGACGAACAAGAAGAGAACCAAAACATGGATAAACTCAACATTAGAAAAAGAAAGTGTGCTTTCGAATAAAAATGGACTGGTTTTGTCATATAGGAATTTAATTGTGTAAAATTATCATAAATTTGCGACCCAAATGGACTTCATTTTGAAGCTATTAAAATTGACTACAATGAAAAAAATAATTTTACTTGCGACATTATTAATTGGAATTTCTTCTATAACCTCGGCTCAGGTTTCCGTTTCAGAAGATAATGATATTAAAAACTTTAGATTCGGATTAAAAGGTGGCCTTTCAATTGATTGGCTAAACGTTGATAACGACAAAAAATTCCAATCTGGAGGTACTGGCTTAGGTTATCACTGGGGACTTCAGCTAGAGTTCAGGCTAAACAAAACACTGAGTTTTGTGAGTGGAATCTCGCTTACAACAAACAGTTTAAAAATTAATTATTCTGGTGCTAGTTCTGCAGATACTGTTCTCTACGTTTTAGATCGAGATGAAAATTTTGTTGATTTTCCCGATGACACAGCTGGTGTATTCTCAAACATGCTAACACCTACCAACAATGTGTTTTGGTTAAAAAACAGAGCCATCAAGGCAAATTACGTAAACATTCCAATTGCATTGAAGATGAAGACCAAAGAAATTGGCTACTTTACCTATTTTGGACAATTTGGTGCGAACATTGGGATCAGAACTGGAGCAAAAACCACAGACGGGGTAGATCGTTTGGTCTTCAAAACGGATTCTCTGGTGAATACAGAAACCTTATACAGTTCTAATACAGAACTTACCAGTACAGAAAATGAAAAACTGGACCTTACAAGTGCTGTTCAGCCCGTGAGACTTGGCTTAAAAATAGGTGGTGGTGCCGAATACAACTTTAGCGGTTCAACTTCTATGTACTTTGAAGTTAACTACAACCACTATTTTACCAACGGACTTAGAAAAGAAAGCAAAGAAACTTACTTGAATGCGCTTGATTATGTAGACAAGACATTTGAAAATGTTGGGGCAAAAGCCATCCCTGGAAGCGTAAGCTTAACAGTTGGAATCTTGTTCTAACAAAAAATTATTACTATTTCTGAATCCTGCTTTGTACATTCGAGGCAGGATTTTTTGTTTCAGCCCATTCGAACTTGAAAGTTGTTCTTGTTTTCGGATGATGCTGACATCATTGATAACAACTAATATGCAGACAAAAAGAGTAATAGACCATATTGTCAATTGGCTAGACGACTATGCCGAAAAAGCTAAAATCAAAGGATTTGTTGTAGGAGTTTCTGGGGGTATTGATAGTGCCGTCACTTCCACGCTTTGTGCAATGACAGGAAAACAAGTCATTGTTCTGAACATGCCCATTTTGCAACCACCCTCTCAATTTGACCGCAGTAACGAGCACATTCAATGGCTCCAAGGGAACTTCCCAAACGTTACTGGAAAACTTCAAGATTTAACAGGAACTTTCAAGAAAGTGATGGAAGACTTTCCTTCTGAGATTCAAGACGACTTAACCATGGCCAACGTTCGAGCTAGACTCAGAATGACAACGCTATACGCCTATGCAGGTCATCACGGTTACTTGGTTGCTGGCACAGGTAATAAAGTTGAAGATTTTGGTGTTGGATTCTTTACAAAGTATGGTGATGGAGGCGTAGACATCTCTCCAATTGCCGATTTATTAAAAACCGAAGTCTACGAATTAGCCAAGGAACTTTCTATTGTTGAATCCATTCAAGTAGCTCCACCAACAGACGGCTTATGGGATGACAATCGAAGTGATGAAGATCATTTAGGAGCTACCTATGCGGAGCTCGAGTGGGCGATGACCTATCTTGAAAACAAGGACAACGAACCCATGACTCCTCGACAAGAAGAGGTGATGAAGATTTACCTTAAGTGGCACAATGCAGGAAAGCACAAGATGGTGCCCATTCCGATTTGTGAAATCCCAGCAGCGTTAAAATAATTAAACCTAAGTTTCACATTTTCAAAAATAGCTGTATATTTGTGGTATCAAAATATTACAAACTGAATATGGAGAGGGGACGCAAGTCCCCTCTTTTTGTACACTAAAATATGATTGATAAGGACCAGATTACAGCATTAGCACAAGAACGCATTGACGAATTGGATAGCGGGATTTTCCTAGTGGAGATCAACATTAGCCCAACCAATGTGATCACGATTGAATTGGACAAGACCACTGGTGGTGTCACGATTGAAGAGTGCGTGAGTGTGAGCAGAAATGTGGAGCATAACTTAGATCGTGAAACTGAAGACTTTGAGCTATCTGTTTCTTCGGCTGGTATGGATCGTCCGTTGAGAGTACCGCAGCAGTTTGAAAAAAACATTGGCAACGATGTTAAAGTGGTGCTCAACCATGGAAGTGTAGAAGGAGAATTGGTAGCTTACGATGGGGATACGATGACCGTTCAGACCGTCACTAAAGAGCGTATTGAAGGAAGGAAAAAGAAAGAAGAGGTCGTTCGCCAACACCATGTAAATTTTGATGAGGTAAAAGAAGTTAAACGTGTAATTACTTTCGGGAATCCGAAGAAAAAATAAATAGTAACTCAAACTACTTAAAATGAATGCAATAGAGTTAATAGATTCATTCGCGGAATTTAAGGAGATGAAAAACATCGACCGCGTAACCATGATGAGAATTCTGGAAGATGTCTTCAGAGCTACGCTAAAAAAGCGTTTTGGAACTGATGAGCATGTTGATTTTATCATTAACCCTGACAAGGGAGATTTGGAAATTTGGTTGAACAGAACAATCGTTCCTGATGGTGAAGTTGAAGATGAAGCAACCGAGATTGCTTACAGTGAGGCGATCAAAATCGAACCAGATTTCGAAATTGGAGAGGAAGCTTCTGAAGAGATTAGGATGGAAAACTTTGGAAGAAGAAACATTCTTTCGCTTCGTCAAAATTTGGCGGCTAAGCTAATGGAGTTAGAAAGAGAGAACATTGTTTCGGTTTACAAAGAACGTATTGGAGATATTATTACTGGAGAAGTTTATCAAATCTGGAAAAGAGAGATTCTAGTGCTGGATGATGAAGGAAACGAATTGGTCATGCCAAAGAATGAGCAAATTCCTTCTGATTACTTCAAAAAAGGAGATAACATCAGAGCGGTAGTTTCTGATGTAACCGTTAAGAACAACTCTCCTGTAATTATTCTTTCGAGAACGAATCCAGCTTTTCTTGAGCGTTTGTTTGAATTAGAAGTTCCAGAAGTTTTTGACGGATTGATTACCATTAAAAAGATCGTTCGTGAACCAGGAGAAAGAGCAAAAGTAGCTGTAGAATCTTACGATGACAGAATTGATCCTGTAGGAGCATGTGTGGGTATGAAAGGTTCTAGAATTCACGGTATTGTAAGAGAGTTGAGAAACGAAAACATTGACGTAATTAACTGGACCTCAAACACGCAGCTTTTGGTGCAGCGCGCATTGAGCCCAGCAAAAATCGTCTCGATGGAGATTTTTGATGAAGAAAAACGAGTAAACGTTTATCTTAAGCCAGATCAGGTTTCATTAGCTATTGGTAAAGGAGGTCACAACATCAAATTGGCTTCTAAATTAGTAGGTTACGAAATTGATGTTTACCGTGAAGGAGCTGAAGATATTGATGACGTTGACTTGGATGAATTTGCTGATGAAATTGATGATTGGATCATCGATGAATTGAAAGCAGTAGGTTGTGATACAGCAAAATCTGTGTTGGATCTTGCGAAAGATGATTTGGTAAAACGAACAGACTTAGAAGAAGAAACCATTGCTGAGATTTACAAAATTCTAAAAGCTGAATTCGAATAATTGATTTATTTGTGCCAAAAATGAGGTCAGATTTCTGACCTCATTTTTGCATTCATAAACGTTGATATTTACGTAGATAAGTAAATATCTTTTAAGTAATAGATTTCCCCATAACAGGGGGATTTCGTATAATTGCAAAATATAAAGAAAACAACTGTGGTAAGACGATTAAGTAAAGTAGCTAGAGAGTTTAATGTTGGTACTTCAACCATCGTTGAATTTTTGCATTCTAAAGGGAAGGAGATTGAATCAAGTCCAAACACGAAGATTGATCCTGAACTTTATGAAATGCTGCAAGATGAGTTTTCTAATGAGAAATCTGTGAAGGAGAAGGTGGAAGAAGTACGTTCTGAAATCAAGGAGAAAGCAGAAAAGACCCATGATGAAGAGGACACTGATGAAGAAGAAGTAGAAGAAGAAAAAGAAGAGGAGAAAACAATTACAGCTAAAGCGAACAAGTTAAGCGGACCATCTGTTGTTGGAAAAATTGACCTTGGCAAAGACGAGAAGAAAAACAAGAAAGAAGAAGAGCCAGTAGAAGAAAAGGTTGAGAAAAAGGAAGAGAAAAAAGAGAAGGAGGAAGATACTACCTCAGAGAAGGAAGAAAAAGAAACCACTCCTGAAAAGGAAGAGGAGAAGCCAAAAGAGGAGCCAGAGGAGGTTGAAACGATCAAAGCCAAGGCAGAAAAGCTATCTGGTGTAACGGTGCTTAGAAAGATTGATCTTCCGGTTGAGAAAAAGAAAGAGAAGAAAAAACCTCAAGATTCAGACGATGCGAAGAAGAAGAAGCGCAAGCGAATCAAGAAGGTAAACATTGATGAAGCTGGAAGAAAAGCTTCTCAAGAATACAAGAAGTCTAAGAAAGGAAAGAATCAAAAGACAGAGATTTCTGAAGAAGAGATCAAGAAGGAGATTCAGGAAACACTAGCACGTTTGAGCAACAAAAGCAAAAACAAAGGTGTTAAACTTAGACGTGAGAAGAGACAAGCTCAGGCAGAGAAAAGAGAAGAAGAAGCACTTCAGGCAGAGTTAGACAAAGGGAAGCTAAAGCTAACGGAATTCGTAACTGTTTCTGAATTAGCTACCATGATGGATAAAACCCCAACGGACATTATTGGTACGTTGATGGGCATTGGCATCTTCGCTTCTATTAACCAGCGATTGGATGCTGAAACACTTGCTATGGTTGCCGAAGAGTATGGCTTCGAGGTAGAATGGGTAAGTGCTGAACTGACTGAAACAATCCCTGAAGAAGAGGATAACCCAGAAGATTTGGAATCAAGACCACCGATTGTTACTGTGATGGGGCACGTGGATCATGGTAAGACTTCTTTACTGGATTACATTAGAACAAGTGATGTTACCGAAGGCGAAGCCGGAGGAATTACCCAGCACATTGGTGCATATAGCGTTACTGGAGAGAGTGGTAGAAAAATCACCTTCCTTGATACACCGGGTCACGAAGCATTTACCGCAATGCGTGCCAGAGGTGCTCAGGTAACGGATATTGCTATTATTATCATTGCGGCAGATGATGATGTGATGCCTCAAACTAAAGAGGCAATCAACCACGCGCAAGCGGCAGGTGTACCAATGGTTTTTGCCATCAACAAAGTGGATAAGCCAGGCGCTAACCCTGATAAAATTAAAGAGCAACTTTCTGGAATGAACATCCTGGTGGAAGATTGGGGTGGAAAATTCCAATCGCAGGAAGTATCTGCAAAAACCGGTGCTGGAGTTGAAGAGTTGCTGGAAAAAGTATTGTTGGAAGCAGAAATGCTCGAACTAAAAGCTAACCCAAATAAGAGTGCCGTGGGTACAGTAATTGAATCTACCCTTGATAAAGGTAGAGGTTATGTAACCACGCTATTAGTTGAAGCTGGAACACTTGAGGTGGGAGATATGATCATTGCGGGAACACAGCTTGGTCGTGTAAAAATCATGCACGATGAGCACGACCAAATCGTCAAGAAGGCAGGACCTGCAAAACCTGTTTCCATACTAGGTATGCAGGGAGCAAGCAATGCTGGTGATCGATTCCATGTAATGACGGATGAGAAGGAAGCAAAAGCGATCGTTAACAAACGTCAGCAATTGCAAAGAGAGCAAGGTCTTAGAACCACTAAGCATATCACACTAGACGAAATCGGAAGACGATTGGCGTTGGGTGACTTTAAGGAACTTAACCTTATCGTAAAAGGTGATGTAGATGGTTCTGTTGAGGCATTAGCTGATTCGATGCTGAAACTTTCTACAGAAGAAATCCAAATCAATGTGATTCACAAAGCTGTTGGACAGATCACTGAATCTGATGTATTGCTAGCAACCGCTTCGGATGCGATCATCATTGGGTTCCAGGTACGTCCTTCTGGAGGTGCAAGAAAACTAGCAGAGAAAGAAGAAATCGATATTCGTCTTTACTCAATCATCTACAAGGCGATTGAAGAGATTAAGGAAGCGATGGAAGGAATGCTTTCTCCAGATGTGAAAGAAGAAATTGTGGGTACAGCCGAGGTGAGAGAAACGTTCAAGATCACAAAAGTGGGTACAATCGCTGGATGTTTCGTTACGGAAGGTAAAATTACCAGAAACAGTAATATTCGACTGATCAGAGATGGTATCGTTGTGTACACTGGAGAGCTAGGATCACTGAAGCGTTTCAAAGACGATGTGAAAGAAGTAACGCACAACTACGAATGTGGTTTGAACATTGAGAAATTCAACGACATTAAGGTAGGAGATGTTATCGAAGCCTTTGAAGAAGTTGAGGTGGCTAGAAAACTTTAATCCTTCATGGTAGATGCGTCAAACTATTCATGGCATTTACCTGGGACATCTGAATTATTCTGAATCGAGTGTCATTGCACGCTTCTATACGCAGGAGCATGGCAAGCGTAGTTTCCTAATCAAAGGTGTGAAAAGTAAAAAAAGTCGCACAGCTGGACTATTGCAGTCGCTTAACGAACTTCAGATCACCAGTAACTTTAGAGCAGAGAAGGAACTCAATACGACTTACAGCATTGAGAGCAATACGACCCTACACTTGGTTCATAGTGACTTCAGGAAGAGTACGATTGCCATCTTTCTTGCAGAAATTTTGAATCGTTCGATTATCGAGGAAGAACCCAACCGTCCGTTGTATCTTTTTCTGACGCATCGGTTTTCTGAGCTGAATCAGGAAGTATTTAACTCCAATTTTCACCTTAAATTTCTTCTTGAATTATCCCTATTTTTAGGTTTTTACCCAAGGTTATCGGCTCATCCCTCCGATCAAGTCTTTAATCTGGAAGAAGGGCTTTTCGAGCATGAAAATTATCAATCCCCACTAAGTTTGGACACGGCTACTTCTACCCTACTCAAAACATTGATTGAACAAGGCGAGTTGCCTAAAATTTCAAGCGAAGAACGGTCGAAACTGTTAGACGGATTAGTCAGCTATTATGAAGTTCAACTTCACCTCAAACCCAATAGCTTTCAATCGCATCAGGTACTAAAAACAGTATTTTCATAACTTTGAAGGATGTTGCTCAACTATCATAGAAAAGGGGTTGTTGAAGCTGGGTGTGATGAAGCTGGAAGAGGATGCCTTGCTGGTCCAGTAGTTGCTGCTGCCGTGATTCTTCCTTCGGATTTTTCTAATGAATTACTCAACGACTCCAAAAAACTATCAGACAAACAACGTTATGCCTTACGTCCGATCGTAGAAAAGGAAGCGTTGGCCTATGCTATCGGAATTGTAAGTAACGAAGAGATTGATGAAATTAACATTCTTAATGCCTCTTTTTTGGCGATGCATCGTGCGCTGAATGAACTCGAAACCAATTTTGATGAAATTCTTGTGGATGGGAATCGATTTAATCCTTATCTCAAAAAGCCACATCATTGCATCATTAAAGGAGACGGTAAGTACCTCAGTATTGCTGCGGCATCCATTCTGGCAAAAACCTATCGAGATGACATTATGAAAGTGCTCCACGAGGATTACCCTTTATACGACTGGAATAAAAACATGGGGTATCCTACCAAAAAACATAGGGAAGCAATCAAAGAAAATGGGATCACAGAACATCATCGTAAAAGTTTTCAGCTATTGCCCAAGCAATTAGAGTTGTTTAAGGATTCCAAGAATTCTTAAAAAGCGAATGGTGGGTTTCGTGCTTTCGACTTATCTTTGAGACATGCGAATTATGCTGTTGATACTGTTGTTTCAAACGGTTGTCTTCTCTTGTGTTGGACAACTTACAGACACACTTTACATTTTTAAAGACACGGCTGATATCAGAGGGTATACTACTTCCTTTTGCGTATTTAGCTCTGCGGATTCCTTTCGGTTGGAAAGTTATTCTAATAATGTAGAACTCGGTGAATCCATCGCGCTGACCATTATCAACAAGGACACACTGGAGCATACTTTCACCATAGAAAATATTGTCACTAACAACAATACTCTTCCGCCAAATGATACCGTTACTTTCAATTTCTCATTTACACAACCTGGAGCCTACCTCTTTTACTCGGATGTGAGTTACGGACTTGACTTAGGTGCTTCTGGACAGTTTCTTGTGGGCTATGAGCAGTACTCAAAGTTCTATTGGAATTTATTTGAGCAAGATGTCTCCTTATCTCACGAGCTTGCTGACACCAGTGAGACCAGCCTTCCAACCGACCTTTTTGCAGAAGTGTATACCATCAATCACCACAGCTATCCAGATGTTCTAAATGACACAACTGCTGTCGTGACAGGGAATGTGTCTGACACCATCATTATTTCTATCGTTAATTCAGGAAAAATGGCACATGCCCTGCATTTTCATGGGTATCATATTGATATTCTTCATCACTCAAAAAATGCCTTCATGCTAGGTCTTTCTAAAGACACCTTCCCAATCGAATCTGGAGCTACGTGTGTTGTCAGACTTGTTCCACACCAACCCGGCATGTATCCAGTTCATGACCATAATTTATGGTCGGTCAATACGGGAAGTTATCCGGGCGGAATGATCACCAGTCTAATGATTTCACCATGAAGAAGCTGGGATTAGTCATATCGTTGCTGTTTATACTTTCCTCAAGCTGGGGTCAGACCATTCGTCACTTTTATCTGCAGGTAAATATGAATGCGAAACACCAGTTTTATGATGGAACATTGGCAGACGTATGGACTTTCGGATATTACGACCCAATTACACACAATATTTATAATAACTCCTTGCCGGGGCCTTTTTTGGAGTGTAATGTTGGAGATAGCGTTATTGTTCACTTTTGGAACAATGCAGGAGAATCTCACTCCATTCATCTTCACGGTTTAGACGTTGATCAGGCGAACGATGGCGTACCTACTACGTCTGCACCAGTATTGGGATTTGACTCCACAACCTACCACTTCAAAGCGGATCATCCTGGGAACTACTTGTACCATTGCCATGTACAAACTTCTATCCACTTACAAATGGGTATGTACGGAGGTATTCGAGTTTGGGACTCTCCAAATCAGTTATTCCAAGGAGGACCATATTACTATGAAAGTAGTGATTACATTGCTTCTGACAGTTATGCTTATTGGAACGAAAACTTACTCTTGGATTACTTCCTGATCAACGGCTATCAAAACCAGCAAACGGGGGAACATCAAGATGAAGTCATCTACGTGCCTCAAGACACTTCTTATTTGCTCAACTTGTTTAACATTGGCTACTCGGTAGTGGATTTTATTATTCCTCCAGAACTGAATGCAACGTTATATACTTCAGATGGTAGACCCTTGCCAACTGCCGTTCAAAAAGACTCCATCCGACTTTATTCTGGAGAGCGATATGGTGTAATTCTGAAACCTACCTCAAACTATACAGGTTCTATCAAGGTGAAATATAGAGACACTTATCAGGATCAGTTTTTCCATAAAAATGACATCTGGGTAAACGTTTTCCCTTCTGGTGTGACCAACCTCTCAACAAATAAGCCTGTACTATTTCCCAACCCCTGTGACAATTCGTTCTCGATATCCAACACTTCAAACGACAGCGAACTTACCGTCTTTGATGTGAATGGTAGAGTATACAAACAAGTTCCACTTACTCATTACGATCAACCCAATAAGATTTCAACTAAAAACTGGTCCAATGGAGTTTATTTCATTAAAATTGGGAATCGAACGGAGAAACTGGTTGTTCAGCACTAATCTTTCTCCTCATATTTCAACACCTTCAAGTTGTCTACGTAGAAACTCCCTTTCGCTCGATTCCAAAAGAAGAATTTAAAGGAATCGCTTTCATCCCTTACTTCTGGTGTAAGGTAATCAAAGGAAAAATGTACAACAGAATCGTTGCTTAGCTGTAATTCAGGCCCTTTATAACCGTAATCTCCTTCTTTTCGATTCATTGTGTAAATAAAACACGGTAAGACATCCTTGTCATAACCATTCCCGATCACATCAAAGGATATGGTAAACCATACATGATCATTGGCTGATATTTCTTCATACGGAAAGGCAAACGTCAATGCAAACTCCTTCTCTTCTGGAATCAAAGCCTTTCCATTCGTCAACTGGATACTTTCTTCTGTGTAACTGCCGTCATCAAAGTCCTCTACAAAGAATATGGACTCCGTATAATCTTCTTTGTTTTCAAAAATCATGGCTCCAGTAAAGTCTCGTTTGATTGATTTCAACTCCTCCCATTCTGGATTCATTTCTGTTTGCAGGAAAGTAGCCCAGTAATATTCTTTAGTAGTTCTGTACGGATCCAAGATCCCCACCCTCATTTGCCACCATTGAAAAAGGTTAAGCGCAGTGCACAACACCATGAAAATCCCAATCCCCAACTTTGGAAAAATGGATTTTCGCTCTCCCAAATACTGCAAGAAATACCCCAGCCCAAGAAAAAGAATCGGATACGTAACGATAAGCGGGCGATTGGAATAAGCAGCTCCGTACCACCACTCCGTCCAACTGGTAATGATGTAAAACGAAACAATAAAATAACTAAATCCAGCAGCAAAAAGGCCTCTGTTTCGCCTATACATGAATACTAAACCTATCAGGTTCAATATAATTACTGGCGTGTAGATCAACCATCCCTTTTTGTAACTAATCAGCGAATCAATGATGTGCGGACTAAAAATATCGAGTCCAACTCCTGGGTTTTTGTAGGTATCGTAATAAACCTGTCCCGTTTTATACAACCAATAGGATAATTGCGGTACAAACAGTAAAAACGCTAACCCAACAGCCCAGAAAAACTGAGTCTTATATTGGACAATAAGCTGCCACTTCTCTTTCCATTTTTCTTTGGAAGTAACACCAAACAAGAGCGGGATAAAAATCACAAAGACTTCACTGGGTTTGATCAGACACATCATCATCACGCCACCCCCAATGACGAGTAAGTTTTTCAACTGGTGGGTCTGATGCCACTTGATCGTATTCCACAAAATAACACAAACCCACATAAACAACACATTCACCGTCTCTAGGTTTTTGATGTTGAGGTGCTGAACGGTATTCGTTGCAAACGCAAAAAGCAGCAACAAAATCGCTACGTTCTTATCCTTAAAATAGTGCAACAGAACTTTTCGAAAATAGATCAATCCGATGGTTGTAAAAACGACTCCACCGATAACCATCCAAAGGATATAAGGATAACTAAATCCATCCATGGGAATATCAAAAATCCAAGCAGATAAATGCCCCATAAAAAAGAAGAGGGAGAACATCATACTCATTCCAAAAAAGAAGAAGTACATGGATTCTCCTTCGTCATTCGATGAGATTTGATACAGCGTTCCCGTCAGATCTTTTTCGTTGTTGATCTCTTCGATCCAGGTACGATCGTCCATCATCGGATCGTCATAAATTACCGATGCAGGAAGGGGTAAGTAGTATCCCAGAACGTCCCAGGATAGTTCTTTGTCTATGATATGCGTAAAGCGGTAAACAAAGAGACTGATCAAAATAAGCAGCAATGCCACCAAAGAATATTTTGATTTAACTTTAAACATGCTGAGCGAAGATAAGTCTATATTTCAATTTCTCCATTCATATACTTCTGATGCTGCTCCTTGGCTAAACTCAAAACAGCCACTTCAAAGCTGATTCCATCCGCTCGCATCCGCCTCTTGGCTTCTTCTTTCATCTGAACAATAAAGTAAGCTTGCGACTCAAAATATTCAACAGATCCCACAGTAGGACAACCATTGGAAGCCTCTGGAGGATAAATCGTCCATCCTTCTGCTACTTCATACTCAAAAACGTGAAAGCCTTTCTCTTGGTATATCGTTGTTAGATTTAGATCAGAAGATTCTCCGTTAGACAAGCGAAGCGTATTTCCCACCAGCTCTATAAACTCACCATGATTAGAAGCACAGTGTAGTACTATCTTCCCTTTTGGATGAGTACTGACATAAGCCACAAACTTATCATTCGGGAAGACATCATTCTTTGCCCCAGGAAAGATAAAGGGCTGAGCTTCGGGATACTGAAGCGCAAAATAATAGGTCTCGGTCCAACCAAAGAAATCTAGAATTAGTCCATCACCTTGCTGCCAATTCTCCTCCACCGCTACCAGCCCTTTTGTCAATAATGGGTTGTCTATTTGTGGCAAAGGCAACGTTTCGGGACCTGTAGAGAGTTGAATATCTTTAACAATCGACTTAATCTGCCGACTCATTGGCGTCCACTCATCTAGGTTAACCCGATACCAGAAATAGGATTGGGGGATAACCAGTAACAAAGCCACCACCAATAAATTTCGGTAAACTTTTTTCATCTTATCGGAAGCAACAACTGCTAGCAAGGGTGCACTTAATAAAACCAAACTTCCTGTAAAACGGTGTTGCAACAAAAGTGTACCATCTTGCGCTTTCACTAAAAAAGCAGTACCAATTACTACCAGCGGCAACATCCATAAATAGTGATGAAATGTGTACACTTTCTTGAATGCATTCCTAAAAAATGAGACTACGATCACCCATGCAAGCACAGGAGAAATAGCCAAAAACCAAGACATCGGGAAGAAAAATAATCGCTTTAAACGTTCGGTGTCATTTACATTCGCATTGACGTCCATTTGCTCAATATACCACCCATACGCCCCATTGATTCCGTATAGAAAATCTCCGTGATAAATTTGACCTACAAGCATCCAACTCGTAGGAATCATCATGGCAAAAGACCAAAACACGGCAGTACCCTTCCACTGTTTTCTTAACAACCCAATCAGTGTAAACACAGCTATAATGATCCACGCCTCATACCGAAATCCAGCTGCCAGTGTCATACTCAGACCAGCGTAGATATAGTTACTGATCCGATCTCCTCTTAGTGCTTTTGCAAATAGGTATAATGCCAGTGCCAAAAAGAACAAATAAGGCGTGCCCGACAATGCTTGAAAACTGTTCCGAAAAATAATCGGACTTAAAGCGAGTAAGGCCGTACTGAAAACTGCTCCTTGCTTACTAAACTCATGCTTCACGAAAAAGTAAAACGGAATAAGTGTGAGACAGGAGAGGAAAACATTGAACAAGCGTGGACCATTTTCAATTGATCCCGTCAATGCCATGATCAACCCATTGGAATAAAAATGTAATGGAGCCCAGACACTATCTGTTATGAAGTGAGGGTTTTGAAGCCAGTTGTACGAAATCAGTGTTCGACTTACAGCATCTGCATCAACCGTTTGGGTAAAAGGAAACAGGATTAATTTAACAATAAATAGTAGCAACGCACCATAAACGACCCAGGAATCGGTTTTATCCCTACGAAAAAGGAAGATTTGCTTCCACTTATTTCCTACTGATGACATTGTATTTGAAGATACAATATATCGCTCTGAAACCATCTTTCCATCCAATCTTTTTTCCTTCTTCGTAAGTTCTACCGTAATAGGAAATACCTACTTCATAGATTCTTACTTTTGGAACTCTTGAAAGTTTGGCTGTTAATTCGGGTTCAAAACCGAAGCGGTTTTCTTTTAAATTTAACCCTTGCGCAATGTCGGTTCTGATCAGTTTGTAACAAGTTTCCATGTCCGTAAGGTTCAGGTTGGTAAACATGTTAGACAAAAACGTCAGGAATTTATTTCCGATTGAATGCCAAAAGAACAGGATTCGATGTGGGTTACCACCGATGAATCTAGATCCGTAAACAACATCTGCAAACCCTTCTACAACTGGTTTCAGCAAATGATTGTATTCTCTGGGATCGTACTCCAAATCTGCATCTTGTATGATCAAATAATCTCCTGTAGCCAACTCCATTGCCTTGTGAATAGCGGCTCCTTTCCCCATATTTTCTGGCTGAGAGAACAATTGAATATTCAACGAAGGATTCTCTTGTTGGTATTTCTCAACTGCCTCAACTGTATTGTCTTTCGAACAGTCATTGACAATGATAATTTCCTTGGCGATGTCGTTGATTAACACAACATCTCGAACTTTATCCAAGATCAAATGAATGGTTCGTTCTTCGTTATAAGCCGGAATAAGTATAGATAACTTGCTGATGGTCATAGATCGAATTAAGCCACAAATATAGCTTATTCCAATTTATCACTTCGGAAATGAAAAGGAATATAGAATCGCTTCCAATTCACGGATATAAGGCATCTTTTTGAAATGTGGTGCAAACACGTATCCTTCCACACAAACAATTCGATTATTTTCTGGATCGTAAATCGTCAATGACACAAAAGGACCTCCCATAATGGCTCCTTGCATTTTCCAAACTCCTCGTGTCTCCATCACATAATATCCATTGGCATTGGTCTCAAAACTTTCCAGACCATATTGACGTTCAGAAACCATATAGCTTCCTTCAATCATACCAGGGACATACTTTTTGGTCATTGAATCTCGCTTGGCAAGAATCTTCTCCGGAGTGAACGCCAACGAATCGGTGTAGGGATATGTATACGTCAAAATCCCCAATTGAATCTCATGGTTTTGACCATCCACATATTTCTCACGCTGCTGCTTTATCCAAATCAGGTCATTATAGTTAGAAACGAGGGTAAACGAGCTCGGAACGTTCATGTTTATCCCCATGGTTATGCCCAACTCTTCGTTGATACTAGCGCTAACGTTTGCTTCAATTTCTGACTCAATCTTGTGCTGATAGTGATCCTGAAAATACTCAAACAGCTTATCTCCATGCGCTTCCATCAGTGCTGTTGCACTCTGCAAATCGGGTGCTTTTAGTTTATATACCAACTGTCCTTTGGACCACACATTAGCTTGTGGTTCTCCAAAAAATGCTTCGCTGCCTTCAGACAAACCACCGATCTCTACAATCAAAACGGAATGATGGTTCATGATGTTACCTGAAAACCCTTTGTTCGTCACCTTTTTAATGGTCATCAAAGGTTCAGGTTGGGGAAGCGAAGTCACTTCTTTGCCAAACTTATCGTTGATTTCTACCATGAGTGAAGAACTCCAATAAGCTTTTTCCATTACCAACACCATCTCCCCTATTTCTCCCGTAGAAGCTGGAAGAGACTCGACTGGATCAAATGGTTTGTTTTCACAGCCCGTTACTACTAAAATCACCGTTAAGAAAGCAACAATTACTCTCAGCATATTTGTTTATTTTAAAGCAAAGGAAGTCTTACCTATCTGATGTCCTTCGCAGTAGATTTCTACTGCATAAGAACCTTCAATCGCCTCCTCTTCTAGTTCGTAATAAATACAGACATCTGTATTTTGGTTTTGATAATTTATCTGTCTGGCAATACATGCAACCCCTTCTTTTCCTCCCATGTTAAAATAAACCGGATTACTTCCTGCCAATTCTTTTGCATCTGGAGTAATGATACGCATGTAGAGCGTCTTAGTACCTGGTTTAGCAATTTTATTTTCCATCACTGTAAAACAGGCTTTAAACTGATCTGCCTTATTCGCTCTAGACGTTTCTTTCTGTGCTCCGCTGCCCTTCACTTTTATTGCCAAGGCAGAAATGTTAACCGACTGCAGGATACTTCCCGCTGCAACGGTTTCTTCCAGTTGTGAGTTTTGATCCTTCACATTGGTCAAATCCTTATTGATGTCACTGATGTGCTGATCTTTCAGAACAATGGTGTTCTGTAAGTTAATGTTCAGCGTATTCAGCGAATCAATGGTATGGATGTATCCTTTCATAATCTCTCTCAGTGTCTCTGTTTCCTTCTTGAGTTTATAGATTTTACCCCAGTCCTTTTTCTTCTCATTCTCTAGCGTTTCCACTTCAAGCAGCAATTCCTGAATCTTAGCCTTTTGAGCAGCAATAGAATCATTCATTTCTACGTTTGATGATTCCAAATCATCGTATTGCTGCAGCATCGCCACTAGGTTCTCCTTCAGTTCTTTGTTATCCGCTTCTGCAATGATCCCTGTATTCTTCAAAATCTCATTCAACTCATCTTTGTCACTCTGTAGTTGTTCTGTTTGCTTACCACACTCTGCCAAATCCTTTTTCATCTGTCCGAGTTCAAAACCAAAATATCCGCCAACCCCAAGCAACAGCAAAATAATGATGATGTAAATCGCATCTTTTGCAGAAGATTTCTTCTTCGGAGCGGCCGAATTATTATTCGGAGTTTGTGCTGGTTTATTTTCCATTTAGTTAAATCTTTACTACTTTTAATCGTATTAAAATCAAAGGTAATTGTTATCCTTATAACGATTATTACTGTAATAAGTTTCTTTTAACCACAACTATGTTAAACGATCTAGTTTCGTTATTTTATCCTCAAAATTGCATTTGTTGCCATCAAACGCTGAACAAAGGCGAGCATGACTGCTGTGTTTTTTGTCTGACGGAACTTCCTAGGACTAATTTCGTCAATTACAATGACAATCCTGTGGCCAAGTTATTTTGGGGTCGAATTGAATTAACCTTCGGTTTTTCGGTCTTTCAATTTACCAAAGGAGGGAAACTACAATCCCTTCTCCATTCCCTGAAATACAATGGAAAGACACAGGTGGGCGAGTTTTTGGGAAGAGAAATGGGAAAGGCATTGGCCAGTTCTTCAAAAGCAACGGAAGTTGACCTCATTCTCCCCATTCCACTTCATCCAAAGAAGGAAAGGCTACGTGGATATAATCAATCGGATTTTTTGGCGAAAGGACTGGGAGAAGTAACCTCCATTCCTTACTCAACCAGCGTTCTAAAAAGGACCGTTCACACCGCTTCTCAAACGCGAAAAAGTAAATTTGATCGCTGGCAAAACGTTTCTTCGATTTTTGACATCAAAAAACCTGCTGCAATTCAAGGAAAAAACATCTTGTTGGTAGATGACGTAGTGACTACTGGATCTACGTTAGAAAGCTGTGCTCATCAACTCCTTCAACACGGTGCGAACTCGGTAAGTATAGCAGTAGTGGCGAGTGGAAACTAGCCTATTCAGTAAAGAAATCAGCTACTTGAGATCCTAGCCCTTCGGCCGGAAGTTCACTTGCTGGAACGTGTAACATCGCTCCTTTTCGTAGCAAAACAAAACCTTCATCACTGTTCCAGAGGTATTCGGATAAGTTGAAGAAAACATTATCGTCTACCTGCACCATTCCCATGTTGTCGTCCGTATGATACTCGTGAAAAATATAATTAAGCGAAGCCTCTTGTTCAATGACTTTTTCTTTTACCTGATGAACGAGATCAGCAGAACTTTCCTTTTTAGAATAGAAAAAAACGACTCTTACGTCAGTTTCAAAACTCTCCCAAAACTCGGGTGTAACCACATTGGTTTGCTGAAACTCAGTTTCCGGTTCTACTACCGGTACTTTTTCATTCACTTCATTAGGCGCATTGGTTTCTTCTGCTGATGATTCTTCTTGACAACTCATCGCAAAAAACCCAAGTATAAGTAGTAATATTGTTTTTTTCATCGTTCGGTAGATTGCTGGTACTAATTTACGAAACAATTTTGCTTTTCTAAATTTTTACACCTCCAAAAAAACACATCTTTCTGCGCCAAGATGAAAAAATATTTGTTTTGGATTCGTTCTGGAAATTAGATGCTCAACAAAAAACATTTTTTACTTACTTCGCACCGTGATGACCAAGTACAAAAACCTTTTCCTCTTACACCTTACCGTTCTGATCTTTGGGGTGACAGGAATACTGGGCAAACTCATTGAGGCAGATGAAATCGTCATCGTATTCTATCGGTTGATTATTGCAGTGATTGGCATTTTTGCGTATTTCAAACTAACGGGTTATCGGATCAACATTAGCAAGCAAGCGATTAAAGAAACCTGGTACGTGGGTGCTATCGTGGGTCTCCACTGGATTACTTTTTTTGGTTCGATTAAACTGAGTAACGTGAGCGTAGCGCTGATTTGCTTCTCCAGCGGTGCTTTCTTTACGTCTTTGCTAGAGCCGCTTTACTTCAAACGAAAGCTGGATTATCGCGAAACATTGCTGGGATTGATCACCGTTATCGGAATATTTTACGTCTGTAAAGAGCCTGGCAAACCCTTCTTTGAAAGTAAATACCTTCCCGGAATGTTAATGAGCTTATTCTCGGCTTCGCTGTCGTCTTGGTTTACGGTGATCAACGGTGTTTTGATTAAAAAAGGAAGAAGGTCAAAAAACATCTCCTTTTTGGAGTTAAGCTTTGCTTTCGTCTTTTTGATGCTGGTGGTGGGGTATGAATACCATGATCAGTTGAGTGTGTTGGTGCTACGACCGATGGACTTTGTCTACGTAGCTATTCTAGGACTTCTCTGCACATCATTTGCCTATATCGTGAGCGTGGATGTGATGAAAGAACTCTCTCCCTACACCGTGGTAATGGCAATCAACCTTGAGCCCATCTACTCTATCGTATTGGCTGTGATTATCTGGCCGAAAGACGAAAAAATGACCCCCACGTTTTACATTGGTGCATTGATTATCATTGGGATTATTTTCCTCAATGGTTACTTTAAAATGAAGGATCGGAAAAAGAAACTACCTTAGCATAATACCTTGCCACAAGTAGTAAGTTCTTTCAAAATCATCCCCAAACTCTATATTCTTTAAAACAACACCATCAATATTTCCCAACCTAAACTCCGCATCATAATAACAAGAGTCATAGTCAGTGGGATTAATGAAATAGTTAGTAACGGAGTTCCCGTCATCCGAATAAAAAGTGACTGTAAGACTCGTGGAGACCACTCTTGAATTACTAGAGTTGTAAAAACAAATGTCTGGAAACTCATTCAGAAAATTGGCACTTAAAATAAATGAATAATTTTCTCTGCAACGAGCACCATAGGCTGACGTAGAGTCTCCATTCGCATCAAACACGATTACCGTACAATCGTAATATTTTCTTTGCCCGTAAGTACGTAACTCCAGATTAATCAAACTGTAAGTTTTGTTTTCTATGCTAAGAGGTTTTATTTCAAATCTAGAAACGAACTCATCATTGCAACTCAGTTTGACTATCTCCTTCTGAGCAAAAACATTGTAAGAGAGAAAAACAAGTATGATGATTAACTTCACTTCAAAGTGTTTTACAACTCTCTTTCAGGTTCTTCTAACTTTTCAACTGCGATTTGAATTTCCTTATCAAAAGGAATATTCACCAGATAGCGTGCTGAGAATTCGAACAAATACGTTCCTAACTCTGCTTTTAAATTAGACTTTAGGCGAGCTTTTGAATAGGCGATATCCTTTTCGATGGGCGCAATGTCTTCATACTTGCTCGCATAGTTAACAAACTCTTGGAGCAGATCGTCAGATACATTAAACTGATCATTGAACTGTACATCTGTTTTATACTTTTCGAAATTTACTCTGTGCTTATCCAAATAGTCGAAGCAGAAATTGCGATACGCATCCGAGTAATTGACATTCGTCAGGTAATAAGAACCTCCAGACGTATCAATTGGAACGAAGATGTCTGGCATGATTCCTCCACCTCCGTAAACGGTTTTTCCTTTTGGCGTGGTAAACTTTGGAGCGTTCTCGAAGATGGTACTATCAATTTCTTGGAGTTCTCCATTTTCATAACGCTCATAGAATTCTGCCTCATAGTCAATCCCTTCACCGTAAGGTCTCTGAATACTTCTTCCGGTTGGTGTATAATACCTGCTGATCGTTAACCTCAGTTCCGATCCGTCTGGCAATTCCATTGGACGCTGAACCAACCCTTTTCCAAAAGATCTGCGTCCGATAATGATCGCTCTGTCGTTATCCTGAAGTGCTCCAGAGACAATCTCACTTGCAGATGCTGTGCTGCTGTTGATTAAAACAACAGTTGGCATGCTCTCGCATTGACCAAATTCCGTTGCAAAGGTCTCTTGCTTTTCCACGTGCGTTCCTTCGGTATAAACGATCAACTTACCAGCTTTCAAGAACTCATCGGCTACGTTGATGGCGGTGTGCATATAACCTCCACCATTGTATCGTAGGTCTACAATGATCTTCTTCATACCTTGTTTCTTCAATCGGGTAACGGCTTGATCAAATTCCGTATCTGTATAGCTTGAGAAACTGGTTATCTTGATCACACCAATCTCATCCGTAATCATGTAAGCTCCATCTACCGAGTACAATGGAATATCTCCTCGCTGGAACTTGAAATCTTTTACTTCATCGCTTCCGCTGTGAATAACCGATAGCTTGATGGAAGAACCAAACTCCCCTTTCAAGCGATCGTGTACGCCCTGAATATCCAAACCAATGCTTGCAATGTTTTCGCCATCTACAGCCACAATTCGATCTCCTCCTTTGATTCCTGCATTCGCAGCTGGCGCTCCTTCAATCACGTTGGTCACCATCAAGGTATCTCGCAAAATGATAAAACGGATTCCAACACCTCCAAAATGTCCTTGCAGCTGCTCATTACTCGCTTCTACATCTTCGTAAGGGATATAAACAGAATGCGGATCTAATTTCTCTAACATTCCATTGATAGACGATAAGTACAATGCCTCCGCATCTACCGAATCCACATAATTTTCTTCTACGATTTGGATAATTTCACTAATTCTGGAAATCTGTTCTTCCCGCTGAATAGCTTCTTCTGACTTAAACTTGCTCGCACCAATGTTATAAAACAGCACAGCCACCCCTGCCAATAGCAATGGCATGATATAGATCACCCATTTGTTCGAACAGTCTCCACCTCCATCGCTAGTAGGCCTTTTGGAACTTTTTTGAACGTAATGTTCAATTTTTATTTCGGTGTACTCTTCGCTCATTACTCAATATCTTCAATTTGCACGACCTCTACACCTGCTTTGCGCAAAAATGCGAGTCCATCATCGTCTTTATAACCATTCATGTAAACCAATCGCTTTATACCTGCCTGATGCACCAATTTGGAACATTCTTTACAGGGAGAAAGCGTGAGGTACAGCGTAGCTCCTTCACAACTTTGCGTACTTCCTGCCACTTTTAAAATCGCGTTGGCCTCTGCGTGTAGCACATACCATTTGGTGTACCCTTCGTCATCTTCACAACAGTTCTCAAAACCAGACGGTGTACCGTTAAACCCATCGGAGATGATCATTCTATCTTTAACAATGATCGCACCAACTTGTTTACGCGTACAGTGACTCAATTTTGCCCACTCGGTCGCCATTCTTAAATACGCCTTGTCAAATTTTAACTGCTTCTTCGGTCCCACAAATCTACTTTAGTACTACAAATTAAACTATTTTATCCTTAGCACGCTTGATTTTTGATGTTTGACGCTCGGCTAATGCTCTTAGCACATATCTAGCGTCAAATGTCAAGCGTCTAACATCCAATTACACCACTACGTTTACAATTTTCTTTGGCACTACAATTACCTTTTTCACCGGTTTCCCCTCCAAATACTGAGCCGTTTTCTCCGCAGCCAAGACTTCTTTCTCCACTTCTTCTTTACTCAAATCAGTAGGAAGTTCAAGTTTAAAACGCATCTTTCCGTTAAAAGATACAGGATACTCAAAACTATTCTCTACCAGTACACTTGGATCGAAATTCGGCCATGCCGCTTTGGTAACGGAATCACTATGTCCAAGCAGTGACCACAACTCCTCTGAAATGTGCGGTGCATACGGTGACAACAAGATCACCAAGTTTTCCAAAACGTGTTTGTTATTGCAGTTCTGCTCGTTCAGTTCGTTTACCGCAATCATCATGGTACTCACCACCGTGTTAAACGAATAGCGATCTAACTCTTCGGTTACTTTCTTGATGGTCTTGTGAAGGGTCTTCATGCTATCCTTAGTAGGTTCTCCTTCTGACACTTCAAACGTATCGTTGTTGTGAAATAATCTCCACAGTTTCTTCAGGAAGTTATTGACTCCATTGATTCCTTTTACATCCCAGGGTTTGTATTGCTCAAGAGGTCCTAGAAACATTTCGTAGCAGCGTAGTGTGTCTGCCCCAAATCGTTCAATCAACTCATCTGGTGTCTGTACGTTGTATTTCGACTTAGACATTTTTTCGACTTCTCTAGAACAAACATAAACTTCATTAGACAGGAACTCAGCATTTTTATATTGAGGCATCCATGACCTCAAACCTTCTCTATCAATTAACTTATCTCCATCCAACAAATTAATATCAACTCTTGTCCTAATTACGTTTTCCGCTGAATACGAAGCCTCAACTAGGAACCCTTCATATTCCCTCTTAAACCATTCGTCAACCTCAGAATCAAAACCATTTTTCTTGATATTCTGATATACTTTGTCAGAAACCAATAACACCCGGCTTGAGATCTTAGAACTCTGTTCTATTTTAGTTCTATCCATTTGGACTTCAAAATTCTCGGACATCTTCAATTCAGATTTTGCTCTTGGCAATACTATATTAACAAATGCAGAATTTCCCAGAATCATACCCTGGTTGATCAATTTCTTGAACGGCTCGTCAAATGAGATATAGCCTCTATCATATAGAAACTTGGTCCAGAAACGCGAGTACAGCAAGTGTCCAGTTGCGTGCTCTGCCCCACCAATGTATAGATCTACCTGGTTCCAGTAATCCAGTTTCTTTTTATCGGCAAAGACCTCTTCGTTATGCGGGTCCATGTAGCGCAAGAAATACCAAGAACTCCCTGCCCAACCCGGCATGGTGTTGTACTCCATGCGGTCTCCGGCAAATACTTCCCAATCTTCTTCGTTGGCTCGTGCCAATGGCGGCTCACCGTCTTCGGTAGGTAAATATTTATCTACTTCTGGAAGTGTAACCGGCAACAAAGCATCTTCGAGCGCATAAGGCACATCGTGTTGATAGTAAATCGGGAAGGGTTCTCCCCAGTAGCGTTGTCTGGAGAAGATCGCATCGCGTAACCTAAAGTTTACTTTGCCTTTTCCAAATCCTCTCTTTTCAATTTCTTCAATGGCTTTTTGAATTCCCGTATGTGCATCCAGTCCGTTTAGGAAATCACTGTTAGCCAACACAGCTCCTTTGTCGGCATAAGCTACTTCTGAAATGTCTATTCCTTCAAAAATGTTAGGAATATCAATCCCAAAATGCTTGGCAAAATCATAATCTCTTTGATCTCCAGCTGGAACGGCCATCACTGCTCCTGTTCCATAACCTGCTAGTACGTACTCTCCAATCCAAATCTGAACTTTGTCTCCGGTAAATGGGTGAATCGCATACGCTCCGGTAAACTGTCCGGTAATGTCTTTCACATTTGCCTGACGATCTCTTTCGGTCTTCAATGCAGCTTTTTGCTTGTAATCGGCAACGGCATCTTTGTATTCTTCTGTTGTGATTTGATCCACCAACTCATGCTCTGGTGCTAACACCATGAAGGTAACCCCAAAAATCGTATCGGGGCGTGTGGTAAAAACCTCTACTTTTTGGTTTGACCCCTCCACCTCAAAGAAAACGGACGCTCCATTGGACTTACCAATCCAGTTTCTTTGTTGTTCTTTCAACGAATCCGAAAAATCTATTTCGTCCAATCCTGTCAATAAACGATCTGCGTAAGCCGTAATTCGCATGCTCCACTGACGCATCAATTTCTGCTCCACAGGATGTCCTCCCCTTTCGGAAACACCGTCTTTTACCTCATCGTTTGCCAATACCGTACCCAATGCAGGACACCAGTTTACCCAACTATCAGCTAGAAAAGCCAAACGGTAATTCATCAATACTTCTCGCTGCCGCTTGATATCCCATCCGTTCCAATCTTCTGCTGAAAATGTTGGCGTATCATCACACACCGCATTGATGTTTGCATTTCCTTCTGTTTCGAATTTTTCTACAAGTGTTTCAATGCTTTCGGCTTTGTTGGTATCGTTGTTATACCAAGAGTTGAAAATCTCCTTAAAGATCCACTGCGTCCAACGGTAATATTTTGGATCAGAAGTTCGCACTTCTCTACTCCAATCAAATGCAAAACCAATTTGATCTAATTGATCTCTATATCTCGCAATATTGTTTTCTGTTGTGATCGCAGGGTGCTGCCCTGTCTGAATGGCATATTGTTCTGCCGGCAACCCGAAAGAGTCATACCCCATAGGATGCAGCACGTTGAATCCTTGCGCTTTTTTATATCTCGCGTAAATGTCACTAGCGATATAGCCCAGCGGGTGCCCTACATGCAATCCTGCTCCACTTGGGTAGGGAAACATGTCTAAGACATAGAATTTTTCCTTATTGTAATCTTCCTCTACTTTATAGGTCTGGTTTTCTGCCCAGTACTTTCTCCATTTCTGCTCAACTGCCTTGTGATCGTAAAAACTCATTGTTGCCTGATTTTTAGACGGGCAAAGTTAAATAATCGCAGCAACTATTAGGAGTTTTTAGAGACTAAGAATGATGAGTAGCCAAAAAAGGTTCGCGATCAGAAAAAATAAGGCAAGGCCATTCTTAAATCTTCTATTTCCTTCTTGAACTAACCACTTGGTGAACAATGCTAGGATTACAAGCACGGTTTGAACCGCAAGAAACGACATGCACGCAACCTCAATTAAGTCCACCCAACCCGCTGAAGAAGATTGACAATCTTGAAATGTATTGGAGACGATTACTAGGTTTAAAAGCCCTAGGAGCCATGAGAAAATGGCAATCAACAACGCGTAATATTTTCTTTGGGGCAAAAAAGTCATTATTCAACAAAAACGAACTTTGTATCTCCTGCAAACAAGGTATCTCCCTTAAAACTCCAACTGTCTGGAAAATCAAACCCGAGAAACTCAAAATCATGAAAAGTTATAACAGAATCCTTCATCTCATAGTTCCCGAAAACATAAGTCGGACCCAGTCTGGAATTCTCAATGAATTTGAAGACACCCTCCTTCTTAAATTCTACCTCCAAAAAAGGTTCTTCTCCCACAACCGTTCTTACATGAAAAACCACCTCTTTTTGTTCATCCGAATAAATTGAAAAAAGTCTCACCGCAATGATTGCGAAGAACACACTGCCTGTGAGCGTTGGAAGAAAATTCAGTTTATTACCATGTCTAGAATAGAAAACGCTATCGACCACTAGAGTAACGATGAATAGAACGAAGAAAAACAAGTATTTCAAGAACCTAAACACCGCAAAAGGGTCCTCCCAAATGGGTTTAAAGTTGGCTTGAACGATTTCATAACCCACCACAACAAGCCCAACTATTAGCCCTGTCCTTGCTAATAATTGAACTGCCGAAGCACTATTCTCTTTTTGCTTATTCAAAGAAGATGTTAACGAGTTAAACCATGATCAAATTGTCACAACACCTTAATCTCAACCCTTCTATTGACTTGGTTTTCTTCTTCCGTACACTGATCCCATTTCACACATCCATTGAGGATTTTCGTTTCACCATACCCTTTGGCAACAATTCTAGAGGCTTTAATCCCATGGTCTACCAGGTAATCTTTACAACGTTCTGCTCTTTTCTGCGAGAGGTTCATGTTAAAATCATCCTTTCCTACCGCATCTGTGTGCGCACTCAATTCGATCTTGATGTCGGGATTATTGTTCATGAAATCTACGATATTATCCAAAATCGGATAAGAATCCTCTTGCGGGTGCGAACGCGCAAAATCAAAGTAAATGTTATCCACGCGAATCACAACGTCTTTCTCTCCTTTGGATCTGAACTCCAATGGGTTCATCTTCGCGATAATGTCATCTCGACTTCCATCGTCTATTGATGGTACCACAAATTCTTGTGCTTCGAAACCATCTTTATCAAATTTAACTTTGTATTCCTTGTTCGGGTCAATTTCGAAACTCCATTTACCATCTTCTCCTGTCACCATGGAGTTGATTTCAATCCATTCTCCATTTCTGTCTTCCAGTAACGTTACTTTGACCCCTTCTACCGGCTTTTCAGTAATCTGATCCAGCACAATTCCAGCTAAAATATTATCCTTATCATCGTTCAGGGTTACCTTTTTCAGCTTGTCAATTTGCTCTTCTCGCTCATCGTAATTGTTTCCGTCATAGGCATCCACCGGAAAATTCTTACTACCATGCTCAGGGTGGATGAATTGCACATCGTAATCTTTGTCAGGATCGACTTCAAAACGCCATTTACCATCCTCAATGGTAATTTTAGTTTCAACGGACTTTCTTGTACCGTCTACCAAAATTTCATTTAGAATAACTTTTACATCTGCCAACGGCTCACCCGTTTGTGCATCTTCTACTACCCCTTCAATGATGCGCGACACCGGTCTCATTTCGAAATCCTTCAGCTCTTCGATGATTTGATCTCTGTGTCCCCCATCGTCATCGTTGATGGATGGAATTACCTTCGATTCGCTTGCCATTTCTGGGTGAATAAATTCTACTTTATAGGTTTCATTGGGATCAATTTCAAACTCCCAATAACCATCATCCTCAGTAATTCTGTCTTCTACCAGTACCCAATTGTCATTCTCGTCTTTCTTGTAGAGTTCGACTTTTACATCTGCCAAAGGTTCTCCAAAAAGACCTTCTCGCACTACTCCGCTGATGATTTCCGAAGGATTATAATCGTAAAAATGATAAATCAAATCGTAGCCGTGTGTTCCCTCACGGTTGGTCGAAAGGTATCCGCTTGTTCCATCTTCTGCTAAAACGAAGCTAAAATCATCCTTCGTACTGTTGAGTGGTTTACCCACATTCTTTGCCGAGCCAACATTGTTACCACTCAGGGATGAAACGAAGATATCTGTTCCTCCAAAACCAGGATGACCCTTAGAAGAGAAGTACAACTTATTTTCGGTGGCAAAAGGATAGGTCTCGTCTTCAAAGGTATTTACGTTCTCACCCATATTCTCTGGTGATGACCACGTGGAGTCGTTTACTTTAGTCACATACCACAGGTCATACCCTCCAAAACCTCCAGGCTTATTAGAAGCGAAATACAGGGTATTTCCATCTGGCGATAAATTGGGAAAAACGCAGCTGTAATTGTTGCCGTTAAAGGTCAGTTCTTTCACATTTGTCCATTCTCCCTCTATCAACTCTGCACTGTACACTTTCAGGATGTTCCTACCATCTTCAGAGATAGCAATTTCACCCAACTTTTTCTTGTTATAGCGCTTGATATCAGCACTATTAGACGAGAATAACAATTTCGTTCCTTGAGCATATAAGTAAGGGGTTCCTTCGTAGTATGGACCATTCAACTCCTTTCCTAACAACACAGGCTCTCCAAACTCATTTGAAGTCCCACCTCCGCTAGTAGTCGAAACTGAAGCAAGGTCATAGTAGGCTGTTTTCTTATCGTATTTATCAGTCTGAGGAGTAGCAATGATCAATCCATCGTTGCTTATGGCTACCCCCAACGACCGAGAACCTGTTTCAATGTTTGTTTTACCTGTCTTTGCCACTTCGGGATCATCCATGTGGTCTTTAGCATAGTTGACATACGTCTCGAAATAGGCCATGTCAGCTTTTGCATCTTCGCGACTGGCATAATCTGAAAAGATTTGAAGTGCCTTATCGTAATCCCCCAGGTTGCAAAGTACTTGTCCGTACTCATACAGGTTTTCGGATGTGTTTTCTTCTTTGTAAGCAGTGAGTTGCTCATAATAAGCTGCCGCATTCTCATAATCAAAGAGGTAGTTGTACGTTTTTGCAACTTGCTGCAACATGTAAAACTTATTGACGATTACCTTTTCTTCCAGTGCTAACTGGTAGTAATCAATCGCCTCCTTATATTTTTGCTTTGCGTAATATTCATCCGCAATATCAAGATATTTTCTTTGTGCATTTAGCGAATTGGATAATCCAAAAACCAGTACTCCGGTTAACAACAAAATCAGTCCTCTCATTACTCCCTTTTAAAGTTAAAATCTTGGCGCTTCGATTACAGGCTCTTCTCTATTACCTTGTATATCAAAAACAAACATTATCTCGTGACTCCCTGACGAATAGTTTCCTAAATTGTTTAAGGTGTAATCGTAGGAATACCCGAGCTTAAACATATTATTTATTCTAAACTGAGCCAGTGCTGCGATCTCATTACTAGTTCTGTAAGAGAATCCCAGTCCAAACTTTTTCATGTATTCAGCTAACACATTGAGATCAGATTGCAAAGGCGCACCTGCAACCTGCTTGATCAAGGTAGAAAGGTTCAGATCAAATTTCGGGTTCAACTCAAACTTGTATCCACCATGCAGGTAAAAATGCATCTGACTGAAGTCAAATGTTGTTTTTCCAGAATAACCTCCATTGTTCACGATTTCATTGTGAAGTAAGTTCGGTATTGCCAGACCAACATAAAACTTACGACTGTTGAAATACGTTCCGAACTTAAAGTTAGGCATTAATAAGGTGGGAGAATTCGCTTGAAAACTCGGATCCACCACGCCATTGGTTTCAACATCTGCATAATTGCTTTGGTTCATTCTCAATGTTGCCGAAAGACCAAAACTCAATTTGGTTTTTAACGAAGTCTGAATACGGTAGGCATAATTCGCACTTACATCGGTGGTATTGTTTACACCAATCCTGTCATTCACCAGTGTCAACCCAATATTTGAGCTTCCACCGCCAATCGGAGAATTAATGTTAAACCCAGCGACATTAGGTGCTCCGTCAAATCCAACCCATTGTGCACGATAAAACAGTGCTCCGTTCAGGTTCTCAAATGCACCAACGGCTCCGGGGTTGATCAGCGGATGATGCACCATGTATTGCGAAACATGAAACTGATTCTGCGCGCTTGAGGCAAATGCTATTAGTACAAATGCCAAACTGAAAAATATTCTGTTCACTCTCATAGTTATTAGTCTCTTTTAATTTCTAGTGACCCTTTCAACGGTTCAATTCCTTCTCCTAATTCCAAGATATAGAAATAGGTTCCTGAGGTCACTTTGTCTCCCATCAACACACCTACACTAGGCGTTCCATCCCAGTCATTATTATAAGGTGCCGCTTCGTAAACTACATCTCCCCATCTATTGAAGATACTTAGTTTATTGTCTGGATATTGATCAAGTCCTGTAATGACAAAAAAATCATTAATGTTGTCACCATTAGGTGAAAAACCTCCCGGCACTTTAAAGTCCTCAGATGACTCAACGGTAATTGTTACGGTAGCCGTATCACAGATATTCGTACAGAAAGCATCACAAATTTCATACGTGAATGCTTCGGTTCCAATGAAATCATCGTTGCTCGTATATTCAATCGTTCCATCACCATTAACAGTTGCTGTTCCGTTGGACGGTGCACTAACGATTGCTGGTGTGCTCGATGTCTGCGTATCATTGCTCATAACATCTAGCGTCTCAACCACCCCAGAGTTGCTCGTATAACTGTCATCCACTGCCGACAATGAACCGCCAACCGATTGCACGGTTACCGTTACATCATCTGAGTTTTCACAACTGTTTCCATCCGTCAAAGTCACCGTATAGACTGTAGTTGCCGAAGGACTCACAGTAATACTCGGAGTAGTCTCTGTAGTACTCCAAACCACTGACCCTGTTCCAGTAGCGGTAAGCGTTACACTTTCTCCTGGACAGATGGTTTCGTCCGCTCCAGCATCTATCGAAGGCAGCGGATTTACTGTAATTGTTACCGCATCTCTTCCACCCAAATTACCACAACCGTTGCTATTGAATGCTTCTACATAATAAGTAGTAGTTGTAGTAGGCGAAACCGTTAGTGGTGTCGCTCCTAAATTCGTTCCTCCGGTCATCGCATCAAAAACGCTATACGTTACCCCAGTACCTGTGGAACCAGCCGCTGTGATATCCACTGACTCCCCTTCACAAATCGTGTTCGAAGCAGCCGTAGAGCCTCCCGTAGGAGCAGTTGGTGATTCATTTAAGGTTACTGTTAACGTGCTATTGTCTGGACAAGTTCCTGTTGTAGTATATGTGATATCATAAGAGGCTCCTGCAGTAGAAGTTGAGATATCAATTTCACCCGTGGAACCATCTACTGCAATTCCAGCTGGCGTGCTTGTGAACGTCCCTCCAGCAGTCCCTGAAATAGTTGCTACTGGATTTGTTTCGTTTTCACAGAAGCTTGTTGCACCTCCATAGTCAAAAGTAGGGTCATCCTGAGCGGTAATGGTAATCGTAGTCGTCTCGTTGGCAGCGACACAACCACCTGCCGCTGGTATGTCGTTCTCTACGGTATACGTTCCAGGCACACTTGTGTTAAGGTCAACCTCTCCTGTGGTCGCATTAATTACCAAATCCGTTGTGGAAGGAACAGCAGCAAACGTTCCTGCGCTTGCTCCCGGATCAAAAGTCACTGTAGCAGCACCACTTCCTTCACAGTAAGGTGTTCCCGCATAGCTAAACCCAGCTGTTGGCGAAGTTGTTACTGTCACTTGTACCGTACTATTATCTGGACACGCTCCACCTGTGATGTATGTAACGTCATAGGTATTCGCAGCAGAACTAGCCAAGGTAATTTCACCAGTTGTTCCGTTTAGTGTCAATCCTGCAGGAGTACTTGCAAATGACCCTCCTGAAGTTGTGATTGTTGGTGTAGGATCCGTTCCAGACAGACAATACGTACTTGAGCCGTATGCAAAGGTTGGATCATCGACTGCTACAATTTCAATAGAGGTAGACGCATTAGCTGCGGCACAGCCTCCAGCTGCCGCAATATCATTTGAAACCATATAGGTTCCGGGAGTACTTGCTGCCAAATCTACCTCTCCAGAAGAAGTGTTAATGGACAACCCAGCTGTAGAGCTAAACACACCCCCACTAGCACCAGCACCAAACGTTACAGTAGCCGTTCCTGCATCTGCACAATAAGGTGTTCCGGTATAACTAAATGTTGCATCTGGAGCAGAAGTCACACTTAAATTTTGTGTGGATGAATTTGGACATGCGCCTGCGGTTGTATAGGTAACGGTATAACTCGTAACACCATTTGCATCAAGATCAACTTCTCCTGTTCCAGCTATAATCACACCTGAGTTATCAATAGAAAAAGTTCCTCCAGCCAAACCAGTAATGGTTGGTGTAGGATCCGTTCCTGTCAAGCAATATGTCCCACTCGCATAACTGAACGAAGCATCATCCAAGGTATTTATTGTCACATCTGTTGTAGCAGCTGTAGAAGTACACCCAGCAACTGTAACGGCACAAGAGTACGTTCCATCCATAGCGGTCGTTGCACTACCAATAGAAGGGTCTTCTGATGAAGAAGTAAAACTATTGGGGCCTGTCCATGCATACGTTGCACCACCAATGGTATTGGCCGTTAGATTGATTGTTCCGTTTTCACAAACAGGTGAATTTGACCCTAAGGTAGGAGCAGCTGGTATCGTGTTCACCGTGATCGCTACCGAACCTGCAGTAGATGTACAACCTGCAACCGTTGCCGTAACATTGTATGTACCGTCAGCAGCTGTAGTTGCTCCAGAAATGGTTGGATTCTGACTGCTCGATGTAAAGCTATTAGGTCCTGTCCATGAATAGGTAGCTCCGCCAACGGTACTTGCCGTCAAGTTAATATCATCGCCATCACAAATTGGGGTATTACCTCCCGCTGTTGGCGCACTTGGTGTTGTGTTTACCGTAACGTCTGTTGTCCCAGCAGAAGAAGTACAACCCGCTACCGTTACGGTACAAGAGTACGTTCCATCCGCAGCAGTGGTAGCACCTGAAATCGTAGGATCTTCAGTGGACGAAGTAAAACTATTTGGTCCGGTCCAAGCGTAAGTTGCGCCTCCGACTGTATTTGCGGTAAGATTGATATCATCGCCTTCACAAACGGGTGAGTTAGAACTCAAAGTAGGTGCAGAAGGAATCGCATTTACAGTTACCAACTGCGAAGCACAAGTTGTTGTATTACAAGTCCCTTCGTATCGAACAAAATAAGTCGTATTGGATGATGGAGAAACCGTAATTGAATTTCCAGAACCTACTGAAGTTCCACCACATGACCCTGAATACCACTCCGCTGTAGCTCCAGTTCCAGCTGAACCACCAGACAACGTGAGTGTTGTAGATTGTCCGTTACATATAGTTGCTGTTCCTGTAATTCCTGTAGGAGCAACACTATTTGTATTTACGGATACAGAAGTTGTCGCTGCCGAAGACGTACACCCTCCAACGGTAACTGTACAAGAGTATGTTCCTCCTGCAGCCGCTGTAGCACTAGCAATGGTTGGATCTTCTGATGAAGAGGTAAAACTATTCGGTCCTGTCCAAGAATATGTTGCACCACCAACGGTGTTAGCTGTAAGGTTAATCGCACTTCCCACACATACGGGAGAATTGGAACTGATTGTAGGAGCACTTGGTCCGGGTGTAACTGTAATTGTAGTTGGCGAACGGTCACTCAAACAAATACCAGAACCGCTAGAAACGTAATAAGTTGTTGTTGACGTAAGTGCTGGAGTAGTATAAGAGGCGCCCGTATGAATTGGTGAGCCTCCTGAAGCGCTTGTATACCAATTATAAGGCGCACCAGACCCACCACTAGCCGTAAGCGTTACAGAAGTCCCAGAACAAACTGACTGATCTGCTGTAACAGAAGGTGAAGGGACAATATTCAGTTCCCAGATCACAAAGCTATTAGAACCTCCAGTTCCGTGCGTCCCATCATAGTAAGCACCACCTCCTGGATCTGTTACTGGCAACGCAGCGTCATAGGTTCCTTGCGCCATAAACAATCTATTGGTACCATCCACATACGCCATGTGAGGCTCAGAAGTGCTTGAAGTTCCAAAGTAAGAAGACCAGTCTGGAGAGTAAGTTGAACGATCTACCTCCCATAAAAATGCTTGTCCACCAGATGAGTTATTGTAGTGTCCTGTGGCTGATATAGCTGTCATTGACCAACTTCTTCCGAAAAAGATCATTTTGTTGCAGCTCACAATCACAGAGCCGTAGAGCAAATCTCCACTGGCGTCATCACCCCAGTAAGTAGCCCAATTTCTAACACCACTGTTACTAAACTTGAGGATCAAACTGTTAAAACCACTAAAACCAGTACTTGTCCCGGCATTTGCTGGAGCAGTTGTTTGATTATATGCACCAGCCAGCGCCATTGTAGGACTATCTGTGCTTGAAGACCCAGCGGTAATGATTACCTCATCTGTACTCGGATCAATCGTGATAAAGCTTCCGTTACCCATCTCGGCATCCGTTCCTTCATCTCCCGTATCGCCTCCATACATCGTATGCCAAACCAAGTCTCTATTGGAATCAAATTTACCAATACTCATATCTTCAGACGAAGTTGTATTGTCAAAGTAAGCACCGCCCCCAGGATTAGTCATCAATTCTGAACCTGTACCAGCACTAAAAAAGGACGCTTCTCCTACAAAAAAGATGTTATCGTTATCGTCATACCTAACGTTTACACCTCCAACAGAACCAGCTCCTCCAAGAAAGGTTCCCCAAATCAGGTTATAGGAACTGTTTAACTCAATGAAGAAATAATCCACAAACCCTCCATTCACAGTTTGGTTGTAACCACCACTAAAAGTCTGAAGCGGTCCGGGGCCAAAACTATAAGCTTCCATTCCTATAACTACTTTTCCCGAAGAACTGATGTCTATCGATGGAGAAGAAGAAGAATGACCTCCTATAAAAGTCGAATGAACTAACTCCCCGGTTGCAACATCAAATCTTACATAATAATTCGGATCATCCACGGCATTGTAATATCCACTTCCATTGACTAAGGGCCAAGTATTGTTACTATACCCCACAAGATGGAGCATACCATTATCAATTGCCATGGGATCAGTACCATAAACATAATCACTACTATTTCCTCCTATATTGGTAGCCCAAACCAGTTGTCGAGAATTATCAAACTTTGCGATGTACAATTCAGCTCCACTTGAATACGCTTGAGAATAAGCTGAACCTCCTGGATCGACAATCGGAAAACCTCCTTTATTATCCGTTCCAATCAAAAATAGATTCCCACTTGCATCGGCCTCAATGTACTCATAATCTAAGCCACCAAAAGTAGTTACAGTAGACTCAAAGTAAGTACACCAAGTTAAAGAAGGATCTATCACAAGCGCGTTATAATCCTGCTCGGTCTCAAATTGAATGCGGTTTTTATGGATCGAATAATTGACTTTTACTTCAGCGCCTTTATCTCCATCCTTGTAGGAGTATGGAATACCCTCCTTCATGTCCAAGAATTCAGTTGCTATAACTAAGTTATCCTCCTGAAGGTAAACGTTCTCTGCTCCATTGTAATACAATGAAACATCCTTAATGTCTGCACCTTCATGCAATACAATATCATACTTAAGCCCCTCTTCGTTTGGATAAAACACGAAATCTATATTATCGTAGACACCTTTATAGGTAAGTTGCTGATAAACTGGCACTTCCTGAACGTTCACAAAATCGGAATGATAAAAATTGGTCGCATATGACGCTTTTCCTTCGCCAAACAATTCAATATCCGTATTGCATCCCTCAAATTCGAGGTCTACCCTGTTAACATCGTAAGTCATTTCTCTGAATAGACTATCGTAGATCTTACTTCCAGCTTCATGCCCGTCAAGCACTTCACGATGCACGTTCTTTATCGCATAAACTACCTTGTTTTCTAAAAAGAAGACCTCCGCATCTCCAAGCTGATAGGTAAACCGCACCTCAGGATGCAAATTACCTTCGGCATCGTAAATCTGCCCTTTGTTTTCAACAAACTGCGCAGTAGAAAAATTAAACCATCCCATTAGAGCCAATAGGAAGCCAAGTCTGAGTGTATCTTTCATAAAATAAACTGTAAGATTAATTGTAAGATTCGTCTTGCGAATACATCAATCTCAAAGCTAAGGAAAATGCAACTAAAAAATAAACTATTACTTCGCTTTTTTTCCAATTACCACCACAAACTCTCCTTTGGGTTCTTTTTCTTCGAATCGGGTCAAAAGTTCATCTGGTGTACCTCTCAGAGTTTCCTCAAACTTTTTAGATAGCTCGCGAGACACAGAAACTAGCGCATCTTCGCCCACATATTCTTTGATCTCATTGAGCAACTTTACCACCCTGTAAGGTGACTCGTACAACACAATGGTTTCTTCCAATGCTACCAATTGCCCCCATCTTTTCTGGCGACCTTTTTTTTGAGGCAGGAAACCTTCAAAGTGAAATTTATCGCACGGAAAACCGCTATTCACCAAAGCTGGAATAAAAGCTGTTGCACCTGGTAGGGTTTCTACTTCGATATCATTAGTTATGCATTCGCGAACGAGCAAAAAACCGGGATCTGAAATTGCTGGAGTTCCGGCATCTGAGACCAATGCAAAGCCTTTTTCAGAAGCAGCAATCTGCTCGACCAGATTACCCACTACTTTGTGTTCATTGTGCATGTGATACGAACGTAACGGAGTGTCAATTTCAAAATGTTTAAACAAAAACTTGCTTGTGCGCGTGTCCTCTGCCAGCACCAACTCAACCGATTTCAACACATTAATTGCTCGGAAGGTCATATCTTCCAGATTTCCGATTGGCGTTGGAACAATATAAAGTTTAGACATCCTAAGAACGAGTTAAAACGATGTAATCTTGAAGTGCTGTCTTTAAAAACGTCACTTTCTTTTCTGGAACATCAGACAATCCTAATTTATCTGAAGTAGCTTGCGCCAATTGACGCACCAAATTTTTGTGCGCATCATTCGGGTTCTTTTTTAGGCGTTCCATCGCGTTTTTGATTAACAACATATCATCATCTGTCATTTGCACAATGGTAGGATAAGTAGGCTCATAGCCTTTACTACTCTTAATGTTTAAAATATCTGTGATGCTAAATTCATTCGTTGGACGAAGCTTAATGACCACCGTATTCCCTACTAAATCTCCGAGCCGCTGTGAACGCTCATTTGATAGCGCAACAATAATTGCCAAAGCCCCTAATGACCATGTCAAGTCAACAAACCGAAAAACCCATCGCAGGAATAAATCTCCAATCGAAGCATTATCTCCGTTTGATTTTAGCACACGCAATCCCATTGCCATTTTTCCCACTGTTTGTCCCGCAAATATGGATTCCATCCAAAAGGAATAGAAAAAACCAGGTAACCACAGAATATACATGATCAGTACCTCAACTCCATAATCATAACCTATTCGAAAATTGCTTACAGCCATAGCTGAAACAAGCATGAAGATTAAAAAAAGGTAGAAACCAACAATAACAACATCTAGAATACTCGCTACTACTCGACTCATGATCGGAGCCATTTCATATTTGATTACTACGTTATGAGCAGTTACTATTTCTGCGGATTTCGCCATCTTTTTGTAAGCTATGCTACCTCCAAAATTAGCAGTATATTTTTAAATTATTCAAAATTACTCGTCAAATAGCCGAAATCATTTCTAAATTTATGGTCTGTTCAAATTTTCGGTGTGAAGGAGACTACATTCATCAATCAAAATAAGAAGAAGTGGGCAAAGTTTGAAAAGATGTCCAAAACGCAGCAGAATGACCCTGATGAAATGACAAGGTTATTTGTTGAGTTGACCGATGATTTGGCTTTCGCAAGAACTTATTACCCCAAGCGATCCGTAAGGGTTTATTTGAACTCACTCGCACAGCGAATTTTTCATGACCTCTACAAGAAAAAGCGAACTCCTCTCAAGAAGTTCGTTACTTTCTGGACAGAAGATTTACCGCTCGAAATGTATCGTGCAAGGTGGGCTTTGCTGACCTCCTTTGTGATTTTCGCTATTGGTATGTTGATTGGTATTGTTTCTACTATAGATAACGAAGACTTCTTGGGTTCTGTGATTGGCTATGATTATGTTGCGATGGCTGAGCACAACATTGAAAATGGACAACCAATGAGTGTTTACGGTCATGGTTCTGAAGAGCTTACTTTCGTTCGTATTGCAGCAAACAATCTGCAGGTCATGATGATCACCTTTGTTTTAGGTATCTTCTTTTCGATTGGGAGTGGGTTGTTTCTTTTTTTCAACTCTATCATGGTGGGAGCGTTTCAGTGGTTTTATGTCGTCAGAAACCTAACACTCGCCTCTTTTCTTACCATTTGGATTCACGGAGCCTTCGAAATACCTGCGATCATACTTTCTGCTGCGGCTGGTATTACGATGGGAAATGGTATTCTTTTTCCCGGCACTCTTACACGTGGACAATCCCTTATTATGAGTGCAAAACGAGGGATTAAAATGATGATCGGAATCATTCCCTTCATTGTGCTTGCTGCATTTATAGAAGGATATGCCACAAGACATACCGTAGTGACTATTCAAGGAGATCAAGTCCCAACAGAATGGCCTCCTGCACTTAAATGGACTTTTATTCTTACCTGCTTTGCTATTGTTATTTTCTACTTCGTGATCTATCCATTTATGGTTGCCAGAAAACACAATTTCACAGGAAATGTATCTGAATCTCCTCAGTACAAGAAGAAACATGAAGTAGCATTTAACCGCATCAAAAATGTGGGTGAACTTTTTTCAGACACCTTCTCATCCTATGCTAAAGTTTTTGGTTTGTTTGGGAAGTTATTCTTGCTGTCTTTGCCGATCATTGGCTTGCTCGCTTGGTGGGTTTTTGACACCTTTCCCTACTACGAATTCCAACTCTTTGAGCGCTATGGTGCAGGACCTTTTGGTAGAGCAGAGAAAATATGGAAAAACGTAGAAGTTGTTTTTCAATGGAATAATTTCTTTTCTTGGCAACTTTTCCTCTTACAAGTATTCCTTTTTTCTCTGAATGCCTTCAATGTACTATACGCATTTCGGGTTGTTATTGTGAAAGATATACAACAAACCGTCAAAGATTATTTCAAGCTAATGCTGAGAGCTTTTATTCCTTTGTTTATTGCTTTTATAGTTATGGGCTTGATCGCAACCCAATTCCCCTTTGGCTTAATGTTATTGGTAAGCGCTATTAGTCCATTTTTAATCATGTGGGCACTACCAACGGCTATTTCATCTGACAAATTTGGTAAAGGGTTGAAATATGGAATTACCAAAAGTTGGAAATCGTTCGGACAAGGAATAGGATTGTTCTTTGCGATTGCTGGTACACTACTTTTTATATTTACGTTTGTAGGTGTACCGTTGGATTATCTCAAGGATATGCCAGTGCAGTGGTTTGTGTTGCCAACTGCTGAGAATCCTCAATACATTTTAGCTTTAATTGATGCTGGCATTACTTTAATTCTAGGGCATCTCATGTTTCCATTATTTGTAATTGCCTTCAGCTTTCTGTACTTCTCAATCATTGAGAAAGAGGAAGCCAGAGGAATGTTTGAACGCTTAAAGTTGTTTGGTACAAAAAGTAAAGTTTACGAGGCTTACGATGAAGGAACTTATTAAATATCTGTTGGCTCTGACTTGTTTGGCTTGTCTAGCTTTTCCTCAAGAAAGCTATGGACAAACCAATCACGATGACTACCTCAATAGTGATACTGACAAAAAAGAGTTCAGTGATAAGCAATGGAAAGAGCTAAAAGGAAAACTGAAATCTGAATCTTCCGGAAAATCTTCTTCGGGAGATGGTTTTGATGGTAGTGATTATAGTTCTGGAGAAAATTCTGAAGGTGATTATTATGATTACTATGAAGAGGAGTATAAAGGCGAATTTAGTGAGTACCAAAACTATGAAGATGCCGAAAACGGTGATTACGACTATAGCGAGTACGATGATTATGAATCTTACTCAAACGACAACTATTATTATGACGATTCTGACAACTCCGAAACCTTTGATTACTACGAAAAACCTCAGGACAAATCCAACAAACCGAAATCAAAACCAAGTAAGAGCAGCAATTCACCTAAGGTAAGCTCTGGAGGAGTTTCTTTTATGACGATGTTACTTCTTTTCATTGGAGTTGCTTTGCTTGCTTTCTTGATCTATTACTTTTTTATGCGCTACCAAGAAGATAAGGATGGAGCCGCTGTAACTACTAATTTTGATGATGTTGCTCCTTCCGAAATCCCGAAATCAGAACTGGAAAGACGCTTGGAAGACGCGCTGGGACGTGGAGATTTTAGAGAAGCTGTTCGAATTTACTTCATCTTTATCATCAAAGATTTATCTGACAAGAATTGGATCAAATGGGAAAAGAAAAAAACAAATATTTCCTACCTCATCGAAATGAGAAGTCGACCACAATATGACCTTTTTAATAAAAGTGTATCCGTGTTTGAAGTCGTCTGGTACGGGAATTATGACATTGATCGAAAATCATTTCAGCAAGTTGAGCCCACCTTTAAAAAATTATTAGACGCTATCCACAAGTAAACGTGACGAAACGCAGCAAATATCTCATATTGATTGGTGTAGGGTTGGTTTTGATCGTCTTACTCTATCTTTTTGCACAGGGTGGAGAGGCTAGTGAAGAAACTCCTCCTGAAATTGGCAACAAGGCGGATTCAACAGTCATCAAAAAGCCCATTAATCCAGCTGGGACCTATTTGCTATATAACCTGATCAAGAAATACGAAAAGACGATTTCCATTCGTACGATTCAAACCACTTCTGATAAGTATCTTGAAGATGTCTTGCCAATAGACAATATGAATGGCTCTCCCAACCTTTACGTAAGTCTGGCGGAAGATTATACCATCAAGAAAGTAGACTACGAATATCTGCTGGACTTTGTAGCAGAAGGAAACTATGCCATGATTTCTGCTGAAGAATTTAGCAATGGCTTTACCTATCATCTATTGGACGAAAAGTTTGTGACTACCTCGTACTTTTATGACACGGCAACATTTGTTCACTTCAACCATCCTGATTTTAAGTCTCAGAATGACTTAATGCTTTACGCTGAAGAACTCAACTACCATGGAAGCCCACAGTATCGCTACTTTGGTTTCTTCAGAGATGAAATTCTTACGCCTGAAATGATCAAAATATCAGGAGCTCAAGAGCACGTGAACTGTATGATGGTGCCCTATGAGGATGGATTCTTTATTATCCATACGCAGCCCTATAACTTTTCGAATATCAACTTAGCCAGAAAAGACGGAAAGGTGAACGCTGAGAATGTTTTTTCTCACTTTCCAGAAAACAACGTGTTTTGGCATCAAAACTTTGGTAAATATTCTGAATACAGAGGTATTCCGAACCCTAAAGTAAAAATCAAAAAGAAACCTCAGAAATTTTCTCGATCCAGCCCTTTGGAGTTTATCCTGAGTAACCCCATGCTGTTCATCGCGTTTATTCTTATCCTTGTTGGACTAACGCTTTACGTGATTGTGTTCAGCAAAAGACAGCAGCGAATTATTCCTCCGGTAGAGTCTAATGATAACTCGAGTTTGGAATACTTAGATATTGTGAGCAAATTGTATTACCAACAAAAACAACACAACAAGTTGGTTAATCACATGCTTCATATCTTCGTGTCATTTGTGCGTGATCGCTATTACCTTAACCTGACTTCAAAACAAGCCGACTTACCGTTGCGATTGAGCGAAAAATCTGGCATTGACGAAGCCAAAATAAAAAACATCATCGATCGATTCCGTTCTGCAAAATCAAAGAAATTTAGCGAACAAGAATTAATTGACCTTTACGTAGAATTAGAATATTTTTATCAGCATTGTAATTAACCCTGACTTAAACCAAATTAATATGGAAGAAAATAATAATATCAATCCGGAAAACACCAATCAACCGGAAGAAAATAAGCCAGAAGGGACCAACAACCCGTTAGAGAATACGCCTGAAACTCCAGAAACATCAGAGAGCACTGAACAGCCGGCTATGAGCAATCCTGTACCGAGTGTACCTCCGGTATCGAACACCCCAGCTTTTGGTACTCCACGGATCGACTTATCACTGATCAATGAAAAGGTAAATTCTGCCAGAGCGGAAATTGCAAAATACCTCATTGGTCAGCATGAAATGGTTGATCTTTTGCTGATCGGGTTATTTAGTGGTGGTCATGTTCTTTTGGAAGGTGTTCCCGGGATTGCAAAAACCTTAACCGCAAAACTGTTATCACAAACGCTCAATGTTGATTTTTCAAGAATTCAGTTCACTCCAGACATGATGCCTTCTGATATTATCGGTACGTCTGTGTTTAACATGAAAGACAGTGAATTCAACTTTAAGAAAGGACCTATTTTCACCAACATTGCATTGATTGATGAAATTAACCGGGCACCCGCCAAGACGCAAGCTGCTCTTTTTGAAGTAATGGAAGAACGTCAGATTACCTACGATGGTGTTACGTACAAGTTGGACTTTCCATTTTTGGTAGTTGCAACTCAGAATCCTATCGAGCAGGAAGGAACGTACAGACTTCCGGAGGCACAGTTGGATCGATTCTTATTTAAGGTCAATCTTGTTCACCCTACGCTAGATGAAGAAAAAGAGATTCTGAGCCGATTTAGGAACAACACACGGGTAGATTTTGACAAAATACCGCATGTTTTTAATGCTACCGACCTCCAAAAGATTCAGGAAACAGTGCAAAGCGTTCGTGTTGATGATTCCATTATCAAGTACATTGCAGAGATTACTCACGAAACAAGAATTCACGGCAAAATATACCTCGGAGCATCGCCAAGAGCTTCGTTGTCTATGATGAAATCTTCTAAAGCTATGGCTGCGATGAGAGGAAGAGACTTTGTTGTTCCAGATGATGTGCAGTACGTAGCGTATCATGTGATGAACCACCGTATTATCCTTACACCTGAGGCAGAAATGGAAGGTTTGGACCCTCAACTGGTACTTCAGGAGATCATTAAGAAAGTAGAAGTTCCAAGATAAATTTGACAAATAGACAATGAGGTTTTTGAGAGCATTTTACTTACGAAAGATTTTCTTTCTTTACTGGTCCATCACCATTGTGATGTACTGTGTGGCTTTCGTATGGCCCATTGTTTTTCCAATCGCTCATATTGTGCTCATGGTACTTCTAGCCTTAATAATGGTAGATATCATGGTGCTCTTTTTATCCAAATCAAAGGTAAAAGGGAGAAGAATTGTCAATCAGCAACTTTCGCTAGGTGACAGAAATACCGTACGCCTGCAAATCAGCAGTAAGTATAAACAACCCATCAGCATACGAATCATTGATGAACTCCCCTTTCAGCTTCAGGTCAGAGACTTTCAGCATTTCATGTTCCTCAAACCTGGCGAAACGAAAGAATTGCGTTATGAAGTTGAGCCGAATAAGCGAGGACAATACGATTTTGGGGACGTAAACATCTACGTTTCTACCGTGCTTCGACTGATCGAGAGACGTATCAAACTTCCCTTGCATCAAACAGTAAAGGTATATCCGTCTATTCTACAAATGAAAAAGTATGAACTGCAAGTTTTTTCGAAAACAGCAGTTTTTCAAGGGATAAAACGAGTAAGAAGATTAGGAAACAACAACGAGTTTGAGCAGATCAAGAATTACGTGCAGGGGGATGACATTCGAACCATCAACTGGAAAGCAACTAGTAGAAGGGGCGAACTGATGGTGAACCAGTATCAGGAGGAGCGAGCACAGCAGGTTTATTGTGTCATTGACAAAAGTCGCTCGATGCGTATGCCGTTTGAAGGTTTAACGCTATTGGATCATGCCATTAATTCATCCCTCGTGTTGTCTAACATCATTCTTAGAAAAGGAGACAAAGCAGGTGTGATTACCTTTTCTGATAAACTCGGGGCTCAGCTTCCTGCCGAGAGCAATGCTGGACAAATTCGCAAAATATTGGACGTCCTTTACAATCAGAAGACCAAATTTATGGAAGCCAATTATGAGCGACTGTATTTCGGTTCAAGAAACATTATCAAAGGGCGAAGCATGTTGCTGCTCTTCACGAATTTTGAAAGTATCTATTCGCTAAAGCGAAATATTCATTTATTGAGAAGGTTAAATCAGCAACATTTATTGGTAGTAGTCTTTTTTGAAAACACAGAACTAGATGATGTCGCCAATATGGAGGCAAATAAAACTAAGGATATTTACTTCAAAACATTGGCAAGAAAATTTGCGTTAGAAAAGGAGTTGATTGCATATGAATTGAGAAAATACGGAATTCAAAGTATTCTAACCAAACCCCAAGACTTATCGGTAAACACCATTAACAAATACCTTGAGATCAAATCTAGAGGAATGTTGTAAACAATGTACCAATTGACCAATGCTCTATTGTATCAATGATTCAATTCTGAAGAGAGACATCGTACTAAAAAGTTAATTGCTTCATTGAAATCTTTGATGAATTGTTACATTGACGAATCCCTTTGCTCAATCCATTGTTAATGACTACATTTGCAACCCTTAAAATGTTTAATAAAAAGTAACACATGAAGTTATCTGAATTTGATTTTGAACTACCTGCTGACCTAATCTCTGAATATCCTACGGAACAAAGAGATGAATCCAGACTTATGGTGGTGAATAGAGAAAAAGGAACCATCGAGCACAAAATGTTCAAAGACGTAATCGACTATTTTGATGACGGTGATGTGTTTGTTTTGAACAATACAAAAGTATTCCCAGCAAGATTGTATGGTAATAAAGAGAAGACTGGGGCGAGAATCGAAGTATTCTTATTGAGAGAGTTAAACAGAGAATCTTTGCTTTGGGATGTTTTGGTTGATCCAGCGAGAAAAATCAGAATCGGAAACAAACTTTACTTCGGTGAGAACGATGATTTGGTTGCTGAGGTGATCGATAACACTACTTCTAGAGGAAGAACGTTGAGATTCCTTTTTGACGGACCTTACGAAGAGTTCAAAAGAAGAATTACTTACTTAGGTCAAACACCACTTCCAAAATACATCAAACGTGACGCAGAGGATTCTGATGAAGAGCGTTACCAAACCATTTTTGCGAAGCACGAAGGTGCAGTTGCAGCTCCTACCGCAGGACTTCATTTCAGTAAGCACTTGATGAAACGTTTGGAGATCAAAGGCATCAACTTTGCTGAAATCACGCTACACGTTGGGTTAGGAACTTTTCGTTCGGTAGAGGTAGAGGACTTAACCAAGCACAAAATGGACTCAGAGCAACTAGAAATTGATCAGACCAGTTGCGACACCATTAACGAAGCGAAAGGTAAAAAGAAGAAAGTTGTTTCTGTAGGAACTACAGTAATGAGAGGATTGGAAACATCGCTCTCTGTTGACAACATCGTTAAGCCTTTCTCTGGATGGACAAACAAGTTTATCTTCCCTCCTTATGAATTTGGGGTAGCAGACGCCATGATTACTAACTTCCACACGCCAAAGTCTACCTTAATTATGATGGTAAGTGCTTTTGGTGGTTATGACTTGATCATGGAGGCTTACGAACAAGCAATTAAAGAAAAATACAGATTCTATTCTTACGGAGACGCGATGTTAATCTTGTAATCTCTGTATTGACAATTATACTATGTAACTTTGTCCGGACATCTAGACCTAAGCGTTTGGAGTCTGGACATTTTTTTTATGACAACAACCTCAGATAAAATAGACATCCGTCAATTAGACCTTCAAGAGCTGAAGGACTATTTCGTGGAGATTGGTGACAAACCATTTCGTGCTAAACAGGTATATGAATGGCTTTGGAAAAAGGGTGCTACCTCTTTTGAAAGCATGACCAATCTTTCTAAAGACTTACGAGAAAAGCTAGATGCAACTTTTGAAATTCGCTTTCTTACCGTTGCTGAAGCGCAAAAAAGTAACGATCGCACCATTAAAGATGCCTTCAAACTGGCAGATGGTGCTGTTGTGGAAGGTGTTCTTATCCCTACTTCCAAGCGGATGACGGCATGTGTTTCCACGCAAGTGGGATGCAGTCTAAATTGTGACTTTTGCGCTACAGGGAAACTGAAGCGTGTAAGAAATCTCAATGCTGATGAGATTTACGATCAAGTGGTTCTCATTAACGAACAAGCCAAAGAAAACTATGGTATTCCCTTATCCAATATTGTCTACATGGGTATGGGAGAGCCCTTGCTCAATTATAAAAACGTACTGCAATCTATTCACCACATCACTTCTGAAGACGGTTTAGGTATGTCTCCGAGAAGGATTACGGTCTCTACAGCAGGAATTGCCAAACTCATCAAACAACTGGGTGATGACGAAGTTCGCTTTAACCTTGCATTGAGTTTACATGCAGCTAACGATGAGAAGAGAAGTAAAATCATGCCGATCAACGATTCAAACACGTTAGAAGCGCTTGCTGATGCTCTCAAATACTTTTACGAAAAAACAGGAACCAGGGTTACGTACGAGTACATTATCTTCAAAGACTTCAACGATGAACTAGAAGACGCTAGAGAGTTGGTTGAGTTTTGTCAGCATGTGCCTTGCAAAGTAAATATCATTGAATACAATACCATTGATGGTGGAGTATATTTTCAAGCAGATCCCGAAAAGGTAGATGCTTTTGCTAATCACCTCGAACGGCACAACGTGATCGTAAACATTAGAAGAAGCAGAGGAAAAGACATCGATGCAGCTTGTGGGCAGTTGGCGAATAAGAATGGTATCTCAATGTAACAATGTACCAATGGATCGATTCCCTAATTGCTCCATTAGCATCATTGATACATTTGCACATTGAATTCTACTTCATCCTAAAGTAAACTGCTCTCTTGGTCTCAAAAAATTCTTGCGGATAAAAATCGGAGATGTTATGAATACTAGGCAGGTGCTTGGAATTAACTTCATTGAGTTCTTCGTGAATATCTCCGCCTTTTAGGTAGAGGATGCCATTATGCAGAGAATTCAACTTTCTAGACAAGAACTTTCCTCTTACCCAAGGCATAAACTTATTCATTCTTGTCACTGCTCTACTCACGACAAAATCATACTGTTCTTTGATATTTTCAGCTCTTTCGTGCGTGGTTCTCACGTTTTTCAGTTCTAAAGCCGCTGCAACCTCGTTAACCACTTTGATCTTTTTGCCAATGGAGTCTACAAGATGAAAATCAGTTTCTGGGAATAAAATAGCCAAAGGAATCCCCGGAAAACCTCCACCTGTTCCGATGTCTAGAACTTTGGAATCTGGGGCGAACTTCATCACCTTGGCAATCGCCAAAGAATGCAACACGTGTCGTTCATCAAAGTTGTCCATGTCCTTCCTACTGATCACATTAATTTGAGCATTCCAATGATCGTACAAATCATAGAGCGCCTCAAGCTGCTCGATCTGCTTTTCGGATGCATCTGGAAAATAGGTTGAATAATCTACCTTGACACGCATGGTGCTTAAATGTTTTCTTTGGTATTCTTGAGGATATTAGCCAGAAAGTCTCTCGCTCTGAATAACTGAGCTTTAACCGTTCCCAACGGCAAATCCAACTCCTGAGAAATTTCATCGTAGCTCATTTCTTTGAAATACCTCATCTCTACCAATTGCTTGTACCTTGGTTTTAAACGTGTGACCACTTCACGCATAATCTTGATTTTCTGCTCGCGAATAGCTTCCTGCTCTGGATTACGTGTATTACTTTTCAGTTCGATCATTAACGAATCACCTTCATCGTTGTTGTATCGATTGTCGAGAGACAGTACATTCTTCTTCTTTTTTCGAATGAAGTCAATGCAATTATTCGTTGCGATCTTAAACAACCACGTACTAAACGCAAAGTTGGGCGTGTATTGATGTAGTCGATTAAATGCTTTCCCAAATGCTTCTATGGTCAGATCATCGGCATCATCGGCATCATTCACCATCTTCAACAACATAAAGTAAATCGAGTCTCGATACCTATCCATCAATTCTGTATAGGCTTGCTGATCACTTTTGTGAACGGCTCTCTGTACCAGATCAAAATCATACTGTGCCTTCTCAGACAAGTGACTCAGATCGTATTCTTCTTGTTGACTCATTACTTAGTGTAGTTTGTTGTATTTGTTTCCCGTTAAACCTAAATACGGATTTAAAATTAGCATTATTAACTCATAGAAGGGAATTAACCAAAAGACATCTTTCGACTGCATGGTCTTGAAAACTCTCCAATGTGTGATATAATGCAGGATCAGACGGATTCCGATTAGCCCCAAAGGAATATACCAAAAACTGTGCAAAATCGCAGTTGTGATGGCTAAGACCAAAAAGAGCACATAAGAAATCGGGAAGAGTCCGAGCAAAAATTTGTGCTTAAACTTATAGTACTTACCCGTGGTCATGTGTCTTCTTTTCTGGATTCTCCAGTCCCTGAAGGTCTTTTCTGGTTCGCTCATTGTAATCGCCTCAGCATCGAAACATACCGCTGTATTTTTCCCATTTGCCACTTCGTTTACAAAAAGGTCATCATCTCCACTCGGAATGTGATAATGACTTTTAAAACCTCTCACGCTATCGTACAGTTCATTCTTGTAGGCTAAATTTCTTCCTACTCCCATATAAGGGATTCCTGCTTTGGCAAAAGACAAATACTGGGCAGCAATGGTGCAGGTATCAAACCGAATCAATTTATTCGTTAGCCCTTTATGTCTTAGATAGGCCCCAGCTCCCAAAACGATTCTTTTTTGAGAAGAAAACTTCTCGGCCATCTTTTTGAGCCACTGATTAGAAACAGGATAGCAATCTGCATCAATGAAAACCAACTGGTCAAATTTAGCAGCCTTAATTCCGACCGTCAAGGCAAATTTCTTTGCAAAATCATCTTTCCCACTATCCGGAATATTAACCAACTTAATGCGTTCATCCTTGCGCGCCATGGCTTCCATCACATCCCAAGTTTCATCCCAGCTTCTATCGTTGATCAAAACCACTTGAAACCTGGGATAATCTTGTTCTAGAATCTTTGGGAGGTAGCTCAGAATATTTTGTTCTTCGTTTCTAGCACACACAATCACAGAAACAGGCTTAAGATCGTTCTTATCTGCCTCTCTTTTTCCCTTTACCGTTATGCGAAAGTAAATGAACAGAAAATACAGTAGTTGAATCAAAAAAAACAACCCTGTGGTCCACAACAGTATATTTGAGAAATTAACGGCAAACATATAACGAGCAAATTTACCTTAAAGGAGATGTTGTAAATGAAATAGAAAAGGAGTTATTCAACAGACGAGTTTTAATTGCCTTTCTTAAGCACCATTTTTGCTGCTTGTTGCTCTGCCTTTCTTTTCGAAAGAGCATCTGCCCTACTCTGTTCTTGGCCATCGATAAGAATGGCCATGGTAAAAATGGGTTTTCCATTGGCATTGACAGTTTCTTCTGCCAGTTCAAACTTAATTTCTTGCCGATTTCTCTGACATTGAATAATGAGCTGACTTTTGTAATCCACGTTTTGCGTAACTACTTCTTCAAAGTTAAACTGCTCATTGAAGATGTTCTTCTTTAGCGCATCTGCCGTTTTATCGTAACCAAACTCAATGAATAAAGCTCCGACAATAGACTCCACCGTATTTCCCATCAACGATTTGAACTTATTTCTTGTCTTTTGATAGTTGATAAAGGGTTCTAAGCCGATCTTATCTCCAATTACATTCAGATTATCACGACTCACAATCCGTGCGCGCATTTGTGTCAGTTCTCCTTCTGACTTGGTTGGATAGCGGTAGAACAATACTTCCGCCACAACAGTACTGATCACGGTATCTCCTAAAAACTCTAATCGTTCGTTATGCACTTGATCAGAGTTCTTTTTTAAATATGACTTATGGGTCAAAGCTTGCTCGTACAGTGCAAACTTTTTAGGTTTAAGTCCGAAATTTGATTGAATTAGGTAGTTGATTTGTTTCTCGCGATCAGACTTCTTAAGGCTCCAAAAGAAGATACTACCCATTGTACTTTTTAACGATTACAGATGTATTGTGACCTCCGAAACCAAATGTATTACTCAAAGCAGCTCTTACCTCTCTCTTTTGTGCTTTGTGGAAAGTAAAGTTCAGTTTATAATCGATATTTTCATCTTCTACTTCAAAGTTGATGGTAGGTGGAACAACATCTTCCTGAACAGCTTTGACACAGGCAATCGCTTCAATTGCTCCAGCGGCACCTAACAAGTGTCCGGTCATTGACTTGGTAGAACTAATGTTCAAGTTGTAAGCATGGGCTCCAAACACTTCTTTGATCGCTTTTGTTTCAGCAATATCACCTAAAGGTGTAGAAGTACCATGAACATTAACGTAATCAATATCTTCTGGTTTCATCCCTGCATCTTCAATAGCCAATCGCATCACATTTTTTGCACCCAACCCTTCTGGATGAGGAGCCGTCATGTGGTGAGCGTCTGCCGAAAGTCCTCCACCTACAACTTCTGCGTAGATTTTAGCCCCTCTTGCTTTAGCATGCTCTAACTCTTCTAGGATTAAACATCCAGAACCTTCTCCCAACACAAATCCATCTCTAGTCGCATCAAACGGACGAGAGGCTGAAGCAGGAGAATCATTTCTGGTAGACAACGCCTTTAGCGCGTTGAAACCTCCAATTCCAGCGATGTTAACAGCAGCTTCTGAACCACCTGTTACGATTACATCTGACTTACCTAACTGGATCAACATCAAAGCATCGATCATTGCATTGGTAGATGAGGCACATGCAGAGACAGTAACATAGTTGGGTCCACGCAAACCGTATTTCATGGAGATATGCCCAGCGGCAATATCCACAATCATCTTAGGAATAAAGAAAGGATTAAAACGAGGTGTTCCGTTTCCATTGGCAAAGTTGAAACACTCTTCTTGGAATGTTTCTAAACCACCAATTCCGGATCCCCAGATAACACCACAACGATCAAGGTTTACTTTTTCAAGGTCAATCCCTGAATCCTCCATCGCCTCGGTTGCAGTGAACATAGCATATTGCGAAAAGAGGTCGAGTTTCCTCGCCTCTTTTCGCTCAATAAGCTCTTCTGCATTGAAGTTTTTCACTTCACAAGCGAACTGAGTTTTGAAAAGATCAGCATCAAATTTAGTAATCGGGGCAGCTCCGCTAACACCTTCTACCAGATTGTTCCAATAGTCATTTAGGTTGTTACCTATTGGAGTCAATGCTCCCATTCCTGTAACTACTACTCTTTTCATATCCTCTCAGTTAATCGCTTAAATGTTTTTACATATTTTCCTCGATGTAGCTAATCGCTTCTCCAACCGTTTGGATGTTTTCTGCTTGCTCATCTGGGATAGCAATGTTGAATTCTTTTTCAAATTCCATGATCAATTCTACGGTATCCAAAGAATCTGCACCCAAGTCGTTAGTGAAACTTGCTTCTGGAGTAACTTCTCCTTCATCAACGCCCAATTTATCAACGATAATTGCGACTACTCTTGATTTAACATCTGACATTTTTTCTCGTTTTAATGATTAATTCAGGTGCAAATAAAATATATTTCACTTATCCTGCAAAGTACTTTTACCGAAAGTTATCCTCAATTGGATTCAATTCGTTAATAATCAAAAGGGTAGATCAGGTAGAATCACCAGAAAAAACCAACAATAAACTGTGTTTATTCGCCCGTTAATTCACCGTTCTTCATCTGCTTGTATTTGGCAGCAAGATATGCCAAAACATTTCTAAACGCCTGAAAGGCTTCTTCCGTGGATGACGAGATGTCTTTTCCTTGTAGCTTTAAAATCAACTTAGCATACAGCGCGTTGAACAACACTTCTATGTTTGAAGCTTTGGGATTATTAGAAACCTGCTTAAATTCATTGATAAACTGCTCCGCAAAACTGTAGAATTCGATATACTTTTCGTCTTTATAGTACGTAAGCAATGTATTGTGCAACATGCTCAACTCGTCTACTACCTCATTTACCTCTCTCAAATGACCAGATTGCTCAATTTTCTGCAACTTCATCTTGTTGCACAAATCCTTATACCAACCTCTCAACTCTTCTTTTTGAGCCTCCTCGATAGGCTGATTAGCGATGATCGCTTTATCGATTTTGGCAAGGTCTAGCTTGCATGCACGAACCACATCCTCTATTTGCCACATGTAGAGAACGTATTCGGCTATATTTTCTTCTTTTTTCTGTCTGGAAACGTACATTAATCTCCTCCGTGATTTGCGTATGCCTCGTTCAGTTTATCGATAATCTCATAAGTGATATCATCACCTTCTGGAACGTAAATCAACTGCCCCCCTAAACGGTAACTAAAGATGTAATCGTATCCCAACTCCTTTCCGATGTCTTGCATGAAGTCACGCGTCATGGTAAGGTAAGAAGCGTTGGCATTATACTCTTTCGTCATCAAATCATTTTGAAGTACTTGTTCCGCCTGAAGAATTTGTTGTTCCAACTGCTGCAACTCACCCACTTTTTGATTCAATTCAACTTGACCTAAAATCGGAGCTTCCTTTTCCAAAGCTTGCTTTTTCTTCTCATACTTAGAATACATACCTTCTAACTCAGCCTGTGCATTGGCTTGCTGCTCCATCATTGTCGCTTCGTACTTCTTTGCTAATTCGTAATACTTCGTTACCGTATCACTATTGGCCCAGGCTACTTTAAGCGTCTTTCCTTCTGCATCAGTCATTTCAACGTTGGAAGAGTCTTCTGTTTGCTCTCCTGCCTCACTTTCTGAAGGACTTGAGGTACCACCTGCGGTAAAATGAAGTACAAATAATGCTACCACAGCAACGGCTAGCACGACATTAACAATGGTCAATTTTTTTACATCCATAATTATTGGGTATTTACAGCTTTAAACGCTTCGCTAAAATCTTTGCTCATTTCTACAAAACGCATCCATACTTTCTTTAAGAATTCTTCTGAGACCAGTCTTTCCATGTCCTCCATCCCAGTCACATCATTTGCGCTCAAGCGATAAACTTGCTCAAACTGATCCAATACGATTTTCACAATGTATTTATTCTCACGGAGAAAAATACTGATGTCTAATTTGGGATGAGGTATTTTAGTTACGGTTCTCAAAACAGACCGCAAAGGTAAAACGTTGGTAGAAAGTTACCAACATAAAAATAAGAAATTACGCTAATACCTTTTCGTAAAGAGAATACTCACAGAATTCAAAAGGCACTTTTACCATGAATGCAAAGTCTTGACCTACTTCATACATATCATCTTCATCTTCATGATAATACCACTTTACGTCTACCGTATAGCCAGCATCAATCAATTCATTCAATTTATAAAAGACAAATAAGATACGTTTACTGGAAGAAATGTTGAAGTAGTCTAACTTAACCACCACGTTCGTCACATCGTTTGGAGCAGAAACATAATCGTCCAACCAAGCCAAAACTGGCTTAAAGAACTCCTCTGCATCGTTGTTGATCGCCTTCCCTTCTATACTGAAAACTCCGGTATCAAGGTTAAAGTTGATCTCTGGAGTGGTTTCAGTTGCTTCAATATAAAGTGATTCCATTAGGTCTTAGTTACATTGGTTAGGCTAATATCCTAAAAATTATTGTAACTACCTTTTTATTTCTACTAAAAAGAACAAAAGCAAGATCAAGTGTGGAAAACTCTCGATTAATTCTATAAGCATTTTCAAGATGACAACGTGGGTCTCAGATTATATCTATATTTGCACTCTAACCTATTGTAAAAGACATGAAAAAGAAGATTCTAATCATCATTATTGCAGTTGTTGTAATCGTAGGAGGTACTGTTGCCGCTTTGGCACTAACCGGTGGAGGAGTTACAGAGGAAGATAAAAAACAAGGTGAAGAGACCGCTGGAGAAGTAGACAATGCATTAGATGGAGACGTTGACAAACCAGAAGCTGATATTGATGATGCCTCTGCAGATTCTCTAGAGAATGCTTTAGGCATAGACGAAGAGTTTGATCCAAACGATATTTAGTTTGGCACTATTTTTTCATTCTTATCGTTGTCTAACTAAAAAACAATAGGAATGAAAAGATTAAAAAAAATATCGATCGGGCTCGGTGTAGTAGTCGTACTGATAGGTGCTGCATTTATTATTTTTCATGATGACGCAGATTTGGACGCTATTGAGCAAGAACAACAAGCAGACATCGACAAGGTTGTCCCAGAGAAATTTGACGATTTGAACGACTCCTTCGAAGAATAAATCTAATTTTCTTATCAAATTTTCTTCGTAATCCTACCTTTGCGGTATGGATTATTTCAAGTACATTTTTTACTTGGGCGTTGTTTATGTCGTCTTTTCGCTAATTTGGTTTTTTATTGCGCAAGGGCTTAAGTTACTTTTACGCTCGGGTAGAGAGGAACAACCCTGGGAAGGCTATGTGCTCAAGTCGATTCAGTACTACTTCATTGCTTCACTTACCCTATTGAAAGCTAGTGAATACCTACAACAGAAACCTCAGCTTTACCAAAACCCTGCTCTCCTCTATTTACTAGGTGGTGTGGTGCTTTATCTATACTTGTATGGAAAATACGAGCGTACAAAACAGTTTGCAGGCTTTAGAGCTACCTTCTCCATGATGAGAAACGGCAAGGTAAACTCCGTAAGTACGGCTGATAAAACCAAGTATGAACCACATATTATCGGTGTAACCATCTTGGTTTACCTCATTGCTCTGCAATTTCCGGTTTTGGTCAATCACAAATTAAATCTATGGTTTCTCTCCAGCATCAATGACTTCTACGACACCTTCTTAATCAAATGGATTCTGGGGATAATTGGATTCTTCTTTATGATCAGCATGGTTATTAAAGGATTATCGGCAACTGGCGAGTTAATTCAAATTGTTATCGGTTTAGTTACAGGTAAGCCTTATCAAAAGAAGCAACCTAAAAACCCTTTTGAAAACATGGGTAACTTCGGGCCTTTTGGTCAACAACAACAACCTCCCCAACAAGAGGAGGAAGAAGAGGTTGACCTTGAAGGAGAGTACGTAGACTTTGAAGTGGTAGACGATGAGGAAGAGGATAAAGACAAGGACGACAAAAACAATTAACCTTTCAGCAAAATGAAACTTATTGCTAGAACATTTGCAGGTCTTGAGGGCTTGCTTGAACGAGAAATAACAAAAATGGGAGGTGAGCAGGTTAAAGCTCATAAACGTGCTGTTTCGTTTGTTGGAGACCAGCGGTTAATGTATAAAGTCAATATGTTCTCGAGAGTAGCGTTGGATGTGTTGACACCTATTGCGAAGTTTGAAGCTAAAAATCCTGAACAACTTTATAAGGAGGTCATGAAGATTCGGTGGAATAAATACATGTCTCCCGAAGCTACTTTTTTTATCTCAACCATTGTTTACTCCTCCATCTTCACCCACTCGCAGTTTGTAGCGCTCAAAGCAAAAGATGCTATTGTTGATCAATTTAGAGAAGGTTTTGGTACACGTCCAGACATCGATAAATCGAGACCAGACTTGAGGATTGTTATCCGAATTAATGAAACCAAATGTGAGATATTGCTGAACTCAAGCGGTGCTCCCTTGTTCAAAAGAGGTTACCGCGTTAAAACGGGTAAAGCTCCTCTGAATGAAATTTTAGCAGCAGGAATTATTCTTCAAACCAATTGGGACAAAAAGACACCATTTATCGATCCAATGTGTGGCTCTGGAACCATTCCGATCGAAGCAGGAATGATCGCCAGAAATATTGCTCCGTGTCTCGTGAGAAAAGAATATGGTTTTGAAAAATGGAAGGATTTTAATCCTGAAATCTACAACGAACTAAAAAAAGAAGCAGAAGCTGCTGTCGTTGAAAACCGGGTGGTGATTAAAGGTTTTGACCAAGATCTATCTATGCTAGCCATCGCTAAGCAAAACCTCAGAAACGTACCCGCTCTGGCTGGCAATGTAAGTTTAGAGAAGGCAGACTTTTTTCAGAGTGACAAGATCTTTGACAAAGGCATTCTGGTCTTTAACCCTCCTTATGATAGGCGAATTGCCATTTACAATGCGGATGAGTATTATGGTAAAATCGGTTCTCACTTAAAACATACGTTTGACGGATACGATGCTTGGATTTTATCGGGTAACTGGATGGCGCTCAAACATGTTGGGTTAAAACCGACACAAAAAATCACGCTATTCAACGGAGCCGAAGAATGTAAATTGATGCACTACTCACTTTATCAAGGCTCTAAGAAAAGGAAATCGAACCGCAATTAGTATATTAGCCGTCCGATGGCTGTTTCACAATTGTTTCAAAATATTGTAGGTAACCTCAAGACCCGAATTCTCTTGATTGTTTTTCTCACAATCTTAGGGATCACCTCTTTCTTTACGATTTTTGGGTATTTCAGTCAGTTGGCCAACTATGAAGAAGCTGTTCTCAACCAATTAATGGGTGTGGTAAGTGGTTTAGGAACCAATTTCGATGGTGATAAACATCAAGAGCTGATGGAAAAATATCCTTGGCGGGATGACATTGCAGCCTATGGTGAAGACCCTGCCTATGATACATTGGCTAAATCGTTGGCTCAAGCTCAACATACTAACAACCTTTCCTCGCCTATATTTACGATGTATTATGACGATGAGGAGCGTATTTTCCTTTACATCGTGAGTTCGGATACCACCCAAACCATCTTTAGGCACAAGTACGAGATGTACCCAAATGTTCTGCTCAAAAAGATGGAAGAAGGAGGCAAAATAGAAACCTACGATTCCGAAACTGGAGAGTGGATTTCAGCCTTCTACCCTATCAGAAACAGTCAAGGAAAAGTGGTTGGACTCATCCAAGCGGATATGGAGTTTGGTGCATTCAAAGCAATGGCCTTTGACCAGTTCAAACGACAGGCTTTGATTTCTTTGGGGGTTATTTTGTTGATTGCTTTGGGTATCTATCCCTATGTTAGAAATGTACTTAAGGAAGATGAAAAACTGAAGGTTGAACTCTTCGAGCAAAAACAACTCATTGAAGAACGCAACCAACTGATCGAAGAAAGAAATCGTGACCTGCAGGAAAGTTTAAACTATGCTGGGCAAATACAAGAGACCATGCTTCCCAGTCCAATGGTGTTTAACAACATTATGCCAAGTGCCTTTGTATTCTACCAACCCAAGGAAAAGGTAAGCGGTGATTTTTACTGGATCAAAAAATCCGAAGAACAAATATTAGTAGCTCTTTCTGATTGCTCTGGTCATGGTATTCCCGGAGCGCTAATGAGTATGATTGGTTTATCTAAACTTACGAGTATTTATTCCCATAATCCAGAGTTTGAGCCACATGAAATCATGAATCAAATGGACACAGAAGTTACGGATAGTCTTACCGTAAAAAGCTACCGTTCTTCGACTACTGATAGCATGGAAATTGGGATCTGCAAGATCGATAAAAAGAATCACAAAGTGGTCTTCTCAGGAGGGATGGTTGATCTTTATCAGATCAGGAATGATGAGGTCATCGAACACAAAGGAGATCGTTTTCCAGTAGCTGGTGGAGAAGCCTATGATAAAAATAAATTTAGCCAAACAATTATCAAGGCAGAACCAGGCGACTCGTTCTACATGTTCTCTGATGGTTATGCCGACCAGTTTGGCGGTCCGAAACAAAAGAAATTTCTGAACAAGAACTTCAAAAAGCTATTGGTTGACATGCACGGTCAATCTGCTGGTGAAAAGCACCAACGCCTGGAGCAAGAGTTCAACAACTGGAAAGGTGACCTCGAACAATTAGATGATGTTTTGGTCATCGGATTTACATTATAATTTAAGAAAATGAGTTTAGATCAAATAACAAATGATATTCCCTTAATAACTAACGATGCTGTCGTATTAGGTATCTTACTGTCCATCTTAGGGGTGATTTTCTACACCTCTAAAGCTGATAGTTTTAAAAGGTTTTACAACATTATTCCTTCACTTCTACTTTGTTATTTTTTACCTTCAATTGTAACATCTTTAGGAATTATCGCTCCAAAATGGATTGATGTAATGGGTACCAAAGATGCTTTATTGGGAATGGGATATGACGCTGAAGTTATTACAAACTTAAAATCACTGAAACTCTTCATTGCTGAACATGAAATCAACGAGGAAGCCTATCAAGGTTTTATTGGAGAGTCTCAATTATATTTCATGGCTTCAAGATATTTACTACCAGCAAGTCTGGTTTTGTTGACCATTAGTATCTCGCTTAAGGAAGTTGTAAAACTTGGTCCGAAAGCCCTGATAATGTTCTTTACAGCAACTTTGGGTGTAATGCTTGGTGGTCCTCTTGCTATTTTATTCTTTAGCTGGGTAAGTCCTGAGTTACTAGCTGATGTCAATGGAAGTGAGATCTGGACTGGCTTATCAACAGTAGCTGGCAGTTGGATAGGTGGTGGAGCCAATCAGGCGGCAATGCAAGCCCTTTTTGATGTGAATGATCGATTATACTCTGTTATGATTACGGTTGATGTAATTGTAGCTCAGGTATGGATGGCTTTTTTATTAATTGGTGTAGCAAAAGCAAATAAAATCGACAAGTTTTTTAAGGCTGATAGTAGTTCGGTAGAAAACTTAAAAAACAAAATGCATGAGTTCAGTAAAAAGACCGCAAGAATTCCCTCTTTTAATGACATTATGATAATCCTGATGATAGGGTTTGGCGTAACCGGGTTGGCTCATTTAGTTGCAGATTTTCTTGCACCTCTGATTGAAGAGAAGGCTCCAGGACTTATTGATTTTGGACTGGCAAGCCCTTTCTTTTGGTTAATAGTGGTTGCTACTACGGTAGGTATTTTCTTATCTTTTACAAGAGTGAAAAGTTATGAAGGGGCTGGCGCTTCAAAAATTGGAAGCGTATTTATATATGTGTTAGTAGCAACTATTGGAATGAAAATGGACATTACGGCAATTTTTGATAACCTGGGTTTATTTGCAATAGGCGGAGTATGGATGTTGTTCCACGTTGGCTTACTATTTTTGGTAGCTAAACTAATCAAAGCTCCATTCTTCTTCTTGGCAGTGGGTAGTAAAGCGAACATTGGAGGAGCTGCTTCAGCTCCAATAGTTGCGGGAGCATTTCATCCCAGTTTGGCTCCCGTAGGTGTACTATTAGCTGTGTTAGGATACGCATTAGGAACGTATGGTGCTTGGATGTGCGCTATCATGATGCAATGGGTCTCTAGGTAAAAAAGAAAAAACGCCAAACCTATAAGCCGGATTCTGTTTCGGACCCTAAAGTCCGAATTCTATCATTTATCTGGGTGAACCGTTGCCGGCACACTCTTGCTGCTTACCCCTCGACAACGGACGGACAGCCCTTAAAGTCGATATACGTAGCATTGCACCACATAGAGTTTACCTGATTTCACTACAGCATTACCTGTACATTCTTTCTGTTGCACTTGTCCTCTAATGACGCTAACGTCATCATGACGGGTGTTACCCGCTATGCTGTCCTGCGGTGTCCGGACTTTCCTCTCCGAAGATTCGAAGCGATAGAACGGTTTGGCCTTGCAAAAGTACTACCTTTACAACAAATTATCGACATGGAGTTTCAACTTAATGGTCAGGAATACATTCAACTCAATGATCTACTGAAGACGTTAAGCTTAGTAGGTACTGGCGGGGAAGCAAAAATTCGCATTCTAGAAGGGGAAATTTTACTCAACGGAGAAATCTGTCAAGTGATTCGAAAAAAACTTCGAGAAGGTGATGTTGTGCAAATGGGGGAATTGGAAATTTTGATCATCCCTTGATCAACTTAGGTAAGCTCCTACATTCTCAAGCTTCTCCTTCCCACTCGGCATAGAACTGCTTCAAATAGTGCTCCATGAACTCATGCCGCTGGGCTGCCATTTTTCTTCCGGTTTCTGTTTGCATCATATCCTTCAGCTTCAACAACTTTTCGTAGAAGTGATTGATGGTGTGGCCCTTGTCATTCTTATACGCTTCAAACGTCTGGAAATCTTTTGGTGCCTCTTCCGGGTGATAGATCATTCGATTTTTACTTCCTCCGTAGGCGAAAGCCCGCGCTACGCCTATGGCTCCCAACGCATCCAATCGATCAGCATCCTGAACCACTTTTGCTTCTATTGAATCTACCTGAAGGTTCACCTTTCCTCCTTTGAATGAAACTTGCTTTACAACCGAAAGAACACGCTCCGTGATTTCTACACTTGCTCCTTTGTTAGCAAATAACTCCCTAATTAACTTTTCCTGAGCATCTTTCTCTTCATGAAATTTATGATCTCCCACATCGTGCACTAACGCGGCCAATTCAATGATTTCCCGATCACCTCCTTCCTCTTTTTGAATGGCGTTGGCATTGTTCACCACCCGATGGATGTGCCACCAGTCATGTCCGGTTCCTTCTCCAGAAAAGTCATCCTTTATTTGTGCTCGAATGGCATCAACTAACTTCATGAAAGCAAGGTACAGATAATTCGCCAAAAGCTGTGTCCCAACATATCATTTTATTGGGTATATTCGTTTCTGATCATGACTTGGCTTCGCAATATACTTTTGCAATTTACCCTGTGCGTTTCTGCATTCGGATTTACTCATGGTCAACAATCCAATACGGTCTTTTTATCGGATCAACTTTTAGTGGTTGGAGACCCGAACTATTCTGAAAGAGAAAATACCTATTCTGCCGTTATTGTCTATCAGAAAACTTCGCAAGGTTGGAAAATGATTCAACGCGTAAAACCACCAGAAGGTTTTGAATCTGACTATTTTGGAGAAAGTTTATTTGTTAGCGGAAATGAAATCTTTGTTTCAGACAGAGCCAATAACCGCGTGTATCATTATGCCGTTGATAAAAAGAAAGTAAAGCTTCAACGCATTTATACTTCATTGGAATCTACTGAAGTAGACTTTGGAAAAAACATCACAGGCAATGATCGCTATATTTTGATCAGCTCCACTCAGGTTCCAGATGCCTTCAGTAAATCGAAAGGTCTCGTGCATAGCTTTAAACGAACACCTTCTTCTTTGGAGTTCATGCAAACTTTTTACCCTGTGGGTTCTGAACAAACAGGTTTCGGAAATGAAATGGCCATTCTGTCGAATGATGAAATCCTGATCAGCTCGAATCAAAGTTTGAAGTCCAAAAAGCAAGGAGTAATTTATGACTACAAACTTTCGGACAACGGCTGGACACCCACGGAAAACCTGAAAGCTGAAAATGGACATCGCAAGGACGGGTTTGGCGATGCTTTTTGTACGAATGAGACCTACCTTTTTGTGAAGTACGCTTCTAAGTCAAAATCGGGTCAGCAAGAAATCGAAGTGCTCAAAACTACGAACAATCGTCTTGAAAAAGTACAGTCTTTACCGAAACCTACTGATATTCCCTCAGATGGTTTTGCCCATGCCATGTCTGCTGCCAATGATAAGCTATACGTTTCCTACCTCGACAAAAACAACTCCTTTGGCGTATTGATTTATGACCTCAATTGCGTGGATGAGTGGAAATTGGTGCAACGGATTGTTCCCAATACGAAAGTTGACTCTGTTGTACTTTCAATCGCTGCCAATGGACAAACTCTGGCAATTGGAACCAGCAGATCTGATTTCAACTCCTACTTTGATATGCAGGCGCTATCTGATGGGATGGTGAGATTGTATGAATATAAATTGGACAGCACCCAAATCGCCTACATTGAAGAAACCCGGGAGGATTTCTACATTTCTCCAAGCGGAAGAAAACACATTTACTCGCATCAGTTTTTCGATACGATTCCAACACATGATGGCTGCGACAGCATCATTCACATTGACCTTACCATCTTCAAAAAGAACGATGATCTAGCAATTGACACCATAACTCCCCTTATGGCAAGCGAAATTGACCGAGCTGAAAGGGAGGTTAAAAACCTGGATACGGTTCTATTGGATAACGAACTCATTTATTTTACACTTCATGATCATGGACAGTTTGATCAAGATACCATCTCCATTAAGTTAAATGATAAATGGGTCATTTTGGACGAAGAAGTCACCAAAGCCACGAAGGACTTTTACTTACTTGGGAAGCTGGGAATCAATCGGATTCTAATTCGTGCTGAAAACGAAGGAAAAGAGCCGCCCAACACGGTAACGATTCAAGCTTACAATAGTGAGCAAGAGCTGATTCTTAAAAAAATCATCAACTCAGATTTAGAACAAAGTGCAGCGCTTTACATTGATATCCGCCAATAATCTTCGTCAATCAAAAAATTTTCTAAAAAAAAATGCAAGGAATTTTTAACCCTTGCGTCTATGTAAATAGATCAGCGCTAGTTGATGCTAAAAATGAGTCCTGAACACGAAAATAAAAAACAACTCGAGAAGTATTTCAAGCAGGAATACCACTCTATGAAGGCTTTTATCGACTCTAGGATCAAATCGTCAACCAGCTGGGACGCTGAAGATGTATTGCAAGAAGTTGCTGCCAAGATTTTTTCGATTGCGGATCGCAGAACACCTATTCAAAACATTGGAGGTTTTGTGTATCGATCAATCAGAAATAAGATCATCGATATCCGAAGAAAGAAAAACCTGATTAGTACGAGCGAAGATATCGAAAGCAAAGTGTTTGAATTAATAGAGGTAGAGACAGATGAAACTGGTCACTATTCAGAGGAAATGAAAACAAAGCTGGATGAGGCGCTGAAACAACTGAAACCGCATGATCATGATATCATTTTGGCCATTGATATTGAAGGATATAGCTACAAAGAGATCGCAGATGAAACGGGAATTCCAGAAGGAACCTTAATGTCACGAAGACATCGAGCGCTCTCAAAACTAGCCGACAAATTAGAAAACAATAGTTAACACATTAAAAATTAACGTTATGGGAAATTACTTTAAACACAAAATGCGCGGGAAGAATCCTGGAGTCATTGCTGCAATGATCTTAATGGGGATCATCGTAATCGGAGGACTAGCGGTACTCTTTGGTTTTATCATTCTATGGTTATGGAATTGGTTAATGCCTGACCTGTTTGGCTTACCCGAAATCACGTATTGGCAGGGAGTAGGCATCTTTATTTTGGCTAAAATCCTTTTTGGAATGGGAGGAAGTGGAGGAAGTAAGAGCAAAAACAACTCAGACGACTGGAGTTGTGACGATAGCAAATCCAAAAAGAAAAAGGATGATTGGTCCAAGTGGAAGCACTACGACCGCTTTTGGAAAGAAGAAGGAAATCAAGCGTATGAAGCTTACCTAATGAAGCTTGAAGGAGGAGAAATTGAACCAGAAAAACCAGAGGAATGAACGTAGTTGTTCTAAAAACCAACATACACAGCGCAGAGCGTTTGGAACCCTTACTCAGTCACCACGATCATGTATCCACCTGGAGTGTAGACCTCGAAGATATTGATCGTGTGCTTCGGATCGAAACAACGCAAGAAATGGATGAAATTTACTTCCACAGTTTGCTAACGCAACATGGGCTGGAAGTGGAGCTGATGGTGGAATAATATTTCCATTGCTATCGGTTTTGGTTTGTTATCTTTGTGAAAAGACTTTTTATGGATTTCAACCAATTTTTTGAAGCTTCCAGCGAACAAGAGTGGCGAGAAAAGATCATCAAAGATCTGAAAGGGGGGAATATTGAAGACCTTAATTGGCAAAGTGAAATAGGTGCGATTGACCCGGTTTTATTTTCTTATCAAAACAAATACAACCGAGTAGATGCGCACATTCACCAGAAAGATAATTCATGGCTGATTGCTCAAACCTATGATTGTGGCGAGCCTAAAGCTGCCAACAAGACAATTCTAGAAGGATTAAAAGGCGGTGTAAACTGCATTAAATTAATCAACGCCAAATCTCAGGATCTCAAAACTCTTCTTAGCGAAGTAATGGTAGATATTATTGAGGTGAGAATTTACATCGAGCAAGAAGGTTTATCAGCATTTCAAGAGGCTATTGCTCAACTTGAACGCGAACGAAAAATCACATTGACAGGCCAAAACATCCTCTTATTGGTTGACCCTATCGGATGCTACATTGCAGGACATGTTCCAACTCCTACTCCTGTTTCAACAAAATGCATTGTTAGAACAGCCGTTTTCGAACAGGCAGGATCAAGTCTTCATCATGAACTGGGCTATACTATAGCCGAAGCGCACGAATATCTACTCAACTTAATGGAGTCGGGGGTAACTCCTTTGGAGGCTGCACAAATGATCTACTTTGAGGTAGCCATTGGTAATTCCTACTTCCAGAACATTGCTAAGGTCAGAGCATTGCGAATACTGTGGGATACAGTACTTCAATCTTATGACATTGATTTCAAAAATGTGAACATTAGCGGGATTACTTCAACGCTCTATCAATCTAACTTAGATATTCACAACAACTTATTGAGAGGTACAACGGGTGCTATGAGTGCTGTTATTGCGGGTGTCCATAGTATGGAAGTCGTACCCTACGACCAGCAGTTATCAAAGAAACGATCAGATGCTTTGCGCTTATCTAAAAACATAAGTTTACTGCTTCAAGAAGAAGCTTACCTGTCTCAGGTTAAAAATGCGGGCAATGGATCGTATTATATTGAGCAACTAACCGACCTTATCATTGAAAAAAGTTGGAAAGTTTTTCAGTCCGTAGAAAAGGATGGAGGTTTTTTATCTCACTTCAGAAATGGAAGTGTAGTGACCGCCATACACTCTGATCTCCAAGAAAAAATGGAAAAATATAAAAATGAAACACTGGTTCTGGTTGGATCCAATAAGTTCCCCAACAGCGAAGAATCAAATGAAGAAACTTACCGTGACATGATGAAAAGTGAGTTCTTACCATCCTATCGATTGTCACAAACCAAATGTTAACCTTATTTGAATGAGAAAATCATTTCAAGACATACAACCACAACGAGCATCCCAACAGGATGCTATTTCGGAGACAACCACGTTTGAATCTCCCGAGAAAATTGAGATCAAATCTTATTATTCGGCTAACGATAGTGAGCAGTTGAGTCACTTGAACTACGTGAGCGGATTGGCTCCCAACTTGAGAGGTCCTTATTCCACGATGTATATCAAACGCCCCTGGACGATTCGTCAATATGCCGGATTCAGTACCGCAGAAGAATCCAATGCTTTCTACCGTAGAAATCTGGCAGCAGGACAGAAAGGGCTGTCGGTAGCATTCGATCTGGCTACCCACCGAGGATATGACAGTGATCATCCTCGTGTAAAGGGAGATGTAGGAAAGGCTGGGGTAGCCATAGACTCTGTGCTGGACATGAAGATTTTGTTTGACCAGATTCCATTGGACAAAATGTCCGTTTCGATGACCATGAACGGTGCGGTTATTCCCATCATGGCATTTTATATTGTGGCGGCAGAAGAGCAAGGGGT
>CAYLYX010000003.1:116353-224048 GCA_964387945.1 uncultured Flavobacteriales bacterium | reverse complement strand
GTGTCCCAAGAACAATTAGCCGGAACCATCCAGAACGACATTTTGAAGGAGTTCATGGTGCGAAACACCTATATCTATCCTCCGAAGCATTCCATGAAAATCATTGCAGATATCTTTGAATACACTTCGCAAAACATGCCCAAATTCAACTCGATTTCTATTTCAGGTTATCACATGCAAGAAGCTGGGGCAACAGCAGACATCGAATTGGCTTATACCCTAGCAGATGGACTAGAATACCTGAGAACAGGGGTTAAAGCTGGACTTGATATTGATGCATTTGCTCCGAGATTGTCGTTCTTCTGGGCGATTGGGATGAACCACTTTATGGAAATTGCTAAGATGCGTGCTGCACGTATGTTGTGGGCAAGAATCGTGAAACAATTTGATCCGCAAAATCCAAAATCAATGGCGCTGAGAACCCATTGTCAAACCAGTGGGTGGAGTTTAACCGAGCAGGATGCGTTCAACAATGTTTCTAGAACCTGCATTGAAGCCATGGCCGCTACGCTAGGAGGAACGCAATCTTTACACACCAATGCACTGGACGAAGCGATTGCGTTACCAACTGATTTTTCTGCACGAATTGCAAGAAATACACAGTTGTACATTCAATTGGAAACAGACATTTGTAAGGCGATTGATCCATGGGCAGGGAGTCATTATGTGGAAAAACTGACGGACGACATTGCCAGCAAAGCATGGGAATTGATTGAAGAGGTAGAAGAATTGGGTGGGATGGCCAAAGCCATTGAAAGCGGAGTGCCAAAAATGCGAATTGAGGAAGCAGCTGCACGTAAGCAAGCACGTATCGACTCCATGAGAGACATTATTGTGGGCGTGAATGCTTACCAAACAGACGATGAGCAAGCTTTTGATATTTTGGAGGTGGACAATACCAAAGTTCGTTTATCTCAGATCGAGCGTCTCAATAAGATGAAGTCTGAACGAAACGAAGAAAAAGTACAGGCGGCATTAGCAGCACTGAGCGAATGTGCAAAAACAGGAACGGGCAACCTTCTAGAAAAAGCCATAATCTGTGCCAGAGAACGAGCATCACTGGGAGAGATTTCAGAGGCGATGGAAGCTCATTTCGGAAGATACAAGGCAACAATTAAGTCCATTTCAGGTGTTTACAGATCAGAAGCTATGGAAGATGAAGATTTTAAAAAGGCTCAGGAACTTGTAGCAAAGTTCGAAAAGCAAGAAGGTAGAAGACCTAGAATTATGATTGCCAAAATGGGACAAGATGGCCACGATAGAGGAGCCAAAGTTGTCTCAACAGGTTACGCAGACATAGGTTTTGATGTGGATATTGGACCGCTTTTTCAAACACCGTATGAAAGTGCCAAGCAAGCCGTTGAGAATGACGTTCATTTCCTCGGTGTTTCATCGTTAGCTGCAGGACACAAAACCTTAGTCCCAGAGGTGATTGAAGAGCTCAAAAACATGGGACGTGAAGACATTGTTGTGATTGCAGGAGGTGTTATCCCTCAGCAAGATTATCAATACTTGTTTGATGCGGGAGTAGCTGCTGTCTTTGGGCCTGGCACGAAGATCAGTAAAGCTGCGATTGAGTTGTTAGAGATGTGGTTGGATGGGTAGCTTAAGACTGATAACCGTATTATTTCTTTTTTGTTCAATAGTAAGTCATGGACAAGAAAACGAGAAGGATGCAAACGAATCCAACATTAGGACGCTAGTATTGGCTACTCCTACACTTTTATTTCAAGACGCGATTATTGGCAAATCTACGACACCCGAAGCGTATATAAAATCCAAAGCTGGTTTTGGAGGGTTGCTTTCTATTTCATTTCTTGTAGAACAAGATATCAGGTTTCGAGCTGGGCTTGGCTTCAATCAATCCAGCTTTGAAGCTTATAAATTTTCCGATTCAGTCCTTAACATTAATTCAGAAGTAATTAGTTATAACCTAAATCAACCTTACCTTCACTTTTCGGTTGATCATCACAGAACCAACACTGCTGGATTCTTCTCCTCAATTGGAGCACAAATCAGCCCAGTATCTTACGTAACAGCAACAAGCTCTTCAGATTCAACTCTCCTTCGTTCTAACCAAGGGTTTAATACTTCTTTTTTTCTAAAAGTCGGCATGACCTCTAATCAGAAAAGTGTCTTTAATGGATTGGATTTTGGCTTGGTCTTTCCTATGTCTGGAGTGACACTTCAAAATCTAGCAAATAGTTATAGCGCAGTAAGACTTGATTTTTCATTGCATTTTCGGATGGGAAGCAGGAAGTAAGACTGGAAAGAAGCGTTTCTTCCTTAGCTGCAGGACACAAAACCTTAGTCCCAGAGGTGATTGAAGAGCTCAAAAACATGGGACGTGAAGACATTGTTGTGATTGCAGGAGGTGTTATCCCTCAGCAAGATTATCAATACTTGTTTGATGCGGGCGTTGCAGCAGTGTTCGGACCTGGAACGAAGATTAGTAGAGCAGCTATTGAGTTATTGGAGATGTGGTTGGAGAGTTAATGTAGTAATTAACCAATTATTTGATTGACTCATTGTTACATTGTTTTTCACAGAAAACTACTCCAAATAAGGAGCCATCTCATCCTCAATGTTTTTTCGCAGTCCCATCAGCTTAATGGCATATTCTTCTAGCTGCTTTTCTCTTTCATTATGTGGTGTCCATTTAGGAACAGACAATTTATTTCCATCTTCATCAATGGCTACAAAGACGATAATGCAATGAGTTGTTTTCTGAAAGTCCTTCTCTTTAATGTTCTTCGACAAAACATCAATCGCGATGTGCATGCTAGAATTACCTGTATAAATAATCTGGGCATCTACTTTCACCAAATCGCCAATCTTCACGGGCTTATAGAACCGAATTCCACCAACATAAACTGTTACACAATAGGCTTCAGCCCAACTTCCAGCACATGCAAAAGCGGCCTGATCAATCCACTTCATCACAATTCCTCCGTGCACCTTTCCTCCAAAATTGACATCAGTAGGCTCGCTTAAAAATTGGAAACTAATGTTCCCTTTGAAATTATTGGTCTCCATAATTGGTTCTTTGCCTCTAAGATAGAGGAAATTTTGACGCTGGATTTTAAACGCTCGCCATTTGAACTCTGATAATTCAAATATTCTATATCAAGCGTCAGACGTCAAATATCTTACAAAAGACTATTTTTGCACCATCGAAGCATTTGCCAGACATACCGATCATTTGATGCTCCTGTACATTCCAATACTGGTCAGCCTTGTACTACTCATTTATGTCCGAGTTCAGGCGAGCAGAAAGCTGAATTCAATTGTTCAAGGGTTCTTTGACCTACGTGCTTTCAGACGTGTGATCCGGGAAGAAAGTACCATTCATAGTGCCACGGCAACACTGCTCTTAATCAACGCAGCCATCACCATTACTACAGGTGTTACTTACATCATTTTTCAACGCTCCAATGCTTACACATTAAATGAACTCTTTGCTGTTTTCGGAATTATTGCCGGAGGACTTCTCGCCTATTACTGGATCAGAAGAATCTTGTTTTCGTTGATTGGATACTTTACCGAACAAAGAGAAATTGCCAATGAAATCCAGACCTACAACCACTTCTTTTATCAGGTTTTGGGGGTAGTGATTCTCCCTGTGATTATTTTCCTAAACTTTAGGCTAGACAACAGCACCACTGAGTGGATCTCCCTGTTTTACAATGGTGTATTACTCCTCTTGGAAATCACCTTTATTTCCATTTATTTGTTTAAAATAGTTCAGGAGTTCCGTCAAACAAGTCAGTTAAAGATTTCGGGGTATTATTTATTTTTGTACTTTTGCACCCTCGAAATTCTTCCGTTAGTCGCATTAATCATGTGGTTCATTGGTTAAATTTCGAGATTAAACAGTAACAACTATTACGAACACGCAACTAAATTTGAGATCGTGGCAGTAAAAACAATTTTAGTATCGCAACCCGAACCTGCAAAAGAAAAGAATCCATACAATTCTTTGGCAGAAAAGACAAAGGTCAAAATTGACTTTAGGTCTTTTATTCACGTTGAAGGTGTTGATGCACAAGACTTTAGAAAAGACAGGATAAACCTTGGTGATTTCTCTGCGGTTATTTTAACCTCCAGAAACGCCATTGATCACTACTTCAGATTGGCTAAAGAAATGCGCTTTCAAGTACCGGATGAAATGAAATACTTTTGTGTTTCTGAAGCCGTAGCGTATTACCTTCAAAACTATGTGGTGTATCGAAAGCGGAAGATTTTTCACGGAACCAGAGGTATTACCGGTCTTATTGACACGCTTAAAAAACACAAAAAAGAGAAGTTTCTAGTTCCTTGTTCTAACATTCAAAATGGATCGATTCCTGCAACGTTAGACAAAGAAGGTTTGAACTATCAAAACGCGATGATGTACAAGACCGTGTGTAGTGATTTGTCTGACTTATCTGACGTAAAATACGACATGCTGGTGTTCTACTCGCCTTCCGGAATTGAATCGTTGTTGAAGAATTTTCCAGAGTTCAAGCAAAACGGAACTAAAATTGCCGCTTTTGGAACTACAACTTCTAAAGCTGTGGTAGATGCTGGGCTAAGACTTGACGTTCACGCCCCTCAACCGGGTGTGCCTTCTATGACCATGGCAATAGAGAACTTTATTAAATCGAACAAATAATCGTGAACAATTTCATGGGAAAAGGTCGGCTGGTGCCGACCTTTTTTATTTTTTTGTAATATGAACTTCAAATTTCCCAAATCCGAAAAGCTTACTTCTGAAAAGGAAATAGCAACTTTGTTTGAAGGAAAAAACAAATTCACGATCTTCCCCTTCAAAGTGCTCTGGTCGACCAATGAAAAAAAACACAATCAAATACTGATTAGTTGTCCAAAACGCAAGTTGAAGAAAGCTGTGGATCGAAATTTGATAAAGAGAAGAATGCGCGAGGGCTATCGCTTAAATAAACACCTTTTGATAAACCTTTGTGCGCAGCATGAAATATATTTGAACATTGCTTTTATTTATATTGGTAACGAAACACTGGATTCTTCCGTTATACATAAAAAGCTCTGTAAAGCCATTGAAAAACTCACAGAAGAACTAATAGATCATGAATAGACGATTGACATATTTCTTATTATTTGTAGCCATCATTTCGGGAGGAGTCATCTTCACATCCACCCGTGTGATGAACGAAAACGATGAAAACCTGTTCGAAATCTCCAAGAACATTCGAGTAATGACAGGTGTTTACGAAAAACTCAACACCTACTACGTGGATGAGCCCATTCCTGGTGAGTTGATGAAAATTGGCATTGATGCCATGCTAACATCGCTCGATCCTTACACGGTTTACATTCCGCAAAGTAAAATTGAAGATTATCGGTACATGACCACAGGACAGTACGGTGGCATTGGTTCGTTGATTCAAAAACATGGTGAGTATATTGTTATTACCGAACCTTATCAGAATTCTCCGGCAGCGAAAGCTGGGCTTAAAGCAGGTGATATTATCCTTGAAGTGGACGGTGAAGATGTAAAAGGAAAAGAAGTTCCAGACATGAGTCTTTATCTCAAAGGCGGTCCTGGTACTGAATTGACGATCAAGTACAAACGAGGAACAGAAATCGGAGAAGTAACTTTTAAACGAGAAGAAATCAAAGTACCTGACGTACCTTATTACGGGATGCTAGATGAGAACACAGGCTATGTTAAACTCAACTCGTTTACGCAAACCGCTAGTCAGGAAGTGGGTGCAGCCATTCATAATCTAAAGGATTCGAGTGGTATGACAAAACTAGTTTTTGACCTTCGTGGAAACGGTGGAGGTTTGCTTCATGAGGCCGTAAACATCGTCAACTTCTTTGTTCCTAAAGGTCAAATGGTTGTTGAAACGAAAGGGAGACTCACCGAAATGAACAGGGAATATAAAACGCAAAACAATCCGATCGACTTGGAAATGCCAGTTGTGGTTTTGATTGATGATCATTCTGCTTCTGCCAGCGAAATTGTGAGCGGAAGTTTACAAGACCTTGATCGAGCAGTAATCATAGGTGAAAGAAGCTACGGAAAAGGGCTAGTTCAGCAAACCAAGGAACTGGAGTTTGGAAGTATGGTAAAACTTACGGTTGCCAAGTACTATACGCCAAGCGGAAGGTGTATCCAAAAATTAGATTACTCCAACAAAAACAACTTTGGAGAAGCTGAGGAAGTTCCAGACAGTTTGATTGCCACATTCAAAACAAAAAACGGACGTGTTGTGCAGGACGGAAGAGGTGTTGATCCAGATGTAGAGATTTCTGCTGAGTTTTTAAGTCTTCTTTCTACGGAGCTGATTCTTGGTCATCATATTTTTGATTTTGCTACGGATTACGAGACCAGCCACAGCACAATTAGTGCCGCCAAAGACTTTAGACTTACCGATGAAGAATACATGGACTTTGTAGACTTCGTAAAATTGAAAGACGTGAAGCACACTTCTCAGTCTATGGAGTTAATGAACCAACTGAAGGAAGTAGCCAAAGAAGAGAAGTATTACACCGATGCAGAAAGTGAATTTGAAGAATTGTTCAAAAAACTGACTCCTAGTTTGGAATCAGATCTGCTTCGATACAAGCTTGAGATAAAAGAAATACTGGAAAATGAGATTGTGTCTCGTTATTATTTCTCTTCCGGACGACTGCAGAATGCACTAGATCAGGATGAATACATCTCTGTAGCGCTAGACGTATTGAACAATAGCGATGAGTACAACAAAATATTATCTGGTGAATAGTCGTTATTGAGACGTGCTTCATCCAAAATTTCCACATCGCATCCTTTATGTGCTGTTCATTAGCCTCATCGCTTTTGGACTGTCCATGGGCAAATCGCTCATGAGCATTGGTGTGATTGCCATCTCAATCAACTGGATTGTGGAGGCCAAGTTTCGTGAAAAATGGAATACACTAAAACAGCGAAAGCACCTTGTTTTAATCGTTCTGCTCTTCTTTTTCACCCACTTGGCATGGGGTGTTTTTTCATCTGATTTTGATAGTGTTTTGGATGACCTTAGAAGAAAGCTCCCTTTTCTAGCTCTTCCCATTACCATTGGAACTTCAAAAAAACTCTCAAAGAAAGAATTGCTTGCCATCCTCGGGTTCTTCCTTTTAGGTTTGATGATTAGTGCTGGAATAGGTTTGTATAAGTACTTTACCCATGATTATGAAAACTACCGAGACTTATCGGTCTTCATTTCTCACATTAGGTTCGGTCTTTTTCTAGGATTTGGAATTGGTGTTGCGGCATACCTCTTCACAATTATTCAACACAAGGCAAGGTTTTTATTCTTAATTCCAGTATTGCAATTCCTTCTTTTCATCCGCGTTTTGGGATCGGGGACTGGCTATTTTGCTGGTGGATTAGCGCTGATTCTCTCTCTGATTTACATTGCCAAATCTAGTAAACAAAGGTGGCTTTACATTTCTTCCATTTCTTCAATGATTGTTGGTGGTATAGTGGTAGTCACACTCCTAGTGTTGGAATACCAATCCATCATCACACCACGAGAAGGAGTTTATGACAACCCTCCGAAATATACTGCAGAAATGAACCTGTATGAGCATTATCCTGACATTGAAATTTATGAAAACGGCTATCCGGTATATATGAACTATTGCCCTTCGGAATTGGAAGCAGCCTGGAATGCTCGAAGCTCCATTCCAATTGATTCAGTTGATGAAAAAGGGCAGTTGATTCAAGGGACGATCATTCGTTACATGACTTCGCTAAACCTTAAAAAAGATGCTGAAGGAGTCGCGCAACTCACGGAGAATGATGTTGCAAAAATAGAAAGTGGGATCAATTCTGTAGTACCTCCAAAATCAGGTTTTCGAGCGCGGTTAGAAGAAACAATTCTGGAATATGTCATGTTCAAAAACGGGATGAATCCTAATGGTCATTCCATTGTTCAACGTATTTACTATCTCGAAGCTGGATGGAGTATCGCGAAAAACAACCTGTTTACTGGAGTGACCATTGGAGATGAAGAGAAGGCCTATCAGGATTATTATGCGCAAGTTGACAGTCCACTTACACAAGAGCATCGCTTGCGTGCTCACAACCAAATCCTTTCATTCTTGGTATGCTTTGGCGCATTTGGGACACTTTTCTTATTGCTTTCCCTGCTCTATCCTATCTTGCAAAACCCCATTAACTTTTTGAGCATACTGTTTCTTTTGATTACCCTCGTTGGATTTCTTTCAGACGACATGCTCAACCGACAGGCGGGAGTAACTTTTGTCGCGCTGTTTTATTGTTTGATTTACCTCAGCGGCACCGGACTAAAGCGTAATGATTTCGTACCCAACGCCATCGACTAACACTTTTACACGAGTTCGGCTTAGCGCTTCTGGTGGCTTTTTGTACTTGAATTTGAGCACTTCTTTTCCTCGGGTATCGATCAACCCCCATTTCTTTCCAATTTTCACGGCAGCATAACCATGCATAAATGGTCTTACATCATCATATTTTGCTGACAAAACCTCCTTCCCTTTGAAATCAATATAGCACCATGCGGTATCCTTATAGCAAGGAGCAAGTCCATTTCCAAAGTTTCCGATGAGATCATACTTTGGTTGAAGGGACACCTTGCCTTTATAGTTGATCACACCATATTTATCATCTTTTCGATAGACGGCTTTTCCATTGGTCATACTTGACGCATAATCCAATTTACAAGCGAGGCGCAAATCTCCATTCCAATCCATAAATCCATAGCGGACATCCGGAATCTTAAAGGTGATTCCATTCACTTCTTTGACGATCGTATCCTCAGAAAAGAAGTTAGACACCATCGCCATACCATCATAAAAATCACCTCCGTTAAATCGCAGCACATTACCTTCTACTTCCAAATCAAACAAGAAAATGGACTTAAAAAAAGACTCCTCAATGTAATAAGGGCTACTCGGCTGGTGCATAAACTGGTAAATACTATCTTTCAACTTGAACTCGCTAACTTCATAGGTGATGTCATGGGTAGGTCGCCAATGAGAGAGCACCTCACCCGTACTATCTACGATATAATTATAATAGGTTTTGTACTCTTTGCCATTGCCGTTATCCACATATCCTCCATCTAAAACCCGATAAAATGAACTGCTCTTCGGGTAAATTTTTACATACCAACCCGAAGATTGATTCCCATCATAATCAAACAATGCCATCTTATATTGTCGATCACCATCAATGTCTTCCAAAGAATAACCCACTAGATAATCTTCATCAAAAATGTCGTAGCCATGAAATTCTTTACCAATGCGCTGACCTTTATAGTCCACAAGGACAAAACTCTCATCAGAAATCTGTGCCACACAGTACTCGTCATTCAGTCTTCTCACCTCTCTAAAATCTAAAGGAGTAACTTCTTGGTAATTCTTATCCATAAAGCAATAGCGATGATTCCTTCTCACAACAGCATAGCCCAAGTGATACTCCCGAATCTCTCTATACCAATTCGAGACGACTTTACCTTTCTCATCAAGGTAGGCGTATAAATACATCGCTGACTCACTCGTAAGGATCTCATCTGGCTCAAAACTATCGTCATCAGCAGAGGTTACGCGAATCATCTGTCTTGTTTTGCCCAATTCGTAATCATCTAACGACCAAGGACTCAGTAATGTTCCTTCTGCATCAACATAACCGTAGACATATTGCTTATTTGCTTTCTGAGTAATAATTCGATAGTAATCTGCTATTTTTTCTCGTTTGACATGAGGAGGCGCGATTTGCTTTCCTGTTTTATCGATCACAATTACCTGATGAGGCAACATTCCAGGAATCTTCACTTCACATTCATCGTTCTTAAACAACTTTACCTGACTGAATGCCGGGGCAATAACCTCTTCTCCATAGCGGTTGATGAATCCCCAAAGTCCATTAGACTTTTTTAGCCAAACCATTCCTGCTTTCCCTTCTGAGAAACTGGTGACTTTCGAAAATTTGGGTTTGATCGCCCATTTCCCCGACTCAAAAATAAAGCCCCATTTTCCATTTTTCATAACGGCTGCCATATCTTCCTTAAAGGGCTTCACCTCATCGTACTTTGCCTTAACAACCCAATCTCCATCGGCATTCACAAAGCCCCACTTCCCTTCCGATTGCTTTGGCTCCAGCTGCGCGAAAGAAAACACCGAGAACAGTAGTAAAGTAACCCACAGCACGTATTTTTCATGAATGAACATCGTTCTCAAAGTTAAGCAATTCGAACCGATGAAAAACAAAAAATCCTGATCGTCTTTCGAGGATCAGGATTTACTATCTCGTTTATCAATAATCTTAGCAGCCGATACAATAGGTCTCTTCAGTAGTCACCTCTTCTTCAACACGGATAATTCCGATTGCAGTTCCATTCAAATATACATCCAGCACAAAAACGCCAGCTTGTCCTGATTTATACAGTTCGTTGAAGTTGAATGATACTTTTCCAGAACCATCCGTTGTTCCCGTTTGATCTAAACCTTCTCTATGCTCACAATCGGAACAAGTACCTGAGTTATCTACATAGTCTATCATTACCTCCACCCCATTTACAGGGTTATCGTCCTCATCCACAAAGGTTAAAATAGCGACTGTATCCTTCTTCTTGTAGCAAGAAGACATAGAAGCAGCCAATCCTACGAAAAGGGTCATGACCAAAGCATATTTCAGAAACTTTTTCATTTTGTCCAGTTTAAGGGTTATTCAAAGTTAGTACAATTCTCTCAGAATTTTCAATGAATAGACGAAAAAATCTTTGAGGGTTGCTTATCTTTGCTAGCAAATAAACCATTTTATACTTATGAAAATTACTTTTTTGACATTATTAATCGGCTCAGCGATGGTGTTTCTAAATGCATCTTGTCAGGCAGCGGAAGAAAACCCTCAGAACAATTCGGAACCTCAAGCTACTGAAATGGCCACCGAAGAAAACGATGGAGGTGCGGAAGGAGAAGCAATGATTGAAAATGATGGCAATAGCGAAGAAAACAATATCCCACCCTCTGGTTTGACCAATGTGAAGGTAAAAATGAAAACGAGCATGGGAGATGTGACCTTATTGCTTTATGATAAAACACCGTTGCACAGAGATAACTTTGTGAAATTGGTAAAAGACGGATTCTACGAAGGATTGCTATTTCACCGTGTGATCAAGGACTTCATGATTCAAGGTGGAGATCCAGAATCAAAAGGAGCTGCAGCTGGTGTTCAGCTAGGTGGCGGTGGACCTGGGTATACCATTCCTAACGAAATCCAGCCTGGACTTTATCACAAAAAAGGGGCACTTTGTGCTGCAAGACAAGGTGATCAGGTTAATCCACAGAAAAGATCAAGTGGTTCTCAGTTTTACATCGTTACGGGTAAAGTAACCTCAAAAACGCAATTGCAGTCGATGTGTGAGACCGCCAATCAGAAATCGGAAGACATGTTGATTGGACAGTGTTTGCAAGATCCAGCAAATACCGAGTTCATGAATCGTTATTCTGAGCTGCAGAAGCTTTACCAAACGGGAGATCCTGCTAGTCAGCAGAAAGCGGAAGAGGATTTTGCTGCGTTGATTGAAGAAGTAAGACCTATTGCACTTAAAGACTATGAACCCTTTGAGTATTCAGAAGAACAAATTAAAGTTTACGAAACCGTTGGTGGAACTCCTTTCCTAGACAACAACTACACTGTTTTTGGTGAGGTGATTGAGGGAATGGACATTGTAGACAAATTAGGCATGGTAGAAACTGCACCAGGCGATCGTCCGAAAGAAGATGTAGTGATTTTATCCATGGAAATTATTGAGTAAACCATGCTAGAAAAGGTAGACGTTCTTCTTAAAGAGGTAGAGGGTTTCACTGCAACCGATGTGAAGGTGGTGGAGGAGTTCAGAATTAAGATGCTCGGAAAAAAAGGAGTCATCACCGCGTTGATGGAGGATTTTCGCGAGCTTCCTAAAGAGCAAAAAAGAGAACTAGGACAACCGCTCAACGTGCTCAAAAAAGCTGCACAGGAAAAAGTTAATGAGCTCAAGGAGGCGCTTGAAAATTCTCCTCAAAATACTGGCGAGAAGCTTGACCTTACACGTCCGGCAGAACATACCGCACTTGGAGCAAGACATCCTCTGTCTGTAGTGAGAAAAGAGATTTTAGACATTTTCACACGAATAGGTTTTTCGATCTCAGAAGGTCCTGAAATAGAAGATGACTTTCACAACTTTACGGCACTGAACTTCCCACCAGAACACCCGGCAAGGGATATGCAAGACACGTTCTTTATCGACAATGAAATTGCCTTGAGAACACATACCTCATCCGTGCAGGTAAGAGTTATGGAAAATTCTACCCCACCCATTCGTACAGTTTCTCCAGGAAGGGTGTTTAGAAACGAAGCGATCTCAGCAAGGGCACATTGTATCTTTCATCAGGTAGAAGGTTTGTACATTGACAAAAATGTCTCCTTTGCCGATTTGAAGCAAACACTGCTCTACTTTGCCAAAGAAATGTTTGGCGAAAAAACAGAAATTCGATTGAGACCTTCTTACTTTCCATTTACAGAACCAAGTGCTGAGGTAGATGTATCTTGTCAGATTTGTAACGGAAAAGGATGTAACGTCTGCAAGCACACTGGCTTCTTAGAAATTATGGGGTGTGGAATGGTTGACCCGAATGTTTTGGAAAATTGTGGCATTGATTCTTCCATTTATTCCGGATTTGCCTTTGGAATGGGAATCGAAAGAATTACGATGCTAAAATACCAGATCAACGATCTACGTCATTTCTTCGAGAACGACTTGAGGTTTTTGGACCAATTTAAATCCGCTTATTAATGCGAATTATTCTATTCACCGGTAAGGGAGGAGTAGGAAAAACAACTACTGCAGCAGCCACTGCGATTCAATGTGCAAAGGAAGGTAAGAAAACGCTAGTTATTTCTACTGACCCGGCTCATAGCTTGTCTGATGCCATGGACATGGACTTAACTCCAGAGCCCACCGAGATTTCAGAAAACCTTTGGTGCATGGAGTTTGACGTGTACTACTCCATGAAAAGATACTGGGGAAACATGAAGGAGATGATGCGCGCCATCTTCAAATTTCAAGGGATAGACAACGTAATTGCGGATGAGCTCTCTGTACTTCCTGGAATGGAAGAAGGAGCTGCCTTCTTATGGATCGAAAAGTTCTATCGTGAAAAAATGTTTGACGTAATTGTGATCGATAGTGCTCCTACCGGAGAAACACTCACCTTATTGAGCCTTCCGCAAGTTACTAAATCGTGGTTAACAAAGGCTTTTCCGGGACAAAAATTTGCCATCCGAACACTCGGAAAAGTGGTGAGAACGACTACTGGTATTCCATTGGACAAAGGCTATGAAGAAATGCAGACGCTCTTTGATAAGTTAGAATTTATCCAAGGTGTATTCCTTGACCCAGATATTACTTCGATCCGAATTGTGGCTAACCCAGAACGAATGGTGGTTCAGGAAGCTAAACGAGCTTATTCTTACCTTCAACTGTATGGTTACAACGTAGATGCTGTGGTGGTGAATCGTGTAATCCCTCAGATTGACGATGAATGGCTTAAGACATATATCTACAAGCAAAAAAGTTACCTGGAAGAAATCGAAGAAAGTTTTGAACCCATTCCTATCTTCAAAGTACCCCATCAAGGAGACGAAGTATTTGGTGTGAAGTTATTGGAACTAATCGGTGAAACCATTTATCAAGATGAAGATCCAACCCAAGTATTTCATAAAGAACAACCGATTGAAGTCACTAATCTTGAGGATGGCTATCTCGTGAAACTCAGAATTCCTTTCATTAAAAACGATGACTTCGAATTACGCAAGTTTGGAGATGAATTGATCATCGATATCAACAATCGAAGAAAATCAATGTTCTTACCCAAGTTCTCAAACTACATGACCTTAGAAGGACATAGTTATGAAGAACCTTATCTGACGATTACCTTGAAGAAGGTTTAAAACAGCAAATCATCTGGAAGAATTAAATCCATTTGCTTTTTAACGAGATCTACATTTTTGACAACTACCTCTACGGCCATTCCTAAATGGTAATCGTCATAACCTTCTTTTGATACCAGTTGACGGGTCTTGCTGTCTATCGTGTATCGCCCTGGAAGGTTATTGATATGCAGTAATCCCTCACATTTTGTTTCATCCAATTCAACAAAAATTCCCCAGTCCGTAACGCCAGTTACCTTGCCAGAAAAAGTCATACCGACCTTGTCTTCCATATACTTAACTTGCATGTACTTGATTGAATCTCGCTCCGCATCTGTAGCACTCTTTTCTGTTCCAGAAATGTGCTTACACCATTCATCGAGCATCTTATTATCTTTGAATTCACGTCCATTTAATTGCTCAAAAAGAATTCGTTGCACCAATAAGTCAGCATATCTTCGAATGGGAGAAGTAAAGTGCGTATAGTACTGAAAGGCCAAACCATAGTGTCCGATATTGTCCGTTTCATATACTGCCTTTGACATGGATCGAATAACTAGCGGTCCGATGATGTGTAGTTCGTCTTTCATTTTAGCTTTTTCCATTACTTGATTCAAACCAAATGAGATCGGTTTATTTTTTACCTCCGGAATGGAATAACCAAACTCGGCCAAGTAAACTTTCAAGTCAGAAATCTTAGCCTCATTCGGCTCATCGTGTGTACGGTAAACAAAAGGGATCGATTTTCTCCCCTTTTTGGGTTCACCAATAAACTGTGCTACCCTTCTGTTCGCTAACAACATGAACTCCTCAATCAGCTTATTGGCATCTTTTGAGACCTTAATTTTTAGTCCGATGGGGTTTCCTTTTTCATCTAATTCAAAACGGACTTCCTGACTTTCAACATTCAGCGCACCCGTCTGAAGCCTTTTTCCACGCAAGATTTTAGCAATTTTGTCCATGGTAAGAATTACATCACCAAACTTCTCGTCTTTCACTTGCCCTTCTATGATCTCCTGCGCTTGTTCGTAAGTAAACCGATGATCTGAGTAAATCACTGTTTTCCCAAACCACTCCTTTACGACTTTGGCTTCTGGTGTGATCTCAAAAACTGCAGAAAAAGTCAATTTCTCTTCATGCGGTCGAAGACTACAAAGTTTGTTACTTAACACTTCTGGAAGCATTGGAATAACTCGATCTACCAGATAAACCGAATTACCTCTGCTATAACCTTCCAAATCCAGCTTAGAACCAGGTGTAACGTAGTGAGATACGTCCGCAATGTGAATTCCAATCTCGTAATTTCCGTTCTTTAACGGCTCAAATGAAAGTGCATCGTCAAAATCTTTTGCATCTACAGGATCAATTGTAAACGTGAGTGTTTTTCTAAAGTCCTTGCGCTTCTTCGCTTCTGCATTGTAATCCGGTTCATTGATTGCTTCGGCTTCCAACTCTACAGCTCGTGGAAAATGTGTTGGGAATCCATTCTCCGCCAAGATAACATTCATATCCACATCCATATTCCCTGGCTTTCCGAGGCGCTCAACCACACCCCCCAAAGGACTTTTACTTCCTCCCGGCCAACTCAAAAACTTTACTACAACCTTATCGCCATTCTTCGCATTTTTTAGATGTCCTTTATCAATGAAGAAATCAACAGGCATTCTCACATCATCAGGCCGCACAAAAACCGTTGTTTTTCCAACGTCCACAGTGCCTACAAATTCCGTTCGCTTGCGCTCAACTATATCCACTACTTTTCCTTCAGTTTTACCCTGTCTCGCGACCAATTCCACACGAACTTTATCCTGATGAAAAGCCTTTCCGGTATTGTTGGCATGAATAAAAATATCATCGTCCATTCCTTCCACCATGAGGTACGCTGCTCCTCTTTGGTTAAAATCGATAATGCCCTCTACCAAATTGCTGCCTGCTCCTCCATTGGGTTTGGCAATGCGATAAATGCCTCGTTGCACCGTTTTTACGATATCAAAAGTGCTTAATTCAATCAAAACATCGTGAACAAGCTTCCTTTCAGAGGCATCTCTTATACCTAAAATTTGAATGATTTCTTTTTCGCTAAAGTCTTTGTGAGGGTGTGTTTCAAAAAGATGTACCAGTTTTTTGGTGAACTTATATTTTAACTTGGATTGAGGTTTTTTCTTCTTTTTTGCCATTCAAAAATATTGTTTGTTGCAAGTTAACTTATTCTGGACGAACCTAGAATAAAAATGGATGAATAGTTGTTAATATTATTTACTTGACAAAATTTCGTATTTTTGAAGGCAACCAATGTAAACTTACCCCGTCAATTGGGTAAGAACCAAATGAAACTTATGAAGAAGAGAAGCATTTCACACATCGTCTTGTCTAGTTGTGCATTCACCTTGTTGTCGTTTAACACACTTGCTCAAACTGAAACTAAGGAGGTTTCTACTATGAAAACAGCTGATAAGCAGTCGACTTCTTGGTCTTACACTTATGAAGTGGATTCTACGAAATTGGCTACAAAGATTGACCGCAAAGAGTCGATCGAAGGCAATGTGAAAGATGTAGCATACTATGAGAATTTTATTAAAGCTCTTTACAAAAAGCGAAAGTATATCATGAACGATCCGGAAGAGAGAGCACTTGCAGAAGAAACCGGATGGTTTGAGCAGATAGATTTAGAGATCGAGAAAGCAAAAGCGGAGAGAGAAGTACTTTTAAAGAAATAACCACCTAGCAACCAATGAAACATTTACTAATTATAGCATCACTTTTTATTAGTTTTGCCTACCTCAATCAAACCTTCGCACAGGGCTCAGATTGTGCAAGCGCAGACCCATTCTGCGCCACAACGACCTCTGGAGCGATCTCCTTTCCAAATTCGACAGGAACCACTGCTGAATCTGGAATTGATTATGGGTGTTTGACTTCCCAGCCTAATCCATCTTGGTATTGGATGGAAGTAAATAACTCAGGATCACTTGTAATCGATATTAATCAGGTAAACACAGGTGGAACTCCTACTGATGTTGATTACGCAGTTTGGGGACCTTTCTCCTCAGCCACAGGAAACTGTGGAAGCATGGGGGCTCCAATAGATTGTAGCTACTCAGGTTCTGCTTCAGAACAAGCGAACATTCCTAATGCAGTATCTGGAGAGTTTTATTTATTCGTTTTGACCAATTTTAACGGCTCTGCCGGAACCATCACTTTCGGATTAAACGGTTCTTCTACAGGAGACACAGATTGTTCTACCGTAAATCCTACTTGTAGCATTGACAACGTTACGGCTGCAGTAGTGAACTGTTCTAACACTCCATTCCTTACGTTTGATGTTGGGGGAACGATCACCTACTCAGATCCGCCAACTACAGGGAGTTTAGTCATTGAAGACTGTTATGGACAGCAATATGTTGTAGGTAGTGCGCCATTTGGCACGTCTATGAACTATACCATTACGGATCTTCCCCAAGACGGATTAAACTGTGACCTAACAGCTTTCTTCACCTCTGATCCAGCTTGTACGTTCACTCAAGGCATTACTTCTCCTTCGCCAATTACCAGTTTTAGTTATTCTATTGGTTTGTGTGACCCTGGAACAAACACATACACATTGGATGGAGACATTACGTTCTCGAACCCTCCCGGTGCTGGTACGATTGAAATTGTAGTGGATAACGGGTCTGGAACCTACACCGCAACGATCAATGCACCTTTTACTAGTCCAGAAACATGGTCTATCCCAGGAATACCAGCAGATGGAGCTAACTTTACTGTAGACTATTACTTCTCTAATTTTCCTGCTTGCGGAAATCAGTTGACTGGAACTTCACCAGGAAGTTGTGACTGTACAGCTGAAGCTGGAACATTTACTGCGGGAGTTACGGGAAGTGGCGTAACCAACTATGTATTATGCTTTGGAGACCAGATCGATATTAATTCAAATGGGGACTATACACCTCCAGGTGATGAGAACATTACTGGTGTTACGTATGACCCAGGAATTGCCTATTTGGCCTATACCTGTCCTCCAACAGTATTTCCTCCCAATGAATTGTGGGATACTGGAACTGGTCTTCCTACCGACCCTTGTTTGTTAGGCGTTGTATCCTATGGCGATGACTGGACGGACATTAATACGTTTGGAGATGTACCATACGCAGGAACTTTTACAGACCAAACGATCTATTATGTTCCCATAACAACTTACAGCAATGTTGATGGATACTATGCAATATCTATCAATGGTGGTGATTGGTGTTATGACATGGGACCTGCTTTTGCAGTTCAATATTTACCAGAAATTACCTACTCCGAAACAACGGACTGTAATGCTGGAACAGCTACGATGACAATTACTGGAGGTTTACCAGAACTAGATGGTTCTAACTTTACCGCTTCCAATCTTTCACCAGCTACAGCAACACTAGACAATACAACCTGTACGCACAACGGGACAATTACCATAAGCGGTTTGCAAAATGGTGATATGTATTCATTCGACATCGTTGATGATAATGGTTGTCCGATTACGGTAACTGGTGGCCCTTTTGTAGGGGTGCCAACTGCAGACGCAGGTGCTGATGATGATATTTGTTCTTTGACGTATACGTTCTCTGCTACTCCTTCTTTTGGTACAGGTACTTGGACGGGTCCTGCCGGAGCAGTTTACTCAAATGCAAATAGTCCAACAAGCAATGTGACCGTTCCTGCTGCGGGATCTTACACCTTTACTTGGACAGAAGACAACGGTGGCGGATGTACCGATAGCGATGACGTTACCATTCAGTTCTCTGACATTCAATATTCTGAAGTTGTGAATGATCCTACTTGTGGAAACGCAGACGGTGACATTACACTCAACGGAACCGATGGTATTCCTGGATATACATACAGTATTGATAACGGAACAAATACGCAAGGAACTGGACTCTTTGGTTCACTAAGTGCGAACACTTACAATATTTTAGTAGAAGATGCTATCGGATGTCAAGCGACAGGAACGATTACTTTAGTAGACCTAGGTGGTCCAACCATTGATAACATTAACAGCAACGACATAAGCTGTAATGGACTTTGTGATGGAGACATCTCAATTTCTGCAACAGGCGCTACCCAGTTTAGTATCGATAATGGTGCAAACTTCTCTGGTGTAAGCACCTACAACGGTCTCTGCGCTGGCACATATGATGTGGTGGTTGCTGATGCTCTTGGTTGCGAGGCAAGCGGAAGTGTAACGCTAACTGAACCAGTAGCTCTTTCTCACTCCACAACACAGGTTGACTTGCTTTGTGCCGATGATTGTAATGGTGAAATCAACATTACCGAAAACGGTGGAAATGGTCCTTACCAATACAGCATTGATAATGGAGCTTCTAGTCAAGGAACTGGACTTTTCCAAAACCTTTGTGTTGGAACGTATGACATTCTCCTAACAGATGGTAACGGTTGTACGTCAACCTCTCAAGTTACCTTAACCGAGCCTACTCCGCTGAGTGTTACGATTGGAATTACAGACGCTTCTTGTTTTGGAATGTGTGATGGAATGATGAACTCTATTCCTGCTGGAGGTACTGGACCTGGAACTTACAATTACACATGGACTCCTGCAGTGGGTGGAAACGTACCTTTAGTAACCAATTTATGTGCAGGTTCGTATAACTTATCCATTACAGATGGGAATGGATGTACGTTAGATACGAATGGAATTGTGGTCGGTGCTCCACAAGCAGTTGTTATTGATAACGTTTCAACAGTTGATGAAACTTGTGGTGGTGATTGTGACGGTAGTTTAACCGTCAATGCTACAGGAGCAACAGAATACAGCATGGATGGTGTTACATTTGGAGGTGCTAACACATTCAATAACCTTTGCGCAGGCAACTATACGGTTTATGCTCAGGATGTTAACGGATGTTCTGCAAATGAGCAAGTAACTATCGTTGGTCCTACACCAGTTCAAGTTGCAGCCAACGGAAGTACAACAATCTGTATTGGTCAGAGCACTCCTTTGACCTCTCTCGCCTCTGGTGGAGTTGGAAACTACACCTATGCTTGGGACAATGGAGGTGGAACTCAAAACATTTCTGTTACACCAGCAAGTTCTCAAGCCTATTGTGTTGTCGCTACAGATGGAAATGGATGTAGTTCACCACCAGCTTGTGTCAACGTAAACTTAAATCCTCCTCTGAGTGTTATTGCCCTTTCTGATCAGTCGATCTGTGAAGGAGATAATGCATCAATCAATGCCGTAGGAAGTGGAGGAAATGGAGGCCCTTATACATACACCTGGGATCAAGGCGTGGGAACTGGTCAAATCCAAACCGTATCACCAGCCTTTACAACAACTTACACGGTAAGTGTTTCTGATGGCTGTACTACACCCAACGCAACTGCAAGTGTAACGATTACGGTTAATACGATACCTAACATTTCGTTCTCAGCTGATAATTTTGATGGTTGCGCTCCCGTAGCGGTTAACTTCTCAGAGAATAACGTTCCAGCTGGTTCTAGTTGCTTGTGGAGCTTCGGTGATGGTGGTGCGAGTACAGACTGCAGTAACGTGAATTACTCTTTTGAAAACCCTGGATGTTGGGACGTTATCCTTCAAATTACAACACCAGAGGGCTGTCAAAGTACAAGTACGGTTACAGACTATATCTGCGTGTATGATTATCCAGATCCTGACTTTGTATTTGATCCGCAGCCTACAACTATTCTGGAACCTACCATCAACTTCACCAATATGACAACGGGTGCTACCGATTATACTTGGACGTTTGATACAGGAGGTGTTCAGGATCAAAGTACAGCAACTCATCCAAGTTACGCCTTTGGAGATGTGGGTACGTTTGAAGTTTGTCTAGACGCCTTGAGCTTTGAAGGCTGTCCTGCGCAAACCTGCGACTCTGTAACTATTCTAGAAGAGTTCATCGTTTATGTTCCTAATGCATTTACGCCAGATGGGGATGAAGTGAACAATGAATTCATGCCAATCATTAGCGGAATCATTCCAGATTCTTATGAGTTTATGGTATTCAACCGTTGGGGAGAATTAATTTTCCAATCTCAAATTGTTGGGTCTGGATGGGACGGAACGTATAACAACGTAATGTCTCAAGAGGATGTATATGTTTGGAAATTAAAAGTAGAAGATCAAACGGGTGACGCCCACGAGTACATTGGGCACGTTACGCTGCTCAGGTAGTCTTGAGATAAACGATTTTTCCAGCTTTTGCAATAAATGGGATCAATGCTCCCAATTGATGACTTTTAGGCACTCTTCGGAGTGCCTTTTTATTCTTCAAAAAATAACTATCCTTATAATGTTTGAATGCACTTGACCATTTCTCAAAATCCTTACCCGTATATACTCCCCATGGATTCTCAAACTTCTTAGCACCAGTTCTCAGCACATCTGGGTGTGGTCTGAGCAAAGCAAACTTAGAATAAACCTCCATCACAATGTGTGCATGATGTATATGCGATGAGATCTTCTTTAGAATACCTTTTACTTGTTCTTTTGAGAAGTACATGAAAAGTCCCTCTGCAATAAAAAGGACATTATCGGACTTTATTTCACGGATTTTATCCAGCCAGCGGTCTTCGAAGATACTGTCCGTCCAATATTGATGTAGATCAGTTTCTTCATTAAAGTTTTTCCAAGCTTCTTTCACGGGGGGCAAATCAATTTCTACCCAGATGAGGGCAGAATTGAGCTTTCGCATGCGTTCATATCGTGTGCAAAGACCAGCTCCGAGGTTTACGACTACAGGTCGTTCTACGGACCGAATATACTCGGCTACGAACGAATCAATCTCAAGCGATCTCCAGATCATTAAACCTTGAGACTCGCGAGAAAGTGCCCTCCACCACTTATTCAATTCAGGATTTAAAGCGACAGCTTTATTGGCGATCTCCAATGCCTTATCATCTCTGATCAGCCCATCTTTTCGCCTAGTTTCTATGGCTTTTCCGAACAGAGGAATCCAAAGTGTCTCAGAGACACTTTTCAGATCAAGACTCATAAGGATATCTTATTCGTGGAGAATGATCTTCTCAGTGTTTGAAACACCTGATCTTTCATTGGTCAACTTAATGAAATAAGTTCCATTTGGGAAGCCTGTCAAATTTATCGTTTCTAATAATGAACAAGGATTTCCTGCTAGCACTTCCTTTCCAAGAACATCTACCACACGATATGAAATATCACCGATCTCCTCCAACTCCAACTGAATTACTCCTGTTGTTGGATTAGGATATACACTAAAGTTAATCGGATTAACTTCTTCCACAGATACACTCTCAAACGAATGCTTCATAAAGAACTTCCAAATTTCGTTGGTATAGAAAATATCGTTAGCAGGCGTTAACCAATCATGTCCAGCACTATCTACTCTAAAGAGTTCCACTTCCGCTCCGTCATCGCATGCGCTGTATAGCGAGTGCGTAATGGTAAGACCATCTGCCATAAGGTCTGGCAAAGCAGCAACAGTGGGTGTACCTCCACAGTTGTTGTTTGAAGCCCAAAAAGCAGCCAAATCTTCTGCATCGTTTCCATAAATATTACCTTCATAATACACAGTAGAATCTGCTGTACCATGAAAATGACACGCTGGCACTGCTCTACCTGGCGTACAGTTCAAAGCTCCTCCAATTGTTCCAGCAACAGAAGCTATTGCTGCTATTCTATCGTTCATTTCGCACCCCAAACGGTTGGTCATAAAACCGCCCATTGAAAACCCACATGAGAACACTTTGGTTTCATCAATATTATAGTCATCAATTAAAGTATCTAGAATTGCTCCAAAGAAACCAATATCGTCTACAGAGCCATTCAAAGTATATCCCAAATAACTAGCTCCTGAGTTCCATGCTGTAGCCCCCACCAATTGATCTACGATCGCCTGGGGAGTAATGACAATAAAGTTAGCAGTATCGGCCACAAAGTTCATTCCGATACCAGCAAAATTATTCATGTTATCACCTAATCCATGAAGACAGAAAACAACAGGCACAGCCGTTGAACCATCATAAGAAGAGGGAACATACTTAATGTATTCTCGAGTTAATCCATCCCAAGTAAATGAATGAGTAGTTTGTTGCGCAAAACTTCCAATTGTAATTGCTGCAAAGAATAGGGTAAAGAGTCGTTTCATATTAAAATCGTTTTACCAAATATACAATTTTATGTGAAGTCTCTAACGTCATAATGACTATAAAGGAGGAAAGCCCCCCAATTCGGAGAGCTTTCCACAACAAACAAACAAAAACAAACCACACTAATCAACCACCACTTCTTAAATACGAATATTATGAATAAAGGTTGTCATTATCTCAAGCTAATCTGCTGACCTTCCTCAAGATCCTGACCAAAAACACCTTCATTGCGTTTATATAATTTCTTTAGTTTAACCCCATGTTGCTGAGCGATATCATTCATCGTTTCACCTTTTTGAACAACGTGTACCTTTTCTTTCGCCTTATTCTTCTTGGGTTGTAGATAAATAATATCTCCAGGAAGTAAAACGTCTTCTTTAGTCAGGTCATTGTACTTGTACAACTGCCAGAGACCAAGATCAAATTCCTTTGCAATCTTATAGTACGTATCTCCTGTCTTAACAGTTACAAACTTAATTTTGTTTTTAGAAACTTCTATCAAATGAACATTAACCATAGATGAAGCTTCCATTTCTAGCGGCTGGGTAATCCCTGGAGTAGCTACTAATAAAGGGTCTTTTGACTCAAACTCCCCCTGCATTATATCGTATTTGTACAACTCGTGCTGCTCTATCAATTTGATCAGTAAATCCGGATACTTGGGATTAGTAGCATAACCCGCTTTCTTCAAGCCTTTTGCCCAAGCTTTGTAGTCCGTAATTTCGTAGTCAAATAAAAACGCATATCGGCTTTTCTTTAGAAATACAGAATGATCTTCAAACGACTCATGAGCTGTTAGGTACTTTCTAAAACAGTCGTCTTTGTGGTCATCGTCTTTATTGATAGTCTCTCCAGTCCAACCATGGCATTTGATTCCAAAATGATTATTGGCGTATCTCGCTAACTCTGAATTTCCGTTGGCACTTTCTAGAATACCTTGTGCTAAGGTAATGGATGCGGGAATATTATATTTCACCATTTGGCTAATGGCTTCATCTTTCCACATCTCGATATATTCGTTTCTTGAAATCACTCGATCTGAAGGCTGAGCGAATGAAGCTGTTGCGTAAGTGAAACCTACTACGAGTAAAAGAAAATATCTTCTAAATCCTTTCGTTGACATTGTTTTGTGTTTGTTGTTTGCGGGGTTTGTTACGCAAGGTTATTAACAATAGTTACGAAAAATGTTAAAAACTTTTTCTATTCTTCAAAAAGATGGACTACTACTCTTCTATTTCGCGCCCTGTTTGTGCTCGAATCATTGGCTACCATGGGCCTTTCTTCTCCATAGCCAATCGTGCTGATCTTGTTGGTCACTTGTTGGTACTCAAAAAAAGATTTTACAAACAGTGCCCGTTCCGCTGACAAAACCTTGTTGTCTTCATTAGAGCCGACATCATCAGTATGTCCTTCAATCACCACGCTAACGTCTGGATTGGACTTTAGGTAATCAATCAAATCTGAGAACTGGTCAAACTCTTCTTCGCTACTGCTAAAATCACCCGTATCAAAATTGATATTTTCGAATACCAGCGTCTTGGTGGGCTTAATTTTTGCAGCTTCTTTCAAAGGAATAAGCGATAAATTGTCCATGATATAGTAGGCATCTTTATAGCCCGTCTTTTTGCTAAACGCTAATCGATCGCTATACTTTCGATAGAGCAAATCCGTTTCATCCAAAAAACAACCTAAATGAAGGTACTTCTCCCCACCTTTTGCGGTATACTTTACCTTTATGGTCTTCCAAACATCGTTGAGTTTTAAGAACTCTCCCGATTTGATCTTGATATCAGCGGGGACTACCATTTCCATGAGAAGATCTTCTGGCTTTGCGCTGTCTTTGGTAAACACAACTCCCAACTCATTCAGATAATACAACGCCATCTTGGGTTGTGAGAGACTAATAGAAAATAAGTAGGTCTTCCCTTCTTCGAGCGGTTCCTTTAAGCGAGTTGAGATGTACTCCCGATAATGATCGTAAGTATTGTAACCCACAAACCCTGCAAAAGCATCTCCCTCAAAGGGGACGACATTAATAATGTAACTCTTTGGGTTGGAGTACTCATCGTCTTCTGAGCAAGTACTAAACAAATCTGGTGTTGTTCTGGTTCCGTGCGTGCCGAACCATCCTGTTGGGTAGAAATCACCAAGTGTATTCGGACAACTATCCAACACTTCAAATCCTCCGTTAACGATCAGCTCTTGTGACCAGACCTTAACACTCAACAATAATATGCCAACTAGCAATACGCTTTTCATGGTGAATCAACACCATAACGCAAAAACCTTGCAAAAGGATACGATTATCTTAAAATTATCGCTTGACGTTCTTTTCGTAGAGCTCGATCCAGTCTTCTGCCGTCATCTTTTGAACCAACTCTCCCAACAGTTCATAAGGAATATCATCCATGCGCTTGAAGCGGATACAGCTTTTACCCATATCGAGCTTGTACTTCGAGTGCTTGTAGTACTCCCCTACAAACCAATCATACAGTTCTTTGTTGGCATAAATGCCCATATGGTAAAACCCGATGAAGTTCTTTTGAGATGCAATGCTCAAGAAAGGAAGCGGCAACTTGGGGTCACAATGATAACCTGCTGGATAAACGGAATGAGGAACTACATACCCTATCATTCCATAAGACAACTCCTCATTGAACCCTTTTGGGAGGTTCGCCAGAATCACATCTCTCATTTTATTCAAATACGGTTGTCTTTCCTCTGGAATGTTGTTTAGGTAATCCTCAACAGACGTTGCTTCTACTCTCATATTACTTGCTTTCAGTTGCTATAAAGATACAAAAAAGGGCGACTCATTAAAATGGGTCGCCCTTCTATCTAAGTTCTTATCAATTACTTGAATGCGGCAATGCCTGTTACATCCATTCCAGTAATCAATAAATGGATATCATGTGTTCCTTCGTAGGTGATCACCGACTCAAGATTCGCCATGTGTCGCATGATTGAATACTCATTGGTAATTCCCATCGCACCATGAATCTGTCTCGCTTCTCTAGCAATTTTCAATGCCATGTCTACGTTGTTTCGCTTCGCCATTGAAATCTGCGCTGAAGTTGCTCTTCCGTCATTTCTCAATTGACCTAAACGGTAGGTGAGTAACTGTGCCTTTGTGATTTCAGTAATCATTTCAGCTAATTTCTTCTGCACCAACTGAAAACTGGCAATCGGTTTATCAAACTGAATTCGCTCTTGTGAATATCTCAATGCTGAATCGTAACAATCTAAAGCCGCGCCAATCGCTCCCCAAGCAATTCCATATCTTGCTGAATCTAAACACTGTAGCGGAGCTCCTAAACCATCTTTATTGGGAAGAATGTTCTCCTTAGGTATTTTTACATCGTTAAAGATCAACTCTCCTGTAGCAGAAGCTCTCAACGAATGCTTACCGTGCATTTCTGGAGTTTCGAAGCCTTCCATTCCTCGCTCAACGATTAAGCCTTTGATTCTACCTGTTTCATCTTTTGCCCAAACTACGGCTACCTGAGCAAATGGGGCATTAGAAATCCACATTTTAGCTCCGTTTAGCAGGTAATGATCTCCCATATCTTTGATGTTCGTGATCATTCCTCCTGGGTTACTTCCGTAGTCAGGTTCCGTCAAACCAAAGCATCCCATATACTCACCAGTAGCTAGCTTTGGTAAGTATTTATTTCTTTGTTCTTCTGATCCAAATTTCCAGATCGGATACATGACCAATGAACTCTGCACCGAACTTGTAGAACGCAATCCAGAATCACATCTTTCCAATTCTTGCATGATCAATCCATAGCTGATTTGATCTAAGCCAGCTCCTCCATATTCTTCTGGAATGTAAGGTCCAAAACCTCCAATCTCTCCTAAACCTGGAATAATCTGATCTGGAAATTCGGCTCTTTCGTAATAATCCTCAATAATTGGGCTCACTTCTTTCTTAACCCATGCTCTGGCTGTCTCTCTGATCAACTTATGCTCATCCGTCAACAGTTCGTCCATTAAATAATAATCGTGTGCTTCGTATCTATCTGTACCCATAGTTTTGGTCTAAAAGTTTGGGGCAAAAGTAATTATTTTATCCCACCCGAATAAGGATTATTTGTCATCAAAATTTCACCTGGTTGAATTGCTAATTATTGTTAACCCTTCCAAAGCAAGATGTTTTTTTTCTACCTTGTTGTTATGAAACTCGACAAGCTCTGGATAGTTGCCATACTCAACCTTATTTTTCTAGGGGCAAGCTTTATCTTGGCCAAGGAAGTAGTGGATAAGGGTCAGGAGTATGACGAATTGATGCATGAGCACGTTCAGATTCTCGGCTTCAAAGATCGCTTGCTAAATCAAGATGAGTGGGTTTTACTGATCTCTGGTAAGGTTATCAAAAGCATTGATGACACCGTTTGGCTTGAAAAGAAAAAGACATCTGAAGCAAAACTAATTGCCGCTCAAGATAGCTATGAAGAAGCTTTGAAAACCTCTCAACTGATCTGGTATGCTGCTGCTGGTCTTTTGTTATTGACCATTCTGTTGTATGCTGGCGGTAAAAAGTTGTTTCACGCCATTGGTGCAACGTTTACGACCATGTCTTTGGTCTTTTTGTACATCGGAATATATGCCCCGCTGATACAAATTCATGCGTACGATGAAGATTTAAAAATTCCGATTGTTATCAAGTTTGATGAAATGGCAGAATGGGGAGATGAGTACATCAACAAAAGTGCCAGTTGGTTGGAAGAGTTATCCAATGATTACTTAGGGTATCAATTTGACATCCCAGAATATCACCCACTTGAGTTTTTGGTTGATGGCTACCAGTACGACCACTCTGTAGTCTTTGAAGGAAGAATTTACTACTACTTTCAGAGCAAGTCGGTTGATTCAATCATTAAATTGCTTTACAAGGATGGTAATAATACCATTGCCAATGTGATTCTTGCTTTTTCTGTTATTATCCCTTTATTCAAATTACTGGTCACCACACTTCTACTTTATTGGGAGAAAGCCAGACAAAACAAAGTCGTTACCATCATCCTCACGTTAATTGGCAAGTGGAGCATGGCGGACGTTTTTGTGACGGGCGTCTTCGTGGCTTACTTCTCTTTTCACTCGATGCACATGGGACAGATTGAAACCGAAAGTAGTGTTTTGGTTGGTTTTTATTATTTCTTGAGCTATGCTGTGGTAAGCATTCTGGCTTCTATCATGCTTTGGATAGCTGCTGGAAAGGAAATGAAGATGAAATTGTATGAGGCCGTTTAATTTCCGGAAAAACTGCGCAAAACATTTCTATTCTCACTATATTTACTTCAACGAGAATCAAACCAAATGAAAGACAAAACACTCATCATAGGAGCGAGCAACAACACGGATCGCTATAGCTACAAGGCTGCTTTTTCATTGCAATTTAACGGCTATCCTTTTATTCCCTTTGGTGTAAAACGCGGAGATGTAATCGGCAGAAAAATTCACAACGATTGGAATGAAAACTGGAAAGACGAAGTAGATACCGTGACGCTATACATCAACCCCAGTTTACAAGAGCAGTATTATGAACCAATTATTGCTCTCCAACCAAGAAGAGTGATTTTTAATCCAGGAACTGAAAACTACGAATTTGCAGAGAAGCTCAAAGAAAACGGTATTGAAGCAGAGAACGCATGTACGCTGGTGCTTCTTAACACAAATCAGTATTAGTTTTGAGGAGTGTGACTCCCACTATTCCAGCAGTTTCTGTTCGTAGTCGATTTTGACCTAAATTAACTCGAGTAAAACCTTTGCCTTCGCAGAGTACTACTTCATCAGTCGTAAAATCACCTTCTGGACCAATGAGTAGCAAGACATCTTCTGAGCTGCTAGCATGATTTAGAATACTCTCCTCTGGCAATTCTTCACAATAGGCAATGAGCTTTTTATAGCCATCCCAATTAGCCGCTAAGAGTTCCTCTACTTTCATGGGTTCAAAAACTTCTGGCTTCCACAGTCGTTGAGACTGTTTTACGGCTGCAAGGATCACTTTTCGCCAACGCTCTAGGTTGACCTTAGTTCTTTCGTTATTTTTCGCCATCAACGGAATCACACCGTCCAGACCAATTTCTGTTGCTTTCTCTAGAAAAAACTCAATCCGGTCGTTCGACTTGGTGGGTGCTATGGCTACAATTACTTTCGTGTTTGACGCCTCTTTTTCTTCTCTGGACAACACTCGAATCAAACATCGCTTGTGATGTGGATCGATAATTTCTCCAGTTACTCGAACTCCTTTCCCGTTGATCACCATCACCTCATCTCCCTTCTGAGACCGCATTACTTTTATCGCGTGATTACTTTCTTCAGGAGAAAGGGTAATTCCATCTAAGATATTTCCATCAAAAAAATAAGTATGCATAACAAAAAAGGTCGGTTAAAACCGACCTTTCAAAAATAGTAATTAATCTTACTTCAAATCTTCTAGTAGCTTCTTACAGTTCTCGTAGCAAATTTCTGCATCCTCGTAATCTTTTGGAAGCTTCATTGCTTTCTCAACGTATTTCTTTGCGTACTCATCGTTACCCATTTCGTGGTAAGTAACCGCTAGTTCATACACATGAAGCATATACCATGGCTCTAGTTCGATTGCTTTCTGAAACATCTTCAACGCATCAGCATACGACCCTCCTTTTGGAGTTCCTCCAAAGAACGTATTCACCATCGCTTTTTCCATGTTGTTGAATCCAGCAAAAGTTCTGTGCCATCTTCCTAAGATATGATACGCTCCAGCTTCATCAGGGTTCAGCTCCAATGCTTTGTCACACTCTGACTTAATTTCTTTTGCGTTTGCGATCTTAACTTTCGTTTTCGCATTTTCATTTTCTCTCGCCAAAGCCAGTGCGTACGAGTAGTGAGAAAAAGCATGACCCGACTTCAATTTCTTTGATTTATCAGCAACTTCCTTTGCCTTAGCGTAGTACTTCAGCTTCAACTCCTCATCATCCAAGTTTGCTCCAACCTTACTGTATGCAAAGCTTAAGTGGGATAAGTAATCTTGATTTTGGTCGTCCATGTCAACCAATTTCTTCATTACCTGAAGTAGCTTAACGTTATCTACTTCTTTCTTATATTTCATGGCCAACTGCCACATTTCACTTTCGGACTGACCAATAGCGACTGACCCCATTAAAAATGCGAGTCCTAAAAAAACGAGTTTAATACTTTTCATGTTGTAATTTTTTGTTCCTTCTTCAAAGTTCTTGCCAAAGATATCCAAAAGGATTCAAATTTCCATTTTCTTTTCCTCTTCTAGCTTCATTTTTTGCATATCCTTCAAGGTATGAAGTTCGAATCCGATGAGTAATACGTAGCAAACGGCATTTAACCAAATAAGGATCATCATCAATGTTCCTATCGAGCCGTAAAGTTCGTTGTACTTTCCAAAATTGGTAAAGAAATAAGTGATCAAGATAGACACTAGCACAATGAGAATGCTAGCCAAACTACTACCTGGAGATAACCACTTGGAAGAAGAAACATCTGGGTTACCCAGGTTATAGAGTGTTCCCACGGCTATTGTCATGGATAACAGCATGATCAGCCATTTTCCTAGTTGAAAAAGCAACTGCATCAGTCCGCCTAAATTCTTGTAGGTTACACTTTGAACGAACACCTCACCATACGTGATTGCGGCAAGCATGATGATCATAAATAAGCTGAAGGCTCCGAATATGGCTAAAGAAATAAGCCGTTGCTTTATCGGGTTTCGTCTCAGGTTGATTTGATGTGATGCGTTAAAAACGGAAAGCATGTGATTGATGCCGTTACTTGCGTAAAACAACGTAAGAACACCTCCCAAACCGAGTACCCAATGATGTTTATTGACCACCAAATCATTGACTGTTTTTTCGATCACGGCAAAAATTTTGGGTGGTGTTATGTTTTGGATTTCACTCATCAAATTGACTTGAAAGTTATCGATAGGCACAAACGGAATCAAGGACAAAAAGAAAAGCAAACCGGGAAAAATGGCCAGAAAAAACTTAAAAGCAATGGCTGAGCTTCTCATACCATAATTAGACTTCCTGAAAGATGAGATAAGGAAATTCAACACACCATACAATGACATGCCGTAAAACCCCGGAAGTCGCAGCTTTTTACTCCATTTTACCAGTGTCTTAACCAACCCACTGTTGAGGAAGGCATTAACCCATTTTTTGAATAATTTAATCACTTAACCGCTTTCAGACTTAAGTCCATGTTGTAAACCGAATGCGTGAGCGCACCTACTGAAACATAGTCGACACCACATGCACCGAATTCCTTCACCGTTTTCAGGTTAATTCCTCCAGAGGCTTCCGTTTCATATCTTCCATTAATCAGCTTAACAGCTTCTCTAATTTCTTCGTAACTGAAGTTGTCTAACATGATTCTGTGAATCCCTCCTTCTTCCAAAACGAGCTTCACTTCTTCTAGGTTTCGTGTTTCCACTTCAATTTTCAGATCAAGGTTCTTCTCAGCAAGATACTGCTTCGTCTTTTGGATCGCTTCTTTTACTCCACCTGCAAAGTCAATGTGATTGTCTTTTAACATGATCATATCATAGAGGCCCATACGATGGTTAACTCCCCCCCCTATTCTCACCGCCTCTTTCTCCAGAAAACGAATCAAAGGTGTTGTTTTTCGAGTATCCAACACCTTCGTTTTCAAATCACCCACTTCATCTACAAACGCTCTTGTTTTGGTAGCAATTGCGCTCATCCGCTGCATCACATTCAAGACTAACCTTTCTGCACTTAAAAGCGCTCTAGAGTTGCAGATTACGTAAAACGCGATGTCTCCATACTTTACGCGATCACCATCGTTCAAAATTTGTTCTATCTCAACATTTTGGTCGAACTCCTTAAAAATCGCTTTTGCCACTTCAATACCTGCAATTACGCCTTCTTCCTTTACCAACAACTTAGCTTTATCTACTTCATTAGCAGGTATACACGCCAAAGCGGAATGATCTCCATCCTTAATATCTTCTTCTTTCGAGAGCTTTACAAATTGTTCTATCGTCATGATGCTAACTTTGGGAACAAAGTTAGTTTTTTTACTTCAAGGAAATGGACTCCCCTTTTCCCAAGAATTTAGGAGAGGCAAATAAAACGGTACAATCCAGCACGGCTTTAAACTTAGCCAGTTTCTCGCGAAGGTTAATCCCGTTATAGGGTACTCTCTCCGCCACATACCCGATGGCTTCTATCCCATTAGCATTAGCTATATAGAGGGCTCGCTGCAAATGATATTCTTGAGAAACCACAATAAAATCATTGATTCCGAAGACTTCCTTGGCTCGGATCATCGAGTCAAACGTTCTAAATCCTGCAAAATCAAGCGTTATTTTTTCTTCGGGAACTCCTAAGTCAACTAACCGATTCTTCATATCCTCTGGTTCGTTGTATGAATGAATATGATTATCCCCAGAAACTAATATATGCTCTACCTTGCCCTTTATAAACAGGTCAGCGGCAGCTTGCATGCGATAGGTAAAGTAGAGATTTTCACGTTTTACTAAGTTTTTGCTGGCACCAAGTACTAAAGCTACCTTTTTGCAAGGCACCTCCTCTATTTCATAGTAAACTTGGTTTTGAGTTGAATGCTGAACATACCAATTGGAAAACCACACACTAGCCAACAAAAGCACTCCAAAAACTACAGCTTTGAGCCCAAATTTTCGAATAAATAGTCGATAGAATATTCTTTTTACATTTTGCATAGAGCTAAGAAACAGCCCAAAATGCAATCTTGTTGCCAAGTTTGAACATTTGTAGGTTTCTGCTTATTATAAGTGTCTAATACCTAACCAATAGTTCCTCTTTCTTCAGCTTGGGATCTAAAAACAAAATCCCCATTTCAAAAAGATTGATCGCTAAGGAAACTTCTTTTCGTTCGACTAGCTCTGTCCAAGCGGCATTCATTTCTACAGACCAATGAATATCGTCCACCACCACAATTGAACCATGGTGTAATTTAGGCAAGAACTGATCAAAATAGTGCAGCGTGGGCTCTTTACGATGATTACCGTCCAAAAAAGCGATGTCAACTTTTTCCATTCGAGAAAGGAGCGATGGCAACGTATCGTCAAAGTTTCCCTCAATCAATTCAACATTAGCCACTTTCATGAGCTGCAGATTTTCCTCAGCAACTGCAGCAATTGCGGAAGCTCCTTCTAGCGTGAATATTTTTGCACCTTTATTTGCTTTACTCAAATAGCCCGTTGTAATGCCAAGCGATGTTCCCAACTCAACAATCGTGTTCGCCTCAAGCGACTCGACCAAGCGAAACATCAGTTCTGCATATTTTTTCGCCTTCACCGCACCATCTGCTATGGATTTAACCGATCGTTGATTGCCGCTGGTCGTTTTGCTGCCTGCTCCAAGGTCGTTGACCTCCAATACACGCTCGTCCATTTGATTTTTCTTACGAACCACATCAAGCGCCAAAAAGGCATAGAAACTCCTTTTTTTGTCGAAAACCTCCGCGAGTTTTTTTGTCCATTCCTCATCCGATACCCCTTCAAAAGGTTTTGAACGAAGCAGATACTTGCTATATGTTGCTGCCTGACGAAACAATTTGTTAATTTTAAGCCATAAAATTAACGAAATAAATGAAGGTCAGATTTGTACTTTTACTCGCCTCGGTCTTGTTCTTTCAAAGTTTTTTTGGACAAAACACGCTAGCAACCAATGGCGTACACAGCAAAAACAAACCCATAACTGCTTTCCATAATGCCGTAATTCATCAAGATGGTGATCGCGTGGTGAAAAATGGAAGTCTTTTCATTCAGGATGGAAAGATTATCTATGTAGGTGGTAAAAAGAAAACACCTGAAAATGCAGTTGAAATTGACCTGCAAGGAAGACACATCTACCCTTCTTTCATTGAACTCCATAGTAGTTTCGGAATTAAGGCGGATAAAAAAGATAAAAAATCGTTCGCTCCACAGTATGCCAGCAGCAAGAAAGGCCCTTATTATTGGAATGAAGCTATTCACCCCGAAGAGAATGCACTCGAGCAATTCAAGTTTGATGAAAAAGAAGCAGAAAAATTGAGAAAAATGGGATTTGGTACCGTACTTTCCCAATCGGGCAATGGAATTGCGCGTGGAACAGGATGTCTTATCTCTCTGACCGATGATGATCAAACGCAAATTTTGGAAGACAGAGCAAGTTCTCACTTCTCTTTTCGAAAAGGAGATAGTGAGCAAGAGTACCCTTCTTCCTTGATGGGCTGTATTGCACTTTTGAGACAATACAACATTGATTTATCCTATTATGAGAGTTATGGAGGTGATAAGAATCTATCGCTAGAAGCGGGACTTTCGCAAAAAGACCTTCCTGCTTTCTTTCATGCTAAAGATGAACTGGAAGTGTTAAGGGCTCAGAAAATTGCTTCTGAGTATGATTTGAGTTTTGTTCATATTGGAAATGGAGATGAGTATCAGCAATTAGATCAAATTCACTTTTCTCCTTTCAATAACTTTCCGCTTATAAAGACCAATGGTGTAGAAAAAGGAAAAGGGCTCGTCCTTCCGCTAAATTTTCCAAAACCTTTTGACATAGAAGATCCGTTTGAGGCCATGTATGTTTCCTTGCAAGACTTAAAACATTGGGAAATAGCACCTTCTAACCCCATGTTGATGTATCAAAACGGGTTTGATTTCTCATTTAGTTGCAATGGAATAGAAAAATCGAGCGATCTGTTTACCAATCTTCGCAAATCCGTTTCGAGAGGATTACCTGAAAACGTTGCGATCAATGCGCTTACGAAGACTGCAGCAGGTTTAATCGGTCGGGAAGACATGGGAACACTAGACGAAGGTCTTTTGGCCAACTTCATCATTACAAGTGATGACATTATTAATGCCGAGGGTGAAATTCTTGAGAACTGGGTACAAGGTGATCGCTTCGAAATTACGCCTTGGGATGTGGTTGACATCAGAGGAACCTACAACCTTAACGCTCGTCAGATCATCCGAACGCTTGAAGTAACTGGTGATATTCAAAAACCAAAAGGCAAACTTGTTTATGACATGGTTGCGGATAGTGTTTCTGCAAATGGCGATCTAGTGCTAGACGCTGTTACAGGAAAACCAATTAAGGTTACGAAATCTAAAGAAGTACCTGTAAACATTGCTGTAAGCAAGGACTACATCAACCTATCCTATCAATTAGCAGAAGGAACCTATCGGCTAAGCGGAAATATCAACTTCGATTCGGGAAGTTGGGATGGAAAGGGTCAAATGCCTGACGGAAAATGGATCAATTGGACAGCAATTCGCAAGGAAAAGAATAAGCCTAAAAAAGAAGATTTCTCGTTAACCAAAGACTCTGTTGCCCTCGACAAGTTCATGTACCCCATGATGGCCTACGGTTGGGATTCCTTGCCCAAACCACAACCTATTCTTATTAAGAACGCTACCGTGTGGACTTTGGAAGATATGGGGACGAAACAAACGAATGTGTTAATTCGTGATGGAAAAATCTACAAAATCGGAGATATTCAAGATGCAGCTGATCCAGAAACACTGGTTATTGATGGTACAGGAATGCATTTAACTCCTGGTATTATTGACGAACACTCGCACATTGCGATCAGCAGAGGGGTAAATGAAGGTTCGCATGCCGTGACGGCAGAAGTAAGGATTGGAGACGTCATCAATAACCAAGATATTAATATCTACAGACAATTAGCAGGGGGTGTAACAGCTTGCCAATTACTGCACGGATCAGCAAATCCAGCAGGAGGTCAAAGTGCACTCATCAAACTGAGGTGGGGAGCCGCTCCAGAAGACATGAAAATTGCGGGAGCAGATGGTTTTATCAAATTTGCTTTGGGTGAGAATGTTAAACAGTCCAACTGGGGTGATTTCAACACCATTCGTTTCCCACAGACCCGAATGGGTGTAGAGCAGGTTTATTATGACGCCTTTACACGGGCGAAGGAATATGGTGAGCTATGGAGTGCTTATGAAGAAGAAAGTTCCAAAAAGAAATCAAAAGCAATTCCTCCTAAAAAAGACCTTCAGATGGAGGCCTTGTTGGAAATCCTCAACAGAGAACGTTTTATTACCTGTCATTCCTATGTTCAATCTGAAATCAACATGCTCATGCACGTTGCTGACTCCATGGGATTCACGCTCAATACCTTTACACACATCCTAGAGGGCTATAAAGTGGCCGACAAAATGAAAGCGCACGGAGCAGGTGGATCTACCTTTAGTGATTGGTGGGCATATAAATACGAAGTAAAAGATGCGATTCCTTACAACGCTTCTTTGCTCAATCAAATGGGAATTGTAACAGCTATCAATTCAGACGATGCGGAAATGGGAAGAAGACTCAATCAGGAAGCTGCTAAGGGGATCAAGTATGGAGGAATGAGCGAAGAAGAGGCGCTTAAAATGGTCACCTTGAACCCTGCTAAACTGCTTCACCTTGACGATCAAATGGGAAGCATAAAAGAGGGAAAAGATGCCGATTTGGTACTTTGGACGGCAAATCCGTTGAGTATTTATGCTAAAACAAGGTTTACTATCATTGATGGTATTATTTATTTTGACTCAGAAAAGGATGCAATACTTCAGGAAGAAGTAGAGAAAGAACGAATGCGCATCATCAACCTGATGATGGAAGCAAAGGCAAACGGAAGTGGAACTCAACCCATTAAGGCGCAACAAAAAGGAGTACATGTTTGTACTAGCTTAAGCGATGATGGAAACTAATTAAGAATACAATGACACAGAAGATATATAGTTTATTCGTTTTGTTTTTTGCGATAACCGCTGTAGCTCAACCTACTCCGGCTCCGGAAAACAATAAAAAAATCCTCATCCTAAACGGCATTTGTCATGTCGGTACGGGTAAAGTCATCAATAAATCTGCCATTGGTATCGAAGGCGATCAAATCATTCTGGTTAAGGATGCGCTTGCGCTAACAATTGACACTACCGGGTACGATGAAATCATTCATGCTGACGGATTTCACATTTACCCTGGGTTCATAGCAGCTAATAGCACGTTAGGTCTTGCCGATATTGATGCCGTAAGAGCCAATAGAGACTACCGTGAAGTTGGCACCTATAATCCACATGTTCGATCAATCATTGCGTATAATACGGATAGCGAAATAACGCCTACGGTGAGAACCAATGGTGTACTCATGGGGCAAATCACTCCCAGAGGAGGAAGAATCAGTGGAACCTCATCGATTGTTCAATTTGATGCATGGAACTGGGAAGATGCTGTAGTGAAAATGGACGATGGCGTACACCTGAACTGGCCCAACGCCATTGAGCAAACCGGGTGGTGGGCAGAACCCGGACCCGCAAAAAAATCAGACAAGTATGAGGATCAATTGGCTGAAGTAGAGCAATTCTTCAAAGAGGCCAAAGCCTATCACGAAGCAAAAAAACATGAGTCTGTGGACTTACGGATGAAAGCAATGCGGAGTGTCTTTGAGGGGACAAAAACATTGTTCATTCATGCCTCTCTCTACCGGGAAATCAACGACCTACTTAATCTAAAAAAGGAATTTGGACTAGAGCGAGTAGTGATCGTAGGTGGATACGATGCCCATTTGCATGCTAAAAGACTAAGTACGGAAGGAGTAAGTGTTATTTTACAACGCGTTCACAGATTACCGGAGAGATCTCAGGAAGACGTTTACCTTCCTTTTGAATTGCCTTCTATACTGCATGACGCTGGGGTGAAGTTTTGTCTTGAAGGGTCTGGGGATATGGAACGTATGAACACCCGAAATTTGCCATTCTATGCCGGAACCGCTGTTGCGCATGGACTTCCTTATGAAGATGCAGTTCGTTCCATTACGCTTTCAGTAGCTGAAATTTTAGGCATCGAAAAGAATTATGGCAGCATTGAAAAAGGAAAAAAAGCCACTTTGTTTATTTCTAAAGGAGATGCCCTAGATATGATTACCAACGATGTGATTCATGCTTTTATTGACGGGAGAAGTATCGACCTTAACAATCATCAAAAGGAGAACTACGAGAAGTATAAAGCCAAGTATGAGTTGAAATAGCTTGGAATTTAAACTTTTATACGTTTTCAAGATTTCTCGCTTAGGCAACTATTGCTATCTTTAATGCTTATTAGTAGTGTTAACCTAAACCTATTTAACCTGAAATCATGAAGAGAATTTTACTTTCAGCCTTCACTGCCTTGGCTGTGCTCAGTATTTCTGCTCAACAGAACGAAGAAAAATTCGGACCTGTGGAAGTAGTTCAATGTCACACATTTAAAATCACACCAAAGCTTAGTGACCTTGTTCCCACAACTTCGGAGTTTGATGAGAGCGAAATGGTGTATACCGTTCCAAACAAATTAAGAAGATATATGCACGTCAATCCACCCAATCTACCAGGTGGTGTGGATCCAGTTTTACAAAAACAAGGAGCTTCTCACTGGGCGAGAACCCCTCTGCAGAATTGGGATGGAACAGACTTCACCGCATTCCCTCCAGACCCTAGTGGAGCTGCAGGGCCTAACCATTATGTGCACATGGTTAACTCTAAATTTACGATTTATGACAAAACAGGTACGGTTGTTCAACCTGCAATGAATCTCGGGACTTTGTTGGGAGGAGGAAATGACGGAGACCCAATTGTCATGTACGATTCTGATGCTGACAGATGGTTTCTGAGTCAATTCAAACAATCCAACAATTCGTTGCAGATTGCCATTTCTCAAACACCTGATCCAACGGGGGCGTATTATTCTTACGAGTTTTCTTTAAACAGCTTTCCAGATTACCCAAAATACTCCATCTGGAGTAACGCGTACTTTGTTTCTGCCAACAAATCAGCTCCGCAGCTTTATGCGATGGATAGAGACAAAATGCTAGCGGGTGATCCAACAGCTACCATTCAAGGTTTTAACGTACCTTCTTTAACTACCAACGGATTTTTCTCAATCATTCCCTCTCATGCCACAGCTGCACTGCCTAATACATCAACACCGGGATATGTGTTTTATTTTCAGGATGACGGATGGGGAGTACCAAATGATCACATCAAGATTTGGGAAGTAGATTTAGATTGGGTAAATACTGCTAATAGTACCATCTCTACGCCTGAGCAATTGGCAGTTTCACCTTTTGATAGTGAATTTACCACTGCATGGGATGATATCGAACAACCTGGTACTTCGGATAGACTTGACGGTATCCCAACCGCATTTATGTATATGACTCAGTATAGAGAGTTCTCCGGATACGCTTCTATTGTTCTGAACCACACAGTAGACGTAGACGGAACGGATCACGCAGGAATTAGATGGTATGAATTGAGAAAAGTAGGGACTAATCCTTGGACTATCCACCAAGAAGGAACTTTTGCTCCAGACGCGGAAAGTAGATGGCTGGGAAGTATCTGTATGGATTATCAAGGAAACATTGGTTTAGCTTATTCTGTATCTGGACCAACGGTTTATCCTTCTATCAGATATACCGGAAGATATGCGGCCGATCCACTAGGACAAATGACCATTGCCGAGCAAGACATTGTTGTAGGTGATGGAATTCAAACTGGTCCTAATAGATGGGGAGATTATGCGCATATGACCATAGACCCGGTAGATGATGCGACTTTTTGGTATACCGGAGAGTACATCGCGACAGGAAACAACAGAAAATCTAGAATTGCTTCGTTCAAGTTAGCAAGTGATGAAGACGATGATATCGGAGTGGTTTCTATCGATGACCCGAACGATGGTGCATTGTCAACCACAGAAGCGGTAACCGTAACCATTTACAACTTTGGATTGAACGATCAATCTAACTTCCCTGTTTCATTTCAAGTGGATGGTGGAACGCCAGTAACTGAAACATACACTGGAACGATCCTATCAGGAACATCTGCTCAGTACACTTTTACTGGAACTGCCAATCTTGGAACGCCTGGCAACTATGAAATCAAAGCTTATTCTGGATTGTCCGCAGATACCTATAATCCAAATGACACCACCATGAAAAATGTAAAGCACTTGTTTGCTGATGATGTGGGAATAAGCGTCATTACCTCTCCTGACGGGAGTGGAACTTACACGGGTACCGAGACTGTTACTGTGACCATTGAAAACTACGGTACTACTACGCAAACCTCAATTCCGGTTGCTTATCAAGTAAACGGAGGAACAGTGGTTAGTGAAACCTACACTGGCTCAATTGCATCAGGTGCAACGGACACCTACTCCTTTGCAACTACCACAGATATGTCAACTTTAGGAACATATGATTTTGTGGTTTACACGGATCTTTCTGGAGATAGCGACACCTCTAACGATACGCTTGAAAGAACCTTTGAGCATGAGATTTGTCAACCACAAGCAGATTGTAGTTTCGGAACAGGGTTTGAATCGTTCCAGTTAGGATCTATTAATAATGCGAGTTCATCTTGTTCTCCAAGTGGCTATGGCGACTTCACTAGTATGACAACGAACCTTGAGCAGAGTGCAACTTATGATCTAATCGTTCAAAGCGGAATAGCGTTTGGTAGTACTGTTGCAAGTGTATGGATTGATTTTAACGACAACTTCGCTTTTGAAGCGTCAGAAAGGCTAATTACAGACGAAGCGTTTAGCACTACAGCTACAACTCTTACGCTAGCAATACCTTCAACTGCTCAACTTGGGGAACATTTGTTAAGGGCTAGATCTGTTACAGATTTGTCTAGCGCCTCCATAACAGATCCCTGTGTAGATGTTGCTTATGGCGAAACTGAAGATTACAAAGTGGAGATCATTTCATTTACGGGCGTTGAAGAAAACGATGTAAACATGACAGTAGCGGAAGTTGAGCGAAACCAATTCAAAATTACGTTGGAAGGCGTTAATGAAGGTGCTCACATCGAAGTGCACAACTCCATTGGCCAGATGGTTTACAATAATACGTTCAACAACACAACTGAGTTTCTGAATTTATCGGGTGAGGCGAACGGCTACTACTTGATAAAAGTATATGACGACAGTTTCTCAAAAATAGAACGAGTTGTGGTTAAGTAATCCATCACATTCGCAATGAAATACAAAAAGAGGCTCCCAGAACGGAGCCTCTTTTTGTTAACCTTACTTTTTCAGGAAACCATAAAACCTTGAAAAGAAAAGTGCAGACGTGCATTGCGCTTACCCCTGCATCTTTTTGTATAACGTAAATTTACCCCCAATAATTTCATAAGAAAACGGTTAATGAAGGAACGGTTGGAGGTAGTCCGCCAACGGTCATATGACGTCCCAGAAAAAAGACTTAATTTTACCAGCCTATGCAACAGCACATGATTCGCGCACTTATAATTGATGATGAACAGCTCGCTCGGGAGAACTTGAAACTGCTGATTGAAGAGTTTTGTGAGAACATAGAAGTTGTAGCCATGGCGGGCAACATCAAAGAAGCGCGTATGCTTATTGACTCAGAGAAACCAGATGCCCTTTTTCTGGATATTCGAATGCCCTCTGGTGCAGAGGGATTTGATTTACTTGATTCATTGGATGAGATCAATTTTGAAGTGGTGTTTGTTACGGCATTTAAAGACTATGCGGTTCAAGCTTTTAAAGCTAACGCCATCGATTACATCCTCAAACCTGTTGAAATTGAAGAGTTGCAAAAAACAGCTGGAAGGCTGCACAAGCGAATTTCTGGGGCAACGGTAAAGCAAAATGTAAAGCCGCAAATATCCTCAGCTTTCAACAGTATCAAAGCGAAAGAAATCAAGCGCATCACTATTCCGCAACGAAGCGGGATAAAGATTGTTGAAACGACCGCTATCGCTCATTTGGAAAGCAAGGGTAATTATACCATTCTTCACTTCAAAAATGATGAACCCTTCTTAGACTCCAGGACGCTAAAGGTCTATCAGGAAATTCTTCCGCAAGGATTTATACGAGTTCATAACTCTCACATGGTCAATGGTGTAGAAATTGCCGAGTACACTGCAGAAGATGGTCATACTTTGATTTTGAAAAGTGGCGACACGGTTCCAGTGAGCCGAACTTACCTCAAAAATGTAAAGGAATACCTAAAGTCTATTTGATTAGATAGAATGATTCTAAATAGGTTTTAAAACAATTTATTCGGCTAAATTGTTATTACGTGGGAAGATCAAATAAATCTCAACCCTTATATTTGCGAACAAATAATTAAATCAAAATTCATGAGTAGTAATGGAATCACCAAGTCATCGGTAGGGAGGAAAATCCTGATGGCTTTATCTGGTTTTTTTCTTTTAGTTTTCTTACTCCAACACTTTTGTATCAATTTTCTTTCTGTAATCAGCCCGGGCACTTTTAACAGTGTTTCTGACTTCATGGGATATAATCCAGTTGTTCAGTTTCTGTTTCAGCCGTTGTTGATCTTTGGGGTTATTTTTCACCTGGCGATGGGAATTGTACTAGAGTTAGAAAACAAAAAAGCAAGACCTACAAAATACGCGCAATACAATGGAGCAGCTAATGCTACCTGGATGTCAAGAAACATGATCATTACGGGTCTCACGATTCTCGCTTTCCTCGGACTTCACATGTATGATTTCTGGGCTCATGAAATGATGGAAAAATACGTAGAAGGAGGAAATGAAGCTTTTGGAAGTGACCTGAGAAACCCTACGCGCTACTATCATGAACTACAAGCGAAGTTTGTTGATGTGTGGAGGGTGATTATCTACGTTATTGCATTTGTATTGCTTGCTCTTCACCTAATGCATGGATTCCAATCAGCATTCCAGTCAGTAGGATTCCGTCATTCGAAATACACTCCAATTATTAAGAAATTAGGTAATGTATACGCTATTTTGATTCCATTAGGATTCATTTTTATCGCATTGTTTCATTACATTGATCAATTGAATTAATAGCACAGATATGGCTACATTAGATTCTAAAATACCAGAAGGACCATTAAAAGATAAATGGACCAAACATAAGGACACCATCAACCTAGTTAACCCTGCAAACAAACGTCTTATTGATGTAATTGTAGTTGGAACAGGTTTGGCTGGGGGAGCTGCTGCAGCTTCACTTGCAGAGATGGGATACAACGTAAAAGCATTTTGCTATCAAGATTCTCCACGAAGAGCCCATTCGATTGCTGCTCAAGGAGGTATCAACGCTGCAAAAAATTATCAAAACGATGGTGATAGTACATACCGACTTTTCTATGATACCGTAAAGGGTGGTGATTATAGAGCACGTGAGGCTAATGTTTATCGCTTGGCAGAAGTTTCTGCAAACATTATTGACCAGTGCGTTGCACAAGGTGTTCCTTTTGCCAGAGAGTACGGAGGTTTGTTAGACAACCGTTCGTTTGGAGGTGTATTGGTTTCCAGAACATTTTATGCAAAAGGTCAAACGGGACAACAGTTATTATTAGGTGCGTATTCTGCTTTGAGCCGCCAGATAGGTAAAGGTAAAGTACAAATGTTCGGAAGACATGAAATGCTTGATCTGGTAGTGATTGAAGGAAAAGCGAGAGGAATCATTGCAAGAAACATGATCACGGGTGAGATCACGAGACATTCTGCTCATGCAGTAGTGATTGCATCTGGAGGTTATGGAAATGTGTTCTTCCTTTCTACCAATGCTATGGGATCTAACGCCACTGCAGCATGGAAAATTCATAAGAAAGGAGCTTATTTTGCGAACCCATGTTATACGCAAATTCACCCAACCTGCATCCCTAGATCAGGAGACCATCAGTCGAAATTAACACTGATGTCTGAGTCGTTGAGAAACGATGGAAGAATTTGGGTTCCAAAGAAGATGGAAGACGTAATGGCTATCCGAGAAGGAAAGAAAAAGCCAACCGATCTTTCAGAAGAAGAAAGAGATTACTATTTGGAACGAAGATATCCAGCATTTGGTAACTTAGTGCCTCGAGATGTAGCCTCAAGAGCTGCAAAAGAAAGGTGTGATGCCGGTTTTGGTGTCAACCAAACAGGAGAAGCTGTTTACCTTGACTTTAAGAGTGCTATCCACCGATACGGAAAAGAGAAAGCTTTGATAGAAGGAATTGAAAACCCTTCAGAAACTAAGATCATCGAATTGGGTGAGCAAGTGGTTGAGGCGAAATATGGTAACCTTTTTCAGATGTACTATAAAATTACAGATGAGAATCCATACAAAACACCAATGAAAATCTACCCAGCCGTACATTATACTATGGGAGGTATTTGGGTGGATTATAACCTCATGACTACCATACCGGGTTGTTATGCAGCAGGAGAAGCTAACTTCTCTGATCATGGAGCAAACAGATTGGGTGCTTCAGCACTGATGCAAGGTTTAGCGGATGGGTATTTCGTACTACCATACACCATTGGTGACTTCTTAGCAAACGAGATTAGAACAGGAAAAATTTCAACCGATCTACCAGAGTTTGTTGAAGCAGAAAAAGCTGTTCAAGGTCAGATTGATCGTTTGATGAACATCAAAGGGACAAAATCTGTTGACTACTTCCATAAAAAACTTGGAAAAGTGATGTGGGATAAAGTAGGTATGGCAAGAAACGAACAGGGCTTGAAAGAAGCCATGGAGGAAATTCGTCAGATTCGTGAGGAGTTCTGGAGTGACGTTAGAATTCCGGGTGAGGCGAAAAGTCTTAATCCTGAACTTGAAAAGGCAGGAAGAGTTGCTGATTTCCTTGAGTTAGGAGAATTATTTGCGAAAGATGCACTGCATAGAACTGAGTCTTGTGGAGGACACTTTAGAGAAGAGTCTGTGGAACTGGATGGTCCGCAAAAAGGAGAAGCAAAACGAGACGATGTTAACTTCGCTTATGTTGCTGCCTGGGAGTGGACAGGAGACCCAAAAGATTCGAACCTGCATAAAGAAAACTTAGAATTTAAGGATATTGAGTTGAAACAGAGGTCTTATAAGTAATCAGCTCCTAGCTGGAAGCGCTTAGCACCTAGTTATTAATAAATGAGTGAAGGAAAATCATATCAGGATTTATTAGTTTGGCAAAAAGCAGTCACTCTCACTTCTGACGTCTATAAAACAACAGGTCTTTTTCCTGATGACGAAAGGTTTTCACTCACACAACAGATTAAACGAAGTGCGGTTTCTGTTCCTTCAAATATTGCAGAGGGTTGGGGTAGAAATACAGATAAAAGCTTTGGGCACTTCCTTTCGATTGCAAAGGGATCATTGTACGAATTACAAACTCAACTGATCATTGCAAACAGATTGGAGTATATTAATGAACAAACGTTAAATGAGTTGGATTCTAAAATTGTTGAAATTAGCAAAATGACGAGTTCACTTATGAAAAAACTAAATTAGAATTTGCTCTACTACGTGCTAATAACTGAGAGCTAAAAACTAAATATTATGGCTGAAAAGTTTATAAATATCAAATTAAAAATCTGGCGTCAGAAGGATAGTAAGTCGGCTGGTAAATTTGTAGAGTACCCGCTTCCAAATGTATCTACAGACTCATCCTTTCTAGAGATGCTGGATTTGCTCAACGAGTCGCTTGTTGAGAAAGGTGAAGAACCTATCGCATTTGACCACGACTGTCGTGAAGGAATTTGTGGAATGTGTTCTCTTTTCATCAATGGTGAGGCGCACGGTCCAGATCGAGGAGTTACAACTTGTCAGTTGCACATGAGAATGTTTAAGGATGGTGAAACCATTACGATTGAGCCGTTTAGAGCAAGTCCGTTTCCAGTCCTCAAAGACTTGGTGGTAGACAGAACACCTTTTGATCGTATCATGCAAAAAGGAGGATTTGTATCTGTTAACACTTCAGGAAATACGCAAGATGCGAATGCTATTCCTGTACCGAAAGCAGATGCGGACAAAGCGTTTGATGCGGCTACTTGTATTGGTTGTGGAGCCTGTGTGGCAACGTGTAAAAATGCAAGTGCTATGCTCTTCGTTTCTGCCAAAGTATCGCAAATGGCATTGTTACCGCAAGGTCAAGTTGAAGCCAAAGAACGTGTACTGAATATGGTTCACCAAATGGATATCGAAGGATTTGGTAATTGTACCAATACGGGTGCATGTGAAGTTGAATGTCCTAAAGGAATTTCACTGGAAAACATTGCTCGTATGAACCGAGAATACATTAAGGCTGTGGTTACTTCAGAAGAGTAATTTCTTAAACTGATTTATATTGTTAAAGGAGTCCAAATGGACTCCTTTTTTGTTTGGCACGATAATTCCTTACTTTTGAACCGCTAAACTAAACATCATGAAATTATTTACTACACTTCTATCCTTTCTGATCGTTTCTACTGCCCTATCTCAGCATTTTGTACTAGATGGTCAACCCAAAAAAATCTATGCTAATTATAGCAGTCCAACTGTGCCTATGAGTACACTAGGAAACAAGTACGTAATTCACGGAAAAGATGAAATGGAAATTACAGACATCTCAACGGGTAAAATTGTCTTTGAATGGGACCCTAAAGGAGTTTATGGAACATCTTATGTAAGCCCAGATGGAAAATGGATTGCAAATAGATCGCAGAATTATGAAGACCCGCAACTCGGGAACGTTGACGTGTATCAGGTACTAAATACTGAAACCAAGAAGGAGTATTTCAGAACCAATCCTGATGAACTGTGGAGTACCACAGGTTTTGCCAATTCTAAGAAAGAAGTCGCGGTTCAAGTTTACAATCTAGATGATCACAAAACGAGGTTAGTCGTTTATGACTTCGAGAACGACAATATCATAAAAACCCTCTACACTTCAGACAAGTCGTCTACCGTGATTTTAGCTATCGCCTATTCACCAGACGATCAACTGATTTATGCTACGATTGCTACCAATGCACTGATTAGCTATTTGTATGTCTTCGATAGAGCAACAGGTGAGCGTGTGGGAAAGACCACCCTAAAGCATCAGGCGAATCATATTTTTGTGACACCAGATAAAATTGTAGTTTCTGGTGCGCATGGTGATCATGCTACGGAGTATACTACGGTTATTTCGCCAAAAGATTATAGCATCGTTGAGGACTGGAAAGGAAAAGCTATTGATAATTTAGATCCTACCCACACCTACAGTATCATCTACGACTGGGATACGAAAATGCTTCAAACTTTTAATATCAAAACAGGCAAGAAAACAGACCTACTAGACGGTTCAGATTTAAACCTTTACCCTTTGTCTTGTGCATTCACCAAGGATGGGAATTACTTTGCCATCGCTAAGAATACACCTTGGGAAGAAAGAAAAACCAAGCAACCCGGAGAATTTGATGTGCTCTATGTTCTCAATAACCAATTAATAGAAGATCCCGTTGTTGAAGAAACTGAAACTACAACTACTGAGACAGAAACCAATTCGAATAATACCACCGTAAATAATGCTTCCGCAAATGGCTGGATTAGCTACAAGCATCCAACTCCAAACTTTGCCGTTAGTCTGCCGAGTGCAGCCAAAGTTAAAGAAGAGAAAAATAAAAGTGGAAACAATACCATCACGGTTACGGCTGCCACTCAAACTGAAGCTGGGATCGTTAGTGCAATTGAAATTCCCAAGATCAAAGGGAAAAAATACGCCACATTGGCTCAAAAAATGGGTGAGGATTTCATCAAGAAAAAGAGTCCTACCAACGTTAAGAAATATAGCTATTCCTATAACGACCAAGAAGGCGTACAATACACCTTCAAGATCGATAAATTTGAGTACGTATACCGTGCGTTTTGTTTTGAGGGCTATGCCTATCAACTCATCTACCTCGCTCCGGAGTTAGATAAGAAGAACTACAGTAACTTCTTTGACACGTTTAAAATCAAATAGGATTATTGATCAATAAAGATCATCCTATCATTGTCATTCTTCCAAGTCGTATTTTCAAACGATTTACGCACCTTACTCTCTCTGTTTTTCTCTGAGATCGGCACCAAAACTCGTTCGATGTTTTCTCCTAACTTCACCGAATGGCCTTCGGGTACTCTCACAATGATCTCAAGGTCTTGTCCCCTGAAATTATTGTCTGCTGAAAGCGTCATGTATGGATCCAGTTTCACTGTGTTACCCACCACACTAATGCCATAATTGATCTGCTCCGCATTCATGATTGCCTCTTTGTAATTGAGTCCGTGGGATTGCTTTTGCACAATGATTTTGAACGTAGAGTCCTTTGACGATTCGATGATTTTCAACTTAGGGTAACCCAAGAATATTTTATCATCCTGTACATCGATCAAATCGTTGTTATCCCAATACTCATTGTAAATAATACTGTTAGAAAACACGTTGTCTTCACTCACCTGTAGTACGATCTGATCCGTCATTGGAACTTCGATGCTTTCGGACACGTTGGCTTCTTCTTTGAACTCCAAACCAGCAGGAATTGTAGTAATCGCAGCTACACCACAAGCTAAAACCCAAATAACGCTGCTTGAAATCACCAGGTACTTGATCGAGCCTTTGATATCAAACAACATTTTAATACCAAGATAGATCGAACCAATGATCGGGATGAATAAAATCAAGAGAACAGAAACGTACACGAGGTTACTTTGGTAATCAGTAGCATAAAAAATATCCATCCACTCCCCTACGTTCATCATGTGGCGATCGCCCCAAAAAGAGATTAATCCTCCATCGCCAATAAAGATACTAATGAGGATCAGCATGGCGAACAATCCACCCACCAACAATCCGAAACCCACTATTCTAGCAATTGCTTTTACAAATTTGGAACTGGATTGCACACCTCGTTCAATTGATTTGGAAATTTTTTTTCCGTAATGATTTGCTTTGGTCTTGTTGGCAGCATCTTTCACACTATCCTTTAGTTCCTGGGCAGTTTGCTTAATCGACTCTACGTTAATCGCAGCTCCTCTCATTCGCAATTTATCTGCTGTTGTTTTTGCTTCAGGCGTAATAAAAAACAGGATGATATAAATGACGATTCCCGAAAGTCCAAAAAGCACGAGCATCACAAAGATGATTCTTACGATAACCGGATCAATGCCGAAATAAGCACCAAGCCCACTACATACGCCTCCGATGACTGCATTTTCTTCATCGCGGTAGAGTTTCTTTTCTGTCGAAAAAGATTCGTGTTCGCTGCTTTGTTCTTTGGTAGATTCACCAGCTTCCTCAAACTCTTCCGATTGGTAATCTTCCGGCTCTCCCATGATCTCAATGACTTCTCTCACGTCTTCCAGATTGACTACCTCTTTTCGGTTGGCATTTCGCTCCTGAAACAATTCTGCAATTCGAGCTTCCACGTCACGCATGATCTCAATGCGTTCCTCAGCATTTGTAAAGTTCGCTTCAATGTTTTTGAGGTAATTCTGCAACAAATCATAAGCAGATTCCTCGATGTGAAACACTAATCCTGCGACATTGGCATTGACTGTTTTGTTCATAGTTGTAAGTATTATTTGCTACTAATTTTTGTGACTGCGGTACTCAGGTCTTTCCAGGTACTTCTTAATTCTTCTAAAAACGCTTGACCTTCTTCGGTAAGCGAATAGTATTTTCTGGGCGGTCCGGAAACCGATTCTTCCCAGCGATACGCTAAAATGCCGGCATTTTTCAGCCGTGTGAGTAAGGGGTAAAGCGTTCCTTCTACTACAATCATCTTAGCGTCTTTTAGTTCCTCGATGATGTCTGAAGGATAGGCTTCCTGCTTGTCCAGGATAGACAAAATGCAGAGTTCCAGTATCCCTTTGCGCATCTGAGCTTTTGTGTTTTCGATTTTCATACAGAACTATTTTATGCAAATATATATGTTTTATTCAGTACTATGCAATACATAATACTATATTTTTTTGAAGATTTTTCGCACTCCCTAAAGGGAGTGAACGTTTGATTTTTCTTTGGGAGGATTATTTTTTGAGGCTTTGTATTTGTCAAAATCGAAAAAAGAACTATTTTTGCCGTCCCAACAAACACCACATGGTACTTTATGTACCGGAGAACGTTGTGAAACTGTCCCATGGTGTAACTGGCAACACGTCTGGTTTTGGTCCAGAAGAGTCTAGGTTCGAGCCCTAGTGGGACAACAGAAAAGCTTCATCGAAAGGTGAGGCTTTTTTTGTTTTTGGTGGATTTCTTATAGTTTCGACAAACCGACAAAAACGACAATGGGGACAGAATTTGGGACTAAAATATATCGCTCCTGCCAACTCCAGCGTATTTAGACATTATGACATTTGTTTCTTCCCATTTCTTCTTCGCTGTACCTTCTATGTCCTGCTTCAATATTTTCTTCACTGGCATCTTAGTGGTAATCGCCCGAAAAACGGTCAGGCTACACACCTAGAGCAGCGGTATGTCTGAGTATTTTGGATAGCATAAAGAATGTATTTAATGCAAAAGTAACCTAATACTACGTAAATTGATTACGTTTATTGATTTCTGCTCATATAAACAATAAACCATGCGCATGGTCATTTCTTTCAGTGGTTTTGTTGTTTGGCAGCGGTAAACCGTCTCAAAGAAACCCATTTCTGGGAAAGAAATTCAGCATAAACCTCTGGCAATATCATTCAGAAAAACAGACAAACAAACCCACCAAAGTAATTTTATGTTTACTTCGATATTAGTTTATGTAATTTTATGTTTACCTTTGTGGTGGACAAAATTTTACAAACAAATGAATTGGCATCAACGTTTTAAAGAAATGAAAGAAGGGTTGGGATATACTAACTCAGACATTGCAGAAATTACAGGAAATACACCTGACAGTATAAAATCATCCACTCAACCAAATAAAGATTTGCCAAGATGGCTAAGATTGGCTATTGTGATTTATGAGACAACAAAAAGCAAAACTGAAACAGCAGAAATGCTGCAAAAGAAGACAAAAAAAGATGTTTTTAACTTTATTAAATCTCGTCTTTCTTTTGATGATGACATTCTTAATCAATTGAGATATATTGATACCGAAGAGATGAAAAAGGAGCATCAAAGATTTGAAATGTCTGGATACGAAACCAATAAAGGAGAATGCACTCTTCACAATATCAGCATACTCAATAAATTTGCTGATTTAGGTATTTACGACTACACTTCATATTTGTTTCTAGACTTTTATAAGGGCTCACCTACACTATATTTAAAGTATTTTTATGAAAACGAAAATTTGGAGTTTGAACTCGGTGGTTATGGGACAACAGAAATAATCTATTTGATTTTCGAGAAAACCATATTTTCAGACAAAGGAACAAGACGAAGAATTTAAATTTAAGACAAAAAAGTATTGCATACCAGACTTTTGTCTGATCGTTACTTTTATTCGATTATATTTAAGGGTTAATAATTTTATTATGAGTGAACAAATAGAATTAGAATTAGAATCCATTGAATTAATAAATGGTCTATTCGACCCAATTGAAAGAGTTGCGTGGGGTGTCAAAGGTGAAATCGATAAAGTAATGTCTGGTGATCCAAACACATGGTCAAAGATTGGAATGGGAGTAGCGGGTACTGTTGCACCATTTGCTACTATTTCTATGATTCTCTATGATATTTCAAAAGATATTGAAAGAGCAGCCGATACGATAGAAAGAGTTGAGGACTTGATTGAGAAAATCGAAAAACATGTTGAAAAATTAGTCGATATGGTTGAAGAGGTAATTACTAAAGTTGAGCAAACCATTGAAGAAATAAAAAGGGCAATTCGAATAATTATTGAACATATTGACCAAAACCTCTTCAATAAATATTACGCAAGGTTGACTTTTTTGCTAACCAAAAGTAATGATCTCATAACCAAAAAAGGAATTGGCGTGTCAAATGTTACAGCATATAAGGATCGCATTGAAGAAACAGTCGAAGAATTGATTGAGCTATTAAATCAAATTGTTAAGAGCGATCTAAATATAACTCAAAAACTATTCTTATTTCTACCTATAATACCTCAATGGACTTTTTTGGTAAATATTAAATTATTTCTAGCAAAGAACTACAATTTACCTGACGTTTCAATTGACTTTGGAAGTTTGATTAAATCAAACTTAGAAAACCTGATTCCCGATATTATTGATCAGAAAACCAAAGCTAAAGGTTTATTGTCCAAAAGAAACAAAATTGAACAGTATGTCATAAGTGGATGCAATTTTTGGGCTGTTGGCGGATATCTAAAAAGCAGCATAGATACGATAGTCCATAACAACCCCCACAGAAGTAGAATAAAGCCGCGTACAAGGTACAAAGTTCAATCTACTGATTTACTCATGTCTGATAAAAAGCTCTTTACGAGAGACGAGTTTCTTCAAACGTTTGTTATTCCATTTGAGTTGTATGAAAAATATAACATAATTTCAGAAGATAGTTCTATACGAGCAGGAATACCTCCAAGAATTGAACACGTCATTCGATACGAGGGAAAAGTCTCACTTTCGAACGAATCGCTAATCAACGGTGTAATGAGTATTTATCGATACAAATGGGACTCAGAATTATCTGACATCAACACTCCTGAGCTTCAAGCAGCCTTCAGCATGGAGACAGAAGATGGCATCTTAGTTAGCTGGATTGGCATTGAAGAAATTCCTTCGATTTCACCCCGAGTACTGGCTAAACTAAAAAGTTATATCTCAAATGATGAATTTGGTCATTTGAAAACACTGCGGTCTGTATTACTTCAAACTGAAGTTGGTCTTTTCAGTTCGACTAAGTATTTGGAAAGCTTTAAAACACATGAGTTATTCATAGATTAAAAATAGGGTCGTTCTATGGAGCAGTTTACCTTCAGCTATACCATAAGGATACTACTCCAAAAAGGTTGTCAGAGATTGCGTCTATTGTATGCGAGGTAGGTTAAGAGGTCTATTTGTAGGTTACAAAGTTTCCTTGACTCAGCTTAAAGCAGCGGCCTTCTTATTTAAGTTTTGTTGCAATAATTTAAATAATACAACTCCTTATTTAAGTTTTTTCTGTTTTTCTTAAATAAGCTCTACCTTTGTTTAAATTATTATGAAAGAATTTAAGTCTGGCACATACATCAATCAAGGAACTCATAAAAGCTTCCAACCGGAAAAAATCAACCGTAGATGGTTACTCGATGATATTGACATTATTACCCTATTGAGTAAAGCAGACAGACAGCTAGGAAGACTAGATATGTATTCTGAATATGTTCCGAATATTGATTTGTTTATTAGCATGCACGTGCTAAAGGAAGCCACCCAGTCGAGTAAAATCGAAGGAACTAAAACCAATATTGAAGAAGCTCTTCAAGATATTTCTGACATCTCTGAAGAGAAAAGGGATGATTGGGAAGAAGTTCAAAACTATATCGAAGCTCTAAACTCAGCAATAAAAGAACTTGACAAACTTCCGTTTTCTTCAAGGCTTATAAAACAAACTCATCAGATTTTATTGAAAGGAGTGAGAGGAAAACATAAAGTCCCAGGTGAGTTTAGGTCAAGTCAAAACTGGATCGGAGGTGCGTCTCTATCTGATGCTGTATTTGTTCCTCCTATCCATCACGAGTTACCTGCCCTTATGGCTGATTTGGAAAAATTTGCACATAATGAAGTAGACCCTTTTCCTGATTTACTTAAGATCGCATTAATACATTATCAATTTGAGACTATACACCCCTTCCTTGACGGTAATGGTCGTGTGGGTAGATTAATGATTACATTATACTTGGTTGAAAAAGGTATTCTGAAGAAACCTATTCTCTACCTATCTGACTTCTTTGAAAGAAATAGAGGACTATACTATGATAACCTAATGAAAGTAAGGACAGATCATGATATTAAACAATGGTTCAAGTTCTTCCTTGTTGGGGTGGTTGAAACTGCTAAAAGTAGTATCGAAACATTTGACAAAATATTAAAGCTCCAAAAAGAAGTTGATGAAAAACTTCAGAAGCTAGGAAGTCGAACCAATAATGCAAGGACAATAATATCTTATCTCTATCACAAGCCATTAATCGATGCAAATAAAGTTGGTGAACTAACTGGGGTTTCACCTCCATCAGCTTATAAGTTAATTGCTGAACTTGAGAAGCTTAAAATATTGGAAGAAATTACCGGAGGGCGAAGAGGCAAACAATATTGGTTCTCAGACTACATACAAATCTTCAAGTAATATTAAGTGTCGTGTATCCTGCGAAATTCAGCATACCCATAATGACCCATCTCATAGTTACTCACATAGCGGCTTTCAACTTTGTTAGCCCTAACCTCAAGAAAAGAACTATTTAGAAGATCCCATCTTAGCATTCTACACTTATCTGGGGTTGGGTAAAGAGCATGTTAAGGGGTCTATTTTGTAAGTTGCCCCTCCATTTACCCTGACTTTGTTACAATAAGGCGATTATTTTACCCTGACTTTGTTACAAGATCATAATCAGGATAGAATCTTATGAAGTAGCATATTCAATCTGTAAAATAGGGTAATTGCATTTCATTACCACCTATCGTGATAGGTGATGAAGGACCTTCATTAAGAAAACAAATAAATCCCACTAACAGTTCAAAACAAATACAGGATCCAGCTTCATCTCTACATTTAAGCGCTGTGGCAGCGTCTCCAACTTACCCTTAAAGCCAAACTGAACATGAGGTGTCACGGGGTCTTCTGTTAACAAATGCGTAGAAAAACCTCCTTCGAAATGAGCCAATTCTTTACCATATTCAAAACCTAATAACGACCCAAAATACCCAAGCAAAGAGGTTTCACCTACATGACAACCAAGTTGAACATGCATTCCATCCGCTATGCAAGCATCAACAATTCTTTTGGTTCGCAAATAACCTCCATTTTTAGAGACCTTTACGTTAACACCCGTCATTAATTGATTTTGTGTATGTTGCTCGTAGCTTTTCCAGGTCGTGATGCTATCATCGAGGATCAACTTGGCTTCTCCACCAAAGGTTTTCATGAACTGATCACAGGAAGCAAGATCATCCTTTGCAAATGGTTGCTCAAAAGAATCCACTCCTTTTTCGATCAGCGCCTTTAACTGAGAATGGTTTTCGTCAAAGCTCCATAACTCATTTCCATCCACCCGTAACTGCAGATCTCCCTGATACAATTCTCGTAAATAATCTACCCTCCACAGATTCTCTTTATTATCATCCACGAGTTTCATCTTGACGTCCCTCATTTCATTCTTTGCAAAGCCCTGTGCCATCAACAAAAAGTCTTCTCGCTTGCCTCCAGTGAGGGTTGCGCTGAATTCAATTGGCTGAGGTGCTATTTTCATGAATTTCTGAACTCCTGCTTCTCCAGCTACCCATTGCAGAAGTGCTGCTTCAATGGCACAAAAAGCTGCGTTATCGGTATCGCCCCACACTTTTTCAAGCGCAACAATGGCTTCGAAATCCTTTTCTACCTTACTCAACAACTCCTTTTTTTGAGAAATGACTGCTATGATAGAATCTAAAGACTCTCCAGTAACATAAACTCTTGGGGTACATTCACCATAAGTACAACTCCCATCCGCAAACTCTAGTTCAACAATCACCGAGTCGCCTTTCAGTCTTGAAACCTGAGAATGATCGTACCCATAGATAAACGGGATATTCAGCTGGTAGAACGAAACCTTTTTGACCATGTTTTTCGTGTCTTTCTTGAAATGTAGGTGACTAAGTTAATCATTGATCCGTCTGCATAACAAATGAGTCCTGTTCCTTTTGTAAAATCTGGGTTTTGCTCCAAATAAAACGACACGTGGCGATCCTCCCTTTCCCGAACGGAATGTTCAATCTCTATGGCTTTGAGAATATTCTTCTCTTTCCTAACCGTTCCCATTTCAATATTGTAATGGTCAGGATAATAAGCTCTTCCGATACTGTTCTGAATCTCCTTCCTAAGACTACTGGGGGCTTTGTCTGGATGCGGAAAATAGTTTTTGAGTCCTTTTGCCATCACCAGATAAGGTCGGTACGTCAAGGCATTGCTCCAGATGATAAGCTTATGAAACGGGGCACTTGTGTAATGCTTTTTCAGCATCTTTATTACGGTACGCTGAATGATTCCCTTACCTCTGTATTGCTTGAGTAACATGGTTTGTCCCAGATACAATCCTTTATAGTTAGTTTTCTCTATTCTAAGCGTTCGGTATCGGATTCCGGTAAAGCCAACAATGTCTTCACCATCAAAATAAACGGCATACAAGTCCATTGTTGCTTTTTTGGCAAGAAAAGATTCAAAATCTAAATCGTACGACTCATGGTAAATTCTCCAAAGAGATGAAAGCCACTTCTCGGAAAGAGACTCTTGTTCAACCAAACGAATGGCTACCTTGTTTCTTTTGGGCACGGGGCAAATTTTGCTAGCAAAAATAAAAATTCTTAAAACTTGACTTCATTAAATTAACGTGAACTTTAAAAACAAAAAATCCCGATGACTTCGCCTAAGACAAAACCATCGGGATCTAGAATTGTGTATGTTCTTACTACGCTTTTCTTACGTCTACTGCATTCAATCCTTTTCTTCCTTCTTCAGTCTCATAGGTAACCTGATCGTCTTCTCTAATGTTGTCAATCAGTCCTGTTTTGTGAACAAAAATGTCTGCGTTAGACTCATCGTCTTTAATAAATCCGAATCCTTTTTCTGTGTTGAAGAATTTTACTACTCCTGTTTTCATTTTACTTTATTTTATTAATTATTATTTTGATTCTCGTTTTCAGCTTTTTGCTGTGTTTCTTCTTTGGTTAGTGTTTTATTAACGGGTGCACTATCCCAATCTATTTCAGCTCCACCAGAGGCATTTTCCCTGCGGGCTTCCTTTTTTTCTTGTTTCTCTTTTTTCTTCTTTGCTTTTTCTCTTTCTCGTTGCTTCTTAATGAAAGCATTTTGCGATTTCGCCATGTATGTTTTCTTTTTTATTAATCAATAAATGTATAGGCATGTCCCATTTTTCCGGCTCGTCCGGTTCGCCCAATTCGATGAATATAGCTATCCATAGAAGTAGGTGGTTGATAATTGATCACATGCGTAATGTCAGAGATATCAATTCCCCTTGCCACTACATCGGTAGCAATTAGAACCTGAATATTTCCATTTTTGAATTTACGAAGGGCAGCTACTCGGTAGTTCTGCGATTTATCTCCGTGAATCATGTCCGAACGAAAACCAGATTTCTTTAACTGTTGATTGAGCTTATTGACCGTTCTCTTGGTCTCTGCAAAAATCAGCACCTTCTTGAAATCTTCAGTACCCAACATGGATGTCAGGACTTGAAGTTTATCTCTTCCTCCTACCTTCACAACATCCTGCTCCACTGAATCCGTAGAGGTTGTTCCGGAACTAACACTTATGTGAAATGGATTGGTTACTAATTCTTCAATCATTTCATACTGCGTTTGATCAATCGTGGCCGAGAAGAGCATCGTTTGTCTTCTATTGGGCATTGCTCCGGCTATCTTTTGTACGTCCTTTACAAACCCCATGTCCAACATTCTGTCGAACTCATCTAACACGAGTATATCAAAACTCTGCAGTTTAAGCGCTCGTTGGTTCATCATATCCAAAATCCTACCTGGAGTACCAATGATAAAGTCATTTCGCCTTCTGAGTTTCGCAATGTCTTTATTCACATTAGTTCCTCCGATTAAGGTAGAGGAAAATAACTTCATTCCTTTGGTAAGGCTCTTAAACTCTTGCTCAACCTGAAGCGCCAATTCTCTTGTCGGTAAGACAATAAGGGTTTGGAATCGCTGATCGTAAGTGAGTAATTGATGAATGATCGGAATCAAAAAAGCTCCAGTCTTTCCCGTACCTGTATTTGCAATCCCTACGATGTCTCTACCCTCCACCAAATCTTCATAGGTTTTGGATTGAATCTCAGTAGGATCAACATATCCCTTCTTGGCAATAGTAGCTTTAAGGGTGTCGTGGATTGGCATTTCGCTAAACGGAATAGGAGCAATATACTCAATCTCTTCAACGGGCTGCGCCTTTTTTACAAAATTAGTGGGGTCTATCACCTTTGTATTGCGATAGTTTTTTCTTTGAGGACGTCTCCCTGTGGGACGTCTCCTGTGTGTTTTCTTATGCATTATAATAAATTGGTATTGGCATTATTGTTTGATCTTAGCTGGACGCATGGTGCCTAGCATGCGTAGCATTTTTAGATGTCTCCAAACCGCCACAAAGAAGTTCTCGTTTACGTAATAAGGAAGGTTATAATCCTTTGCAGTTTCTGCAATGATCTTACTTATCTTTCTGTAATGAACGTGACTAATGTTGGGGAACAAATGATGTTCGATTTGGTAATTCAACCCTCCAATAAACCAAGAGAAAGCTCGTGCTTTCGGAGAAAAATTACTCGTATTTTGTAGCTGGTGTTCAAACCAGTTACTATGTATTAAATTGTTTTCGTCTGCTTTAGGGAATGACATATCTGGCATAACATGCGCCAACTGGAAAATGATACTAATCATCAAACCTGTGATAAAATGACTGATCAAAAACCCAATAACAATCCATAGTGCGGTAGAATCATTAAAAATAAGTGGAAGCACAAGCACATAACTGTAGTAAAACAGTTTTGACGCAATCGTTTTGAAAATTTCAGTAGTGTACGTTTTGTTGTCTCTGATCAACGCTCTCTTTCTGTACTTATTAAGTGCTAAGAAGTCTTTAATGGTTACCCAATACATGGTTGTTAAACCATAAAAAATCCAGGCATACAAATGTTGAAAACGATGAATCCAGTACTTCTTAGTATTCGGTGAAAAGGATAGGAAAAAAGGGGTGTCAATATCCTCATCATGGTCATCAATATTGGTAAATGTATGATGCAGTACATTATGTTGTAATTTCCAAACGGCAGAACTACACCCTACAAAATCCAAACTTTTTCCAAAAAGGTTGTTAATTCTAGACTTCTTAGATAGCGACCCATGATTGGCATCGTGCATGATTCCCATCCCGATTCCTGCCATTCCGATTCCGCTGATCACGTACATAAGCACGACCCACAATGGACTAGACACAACGTTTGTAATCACCAGTACCAAGGGAGCTAGGTAAATACTCACCATTACAGCTGCCTTAATGTATAAAGGCCACCCTCCTTGTTTCTGCTTATTGTTCTCCTTAAAATAAAGGTTGATGCGAGACTTTAGTTCCTTCGTGAAATCATTCTCCCGCGACTTGGTAAATTGAATGCGTTTGATAAAATAAGTCCTTTAATTAATAACTGGCATAAGTCAACACTCAATAAATCAATAACTTATACTAATATTAATGGGAGCTTACGCATTATAAAGACTTGAAAAAAGATACTTTCACCTCGACTTCCAGTCCTTATTTGGTTACAAAGATACACAAATAAACGTTGCATAGGATTGTTTTTGCTTTTCATAGTGAAAAAAAACACGAATCTGCGTATCAGCTTAAGTTCCTGAGGGGTTCATTCGTCTTTTAAATCAATCGCCTCAAAGGAATAGAAATAATCAGTGTAGTTCCGATTTTTGAGCCAGAATCTACTCGAAAAGCACCATCCATCCACTCCGTTCGAGCTGCTATATTCTTCAGACCTCTACTTCCCTCAGTTGCCGCGCTATCATAAACAAACCCCTTTCCATCATCTTCTATGGTGATAGTCAGGTCTTCTTCAAACTTGATCAACTGCAAGTTCACTTCTGAAGCTTCAGCGTGCTTCATGATGTTATTCAGCGCCTCTTGAATAATTCTATAGATATTAAACTGTTGATCTTTTGCTATCTGTGCTTGACTAATCCCATGTACCTGGTATTCCATCCGAAAACTTTGCAGGGCGTTCATTCGTTCCACAAGTTCTTCCAGTGCAGGAAACAAGCCGTAATTTTCTAGGGTATTTGGCATCAGGTCAAACGCCACGTTTCTCATTTCATTAACAGATTGATCAATTAACTCAATGCTATTGGAAACCGCATCACTCTGCTGATCGGGTAATCTTTCGAGATTCACTTTAATGGTAGAGAGTAACTGTCCCATGCTATCGTGCAGATCACGCGATATTCTTCTGCGCTCTTCTTCCTGAGCGCTAACAATAGAGGCTGTTTGGTTTTTTCTTTGCCAAATAAGGTTCTGAACGGCAATGTAATTCTGGTTGGTAAAATATATCATTTCAAAAATCAACCAGAGCCAGGCAACACCAGTAATCAAATGGTAAATAATGGAAGTGGAAGTTGCGGTCATACTGAGAATCGGTTCATAATGAACAAAGTCAATCAATACATAACCTAAACAGGAGATAAATGACCCTGCTGCCATAATCCAGCCATCATCTCTACTAAAAACTAAAAAAGGGACACAAAAGAAAGGAATCAACATGATGTGAAGCCCCGAATCTTTGCCATACCAAATGGAATAGTGAATCACAGCTCCATTTAACAGCCCTACCAAAAGTAGTCGAGCTAACTTAAACTTTCTCCTTCTGTTGAACTCAATCACGGACCAAAAAGACAGGATATAGAAGATCAAAGTCACTCCAGAAACTTTGCTAGCATAAAAAAAGAAAATAAATGCGAAGGGAGTTCCTGTGCTGAACACAGTCAGGGCGATCAGGTTAGACAAGCGAACCCGCTTCTCCTCCTCAGGATCATTCAATCCAGAAGTACCCATGTTGATTAGTCTTAGGTTCAAGGGTTGTCTACTTCGCATGTTTAGTAATTTAGCTATTCGAATGTAATCATTTATCTTTATACCTATTAAACTAGCCCGATGACACGTATTTTACTGGTTGATGATCACGAGATCTTTCGAGACGGACTTAAATCCCTCATCAATGACCTTGCAGACTTTGAAGTAGTGGCAGAGGCGGGAAATGGTATCGATGCGCTTAGAATCCTACGAGCTATTTCAGTTGACCTAATCATTACTGACCTACACATGCCTGAGATGAACGGAATTCAGCTGGTAAAACAGACTCGAGAAGAGTTCCCTAAAGCTAAGATTCTTTTGCTCACCATGGATGCCGACAAATCATTCATCAAAACCATCAGTGAATTAGGGGCTCATGGCTATGTGACCAAAGCCTCTGGAATTGATCAGCTTAAATCTTCTCTATCTCACGTTGTTTCGCCTTCTGAGGAGTTTCAGATTACAGTAAGTGAAAAAGAGCGATCCCTGCTCACAGCTCGGAATGTAAATAAACAGAAGTGTGATGGCTTAACCAAAAGGGAACGAGAGATTTTAGCACTTATTGCAGAAGGTCTTACTGATAAAAGCATTGCTTCAAAACTTCATTTGAGTCCCTACACTGTAATTACTCATCGAAAAAGTCTCCTAAGCAAACTGGGGATGAGTAATAAGGTTGAATTGGCTCGTTTTGCCATAGAAGTAGGGATTAGTCGTAAGGCTTAAATCCCCCAAATGGGTGATTCATCACGTGCTAAACCCTGCTAATTTTGGAGTAAACTTATTGAATTCCCATGGCGTACGTTCCTTCAGCAATTTTGAGAATCTTGTTTCCTAGTAGGAGTTCAAAAAAAAGAAATAGCTCGAACAGGGTCATTCATCAATCCGATGTTACTATGAAAGAAAACAAAACACGTATTTTTATTTCTGGTTTGCTGCTACTTGCTTGCTTCACCTCTTGTAGAAAAAATTGGGGTTGCACTTGTACGAACAACAATACACAGGAAACAGACACTTATATTCTTACCAAGAAATCAAAAGCAGTAGCGGAGGATCTGTGCGATAGTTACGAATTTGAATATTCAAACGGCACCTGTACACTCAACGAATAAGACTATTTGTGATCTTTGACTACCCCTTAAAGATCAATTTTGTAGGTAGAGAGAGTCCAATTTATTGGGCTCTCTTTTCATTTACTTGCCTTCATCAAAATGCTCATGAAGGTTCTTCAAGCGGAAGTGATAACGTGTACCTTCTGCACCTTTTGTAAGCTCGTACTCGCCATCGAGTTGTTCTGTCATTGTAGTAATCAATTCCTGTCCAAAAGAAGCTCCATCTCCCTCCTTCCAGCTTCCATTATCTGCAAAAATCATCTCAAAGTTCCGATCGGATTGATCAAGCAGGACAATGGTTATCCTAGGATTTTCAATTCCTTCAAAAGCATGCTTAAGGGCGTTAGTTATCAGTTCATTAAATAGTAATGCTAAAGGTACGATTGTTCTGGACCCCACTTTTTCAACGTTCGATTCTACTTTAAACTCCACTTCCTGAGACAAGTTATATGTCGTTAAAAGATCTGCCGAAAGCGACTGAATGTAATTTTCCAAATCAAAACTCTCCAGCATTTCTTTTTGGTACATTTTCTCATGAATCAGCGCCATCGCCTTGACTCTAGAAATTGCTTCGTTGAACTTCTCTACACTTTCGCCATTCTCAACCTCATAGGACTGCAACCTGAGGAGACTGGTAACCACTTGCAGGTTGTTCTTTACCCGGTGATGAATTTCCTTTAGCATCACCTCCTTCTCTTCATTCTGTTTCGTGATGACAGCATTATGTGTATTCAAGCGTGTGTTAGAGACTTTATACTTGCGTTCTGCATAATAGGTGGTAGTCACAAACATATGTAAAAAATACCCCATAAATGCGCAAGCAAATGCATACTCCAATACGAAGTAATGAATGTCTAAGTCATCATAAACTGGTAAAGCCGATAAATTATTCTGAAACTTGGTATAGAAGAAAATTCCGATCACTACAAACTGCAGCAAGAGCACAACGGTACCCCATCTCCTTCCAAGCGTGAAGTAGGTAAAAATAATGTTAATCACCACCCACATAGGAGTAGTGTACTGAATCACATGGTCGTGCGCCAAAAAAGTATAGCTCGTAATGGCCAAACTACCCACTGCGATAACCATACTCATCACTTCATACTTTCGGGTAATTCGCAGCACAATGATGGATACAGCAGCCATTAAAAATGCGGACAGATAGGGGGTTGGCTTATAACTTTCGTTAGAAAAGTTTACAGCCGTAAGGATGAGAATAAACGCTGCAAATACCAACGAAATGTACCATACCAGATTATACCTGGCCTGATCGTAAAAATTGGTGTAGTCGGTTCTTGGTGCAGAGAGTAATCCCATGGCTAGAAGAGTAGTTCATTCAATCCGGGTAAAGATCTGATTTTTAGGTGTTACGGCAAAACCTTGTTGAAAACAAGCTCCCACCCGCTACAAGCGCATCCAATACTACCCTTCCATGATGGCTTGGATATTCGGCTTAAAGTACTGATCAGACTTTAATACTTTTCCATCTTCTCTGAATATCGGATTACCATCTTTGTCAAGTTTTGACATGTTGCTACGTTGAATCTCTTCAAAAACCTCTTCAATTTTGTGTTGTAATCCATGTTTCAACAGCGTTCCGCACAGGATGTAGAGCATATCTCCACAGGCATCAGCAATTTCCACAAGGTCACCGTTCTCAGCGGCTTCTAGATATTCCTCATTTTCTTCGCGCATCAATTTGTAACGGAGCATATAGGTGTCAGTTCCAACATCCGCCTTAGGTTCATTCTCATTACCAATTTGAAAAGCATCATGAAACTCAGCTACAGCATTGATACAATCTTGTAAGTATAGTTTTCCTTTAGTCATATCTCGTTAAATAAAAAAGGTCAACCTCTCGATTGACCTCTGTAAATACTTCTACTATTAAGTTATTCATCTATCACGGCATACTGCACAGTAAGCGCATCTACCAATGGATCTCTCAACTCCTCTTGAATACTTCTAACCAATCCCATCGGAGCATCTTTATCCACTTGAAAGAAGTTAACCATATCATACCATTCATCTGCAAACTCTTCTTTTCCTCTCAAGTCCATCAGATACGGTCCGATCTGTGATACATCATCTAATAGCTGATCATCCAACTGCACTCGATACGTTGATCCCAAAGCAGGATTCTTAGGTTTACCAATCCAATACAAGATTGACTTATCATTCTTATCCAAGACCTCAGTAGTGAACGCACTTGGCATTTTCACCTGAACTAAAGCTTCTGTGGACTTAAACTTAGCGGTTACCATAAAAAAGAACAGGAGCATGAATACGATATCCGGTAGTGATGCCGTAGATATAGCCGGTTCAGCTCTTTTCTTCCCTTTTGAAAACTTCGACATAATTAATCAATCTTTATTCGTCCGAGGCAATTCCTTTCGCCTTAAATATTCTCTTAGGATAAACCGTCTGACATGCCTCAATCATATCCGCCTCTTCTGGAATATCCTTGTCCAATTCTGTGTATGGTTTCTTGAAATGTTTGATGCTCAACTCATCTCTCAAATCTGTCAATCCCGTCAAAATTCCATCCAATACGGCAATATAAGTTGAATACTTCGTTGAGTTATCCAATGTAATCGCAATAACCGCCTTAGGAGAAATTTCATTATAAGAACCTCCCAATAGCTCACATGTCATCAACTTATTCTCATACTTGTAAATCTGCTTCTCTAAAGATTCCACACTATCTGCATAAACTCCACCAGCTTGCCCTTCAGCTAACTTACTATTCAATTCATCCAATTGAGAAACACAAAACTGCTTAGTCACTTTCTTTACCTCAGGCCACTTCTCGTTGTCCTCAGAAGAAGGATGAATAAAGAAGTCTCTGACATAATCAGCGATCTCAGCTGGATCATCGATATCAAACTCTCCCTCTATCAGTATTCTATCGTTCTTATTGGCTAAGATCTCCAAAATATTATGCGGATAAAGTTTCGTCTCAAGATCATCCGTCTTTCTAGGCAGCTTTTCTTCCACCTGATTTTCCTTACTGAAGGTGGTCGTCACAAGGAAGAATACCAACAGTAGGAAGGCGATGTCCGCCATCGAACTTGCATTTATTTCTTCTAATTCTCTCTTCGCCATCCTAGACAGTTTATGATTTCACAACCTTGTAGACTGCACTACCAATCCAAGCTGCAACTGCAATAAAAATCAAAATGATAGAACTTGTGATAGCACCTCCTGCCAACTTCATTCCTGTACTATCGTAAATTGGTTCTTTTCCTTCTTGAGCAAGCGCAGCATTCTTGGCAAGTAATCCTTCCGGAAGCACATCCGTAGATGTTTTCCAAACAATGAACACCAGCAGTGCCAGACCAATTACTCCAGCAATTCCTTTGATGTACTTTTTAGGCTCACCTACTAATCCTATAATCAAGGCGATTGCGATTAAACCAAGTGCAACGTAAAGAATAGTTCTGGTAAAGATGATAGCTGTAAAAACATGACCATCTTGTTCTTCCATCTTTTTATTCTTGATGTCTGTACCTGTTTTCTCGATATAAGAATCCAGTTCGGCCTGATCCAATTTCTTGTTCATTCCTTCCTTGATCGCTACCTCCTTTCCTAGGTTATAGATATCCTGATCATCATAACCTTTAGGGTTTCCGTAGCCCATTATGATCACAGAAAGGATGATTCCCACCACGATGATCAGAGCCATAATGACCTTAGAACTAATATTTATAATTTTATCATTCATATGCTGAATGTTTAATCGATTAAACTCCTATTACTTTTTGCTGTGCTTAACAACCAAATCAATCAATGAGATGGATGCATCTTCCATTTCGTTTACCAAAGAATCAATCTTTGAAACGATGTAGTTGTAGAAGATTTGCAGAATGATCGCTACAATAAGACCCGATACCGTTGTAATCAAGGCAAGCTTGATACCTACTGCCATATCTTTTGGATCTGCATCTCCTGTTTCACCGATCAAGTCAAACGTTTGGATCATCCCGATTACCGTACCCATAAATCCAAGCATTGGTGCTAGTGCAATCATCAATCCGATCCAAGGTAATCCTTTCTCTAATAATCCCATTTGAACTCCACCGTAAGAGATCACAGCTTTCTCTGCCATATCAACTCCCTCCGATGATCGATCTAAACCTTGGTAAAAGATAGAAGCAACTGGTCCTCTTGTGTTTCTACAAACTTCCTTAGCCGCTTCAACACCACCTGAGTTCAATGCCTCCTCAATCTTAGCCAACAATTTCTTGTTGTTAGTAGTAGCCATTGTTAGGTAAATGATTCTCTCGATGCTCAACGCCAAACCGAAGATCAAAGTCAATAATACGAAGGTCATAAACACTGGTGACCCATCGATGAAATATCGTTTCAACTCTTGTACGATATCAAAATCTTCCTCTTCTTCTCCTTTCTTCTCTCCACCTTCAGTAACCGTATTTTCCGGCTCTGCAACCTCTGGTTCCTCAACAACTGGAGCTGCTTCTTCCCAAGAATTTAATGTATCTCCGCTAGCTGCATCAAGAACATAGTACATTTTTGAACCATCTGCGTTCTCTACCATTGTTGTATCGTTAGCAAACGCTCCAGTAGACAAAAGTCCAGTAACTGCTAATAATGTGAATACCTTTTTCATAGTGTTTAATTAAGTTCTTCTTTAATCTCGATAATAAATTTGTGCGAATATAACGTTTCCGTTTCTTTTACAAGGTGCCAAATTAAAAAAAATTACATTACTGTGAATGATTAAATCGTTTAATGGTCGTTTTCAGTTAGGTAAAGTTTCAAATCTCAATTTAAAGCACAAAAAAAGGCTTCCGCAAATAGACGGAAGCCTTTAATATAGTTGATTTTAATCTTCTTATTGAACTACTGCTTTGAATGCATCAACTTCTCTAAATTTGATGAATTCTGCATCCTTAGCTGCTTTAGCCTTGTATGCCGCATCTTTAGAGATAGCTGTCTTCAAGTTGTCTACAACCATGTCAGCATTGTTAGTTCTTGCTCCAACAACTGCCTTAAGGTAATAAGCATAAGCCGCATCTGCATCAGCTGCTTTGTCAATCATGCTTAGACCACCTTCGTTATCTCCGTTCAATACCATTGCTAAAGCAACGTTAAACGTTTCGTTGTTACCCATTTTCTCAAGCGCTTCATCGTAGCTACCGCTAGTTGACTCTTGAATAGATACCAATCCTAAGTTGTAAGAAGTCTCATCAGAACTTCCAGCTTGCTCAAACAATTCTTTAGCTCTGTCTCTGTCACCACCCATATGGATAACAGCTCCAAGGTTGTTCGTTACGATTTCGTTTTGATCTAACTCATAAGCTTTTTCAAACTTACCTTTAGCTCCATTCACATCGTTTTGCATGTACAAGATGTACCCAACGTTGTTAGATGTTCTCCAATCGTCACCGTACATTCTCTCAGCTTCTTTGTAAATTCTCAACTTCTCGTTTAGATCATCTACCAATTCAGCAGTATAAAGTAGCTCTTCTACTGTAAGTGTATCAGGGTTAGATTTAGACAATTGCTTCAATTCGTCATCACTCCATCCCACTTTGTCATAAGTACAAACGATTTGTGATCTTCTCAACTGTGGCAACACTTCTTTCTCAAGGAAAGTATATGTTTTTGCCATGTTTCTGATGTCTTCCTCTCTTTTGTTCAGATCAGAAGTCATTTCCAAAACGCGCAAGATCAAATCTTTGTCTTCGTGTGAAGTTTTTTCAACTTCTTGCTTAAATCCTACCCAGTCTTCACCTTTTGGTGTTTTGGTAATTGTAGGAACCGTTTCGATTTTTGATTTTTTGTAGAAGTTAGTCAAGTAACCTTCGGCAGAACCAGCACGATCAGAAGCTAAGTTCTCATTCAAATCGATCTCACCTTCAGGAGATGCAAACGAAATGATGTTGTAACCTTTAATATCTCTTCTTTCGTTGGTCTGAGCCATTGTAATGAATCCTTCCAATCCTTTGATGTCATCTTGCTTCAACTCAGATGACTTCACATTAAATTTACCTTTGTCATAGTTAATGACAGCAACAGTATCATGAGACGTAACTCTTACAAAGTTATCATCCGCCACCATTACTTGGTCATCCAACTGAATAAGGTAAGGAGTAATGATAGTTCCTGCCGCAATTGCTTCAGTCGTTATAGGATCTTTTTCTTTATCTCCTTTCTTAGGCTCGATTCGCACAATCACTTCACCTTCTTCCATACATGGCTGGTAAGCTCTCTTGCTTTCGTAAGTAACCGTTTTCCCTGCTTTTGTAATCACTTCTCCATTTCCAGCAGCTTTCTCTCCCTGGAACTCTCTTGAATCAAATGGAATTTCTGTTCCATCCGTACAAACAAATATTGGGGTAACTTTTACACTCGCCTTTTTGTTAAGACCTTTCTCAACAAATGTAGCAGTCATTTTTAACTTCACTTCGTCACCGTGCATTTCTAACGGATCCTCTAGAACCTTATACTCAAGGTCTTTTACAAGCGCACAACTGCTCATGATCAGTCCACCTGTTACAGCAGATGCCATTGCGATTGTTTTAAATCTTTTGTTCATTACTCGTTAATTTTTACAATTATAAATCCGTGCGAAGATACATATTGTTTTTAATATCCAAAAAAACTATAGAAAATTTCAAATGCACAAAACAGGTCTAATGATTATTGCTAATTTTACCGATCATTAGATAATTAAAACAAAAAGAATGAGCAAATACGATGTTACCGTTATCGGTTCAGGGCCAGGAGGTTATGTTGCAGCCATCCGTTGTGCGCAATTGGGAATGAAAACAGCGATTATTGAGAAATACAATACGCTAGGAGGAACTTGTCTGAATGTGGGGTGCATCCCGTCCAAGGCACTGCTAGATTCCAGCGAACATTTTTTTAACGCGAAGCATAATTTCGAAGAGCACGGCATTGACACTGGAGACATCAAGGTGAATATGAAACAACTCATCGAGAGAAAAAATGGTGTGGTTTCTCAAACCTGTGATGGCATCAAATACCTGATGGATAAAAACAAAATCGATGTTCATCATGGATTGGGCTCTTTTGTTGATAAAAACACTATTAAAGTGACTGGTGAATCTGGAGAGACTACACTTCAAACGGATAAGGTGATCATTGCAACAGGTTCAAAACCTAACTATTTCCCGGGTATGGAACCCGATAAGAAACGCATCATCACATCTACAGAAGCACTTAGCCTTTCTGAAGTTCCTAAGCACCTCATCGTTATTGGTGGTGGCGTCATTGGTCTTGAACTGGGAAGTGTTTATGCACGATTAGGCGCAGACGTTTCTGTGGTGGAATACGCTGACACCATTATTCCGATGATGGACGGAACGTGCAGTAAGGAGTTGTTGAGAATTCTGAAAAAAGAAGGATTTAAATTCAACTTCAATCATGCCGTAACAAAGGTAGAAAACACAGGAAAGGGTGTAACAGTTACGGCCAACAACAAGAAAGGAGAAGAAGTGAAAATCGAAGGTGATTATTGTTTGGTTGCGGTAGGTAGAAAACCTTATACAGATGGTTTAGGATTAGAAAACATTGGCATTGAAACAGATAAAAGAGGAATGATTCCTACCAACGATCATTGCGAGACTTCCGTGCCTGGTGTTTATGCTATTGGTGATGTAGTAAAAGGCACCATGCTAGCCCACAAAGCTGAGGAGGAAGGTGTTTATGTAGCAGAGCTGATGGCTGGACAACAACCTCACATAGACTACAACTTGATTCCAGGAGTAGTGTATACATGGCCAGAAGTTGCTTCAGTTGGAAAAACAGAAGAAGAGGTAAAGGCTTCAGGAAATGAATACAAAGTAGGTTCTTTCCCAATCAGAGCGTTGGGAAGAGCTAGAGCAAGTATGGATATTCAAGGTGTGGTAAAAATCATTGCAGACAAAGCAACTGACGAAGTATTGGGTGTGCACATGGTAGCACCTAGAGCAGCTGACTTGATCATGGAAGCAGTTGTGGCGATGGAGTACAGAGCTTCCGCAGAAGACATTGCTCGAATTTGTCATCCTCACCCTACCTATTCTGAGGCTGTGAAAGAAGCTGCTTTGGCAGCATGGGATAACAACCCAATTCACATCTAAGGTAGAGTCTAATAATTTTTGTCTCTGAAATTTGCAAAATCAAAAAAAGAAGTATCTTTGCAATCCAATTTTTGGCAAACGAGTCAGAAATATGCGGATGTGGTGAAATTGGTAGACACGCTAGACTTAGGATCTAGTGCCGAGAGGTGTGTGGGTTCGACTCCCTCCATCCGCACCAAGTTTGAAGTACTGTTGAATCATTATTTGTTCAACGGTGACACACCAAAAAACTTAATGGTGTCACGCCACCGCGTGATGCCATTTTTTATTTGATCAGGGATATTCCCGAAAATTTGAAAAACCGTTAGGAATGGATGTTTTAGAAAACAAGATTGACGATTTAAATGCGATCCTTACTGTAAAGATTGCTAAAGAAGATTACATTGAGAGCTACGAAGGTTCGATCAAAAAGTACCGTAAGCAAATTCAAATGCCAGGGTTCAGACCGGGGCAAGTACCTTCTTCTATCGTTAAAAAGAAGTACGGACCGTCAATTTTGGCTGAAGAGATCGACAAATTACTAAACCAAGCGATCCAAAATCATATTAAGGATAATCAATTGAATGTGTTAGGAAATCCACTTCCTAAATCAGATGACAATCAAGACATCGATTGGAAAAACCCTTCTGATATGGAGTTTTCGTTTGAAATCGGTTTAGCTCCTGAGTTTGACTTAAAACTAGATGGGAAGACAAAATATCCTTTTAACAGAGTGAAAATTGACGATTCTTTAGTTGATAAGCAAATTGAAGACTTCGCAAGAAGATACGGAAAAATGACTCCTGTAGACAAGAGCGAAGCAAAAGACATGATCTGGTCAACATTCAGAGAATTGGATGAAAATGACGAAGTTCTTGAAGGTGGTTTTGAGCACAACTCGACTGTTGCAATTGAATTCTTGGAAGACGAGAAAATGAAAAAGAAACTAACCGGAGTAAAAACTGGTGACGTTTTGATTCTTGATCCAAAGTCTATCTCTAGAGGAGATGCAGACATGGGAGCGATGTTGGGTATTTCTAAAGAAGCTGCTGCAGCTTACAATAAAAATGTAGAGCTAAAGGTTACAGAAATCAAACGAATGGAGCCAGCTGAGGTGAATCAAGAATTGATCGACAAGGTTTATGGCGAAGGAACAATTGAAGGTGTTGACGCAATGAGAGAAAAAATCTCTGCAGAGCTTAGTCAAATGTTTGCTCAGGATAGTGACCGTTTGTTCAAGAGAGACTTTGCTGACATTACACTTGACAAACTAAAACTAGATTTACCACACGATTTTCTTAAAAAATGGATCCTTTCAAGTAGCAAAGAAGACATTTCTATGGAAGACGTAGAGAATGAATACGAGCAATATGCCAATTCATTGAAGTGGCAATTAGTAGAAAACAGAATCATCAAAGACAACGATATCAAAGTTGAGTTTGACGAAGTGCTGAACCACACGAAAAACCTTTTGGCAAATCAATATGCGCAGTACGGCATGATGGTTCCTGTAGACGAAGAACTAACCGCTAATGCTAGAAAAGTTTTAGAAAACAGAGAAGAAGCGCAAAAGTTGTTTGAACAACTTTATGACCTTAAGGTTATCGCGTTCTTGAAAGATACCGTAAACCTGAAAGAGAAAGAGTTGTCTTACGATGACTTTGTGAAGGAAGCACAAAAGAACTAATCAGATTACACAATAATTAAAAAGGTATTCGTCAGCAGATGGATACCTTTTTTGTTAAAATGATATACCATGAGCGAAAAGTACAACGACCTAAAAGACCTTGGAGAATTCAAACTCATTGATTACCTCACCCAAAACGTAAAGCTTCATCATTCAAGCACACTCAAAGGTATTGGTGACGATGCAGCCGTATTGGATCATGAGAATCGAAAAACGGTTGTCTCTACTGACATGCTCGTGGAGGGCGTGCATTTTGATCTGGTTTTTAGTCCGTTGAAGCATGTGGGATACAAAGCTGTGGTGGTTAACCTTAGTGATATTTATGCCATGAACGCACAACCGAGGCAAATTACTGTTTCGTTGGCGGTTTCAAGCAAATTTAGTGTGGAAGCCATTGCCGAAATCTATGAAGGGATGATTCATGCTGCCAATTTCTACGGTGTAGACATCGTGGGTGGCGACATGACTGCTTCTTTGAAAGGATTGGTCATCAGCATTACGGCTATTGGTGAAGCGAAGGCTGAAGAACTTACTTATCGTGATGGTGCGCAGGAAAATGATCTACTGGTCGTTTCAGGTGACTTAGGAGGCGCTTATGCCGGTTTGAATCTACTGCAGCGTGAAAAAGAAGTTTGGAAAGTAAACCCCAATATGCAGCCTGAACTAGAAGGATACGACTACGTACTCGAGCGCCAACTCAAACCAGAGGCTAGAAAAGATGTGATCAAGTTTCTGACCGAATTGGGTGTAAAACCTACCAGCATGATTGACATCTCAGACGGTTTGGCTTCAGAAATTTATCATTTGTGTCAGAAAAGTAAAGTGGGATGCAGTCTCTACGAAGAGAAGATTCCGATTGACCCAATGACACACAAGGTGATTCGTGAGTTTGATATGGATCCAACCGTAGCTGCCTTGAGCGGTGGTGAAGATTACGAACTACTCTTTACCATCTCACAAGCTGATTTCGATAAAATCAAAGGAAATCCGCACTGGACGGTGATCGGACATATGACCGATGCAAGTCAAGGTGCGAATTTAGTTACTTCAGGAGGAAGTGTAACTCCACTGAAAGCGCAAGGCTGGGACAGTTTTGAAAGTGATAAAGAAGCGTAACTACTCTCCTGCTACCGTACCCGTATTTTTTACTTTCTTCACGTCTGTGATGTAGTAAATGGTCTCAGCATCTTCATTGGTATCGATGTGAAGGACACCTTTCAATTTTAATTTTCGACCAAAGTAAATTTCTGGATCATCTTCCATGATCAAACGAATCACCTCATCTCGTTGCATGGGCGTTTTGATGATCTCATCTTTAGAAAGCAAAAAAGTTTTACTTCCGAAATTATTCAACACATGGTAATTTCCAGCGATGATAATTTCCTGTCCATCCATTTCCTTTTGCTTACTATCAAAGATTGGCTTTGAAAATTCAATTCCAGTTGCGGCACTCGTTGATACCTCAAAATTCTGAACTTTTAGGTTTTCCCAAGTAACTTCTTGTACCTCAGCTTGTCCAAAAACAAGAGCAGGCAATACGAATAAAATCGCAAGGTAAAGTGCTTTCATGTGGTTTAGTGTTTGAAGTGTGTAGTTAAAGATACGTGCTCAGTCAATAGGAAGTTACGCCCTTTGTCAAGTAAAAATTGACATTCGTCATTATTCCCAAATGATCTGCGATCTATTGTTCAACGATTTCTGCATCTTCGATGATATATACGAGGTGAAGAATATCATCTTCGTTTAGCCTGATGACTCCTTGCACCTTAATTTTTTGTCCATGTTTTAAATTAACAGGTACTTCTTTGAATTCTAACTCTAATAATTCTCTAGGATCGCTCGTATATTTATCTGGATCTGAGCCAGTACCACACCCAAAACCAACCATTTTCTTCCCAACAACATAGTAGTCGGCTAATGCGTCTACAATCGTCAACACCCCCTCAATCTCTACCCTTTCCCCATCAAGACCCTTCACTTCTTTTGGAAAAATGGGACACATATAAATAGACTGATACTCCTCAGACCACACTTCTTTAAACTCGCAATCCAAGTTCTCCCAAGTGATTTTCTTTTGAGCAAAAGAAACTAAACTGAAACTCAGTAAAAGTATGACGACCGAGATTTTCATTCCGTCCGTTTTACTCAACCACAATGGCATCCTCTAATATGTAGTTGAGCTGGAGAATATCGTCTGCATTCAGTCGAAGTGTTCCTTGCACGGTAATGATCTTATCCATTCGAAGTCCATCGTACTGTTTTGCCAATTGGATTTCCATCACAGATTCTGGACCCGCTTGTCCACAAAAGAAACAACTTGAATAAGGATTAGCCGAAAGCACATAATAATCTGCCAGCACATCCACCGGAATCACATAGCCTCTAATTTGGATCTTCTTACCATCCAAGGACTTTACTTTTTTTCCAAACTTCGGCACCATGTAAACCGCCTGAAACTCTTCTGACCAAACTTCCTGAAACTCCACATCTTTTAATAGCTCCCACGTAATCACTGTTTGCGCCTTCATCGTATTCAGACCGCTTAGCACTACCAGCCCTATCATCAACAGAAATGTTCTCATGTTATTAATTTTATAAGGTGACCTACAAATCGTATTCCAAAGTTAACCAACTTTACGTTTTGATGAGACAAACAGCAACTTATTCTACTTTTTTGCGTTATAAATTGAACCTTTTGGCTGTAAAGTTGAACTATTGTTAAAAGGCACAAACATTGCATATACAACTTAGAATTTAGTAACTTTAGGTCTTCAATGAAAGGAATTGATCTGCTCATATCAAAACTAGAACAGTTTATTCGAAAGTACTACACGAATAAGTTAATCCGTGGGGTGATTTACACGCTGGGATTGCTGGTCTCGTTCTTTCTTTTCATTCTCGTTATTGACTATTTCGGGAAGTTTAAAAGTTCGGGTAGAACGATTTTGTTCTATTCTTTTGTTTTCACGGGGCTCGGTATCTTTGCTTTCAACATCATTTGGCCGCTGTTGCAGCTGGGTAAAATCGGAAAGTCGCTGTCTCACGAAGACGCTGCACGGATGGTAGGAGATCACTTTGGAGATGTAAAAGACAAAATCCTCAACACGCTTCAGCTCTACAAATCCAACGAAGTAGTGCAAAGTTCGCAGTTAGAGCTGGTCACCGCATCCATTAATCAGCGTATTGAGCAACTCAGGCCTCTACCCTTTACAGCAGCCGTTGACTTGGGTGAGAACAAGAAATACCTCAAGTTTTTACTGATTCCTCTTATGATCTTTTTAGGTATTTACTTGGTAAAAAGTGACATCATTACGGATGGAACGGATCGTTTTATGAACTATGGAAACACAGCGATTGATCAGGAAGATATTCCCTTTTCGTTTGTGGTTACTAATGATGACCTCAAGGTAATTGAGCAAGAAGATTTTGAGCTAAAGGTTTTGGTGGACGATAAAAAGTATGTTCCAGAAACCGTTTATATCACCGTGGATGGCGTTCAGCACAAGATGAAAAAACTGAATGCAAAAGAATTCACCTATGAATTTAGAAACGTTCAGGAAAATCAGGACTTTGTAATTAGTGCTCAATCGGTGACGTCTGATGAATATACGTTGAAGACCATTCCTAAGCCTTCCCTGCTTGGCTTTGATGTGGAGTTGGTGTATCCAGCTTATACCCAATTGGAAAACGAGAAACTGAAAAACATCGGAGACTTGGTGCTACCGGAAGGTACACAGGTGATGTGGAAGTTCAACACCAAAAACACCAAGCACATTTCCTTTCATTTAGCGGATAGTTTGATGCTTCTGGAACCCAAAGGACTCAATACGTTTGAGATTGCTAATCAATTTTTTGAAAACGCGGACTACTCGATTTCCACGAGCAACGAATTTACTTCTGGGAAGGATTCGATTCAATATTTTGTGACGGTTACAAAAGATCAATTCCCATCTATTCAGGTAGGAGAAAAGACGGATTCCGCCAATAGCTTTATTCATTACTTCAATGGAGATGTCTCTGATGATTATGGTTTCAGTAAGTTGATTTTCCACTACTCTATTATTAATGAGAAAGGAAAGGTGCGTGAATCTCATTCGTATGCATTGAATGTGAGCAAGAGCTTTAATTCAGATCAATTTTTTCACTTCATTGACCTCTCCACCCTCGGACTGCAGCCAGGGGAAACGGTATCTTATTATTTTCAAGTTTGGGATAACGATGGGATCAATGGTGCTAAAGCCACAAAGAGCAATTCAAAACAGTATAAAGCCCCTACCCTTGAGGAGTTAATGGATCAATCTGATCAGGCAAGTGAAGAAATCAAAGATGACTTGGAAAAGAGCATGGATGAGGCTGAAAAGCTGAAAAAGGAATTGGATGAGATCAAGAAGTCTTTGTTGGAAAAGGAAAAACCAGATTGGCAAGACAAAAACAAGATCGAGAAGTTTTTGCAAAACCAGCAGAGTTTGCAGCAAAATATCGAAAAGTTGCAGCAAAACAACTTAGAGAATCAAAAGCAAAACAATCAATTCAACCAGCAAAGCCAGGAAATCGTTGAAAAGCAAGAGATGCTCAACAAACTCTTTGAGGAGCTGATGAGCGATGAGATGAAAGAGTTGTACAAAGAACTCCAAAAGCTCATGGAGCAAATGAATAAAGATCAATTGCTCAACAAGATCGAAGACATTGAAATGTCTCAGGAGGAGATCAACAAAGAACTGGATCGAGCGTTGGAGCAATTTAAGCAGTTTGAATTTGAACAAAAGCACGAGAAAATCACGGAACAACTGGATGAACTCGCTAAGAAGCAGGAACAACTTTCTGAAGAGACCAAAAACAAGGAAAAATCCAACTTTGACCTTAACAAAGAACAAGAAAAGTTAGATGATGAGTTCGAGAAATTGCAGCAAGAACTGGATGAGTTGGAAGAACTCAACAATGAATTAGAGGAACCCAATGACATGGCGGATACGGAGGAAGAGGAGCAATCCATCAACGAAGAGATGGAAAAGAGTCAGGAAGAATTGGGTGATAAAAAGAATAAAAAAGCGAGTGAATCTCAGCAAAATGCGGCTGATCAAATGAAAAAAATGTCGCAAAAAATGAAAGATGCGCAAGCACAGAGTGAAGCGCAAGCAGCACAGGAGGACATGGATGCACTGCGACAGCTTTTGGAAAACCTTATTGACTTCTCATTTGAGCAGGAAAATGTGATGGATCAATTTTTGGGATTGAATAATCGAGATCCCAAATACGTGAAACTGGGGCAAGATCAGCGTAAACTAAACGATGATGCCCGACTTTTGGAAGATTCGCTCTTTGCATTGAGCAAACGAATTTTGCAGTTGAGTCCGTTCATTAACAAGGAAGTCTCTGCAATGAATGCGAATTTGGAACAAACGATGAAGTACATCACCGAGCGCCAAACGGCCATGACGATGTCTAAACAACAATACGTAATGACTTCAGTTAATAACCTTGCCCTGTTATTTGACGAAGCCATTCAGCAGATGCAGCAACAAATGGCGAACTCCAAACCGGGTAGCGGACAATGTAATAAACCGGGAGGGAGTGGCTCCGGCAAACCCAGTTCGATGAGCATGAAGCAAATGCAAAAACAGTTGGAGGAACAGATGAAGAAGATGAAGGAGGCGATGGAGAAAGGTAAAAATCCGGGAGGAAAGAAACCTGGAGACCAAGAAGGCGATGGAATAGGCGCTAAACCTGGAGGTGAGAAACCGGGCAGTAGCCCTGGAGGTCAGCAGATGAGTAAAGAATTGGCTCAAATGGCAGCACAACAAGCGGCTTTGAGGAAACAAATTCAGGAGTTGTCTCAACAATTGAATCAAGATGGATCGGGAGCGGGTAATGGGCTCAAAGAGATCATCAAGGATATGGAAAAGGTGGAAGAGGAAATCATCAACGGGGAGATAACCGATCAAACGTTGATGCGCCAAAAAGATATCATGACGCGTTTGCTAGAGCACGAAGATGCCACCAGAGAGCAGGATATGGATGAAAAAAGGAAGTCAAATGAAGCAATAAATCAAGAATTTAGTAACCCTACTGAATATTTGAAGTATAAGGAGGAGAAAGAAAAAGAACTGGAGTTGTTAAAAACTATTCCGCCTTCTTTGAAACCTTATTACAAAAACAAAGTAAATGAGTACTTTAAGCAGATAGATCGTTAACGCTTTGTTATAAAGTTTTTACTATGGCAACAGATTTACTACCAATTATGCATTCTATTGACTTCCCATCGAAAGCAGAGAACATCCATTTAGTTGAAAAGCTGGTTGACTCTGTATGCGAAGAGCATAAAGTAGGTGAAGATCATTACGGCAATATTTTGATCGCAATGACCGAGGCTGTTAATAACGCAATTCACCACGGAAACGGGTTAAATCCCGACAAGAAAACAAAAGTTGAATTTGACCGCACGGAAAAGCAAATCCGTTTTATAGTCGTAGACGAAGGTCCTGGATTTGACTTTAATAACCTTCCTGACCCAACTGCTCCTGAGAACTTGGAGAAGCCAAATGGCAGAGGAATCTTTTTGATGAAGAACCTTGCAGACGAAATCAACTTTGATGATGACGGAAGAAAAGTGGAGTTGATTTTTAATTTGAATTAATCACCAAACTCGATAATCAATACTCAAGTTCTCGGCTCTTGCCGTAGGTTTTTGTTTTCCTCCAGAAAGTTTAGTCACTTCGTCATAAACAAATGAGCGCAGCTCTGAAACGTGAATTTGTCCATCGTGATTAGCATCCGCAGACTTGGAAGTTAATCCGTGTAACAAACAATACGTAAACAGTCCGTTCTGCCACTCTGCACTTTCCATGGCAAATTCAGCTCCTCCCGCACTTGAGATTACCGTTGCACCCGTTCCTTTTCTGACATCCACAAACATCGTTTCCATCAACTCACCAGCGTTCTCAAAGCCAAACCCCTCTTTTTGTCTAACACCTGCTCCTACGGCTCTAAACTCGACATCTCCCAATCGAACATCTTCATTTTTGGTCGCTTCTACCTCTTCTTTGTCCAACTCACCACTGTGGCAAGTATCCATGATCAATAGCTTCTGGTAAGCTTTAACTGCTGCGATAAGGGCTTCAAGCATATCATATGGCACCCCTCTTTCTGCTGGGGCGTTAAAATCTACATCGTGAGTAGCGTAATAGTAGTCCAAGTTTTCATCCAATAATCCATGACCCGCCACAAAAATAATTACCGCATCTCCTTCCTTTGCTTCAGATAAAAATTCCTCTAGTCCAAGGATATTCTCTTTCGTCACCTCTCTGTCCACCAATATTTTGGTTTTTACTGTTTTGTACAAATGCTCGGATTTAGAAATCTCATTGAGTACATCTTTCGCGTCCTTAGCGGCATACTTGAGGTTGAAACTCTCATCTTGATACTCACTTACTCCAATTGTAACCAAATAAAGATCACTTTTCTCTACCTCACCGTTATAAACCAATTCATACGTTTCTCTTAATGATTCTACCCCGCTCGCATTGTGTACAGAGACTTGTATCTTATTTTTTCCTTCCACCAACTCAACTTCAATATCTTTCCGCACAGAATTGACGTTTAATTCCGACAGGTCAAATCCTTTCAAACCATAGATCGGCACATCATTCACGTATACGTTCAGCCGGTCTAATTTGTACTTTTCATCCTCTGCAAAAGCCGTAAGTTTAAATCGTTTTTGCGTTGTCGTAAATACGTTTGACTCGGTTTCGATCTTTAAGGATGGTAGGTGAAAATCATCCCCCAATTCATCTTCGCTAAAGCCCATTTTTCGAAGGCGTTTCTCATAGACATACTGATACGCATTGATCAGTCCTTGTGGTGTTTTTCCCAATCTCGAAGAGATAATATCAGGGCGATTCAGCTTCAAGTCAAATTGCTCAAACGGATAAAGCTTCTTTCCTACTCTAAAAGAAACTGCGTCCAGCGCATCTTTTGAAGACATGTAGTAATTATCTGGTGTGGCGATAACATAATCATCCTCACCTACTGATGCCATAAGTGCTATCTCTTCACATTTCGTATAGTCCCAAACACGCACGGTTCCATCATCACCCGTACTGTAAATGTGGGTAGACAGTTTATCGAAAATCACCTTCTGAACCATCCCTCGATGCCCTTCGTACCTACAATGTTCTGTACCAGAACTCAGGTCCCAAACTATCACCGAGTTGTCGGCCTCTCTCACTGTATTGTTTCCAGCTCCACTGGCTAAATACTTTCCGTCTACACTAAAGTCTACAGAGGTAACCATGTTTTTATGTCCTTCCAAAACGTATTTTACACTCCAGTCTGAAGTATTGTAAACCCTTATTTTGGTATCCCACCCCGAAACAGCGAGCAACTTATTGTCAGGACTAAATTTCACATCACTTATCATGATGGCATCTTCATCAATCTTGTGAATCTCCTCGCCTTTGTCCACATCCCAAATGCGGATGGTATTATCCATTCCTCCAGAAGCTATCCACTTACTATCCTGACTGAAATCGAGACCATAAATTCCTCCTGCATGACCAGAAAGCTTTTTGGTAAGTTGATACGTTTCCATGTCCCAGACCTTAATCACGCCCATGTATCCAGCGCCTGCCAGAAGACTTCCATCTGGATTATAAGTAATCTGCTGGATAAGTTCGTTTTCGGTGTCCAGCGTTTCTATTTGTTCTCCCGTATGAGGGTTCCACACCGCAAGCGCAATACTATTGTACATACTCACCAGGTGCTTGGCATTGGGAGAAAATGCAATTGGCCAAAACCCTCGCATAGATCGTGTAATCTTATTTTGCTCCAAATCCCAAACCTTCAAAGAAATATTGGCGCCCGTGGTAACCAGGTAGTTTCCAATTTGGTCATACGTCATGTGAGAAATACTATTACCAAGTGGAGGAAAGGTTTTGACTATTTCTCCATTCTTTTCATTTACGTAATAGATGGATGTCATGTCTCCTTGTAGGAAATAGTTCTCAAAAGGATGTACCTCGAGTGCAGACGAACTGAATGTCCCTAAACTAAGGTCTTTGACCATTTTCATCTTTTTTACATCCCAAATCTTGGTGGTGCGATCGTGCGAAGTTGTGATCAAATGTCCAGTTTGCTTACTGAAAATCATATCGAAGATGCGTGTTTCATGCCCCTTTAATTTTCCGAGGAGTTTAAACGTTTGAAAATCATAAATGAAAGGAGTTCCTTGCTTTCCATTACCTCCAATATCGTGAGCAACGGCCAAATATTTTTCATCCGGTGACAATGCCAAGCGACAGGAAGCATACTTAAAGTCATCATACAGTTGTGCTGACTTGGTCACTTCACCGGTATTGAGGTCTACCTCAAAGATTTTTGACTTGTAGTTATAAATTACCAATTTGGAATCGTCTATGGTACTTACCATGATTCTATGAACTCCCATGAACTCTGTCAGCTCCTTAATCTCTCCAGTTGCAATATCGCCCAAACACAATTTACTATCTAGGTCCACAAAAACCACTTTCTTATCGTTTTGACAAAAATCAAATTCATCTAGACTAGAGGGAAACTCAGAAACCAAATCACCCGTTGCGATGTCGAATATTTTGATGGACTCGCCTTCAAGATGAGCACCGATATAGGTGGTTGTCTTGTCAAATTTCACCACGCTGATGCGCTGATTATTGTTGGCAATTGTACGCAGCTCCTTTCCTGTGGCCGTTTCAATAATTTTGACTGTTTTATCTCCACTTCCAGTAGCTATAAACTTCCCATCATCTGATATGCTGATGGAATTAACCAAATTAGTATGACCTGTTGAAACCACTACCTCTGGACGCTGACTTAATAAAGGCAGCGAGAGAATAAGGGTGAATAATGACATAAGGGGTAACCTCATCTTTATAGATTTTTTAGCTAATCAAAGATAAAACACTCAAATATCAAACCAAAAGAAAAGGGTTAGGATCGTTTAAACATCTGACTAAAGTGCCTTTTTACCAAATAATTTACGGGCACATAAGATGATATGACTCCGATTACGATCACCGTACCAAAGATCATGAGTACGTCTTGCCACTTTATAATAACAGGCCAATAATCAGTTACGCTATTTTCCATTTTTACGAAATGAAACTTAATCTGTGCCCAGCACACCACAAAACCAATTAATCCTCCTAATAATGCTCCAATAAAGTTGATCATTAATCCTTCCAAAATAAAGATTTGTTTCACCATTTTTTGGGTGGCACCCAAACTGATAAGCGTTTTGATATCTTTCTGTTTATCCAGAATTAGCATGGACAGCGATGCAATAATGTTGAAGGTAGAGATGATCATGATAAAACCTAGGATGAGAAAAACCATCCACTTCTCAGCTTCGTTGGTTTTGAAGATTATTTCGTTGAGTTCATATCTGGTTTTCCCGGTAAACTCACCACCTGTAAGCTTCAAGATTTTCTCTTTGACCTGAAAGGCATCTGCTCCTTCTTTAAGTTTCACTTCAAACTTGGAATAATCGTCTTCGTACTCCAACAAATCACTCGCAAAATCGATTGAAACAAGCAAATATTTATTATCAAACTCTGGATTCACACTAAAAACCCCACGCACATAACCTTCTTGAGACTTGAAAGCGTCCTGATTATTCTTTGATGCCTTTTCTGTTCGAAGTAGTCCAAATACCTTAACCTGGTTATCGTACATATCGTTTGAAGCGACTTGCAGCTTTCCCTGTACACCATAGCCTAAGATGATGGAATTATAATCTGAAATAACACCTTCGCCTTCATAAATAGAATGATCCAGCAACCCGGATTTGAAAAAGTCCTCACCCACTCCCTTCATGGTGGCGAAAATGTACTGTTCATCGTGCTTCACCATCGTAATTTCTTCAATAACGGGATAAGCATACGCTACCTCATCAAGGGCTGCAATCTCCTCAAAATTGACCTCTTCCTTGTGGTAAGACTTTCCTTCTGATGGAGAAAAAGTGATGTCTGGATCAAAATGGCTGTACAGCTCCTTCACCAGATCTTCAATTCCGTTAAACCCACTCAAAACAATGATCATAGCAGCAGTAGAGACAAAAATCCCGAGTACAGAAATGCCAGATGTAATGTTAATTACACTTTTTGATTTTCTTGAAAAAAAGTACCTCCGTGCTATGTAAAAAGTGGTTTTCACCGTGAGCGTAAAGGTAATTTAAACTTTTGATTCTTATGCCATCCGATATTTCTTGCCAGGCAGCTGCTGTATGACTCCTTTAAGTTCCATCATTAACAATTGGGTAGAAACTTCATTCACTTGCAATTGACTGTTTACTGCTATTTCATCGATAGACATCACCTCGCCACCTAGCGTAGCCACGATTTTAGATTCTTCATCTGACAAGTCAAATGCAATTTCTTTTTGCTTTGGTTTTTTGGTTGGATTGGGTTTATCCCAACCGAGTAGGTAAGCTAAGTCATCTGCTGATTCCAATAAATGTGCTTGGTTGGTTTTAATCAAATGATTGCAACCCTTAGAATGCTCATCTTCCAATCTTCCTGGTATGGCAAAAACATCACGGTTGTAGTCGTTTCCAAGTTTTGCCGTAATCATTGAACCGCCTTTTTTCGCAGACTCAATAACAATAACAGCATCAACCATTCCAGCTACAATTCGATTCCGCTTTGGAAAATTCTCACGATCCGGGTTGGTGGTTGTAGGAAATTCGGTGAGTAACGCACCTCTTTGAATAACCTGATTGGCCAGTCCTCTATGATCTGAAGGATACAACCGATCTAAGCCATGTGCTACTACCGCCACGTTGTAGAGGTTGTGCTCGATTGCTGCTCGATGAGCACAGGCGTCAATGCCAAAAGCTAATCCGCTCACGATGGTGACACCATACTTGCTGAGTCCTTTGACCAATTCAGCACACTTTTCCTTTCCATAGCGCGTACAATTCCTTGTACCTACGATCGCAACCATTCGTTCGGCATTCAGTGCACAATGTCCATGTTGATACAAGACCAAAGGCGCATCAGCGCATTGCTTTAATCTGTATGGATAGCTCTTGGAGTAATAACTTGAAACGGTAGCTCCCTTATTTTGACAAAAGTCAAGTTGGGCACGGGCAAAGGTTAAGAACTCTTCATTCTGTCTTTGTCTTACAATAGTTTCGCCCAAGTTACCAAGAGCTTCCAACTCTTTTTCTGGCGCATTAATAACGGCTTGTGCTGACCCAAAGTGTTTTATCATTTTACGGGCTACACGAGGTCCTACGCTTGTCATTTCCAACAATGCAATTTGGTAAAGGATATCTTCAGGAACTTCTTTCACAACCACAAAAATAAGTGGGTTAAACTGAAAATAATTACGTTGCTAAAAATTTGATTGTTAATATTTGAACCAATCCAACAATCACTTGTACTACAAGAAAAACGAACATTAATTATCATGAAAAAAATCATTCTACTTGGAGCAGTTGTTTCATCTTGTTCTCTGGCAGCACAAACGAATCGCATCAATCATTTTAGTCATAGTGGAACACATGCCACTTTAAACTTTTTTACGGCTAATGACAATATGGGGTTGGGTTGTGGAAGTGTTTACAACGCTGAACTTAAGCCCTATGAAGATACTACCACTGTATTTTTGGACTCTGTGGCCCTTGACAGTGCTAAAGTTTGCACGCCAAAACCACCTATGGATGGGATGAAATCCATTTATCCCAAACCTGATACCTCAAGAGTTTACAACCGAGGACCAAAATAATTTTCATTTTTTTGGGTGAGGTATTGCATAATTAAAAATTATTGGTCACGTTTGTCGTGTAATTTATTTGTTATGACATCACCAGCAAAACCCAGAGTCGTTAAAGACTACGAAAAGCTTGACGAAACCATCATTGAGCAAATTAAACTAGAATATCCTTCGGGGTTTTATCAGCACTTGGTTTCTTATGTAGATCGAGAGGGGGTAAAGCGTATGGCACTTCCTTTTGAAACAGAAGATAAGTACTACTTGGTGAGAATGAGTATTCAAGAAGCTAAAGACATTATCGAAGAGGATGATGACTACGATGACGATGGTACGCTGAAGGATGATATTCTTCAAGACTACACTGAGAAGTACGATGATGATGATGTGGAGGAGAATGATTCTGACGAAGACGAGGATGACGACTAGTTGACCTTGTATCCTACGATACAAATATCATCTAGCTGTTCGTAGTTTCCTCTCCATTCGGTTATTTCCTTGGTCAAGTCAACCTTTCTGCTATCGTCAGATGAATTGAGCAGAAAAGACTTCAAGCTACTGTACTTATATTTTTTGCCTTTAGGGCCACCAAACTGATCCGCAAACCCATCCGTTTGTAAAATCACTTCATCTCCTTTAGATAGCTTCAAGCTATGCTTTTCAAAAGAAATGGTAACGAAACTATTTCCTACTGGGCGTTTTGTGCCTTTAATCTCGTGGAGGTATTTTCCATTCTCTGAAGTAGTCCGACAGGCTGAAGATGTCTCCAGCGTTTCTTTCTCTGAGATAACCCAAAGCGGATTATTTGCTCCAGAAAAGGTAAGTTCTCTGGTTTTGGTATTCCAACAGCACAGACCAATGTCCATACCATCTTTGATTTCGCGAGGTGACTTAGCAAAGGTGGCCGAAACCAAATTGCTTGTACTCTCAAGGATACGATCAACCTCTGTGATTTTATACTCAAACAAAGTTTGCTGCAAAGCGTTGGAACATACCACACTCACCATCGCTCCTGGAACTCCGTGACCCGTGCAATCCGCTGCCGCAAAGTAAATTTTATCCTCTACTTTTTCCATCCAATAGAAATCGCCAGCTACAATGTCTTTGGGGAGGTAACAGACAAAGCCCTCCTTAAAGTCTCGCTCCAGCAGATCTGTAGAAGGAAGTATGGCCTCTTGAATGCCCTTTGCATAATGGATACTCTCTGTAATTTCCTTATTCTTTTCTTCAAGGGATTGTTTCTGAAAATAAATGGTATTTTGATATCCGAAAATTTCAATTTTGAACGTTTTGATCGTTATGATCGCTAATACACCAATGGCAAACCCATTGACCATGGTATAAAGCAGCATAGAATCACTAGGTAAATTCGCCCAAGGTTCAATAATTGTCTGACAGTAGGAAGTCACAAAAAAGAAAAGAATGCTAATGCTAGCCAGCGGTAAGTACCATTTTGCCTCCCTAAAAAATAGCATGGGTAGGATTAATGTATTGATAAAAAAGTATTTATCGTTACCCTCTTTGCCAATGATAAAAATGGAGATGTAAAGCACCAATAATGCAGGGATAATAGCAGCATAGAGTTTAACAGCCTTCAACGGAACGTGTCTTGACACCCAAAAATGAAGCAACGTTACTGCTATCGCAACTAGAATTGCTGGGCGTGCTTCCGGCATACCAATAACAAACGACAATGAAAAGAAGATTGTCATCAGTAGAAAAAGACACAAGATCAGGGTATTGATTATCCGTAAACCTCTTTGCTCCCACTCATCATCAATACCTTCGAGATTGCTATTGACTATATGGTTTAGCCAGTTATTCAATAACGGCAATACATTTTAATTCAATAGCTATGGGCGAGGGAAGCGCGTTTACTTCTACTGTAGTTCTACACGGTTGAGCATCCTTAAAGTACTCTGCATAAACCTTATTGTAGGTCTTAAAATCCCTTTTCATGTCTGTCAAGAAAGTAGTAACATCTACTAGATCTTCCCATTTTCCTCCAGCGTCTTCTAAGATCATACGTACGTTGTCAAATACACTTCTGCATTGCGCTTCAAAATCAAATGTTTCGTAATTACCGTTTTTATCGTACTTCAACCCGGGTATATTGGCATCTTCTGCTCCTGAACCGGCAGCTCTTGGTCCCACTCCGGATAAAAATAATAAGTTTCCTACTTTTCTAGCGTGCGGATACAGCCCCATAGGTTTTGGCGCATTTCCAGTGTTAATCTTTTGGTTTGACATGCTGTGTATTTTGAATTCAAGATCGAAGTTTGAAGGTACAAAATTCCTTTTTGATTTTTACTTCGAAAGAAGTTTAACTTCAATTCTTCGGTTCTTGTCTCTACCCCACCTGTAAGCGTTGGGTGCGATAGGGTTAATTGGGCCACACCCAGAAAAGGAGATTCTGTCTTCGGCTATTCCTGCCGCAAGCATATAGTCATGCACAGCCTGCGCTCTTTGGTTAGATAACAAAATGTTAATCTCTTCCATTCCGCTGATATCCGTATAACCTACAAGCTCAACGCGAAGCGAAGCATTCTCTTGCAGCACCACTACGAGCTCATCCACTGCTAGTTTAGCGGAATCACTAAGTGTAATTTCTCCCGGACCAAAAATGACACCGGAAAGAACTGTACTTTTCCCAATTTCTAGTGCAGGAAGGGTTGTAGAAATAGGCAAAATAACTTCTTCATCTGCTTCGGCAATGTTGCTTTCATCCACTAGGCTGTTCATAGATTCTGCCTTCTTACTGACAACTTTAATCTCAATTCGTCTGTTGGCAGCACGACCATCTTTTGACTTGTTGCTGTAAGCTGGTTTTGCCGAACCTAATCCTTTATAGGAAAGTCTTCCGGCTTCAATGCCATTATCAATGAGGTAATTATAAACAAATTGAGCTCGCTCTTTGGAGAGCTTCTTATTGGTATTCTCATTTCCTGATTTATCCGTGTGCCCACTGATCTCAATCACCATTTGCGGATTTTTTTGCAGGGCCGATAATAAGTGCTTCATGTCTACATTTGAACTAACACCTGAAAAGGATGTTTTTCCGGGTCCAAATTTTACATTCTCCAAAATCATTATCGTTCCTACGGGTATCGCTTCTGGAACAATGGCCAAATGTTCAATGGAAATGTGTAGCTGCGAACTATCAATAAACTCTGGCATGGGTGGGCAAATTGCGTTACCCAAGGAATCCGTCACCATAAACTCCGAGATCGGTTCGAAGTTCATAATTCGCTCCCTAATGTGATTGTAGCGTGGACTTGTATTCGCTCCGTCTGTACCTAAATCCCAGTAGGCGGTAGCTTCTAAATCGCTAAATCCACAAAACTGTTTAAGAATCACTGCACTGATGAATCCACTCGCATGCCAACCGTTCCAGCAGTGGAGATACACAGGACCTCTTGTGGAATCAATCGCGCTTTCGTAGACCAATTTTACCATTTCGTAAACGTGCTTATCGTCAAAGTAGTCATACTGATAGTAATCCATTTTATTTTTAGCACCGTTTACACAATCGCACATTTTTTCTGGTGGGGCTGTATCCCAGTTTTTTCGATATAGGTAAACAGACCCTGAAAACCCTTCTTTACAGAGGTTAGCAATTCCATCGTCTGGCAATGGGTTGTGGTTATTTCTTTTCGCTTCCTTGTGAAAATAGTTATTGGCTCCACCTCTGTAAGCTACACCATGCAGTATGGGACGTACATTTCTGGCTCCGTAGAGGCTATCGTAACCGTTTCCCCAGTTGTCCACGATCTTATACAGCAAGTCTTTCTCGTTGTATCTTTCCTTGTAATAGTCAGGTGTGAGGTGATAATCCGGATTATAAACCCAGTGCTCGTAATCTTCTTCTGGGCAAATTTCTGGAAACTGCTTTTTGAGCAACTCCTCTTCTGTGAGCAAGGAATCAACCACATTGGTATCTCCAACTGGTGGATCATGCTCTTGACCTCCAAATGCACTAACAAAAAACGAAATAGTCGATATTAAAAGAAAAAACCTCATGCTTCAAAGTTACTTACATAACTTGCTGAATACATGAGGTTACAAATGAGTTGTTAACAGGTGTTTTTTAACCCTTATTCGTTTGTTGAGTTCTGTTTTTGTAGTTCAGTAATTAAAAGGCTCAACTCTTCGATCTTTTTGTTCAATTCTTCAACTTGTGTTTCAAGTTCTTCCACCTTTGCATCTTCTTCCTGAATTCCTTCCACTAAAACTGGGATTAAGTCCATGTAGGCTACTGCGTAAACTTGTTCGTTTACACCTCCATTCTGCAATTCAGTTTTTGACGATTGAAGCGTTTTTTCGGCAACCATCTCCGGGAATACTTGCATTAGATCCTGAGCCATAAAACCGTACTGTGTTTTGTTAGGGTCTAAACCATTGTAGCCGTCCTTATAATTGTAGGTATATACCTTAAGTTCATTCAACTTATTAATCGCCCCATCAAAGTCCACAATGTTTGTCTTCAAGCGTTGGTCAGAGAAGTTATAGTAAGTTCCAGTTACATTAAGGTCACCCGCAAAATAACCTGCCCAATTCGCAGCACCATTTCCTTGACCAAAGACTGCAATTCCAGAAGCCAAGTTCTCTCCATAAACTGAAACCCCTGTGGAGGTCGTATATCCATTCACAGAGTACAAGTTTGCTCCAGCACAATTCACCTCCAACATATCTAATGTAGCGTAAAATGGAGTGTTATGTCCAATCATGAATACTCTATTCGTTGAACCATTCGGGTTGTAGTATGAGTTATCATTAGCGTGTAGATGAAAATCTACCGTATTATTTCTATAAATATCAAGCACCCCATCATCAACATCATCGTATAATCTTGCTAGAATATCTCCTGAGTTAACCGCACCATCTCTTAAGAACAAATCGTCAGAGAAATAACTCTGTCCAGTAACGTTAAACTCTCCAGTGCTGTTTGCGCTTGCAATACTAACTCTGTCATTTCCAGCATCGACAAAAAGCATGTTTTGGTTTCCATTAGACTCCACTCTGAAATCAACATTTCCACTCACATCATTGAAGACAGCTTCTGTTGTTCCCAATTCCAACCTTTCTGTTCCACCAGAACTAAAGTTCAACGCATCAGATGCTGAGCGATACATACCGGTATTATCATCTCCCTCAAAAGACCATATTGGATCTCCATTGGTACCGTTGTTTCCGGCTAAAATTTGCTGAGTTCCTCCATCAATGGTTAGTGTATTACTTGTTCCGATGGTCGCGGATTGAGAGATCTTGAAATCATCATTATCACTATCATCAAAACCAAGGGTCCACTCATCGGTACTACCGTTGTTTCTGAATGTAATGATACCATCACCGTTACCACCATTGGGGTTTTCTATCAAAATCCCATCAGAGGCAGAACTTGCGGTCTTCACGTGTAACATCATTACGGGGTTTGATCCATCGGTATTAATCCCCACATTCTGTGCAGAAACCATTGAACCGATGAATACGAATAACGAAGTGTAGATTATTCTATTCATAATAGCTGGGTAATTTTGTCTATTCTATCTTATTATTAGTTTTTTTACAAAAGATTTAGCATCGTTTGAAATCTGAATCAGGTAACTACCAAACGCCAACTGATCAAAGTTTAAATCAAACTGATTAAACCCTTTGTTTACATTTATTAATTGGGATGCCCTCACTTGTTTTCCGAGTGCATCAAATAATACAATACTGTACGTTCCTTCTTCTGCTGAGTTCCATGTAAGTACCACATCTCCACTCATGTCTCCATATACGTTCAAACCAACATCACTAAAACAAGCATTCTCGGAATCGTGCGCTATTTCTTCAGTGGTACCATCATTATCAATTTGCACAAGCTTGTACAAAACAGAGGTTGTGTTGACTTGCTCATCCACAAATTTATAGTCTACATTTACGGTAGAGTTTCCTTGTGCAGGAACGGTTCCAACCAATTCAAAATCAGACCCATCATAACTTTTATAAACCTCAAAATGGCTCGCATTAATTTCGGAGGCTGTCTGCCAACTTACGACCACCCCTTCATCTTTACAGGTAGCTTCAAAAAAGTTTAACTCAACTGGCAACGGACTAGAAATGTCTGCCAACGTCCACGTTCTATACCAATTGGGAGGTGATACATTTACGACCAACCCTGCTCCATTATCAGCACCCCAAATTCCGGAAGCTGTTCCTCCTGAACCTGCTCCATGCCACTTCTCTGTAACTGGATCAAAATACTGTCCACCCAAGTTACCCACTGTTAAGTTATTTCCATCTCCAACTTCGGCAGCTGCTGTATTGTAAGCTATGTTCACCGAGGGCGTTGGAATTGCAGAATACGTCTCACCCGTTCCTAATGGGTCACTAATATCTATCACCCAAAAGCGATCAACGACATAGTCTGAGTTATCTGCTACACCATTGGCTCCAGCCATGTGTGTCACATCAGATGCCCATGGTGAATTGTCAAATTGTCCACCTGCAGTTGCAACATCCCAAGTGGACATTGCCATGTATCCAGCTCCTGTACCAGCTCCAGTAATGTTTACTGTCAATGGGATTTTCACACTACCTATATCTGTTGTGAACGGAACGGTGTAAGCTCCTGTGCTCGTTCCTACGTTCCATTTCACATAGTCAAATTCGCCTTGCGTGATAATATTCCCTCCCGCGCCAGTAGTTGTGATTCCCAACGCGTTAGGCTGATTAATCACCATAACGGCTTCGTCACCCGCAGAACCTCCGTTAATCACCAAAAACGCATCGTCATTCAATACCAATGCATTGTTCTGAGACCAGCCGGTCAAAGCAGCTAAACCAAGGGTCAATATGGTCAATCCTAACTTCAACTTATTCGATTACTAGTTTTTTCACAAAAGACTCTGTTCCGTTTGAAACTTGCAACATATAGCTACCAAAAGCCAATTGATTATATGATAATTCAAATTGGTTGTATCCTTTCTGTATGTTAACTGTCTGTGGTGCATCCACTTGCCTACCCAGAGCATCAAATAACATGATTTGGTAAGCATCTTCAGTAGATGAGTTCCACTTTACAACAATTCCACCTTCCAACGTTCCGTAGGCATCAAAACCAACCTCGCTCCAGCACGCTGGAATTGCCGATGTAGAAAGCTCTCTTTCGACACCATTGTTATCTACTTCAACCAATTTATAAAACGCTTCACTTGCGTTCAAGGATTCATCTACCAACGAATAGTTCGTAGTAACATTACTATTACCCACAGCTTGTAAAGTTCCCACTAGTTCAAACTCAATTCCATCAAAGCTTTTTGAAACTTCAAAATGGCTTGCGTTTACTTCTGAGGCCGTTTCCCAAGAAATCACAATTCCTTCATCTTTACAGACTACATCGTAGGCATTCAATTCAACAGGAAGTGGACTTGAAAAATCGGAAAGTGTCCAAGTTCTGAACCATTCTCCGGCAGGTGGTGTTACACCAGCTACTAATCCAGCGCCATTGTCTGCTCCCCAAATTCCAGTAGCAACTCCAACCCCAGAACCTGATCCATGCCAGTTGTTTCCTGCAGGATCAAAATGCTGTCCTCCCAAAAGGCCAACGGTTAGGTTGTTTCCATCACCCGTTTCTGCAGCTGCAGTATTGTATCCAAAATTGATATTAGGCGTTGGCAAGGTTGAATAGGTTTCTCCTGTACCCAGTGGATCTGTAACATCAATTACCCAGAAGCGATCTACAGCGTAGTCCGAGTTATCCGGTACTCCGTTTGCTCCAGCCATGTGGGTTACATCTGATGGCCAAGGGGTGTTATCAAACTGACCTCCTCCTGTAGAAACATCCCAGGTAGAAAGTGCGATATAACCTGAACCTACTCCGGCTCCTGTTACGTTCACTGTAAGTGGAATTTTCACAAAACCAACATCTGTTGTAAAGGGTATGTTATAAGCTCCAGTACTGGTACCCACATTCCATTTAATGTAGTCAAATTCACCTTGCGTGATAATGTTCCCTCCTGATCCAGAGGTGATAATACCATTTTGGTGTGGTTGATCTACCACCACAACTGCCTCGTTACCCGCTGAGCCTCCATTGATTACAATAAAAGCATTATCACGAATAACAATTGAGTTATTCTGGGTCCAAAAAGACTGCCCCAACAGAACAACGAAAATTAAAAAGAGAGGTGTTTTCATCATTATACTATTGTCCGCGATAAAGTTAATACTTACTCAACAGATAAACACATGATTTTTAATGATTAACAAAGAATTAATGACAAAATGCACTAATTTCTATTCGAAACTATTTTAATCCTAATTTACTTTTAACTAAACCAATCACATTGTCATCATCATTCCCTGCGTAAACGATGTTTCCATAAGCCGCATCTAAGATGTAATCGTATCCATTTTCCTCCGCAACTTCGTTGATTGCGTTTTGCATTTTTTCTTTGATTGGAGCGTACAATTCTTCTTGCTTCTTCATCAATTCATTGTTTGCCTCCTTGGGTAAAGATTGAATGGTTTCTTGCTGCTGTTGAAGTTTTTGCAACGTTTGTTTCTTCACCAACTCTGTCATATTCGCGCTGTCCTTCACAAAGGTATTTACTCCTACTTCAAAGGATTGCTGCTCTTGCTTGAGATAGGTAACCATCTGCTCCTCCATTTTCTTCAATTCCATATCTGCTGCTTGCTTTTCTGGCATCAACGCCCACAATTCATTCGTATTAATATAGCCCACTTTAGACTTTGCACCTGTACTCTTTGCAGCAGCAAAAACCACAACTAACGCAATCAAAGCAAGTACTTTCCACATTTTCTTTCTACTATCCTTCATGTTATATTTATTTTCTAATCGCCACAAATGTACAAAACATAAGTATCTAAAAATCAGCCATTCGTTTTTATTCTCAATTAATCTTTCTTATTGCTTAAACGTACTTATACTTGCAAAGGTTGCGTTAGATTCTCACACAGTTACGCGTTTAAAACTATTTTTCCTTCTAACTGAACTTACCTGCCCTTCCGTTAAATTTATGGTTTTAAAGATACAAATCATGAATGTTCATTTCATTGCTATTGGTGGCAGTGCCATGCATAACCTTGCCATTGCCCTGCACTTAAAAGGGTACCACGTAACTGGCTCAGACGATGAGATTTTTGACCCTTCAAAAGGTAGATTAGCCAAATATAACCTGCTCCCGTCAACCATTGGGTGGGATGAGGATCGGATCAACCAAGACTTGGATGCTGTTATTTTGGGCATGCACGCTCGAAAGGACAACCCAGAACTCATCAAAGCTCAAGAGCTGGAAATTCCAATATTTTCTTACCCGGAGTATCTGTACGAACAGACCAAGGATAAAGTGCGTGTGGTCATTGGTGGGAGTCATGGAAAAACCTCTATCACCTCCATGATTCTGCATGTTCTAAACCATCACAACGTTAAGCACGACTATATGGTAGGTGCCCAACTAGAAGGGTTTGAGTGCATGGTTAGTTTAAACGATGACACAAAAATTGCTGTCTTAGAAGGGGATGAATACCTCTCTTCTCCAATTGATAGAAGACCTAAATATCATTTGTACTTGCCCAATATTGCACTGCTAAGTGGTATTGCTTGGGATCATATCAATGTATTCCCAACGTTTGAAAACTATGTTGAGCAATTTGAAATTTTTGCAGATAAGATTGAGCCTAAGGGTTCGCTCATATACTATGAAGGTGACTCCAATGTAAAAGTCGTTGCTGATCATAGTCGTGACGATATTCTAAAAATACCGTATGCTACACATGCCCACAGAATTGAAAATGGCACTACTTATCTAACAAATAAAGGTAAGGAATATCCACTTGAAATTTTTGGAAATCATAATCTTCAGAACTTGTACGGTGCACTGCATGTTTGTGTGCAACTTGGGTTAACTAAAGAGCAATTCTACGAAGCAATCACTTCATTTAAAGGAGCGTCTAAAAGATTGGAATTGGTAAAACGAACGGCTACGAGCGTCATGTATAAAGATTTTGCTCATTCACCCTCTAAGTTAAAAGCGACCACAAAAGCGCTAAAAAATCAATATCCTGATCGAAAGCTAATTGCTTGTATGGAGTTGCACACGTTCAGCAGTTTAAACAAGGAGTTTCTTGCAGAATATGACGGAGCAATGGGTGATGCGGATGAGGCATTTGTTTATTTCAACCCACACACCATTGCTCATAAGAAATTAGACCCTATTTCGAAGGAAGAAGTTTTTCGAGCGTTCAACTCAAACAACTTACAGGTTTATACTTCCTCTGAAGATTTGATTGAACTGCTAAAAGGCAAATCTTGGGGAAATGCTAATTTACTGATGATGACTAGCGGTAATTTTGATGGGGTCGACTTTAATGAACTGAGTGATCAGCTCTTTACTTAATCTTTGCCAGCACCAAACGGTTGAATGCGGTTACGAGAAAAGCGTAAACCATTCCCAGAAGCAACAATGAAAACAAGGCTATTGGAAAAACAGTTCCAGGACTTAGCATGTGTTCCACGTTAGCAATGTTACGCTCTTGAATGTCTTCAACTGATTTACCTTTATAAGTGTCTGGGTCTTCCTCCATCTTCTTTTCCAACTGAGCTACAGCTTCGGGGTCTTGCATCATTTCGATAAGGTTTTCCTTTCTTCTTTCTGCAAAGTTCTTATCGATCGTTGAAAAGTAAAGCACAAGGAAGGCGGCAATCAGTACGGCAAAAATGGCAGAGGAAGACAATCCTGTTTTGATGTCTTCTAGCATGCTCAAACCTCCTTTTCGGTTACGGTTGTAGTTAATTAAAATACTCAATGCCACGCCCACGAAAAGACAGAATGTACCCAATCCCACCATGATCTGCATGAAGTCACTTCTAAGATTGACTTTTGCCAAATACAAGGACATCACAATTATGATGAACCCTAGACTTGAATAAATCCCAAATTTTATTCCAATCTTCATGATTTTCTTCTTAAGAAAATTGAAAAATCGCCTTTTCCTTCTCCGAAGAAACGCTTATTAAACACCAACATGGTGATTACACCTGTAGAAACAGCTACATCAGCAACATTAAAGATAGGCGGAAACACTTCTGCTCCAGCCAACCCAAAAGGCATCCAATCTGGCCAGTAAAACTCAAAGTAGATCATATCAACCACACAACCTTGTAAGACTCCGGCATAACCTTCAAAGTTCATTTGTGCTTCTCCTGCGTAGCCAACCCATTGCCCCACATCTCCATTCCAAGTCGTTCCCTGATCAAACATTAAACCGTAAAACGCACTATCTAACAGATTTCCTACTGCACCAGCAAATACTAGTGCAACTGAAAATACCAGTCCTTTGTGAGCCCTGTTTTCTATTAAGTTCCTGATTACGAAAGCGATCGCCACAATTGCAACGATACGGAATGAACTCAGTAACAGTTTTCCCCAAAGACCGCCCAATTCCCATCCAAATGCCATTCCCGGATTTTCGATAAATTGAAACTTGAGTATTCCGGCTTGAAAGATCACATCGCCAATGGCTGCATTTGCCTTCACCCACAATTTAAGGACTTGATCAAGACCAAGGGTAATTATAATGGTAATTAGTGCTGTTCTCATAAAATAAAATGAAGAAGAGTCAGGGAGTTCATCCTAACGCTTCTTCATTGAAACTTTTTGGTATTCTTACTGCATTTTCTTCGCCTCAATGCTCAATGTAGCGTGCGGCACCAATCTCAACCTTTCTTTCGAGATCAACTTTCCTGTTGCTCGACAAATGCCATACGTACCGTTCTCAATTCTCACCAATGCCAGTTCTAAGTTCTTGATAAACTTTTCTTTTCGGTTGGCAAGGTTTGCCATCTCTTCTCGCATCAGTGTTTCAGAACCGTCCTCCATCATATTGAAGGATCTTCCTGTATCATCTGTTCCGTGATCATCTTTGTGTGTAAGTGATCCTTTTAGCATTTCAAAATCTTCCTTTGCATCAGCGATTTTCTTTAAAATAATCTCTCTGAACTCATTCAGTTCTGATTCGCTGTACTTGTTTTTTTCTTTTGCCATAGTTAAATATGTTTAGTTTGCTTTCATCAACGCGATCTCCGATTGGATCTCTGAGTCGATTTCCACTAAGGTTTTATTCTCGCTCAATTCATTGGCTAGGGTTAGGTTATCTGCCAATGTTTCCGAGCAAATATAATCCAAATTGTTTTTGATCGCTTCGTTTATTTTTTCATCTGATTTAATTGTTAACAAAATCCGGTCGGTCACCTCCAGCCCACTGTCCTTACGTAAATTCTGAATTCTATTTACAAACTCACGAGCAATTCCTTCTTCCTTCAACGCATCGGAAATGGTCACATCTAACGCAACGGTAAGTTCATTGTCATTAGCTACTAACCAACCTGGGATATCTTGCGTTGCAATCTCAAAGTCTTCTAAATCCAATACTACTTCTTCTCCATCTACTTCCCCTTGCCAGCCTTTATTCTTCTCCACCTCTGCGATATCCGATTGGTTGAATCCATTAGTCAACTTAATGATCGACTTCATCAATTTACCGTACTTCTTCCCAATGGTTTTAAAGTTTGGCTTGATCTTTTTGGTCAACATTCCATTTGACTCGTCAATTATTTCGAGTTCCTTGACATTCACTTCAGAGAGCACCAATTCTTTGACGTCATTAATTGCTTCAACCATTTGATCATCCAAAGCCGGGATCATCATCTTTTGAAGGGGCTGCCGAACTTTAATCTTCTCTCTTTTTCTTAAACTCAAGACCAGTGAACTCGAACGCTGTGCCACGTTCATTCTGAATTCCAAATCTATGTCAATTTGTGCTTCGTTCACTTCTGGGAAAGTTGCCAAATGAACAGAATCACAGGCGTACTTTCCAGTAACATCATTCAAATCACTGAACAAACGATCCATAAAGAAAGGTGCTATCGGAGAAGCCAAAATTGCCACTTTCTCTAAGCAGGTATAAAGTGTTTGATAAGCCGAAATTTTATCTTGCGAATAATCTCCTTTCCAGAAGCGTCTTCGACACAGCCGAACGTACCAGTTACTCAATTCATCGTTTACAAAGTTCTGAATCAACCTTCCTGCTCGGGTAGGCTCAAACGATTCGTATGCTTCTTTTACTTCTTTGATGATAGAGTTCAGTCTTGACAACACCCATCGATCAATTTCTGGGCGATCGGCATGAGCCACTTCTTCCTCACTGTATTTGAACCCGTCAATATTGGCATAAACCGCTAAAAAGCCGTTGTAAGTGTTGTACAACGTTCCGAAGAACTTACGTTGCACCTCAAGGATTCCTTCTTCGTCAAATTTCAGATTGTCCCATGGTTGCGCATTCGTGATCATGTACCATCGTGTGGCATCGGGACCGTACTTTGATAGCGTTTCAAATGGGTCTACTGCATTTCCAAGTCGTTTTGACATTTTCTGACCATTCTTATCCAGAACCAGCCCGTTAGAGATCACATTTTTATAGGCTGTTCTACCAAATACCATCGTTGCAATGGCATGTAAGGTGTAAAACCAACCTCTGGTTTGATCGACTCCTTCTGCAATAAAATCTGCCTGACCGAAACCTTTCTCATCGATGAGTTCCTTGTTTTCAAACGGATAATGGTGCTGTGCAATCGGCATCGAACCTGAGTCAAACCACACATCAATCAAGTCAGCCTCACGCTTCATCGGCTTACCTGAATCACTCACTAATGTTATGGCATCCACATAATTCTTATGAAGGTCAAAAACGTTGTAGTTTTCTTCTGCCATGTCTCCCGGCTGGAAATCTGCCAAAGGATTTGCTTGCATCAAACCTGCATCAACAGCTTTTTGACACTCTGCCTTCAACTGTTCTACCGAAGAAATACACTTGGCCTCTTTGCCACTTTCTGTTCTCCAAATCGGAATTGGAATCCCCCAAAACCTACTTCTCGAAAGGTTCCAATCGTTAGCATTCTCTAGCCAGTTTCCAAACCTTCCTGTACCTGTGCTTTCTGGCTTCCAGTTGATGGTTTGATTCAAACTGTACATCTTATCCTTGATCTCGGTTACTTTAATGAACCATGAATCGAGCGGATAATACAACACTGGCTTATCTGTCCGCCAACAGTGTGGGTAACTGTGTTCGTAGGTTTCTTTCTTGAACAGTTTTCCTTCCTCTTGAAGTTTTAGAACAATTCGTTTATCTACGTTTAGGTATTCTTTGAGCTCTTTAATTTTTCCTTCCCGTTCAAGGATTTCTTTTTGCTTTTCAAACTCGTCCTGCTTTTCAGCGTCATCGAGGTAATCCTCTTTAACGTATTCGTTTCCATATAGGAACACATCGTCTCTTATTTCTGATCGAAATCTCCCTCGCAAATCAACCAGAGGAACGAGATTATCGTTTTCGTCCTTCACCAACATGGGAGGTATTTCGGCATCTTTAGCCACCTGAGCATCGTCTGCACCAAAGGTAGGTGCAATGTGAACGATTCCAGTACCGTCCTCTGTGGTTACAAAATCTCCGGGGATAACCCTAAAGGCTTTTTCGGGATTTTCTGCGGGCAAGGCATACGGCAACAATTGCTCGTATTCCAAACCAACCAAATCTGTTCCTAGAAACTCTTTTACGATTCGATACGGAATTTTTTTCTTCTCTTGAGAATAGGCGCTCAACTGGTTTTCTTCGTCTTCTAGAATATACTTCCCAGTAAACTGCTTACCAACAAGGTTCTTAGCAATTAGAACTTGAATTTTTTCAAAACTGTATTGGTTGAACGTTTCGATCAAAACATACTCAATCTTCGGTCCAACCGCAAGTGCCGTATTAGACGGTAATGTCCAGGGTGTGGTGGTCCAAGCAATCAAAAAAGTTCCATCGGGTAATAATTCATTGGTCTTCACTTTGAATTGTGCAATGGCTGTGGCGTCCTTTACATCACGGTAGCAACCAGGTTGGTTTAACTCGTGAGAGGATAATCCTGTTCCTGCCTTTGGAGAATATGGTTGAATCGTGTACCCTTTGTACATTAATCCTTTGTTGTAAATCTCCCCCAGTAACCACCAAACGGATTCAATGTATTTATTCTCATAGGTCACGTATGGATCATCCATATCTACCCAATACCCCATCTTTTCCGTAAGGTCATTCCACACATCGGTGTATTTCATCACGGCTTTTCGACAGGCTTCATTGTATTCTTCGATGGTAATTTTCTTACCGATATCTTCTTTGGTGATTCCGAGTTCTTTTTCAACTCCGAGCTCTACAGGAAGTCCGTGCGTATCCCATCCTGCTTTACGGTTTACGCGGTAGCCCTGAAGTGTTTTGTATCGACAAAAGATATCCTTAATGGCTCTTGCCATCACGTGGTGAATTCCTGGCAATCCATTGGCACTAGGTGGTCCTTCAAAAAAAACGTAGTTCTTGTCCGCTGGACGTGAAGTCATACTTCGTTCGAACGTCTTTTCTTCCTTCCATTTGGCAAGGACTTCTTCTGCAACATTCGGTAGATTTAACTGACTGTATTCTCTATACTTATCCGCCATTCTTTCGTCTTTTTTGAGGATTGCGAAAATAGCCTAAAATTCTGTAACCCGCAAAACGATATGTCTAGACACAAAAAACCCTGACATTCTTTCGAAGGTCAGGGTTGTGTTTATCTCAAACTAAACTTAGTTGATTGTAAAGTTGATCGGAATGGTATATCTCACCCTCACTGCTTTTCCTCGCTGCTTACCAGGCGTCCACTTTGGCATTCCAGATACCACTCGTTCGGCTTCTTTATCCAGTGTATTGTGAACACTTTTGATGATGTTTACATCTGTGATTGATCCGTCTTTTTCAACAACGAACTGCACATACACTTTACCTTGGATGTTGTTATCCTGCGCCATAGGTGGGTACTTGATCTCATCTCCCAAGTACTTATACATTTCCTGCATTCCACCTGGGAATTCAGGCTGCTCTTCAACCACATCAAAAATCTCCTCTACCACGGGTTCGTCATCCACTGGTGGTGGTGGTGGCGGTGGTGGTGGTGGTGGTGCATCATCCTCCTGGTTTGTTATCGTTACGTCAGTTTCTTCTTCGTCATCTTCCGCAACATCTACCTCATCCGCAACAGGTGGTGGCGGTGGCGGTGGTGGTGGCGGTGGTGGCGGTGGCGGTGGTGGCGGTGCAGCCATATTCACAACAAAGCTTTCTGGTGCTTTCTGCCCCTCAGCCTCCAACTCTGATTGAATCAACTCGAAGCTCGTGTACTCCATGTAGCAAAGTGTCAACGCCAAAGCGAAAACTCCACCCACAGAATAGAACCCCAACTTACTCATCAGGTTATCCATGTTAGCCGATTTGCTTTTCTTTAATTCCATACTAAAGATTTTTTGTAAAATTAATATTATTTTTTCATTCTCAAACTATAATACACGACCAATTGAAATTCGTTCATGCCGTTCGCTCAATGAGAGATACCGTTTAATCATTAACGCCTTTCCAGGGCCATTTTTTCCTCGAAATTCTCACCAAAACTATCGCAAAAACGACACCCATGGTGTTGGCAATTAAATCTGGCAAATCACCAGATCGGTCGGTAAGAATGAATGCCTGAACAGCTTCTGTGAAGACACCTAGAAAGAGGCAATAACCAATGCAAGCGAGCACCACTTGCCGATGTTTGCTTAGCCTTCTGGTATCAATAGGCACATAGAGTAAAAGAAAAAGTGTAAAATAGAGAAATGCGTGAATCCACTTGTCTAGCTTAAACCAGTCCATCCAATCTGAACTGGGAAAGCTTTTTCCAGACATAAAGCTGAGCACTAGAATAACAATACTCCAGCTGATTGCCAGCCAAAATGACCTAAAACGCATCTTTGAATCTTAGCCTACCAACGACTTGTAGTCATCAGCCGAAAGTAGTTCATCTAGCTGAGAAGTGTCTGACAACTTCACTTTTATCATCCAGCCTTTTCCGTAAGGATCTGCATTTACCACTTCAGGATTAGCTTCCAACTCTTCGTTGAATTCGATTACCTCTCCACTTACTGGCATAAACAAATCAGAAACTGTTTTTACTGCTTCTACTGTTCCAAATACTTCCTCTTGATCCAGTGTTTCTCCTTCTGTTTCAACCTCCACGTAAACAATATCTCCTAGCTCTCCTTGAGCAAAATCAGTAATCCCAATCGTTGCTACATCTCCATCAATGCTAATCCACTCATGATCTTTTGTATACTTTAATTCAGCAGGAATATTCATCTTAATTTGATTTAAAAAGTTATCGATGCGAACTTAGGAAAATTATTCGAACTTTTTCTAACAAGAACTGCAATTAATGCGATTATAACTGAAACCTCAACGCAATTCCAGAATTTGTATTTGCCGTAGGATATGAAGTGGAGATAAATGGCTTATTTACCACACGATCAAAATAAGCTCTCAATTGGAATTTATCCGTCAATTGATAGGAGGCTGAAAACTTGATTGAAATGATTTTCTGACCTGCTGTGGGCTGATTTTGATCTTCGGCAATCTTTCGGATAATGGTTTTGTTATCTCGCATTGAAATATCCAAGCGCATGATCAAGTCATTTGCCACTGGCTCTTGCTTAATTTTAAAAGGGAACCTAACATTTCTCCAAGTATAGCCCGAACCGATGGTCAACTCCGTTCCTTTGATTTCAGTAATCTGTGCATTGGAGAGACCCAAACCGATATTTCTATCTTTCTTGAATTCAAATTTAGCTGTCAAATCATTTTTAAGTGTCACATCCACACCGAGTAATGGGGCGAATTGCTCAGAGATTGATACTTGCATAATTTGCTTTTGAGCGATTGCATTTCCATTCAAATCGACCACTGCTTTATCGTTTTGATAATTCAGGTTAGTCGTATACCCAGCAACATTAAATGTACTGCTGTAAGCGTGACTAAACGAAATTCGCTTAAAGGCTTTCTTAATAAAAGGGATATTCGTCAGTCCGTCAAAAGTAATTCTCCAGTTGGGCAACGGCATTCTGTTAAAAATGTTGGTCACGGATTTGTGATTGGCATCCACACCCGTATAGGCTGCTACGAATGAACCAATTAATACATTTTGCTGCAAGCCATTGAATCCATCGGCATATCCTCCTCCTGAACTAACGCTATCTTCGGCTATGTGACTAAAGTTAAAATCATCACTGATTACTTGATCACTCAGCACCTGAGACACCTCAGGACGAATGGCCAACATGTTTGAAAAAATTTGATTCGTCAGGGAGTTTTCATCACCTTGTTCTTTCACAAAGGCACTTCTCCAGCTGATAATTGTTTTACTAAACATCCCTGTAAACTGCGGATTGAGTAACCCAAATTCATCAAACCCATCGTCATTAAAATCATCATAACCCATGGTGGAGTTGGTATTCTCAGACAAGTTGAAATTCGCATCTAAATCAACCTTCAACCCATTGAATGGCTTAAGAGTAGCTTTGAAGTTGGCTTTTTCGGTGTGATTTACCATATACATGGTAGGAAGGTTAGGAATGAATCGATTGACAGTATCTCCATCTGAATCGATCAACCAACCACTGTTATAAGCTGTATTGGCAAAAGAATTTGCTCCTTGATTTGTTGGTCTACCAAACATGTCATACTCCTGATTTCCACCTGCGATGAATTCCATAGGTGTATTTGAGAAAGAACCTCCTGTGGGACTGAGTCCAAGGTATTGTGTGTTCTTCCCATATCCGGGCAACATAATTCCATCTGTTGTGGAATAGGTGGCCGTTACGTTATCCAATGACATCAACAGCCTTGCAAATTGATCTAAGATATTAAACCCATTGCCGTCATCATCGTTGCCTTTTTTCTTTTTACCATCTTCGTCATCGCCTTCATCATCTTTACCTCCATTCTTACCATCTGTTTTAGTCCCTTGCTTCTTTGATTTGGCGAATGGCGATTTTCCTTTTTTGTACTTATCATTAACTTTTTTCAAGTACGGAATTTGATTGTATAATTTTGACATGGTCAGCTTTCCGTTCCAACTGATTTGTCGTGAATTCTGAATGATATTTCCGACTGGCATCGTATCTGGTACTGCTAACGGCTCTCTAGTCCAATCAAACGAACCTGTATATCTAGTGGTCAAAGCAATCCACTCGGTTAGCGGGAATTTGTTAAATGGCCACTTATAGCTGATATTAACATTATGATTGTAATTCATGTTCTCTCCAAAGTTCTTGAAAAGGCTTTCATTAACCTGCTGCTGCAAGGAATCCTCTTGATAGCCAAACATTCCATAATCAACTTTTCCAAAAGGCTCGTTGACAAAAGCACGGTTCATGGCGGTTAAATCAAAGCTTAACTGCTTAGTCAAGTCATACTTAAATGTGTACTGTCTGTCCCAATTGAAGGTTTTATTATATTGTGGAAACTCAAGGTTTTCTCCACCCAAGAAGTTATAACGGGTTGCGTACTCGTTATAGGTTCTATTCATGGTCGTTTTGAACCCGATTTGTTTCGGTGCGAGGTAAATGTTAAAATCACGAATAAGTCTCAACCATTTCGACTTCCTAATGAAATTGATTCCCTTGAAGGGCTCCCAAGGTCGGGGTGATTTTGAAAAGCTATAATTAAACCCTACAAGGTAGTTTTTGGTGTCATTGTAACGCGTATTGATGTCCTTTTTGTTTACCTCATTGTAGGACATGTTCATGGAGAAGTTTGAGATATTATAGAAGTGCGGCTTTGGTGATGACCCATCCTTTTTCTTAGGTGCAAACGAAACGTTTGTGAGGTTAATTGCACGTCTTTCTGTGAGGTCAATTGAATTTTGGAGGTACTCTATCCAATCGTCATCCTCCATTCCTTGCTGTCTCTCCAAGATCAAATCTGGGTTTAGTGGATCGTACAGTGGACGAATGACATTTCTAGAATAGCCTAAATAAAGCGGAAGACGCAAACCAACCCGATCACCAAAGAAATTACCCAACTGCATAGTTGTGCTGGCATCAAAACCGTAGATATGTTCCTGCTGTCGTTCGGATACGCTTTTTTCAATACTTCCCCAACCAGGTGACGAGTAATTACCTGCTAACGATACATCTGCAAAATCTGCCAGTTGCGTGGTCAACCTACCAATCGTTGCCCACCCAGGTGTTTCATTAAAATCACTCAAACGAAGTTCATTCACCCATACTTCGGCACATTTATCCAACCCATCATCTGGTAACCATTGATTATAGGGATCATCCTTTTTAGGGTTTCTTACCCCAATCATGACCGTCTTCATCGCCTGTAAGTTTGGATTACCGACAACAGTAACATTTCTATCAGGTGCTGTTGAATCCGTTTTCGTATAACGTTCAAAAATGTTAAAATTAATACGATTACGCTCCTTCTTTAGTTCCTTCAACACGTTCAAGTCGATCACCATGTTATTCTCCTCCGGCCAAATGCTTTCTTGTGTATGGTTATACCACTCACTAACCTTTACGGGCATTTCATACTCGTAGTAGTTTTGGTTGAAGTCCGTTCCTAATCTAACGAATACGGTAATGTCATCGTCTTGAAGATCTTCCTCATTCATGGTTCCAGACTCGGCATGAACAAACATCTCTAACTTGTTGTAGTTCCGTACGTCAAACTGTACATTTCTAAATGCGGCTCGGGCATCTCCGTCTCTTAAACCACATACATCCAATACCAACGACTGCTCATTCTGCTGGGCAAGGTTAGCAGTTTGATAATTGATTTGTCGGTTTACATTGGGTGGAAGGTTATAGTTGATTGGAAGTTTCTTTCCATTATCCTCAAGGTTAACGGCTGTTACGTTGAATGTTGTTCCACTCTCCTCCCCTTGAATGTACTCTCCCGAAGTAAGCATTTCTCCCAAGTAAGGTCTCCACTCTCCTCTTACTAACTCTAGTCTAGCAAATCTCAATACCGCCTCCTGTGACCACCCTTTCATGAACATTCGGATGAAACGAATGGCTCTAAAATCCTGTATTCCGTTGACCTTTGAGGAGTACTCTGAAATTGGGATTCTAAACTGGTACCACATCACTTTCTTTCCGCTTTGCTCATCTACTCCTTCAATTCGATCCACGATAAAGTTCGTACCCACTTCCATGTTTTGAGGCTTCAAATCAACTTTGTATTGGAAGTAAGCCTCTGTTTCGTTCAAGTTATTGTCACCGTTGATATCTTCAATATTCGGCAAGGTGGTGGCACTTGTTGAGTAACCATCTGCATTGATATCCGCTGAAATCTCAGAGGTTGGTGAATTCCCATCCGGATTGTTGTATAATTTGTAACGCGTCAAAATATCAGCTTCCTCAGCATCCCAGCGATCATCTCTAAAAAACCTGTAGTTGTCATTACTTGGATCTTCCTCAATCAACGCCTTGATATTCGCATTGACATTCAGTGAACTGAGATAATCATCAAAGAACTCGGCCTCCAAATCATTTCTTAATCCGTCTAATCCAACATCTTGATTTAAACGAGAGTCTAAATCATTATCAAATGCAGTAACTACCACTTGCGTAGTTGGCATCCATCCCCATACCGTCTCAACAACGTCTCCTCCAGTGTACTCTCCATTTGCATCAGGACCGTCTGCTGGGATACCGTTCTCAAACGATTTTCTACCATCTCGAAGAATGTCTTCACTTACGTTTCCTAAGTTAAAATATAGTTCTCCACCTGTTGTATTCGGAGAATCCTCATTGGTTCCATTCGGGTGGTTCTCGCTAAACGGATCCATCATCCAAAACTGGATATAAGCAATATTGGCTGTCTCGAAATCATTAATGGTAATGGTTCGCATGATACCTGCCCACCGATCTTCAGGATTGGTGAAATTACCGGTAGCCGGGTCAACATTATCTGTATCAAAGTTATACGGACCTCTCTCTTCTGGGTAATATGCTAAATCCAAAACTGGAATATTATTGAGCGATCCAGTTGCTAATTGTTTATTAGGAAAAACTTCGTTAACCAATACTTGCCTCATTCTATGATCCACCTGCATAGGACTGTTTCTAATGTGATCTGGTGTGAGGTTATTGTTATTAAAGAACAGGGGGTCAATTACGTACCATGCAATCTTTGCTCGGTTATGTCCGTACTCCAAGTTATTGTTTAGCGAAGCCTCTGGAAACAAATCTGGTTGTCCCTGCGGAACGGATGCAAGCACCCACGTATTGAACGACCGAATATCAATGCTGGATTGCGAACCTTCAAAATCGTCTATAAAAGAGTTTCCTGTTTTTCCAATTGCTTTGTTATGCCCAGGTAACAATGCAGCCACCTCACCAGAGAAGTTTACGGTTGACATCTCCTTGGTATCAATAAACGGGATCATATCTACCAACTTGGTAAGGAAAGGGACATCTTTCTTGAAGCTTCCATCTAGTCCTAGCATGGTATTGGCAATGGGTTCGTCACCTACATTCACCTTTTGTGTAAGGGGTTTTTCGGTAAGACGCATAATGGTAGCTCCTACCTGCGCATCTTTACTAATTTTATAATCGAGATGGGTACCCAACAGCGATTTCTGCTGAATTGTAAACAAGGAATTACTTTCCATCTGGATGTTCACAGGTGTTCCTGAGCTAAGAATTCCATCGTTCAGAATCCTCACACGACCTAAGTTATAATCTACCGTATAGTCAGTACCCTCGGTCAAAAGTCGACCACCAGCAGTTACCTTAACCGAACCTTGAGGAATGTTCAACGCATTCAGCGAAATCTCACTACTCACGGATGACTGGTAAGTTCCTTTTATCTTGAATCGATTCAATTCGGGAATCTGTTGCGCAGCAATCTTGGTACTATCGTACAGCTGCGGAAATATGATGGACTCAATCACATTCTGAGTAAGTCCTTCTCCTTGCAGTGACTCCGCCAATGTTGTCCCAAAAGGCTCTTTGGTCGTGAAGTACAGCCGTCCGTTCTGAGGGTTAATCGTCCCTACCGAAGTCACTTTTCCGCTTGATGCTCTCACAGGTATGAAGTCAAAAACTCCATCACTGTAACGCGCTTGTTGCTGATTCAGTTGATCTAACTTCAATAGCTGGATCAAAAGTCGAATATCTTCTGTGCCTGCTTGTGGGATATAATTAACGTCAACTCCCGTGCTGGGGTTATTGTACCAAACATCCAGTCTAAAGTTGCTGGGATCAATCTGATATGCACCCAAAGAGTAAACGTTCTTCATCATCAAATCCCAGAGTTGATTCTTAGGATTTCTAACGGTAGATTTCAACAACTTCAGATAAAGCGCACTTTGACCTTCTACCCCATCCGTACTGAATTCACCTACTTGATACGTCTTACCTTGATATGTATACTGATAGGCTACCGCCAAAACTTCATCGTTATTCAAAGACTGGTTCAGCGATACGAAACCAAGCATACTGTTGTAGGAGTATTCATTCTCTGAAAGTAGTCTGGCATTCTCTACTTTTTCATAATC
>CAYLYX010000003.1:0-116343 GCA_964387945.1 uncultured Flavobacteriales bacterium | reverse complement strand
CTCTGCTGCATCCCCATATTGCCCGATAAAATCCCAGAGGCGTTTACATAATTACGAATAGAACCATTATTGTTCAACTGGCTGTAGAGCGTGTTATGATCGTTGTCAGGTAGTGAAGGGCTATTGTTCGCGTAATTGGGGTTCTCCATGTTCGCAGCCTGAGATTCTCCCAAATCCGTGAATGCTAGGATATTTCTTGTATCCGTATAGGTATTTGTTCGGTTGGTAATCCAAACTTCCATCCGTTGAATCTGCACCTGACTCGCTGGCACGGGCAAGGTAGCCATACTTTGATCATACGTGTCATAGAAGTGATAACCTACAAAGAAGTGACGGTTTTCTTCGTAATTATCGACTTTGATTTCAAACTCCTGTACTTGAGCTCCACCTGAAACACTAATTTCCTTCTTTTGTCCGCGATCCTGAGAAATAATGGTCGTAACACTCAATCGACCAAACCTTAATTTTGACTTGATTCCAAACAAACTTTGAGAACCTTGAATCAACGATGAGTTGAGTGGCATACTAACGTTACCAGCTTCAAGCACTTCGATGATCTCATCTTCATCACCTGCGTAGTTCAGCTTGAGTTTATTTTCAAAATCAAAGGTTGCTTCGGTATTATAATTGAAGCCAATATTCATGAAGTCTCCAATTTTTCCAGTCAAGTTCATCTGAATTTGCTGATCAAAGTCAAAGGTTGTAATTCTTCTTTGCTTAACAGGTAAAACAGGATTATCCGTTCGGCTAATGTTTATCCCAAATTTCAACTCCGCAGAACCCTGAGGTTTTATCGTGATAAAGTCAGATCCAGGAATTTTGATCAAGGATTCTTCGGTTATATTGTTTTCGAAATCAGGTAAATCCGCTTCTTTGCCTCGTGCATCGTCAACCTGCTCGTCTACTTTATCTTGCCAATACTGTCGATTACTCTGTTGATTCTGATACTGAATGTACTCTTCAAAAGTCATCGAACTTGGCGGAACTACATTTGTTCCGTCAGGGAGCGTTTGCGTAAAAATATACGTATTAGAAATAGGGTCGTAAACTACGTTTGTCTGAATATTATCTGGATTCACATCAACGACTCCTCCGCTTGGAACAGACGGATCGTTTGAACCCGAAATCGGATAGATCAAATCCACATCAGGAGAGTCAATTGCCATGTCCTTGAACAACTCAAGTCCTTCAGCGGCAAAAAACGTCTCTCCTGCTCCCAAGAAAAGGAGAAGAGCAATGAATCGCAAAAAATATGTGCTTACCTGATTTTTCAGACCTGCAAAAGTAAAAATATTCTACAACGATTTCAGGGTTAGCTTAACCAAATCCTCAACAGTTAAATCGCCTCCATTATCAGCCAATGCTTTTGAGACAATTTTCTCCGCTCTCTTCCTATCTACCCCTAAAACAACTAATGCAGATAACGCTTCATTCTTAATAGTATTGTTCGAAGAGAATAATTTTTCGCCCACCACAAGGTCTGCGTCCACTTTATTCTTTAAATCCACAATAATTCTCTCCGCTGTTTTTGCGCCAATTCCTTTTACACTCTTAAATGTTCCTACGTCTTCATTCACAATGGCTCCAGCACATTCAGAAGCCGTCATTCCTGAGAGCACAATTCGCGCAGTGGAAGGCCCTACACCAGATACCGAAATCAGGTGTCTGAACATTTCGCGCTCCTCTTTCGAGTGAAACCCGAATAAAACGTGTGCATCCTCTCGAATGGATAGGTGCGTAAACAAACGAACTCTTCCTTTGTCCGCCAACGCTGAAAACGTGTTTAACGATATATTTAACATATATCCTATACCATTTACATCCACGACAGCATAGGTCGGATTCTTCTCTTCTAAAATTCCATCAATATGGGTAATCATTCGTGCTAATTTTCTGTGAGTCACAAATATAGAGTTTACCACCAAACGACACAATGATTAAGCACAATCAAGTAGTATAATCATAAATTTGCTAGAATAAACTCAGGTACTCTTTCATATAATCTTCTGAGGAATAATGTTTTCCTTTCAATTGAAATGAATGCGCTGGAACTGGAATAGAGAAAATTGCAAATGAAAACCGCTCTGAAAAAGATGTATTCATACCATCCACTTTGTGATCCACCGCCTTAACACTACCACCTGTAATACACTCCATCAGATATCCTGGAAATACGATTATTTCCTCTGATGCATCTGCAGTAATCCATCGGTCTTCCACTTTGAACTTCAGCTCTCCATCCACCCCAAAAGGGAATACAGTAAGCAAGGAAACGTCTTTATGTGCTGATAAACGTTGCTCCAAACCTTTCGCTGCAGGCGGGTAATAATTGGCAGACATCATGTGTCCGATATGATCCTGGTAAAACTCTTTAAGACTTGGAACTTTCAATTGCTCAATCACTTGCTTTTCAACTCGGACTACCACGTCTAGTAGCCCATCCCAAAAGTCATTCAGAACATCCTGAAATTCAGAAGGAAAATCAGTATTTGAATTGAACCTTGAAAGCACAAACGAATGCAACTGATCAAAATCATACTGATTGAGACTATCTTTCTGTCCGAGATAAGAATAGCCATCAATGCTTCTTGAAAAACTCTTTTGAAGGTATTGTTTTCGGTAGGTTTCATCACAAGCTAGGAAGTTCTTGAAAGCCAACTTAACATCTTTCGAATCGAGAGCTTTAACTCCTGTTTTATAATAACCGTTTCTAAACATTACATTTGCGCTGTGAGTGTAAATTTAGATAGTCTATTGGAATGGGCCAGTATAATCTGCGGATTACTTTACCTGGTGCTCATAATAATGGAGAAAATTTGGTGCTGGTTTTTTGGCATTGTCGGATCGGCACTAAGCATCTGGTTATTCTATCGAACGCAACTTTACTCTGAATCCATTCTATACATTTATTATGTGATTATTGGATTCTACGGTTGGTATCTCTGGCATCAAAAAAAATCAAACACTTCTCATGAACGGATAGACAGTAATGATGAAGTACTTGACACCCCAGACGATTCTTCGGCTGAAGTTAATTTTAGAGAATGGTCTATCGTAAATCATTTGATCGCGATCTGTTCATGCGCAGTAGCTGCCGTGGGCGTAGGATTTATTTTCCACACTTACACGGATGCAAAGAATGCTTGGCTCGATGCTTTTACCACTCTTTTCAGTTTTTTCGCCTCTTACTTGGAAGCTAAGAAAGTTGTTAGTGCGTGGCTTTATTGGATCATCCTCAATGGCATTACCATTTACCTTTATGACCTACGCGAACTTGACAAGTACAAGGTGCTCACAGTCATTTACTTCATCTCTTCCTTCATCGGTTTCTACCAATGGAATCGAAAGTATCAGCTTCAAAAAAGTTAATGCTACTTTCTTGTCTGTACATCTGCTACCGCAACGATGATCATGTTTAAAATCTCTCGTACCGAAGATCCAATTTGCAAGACGTGAACCGGTTTTTTCATTCCAAGCAAAATAGGGCCAATAGCCTCAGCATCACTCATTTCCTGCACTAACTTATAGGCAATATTACCCGAAGATAACGTTGGGAAAATCAAGGTATTAGCACTCCTTTTACTCAAGTCGCTAAACGAAAAGAAGTCCTGCATCAATTCAGTATTTAACGCAAAATTAGCCTGTACCTCTCCGTCCACTACGATATCTGGATGATCTCGATGCAAAATTTTCACGGCTTCACGCATCTTCACAGCATGCGGACCTTCAGTAGAACCAAAATTTGAATAGCTCAACATCGCAATTCTTGGCTTAACTCTAAAGCGCTGAACAATTTTCGCTACTAAAAGCGTAATATCTACCAGATCATCTACTGTTGGATCCATATTCACAGTAGTATCCGCAAAGAAAATCGGACCATCCTTGGTGATCAGGATATACATTCCCGCAATTTTATTTACGCCTTCATCCACTCCAATGATTTGAAGTGCTGGTTTGATGGTGTCGGCATAATTTCGGGTCAGTCCAGAGATCATAGCATCCGCTTCGCCTGTTTCTACCATCGCAGCTGCGAAGTAGTTTCGTTCTCTCAACTCCTTTCTTGCTTCATATTGCGTTAACCCTCTTCGCTTTCTTCTTTCAAACAAAATTTCGGCAAACTCATATCGCTTTTCACGATGCTCCTCTTCCCTCGGGTCGATGATCTCACAACCAGGGAAATCCAACCCGTATTCTTCTATCATGGCTTCGATGCGATCTACTTTCCCTAATAAAATAGGCTCACAAATACCTTCTTCCAATGCCATGTGTGCCGCCTTAAGAATTTTGTAGTGATCTGCTTCTGCAAATACGACTTTCTTGGGGTTCTTTTTGGCTCGAGCCACGATGTTTTTCATGAGCTTGTTATCAAGACCCAATCGCTTCATCAATAGGTTTTCATAAGCTTCCCAATCTTCAATAGGTTCAGTTGCAACACCAGACTCCATAGCGGCTCTGGCTACTGCTGGAGCAACCCAATAAATCAACCTTGGATCTAGTGGTTTGGGAATTATCTGTTCTCTTCCAAAACTCAAATTCAACTCATCATAAGCCTGATTCACCTCGTCTGGAACAGTTTCTTTCGCCAGCTCAGCAATCGCTCGAACAGCTGCCAACTTCATCTCTTCGTTGATCTTAGTGGCTCGAACATCCAAAGCTCCTCTAAAGATGTAAGGAAATCCAAGTACATTATTTACTTGATTCGGATTATCACTTCTTCCCGTTGCCATGATGATATCCTCACGCACAGAAGTTGCTTCTTCATAGGAAATTTCAGGTTCTGGATTAGCTAATGCAAACACAATCGGATTTTTAGCCATCGATTTGATCATCTCCTTGCTCACCACACCTCCTTTAGATAACCCTAGGAACACATCCGCTCCTTTCATTAACTTGTCTAATGGAATGTCATCACAATCCTGCTGAAAAAGCTGTTTATATTTATCCGTATTATCTCTTTTAGAAGTAATCAGTCCCTTGGAGTCCAACATGAATAAATTCTTCTTCTGCACGCCCAGTGCTACATATAATTTTGCACATGAAATCGCTGCAGCTCCTGCTCCATTCACCACTACTTTAACATCTTCAATCTTCTTATCTGCAATTTCTAAGGCATTCAATAGTGCCGAACTCGAAATGATCGCTGTCCCGTGCTGATCATCGTGCATAATCGGAATGTTCAACTCTTCCTTCAGCCGCTCCTCGATCTCAAAGGCTTCTGGAGCTTTAATATCTTCTAGATTGATCCCACCAAAGGTTGGAGAAATCGCTTTCACCGTCTGAATAAAACTATCAACGTCTGAAGCATCTACTTCAATGTCAAACACATCGATATCTGCAAAAATTTTGAATAATAGCCCCTTTCCTTCCATCACCGGCTTAGACGCTTCCGGTCCGATATCTCCTAGCCCGAGTACTGCTGTTCCATTTGAAATAACGGCCACTAAATTACCCTTGGAGGTATACTTGTAAACGTCTTTCTTGTTTTTTGCAATTTCTTTGCACGGTTCGGCCACTCCGGGCGAATATGCTAGTGATAAATCACGCTGTGTGCTGTATGGTTTACTTGGAATTACCTCAATCTTCCCAGGTCTGCCCTGACTATGATAATCTAATGCATCCTTTTTTCTTGGCTTTCTGCTCATATGTAGTTTTTTCTAGCCGTTCCCAAACAAAATAAGAGAACAACTAACGTGTGTATAAGATGCAAATTTAACAGAAATGTGATAGCGAGAATCAAACTCAGCGTTAAGCTAAGTTAAACGAATCACTTCGGCATGTACTGCAAGATATTCGGATCGTCTTCTTTTGCCTTGAGAGCATCTAGCTTTCCGCTAATTTGATTTTTCTTTGAAATGCAGAATTGCTTCAATTTATCCAACTCCATTTTTTTATCATCCGATAAACTACCGTCTTTTTCCAAACTCGCGATTTCATTGTCAATTTGTCCGGCACGCTTATCAAAATGTGCTTGTAAACCATTCAACAGTTGATATCCTGCCAATCGTTCATACCACAACCCGTCACTTTCGATTACATCGATAAAAACAGGAATTCCTTCTGCAGTAACTTCATCTTCTTGATTCTTAAGAAACTTAAAGTAGTGCGATAGGAACGTAAACTTATTAAAGCCTGATAGCTCGGTAACGTTTTTAGTAAAAAACTCCATCTGCGCTGGAGATCCATAATTGGCATAGATATCTGCCACTGCCAATTGCACCTTAGCTGACTCCTGTGACTCATACGTCTTTGCTTTTGCCAGTCCCTTTTCTCCATTGTGCTTTGCGTACGCTTTTAGCGAGGCTGCTACTACTTGAAGTGACTCGTCTTCCAATCCTTTCTCAAAAATAGGATTGAGCATGCTCAAATCAGCGTAATTGTCTCCAAGAAAATCAATGATTTCTGCACGCACAGCTGGGTGCTTCTCCTTTTTCAATAAGGAAACTAATGCTTTCTTCACTTCTTCTGGTCGCTTTTTTAATGAGCCATCCAATGCACCAATCGCCATTAATCTCACATCGTAAAATTCGTGATTCAAGGATTTCATAATTGCGTCCATCGCATAGTCATCACTACTTTTTTCCAACTTCTCAAACGCTTCTTTTTTATCTAACCACAGCGGTGCGTTGTTCAATTGATAAACCCACTGATCCATGTCTTTACTATCCACTTTCTTCCAAAGTGTAGTTTTTGTAGCATCTACATTTACTAGGTCAGGTGCTTGATCTACATTAAACTTAAATTCGTTCAATTCATTTCTCACCCAAACTCTTTCTCTTCTCACCTTACCATTAATGTAGATATCAATATCTATTGGCAGCTGGTACAAAGGCCATTCTTCTAACTTCTGGTTTTGTGTAATACTTATTGTAAGTTCTTTTTGTGTTGCATCGTAACTCTGCTTAATGGTAACCACCGGATGCCCACTCGCCAAAAACCACTGATTAAAAAACCAATTCAAATCCTCTCCACTTGCTTTCTCAAATTGCATACGCAATTCGTGAATTTCTGTGGCTGTATATGCGTTCTCTGTAAGGTAGTTTTTAAGTGCTCTAAAAAAGACTTCATCACCAAGATAGGTTCTCAACATGTGCAGAATACGCCCTCCTTTATTATAAGAATGCCCATCAAACATGTCTTCTTTACTCGCATAATCAAAACGAATCATGTCTACGTGACCTCCTTGCTCTGCGGATAGGAAGTATCCATCCATTTCGGAAAAAGCATTCATATCGGCCTCCATTCTGCCATGTTCAAATTCATCCCACAAAAACTGGCTATAGTTGGCAAAAGACTCATTCAACGGCAGGTTAGCCCAACTCTCACAGGTCACTAAATCACCAAACCAATGGTGAAACAATTCGTGTGCAATAATGGACTCGTTGTTCTCATCGATCAGCTCTCTCTTTGTTTTGTAAAGAAAATCTCCATGAATGGTAGCGGTAGTGTTTTCCATCGCTCCAGACACATAATCTCTCACTACAATCTGGCTATACTTCGGCCAAGGGTATTCAACTCCTAATAGATCTGAAAAGTAGCCTAACATCTTTGGTGTCTTTCCAAAAATATCTTTAGCGTATGGCGCGTATTTCTTCTCAACATAGTAATTTACTTCCATGATAGAGCTATCCTTCCGCACCCATTGATCCTTAATTATTTCAAACTCTCCCACCGCCATCATAAATAAATAGGGAGCATGTGGTTGATCCATCTTCCAATGATCCGTTCTTGTACCATCGTTATTTTTCTTTGAGTCAACCATAAGTCCATTAGATAGTGTAGTGTACTTATCTTGAACGGTCATGTAAATTTCTTCCGTGGTTTTTTCGTTGGGACTATCAATAGTCGGAAACCATGTACTGCTCGACTCCGTTTCTCCTTGAGTCCAGATTTCCATGTGTTTTTTCGGATCACTACCATCATGATTGATAAAATACAACCCCTTTGCCTCAACAATCGCTGCACTTCCACTTTGCTTTACTTCTTCTGGTTTTGCTATGTATCTAATGGTGAGCATATACTCCTCACCTCTTACGTACTGTTTTGGCAACTTAATTCTTAGCGTCCAACCATCGTACTTATATTCTAAGTCTTTCATTTTTGACGTTCCATCACCCATGGTGACGCTGTTAATATCCATCGCCTTAGCATCAAGAATAAGACTGTCTACTGGTCTTGCGTAAGGAGTAAGGGTCAGCGTTGCTACACCCGCCAACTGTCTGTTCTCCCAATCAAAGCTCACATTTAGCTTGGTGTGTAACAAATCATTTACTCTAGTTTCTGACGGATTATACACAGGCTGAACAGCGGGCTCATCCTTTTCCACTTGAGAAGTGGTAACACCCACGTTTACGTTGTCTGTATCCACGGCTCCTTTTCTTGGGTTACAAGAAATTAGTACTCCGCTCACGATCACTAAAAAGAGAAACTTGCTATTCATGATTTTATACTATTTTTGTTCACGATCGCAAAGATAGCATTCTAGAAAGCATCTGGTTTTTATTTTTGATCGATGGTAAAATTCTAAAATAATGGAGATTAAAAGCACGATTGACGGTAACAGAGAAATTACGTTTAACCTTACAAACAAGAACACCCTCACCTTCTCCCACGGTGAAAAGGAGAGTTCGTTGAACATTGTAGAAGAGTCTGCCGACCAAAGATCATTTGTACTCACAAAAGATGGAAAGAAGTATACTGCCCGTGTGTTAAAGCTTGATCCTATCAAAAAAGAACTTCTTCTAAAGGTCAATGGCAATCCACTTTCTGTTAAAATCGCTGATGAGTATGACTTGTTGCTAAAGTCAATGGGAATGGGAGCTGGAGCCGTTAAGAAAATAAATGACATGAAAGCACCCATGCCTGGTGTTGTTTTGGACATTAAAGTTTCTTCTGGACAAGAAGTTGCTAAAGATGAACCCATCGTTATTTTGGAAGCCATGAAAATGGAGAATCTCCTAAAGTCTCCAATAGATGGTGTCATTAAAAGCATTGAAGTTGAAAAAGGCGAAACCGTTGAGAAAAATCGCGTTTTGGTGAACTTTGAATAGGATCTGATCTTGTTGTAAATAACTTTTCCTTACTTCCTGAAAACGTAAACCTATCTTCAGTAACTTTGGACTCTTATGGAGTATTTAAAAGAACTGAACGAACCCCAGCGAGCGGCAGCTATGCATTTGGAAGGACCAATGATGGTGATTGCGGGAGCGGGTTCTGGTAAAACCCGGGTATTAACCTATCGCATTGCTCACTTAATTGATAATGGTGTTGACCCTTTCAATATTCTAGCTCTTACGTTTACCAACAAAGCTGCCAAAGAAATGAAAGAGCGGATTGCCAAAATGATTGGAGGTCATGAAGCTCGAAACATTTGGATGGGAACTTTTCACAGCATCTTTGCTCGAATACTCCGTTCTGAATATGACAAAATAGGTTACCCAAGTAACTTTACGATTTACGACACACAAGATTCGAAAAGCCTACTCAAAACCATCATCAAAGAGATGGGACTGGATGATAAGTTGTACAAAACCAATATTGTGTATGGAAGAATTTCTTCCGCAAAAAACAATCTAATTTCTCCGCAAGCTTATCTCAAGAATGTAGAAATTGTTTCTGAGGATCAATCCAATGCACGGCCTAAGATGGGTGACATTTACTTGGAATACGCCAAGCGTTGTTACCGTGCTGGCGCCATGGACTTTGACGACTTGCTTTTCATTACCAACGTTTTATTGAAAAAGCATCCAGATGTTTTGCTCAAGTATCAGGAAAAATTCAAGTACATCCTCGTGGATGAGTACCAGGATACGAATTACTCCCAGTACCTCATTGTAAAACGATTGGCTGCTCGTTTCGAAAACTTGTGTGTAGTAGGTGATGACGCTCAGAGTATTTACGCCTTTAGGGGAGCAAACATTCAAAACATCCTCAACTTCAAGCGAGATTATCCTGATTACAACCTGTATAAGTTAGAACAGAATTATCGTAGTACGCAAACCATTGTAGATGCTGCTAATAGCATCATCGAAAACAATCGTGATCAGATTAAAAAAGATGTCTGGACTTCAAATGCTGAGGGCGATAAAATCAAAGTGGTAAGAACTTATTCGGATAACGAAGAAGGGAAGTACGTAGCCAATGACATTTTTGAATCCAAGAACAACCTTCAGGCAAAAGACAATGACTTTGCGATCTTATACCGAACCAATGCGCAATCCAGATCAATGGAGGAAGCACTTCGCAAATTAAATATTCCCTATAAGATTTATGGTGGACTTTCGTTTTATCAACGAAAAGAAATCAAGGATTTACTGGCCTATTTCAGACTAGCCGCCAATCCCAAAGATGAAGAAGCTTTCAAACGAATCGTTAATTACCCCAAAAGAGGAATTGGGAATACAACGATTGACAAACTGACGATTGGAGCAAATAATGCTGGGGCTTCATTATGGGATGCTGCTTGCAACCCTGCCGAGTATGGTGTTCAGTTAAGTTCTGGTGTGTTCAATAAATTGCAGCAGTTCACACTAATGATGAAAAGTTTTGGTTCGAAGCTAGACAACACCAAAGCATTTGAACTAGCCGATGAAATCGCTAAAGTATCTGGCATTTACAAAGAACTTTATTCGGACAAAACTCCCGAAGGTGTTTCGAGGTATGAGAACATTCAAGAACTGCTCAACGGTATCCAAGAGTTCACGGACAATGAATCAACCGAAGAGAAGATGATCACATTGTCCGACTTTTTGATTGATGTGGCACTGCTTACGGATGCCGATAATGAGAGCGATGAAGACAAAGAGAAAGTTACCCTAATGACTATTCACAGTGCTAAAGGACTTGAGTTTCCGTACGTCTATATCGTTGGGTTGGAAGAAAACTTATTTCCTTCACAAATGTCGATTAGCACGAGAAGTGAACTAGAAGAGGAAAGGAGACTTTTTTATGTAGCCGTGACGCGTGCAGAAAAAAAATGCACCTTGAGTTATGCAACCAGCCGATATCGATGGGGACAGCTTACGCAATGTGAACCGAGCAGATTTATTGAAGAAATTGACTCGAAGTTTTTGGACACCAGTTTGGCAAGTCAAGAACAGTCACCGATGCATCTCGGAGCAGATGATCTTGGGTTTGATCGCTTTGGAGGTAAGCAGAAAAAACAACCTGCTTACCTCGAAAAGTATAAGAATCAGTCGCAGAAGTATACCAAGAAGAGTGCACCTTCTTCTGCGAGTACCACACAACCTAGCTTTGGCGTTCCCAAAAACCTAAAAAAAGTAAGTGGAACCACGAAAGCTCCAAAGGTAGATATTAGCAAAGTAATTCCCGGAGCTGAAGTGGTGCACGATCGTTTTGGAAAAGGAAAAGTATTGACGGTTGAAGATGGAAAAGCTACTGTTTTCTTCCCTTCACACGGACAGAAGCAATTGCTGCTGCAGTTTGCGAAGTTAGAAGTTCTCTAGGCTACAATTCCTTTAGGAATAGCATCAATCAAAGACTGCGTATACAGGGATTTAGGATTGGAATAGATTTCATCAGAAGTTCCTATTTCTTCAATTTTTCCCTTGTTCATTACGATGATTCGATCACTCATGAACTTCACAACTGAAAGATCGTGAGAGATAAAGAGATAGGTCAAACCAAACTCATTTCTCAGTTCATTGAGCAAATTCAGCACATCTGCCTGAACCGAAACGTCTAGAGCCGAAACGGACTCATCACAAATGACAAACTTAGGTTTTAGCGCTATGCTTCTTGCAATACAAATTCGCTGACGTTGCCCTCCTGAAAATTCGTGAGGATATCGGTTAAAATGTTCTTCTTTCAGTCCAACGCGCACCAGTAGCTCCAACACCTCCTGTTTTCGTTGAAAATCATTCTCACAAATTCCATGAACGCGCATCGGTTCCATAATGGCCTCCCCTATTCGCATTCTGGGGTTCAAAGAAGAGTACGGATCCTGAAAAATGATCTGAACATCCTTTCGCAACTTTCGAAGATCTTCTTTCTTCATCCCGAGCACATCCTTCCCGCCAAAGGTGACCTTGCCACCGGTTGCTTCCACCAGTCTTAGCAACGTCCGACCCAATGTCGTTTTTCCACACCCCGATTCTCCTACAAGCCCTAGCGTCTCTCCTGGATAAACATTAAAACTAACGTCATCCACGGCCTTAACAAAGTCAATTGCTTTTCCAAACACGTTCTTTTCAAGCGGAAAATGAGTCTTCAACTTTTCTACTTTAATCAAGGGGTCAGCAGCGTACAAGATTTCATGCTTCATGCGTATTTCAGCATCATCCACCTTGAGTTCTTGAAGCAAATCATCAATGTTTCGAGACGTTTGAACCAAAACTCCCTGTTCATTTTCCTCTACAAAATACTTTCGCGTAGGTAATTCGCTTAATCTAATATCTAACTGAGGCCTACAGGCTAATAAACCTTTTGTATACGGATGTTTCGGCTTCAAGAAAACTTCCTGAACCGATCCTTGCTCCACAATCTTCCCCTTATACATTACCGCAATATCATCTGCCAACTCCGCGATAACAGCCAAATCATGTGTAATGAAGATCACCCCCATTTCAAACTCCGACTGCAGGTCTTTAATAATGTCCAAAATTGTCTTCTGAACAGTAACATCAAGAGCGGTAGTCGGTTCATCTGCAATGAGCACCTTCGGGTTACAGGATAATGCCATAGCAATCATCACGCGCTGCTTTTGCCCACCAGAGATTTGATGCGGGTAACTAGAAAATATTTTTGACGGCCTGGGGAGCATGACCTTCTTGAACAATTCAATCGTTTTTTCTTCGGCACTTTTCTCAGCCTTTGTTCGGTAACCTCTAAAAGGCGGAATGGTCAACCTTTTGGAAACTTCAGAGAATTTCTCACCTCTTTTTCGAAAAAAAATAGGGTAAACGAACAATACTTTAAGAATGTACAACAGCACATTCGTTAAGACAATCAAAATATTTAGTGCCGGTTTAATCGTGAGGTTAATAATTGTCTTCATCACCTTTTCAGACCAATACACCACCAGCGATTGAGCAGCCAGTTGTTTATCGTGTCGAAGAATTGCCTCTACCACTTGCTCACCACAGGTAAAAACCGGATTAAGAGACGTCATCGGCTCCTGAAAGATCATAGCAATCTCATTACCACGTATCGCCTGAAATTGTCGTTGAGAGAAATTGACAACATTCCTCATTTCACCTTTCACCCGCAGCCAAATATTACCAGATTCAATTTTCCCGGGGGGGCTTGGAATTAATCCCATAGCAGAGAGTGAAGTGACCGACTTACCAGAACCCGACTCTCCCACAACACCCAAAATCTTTCCTTTATTTAACTTAAGGCTTACATTGTCAACAGCCTTAACGGTACCGTTTTCATTTGAAAAGGTGGTAGTAAGATTCTCAATATGCAACAACAAATCTGACAACTATACAATGTTTCCAACGCAGCGTGAAAGTAGCCTAATTGGTTTGAACTCCCAAATATTAGAAAAACATTTAGATTTATTTAAGGAATTAATAGATAAAAGTCCTATTATACACTTATTTTTGTGAGCAATTAGTTTAACTACAATTTTAGAAATCGTAATAAATCAAAAAATTATGCTAAAACCGAAAATTGAAAAAGCACTCAATAAACAAATTGAACTTGAAGCATCGTCATCGCAATTCTACCTGGCCATGGCTTCTTGGGCAGAAACTCAAGGAATGAACGGAACGGCAGCATTTTTGTATAAGCATAGTGATGAAGAAAGAATGCACATGTTGAAATTGGTCAAATTTATCAATGAGCGAGGAGGTACTGCTGTAATCCCACCATTGACAAAGCCACCTTCTGAGTACGATTCAATCAAAGAAATTTTTGAATCGCTGCTTGAGCACGAAATGAACGTTACTGATAGTATTAATAACGTGGTAGATGTTTGTCTTAGTGAAAAGGATTACACAACGCATAATTTTATGCAATGGTATGTATCTGAGCAACTTGAAGAAGAAGCACTAGCAAGAAACATTATCGATAAATTGAACATGATTGGTAATGACAAAGGAGGTTTATATTTGTTTGATAGAGACCTTCAAACACTTGCGGCACAACCGATTGACATGGCTTAAGAATACACTGTTTGAGGATAAGCGTTGTAATATTTAGTATCATAGCCTTTTTTGCAATTGGCAACATGACGCATGTCTCATACGGACAGTATAAAGACCCTTCTGCTGGAAAAAATAAATCAAAGAAAAAAAACAAAAAGGCGAAAAAAAAGAAGAAGGTGAAAATGCTCTCTGAGGACGAGGACGCCTTTAAGGAGAAGAAAAAGAAAAAAAAGTTAAAAAAGAATCCTTACGCAGGGAAGAATCCTCACAAATACAAAAAGCCGAAGAAAAAGAAACAAAAAAAACAGCCTAAGCTGAAGGAAAAAGACTCCTTCAAGCAAAAGAAAAACCCTTCTTACTTCAATAAGAAATACAAAAAGAAAAAGAAGAAGAAAAAGCAGAAAGGACCCGGTAAAAAGAAAAAGAAGAAACTATTTCAAAAAAAATAGCTTTGATCATTAACGTTTTTGGCACAGTTTTAGTTAATCCATATATGACTATTAAAAATGAGATAATTTATTAAATTTGTAACCAATTGGCTCAATTCAAGTAAAAGTGAGACGCATCATTCAAATAGCTATTTTTATCTTATTCTCAAGCGGGATTGCTTGGGGGCAAGGTGCTGCTGGTGGTGCCAACCTTAAGCTAAAGAGCATGTTTGTGTACAACTTCATCAAAAATGTAGAATGGCCTACGTCCTTAAAATCAGGAGACTTTAAAGTCACTGTACTGGGTGACAAGGATCTTTATCAAATGATGAATAGCACGTATGCAGGTAAAGAAATCAACGGACAAAAAATTGTTTTTTCTTTCGCAGACTCTTATAACCAAGTAGGCGCTGCACACATTCTTTACGTTGCTCCAGAACATAGTTCTGACTTGGCCAAACACACTTCACAACTGCGTAAAAACAAGACACTTGTTGTTTCCGATAAAGGCGGACTGCTCTATGACGGCTCCGTTATCAATTTTGTGGTGAGCAACAATAAGTTGTTATTTGAAATTAGTAAATCGAACGCTGAGTTGGTTCCCTTAACCATAGGACCTTCTTTGCTTAAAATGGCTACAACCGTTATCTGATGATGCGCTTGAGATACATATCGACATTTATTTTGATGCTGGCAGCGTGCACTTCGTTTGCTCAGGAGAAGAATAAATATTGCATCTACGATCAGGTGGCCATTGAAAAGTACGGAAACGAAGAGTTCAAAGAGGCACTTGCGTTCATCGATACCGCAATTACCATGTGCGATGAGCTCAGCAAAGATGCCTATGCTTATCACATCAAAGGTTTTATTTGCTATGAACTTTACAAAGCAGAAGAAATTGATGATCCCTACTCGGCAATGAGAACGGAAGCATTTGAAGCCTTCTTGAAGTCGAACGAATTAGATGCGAACAATGAATTCACAGATAAGAACAAGAAGAGTCTTAGAAATATCTGTATCCGAATTCAAAAGAACATTGCGCAGCGTTTGGATACCATTCACTACGAAGAAGCGTTGAAGTTGAATGACATTTATCACGATGCTGTGAAACGATCTGGCGTTAAGCTTGACCTGAAAGAGCATGACATGACGTTTAATAATATGATCGGAAGCATCTACGTAGAGTTATTTGAAAACGCCAAATCTACACGAGCGAACTACATCGACTCGGCCATTGTATACTACGAAAAAGCGTTAGCAATAGACACGTTAGGATTTGATGCCAATAAGAACTTAGGATATCTTTATCACAACCTGTCGATCGACATTATTTTGAACATGGATCCTGAAGACGACATTTTGACAATGTATGAAAATCAGGAAAAATCAAGCGCGCTTGGTATGAAATCGCTACCCTACTTAAAACGAGCGCACGAGCAACAACCTAAGAACAGAGATGTTTTGTATGGTCTAGCTGGAATTTATTTCATGCTACAAGAAAAAGAGAAAAGTGACTTCTATCAAAAATTATATGACGAGTTAACGAAGGAAAAAGAAGGTGGCGGAATGTCTCCTCCTCAGGAAGATAACTAGTTTTAATAAAATTATTTAACAATAAAGGAATCCTGATTGATTCCTTTTTGTATTTTAGGGCATGCGATTTACGGTCGGACGGAAAATAGGTTTAGGTTTTATTGTTGTAGGGGTGCTGATATTCGCTGTTTTTGGCTATACCATATCAATGGTTAATGGCGCCAAAGCAACGCTTGACTCCTATGGTCATTCTAACAAACAATACAACGAAGTAGGTGAACCAACAGTAAAAGGTCTCGAATCTCTTGAGGAAGACTTGGATGATCTTTCATTTCACGTCAATAACTGGGTTTACAATACAACGAATGACCTTACTTCGCTTCACGCCATGAATACCATCATGGACACCTTACTGCACGAAGACACTGTGGCGCTAAACGATGTTGCCAGCAAGTGGGGAGATGACGCAAGCGAAGACCTCCAAGCATACAAGGAAATCAAGAAAGATTTAGTTGTTCTCAAGGATGATATCGACATGAATATCCGAATGGTGCTTACGGACTTTGCTTCAAAAGCAGACGTAACTAATCTATTCATGGCACAAACGGCCATTGATGATATCAACCCTAAACTAGATGAAGTTCTTGCCAAAACGCATAAATTAAGAGAAAAGAAAGAAAACGAATCCTCTAAGCAAAAGGAGACCATGAATGTGAAATTCACCGAGACTTCGGATGGGTTTTCATTCCTCTTCAAACTGATCATCGTTGCACTCTTGGTTTTGGTAGTGGGAACCATGATCATTGCCCTCTTCACTACCCGAAGCATTACACGTCCGGTTACTCAGCTGAAAGGCATTCTAATTAACCTAGGTAAGGGGATTTTCCCGAAACAGAAGGTGGACCCAAGTAACGATGAGATCGGTGAAATGTCTATCGCCATGAATCAATTGGTAGATGGACTAAAACGAACTACTGACTTTGCTAATGAGGTGGGTAAAAGTAACTTTGACTACCCTTACACACCGTTGAGCAGTGAGGATGTATTAGGACATGCCTTGGTAAAAATGCGTGACGAGTTAGCAGAAAACGAACGAATTCTCGAGCAAAAAGTGAAGGAACGTACGGCAGAGGTAGTTCGTCAGAAAGAAGAGATTGAACGTCAGAGCGAAAAGTTGGAAGAACTCTACAAAGACGTTACCGACAGTATCCGATACGCAAAGCGACTGCAAGATTCGATCCTTCCGCAGCATGCTTTTATTGAGCGATTGTTACCAGATTCCTTTGTTTTGTTTAAACCAAAAGACATTGTTTCTGGAGACTTCTATTGGGTAAGTGAAACAGAAGACAAGATTCTTTTTTCGGCAGTAGATTGTACGGGACATGGAGTACCTGGAGCTTTTATGAGTTTGATTGGAGCCAATGCCCTCAACCAAATCATAAATGAAAGGGAAGACAAACCAGCAAACATTCTAGACAAGTTGAATAAGCTATCTTCCGAAGCTTTGAATAAGTCAGAAGAAGGAATTAGTGTGAGAGATGGAATGGACCTGGCTTTGTGTGCTATCTCAAAAGACCTTAAGCAACTTGAATATGCTGGTGCCAACAACCCACTATACATTGTGAGAGATGGTGAAATTATGGTTACCAAAGCCGACAAGTTTGCCATTGCAAGCTTCGAAGACGGCACAGAGCATTATACCAATCATGAATTTGAGTTGCAGAAGGGAGATTTAGTATACGTTTTCTCTGACGGTTATGCGGATCAGTTTGGTGGAGTGAAAGGAAAGAAATTCATGTATAGACAGTTTAGAGAACTGTTGGTATCGATCAAAGATGAACCGATGAGCAAGCAAAAAGAAATGCTAGACCAAGAGATTGAAACCTGGAAAGGGTCTTTCGAACAAGTTGACGATATTTTGATCATCGGTGTTCGAATCTGATCTTATTCTGTAACCTCTCAATAAAAAACTTCGTATTCTCAGTATAACCTTTAATTTACACAACTATGAGCGAATGGTGGAGCGGCTTAGAGCTTCTAGCAAAAGTATATTGGATCACAACCCTAATTGGATCCTTGTTTTTTCTGTTTATCTTAGTTATGACCTTCTTAGGCGGAGAAGCAGACGAGATCGGAGATAGTGACTTTGATGGTGGTATTGATTTCCAATTTTTAACGTTCAAGAATTTAGTTGGTTTTGTAACAATTTTCGGTTGGTCTGGCTTGGCCTGTTTTTATTCTGGCTACACCCCTACCACCACGATTATTGTATCTTTAATTTGCGGATTATTAATGATGTTGGCGATGGCTTCCCTCTTCTATTTCTTAAGAAACTCAGGTGAAAGCGGCAACCTCGACCTTAACAATGCCGTGGGTATAATTGGCGAGGTTTATCTTACCATTGGTGCCAACAGAAGTACCATTGGGAAAATTTCAATCCGAGTACAAGGTTCATTACGTGAACTGGAAGCCTTAACAGATGAAGATGAAGATTTGCAACGAGCCAATGTTATCCGCGTAATCAAAGTCGTTTCAGACGAAATTGTACTCGTAGAAAAGGTTCGTGGATAAGATCATTCTTAGTTTCCGATAATTTCTTTCTTTTTTTCCGATATCCTGCCCAAGTAAAAGAGAATATCCTATATTTACGTCTACAAAACCTAAACGTATTACTATGAATTTCTCTTTGCTAGAAACTTCTTTTCAACCGGATGGTTTTTCATTTGCTCTAGTTGGAATACTTGTTGCCGTATTATTCGTAGTTGTGATCATCACAACATGGATTAGGAGATATAAGCGATGCCCCTCCAATAAGATCCTTGTTATCTACGGACGAGGAAGTGATGCAGGCAAATCAGCCAAGTGTATTTCTGGTGGAGCAGCTTTTATTTGGCCAGTTCTTCAAGATTATTCGTTCTTAGACTTGGCTCCTCTCTCATTGGAGGTAGAGTTAAAAAACGCCCTTTCAAAGCAGAACATTCGAGTAGACGTTCCCTCTAGCTTTACAATTGCGATATCGAATGAAGCAGGTTCTATGAATAACGCAGCAGAGAGATTGCTGAACTTAACCAAGGATGAAATTAAATCCATTGCCAGAGATATTATTTTCGGTCAGTTGCGTTTGGTTATTGCTACGATGGACATTGAGGAAATTAACTCAAACCGAGACAAGTTCTTGGCAAACATTACACACAACGTAGAAGCGGAACTCAAGAAAATTGGTCTGAAACTGATTAACGTAAACATTACGGATATCAAAGATGAATCAGGCTATATTGAAGCACTTGGTAAGGAAGCTGCTGCACACGCAATCAACGAAGCAAGAAGATCGGTTGCAGAGAAAAACAGAGACGGTTCGATTGGTGAGGCGAATGCAGTACAAGAGCAACGCGTAAAAGTTGCAGAAGCTACAGCTAAAGCAAAAATCGGTGAGGCCAATGCACAACAGACCGAGCGAACACAAGTAGCTGCTGCCAATGCACAGGCAAAAATTGGTGAGGCACAAGCACTTCAAAATGAGCGAATCCAAACGGCTGATGCGATGGCTCAGGCAAAAATTGGTGAGGCCAAGGCCCTTCAGAACGAAAGAATTCAAACTTCAGCAGCTAATGCAAAAGCAATTGAAGGTGAAAACACCGCTAGAATTGAAATTGCAGAATCGGATGCGTTGAGAAGAGAGAAACAAGCTGAAGCTGAGAAGAGAGCGATTGCTGCAGAGAAGGTTCAGGCAGCACAAGCCCTTCAAGAAGCATACGTGGCTGAGCAAGAAGCTGAGAACCAGCGTGCTCAAAGAGACAAAGCTTCTCAATATGCGGATATCGTTGTTCCTGCTGAAATCGAAAAGAGTAAAATCGAAATTCAAGCCGAAGCGCAAGCAGAAAATATTAGAAGGATTGCAAAAGGTGAAGCCGATGCGATCTTAATGAAAAAACAAGCGGAAGCACAAGGTCTTTATGAAGTATTGACCAAGCAAGCAGAAGGATTGGATAGAATCGTGGATGCGGCTGGTCAAAATCCGAAGGATGCGGTATTACTACTCGTTGCAGATAAACTTCCTGAGTTGGTTAAAACACAAGCCGAAGCGATTAGCAATATCAAGATTGATAAAGTTACTGTTTGGGATGGTGGTCAAAACTCGAACGGAAAAACGTCTACAGCCAACTTTCTGAGCGGTATTTACAAATCTGTGCCGCCTTTAGAAGAAATGTTCAATATGGCTGGAATGCAGCTCCCAAATTACTTGGGCAATAAGCAGGAAGAAACCACAGACACTCCTCCACCTGCAACCGAAGAGACCGATGATGCTCAAAGCGATGATGCTGAAGAGCAAAATGATACAGAATAACGAGCAGGCACCCCTTCCGTTCGGACTTTTTGCAACTTATGACAAAACTTGCGAAACTATCATACGTAGTTCTATTTAGCCTGATTTTTACATCAGGCTATTTCGCACAAACCATTCGCTTTAACACTCTTACCATTAAAGATGGTCTATCGCAAAGCGTTATCAACTGTGTCGGTCAAGACCCTTTGGGCTACATTTGGATAGGAACGCAAGATGGTTTGAACCGATACGATGGGATTAATTTTAAAGTACACAAACACATCGTTAACAACACCAACAGCCTGAGTTCTTCGTTTATCGAAACTTTTGTCTCAGACTCGTTATCCGGAAAAATGTACATCGGAACACAAAACGGTGGTGTCACAGTTTACGATCCAGCAAACAAGGAGTTCAACAATCCCGACATCCTCTCTAAGATCTCAACCTCTACGATCAATGACTTGCTGCTCGTAGACAAGGATCTGTATATCGGGACATCAAAAGAAGGATTGTACGTCTGGAATACTGAGACCAATGCCTTGAAAGTCTTTAATACCAGCAATGGGTTTCCTGGAACAAAAATTGCCAAACTTTCCGTTATCGATAATACACTTTGGGTAGGAACAGATGGTCAGGGAGCAATCATTCTGGACCTAAACTCAAAAGAGTATACCCATTTTCAATCGACATCCAAGAAGGCTTCCATACTTAATAATAATGTATCGGCAGCTGTTCAATACTCACCAAACATGGTGCTTCTAGGGACGCAATCGGGTCTTAACCTCATCGACATGTCCATGCCGATCCCAAAATTTTCCGAACTCAAACCTAAGAACAATCAACTCACCCTGAATTCCGTAGAGGACATCCTAAAAGAAAATGATTCTACTTTTTGGGTAGCCACCAGTGGAAATGGTGTGTACCGAATTATTGTAGAAAACGGAAAACCTAAATTCACCAACTACGTTTCGAGCGACCTCAATAATTACTCGATTCCGCACAATATTGTTAACGATATTTATCAAGATCGCACGGGGTCAGTTTGGATTGGAACGCAGGATGGTTTAGCCTATTTTGACCCCGTTAAACAAGGATTTAATTCCTATGCCTACGAATTTGGAAGCAAGAAGAGCTTATTAGACAAAACGGTTTGGTCCATTCATCCAACCGACACCATCATTTATGTAGGAACGCGTCAGGGGATTACCACGATCAACCGTATCACCAACCAGTACAATCAATATCCTTTTAAGAGCAGTAACCTCAATCAACCCAATAACAACAGTGTCTACTTCATTAATATTGATCGTTTTGGTAAAATATGGACGGCTACCTCAAGCGGTATATTTATCCTCAATATTGATCCCAAAAACCCAAAACTCTTCGAATACCAGAAAGTCAATTTTAGAGCTACGGTAGACGAATGGGATGACGATCACTGTTACTACATTAAGTTTGACGACAAGGACTACGCATGGGTAGGTTGCAAAGAAGGTCTCGCTCGAATCCACATTGAGGATTTAGTTGCAGAACATTTTGTGCATGACCCTCAAAACCCTAGTTCGGTTACAGCCAATGACATTCGTGTTATCTTTATTGATAGTAGAGGAACCCATTGGCTGGGCTCGGCAGGTGGAGGTTTGTCTAAATTTAATCCCATCGCTATAGATGGAAAGACTACCCTAAAATTCCAACATTACCTTAACGACCCCAATGACTTAAATAGCTTGAGCAATAACACCGTACTTTCTATCCATGAAGAACCAGAGGGTACGCTTTGGATTGCAACCTATGGAGGTGGGTTAAATAAGTTTGACATTGATACCGAGCAATTTGAAGTCTTTACAGAAGAAGAAGGTCTCGCCAATAACGCTACTTATGGAATTACAGGAAGTAGTTTAAACAATACCATTTGGGTGAGCACCAACTTTGGACTTTCCAGCTATAACTACAAAACCAAAACATTCGAAAATTACACCGAGAATGATGGACTTCTAAGTAACGAGTTTAATACGGGTGCTTACTACGAATCCGCCAACGGAGAGCTTTTCTTTGGGGGGATTATTGGGTTTAACTCATTTTTCCCAGAAGATATAAAGCCCAACACCGTTGCTCCTGAGGTGGTGATCACAGATATTTTGATCTATAACAGACCGATTGATCAAGAAATTGAAGATATCGGAGCTATCTCTTTTCTAGACGAACTCAATCTAAGCTATCAGCAGAACAACCTCACGTTCAAATTTGCTGCGTTGCACTATACTTTTCCGAAGGGAAACAAGTATAAAGTATTGATGGAAGGAGTGGATAACGAAGAAATCCTAATCAATGACTTACAGCAAATTAATTACTCCAACCTATCTCCTGGAGTCTATACTTTTAAGGTTTGGGCGAGCAATAGCGATGGCGTTTGGAGTAAGAATCCAAAGTCATTGGTTATTCGAATTTCCTCTCCTTACTGGAGTACGTGGTGGTTCATTACAGTGTGCGTAGGCGTTCTAGCGCTGATCATTTATCTTTTCTACCTATGGCGAATAAGAAGTATGAAATCGCAAAAAGAGCGATTGGCATTCTTGGTAGAGAAAAGAACCAAAACCATTACCCAACAAAAAGAGCAACTGGAGGCCAACCAAAGAGAACTTCAGATTCAGCAGGAGAAATCTGACAATCTTTTGCATAACATTCTTCCAGCTGAAACCGTGGAAGAGCTTAAAAACAAGGGAAAAACAAAACCTCGTTACTACCGTATGGTAACGGTTCTGTTTACCGATATCAAAGGATTTACGAAAATCGCAGAAGCGTTTAAACCTACAGAATTGGTAAAACGTCTCGATAACCTCTTCCGTGAAATTGATAAAATCATCGAAAAGCATCAGATCGAAAAGATCAAAACGATTGGAGATGCTTATATGGCGGCAGGTGGTGTTCCATTGAGAGATAAAGAAAACCCGATTCACTGCGTTCTGGCAGCGCTTGAAATTCAAAGTTTCATGGAGAAGGAAGCCAAACGCTACAAGGATGAAGAGCCTTGGCAGCTGAGAATTGGATTGCACACGGGTGACGTTATTGCTGGTGTAATTGGAACCAAACGTATTGCATATGATATTTGGGGAAATACCGTGAACGTTGCGAATCGTATGGAGATGGCTAGTGACCCGGGCAAAGTAAACATCTCTGGAAGAACTTACGAATACATCAAACCCTACTTTGACTGTACTTACCGTGGAAAAGTACCGGCCAAAAACAAAGGAGAAATTGACATGTATTACGTGGAGGGTATCAAACCCCATCTCTCTAAAGGTGGTCGCGGTACGATTCCCAACAAGAAATTTACAGACTACGTCCATCTGCACATTTACAGTAGTATCAACTACCGCAAAGCAGAACGTCACATCATGAAGATCTTGAAAGCAGAATTGTCTCCCAACCTTCATTATCACGGGATTCACCATACCTATGATGTGGTTGAGGCCGTGGAGCGACTGGCAATTATGGAAGGCGTTTTGGATGAGGATATTTTCGTTTTGAAATCAGCTGCTACTTATCACGATGCTGGCTTTGTGGAACAGTACGATAAAAATGAGCCGATTGGTGCGCGAATGGCTTCAGAAATTCTCCCACTTTATGGTTACACCGAAGAGCAAGTAAGCGTAGTGCATGATTTGATATACGCCACCATTGTTCCACACAACCCAGAAACCAAGCTACAGCAGATCATCTGTGACGCAGATTTGGATTACTTAGGACGTGATGATTTCCATCAAATAGCCGATACGCTAAGACGAGAACTAAAAGACCATGGAAAAATCAATAGCGATCGATTATGGGATGAAATTCAGGTGAAATTTCTGGAGCAACATCAATATTTCACAAAATCTGCGATTAAACTACGTCAGGAAAAGAAGTTGAAGCACATTGAAGAAATCAAGCAAAGACTGCGAGAAGACAACTACAAAGACTGATTGTTTTGTGTCTCCAACAACCGTTTACCAAGTAATTCTCTCCGAAAAGTAGTTATTTCCTTAGTTAAGGATTTTACATTTATAAAAAATATTACATTTGTACATTGCAAAAGGAAAGTACAAATTTATAGACTTCAGAGATGTTAGAACAATTAGGCCTTTTTACTAAGAAATACTTATTTGCAACGCTCTTGATATTGATAGGAATTGCGTTGGTTATTGTTGCGGTAACGCCCCACGAAGCGTTGCAACGTACGCAGTCAGATTGGTTCTTGTTTGGCGGTGCTTCGATTCTAATCGCTGGGATTGTTTCATTGTTATACGCGATGGAGTTAATCAACCGAATCGTGCACATTTCAGTGATGATTGTGCTTTTTGTTTTTTGCGGTGTTCTAACCTTTTTCTCGATCCAATCACTTCAAGACACCATTGAAAAGAAAGAAGCTTTGGCGAAGTATGAAAAAGACGTTAAGCAATCGTTGGATGATATTCGAACGGTTCAGTTGGCATACAAAAAAGTTTATGGAAAATATGCTTCTAACTTTGATGAATTGAAGCGTTTCTTGATTGAAGATGAAGTTTACAGAACGGTTCCTATTGTTCTTCACCCTTCTGGTCAAATTCCGGATAGACAGCCCAAAGGATGGGAGTTGGACACCTTAGGTTACGACCCATTTGACGATGAAGCCTTGATTCAAGATGGTATCGATGAGGAAGAAGCAATCAAGTTGGGTTACTTTAAAGTAGACACGAACTGGGTTCCTGTAATGGAAGATTTGTTCTTCAGCGAAGAGGCAATCAAAAACTCAGAAGAGCGCAAGTTTAAATTTGAGCCAGAGAAATTGAACATCATCAGAAATACAGGAGACAAAACGTATGAGTTTAAATTGGTAACCAAAGAGTTAGATTCCCTGTCTAACGCAATGTTGGTAATCGATACGTATGCGTTTAATCCATTCAAAGAAGATGGTCAGCCAAGAGACACGATGAAATTGGGAAGTCTTGACCTTTCTGATGAGAGTACAAACGGTAGCTGGGAGCAATAATATTATTCCTACCTTTTCATGACTATCTATCAATCCTCTTCTTCCGCAAATTCTGAAGGTGGGGGTAAGGTTTTTCTATTTCCTCTTAAGGAGAAGTTCTTGGCCATTTCACTCAATTCCAAAGGCATTGACAAGGCAGAATTACTCACGCAACAAGAACTCTCTTCTCAAAAAGAAGAAGCTCATTATTTTGACTTAGGAACCTCCTACAACCTCCTACCCACATTTTCAGATGAAATGCTAAACGATGAGGCATTGATCACTTTCATGAACTGGACTCCTCAGCAAAAAGTCTACAAGCGTTTTGATGAAGCTCATGGCATACAAATTCAGTTTCAAACGCAAACGGTTGCCGATTTTGCAGTTTCCCATGCCATTCCTTCCGTTTCAAAACATCACGTTTTAGAGCTACTTCTATCGATTTGCAAAACAAATGGAGTTCACCTTCTCATCTTTGCGAATAGAGTTTTCATTGCTGTTCATATGGATCGTGAGATCAAATTATGTAACACTTTTGATATAAAAACAGATGAAGAAGTACTGTACTACCTCTTATTGATTTATCAAGAATTAGGGCTATCTCAAGAAGAAGTGCCTTTGAATTGTTATGGCAAGTTCCCAGAAAAACATGCCGAAACCGAAAAGCATCTATCCGTTTACATCCGAAATGTAAAGCTGAGCTGTTTGAAGGATATTGAACCTCCTTATCAAGGAATTGCGCAATTAACTACAGACCACTATGCGAATAATTAGTGGCAAGTTTAAAGGCAAGAAAGTCGTTGCCCCCAAAAGTATCAGAGCAAGACCTACGACAGACTTTGCCAAAGAGAGTCTCTTTAACATTCTCGAACATAAATTTGATTTTCACGGTGACGATGTCCTCGATCTTTTTGCTGGAACGGGTAACATTAGCTACGAACTTATCTCAAGAGGAGCCGACCGCGTTACGGCCGTAGATATGGCATTGAGTAGCTACAAGTTCATCAATTCGTTTGCACGAGAAAATGAGATGAACATTAAATGCGTAAAGGCAGATGTTTTTAAATTCTTGAAACGAGGAGGAAATAGCTATCCGCTTATTTTTGCCGATCCACCTTATGCATTAAAGAACCTTGAACTTATTCCAGATTTGATCTTTGAAAACAGCTGGTTAGAACCGCACGGGCTGCTTATCATAGAGCATGGTCAGGAAACGGATTTTTCAAATCATCCCAGACGAGTTGACCATCGAACGTACAGCAGGGTGAATTTCTCCTTTTTCGAGTAGCAGGCACTTCTGGAATCAACCGAAGAAACTTGTAACTTTATTCCCTTTTCTAAGTTAAATAAGCACAAAACAAAAGGCATGTCAAGAATTGCAGTTTTCGCTGGGTCATTTGACCCGATCACATTGGGACATTTTTCTATCGTTGAAAAAGCGCTTCCTTTATTTGATAAACTCTACGTTGCAGTAGGAACGAATACGAGCAAGAAATACCTTTTTGATGCCGATAAGAGGTTTGAGCTAGCCGCCAAGAGCTTTGAAGCGTACGAGAAGGTCGAAATTGCCGCTTTTGAAGGGTTAACAGTGGATTTTTGTAAAACGGTGGATGCTAAGTTTTTGGTGCGGGGTTTGAGAAATAACATTGACTTTGAATACGAAAAGCCAATTGCAGAAATGAATCGCAAATTACACCCTGAAATAGAAACGGTATTTTTGATCACGGATGCTGAAATGAGTTGTATTTCATCCTCGATTGTACGGGAGTTAATTCGAAATGAAGGAAATGTGGAGCGGTTTTTGCCACCTGGATTAAAGTTGTAAGTAGATTTGATTAGAAAAATTGTACATATTGTTGTTGTGTTGTTTGTGGTTGGTAGTGTTTACGCTCAGCAAACCATCAATTGTTATGCCCCTTCTTTTAAGGGACAAATCGCTTCTCTCGTTACGTTTGAGGATTACATCTCGTATGAATACAAGATTCTCGATCGTGGAATCGTGGATGAAGAAGGGCACATAACATTTGAAGCCGACCCTAAGAAGGGGATGAAAGCATTGATTCAGATTCAAGACAAATCTGGAGTTATCTACTTAGATCCGAATACTCCATCTTACAACGTAAGTTTTCCGCAGGAAGTTGAAAATGTTCAAAAACTTAATGGAAATACGGTTCGACTAATTTTTGATAAACTGCCAAAAGACGATTTGAACACGCTGATACTTGAGTTTAACTTACGCTTTGACTACTTCTTGTATGGAGATACAGCACGAATTATGCTCACCGCATCGCAAAGCAAAGTGTTTCAAGACTCCTTGGCAAATTTCACCTCTAAGACCTTCAAAATCTACAAGGATATTGACAACCCTTATTTCAAGGATTATTTTAAGTACAGCATTGCTTCTGTTGCTTTGTTTAGTGATCGTACCGAGCCCGCAAAGAACAAGTATGTCGTCTTTGAAACGTTCATCAAAGGCAATCCTATTTTGTACCACAACGATGCCTATATGGCATTTATTAAAGACTTCTACTCAGATGCTTTGTCTGATGTAATTTTATTTGATCGAGACAAAATTGTTTTTGCCATTAACAACCTTGCTTCCCGTTCTGCTCTGGATGAGGCAATGAGCGCACATTACTATTTGAAGAATGACGAATTTCGTGAATTCATCATGGTCAATGGTTTACTCGAGGGCTATCACACCACCTTCTTTGATCGGGAGAATATGCAGATTATCCTCAGAAAAATTGTCGCTGATCCAGTTTCTGAGAAGCATGCAAAAATGGCCAAAAATGTACTTGAGTTTCAAAATAAACTGATCGTAGGTTCAGATGCTCCACTCTTCTCATGGGAGGAAAAAAATGGAGAAACGGTCAACCTAAGGTCACTCAGAGGAAAACATGTGTATCTGCAATTTTGGGCAAGCTGGAATAAACAAAGCGTTCAGGAAATGCTCATCATGAAGAAATTAAACGAAAAGTACAGCAAGTACGTGACTTTTGTGAGTATCTCATTGGATGCGGACCCCAAGGCTTACCGCGACTTTCTGGAGCACAGCACAAATGGTATGAACTGGCACTTCGGACACTACAATGGTGACGCTAAAATATTAGATGATTACAACCTAAGAAACGTTCCTGTGTACTTCCTCATTGATGATCAAGGGAAGCTTAAGCAATCTCCTGCCCTATCGCCTTCTCCCAATGGGGTTTATAAGTCGATTGACGAATCCTTCTTTTACTTAATGAAGAAATTAGAACCCAAGTCGAATGTCCAAATTGGTGGAAGAAATTGATCACTTCAATTTACGAGCCACCATTAACCCATCACGCACAGGCATCAATACGTTCTCGAAGCGCTCATCTTCCTGAATCGTTCGATTAAATTCCTGAAGCACTTTCGTATCTATATCTTTCTCAGCAGCTTCCTCCACTACTTTTCCACTCCAAAGCACGTTATCTGCAATGACATAACCTCCCACGTTTAGTTTGGGGTAAACCAACTCTAGATAGTTAAGGTAATTCGATTTGTCTGCATCAATAAACACAAGATCAATGGATCTTTCAACCTCAGCAATCAACTCCATGGCGTTACCGACCTTCACGTCAATTTTACTCGCGTGCTCAGAAGCTCCAATGAAGTCTTTTGCAAATTCTGCTATTTCTGGATCAATCTCAACCGATAGTATACTTCCTCCCAGTGCAAGACCTTCTGCCATGCACAATGCACTATAGCCAGTGTACGTTCCAATTTCTAGTATAAACTCTGGTTGTATCATATTGGATAGCATGCTCAACACCCTTCCTTGCAAATGTCCAGACAACATTCTGGGTTGCAATACTTTCATATTGGTTTCTCGATTCAGTTTATACAATAAGTCCGACTCCTTGGAAGTATGACTCACGGCATATCTATCTATCTCATCTGGTAAAAAATTCATGGCTACTTTTTTTCAAATTTACTCCTAAAAAACTGACCTCCTTGCTCTAATGTCAAAATATAAAGCCCAACTGGAAGTTGGGAAACATGAATACTCCCATGGGTCTGTCCTTGTATCATCAACCTGCCAGACAAATCAATGACTTGAAACGTAGCCAATTCTGTTCCCACCTCAACGGTTAATTCGTGCTCCGCAGGGTTTGGACTCACGGTGATCGTCTCCCAATCAGACTCCGTCAAACCTCCGATAATGGGATCATAGGTGATCAAATAGGTTTTATCACTTACTTGCTGCCCAGGTTCCATGCCTCCGCATACTATCCACTCGGTATCCGACACTTTGGCAATTCCTCTTAAATCCATCACCTCAAACGGAGTTCCTAATCCTTCATCCCAAAGTTGGGTTGCCGCATCGTATTGTAAGATTCGATCGAGTGGTTCTACGCCAACGCCACCTGAGTAGGCCACACCGTTGTAGTTGTAAGCAACTCCTCCTCCTCCCAGCCAGAAGGCCTTATTTTCATAGCTGGAACATGCCATGCGATATCCCGTTGCTCCCGGACTATCTGAAATTTGCGTCCAATTGATTTGGGTTGGATCTTGCGGGTCAATAATCCCTTTTCGAGTAAATCGAACGGCCGAAAAGTTGAATCCACCACGCACGCCACCGTTATAAAAGATGGTATCTCCAATGATTACTCCTGAAGCTCCGAAAGCCTTGAAGAAATTATCATTTGGCACAGATGTACCCACTGACCATTGATTCAAAGCCGGATCATAAATCTGTACATCGGGCACGTTGGTGGTGTTACTCCAGCCAGTAATAACGTAAATCAAACTGTCTTTGTAAGCGCACTGCACTTGATCGTCAATGGGCACAGGAATAGGAGCTCCGTCAGGTTCATAACTATTGGTGGTAACGTTAAAGACATGCACTTTGTCAGAAGACACTTCTCCTCCACCTTGTAAAACATGATAACCTCCAATGATATAAAGTTTGTCTCTTACCCATTGTATCTGGAAGGGCTGGTAAAGTAGTCCAAAGATCGTTGGTTACATCGTAGCGATAAGCACCAAGATTAATCCCACTATACACTTTGGTTGTATCTATCCCTGCAAAAGAATATACGTAGGCATCGTTTCCAATGAACCCTTCAACAACGGCATTGTTACTGACTTTTTCAGGCATGGATGACAACTCTGTCCAGGTCCATCCTGTCTGCGCAGAAACATTCCAAATTGCCAAACTGCTTGCAAAAAATGCGATAATTCTATTTTTCATACGAGGCAATTTAGTATTTTTGTAAAAAAGTAATTCACAATGGCAGACAAAAATTTTCACGGTAGTACAGGAGGTGTTGGATATATCTACGTAGGGCTTGTATTGTTGATCATTTTCGGAATCGTAATCTTCGGTTAATCCGTATTGCGTCATTTTTGACAGATGGGTGCACCCTTTAACTCGATCTTTTCGTGGTTAATCAAGAAGCGTGTACACCAAATTGAATTATTCAAAAAACATCCTTCTGAAGTTCAGCGCGAATTGTTGAACAACCTTGTAGAAACTGCTGCTCATACGCTGTACGGTACGCAATTTTCTTTTGACAAAATTCGTTCGGTTAAGGATTTTCAGAAACACCTACCGCTTCAGAATTATGATGCCGTTTTCCCCTATATTGAGCAACTAAAAAACGGAGAGCAAAATGTGCTCTGGCCGGGTGAGATTCTTTGGTTTGCTAAGTCCTCTGGAACAACCAACCAAAGAAGTAAGCTGATTCCTGTAAGTCGTGAATCTCTCCAAGACTGTCATTACAAAGGAGGGAAGGATTTACTTGGGCTTTATTACAGTAATCATCCCGAAACCAAGCTGTTTACTGGCAAGCACCTCATCGTGGGAGGAAGTTCGGAGATCAATTATCTCAATCAGAAATCTTACTTTGGAGATTTATCGGCCATCATTGTAAAGAACTTACCCTGGTGGTGTGAATGGAGAAGAACTCCCAGTAAAGAGACAGCGCTTCTGAGTCAGTGGGAAGAAAAACTATCCAGAATGGCCAAGGAAACTGTAAAAGATGATGTGCGAATTTTGGCGGGGGTTCCTTCCTGGACGCTAGTTCTACTGAAAAGAATTCTGGAAGAAAATGGCACCAATAATATCTTCGACATCTGGCCCAACTTAGAGCTCTACATGCACGGAGGACTAAATTTCACGCCTTACCAGCAGCAGTTTGCTCAGATCATGCCCAATCAAAAGATGAATTATGTGCAAACCTACAATGCTAGTGAAGGATTCTTTGGCATTCAGGACCAAGTCAAAAGCGATGATATGTTACTCATGCTGGACTACGGTGTATTCTATGAATTTATTCCTAAATCAGAATGGCACAAAGATCATCCTCAGACCCTATTGCTTAATGAAGTGGAGATTGACAAACCTTACGAACTCGTTATCACTACCAATGCCGGTTTGTGGCGCTACCGTATAGGGGATGTTATCTCGTTTACCGAAACATCGCCTTTTCGATTTAAAGTAGTGGGAAGGACAGCGCAATACATCAACGCCTTTGGTGAAGAATTGATGATTGATAACGTTGAGCAAGCACTGTCCATGACCTGTGAAACATTAAACTGCAGTGTGAACGATTATACCGTTTGTCCGATATTCATGACGCGAGAATCTTCTGGTCGACATGAATGGCTTATAGAATTTGATGTTCCTCCCGTCTCTTTGCAGCAATTTTCTGAGCATCTGGACGTTAACTTGCAAAAAGTAAATAGCGATTACGCTGCCAAACGGTCGAATGACTTATCTTTACAGAAGCCATTGGTAAGAGTAATGAAAAATGGCACATTCTATGCTTGGTTAAAAGCAAAAAACAAACTTGGAGGGCAAAACAAAATACCGCGCTTGCGCAATGATCGGAGCTTTGCAGAAGAAATTCTGGCTGGTGCTCCTGTGGTGTCTGGCATTGTCAACTGATCTTTCTGGGCAAGCTATTCAGCAATACCAAGTTGATCTTCAGGGAAACACTTATTCCATTTCAGATCAAGAAATTGTAAAAATTACAGCGGCCACGGATGAAGAGTTTCGATACAGCAATAAGCTCCTTGGAAATATAGACCAACTGGATCTAACCAATCCGTTGCGCCCTTTGGTTTTTTACAAAGACGTGCAAAAACTGGTCATTACGGATAATACCCTAAGTAAACAAAATCAACAGATTATCTCTTTTGAAGAACTGGGCATGTTCCAGATTCAATGCGTGGCTACGAGTAAGATTGATAATGGTATTTGGGTGTATGATCAGGAGTTATTACAAATCGTGAAGTTAGACCGAACGTTGGATCGGGTAATCGAAACTGGAAATTTACTTCAGTTGTTGAACCTTGCAGAATTTACCCCCGAGCGCATGGTGGAAAAAAGTGGCTACTTGTACGTTTATTGTCCGAATAATGGTTTTTTGATCTTTGATATGTATGGCACTTTCTACAAGCAAATCCCGATTTCGGATATCGCTGTTTGGAACATCGTTGAAAACCAGATTCTTTATGTCAAAGAACACGAAGCCTATGTCTATCACCTCAAGGACTTCGTTAGCGAACCCCTAAAGACCACTTATCCCAAGTCAAACAAAATCCTTTGGATCGATGAGACTTCTATTTATCATCTGGGTAAGAAGGGTGTCGAAAAAACGCAGCTGATCTCTCTAGAGAATCAATAGCCGAATATCTCTGCGAACGTCCTATTTTTTTCCACATTACAATCTTGATTTCAGAATTATTTTTACCTTAGAAGTTCTAAAATTTGGATGAAAGATGCATATAGCTGTCGGTGGAAATATAGGAGCAGGTAAAACAACCTTAACAGAATTATTATCAAAGCATTACGGATGGCAAACCCATTATGAAGATGTGGATACCAACCCTTATCTTTTGGACTTCTACGATGATATGCAGCGATGGGCGTTTAACCTTCAGGTGTACTACCTAAATAGCCGTTTCACTCAGATTCAGGAAATCAAGGAAAGTAAGAATACCATCATTCAGGATCGAACGATCTATGAAGATGCGTTCATTTTTGCGCCTAACCTTCATTCGATGGGGTTAATGACAACGCGCGATTTTGAGAATTACTTCTCGTTGTTTAACCTTCTGGAGTCCTTCATTTCTGCTCCAGATCTCTTGATTTATTTGAGAGCTAGTGTTCCGAAATTGGTGCAGAACATTCAGAAGAGAGGAAGAGAATACGAAGAGAGTATTCGTATCGATTACTTAAAGCGACTGAACGAACGTTACGAGGCGTGGATCTCTACATACGACAAAGGAAAAGTACTTATCGTTGATATCGATGAAAACTCCTTCCACGACACACCAGAAGACTTCGGTAAGATCATTAACATGATCGATGGGGAGTTGCATGGGTTGTTTTAGATTACACTCCAACATTTGACCAATAAAAAAGCCTTCGATTATACTAATCAAAGGCTTTAGTCTTGCTTCTATTCTTCTCTTAGAATGGAAGATCATCCTCTTCCTCACCAAACGATTCAATAGCTGTATCAGGTTTCTCTGGCATAGGAGGAGTGGCTGGTGCTCCAGCAGCGGCTTTCTGTATTCTCCATGCTTGAAGATTCACGTAGTACTTTCCGTTGTATTCATTTCCTCTTACGTTAAAAGAAACTTCTACATCATCACCTACCGCAATTGTATCCAAAGCGGCTGCTTTGTCCTTAATTGCCTCAAACTTCACGTCCTGAGGGTACTGCTCCTGCGTGGTTACCACAAACTCTCTTTTTGAGAATCCTGAATCCCATGTCTGTAAATCGTAGATTACCTTAATCTTTCCTGTTAGCTTTAAATCACTCATGTTTATTTGATATTTGTTGTTAGTGCTCGTTGATCGTAACCAACTCAGTCACTCGTTTTTAATTAATTATTAAATGAAAGGATTGCCTTCCAAGCATCCTCAATATTTTCTTCTAGCAAATACTGTTTTGCTATTTTGTACAATTCTTTTTCAAGCGTTACTGCATCTTCCTCATACTCCAAAAACAGTTCGCTGAGTTCAATCAACCTGAAATCATTCACTTCAGTCTCATCGGGCAACTCTTCTATTCCTCCCAACTGACCCAACTCATTCGGACTAAACGCTCCACTCTTTTTCACCTCTTCTGGAATGGCATCTACTCCAATTCCACAAGTAGTAATGGGCTTTTTGATCTCAAATATGGAGTTCTCATCTGCTCGGCAGTACCAATTACCTCCCATTCTTGCTACCAAATCAATTTTCTGCTGGTCAATCATTTGATCTTCGTTAAGCACTTCTTCTGAAATATGGATTTTCAACACTTCACAGATCACCAAGTTACCTGCACCACCACCTTCTCCCAGCGCTTTTACTTCTGTCACCTTACACTCCATCTGCACAGGACATTCTTTCACTCGAAACGGCTTCACGGTATCTGAGGCAATGGGTGTAAGACCACTTTTTATGAACTCATCCACTCCTTTCTCATACGGTGAACTGGACAATGACATTTGATGCACCACTTCATAATTCACAATGTTGATGACCACCTCAGGAACTTCTTGTACGTTGAGAAGCGTATCCTTTGGCAAACCCGTTCTACCACTATTAGCTGGCGAAAACACAGCAACCGGAGGATTCGAACTAAAGACATTGAAAAAACTAAAAGGTGCTAAATTTCTATTTCCTTCTTTGTCAATTGTACTCGCAAAACAAATGGGTCTAGGACCCACCGCCCCTAATAAATAGTGGTGTAGTTTTGGATTTTTCGTTACCGAAGTGTCAATTGTCAACATAATTTCATTTTTCAAAGGATTACAAAAGTAGCAGGATGAAATTGGTTATTAAAACGAAGTTGAAAACTTTTTTGTAGAATTATACGATCTCACTTCTCATTAACATTCCAAGATCAACATTTCTGACCGCTGTGGCATATTCTGTTTGAAAAATTCGCTGAAAAGCACTTGCCAGCTGTGGCTGTCTTCTCAGGTCTATTTCTTTTGCTTGAATTTTTAGAATGGGCACATTGACCATCTCAAAAAGGTAGTTCTCGTAACCGTCCTGAATGCCCTTGAGGTACTCATCTGAGACAGACTGCTCATACGTTCTTCCTCTCTTTTTAATATTTTCCTGCAACTCCGTGAGGCTTCTATCCAGAAACACAATCAAATCCGGTTGTGGATAATCTTGAAGCATTTTCTTAGCAATGGGTTCATAGAGTTCAAAAGATGACTTCGGAAGGTTGTTTCGGGCAAAAATTAGACTCTTTAACGGGATGTAATCGGAAATTACAAAAGAATTATCCTTCTGATGAAACTTATACAGTTGATGACTCCGATCCAGCACGAACTGTAATTCTGCATTCAGCGCAAAACCTGGATTTCCATAGAACTCCTTAAGTGATTCATTGTTTTCGAATTCCTCCAGTAAAAGTCCGCCTCCAAAATATTTGTGCAAAAACTTAACTAGAGTAGATTTACCGGCTCCAATATTCCCTTCAATTGCTATGTATTTGTACTTTATCAACTCAATCGACTAATTTCTGAGTCATCTTCGCAGTGATCTATTAAGTGAATCAAATCTTTTTTGAGTAGCGGATGCACCCAGTCTGGATTGACTTCAAAAAGGGGGAGCAAACAAAACTTTCTCAAGTGCATTCTGGGATGAGGAACATGAAGTGCTTCCGTTTCAAGGATGCTTTCTCCATAATACAAGATATCGATGTCTATCGTACGATCTGCATACCCCTCGTCATCGCTTCGTACCCTTCCTAATAGCTTTTCTATTCGCAAACAAAAATGCAATAAGTGATCAGGCTCTAATTTAGTATCAAACAACAAAACCTGATTGTAGTATTCGTTGCTACTGTTATAGCCCCACGGAGGAGAAACGTATACCGAAGACTTTGCAACCAACTTACCCACATGCAACTCCAGAGAGGCGGTTGCCTTGGTCATGTACTCTAATTTGCTATTGAGGTTACTCCCGATTATCAATCCTACTCTTACCATCGCACAAAAATAAGGGATAGGCCAAAACAGCTTACTAGAAGTTATAAAAGGATATCAACGAGTTTAAAAGTCGAAGAAAAACTCATTTTCCTTGTGGAATATCACGAAATCTACACCTAAATACAACTCATGAGCAAAGAAAGTTTCATTCGTGCTAAATCCGCGATAAGTCACTAAATTATAGGCACAATGAAAGTGCTCGCTATCAAACCCTAGAGCCGAGTAAAACGTTTCAGCATTCTGTAATCCTCCATCCAAATAGAACTTTTTCCATCCTACTTTAACTCCTCCAATAAAGTTTTGAAAAGAACCTTGGCTTCTGAACTCAACATGTGGAATGAACTCCCAATCTTCTCCTACCTCAATTTTGCCTCCCACTTCTCCAAAATACATTCTAGGCAAAACATCTGAAGTAGTTGTGTTTATAAAGAAACTCTGACTTGGTTCGGTAATGTGCTTTATCGCAAATCCGGCATACAAAAACGAACTATGATACATGACCCCTGCGTTCAAGTCTACATTTGCCACTGTGGTCCGATACTGCCCTAGTCCAGAGGTTGGATAAACATAACCCCGCCTTGGGTCTATCATTCCCCCAAAGGTTAATTTGCTCGGGTCTAATCGCTTCTGAAAATAACTCAACCCAGTACCCACCGATAAAAAATGATCTCCGCTAAGGCGAATGGTCTTGGCATAACCTAAGGTAATTTGTCTTTTAAAAGTGGTATTTGCAGCGTTATCGGTAAACAACTGCAATGAAACTCCGTTTCCTTTTCCGAGGTATTGATTAAAGGCGGTAACGGAAGTAACGTAGTCTCCTGGAAGATTTGCCCATTGATGGCGATAACCGAAGTCTACAGAGAATCCATGGTTCAGACCACTCATTGCCGGATTGTTATACAACCGCAAATTTCCTGGAGAATAGAAAATAGGGTCTTGCGCACGACTAACCGAGAAAAACATGAGCAATATGGCAAGTAATGAAATCCTCACAATGTTTAAACAATTAAGTTGCACCTTTTGTTTAGGTCAGTGCTACAACCTCCTCTATTCTATTAAAATTAAACAATTTTTGGCCCCAAAAAGTTACATTGGTCTAAACTTTGTAGAAATAACTTAAATTTGAAAAAAGACTTTATGAAGTTGCTGTTTTCTTTATTGCTGGTGGTTTGTCTCAAATTGGGCATTGCAGGTGGTTTTCATTTTCCAGATGAAGATTATGCTTATGCCAAGGTGTATTATTTTAATCTCGGAGAGATAAGAACAATGCCAGATTTTGATATTTACACAGACGAAGGTGGCTGGGCAGCCTCAATGGTAGACCCCAACATCACCTCTGAACATGGACTTGCGGAAAATATGGAAAAGCTATTCCTATACGGTGCAGATGGACTGTTAACAGGTCTTAGCAAATGCTTTATTCCAAGACATGGGTTGGTTTACTTTGATGAAAATGATCAACCCGTAGCTTCTTTGTCCATTTGCTTTGAGTGCACGGGAATTAGTATGTGGACTAAATCGAAAGGTAGAATAGAACCGCAATCAACGGGTTCTGTGAAGCGAGCCGAGAACCAAATTGGCACACTTCAAACCTTCATCGAAAAAGAGGGCGTTGTTGTCTCAGAAAATCCAGAAGATTACGAAAAGGTTCGAAACACGATTGAATTAAACCGAAAGTTTGATGAACTTGTAGAGCAGAAAACCTTGGAGATGGAGCAGCGTATTGACAAAAAAAAGCACACACCTTCCATTACAATTGAACTATCCCAGTTAGATCAAGATGTAGTAAATACTACCTATCAAGAGGTTATGCAATGGAATCAAAAAGGAACTTTTGTAGAGGATATCAATGTAGAATACAGTGCGGGTGGAGAAAAATATGAGTTTGCGGAGCTACTCATGGACGATGGAACTCACCTCATGTTTGACGGGCCTGAACCAACGGCAAAAATGGTTGAAGCGAAGATTCTTAATGAAGATGTAATACTTCCCAACGGTATTCGTATTGGAAGCGCATTGGAAGATGTCGTCAATACCTTTCACGTTTACAATAATTTGCCTTACCCAGATCATCTCGAAGTAAAGGTAATTGACCGTCACAACAGTATCCTATACTATTTGGAAGATAGCAAAGTAAAGTCGATCCGAATCGAATGCTATGTCCATTAGACGTATAATCTTGTAACTTTGCTAAAAGCAAAGATTTTTATGAAACTGGATATACTGGCATTTGCCGCCCACCCCGATGATGTAGAAATAGCCGCAAGTGGTACGGTGATCAAACACATTAAACAGGGTAAAAAAGTAGGCATTGTTGACCTTACAAGAGGCGAGTTGGGGACGAGAGGAAGTGCAGATTTAAGAGATGAGGAAGCCAAACGCTCCGCAAAAATCATGGGTTTATCTGCCCGCCACAATCTTGATTTAGGAGACGGTTTTTTTGAGATCAATGAGCAAACGTTGAATGCCGTTATTCAGATGATCCGGCTTTATCAACCTACCATTATCCTCTGCAACTCCATTTCAGATCGACACCCTGATCACGGAAGAGGTGGAGACCTCGTTTCACGTGCAGCCTTTTTGTCTGGACTCAGAAAAATTGAATCTTCGTATGAAGGGACAGTTCAGCAAGCGTATCGCCCAAAAGCGGTTTACCGCTATATTCAAGATCGCTGGACAGAACCAGACATTGTTGTGGATATTACACAAGAAATGGAAGGTAGAATGGAGAGCATCAAAGCTTTCTCCTCTCAGTTCCACAACCCAGATAGCAACGAACCCAATACTCCCATCTCTTCTCCAGACTTTTTCTCTTTCCTAGAAGGAAGAGCCAAGCAATACGGTCGACTAATCGGCACCAAATATGGTGAAGGGTTTAACGTAGAACGACCTATCGGTGTGGAAGATTTAACAGAACTTCTGTAGCATACGCAAGAAATAATTTAACTTTGTAAAAACTCTTTTTAACGACATGAAGAAATATCTTATTATCCTTTTGAGCGTTGGTTTGATGGCGTGCCAGCAGGAAACTGACAACACCTCGGAAACTCCGGGAGAAGGAAATACCATCAACAATAAAGAACTGGACGACCTAAAAGCTGAGAACATGGATCTGAAGCACCAGATTGCAGTAAAAGATTCCATGTACAATTATTATGCAGCCTATATGAATGACATCCGAACCAATTTGGATTTGATTCAGGGAAAGCAGAAAAATTTGTTTGACAAAACAGCTAACCCGGAAATGCTTTCAGCTAGTGATCCGAATATTGTTGAAGACATTCAAGAGCTCGGAAAATTATTGAACGACAACCAAGCTAAAATAGCTAAGTTAAAGGCTGAAATCAAGAACAACAACACACAAATGAATGCTTTTGAAGAAATGATTATTTCGCTTTCTGAAGAGGTTGAAATGAAAAACATGGAAATCTTCCAGCTTCAGCAGGAAATGGAAAATATGGACGCAGCTTTTGGTGAGTTGTTTGAAGCGTTCAAAGAAAAAAGTGAAACATTAGAAACCACAACCAACGAGTTGAATACAGCATATTTTGCCTACGGCACGAAAAAAGAATTGGTAAACAACAATGTAATCACTACAGAAGGTGGTTTTATTGGCATTGGAAAAAACAAAGAGCTTGCAGATGATTTCAATCAGGACTACTTTACTGAAGTAAACATCATGGATTTGCAGGAAATTCCGTTGGCATTTGACAAAGTAGAAATGGTCACCACCCATCCGTCTGGCTCTTATGAATTCCAGATGACAGATGAAAACTCCGTGAACAAACTAATTATCAACGATCCGAAAGCATTTTGGAGTGTTTCAAAATACCTAGTAATGGTCGTGAAATAATGCCTTGGAGACACTTGATAAAATAGGCTATTACATCAAAAGATGTTATCGAAAAACAAGGTGGATATTTTCCATCTTGTTTTTTTTGCTCATTACTTTTATCATCTTCAAAACGCCCATTTTAAAAGGTCTAGGTGGCTTCTTAATGTCAGAAACTCCCATCGAAAAAGCAGATGCCATTTTTGTTTTAGGAGGAAATATCAATGATCGTCCTATCCTAGCGGCAAAGCTTTACGAAGATGGCTGGAGTGACAAAATTATTCCACTAGGCGCCAACTTTAGTTTTGAGCAAGAGGTGCTGATCGGCTGTAATCCAGATTGTGAATCGGATGACTGCGACCCCTGCAAACCAGATGCTTTACTCATGCAAGAGGTACTGGAAGAAAAACTGAATATTCCGTTTGAAGCTATCATTCCAATTCCTGAAGGAACAAGTACTAAAGAGGAAAGTGACGCCATTCTAGCGTTTTCAAAGAAGAATGATTATAAAACCATTATCGTGGTCTCAGACCTCTTTCATCTCAAAAGAATCTCGTATGTTTTTATCGATAAATTTGAAGAAGAGGGGATCAAAGTCATCCTTCAAGGAGCAAAAAACAGTCAGTACGATGAACAAAAGTGGTGGCAGTATGAGCAAGGCTTGATCATGGTCAACAACGAATACATCAAACTACTCTACTACTGGTTGAAAGGCTACTAGATATTAATTTTAGCCGCTTTTTTGTGCAGGTTCCCCACATCCATTAAGGCAGCAGATCCATACCACTTTTTAAGCTCCATTTCAAGACTTCCGTAGATAATCGCAGGGTCCGTAGCCGTCCATGCAGCCGCTTCCTCGATTGAATCGGTATCAAAAATGTAAATGCCTCTAAGGTCATCCCCACCAAAGAACGGCCCAGCCAACACGAGCTTACCCTCCTCTGCCAACTTACCAATGTTTGCCATGTGAGCCGCTTGAAGCGAATCAATAACTGCAGGGTCTGAAGGTCGATTTGGGCCACTTTTTAAGAATGCCATCACGTAACTTCTCATGCCATAATCATCCGCACCCACTTTAGCTGCGTAGGTCGAATCATAAGCATACGTTTCTTCTTGAACCGTTGGCCCCACCTCTGTAGATGCCTCCGTTGACGTAGTGTCAGTTTTTGTTTCCGTGCAACTCAACAAAAGAGTTGCTGCTAAAAACATCCAAACCAGCTTTTTCATTATCCTAGGTTTGTGAAAACGTTAACAATGTCGTCATCGTCTTCAAACATTTCAATCATCTTCTCGATGGTCTCCTTTTGTTCTCCTTCCAACTCTACGGTTGATAATGGATTGCGCACCTTTTCCGCAGAAACAATTTCATGTCCTAACTCTTCCAGTCCCTTTTGCATCGATCCAAAATCTGCAAACTCAGTAACGATCAATACTTCCTCCTCATCCGCTTCTATCTCTTCCAAACCATAATCAATTAAACTCAGTTCTAACTCCTCTAGGTCTATTCCTTCCGATTTAATGGTAAAGTTTGCCTTACGCTCAAATAAGAACTCCAGTGAACCATTTGTCCCCAAACTTCCTTCGAACTTTCTGAAGATCATCCTTACATTTGCCACTGTTCGAGTTGGGTTATCCGTTACCGTTTCAATAAATACAGCTATTCCAAAAGGACCATACCCCTCGTAAGTCACCTCATCCATATGAGCTGTATCCTTAGAAGAGGCCTTTTTGATGGCGTTCTCCACATTAGATTTCGGCATGTTTGCACCTTTGGCATTCTGAATTGCTGCTCTTAACCGTGCATTACTTTCAGGATTGGGTCCTCCCTCTTTTACCGCCATTGAAATTTCCTTCCCGATCTTGGTAAAAGTTTTGGCCATCTGACCCCATCTCTTAAACTTCCTAGCCTTTCTAAATTCAAATGCTCTTCCCATGTTTAACCGTTTTTGTAATTATCACAAAAATAACAAAATTCGCTTGTTCCAAACTACCCCCATATAATGTTTCGGAAACTACTGGTTTTGCTATCATTTTTGATGAAAAGATAATGTATTACCCACAGAAAAATGTTTATATTTACCCCTTGAAATGAAACTTCCCTTGAAAACTTACGTTGCAAGGGATACTTTCAAGACAAAGATTATTGACATAAAAAACTATTAACTACTTACAAAACAAACATTTAAGTAGACTGTTTGACCCTAAAAATAAATTACAAAACGTGAAAACACCTTTGAAATTATTACTGTTGGTTTTGATTGCATTCTCTTCAGTTTCACATGTACAAGCTGGAGACAATGTTAAAAAACACCTAAAAAAGGCAAAGAAGTTTAGAAACACTAATCAATTTGAGAAGTCAGAAAATCAATACTTAATGGCTGTTCAGGCAGATCCTACAAGTTTTGCTGCTCACTTTGAATTGGGACTTCTTTATGAAGCTGCATTTTATGACCCTTCGAAAGCGCTAGAATCTTTCGTAAAGGCAGAAGATGTGATGAAAGATACGGTTTACGAACTTTATTATCATCTGGGTAGAGCTTATCACTACTTTGAAGACTACGACAAAGCAATTAAGTACTACAATCTCTATAAAAAGGGGATTGAAGATGATAGTGACGGTGCTATTGTGACGGATTTCTCACTTCGTAAAATTGAGCAAGCAAAATTCGCTAAAACTTATGACAAGCATGCCCTAGATGGTATGATGGTCAACCTTGGCGATGGTGTAAACAGTGGTTACTCTGAGTACGTTCCTGTTTTCATCGAAAAGGACTCTAGTTTGCTCTTCACTCGGAGAGGTACGGAAAACTTAGGAGACTATTACTGGGATAACCTGCACTACGAAGACATGTATGTGTCCTTCTATAAAAATGGCGAGCTGTCTAAAGCTAGATCGCTAAAAGGAATTAAAGGATCGTTGAGCAAAATCAATAACACTAAGAAGCATGAAGCTGTTGTTGATATTAGCCCAAGCGGTGATACATTGATTTTGTTTATTAAGAACAAATTGTGGTATTCAAATTTTGAAAACGATAAATGGTCGGAGCCAGAGAAATTTGGAAAAGAGATTAACATCGCAAAATACCAAAGACATGCTTGTTTTACTCCTGACGGAAAGACGCTGTACTTCAGCAGTAACGATGGAGATGGTAAGGGTGGTCTCGACATCTATTCTTCTAAGTTAGAAAACGGAGTTTGGACTGAAGCGACTAACATGGGAGAAATCATCAACACAACAGGAAACGAAGATGCTCCCTACATGGCTAAAGATGGTAAAACACTTTACTTCGCGAGTACTGGACATGACGGAATGGGTGGCTACGATATGTACTCCACTCAGTTAGTTGATGGGAGTTGGACAACTCCAGTAAATATGGGAACTCCAATCAACTCACCGGCAGATGACATTTACCTGAAAATTGAAAGTGAAGAGCAAATTTATCTTTCTTCTAACCGAAAAGGTGGTTACGGAAAAATGGATATTTATGAATTCAAACCTTATGGGATTCCATTGTTTGAAGATTCAGAAAATGACATTTTAGATACTGCCTACGTGAGCACTATGGAAATCTATGAAGCAATCGACAGCATGGCTGGTGGAGATTCGGTAACTCATTATTTCTGGAAGTATAAGGATGAAATTTATGAGCAACTTGCGTATGAAATGATTTTTAATGAAGTGGGTAAAGAGGAGCTGGAACTAGAGATGATCAGTAGAAATGAAGAGGGTTATGAAACGCATCACAGAGTGAATTATTTCATCACTGTAATCGAAGAGCCAATCATTGATACAACTCCAGATTTCGTGTTAAAACCTATCTACTTTGATTTCGATAAGTATGATATCCGTAAGGATGCTAAAGAAACACTTAATTACAACATTCAGGTGTTGACGGAAAATCCAGATGTACTCATTGAAGTTATCGGACATACGGATTCTAAAGGTAGTGACTCGTATAACGTTAAATTGAGTGAGAACAGATGTAAATGGGCGATCAACTACCTCATGAAGAACGGTATCGATAAAGACCGAATTATTACAGTAGTTAGTAAGGGTGAATCAGAACCAGCAGTTCCAAATACGAACCCTGATGGATCTGACAACCCAGATAATCGTCAATTAAACAGACGAGTTGAGTTTAAACCAGCAGAAAAAATCTCTGCAGACAATGGTAGCGTTCAAGAATACCAAAACTGGGATTTGGAAGCGTTTAACGAGAATGTTTATTAATAGTATTTCATAATACAAATTAAAAGGCGAGTTGAAATCAACTCGCCTTTTTTGTTTCTGCTCTTTTAAGTACATCCAAAAAAGCTTTCACTATCAACTAACTATGCATTAGTTTGTATTTAGGTGGAATTAAGCCCTCTGAGGGAGTGGTATAAATACTATCACTGCATAGATTACAATCCGTCCGATTTAGTAAAACATGCACAGACAAATCCTACTGCGTAGGGCAGGATATAATACTTATCACAAGAAGAAATGCAGTAATTAATTTCCTTTAAAGGACTTTATCTCTAAATCTACCCCTCCTTCTCCGGGAACGAAAGCATTGTTAGTTGGCTCAATATCTGCCAAGCGATTAGTAGGGTCAATCACCACCTCAGCTATTTGACTGATTGGAATATTCACTTTAAATGTATACGTAGGATAAACCCAAGGCCAATCTGCTAGATTCTCTCGTTTTACCTTTAGGATATCATCTCCTTTAGTCCCACGCATGATTCTCATCGGGACATTGTACCAACGGATATCTCCATCCTTTTCGTAAACAATTACATCTATTGGCATTGGCATATCTCCCAGTCGCTCTAGCGTAATTTCAGTTCCACCGCCTACAGACTCTACACTCTTCACTTGATAATCGATGGTATTGATGGTCTCTACAAACTGTTCAAAGTACCAATCCAACTCCAACCCAGATTCTTTTTCTGCGATTCGCTTGAAGTCTAATGGTGTAGGATGTTTGAATTTCCATTCATCAAAATAGCGCTTCATCGTACGCATCAGAGCGTCCTCTCCTATTACATAACCCAATTGCATAAGAAACACCGCACCTTTTGAATAGGCATTACTTCCGTAAACCGCATTCATCTTATAAAAGTCAGCATGCGTAGTTAAAGGTTCCTGCTTGTCCGTCTGCGCTAACCTCACATAACCCATGTAGTTTCTACTCAGTGGATTTAGTGTATTCTTGTCGTAGAGGTAATCCAAAGTCTTATACTGCGCAAATGTGCAGAACCCTTCATCCATCCAGGCATATTTTGCCTCATTAGTTGCCAAAACGCCTTGAAACCAACTGTGTATTCCTTCATGAATGGTAACACTCACCAAACCGGCAAAAGACCCTTCTGCTGTAATTAAGGTACACATCGGATATTCCATTCCTCCATCTCCTCCTTGAATCACAGAGTATTGCTTATAGGGATACTCCCCAAAATTGTCGTTGACGTATTCAAAACCTTTTCTGGCATAAGCTTTCAGGTTCTTCCAATTCTCTTCTAACGTGTCGTTCTGAAAAATGAAATGAATAATTGTTCCATTATCTAGCATGGTTGTATCATGCACAAAGTCAGGGTCTGCTGCCCAAGCAAAATCGTGAACGTTGGGAGCTTTGAAATGCCAAGTTTTTTTATTTCCAGAAGCGGGGACAACCTTCTTTGCAGGATCCTCGTAGCCGCAACCTACTTCTTGTGGGTTTTGAATATATCCTGTTCCTCCTAACACATAGTCTTTATCAATGGTAATCTTGACATCAAAATCACCCCAAATACCATGAAACTCTCTTCCGATGTATGGATTAGCATGCCAACCTTCTTTATCGTATTCACACATTTTAGGATACCACTGCGTCATGGAGTATTCAATCCCTTCCACATTATCTCTTCCCGTTCTTCGAATTTGCAGCGGCACCTGACTTTGAAATTCCATTTCAAAGGTCACCTTCTTTCCGGGTAGGATAGGTTTATCCAATGTCACTTCTAGAATGGTCCCCACCATCTCAAAATCTTGCGGAACTCCATTCTTTTTTAAATACTTTATTTCGTGAAAACCAATTTCATTGGGCTTTAGCTTAGCAATTCTATCCGTTACTCTTGGGTCTGGGTCTTCAATAGTTCTCGATCGAACATCCATCATCGATCCCGGCTGAAATGCATTGTAGTACAAATGATAATAAACGTTGTAAAGTGTATCTGGTGAATTGTTTTCATACACCAACTCTTGATGTCCGTAGAATTGATCCTTCTCCACGTCCATATCAATCTCCATGGTATATTCTACACGTTGTTGCCAATACCCTTCTTGTGCTGCACAAGAAATCATCGTGGACATCGCCACCATTACTGATAATACTAATCTTTTCATGTATTTATACTAATTCGTCTTTACTCATGTTCAACCACTCCAGTGTTGAGTTACAAAATATGTCTTCAACTACTTCTTGAGAGAAATCTCCATCCTCAATAAACTTGCCAATTTCCAGGTCACCCAGCGGAAAAGGATAATCGCTCCCCAATGTTACTTTTTTAGATCCTTGCAATTTCAGCACATAATCCAACATCAACGGATCATGCGTGATGCAGTCTACCCAAAACTTACCGAGGTATTCTTTCGGGTTGATCGGATTGTCAATCGCTACAAGGTCTGGTCTGCAGTTGTATCCGTGTTCAATTCTACCAATGGTTGCTAAAAAAGACCCACTGGCGTGACAGAAATTTACGCGTAGGTCCTTAAATTTTTCAAACACACCGCCAAAAATCATTGAGCAAATGGCTCTTGAAGTTTCAGCCGGCATACCTACTAACCAAGGCAACCAATATTTCTCCATGTGCTTTTTGCCCATCATATTCCACGGATGCACCATTACGGCCAAATCTAATTCCTGGCAAGCTTCCCAAATAGGATGAAACTCTTCTTCACTTAAATTCTTATTGTTGATATTCGAACCAATCTGAATGCCTTTTAGTCCAATCTCTTTGATTCGCTCCAATTCTTTCACTGCCAAATCTGGAGCTTGCATTGGAACTGTACCCAAACCAATGTAGTTCTTGGGATACCTTACCACATGCTCTGCAATGTCATCGTTGAGAAACCTAGCCACTTCAGCACCATGAGAAGGCTTGGCGAAATAAGCAAACAAGACCGGTATGGTGCAAATCACCTGAACTTGTGTATTGAACTGTTCATATTCCGGAATTCGGACAGCAGGATCCCAGCAATTCTGTTCTATTTCTCGAAAAAAAGTATCTCCTTGCATCATTCGGGCAAAGCCCTCACGATAATGTTCCAAATGGATAAAGCCTTCATACCCGAACTTCTGCGCCCATCTGGGCATCTCTCTCGGCATGATGTGCGTGTGCATATCTATTTTCAGCATTCTGAAAAAGTAAATTTAAATGAATAAGTTGTTAAAGATAAAGAAGTTCTGCTAACCCGCAAAGTAACTACAGCGACTTCGTACGTCCACCATCTATAGGCAAGTTGATCCCGTTAATGTAGCTTGCAGCAGGAGAAGCCAAAAACGCGATTCCGTTGGCTACCTCTTCTGGTTTGGCAAAGCGTTGCATCGGTACTTGTCCCGTCATTACATCTGCAACTTCAGCCTCAGATTTTCCGCTTTTTTCAGCTTTATTCGAGAGAATTTGCTTCAGTCTGGAGGTGTTCGTAGCACCTGGCAAAACATTATTTACGGTTATGCCGTACTCCCCGAGTTCGTTTGCCAAGGTTTTTGACCAATTGGCCACCGCTCCTCGAATGGTATTTGAAACCCCCAAACCATTTAATGGTTGTTTAACCGAAGTGCTGATCACATTGACAATACGTCCAAAACCTTTTTCTTTCATGCTGGGTACAACTGCCTGAGCAAGGATTTGATTGGCCACCAAGTGCATGTTAAAGGCATGAACATACTCATCAACTTTTGCATCAATCGCCAAGCCACCTGCCGGGCCACCTGTGTTATTGATCAAGATATCGATAGGCATAAACTCTTCAATAAAAGACTCTACCTTGATCCGTATTTCAGGAGGAAAATTGAAGTCCGCCTTTAGATGAAAGTGCTGTTGACCTTTTGAGGTGTCCAATTGCTTTTTCACCTCAATTAATTTCTCTTCATTTCTCGCCAACAAAACCACGTTTGCACCCATTCTTGCCAACTCCTCAGCAGTTGCTTTTCCAATGCCCTGAGTACTTCCACAAACCAAGGCCGTTTTTCCTGTCAAGTCCGTATTCATAATTTCTTCAATTTTTAACAAAAATAGCCAAATAGTTGAATTTCTTATGAAGCCGTAAGTAGATTTCCAAAGCTATGATTCTTTCATTTAAAGGACGATTTTGGTCGTCCATCTAAAAACCCTGTCTTCTACATAATAACTCACGCAGTTTTTGTAATAATTTGGTAACTTTGATTAAAATTTATAAAACCTAAAAATATGAAGAAAAATTTTACTTTATTGGCAGGTCTGTCAGTAATGTTGGCTTCTCAAGTTTTTGGACAAACATCCACCGTCTACTTAACAACAAGTGGTGGAAGCTATCCTTCTGAGAAATGGGTCAGTATTACAGATGGACCAAACGGTACGGGTAATGTAATTTGGGATCAAGGAGCTGGAACCTACGGAGCGAACGCAGGTCTACTTTCTAATGAACCTATTACCATTACTGATGGAATGACCTACTATATTAACTGTTACGATGCGTATGCAGATGGCTGGGATGGAACTATTTATGAACTAAGAGATGCCATGGGGGGTAGCGGAACCCTAATTGCTAACAATACTGGAGCATCTCCTAGCGATGGAACCGACACAGATGCAAGTGGTTCTTTCGAACCTGGAAACGAAGCGGCTGAATTGGAAAGTTCAGAGATGTTTTCTTACACACCTCCATCTTGTCCTCAACCAACGGCTCTAACCGTTACCAACCTAACAGCAACTTCTGCTGATTTTGGATGGACTGATGCAGGTGGTTCTGAGTGGGAAGTAGTATATGGTACAGCAGGATTCACACCAGTTGCAAGTGGAACATCTACCATAAACAATCCAGAACCATCTGGAACCTTAGCGCATTCAACGGATTATGAGTTCTACGTGAGAACGATCTGCGGTGTAGGTGATACAAGTGCCTGGTCTGGACCGTTCGCATTTTCTACACCATGTATGTCTGAAACTATTCCTTGGATGGAGGACTTTGAAGGGCTCTCATCAACTGGAACTACTGTTTTTCCATCTTGCTGGTTTAAGGAAAATGGTGATTGGCAGTCATCAGACAACGGTGGCTCTTCTTACGATGCTGATGCACTTTCAGGATCTTACTTCATTAGAAATAGATACGGAGCAACAGATGAGTATATCTGGACACCAGGTTTTGACCTAGTTGCAGGTGAGTCTTATGACTTTACTTTCTGGTGGGCTGGTGATGGATATTCTGGATGGGATGGTGATGTATTTGTGAACACTGACCAAAGTTCAACTGGTGCCACTCAAATTGGAGGATCATTTGTGACCTCAGCGAGTGCAACAGACATGACGTATCGTCAAGAGCTTTACCGTTTCCAGGCTCCTACAACAGGAACCTATTATTTTGCAATCAGAGTTAACGCAAACTTCAATCCTTGGGATCTTAGTTTCGATGACTTCGGATTGGATATGACACCTCCTTGTCCAGACCCAGAAAACCTTGTTTCAACGTGGTTTGACAACGATAGCGTTATTGTTGAGTGGGATCCAGGATACCTTGAAACGGATTGGGTAGTAGAACTTGGCGCTTCAGGATTTACTCCTGGAACAAGTGCTGAGCTTTATTCAGGAAACATCTCAACAGATCCAACGGACACCATCGGTGGTTTGGATCAAATTACAGACTACGATGTTTACGTAATGGCTGACTGTGGTGGTGGTGATATGAGCGCATGGGTTGGTCCTGTTAGCTTCACTACACTACCTAACTGTGCTGCTCCAACTGGATTTACTGTAAACGTGATCTCGCCTGATTCGGTAGAATTGGATTGGACACCTGGATCTACAGGAGAAACAGAATGGACAATTGAATATGGAATGACTGGCTTCACTCAAGGTTCAGGAACCTACGTATCTGTGAACGGTATGCCGAATGATACAATTGGAATGCTGATGCAAAATACAGCTTACGACTTCTATTTATTAGGAAACTGTTCTGCTACAGATTCTAGCCTTTGGGTTGGTCCTGTTTCAGTAACAACTCCTTTGTTCTGTAACAATGTAGGAGGACTATCAGCTACAGTTGTAACTGACACCGCTTTCCTTTCATGGACAGCAGGAATCGATGGTGAAACAGAGTGGAACGTAGAATATGGTCCAGCTGGCTTCACATTAGGTACAGGAACGATGTACACGACTACAAACAACAACCCAGATACATTAGTTGGTTTGGATCCAAGTGGAATTTACGACTTTTATGTGCAGGCTGCATGTGCTGGAGGTGACACTTCTGAATTTACAGGTCCATATAGTTTCGCAATGCCATTGGGTAACGATGACGCTTGTGACGCAATTGAACTGCCTGTAGATGGAATGTCTAGAGCATATACTTCAACTGGTTCTACTTCTCAAGGAGAGCCAATCAATGGATCAGGAGGATCATCAGTTTGGTTCTACTTTGTACATCCTAATACTCAAGGTGTAACAGCATCCTTGTGCGGAAGTGGATTTGATACCAAAATCTATGGGTTTGAATATGGTGTTTGTGGTGACTTCTCTACATATACTGAATTAAACTACAATGACGATTATACTCCTTGTGGTCTTCAATCGCAAATAGAGCTTTGTGGAACTCCTGGTGACACGATCGCAATTATGGTTGATGGATTCAGTGGAGCTTCAGGAAACTTCCTAATTACGCTATCTGAAATCAACTTGAATGCAGGTACAGATGGAATGATGGATGTGTGTGCTTCTGACACTATTGACCTTAACTCGGTAGCTTCTACCAATGCAGGAGGTATGTGGATGTTCGACCTGAACCCAGCGGCAATTGCGATGGACTCAATGTTCATTGCAAGTTCAGTTCCTGCTGGAACACACGAAGCAACATACATCGTTCAACAAGGATGTGCAATGGATTCTGCTATGGCTACATTAAACATCGTTGCTCCTGGTAATTCAGGAACTGCTATATCTCCATTCATGTCGTGTAATACAGATGTATATCTTCCAGATGGTTTGGAAGGAACAGTTGAGGCTGGTGGAACATGGTTGGATGATTCTGGAACAGGATTATTGGCTGGACCTAACGGAAATGTTTTCGTTGCGGCTGGTGTTCCAAACGGAACATACCCATTCACTTACCAAGTGGATAACGGTGTTTGTCCTGCTGCTGAAACAACTGTTCAGGTAGTCATCACTAATTGTGCTGGTGTAGAGGAGAACAACTTTGAAGTTTCTCTTTATCCTAACCCTAACGATGGAAGCTTCTTTATGCTTTCTGACGTAACAGGTGAAAGCACAGTTAAGATTACTGATATCAGCGGAAAAGTAGTTTACAACAACGTTGTTGGACTTACTGCTGGAACTCCGTTTGAGATTAACTTAAACAACGTAGAGGCAGGAATGTACATGGTTAGTGTTACAAATGCTTCTGGTACTAACGTAACTAACGTTATGATTAAGTAATCAGCATAAACTAAATAATGAAAGCCATTCGTCAATTGACGGATGGCTTTTTTTATGTCACATCAAATCCTCTGATTTCAACGGGGTAGTTTTGTATCTCTTGCTTAAAAGCCGCTGAACATTCGTGAAAAAACAACTGAATCCCAACCTTTGGTGGCTTTTGCAACTTAGACATCGTGCCTAGTTTCGAATGATTTCTTAGTTCCTTGAAACGAGCATCCGAAAGATCTGCAAATAGCATCAACTTAGACAATCCATAGTCCGCCAAGACATGCTCTAATAAGGACAGCAACATTTCGTTGTCATTCCAAGAAACGGCATCCACAGCTACAAAATTTAGCTCCTTACCTTCTACCAACTTCTTAATGATCGGAATTTTAGGCAATACTTTTTTCATCAACCCATCTTTGTTCGGATACTGCAATACTTCCCACTTTACAGGATAACATCGTACAGTCGCAAAACGATCTTTAACGGTTTTTGTAAAATAGTTCGCATTCTTGTCCGATCTTCCTTGATACGAAAAATTGACTGGAACAGTTGAAGGATAAAGTCGATCAAAATCTTTTCTATCTGAACTCACTCCTGTTTGCTTTTTCGGAAAAAACCTACTAAAGTAAATGGGAGAAAAATGACCTAGAGATAGCGGTTCAAAATGATCGCTCACTGCCTGAGATCGAAAATTCTTTGCTTCAATGTAAGCGTACACCACGGTTGGTTCTCTTAATGTATTCTTATAATGACTTACCGCTACTTTGGTCAAATACTGCGCCACGCCTAGATTCTGATAAGCAGGAGAAATACTAAAATAACGGATGTAAAGGGAATTCATCTCGCTATCCCCAAAACGAGCTCTCCGATTCGTATACACCACTACGCCAACCAATGTTTCTCCATTGTAGAGCACATGATAATCTGGCGCAATCAACTCATCCAGTTTCCATGCCGTATCAAAATGATGCAGCCGCAACCCTCCCTTTGTACCGTAGACCGTTTCGGCAAGAAGTTGCCTTACATCGTTATTCGGTGCTTTGAGTAAGGTATATGTTAACTTTTCCAGTTCCATTCCGCGCAAATATGCCTAAAAGTATTCATACCTTTGTCGAAAATTCAGCTTACTCATGTTGGAAATCGATAAAAAACTAATCTCATTGGATGTTTTCGAACGTAAATTCGTTTGCGACCTCACCGCCTGCAAAGGTGCGTGCTGCGTGGAAGGAGATGCCGGTGCACCACTGACGATGGAAGAGGTAGACATCCTAGAAGAAAACCTTGAAGCCATCAAACCCTACATGAGAAAAGAAGGAATTGATGCCGTTGATCAAGACGGTGTTTTTTATATGGATTACGACAATGTTCCAGTCACTACACTCGTCAATGGTAAGGAATGTGCATTTGTTCGCTTTGACGAAAAAGGAACCGCAATGTGTAGTATTGAAGACGCTCATCGAGATGGAAAGCTGGACTTCAAAAAACCCATTTCATGTCACCTCTACCCGATACGAGTAGCCCAATTACGTGAGTACGAAGCCGTAAATTATAACGAGTGGGACATTTGCAAACCCGCCTGTGATTGTGGAGGAAAATTGGATGTTCCAGTCTACAAGTTTTTAAAAGAGCCTATCATCCGAAAATGGGGACAACAATTTTTTGATGATTTGGAGACAGCCGCTGAAGAGCTAAAAAAGAGATAACAGAAGTCAGATGGTCTTACTGACCCATGCCACCCTCCAATCCTTCAGGAGTAGTAATTGAATCATTTTCCACTTCTGGGATTTCTGGCTCCGGAATACGAGGAAGCTCCATTTTCTTTGGACCAACGACAATCGCATTGGGAAAGTATTTCGCGATTTCATTCTTAAATTGATAGGCACTTATCCGATCATAAAACCTTCCCGCGTATAAGTAAATATTAGGTGCTTCATAAGGATCATCCAACTCAATATCCGGTTTGATTTTCAGAATTTTATAACGTGCTTCTTTGATCGTACTTTTTTGCTGACTCACTTCCAATTGAAGCGTGTAACCATAAAAATAAGGCGATGATTTTAACTGCTTCCCAATACCCACAATTCTGTTGTCCTGATGAATCGTAACCGAACCATCTGGGCGTGCATAATCCAATTGCTGAGGTTTGAGCAATTTGGTGGTATCCAGTTTACCCTCTTGCTTTGATGGGTAAAGCCTCCAATCGTTATTGGTAAGGGTGTCTTGAGCTACTCCCGACATCGAAATCAACAACCAGCCTAAAACGATATATATATGTGCTTTCATACGTTATAATCTTGCATGACAAAGGTAAGATAATTTACCTTCGCTCATCAGCAAACTATTATTCGTTATACCTTACTCAAAGTTTGTTCCAAAAATACGTGCGGATGCCTTTTTCCTTGTCTAAACAGATGAAAACAGCATACGATTCGTCAAACACCCCAATATCAGCGAGTTATTAATTTCTGTTAAAATAAATCTTATTTAGAATCACTATAAATTAGGTAAACCCGTTACATTTTCGTGACAAAAAAATTTTTGAAATTGCTTTGAATCTTACTTTTGTCGTTGGTAAAGAAGCCTGAAAAGCTTACGTAAAGAAGAAGAAACATGAAATTTCATTCCGTGAAAAAACTCAGTATAATTTGTTTATTATCAACGGTTTTCGCACTGTTTGCGAATCCACTTTCAGCACAAGATGCTGCGAAAGGAAAGGAATTATTTAAGAATAATTGTGCCTCCTGCCACAAGGTTGATAAGAAGTCTACAGGACCTCAACTGAAAGGAGCGAAACAGATCTGGATAGATGCTGGTGAAGGAGAGTTGATTTATGAATGGGTAAAGGATAATGGAGCTTTGAGAGCTTCTGGAAAGTCCAAAAGAGCAGCCGCTGTCTTTGCTGAGTACAACGAGTCTGCCATGTCAACTTTCCCTGGTTTGTCTAATCAAGACATTGATGACATTCTTTTTTACGCTGACACCTATGAACCTCCAGGCCCTGACATCACGGAAGGACCTGCTGGAACTGGAGACGAAGCTAAGAAAGGTGGCGTAAAGACGTGGCTTCTAATCCTTGGGATTGTGTTGTTGTTCGTAACATTTGCTGCCTTAGGTGTTAGAAAGAAACTGGCTTACATTGCTGCTACAGAACGTGGAGAAGAAGTAGGAGAAGAGAAAACCACCATGGAGAAGTTGGGTGCATGGATTTATGCCAACTGGTTGTTTGCGCTATTGATCTTTGTAGTTGTTCTTTTTGCTGGATTAGCAGATGTTTTAACAAGATTAGCAACAATAGGTGTTTATGAAGATTACCAACCTTCTCAGGTAGTAGCCTACGATCACAGTCTTCACGCAGGCAAAATGGAAATCGATTGTAGATACTGCCACAACTCAGTAGAGAAATCAAAACACGCTGGTCTTCCTACCACTAATGTTTGTATGAATTGTCATAAAATGGTTCATGAGACCAATGCGGGAACAGGTGCGGAAGAAATTGCAAAACTGCATGCTGCGGCTGGTTATGATAAAGACCTCGGTGATTACATCAGAGATGAGGACGGCAATGTGATTGAAGGTGATCCAATCGTTTGGAACAAAGCACACAACCTACCAGATCACGTTTTCTTCTCGCACAAACAGCACGTTAAAGTGGGTGGAGTTGACTGTATGCAATGTCATGGAGATGTGAAGACGTATACGCTTGGTCGAGTTTCGACTACTGCTGAAATCAATGCTTTAGTAGCCGATAACAGTGACAAAGGATTGGTTGAACTGACGAAGCCTATTCTAACGATGGGATGGTGTATCGAATGTCATGATACGAAAGAAATAGAAGTAGGACCAGATGCGAGCAACCCTTATTACCAGGAAATCCACAACAGGTTGAAGTTAAGACCAGATGTTTACAAAAACATCAAAGAGGATGGTATGATTACCGTGAAAGAACTCGGTGGATGGGAGTGTGCTAAGTGTCACTACTAATAGAAACGAATTATTGATTGAAACAATATATGAGTATGAACAAAACATACTGGAAAGGGTTGGACGAAAAGGTTCAATCACCGGAATTTCAAGAGAGAGCTTCAAAAGAGTTTCCAGAAGACTTACCTGTTGATGAGTTTGTAGGAAACGAAGAAGTTAGTCAATTTAAGACAGGTCGTAGAGATTTCCTTAAGTTCTTAGGATTTGGTGTTGCAGCTGCTACGTTAGCATCTTGTGAGACACCTGTTATTAAATCGATTCCTTACGTAAACAAACCAGAAGACATCACTCCAGGTGTTGCCAACTGGTATGCGACTACTTTCTTTGACGGTAATGATTTCGCCAATATCTTGGTTAAATCAAGAGAAGGAAGACCTATCTGGATTAAAGGAAACAACTCTTTTGGATTGACAAAAGGAGGTCTTACTCCTCGTGTTAATGCTTCTGTACTCAATGTTTACAACAGTGAGCGACTTCAAAACCCAACTATTGATGGAAATGAATCCAATTGGGCAGATGTAGATAACGCAATTAGCGGTGATCTTTCTGGAACGAGTTCAATCAAAATCATGACATCTACGCTTGCATCTCCATCTACCATGATGGCGATTGAAGCATTCAAAAATAAATTTGGGAATGTAGAGGTAGTTGAATACGATGCGGTATCGTACTCGGCTATGCGCAAAGCCAACAAGAAAAACTTTGGTGAAGCGATCATTCCAGACTACGATTTTAGCAAAGCAAAATCTGTGGTTTCTATTGATGCTGACTTTATGTCTAACTGGATTTTCCCAACCAAATTCAACGCTGAGTTTGCAGAAACCAGAAAGCCAGAGTTAGGAAACGACATGTCAAGACATTTCCAGTTTGAAACGGTAATGACCTTGACAGGTGCTAACGCAGACTACCGAACGATGATCAAACCTTCTCAGCAGGGGATCATTGCAGCTGGCTTATTAAAAGCAGTTGGTGGTAAAGATCTTGGAGTAAGCATTCCAGAAGAATTATCTGCTTCGATCGAAAAAGCGGCTGAAAGCTTAAAAGCGAACAAAGGAAAATCAATAGTTGTAGCTGGTGCTAATGACGAATCAGTACAATTGATTGTAAACGCAATTAACAACACATTAGGTAACTACGGTTCTACGATCGATACCTCTAAGCCGCTTAACGTGAAGAGAGGAGATGATGCTAAAGTGGAAGCATTGGTAAACGATGTGATTGGTGGTAAAGTAAAAGGGTTGATCCTTTACAATGTAAACCCTGTTTACTCTTTGCCAAATGGAACTGAGTTTGGAGAGGCGTTAGCTAACGTTCCTGTTTCCATCTCATTCTCACAATTTGCAGATGAAACGGCATCAAAATGTAAATATGTATGTCCAGACCACAATTATTTGGAGTCTTGGAATGATTATAGCATCAAACATGGTGACTACACGATTCAGCAACCGTTGATTCGTCCGTTGTTTAACACAAGACAAGCACAAGAATCATTATTGGTTTGGGCTGGTGAAGCAGAAAGAGGAGACAAGGAAAGTAAAGTGTATTATGACTTCATGAGAGGTTTGTGGGAGAAACACGGTTTCCCTGCTCAAACGACTCATGCAACTTTTGAAGAGTATTGGAACTGGTCAGTTCATAACGGAACTTCTGTTCCTACGATGATGCCAGACATGTCTTTCTCATACACGGATGCAACAAGTGGTGCAGCTGCTGGTGTTAATGCCATGGCAGCTAAAGCTGAAGGATCAGAGTTCGAATTTATCGCTTACACTACTGGAGAAATTGGTGAGGGGCAATACGCTGCTAACCCTTGGCTTCAGGAACTTCCAAATTCAATTACGAAAGTAACGTGGGATAACTACGTAACCATGAACGTGAAAGACGCATGTAAAGTGCTTGACATCGCTTGGGATAAAGACGATCAAATTTCAGCTTACAATGCACTTCACATTGGTCAGGAAGATAAAGCGTATATGGTCAACGTAACGGTAGGTGAAACCACAATGAAGTTGCCAGTTTATCCGTTGCCTGGACAGGCTCCTGGAACCATTGGTATTGCTTTGGGCTACGGACGAGGAGAAGGAGATGAAAAAATCGGGAAAGCAGCTTATCAGGTAGAAGTTGGTGATGGTTCTCAAACAGGAGATTACATCATGACGGATGGTAAGCGTACGCCAATTGGAGGAAACGCCTACCGATTTACTCAAATGAGTAATGGTCAGCTAGATTACTTCGCAGGTGCTGAAGTAAAAGATGCTGACGAAAGATATTATTTAGCGTGTACGCAGACGCATCATACCATTATGGGTAGAAAGTCTGTCGTAAAAGAAACGGATCTATCTACGTTCATCAATGAACCGATGGAAAGTTTTAACTACACGCACAACTTGCACGTTTACGAAAAAGGTGGTCACGTAGAAAAAGACCCAGTAGAAATGTCGTTGTGGGACGAGCACCCAGTAGAGCACGTAGGACACCGATGGGCTATGTCTGTCGATCTTTCTTCGTGTAACGGATGTGGTGTTTGTATTGTGGCTTGTCATTCAGAAAACAACGTACCCGTTGTTGGAAAAGACGAAGTAAGAAGAGTAAGAGACATGGCATGGTTGAGAATGGATCGTTATTTCTCTTCTATAGAAGATGATACAAGAGATCACTATGATCACGCAATGCACCATGGTGACTTTGATAATGCAGGAGAATACTCTTATGACAACCTAGAAGTTCCTGAAGAAAGTCCACAAGTGGTTTTCATGCCAATGATGTGTCAGCACTGTAACCACGCACCATGTGAGACGGTTTGTCCGGTTGCAGCTACTACGCACTCAAACGAAGGGTTGAACATGATGGCTTACAACAGATGTATCGGAACAAGATACTGTGGTAACAACTGCCCATATAAAGTAAGAAGATTTAACTGGTTCAACTACAGAGACTACAAGAAGTTTGACAAAGTAAACCCAACACACGATGAGTACGCAAGATTGGTATTGAACCCGGATGTTGTGGTAAGATCAAGAGGGGTGATGGAGAAATGTACTTTCTGTGTTCAGCGAATTCAAGAAGGGAAATTGAATGCCAAGTCAGAAGGAAGATCAGTAGTTGATGGAGACGTTGTAGCAGCATGTGCTGATGCTTGTCCATCGGATTGTATCTCGTTCGGTGACTGGAATGATACTTCTTCGAATGTAAGATTGCTTACTGATAACGGTGTAAGAACAGGACAAGGATTAGACCAAAATAAACGTGTTTATCAAGCACTTCACGAAATCGGTGTTAAACCAAACGTATACTATCAATTGAAAGTTAGAAACGTAGATGTTGAAGCACATGGGCATGGAGAAGAACATGCAGAAGAGCACGATCACGCATAATAAAGGAATATAAAGAACTAAGTAAAAATTAGATAGATGCATAAAGAGTCAGACATCAGGATTCCGTTAATACTTGGAGACAAGTCTTACAGAGATATTACGGATGACATTATCAGACCCATAGAGAGCAAAGCTCCAAAAGGATGGTACATTTTAATTTCCTTATCCGGACTATTTGCGCTTTGGGGTGTTGGATGTATTGTTTACTTGTTAGGAACTGGTATCGGTACCTGGGGATTAAACAAGACCGTGGAATGGGCGTGGGATATCACCAACTTCGTTTGGTGGGTAGGTATTGGTCACGCAGGAACACTGATCTCTGCAGTACTTTTACTTTTCCGTCAGAAATGGAGAATGGCGATTAACCGAGCTGCGGAAGCGATGACAATTTTTGCCGTAATGATGGCGGGATTGTTCCCGTTGATTCACATGGGACGTCTTTGGGTTGGTTATTGGGTATTCCCATTGCCTAACCAATTCGGATCAATGTGGGTAAACTTTAACTCTCCACTTCTTTGGGATGTATTCGCGATTTCTACCTATTTCTCTGTAGGTTTAGTTTTCTGGTACATTGGTCTTATTCCTGATTTCGCTACAATTAGAGACAGAGTAACGAAACCAGTAGCTAAAAAAGCTTACAGCATCCTGTCATTTGGATGGACAGGTGGAGCTAAAGCTTGGAACCGATTCGAAATTGTTTCTTTGGTTCTTGCAGGATTAGCAACTCCACTAGTATTCTCGGTACACTCGATTGTATCTTTTGACTTCGCAACATCAGTTATTCCAGGATGGCATACCACAATTTTCCCTCCTTACTTCGTGGCAGGAGCGGTATTCTCTGGATTTGCCATGGTACAAACGTTGATGTTGATCTTGAGAAAAGCATTTAAATTAGAGGCTTACCTGCATACCAAGCATGTAGAGTACATGAACATTGTAATCATTACCACTGGTTCTATTGTAGGGGTAGCGTATATCACTGAGTTGTTTATTTCTTGGTACTCAGGTGTTGAATATGAAGCTTATGCCTTCTTAAACAGAGCAACTGGTCCTTACTGGTGGGCGTACTGGAGTATGATGACGTGTAACGTGATCTCACCGCAGCTGTTCTGGTTTAAGAGCCTAAGAACAAATCTGGCGTTTACGTTTGTGATGTCAATCATCGTAAACATCGGTATGTGGTTCGAGCGATTCGTAATTATTGTAACTTCTATTCACAGGGACTACCTTCCATCATCATGGTCTTACTTCCACCCAACTTGGGTAGATATAGGCGTGTATGTTGGAACGATTGGAGTATTTGGGGTATTGTACTTACTCTTTGCTCGATACTTCCCAGTAATGCCTATTGCTGAATTGAAAACCATCTTGAAATCTTCAGGAGCTAATTATAAGCAAGGTTACGGTCATGGAGCTGGTTATTGGGATAAGCACTCGCACCACGATCACGATGATCACGGTTCGCATGGCTCAACAACCACAAATACTATTGAAGAGACCACCACTCCTGATGTTGTACCACCCGTAGTGGATGTAACACCAGAAACGGAAACAACTGAAGAAACACAGGATGATTCTTCAAATAAGGAAGAAGAATAGTTACTAACGTTAGAAATTAATTGCTACGACAATGGCAGATAAAGTAATATACGCAATGTACGATGACGATGACACAACGAAAGATGCTGCAAAGCACTTGGTGTCAAAAGGAGTACATGTATCAGAGGTTTACTCTCCATTCCCAATTCACGGAATCGATCCGATAATTGGTGTGAAACACACACGTTTGGGAATCAACGCTTTCCTTTATGGAATTACAGGAACAATGTTGGCAATGATTGCCATCAGATACATGATGATTGAAGACTGGCCAATGAACATTGGTGGTAAGCCAAATTTCAGCTTCTTCTACAACATGCCATCTTTCGTTCCAATTTTGTTTGAGTTTACGGTATTGTGTGCTGCGCACGGAATGGCGTTTACCTATTTGTTGAGAAACAAAACGCTTCCTGGAATGCCTGCACGTAATCCAGATCCAAGAACAACAGATGACCGATTTGTTATCGAGTTGAAGTTGGAAGATAACAACGGTTTTACAGCTGAGCAATTAACCGCTTGGGTGAAAGAAACTGAAATTGTAGAATTAGAAGAAAAAGTAATTAAGTAATACGATGAAACTTAATTTAAGAAATATCTCTCTTCTCGCTGGAGCATCCTTAATTGTGATGTCTTGTAGCAGAAACCCAGACTCTCCGGGGTATGAATATATGCCGGACATGTATAGATCTCAAGCTGTTGAAGCCTACGTTGATTACGGTCTCGTAAAAGACGATGAGCACGAAGACTTGAAGAACACCATGTCTGCGAGAGTACCAGCTGAAGGAACAATTCCGTTTAACGCTAACCCAGAAATGGCAGCAGTAATGATGCCTTACAGTTTAGACAATTCGGAAGATGGTTACGAAGCTTCAAGAAACAACACCATCCCAATGATGTATGTTGAAACAGAAGAAATTGCGAAAGCAAATGCCGAAGAAGGAAAGGAGCTTTTTGGTTATTTCTGTTCACACTGTCATGGAAAAACTGGAAAAGGTGATGGAGCCGTGGTGACTTATGGAGAATACAACCCACCAAATCCGTATGATGCAGGTTACAAAGACAGAACGCTAGGTCAAATCTTCCACGTGATTACTTTCGGTAAAGGAGCAATGGGACCTCATGGTTCTCAATTGAACAAAGATGAACGTTGGAAAGTAGCCTTACACGTAAGAACGCTTCAGCACGGAGAATTGTTGTACAACGAAATCATCACAGAAATCGACAGCATCAATGTGATCAAGGACTCTTTAATGGTTAAACCAGTAATGGTGTTCGACACGACAATGACTCCAGAAGAACCTGTTGAACCGGTTGAGCCTTTAAACGAGGACGAAGGACATTAAATTGATTAGAAAATTAAAGACTTGTAAAAAATTAGAAGATGGGATTTCAAGTTTCAGATAAAGTGAAAAAAATATTGTTCGGCTTAATAGGCGTTGGAGTAATTCTAATGGTTGTCGGAGCACTTTTCACACAAAAAAGATATTTATTTCCAGAGGTACATGGAGATAACCACTTAACGGTTATTTCCAACCATGATGACTTTGATCAAGGTGATCTCAACAACTTGAAAAAAGACGTTGAAAGTGCTTTGGGAGATGAGTATGTTGTACACATTGAAGATAAATCTGGAGTTTGTACAGATCCAACTCACGATCACTCTCATGACGGGGAAGAAGGTCACAACCACGATGGAGGTGAGGAGGCTCATGATCATGGAGCTCACGAACATCACGGACCAGCTGTGTTATGGCATATTTCTATTGAGCCTAAAGGACACGGACATGACCACGCAGAAGGTGAAGGTCACGATGGTGAACACATGACGCATGATCACAAGGATCATGGTGATCACGCAGAACATGCAGATCACGGACATGGTGGAGGTCACGGACACGGTCCTGCTCCAGCTGAGCAATTGGCAAGTATGTTTGAAAGCGGTGAACTTTCTGTAAAAGATCACGATAACAGAAGACTATGGTCTAACTTGTTGGTAAACGGATTCTTCTTCTTTGGAATTGCCTTGGGAGCGTTATTCTACCTAGGATTGCACTATGCTACTGAGTCTGGATGGGGAGTTGTATTATTAAGAGTTTTCGAAGGGGTTTCAAGTGGTATCTGGCTAGGAATGGCTGCTTTGCTAGTTGTTCTTTTAGCTTCAACATTTGGAATGACACACATTTATCCCTGGATGGATGAAGAAATCGTGAAACACGACTCCTTGATCTATGGAAAAGGAGCTTACCTAAACAAAGGTTTCTTCTGGATTAGAATTCTAGCTTACTTTGGTGTATTCGGATTCTTTATGTTGTGGTTTAGAAAGACCTCAAGAAAAGAAGACGAAGAAGGAGGTGTTGAACTTCACTTCAAATTGTACAGAAGATCTGCATTGTTCCTAGTGTTCTTTGCTGTATTCTCTTCTACGATGGCATGGGATATCATTATGTCAATTGACACCCATTGGTTCTCTACCCTATTTGGATGGTATTCGTTCTCTGGTATTTGGTTGTCTGGTATGATCATGATCATGATGATTACCCTTTACATGAAGAGCAAAGGAGCACTTGAGTTTGTTAACGAAAACCACATTCACGATGTTGGTAAATGGATGTTTGCCATCTCGTTCTTGTGGAGTTACTTGTGGTTCTCTCAGTTCATGTTGATCTGGTATTCTAACATTCCAGAGGAGGTAACCTACTTTATCGCTCGATTTAACGATTACAAGTACGTTTTCATGGGAATGTTTGCGGTTAACTTTGTGTTGCCAATGGTATTCTTCATGTCAAGAGATACTAAGCGTTCTGCACCATACCTTATCGTAATTGGTCTAATCATCTTCATCGGACACTGGTTTGATGTATTCTGTATGGTTATGCCAGGAACGGTATTCGCAGAGTGGGAATATGGTATGCTTGAAATTGGAATGTTTATGGCATTCTTGGGAGGATTCTTACTGTTGGTGTTCAAAGGGCTTGCCTCTGCACCTCTGGTTCAGAAAAACCACCCTTATTTGCAAGAAAGTATCCATCACGAATTTTAATAAAGACCTGATATTTTATAAAAGATGAACAGTTTATTAATATTAATAGCAGTAGTAGCGGGAGTAGCAGCAATCATTCAGCTGGTTAGATTGAATGAAACAGCGTCTGCGCTTCGTAAAGAGAAGACCGAGGAGATTGTAACCGATGAGGAAAACAACTTCATGGCTTGGGGATTCCTTATCTTCATGTTCGCTTACTTCGGATTTGTAATTTGGTTGATGGCGAAGTATGGTTTTGGAGGTCTAGGGCCAGCGGCATCAGAGCATGGTGAAGAGTTGGATTGGTTATTGAAACTGAACTACTGGATTATTCTTCCTGTATTCTTTCTTACTAATGCGCTTTTATTTGTCTTTTCATTCAAATACAAGTACGATAAAAACAGAAGAGCAACTTACTTCTCTCACTCTAACAAACTTGAGTTGATCTGGACGGTTGTTCCTTCAACTGCATTGGCAGTGATTATCTTCATGGGACTAAAAACTTGGGTAAACATCATGTTTACTGCTCCAGAAGAAGGAAATCCAATGGTAGTTGAGGCTTATGCAGAGCAGTTTAAGTGGTCTTTCAGACTGTCTGGTGAAAACAATAACCTAGGTGATGCCGATTACATGTTGATTTGTCCAGCTGTTGAATACATTAACGAGCAAGGTGATTCAGTAAAATTCGATGGTAACCCACTAGGAGTTGTGACCAAAGAGGGTGTTTTGGCAAAATTAGCACACATCGATCAGCAAGTGGCGCAGCTAAACTCAACGCTAGCAGATGCTGAAGGTGCAAATGGTGAATACTATGAATCAGATGAATTTATTGACGAAAAGTTGAAGCAGATTGAAACGCTTCACACGTTAAAGTATCGTATTGAATCGGGACTTTGGCCAACGGTTAAGAACGACAGTTCCAATGCCAACCAAAATGGGAAAGATGATATTTATGTTTCTGATGATCTATACCTAATCAAAGGTAGACCAGTTACTTTCAAACTTAGAAGTAAGGATGTGATTCATTCAGCATGGTTCCCTCACTTTAGAGCGCAAATGAACTGTGTTCCAGGTATGATGACCAGCTTCACATTTACACCTAAGTATACTACGGAAGAGTTTGCTACACTTCCAGAAGTTCAGGCACACTACAAAGAGATCAATGAAATTCATAAGGAATTGATGGAATCGAGAGGAGAAGAAGTGGATAAAGTGGACTTTAACTTCCTATTGCTGTGTAACAAGATTTGTGGTGCTGGTCATCATAACATGCAGAAGAAAATTATTGTTGTAGAAGAAGCAGATTACGAAAAGTGGTATGAGTGTACAGACTTTACAGAGGCTATACCTGTATCTCCTAGAATGGATATTATGGGTAACCCAGTAGTTTATGAAGGTTGGAACTCTGATTCTGATGAGGAGTTGGTAAACCATGTGAACATGGCAGTTGTAAACAAAGAAAAGGCAGACGAAGCGAAAGAAGAGGCTCCAGAAGCTGACCCTATGGTTAACGACACTACAGGAGTAGTGACTGACTCAACTCAAGTTATTACTGACACTACTGTAATTTCAATGAGTGGCTTGTAAAAAAGAATATTAGAAATTTAGATTTAGATAAAGAATAGTAAAAATGGCAGAAGGACACGATCACGCACACGATCACGCACATGATCATCATCATGAAGAAAGCTTCATTACGAAGTACATCTTTTCGCAAGATCACAAAATGATTGCTAAGCAATACTTAGTTACTGCAATCGTAATGGGGATTATTGGTATTGGATTGTCTGCATTATTCAGATTAAAACTTGGGTGGCCAGATGCTCAATTCCCAATTCTTGAGACACTTCTTGGATCGGATGCTGCGCCAAACGGTGAGCTTCAAGCCAACTGGTATCTTGGTTTGGTTACCATGCACGGTACCATCATGGTATTCTTTGTATTGACGGGTGGTCTTTCTGGAACGTTCTCTAACCTCTTGATACCACTTCAGTTGGGTGCTCGAGATATGGCTTCTGGATTGCTGAACATGATTTCGTATTGGTTATTCTTCTTGTCGAGTGTAATCATGGTTATCTCTCTTTTCGTAGAGACGGGACCGGCCGCAGCAGGATGGACGATTTATCCTCCCCTGAGTGCACTCGAAGAAATGCAACCCGGATCCGGATTAGGTATGACACTTTGGTTATTGTCGATGACCATTTTCGTAGCTTCATCGCTTCTTGGAGGTATTAACTATATCGTAACGATCTTAAACTTAAGAACGAAAGGAATGAAGATGACAAGAATGCCACTTACAGTTTGGGCTTTCTTTGTAACAGCTGTTTTAGGTCTATTGTCATTCCCAGTATTAGTTTCGGCTGTTGTACTTCTTTTGATGGATAGAGGTATGGATACTTCTTTCTACTTATCAGAAATTACGACATCATCTGGAGCACTGGCACAATCTGGCGGTTCTCCTGTACTATACGAGCACTTATTCTGGTTCTTAGGTCACCCTGAGGTATATATCGTATTGCTACCGGCACTGGGAATATCCTCAGAGGTAATTGCTACGAACTCTAGAAAACCCATCTTTGGTTACCGTGCGATGATCGGATCGATATTGGCCATTGGTTTCTTATCGTTTATCGTATGGGCGCACCACATGTTCGTCACGGGTATGAGTCCGTTCTTAGGAGGCGTCTTTACATTTACCACCCTCTTAATTGCGATACCTTCGGCCGTGAAAGTGTTCAACTACATTACTACGCTTTGGAAAGGGAACATCAAGTTTACCCCTGCCATGCTATTTAGTATCGGAATGGTGTCTACTTTTATCTCTGGTGGAGTTACAGGTATTATCCTTGCAGATAGTGCGCTGGATATCTCGAAACACGACACGTATTTCGTGGTTGGTCACTTCCACGTAGTAATGGGAATGTCTGCGATCTTGGCCATGTTTGCTGGGGTCTACCACTGGTTCCCTAAGCTATATGGTAAAATGATGAATAAGAAACTTGGATTTGTCCATTTCTGGCTGACCATTGTTGCAGGTTACGGTGTTTTTATACCAATGCACTTTACTGGTGAGGGAGGTCTTCCTAGAAGATATTATGACAATACCGAAATTCCGATGTTTGACCATATGATGGATCTTAACGTCTTGATTAGTGTTTTTGCATTGATCGGTGTACTCGGACAGGTAGTTTTCTTCTTTAACTTCTTCTATAGTGCCTACAGAGGTCCTAGAGCGTCTCAAAATCCATGGCAGGCAACTACGCTTGAATGGACTACTCCAGTGGAGCACGTTCACGGAAACTGGCCTGGAGCGTTACCAGAAGTTCACAGATGGCCTTATGATTACAGTAAGCCCGGTTGGGATGAAGATTTCGTTCCGCAAACCGTTCCGCTGAAACCGGATGAGGAAGAACATTAGATGATATTCAATTGAACAATAAAGTCCGTACTTTTGACAAGTGCGGACTTTTTTTTTATACCTACTCACAACACTCTTGTTCTCCTTTGTCACGTTGCGGACAGAAGCACAGCTTTTTGACAGTATTCAAAATGCTTTTACGTACCAACCGAAACCACTTGCCAAACTAGAAGCCCGAAATGCTTTTGTCACTTCATCATACGCAAAAATGAAAAGCGTAAAAATAGGCGTGAACTACCACAATAAAGTACGTCTTGGGATTGGTTATACTTGGATGAAAAGCGACTACTTCGTGACGCATCAAGCAGATAGTTCTGAACTCAAATTTGGGTACGGATTGGGCTTTTTTGAATATGCTTTCTTCCAGTCAAAACATTGGAATTTAGAAATACCTGCTCAACTAGGAATAGGAAGAGTAGCTTACAAATCAGAAGACCAACTACGAGCTCATCAATGGGTCCCCGTGTGGGAACCTGCCATGACCATGGAGTACTTATTCCTAAAGTATTTTGGTGTTGGTTTTGGTGCAGGATATCGTGTTGTTTTCAAATCCAAATCACCCATTTCTGAGCAATTCACCTCCCCTATCTACATCTTCAAATTCAAGGTTAACTTTGGTGACATCTATCAGGATGTCAAACGGCAATTAGACTAGCCTGCCATAGCAGCACCAATGATCCATAACAAACCATCGCGCTCTTCAAGGTAGATCATTGATGTAGACTCAAATGTCATTCCATCCACCTCATCGGTAAAAGAAACAGTTACCACCTTTGCACCAGGGGCAAAATACTCCGCATCTGGAAGATCTTCGAACGAATCATAAGAAGCAAAAGCCTCCGCATATCTTGGATCAGAAAAATCGATATAGCCCCACTCTTGTTCAGAAAAAGTAGGGGCCATTTCGTCCACATAAATATTTAGGTTATCCGGATTTCCCGTTCCCACCTGAAAAACGATATCATCCCACTGACCTTGCACAGAATAATCTGCATATTCGTCAATCTTTTCAGGAGATTCTTCGATCTCTTCTTCTTGTGATTCCTCAGCTGCAGATGTAGTGGTTGTTTCCTCTTCAGAAGACGTTTCCGTCTCATTACAAGATGTTAAAATCAATCCTGAGGCTAACACAGTAGTAAGTAAAATATATTTGAAATTCATTTTGTTGAGTTTATGCCATCAAATATATTGAAAAACCGTGATTGATTTATTTCAGTTTTGTTAACTCTTCCTGATAATGCTGATAATCTTCCCAAAGGAATTGTCCTAACTCTGCCAACTTCACAAACTCACTACGATAACCGTTTAAATCCAACCCTTTGTTGTGCTTAGCACGGGCGATCAACTTTTCGAAATCTGCATTTCCTCGATGTTCAGACATTCTAATCAACAAACCAAACTCTGCCACAGCACTCGCAAACTGAAAATTCGTTGATGGCTTCTTATTGACCTTATTTGCAACCGTTTTCGTAATCAGTTTACTCTTTTCACCATCTGGTTCTTTATATCTAAACTTAATGGTGAGCAGTTCCTTTTCAGCTCGCTGATCATCTGATAACATCAATTGCTGGTATTTTAAGTCAGCGGTCTCCGTTTTGTTTGCGCCTCGCGGTGTTACCTCATAGAAAGCGACAACCGTATGCCCGCTTCCTAACTCCCCAGCATCTTTCGTGTCATCCGCAAAGTCTTCTGGCGCTAACAGACGGTTTTCGTAGCCCAGTAAGCGATAGCTCCCCACTTCGTTAGGATTGAACTCGAGTTGTAACTTCACATCCTTAGCAATGGTGAAAAGCGTTCCTCCAAATTCCGTCACCAAAACTTTTTTAGCTTCCAGAATATTATCGATGTAGGCATAGTTACCGTTGCCATTATCTGCCAACTTCTCCATTTTGCTGCTTTGTAGATTTCCTTCACCAAACCCTAGTACAGACAAGAATACTCCGCTCTTTCTTTTCTCCTCAATCAGTTCCACGAGTGCGTCATCATTAGATACCCCCACGTTAAAGTCTCCATCTGTAGCTAAAATGATTCGGTTGTTTCCTCCTTTTATGAAGTTCTTCTCTGCCAATTCATACGCTAACAAGATTCCTTCTCCACCTGCAGTAGAACCACCGGCAGATAAACTATTCATGGCCGCCAAAATCTCTTTCTTATCTGTTCCTGAAGTTGGAGATAACACCTCCCCTGCCGCACCAGCATAGACCACAATCGAAACCTTATCTTCCGGGCGCAACTCCTCAACTAATAGTTCAAAACCTTGTTTCAGCAAAGGAAGTTTGTTTGCGTCTTCCATCGATCCGGATACATCTAGCAGGAAAACTAAGTTACTGGGTGGTAGATCTTCTTTTGGCACCGTTTTTCCTTTGATGCATACTTGCACCAACTTATTTCTGAGGTTCCACGGACAAGCCCCTACCTCTGTTGTAATCGAGAACGGATGTTCATCTGGTGGTTCGGGAAGATCATATTCGAAGTAATTCACCATCTCCTCCAACTTTACAGCATCCTTGGGAGGTAAATAACCATCGTTAATGTACCTGCGTATGTTACTGTATCCTGCCGCATCTACATCAATTCCAAAAGTGGATAACGGCTCATCAAAGGGACTTACGAAAGCGTTTTCCTCAAATTCCTCGTACTGCTCATAATAATACCCAGGATTATCGTACGGACTGAGGTAAGAATAGCTATCAAACACTCCATTTACGTAGACTTCGGTTTTGAGCAAATTGCCACTTTCATCGTACACGTGATGGGAACCATTGTAAAGTTTTCCTTTTTTGAATTCGCCTTGCCTTTCTAAATAGCCCTGAATAGTATAGGTTGAGAATTTACCAGTAGTTGGATTATCTGTTACCTCATATTCGTTATTTTCTTCTCCAAAGCTCCAGGTATACGTCTGATTTGAACCGTTTACATTTAGATTAGCAGTGCTGCCATTTGCATCTGCTAATACAATGGTCTTAAACTCATTACCTCTGAACGCCAAGGATCCATCATAACCTCTTATGGCATTATTTTGTCCATTGGAGTTGATGTAACCAACGTTTAGATTAGGAGGTGTCTCCCCTCTTCCCAAATAACTCATCACACTTCTGTAACCGACATACGACTTTACATGTTCGTGAAAATCATAAGTACGAGTACCATTGTCTAAGTAATACCCTATATCCTTCCAAACCCCTCCTCGAATAACACCTCGTTTCATTGTGTCTTCTGAAGTGTTATACGCCTCAGCGGTTTCATTGGTTTCAACCATTCCTTTATTGTTCGTCAGGATATAACCAAAACCAAGCATCGCTACAAAAACAGCTGCTATCTTTAGCAAAAACCATTTTCGAGTCTGTTCTCTTGGGTGGAGTTCTTTGTGGATGTTGTCCCACAACATGTTATCAGGTAAGTCACCGTCAAATGCCTCCCTATTTTCATTGATATGATTTATGATTGGATCTTTCATTGTTGCAAATCTTTAAGTTCAACTTGTAATAAACTTCTGGCGCGACTGAACTGTGACTTTGACGTTCCGATCGAGATACCTGTTACTTCAGCAATCTCCTGATGGTCAAAACCTTCTAATACTTTCATCACAAAAACAGTTCGGCACCCAACGGGTAACTCACTAATCGCTTTTTGGATTCGCGCTGTGCTGAGTTCCAGATCGTCATCTGATTTTTGAAGTTCACCTGCGTTGTGATCCGAAGTCTCCTCAAAAACGAGAATGTTCTTACGGTTGAGGTGGTTGATACATTTGTTAATGACGATTCGCTTGAGCCAGGCTCCAAACGTTGATTGACCATTGAAATTTTGAATTCCTCTGAACGCTGCGATAAACGCATCTTGCAAAACATCCTGAGCGTCCTCTCGATGTCCCACCATCCGCAAGCACGTGCCAAACATGGCGCGTACATGCATATCGTACAGCTTCTTCTGAGCCTCAGCGTCATTCTTTTTGCACGCCTCAATCAAAGGAGTTTGTATTGCGATGATCTTATCTTTAGAATTCAACCTTTCTTTGTTCTTTGATCCAACCGTATGAAAGTTACTACTTTCTGACGACTGGATGGATATTGAGTTACTATTGACCATAAAATGAATGGTTTATTAGTAAAGTCAAGTGAGAAATGAAAGGGTTGGAATTTTTCTAAAAAAATTATAAATCATTCGTGCTGGAGGAAGCATAGCGCTCCCATTTCTCCAATACCTGAACCATATCCTCTGGTAATTCAGAATCAAACTGATGCCACTCTCCAGTAGCCGGGTGTGTAAACCCTAAGGACTTGGCGTGTAACGCTTGTCTTGGTAAGATGGAAAAGCAATTTTCGATAAACGACTTGTACTTTGAAAAGATTGTGCCTTTCAGAATCTTGTCTCCACCGTATTCATTATCGTTAAACAAAGGATGGCCAATGTGCTGGAAGTGAACCCGAATTTGATGTGTTCTTCCCGTTTCTAAGCGGCATTCGATCAAGGTTACATAGCCAAATCGCTTCAACACTTTGTAATGGGTTACCGCATGCTTCCCCTGATCCCCTTCTGGAAACACGTCCATTACCTTTCTGTTTTTTAAACTTCTCCCAATATGCCCGGTAATGGTTCCTTCATCTTCTTGAAGATCTCCCCAAACGATTGCATTGTAACGTCTAAACGTTGTTCGTTCGAAGAACTGATTAGCCAAATGATTGAGCGCATTCTCTGTTTTGGCAACGACCATTAAACCTGTTGTATTCTTATCTAAACGATGCACAAGTCCGGGTCGTCCAAAATAGTCTGATGGCAAAGACGGCAAGTGATCAAAGTGATAAATCAAAGCGTTGACCAAGGTGCCCGAGTAATTACCATAGCCCGGGTGAACCACTATTCCCGCTTGTTTGTTCAATACCACCAAACTGTCGTCCTCATAGGCAATCTCTAGCGGAATGTCTTGAGGAATCAACTCTAAATTTCTAACGGGATACGGCAAAACAACCGAAATATCATCACCCGGTTTTACTTTATAATTGGGTTTCACAGGAGTTTTATTCACGAGTATGTTCCCGCTTTTTGCCGCAACCTGAATTTTATTTCTAGAGGTGTTCGGCATTCGGTCAATGAGAAATTTATCAATCCTCAATACCTCTTGTCCTTTATCCGCCACAAAATGATGATGTTCGAATAATTCTTCTTCCTCTTCCTGATCGTTTATGTGCTCGCTATCTGACATGAAATGTAAAAGTAAAAAAAAACCGTGTCTGTCAAATGACGGACACGGTTTCCTTATCTTATTCTATTCAATTATTCTCCTGCTCCGCAAGACTCTTCAGCACCACCATCACCACAAGTAGCATCACTTGCTGCGTCTTCTCCACAATGTCCCTCTTCTGAGTGTCCTTCTCCACACTTCTCATCACCACATTTTCCATCTCCGCATTTTCCTTCACCACATTTTCCTTCACCACACTTCATGTCAGCACATTTACCGTCACACTTTCCACTTTCTTTGCACTTACCAGTACATTTCCCATCTTTTGAGCATCCTTCTTTCTTACAATCTTTGCTACACTTGTGCTCACCACCATCTGCGGTTTCTTCTGTCGATTCTTCTGTAGTAGCTTCTTCTTCGCCACCTCCACAAGATACTGTTGCCAAAGAGAATCCAAATAAAATTCCCATAGCGATCAATAAATTCTTCATTTTAGTTTTTTTAAGTTTGATGCAAAAATAGTCCATTTTTTTAACAATGACATGCTAAGCACTAATTTAGAATGCTTAAATGCAAGTCAAACAAGTGCAGGTAGCTCAATACAAACGGGGCGCTAAATAGCACTCCATCAAAGCGATCCAATATTCCACCATGCCCTGGAAGTATGTTTCCAGAGTCCTTTACGCCCACACTCCTTTTAATCTGACTTTCGGTGAGATCTCCCAAGGTTCCGAAAACCACAATTAGTCCCGCAATCGCCAACCAGTGTCCGATATGACCCGTGCTGAAATAAGCAAATAAAAACCCTGAAATCAACGCGAATACGGCTCCTCCTATTGCACCTTCCCAGGTTTTATTAGGACTGATCCGTTCGAACAGCTTATGTTTTCCGATAACTTTTCCAGTAAGGTATGCCCCAGTATCGTTAGCCCATTGAATAACAAAAAACGCCAATAACAAAATGTAGTGGTATCCCTCCACTTGCAAGGTGTCATAGTAAAGCGAGTTATAGGCAAAGAAGTTGAGCATGGCGAATGGAATCACCACATAGAATATTCCTGCAATTGAAAACGCAAAATTCGTTACTGGATAATCACTTTTTCTAAAGAGTTCTAGCAAAACAAGAATCACTAGTAATGGGAAGATAAAGAGTAAATAATCGTAGGTAATTTCACCTCCAAAGCTATATAGTGCTATGATCGCATAAATTAGGGCTCCTACCACACCTGCCACACGCTTTTTAGGTTTGAAACCAGCTTTTTCCATCAGCTTGAAAAACTCAATCAAGCCGAGCATGGACACCACAAAAAACAGACCGGCTACTGCATATTTATTCCATACAATAGCACCGATCAGGACCAACACAAAGATCAGTCCGGTTAACGATCTGGTCAACAGGTCTTTCAATACACTAATCTATCTTTTCTTCTTCTGTCGTATCTGAATCAGAAGCGCTTGTTTCGTCTGTGTTTGGCTCTAGCTGAGAAGTTGTATCTGGCTGCTGCTCATCAGGATCTGGAATCACATGGTCAAAAGGTCTTTTGCCAAACACCTTTTCCAAGTCATCCTTAAAGATCACCTCTTTCTTTAGAAGCATCTCGGCCAATTCAACCAATTTGTCCTTATTATCTGACAAAATTTTGATGGCTCTATGGTATTGCGTTTCAATAATATTCTTTACCTCTTCATCAATTAACCTTGCCGTCTCTTCTGAATAAGGCTTTGTGAATCCATATCTGTTCTGCGGATCATAATAGGAGATGTTCCCTATCTTTTCGTTCAATCCGTAAATCGTAACCATGGCTGTTGCTTGTTTGGTAACCTTATCTAAGTCACTTAACGCACCAGTACTAATTTTATCGAACATCAACTTCTCAGCCGCTCTACCTCCCATAGCAGCGCACATTTCGTCAAGAATTTGCTCCGTTGTTGTGATTTGACGTTCCTCTGGAAGGTACCATGCAGCCCCAAGACTTCTTCCTCTCGGCACGATGGTCACTTTTACAAGAGGATTTGCAAACTCACACATCCAAGAGACCGTAGCATGACCTGCTTCATGGAAAGCAATGGTTCTTTTCTCTTGTATGGTAATAATTTTATTCTTCTTCTCAAGACCACCAACAATTCGGTCGACTGCGTCCAAGAAATCTTGCATTTCAACGACCTTCTTCTTCTTTCTAGCGGCTATCAACGCTGCCTCATTACAGATATTTGCAATGTCCGCTCCACTAAAACCAGGCGTCTGTTTTGCCAAAAACTCTCGATCTAGATCAGCGGCTACTTTAATGGGCTTCAAATGCACATTGAAGATTGCTTTTCTTTCGTTCAAGTCTGGCATATCTACATAAATCTGACGATCAAAACGTCCAGCTCTAAGCAATGCCTGATCCAATACATCCGCACGGTTGGTAGCTGCCAATATGATCACACCGCTATTGGTTCCAAAACCATCCATCTCGGTAAGCAACTGATTGAGCGTATTTTCGTGCTCATCGTTAGAACTCATTTGAGCATTTCGACCTCTAGCCTTTCCGATTGCATCAATCTCATCAATAAAGATGATACAAGGTGCTTTTTCCTTTGCCTGTTTAAACAAATCCCTCACTCTGGAAGCTCCCACTCCTACAAACATTTCTACAAAATCAGAACCAGATAGTGAGAAGAAAGGAACTTTAGCCTCCCCCGCCACGGCTTTTGCCAATAGGGTTTTTCCTGTACCCGGAGGGCCTACCAAAAGCGCTCCTTTCGGAATTTTAGCCCCTAGTTCCGTATACTTCTTTGGATGCTTTAAGAAGTCTACAATTTCTTGCACTTCTTCCTTAGCCCCTTCCAGACCTGCTACATCTTTGAATGAAACATTGGTACTCTTTCCATTACCAAACACTTGAGCTTTTGACTTTCCGATACTAAAAATCTGACTTCCAGCTCCTCCAGCTCCTCCAGTGATTCTTCTCATGATAATGATCCAAATCACAATCATTAATCCAATCGGAAGCACCCATCCTAAGATATCACGTCCAATTGTGTTTGTATCCTCAACAGAGTAGTCAAAATCTGGATATTTATCTACCCAAGCCTCTAGCTTTTCATCAAACTTCTCTGCGCTAAGAATTTTAAAATAAAACTGCGGTCCCGAATCTGGACCTCCTAGCAAAGAACCTCCACCTTTGGGTTTGTTCTCTTCGTAAAAATTACTTTCAAGACCGTCATCGGTTAGGAATACTTCTACTACAGATTTATCCTTCACTACAATGTGGTCTACATAGGTAGAATCCAGAAGTCGATCTTCGAACTCATTAACGGTAATCTTTTTGCTATTTCCCTCCCAATCGATAAGGGTAAAAGCAATTAAGATCACAGCGATTACTGCATAAATCCAGTAAAAATTAAAAGACGGTTTCTTTCCGCCTCCTTTACTTCCCCCTGCTGGACTTGGCCTCTTTGGTCTATTGTTTGCCATTCTTAATTTCTAATATTATTTTACTTCTTCTATCCTCTCCATTGGAGCATCTGCCCACAACCCTTCCAAATCATAAAACTCTCTGGCTTCTTTGTGAAAGACATGAGCAACTACATCAACATAATCTAGTAACATCCAGTCTGCACTTTGTTTTCCTTCATAGTGCCAGGGTTTCTGTCCAAGCTTCTTGGTAACACCTTTATGAACTGAATTTGCAATACCCTGAATATGTGTTGAAGAATCACCATGACAGATGACAAAAAAATCGGTTACCGCACCATCAGTTTCTCTTAAATCAATACAAACAACATCCTTGGCTTTAAGGTCTGTCATTCCTTCAATAATCGTCTCTTTCAGTAGAACAGAAGCAGCGTTTTTTTCTTGAGTCATTATTATTTACAATCTTTGCGAAGCAAATGTAACCAAATAATCGGTTACGAGCCCAATGGTCATTAATTCGTCCAACTATACCCATGGAATTCAATACGCTTTTTACAGGTAAGAATTATATCGCGTTGGAGCGTGTAGATTCTACCAACAATTACGCTGCCAACTTGATGAAACAGACAAAAGTGCCAGATGGGACTGTTATTTTGGCACACTTTCAGGAAAATGGTAGGGGACAGACCGGAAATTCATGGCAATCAAGTCCCGGTCAAAACATCATGACCAGCGTGGTTTATCATTTCAATAGTTTGGCGTTTGGCACGTCTTTTTTGTTAAGTAAAGCTGTTTCCCTTGCCATTTTTGAAACCGTAAACACATTTGTAAAACAAGACGTCAATATCAAATGGCCGAACGACATTTTTGTCGATGATCAAAAAATTGCGGGCATATTGGTTGAAAATAGCTGGCAAGGAAGTCAATGCTCAAGCATTATCGGAATTGGATTAAATGTAAATCAGCAGTTCTTTGGTGACCTTAACGCCACCAGCCTGGCTAATTGTACTGGACTTTCTTTTGAGATTCATCAGGTGCTCAATCAATTGGTCAGTAAAATAGAAGCGCATGTACTCAAGTTGAGGCAAGGACGCCACGAAGAGATTGCAATTGCTTATCTATCTCATTTGAGGTTTAAGGATGTCACCCAGCAGTTCCAAGTGCCAGACGGCACTACATTTACTGGAAAAATTATTGATGTGGAGAACTCAGGTCACCTTGTCATTTTGGACGATCAAAACGAAACAAAGAAGTTTCTCTTTAAAGAGGTCTTCGTACAGGAATAAGTGCTTTGCAGGTTAAGAAATCATTAGTCTATCCGATTCGCGAAAAAAATGAACAGTAATTACTACCTTTGCATTCTTAAATGAGAGAAGAACAAAATAATATCTTTTCAGTTTTTGACGAATTACTGCCCAGAGAAGAAAAAGAAAAGCTGCTCAAACAGCGTGGTGCTGTAATCTGGATGACTGGATTATCTGGGTCAGGTAAGACTACCTTAGCTAAGTATTTGGAGAAGAAGTTGCATCAAAAGGGTTATCTGACGCAAGTATTGGATGGAGACAATATCCGAACTGGAATCAACAATAACCTCTCTTTTAGCGCGGACGATCGAAAAGAGAATATCAGACGAATTGCAGAAGTTTCGAAGCTATTCGTAAATTGTGGAGTAATCACGATCAACTCCTTTGTGAGTCCTACAGAAGAAATTAGACAACAAGCAAGGCAGATTATCGGTGAAACTGATTTTATAGAAGTTTTTGTAAACACACCACTAACAGAATGTGAAAAAAGGGATGTAAAAGGACTCTACGCTAAGGCTAGAAAAGGAGAGATTAAAAACTTCACCGGAATCGATGCTCCGTTTGAGCACCCTGCTCATCCTGCATTGGAGATTTTAACAGAAAACAAAACCATTGAAGAAAGTGGCGAAGAGCTGCTCAACTTCATTTTAGATAGAATTAAATTATAATTAAATGAGTAACTATAACTTAACCCATTTAAAAGAATTAGAGGCTGAAGCAATCTACGTAATCAGAGAGGTTGCAGCTCAATTTGAGAACCCAGTGCTGCTTTTCTCTGGAGGAAAAGACTCCATCGTGTGTTATCATCTAGCGAGAAAGGCTTTTTATCCTGCTAAAGTTCCCTTTCCATTGATGCATGTAGATACAGGGCACAACTTTCCTGAAACCATTGAGTTCAGAGATAACCTCATGAAAAAAACAGGTGACAATTTAATTGTGGCTCATGTTCAGGATTCAATTGATAAAGGTAGAGTTGTAGAGGAAAAAGGTATTTACGCAAGTAGAAACAAATTACAGACCACTACACTTCTTGATGCCATCGAGGAACATAAGTTTGATGCAGCGATGGGTGGTGCACGTAGAGATGAAGAGAAAGCTAGAGCAAAAGAGCGGTTCTTCTCGCACAGAGACGAATTTGGACAATGGGACCCTAAAAACCAGCGTCCTGAGCTGTGGAACATTTTTAATGGTAAGAAAAATATGGGTGAGCACTTCAGAGTATTTCCTATTTCAAACTGGACAGAAATGGACATTTGGCAATACATCCTTTCGGAAGGAATTGATTTACCGATGTTGTACTTTTCACACACAAGAAAGTGTTTTGTGCGAGATGGAATCATCATGGGTAAAACGGATTTCGTATTGACCAAGGATGATGAGGAGATCAAGGACATGGTTGTGCGTTTCAGAACAATTGGAGATGCTACCTGTACAGGTGCTGTATCGAGTACGGCTGGAACCCTAGAGGAAATCATCGAAGAGGTTGCTTCTACGAGAGTAACAGAAAGAGGAGGTCGTTCGGATGATAAGAGAAGTGAAGCGGCTATGGAAGACCGTAAAAAAGAAGGATACTTTTAAGGGATGATGTTAGATGTGTTGATGGGTGATGGTTTAAAAACCTCTTCTTATGGACAATAGAACAAACGTATTACTTGATAGAACTTTTGAGTTTGGGCTTAATACGCTTAAACTTTTAAATAGCCTTGAGTATTCCCCCGTACTTTCTGTCCCAATCAACCAACTAGCGAGAAGCGCAACATCAATAGGAGCAAATTATGAAGAAGCTCAGGCAGCGGAAAGTTCAAAAGACTTCTCACATAAAGTTGGAATTTCCTCAAAGGAATGTAGAGAAAGCGTTTATTGGTTAAAAATGTTAAATGAGCTCTACCCAGAAAAGTCTGAATTATTTGAAAACAAGATTAAAGAATCTATCGAATTAAGAAAAATATTTATTTCAATCAAAAAGTCTACTGACAAATCTCTCGGTCGATTTTAAAAGAACAAGGTTATGGAAGATACATCAAACATTAAACATCAAACATCGAAAGCATATTTAGACATGGACCTTTTGAGGTTTACAACAGCCGGAAGCGTTGACGATGGGAAAAGTACACTTATTGGACGTTTGCTGTACGATAGTAAATCGATCTTCGAAGATCAAATGGAAGCGATTGAAAGAGCGAGTACGCAAAAGGGTGAAGAAAGAGTTAACCTTGCCTTATTGACGGATGGTTTGAGAGCAGAAAGAGAACAAGGAATTACGATTGATGTTGCCTACCGCTACTTTGCAACACCTAAACGAAAGTTTATTATCGCAGATACTCCTGGACATATTCAGTACACCAGAAATATGATCACGGGAGCTTCCACAGCAAACCTAGCGATCATTCTAGTTGACGCAAGACACGGAATTGTAGAGCAAACTGCTCGTCACTCCTTTATCGCCTCCATGCTGGGAATTCCACATATTGTTTATTGTATCAATAAAATGGACTTGGTAGACTACTCTCAGGAGCGATACGAAGAAATTAAAGACAATTTAGAGGAGTTCAGCTCTAAATTAGAGACTAAAGACATTCGTTTTATTCCAATGAGTGCATTGTTTGGTGACAACGTAGTGAATCGATCAGAAAAAATGCCTTGGTACCAAGGTTCCACCTTATTGCACACCTTGGAAACTGTACACATCGCATCTGATTTGAATCACATCGACTGTCGATTCCCAGTGCAGTATGTCGTAAGACCACAGTCTGCAGATTATCCTGATTATAGAGGTTTTGCCGGACGTGTTGCTGGTGGTGTATTCAAAAAGGGAGATGACATTATGGTTTTACCTTCTGGATTCACTTCCAAAATTGCTGCTATCGATACAATGGATGGAGAGATCGAAGAAGCTTTTGCTCCCATGTCAGTAACGATTAGATTGGAGGATGAAATAGACATCAGCCGTGGAGATATGATCGTAAGACCAAACAATTCACCAGAAAGCGAACAAGATATTGAAGCGATGCTTTGCTGGTTATCTGAAAAACCTATGGTTCCAAATGGTAAGTACTACCTAAAACATACCTCACGGGATGCGAGATGTATGGTAAAAGAAATTAATTACAAGCTGGATATCAACACCTTACACAGAAACGAGGAAGATAAAAACATTAAAATGAATGATATTGCACGAATAAAGATCAGAACTACGGTTCCTTTATTCTTTGATCGCTATCAGCGTAATCGTGCTACGGGAAGCTTTGTTTTAATTGATGAAGCTACAAACAATACTGTGGCAGCTTGTATGGTGATTTAATTTTATTTCTTCAAACTATGAAAAGGCTTTTGTCAGTTGACAAAAGCCTTTTTTATGTGATGATAGTCACACACTTTTACTTTTGCATCGGATACCTTTGTAATCAAATTAAACTGAAATTATGCCAACCGTTAATTTAACAGCAGACCTATTTAAGGAAGAAATTTTTGACTACACCACAGAAAAAGAGTGGACTTTTAAAGGACAGCAACCTGCCATTATTGATTTCTATGCCGACTGGTGTGGTCCGTGCAAAATGGTTGCTCCAATTCTTGAAGAGCTCGCAGATGAATACAAAGACAAAGTGACCATCTATAAAGTGGATACCGAGGTGGAGCAAGAGTTATCGGCTATTTTCAGAATAAGAAGCATTCCTTCTTTACTTTTTGTACCAATGGAAGGACAGCCTATGATGCAGGCAGGTGCTTTACCCAAAAATGCATTGCAAGAAGTTATTGAAAAAGAGTTATTGTCCGACTCAGCTGAATAGGGTTACTTCTTAAGCACCCAGGCGCTGTACTCTCCTGAAGAGGTGATTTCTTGCTGAGCTGATTTCGCGGCTTCTTTAGACGAATACTGACCAAAAGCCACACGGTGAAGTCCTTTGTTGACATCCACTAAAACGGCTTCGTAGCCTTTTGCTTTCAATTGACTCACGAACTCATTGGCATTTCCTTCCTCAGAGAAGCATCCACCAATCACAAAGTAGTTGCCCAATTCAATGTTCACCGTTTCATTTTCCAGTTCTGGCATTTCACTGTCCACAAAGGTAGATTCAGGCGATAGCACAGGGTTTTCCTCATTCAACACTTCGGATGTCTTCTTAGAATAAGCCTCTAACGGCTCAAAAGAAACTGGACCAAGTGTATCGATATCTAATGACAAATCGGCAACCATTCGGTAGTTTCCTTTTTCCTTGTCATAGGTAAAGGGATTAAGGTCTGAATAGTGAAAATTCCCACCACTGTTAAACATATCTGTCTTCATCGGTATCCAGGCCGAATAAAAGCCAATGGGAATCAATGCCGCTGCGATCCACCATTTAGAGCCTTTTACAATTACTTTTTCGATGGTTTCCGGAGACGCAATTGGAATCACTTTCGTTTCAATCGCTTCTTTCTCTTCTACTTTTGGCTCTAGCTGGACAACTTTAGCCGCTTTCTCTACTACTTGCTCCTCAACAACCTCTTCTGTCAACACTGCCAACTTCTCCATCCTCACCACTGGAAGGCCAAAGCTGTTCATCAAGAAATTCTTACCGCAGTATTCAAAATGAACCTGTCCTTTTTCTCCCTGATACAAAAATCCGATCTGGTCAAATTCAAAGCGTTTATGTTCGTGCAAATCACTTTTTATTTCACCCACAAAATTTTCTAATCTTGCCAATGCTTCTTCGTACGGAATACTTTCCTTCTTTACAATTTCATTTGCCAGAAGACCATCGTTGTGCAACAAAAACTTGTTCCAGATGAATTCCTTTCTTGGAGGACACAATGCATTCCCTTTATCATCAACAAAAGCACGTGTATAATTGGCCACCAAACCTCCTAACTCAGGAATGATGACACAATCGTGCTGATAAAGCAACTCTACGATATGTTTCTCGATTGCAGAAAGCATAACCACAAATATACGCTTTCAACCCTGATTATTCAAGGATTTTAATTTCCAGTAATAAACAAAAATCTAACCACCTGAAAGAGACCTACTTCGCCTTTAAAAAAGCAATAGGCACAATCATTTCTTCCAGAGATAACCCTCCATGCTGGAAGGTGTTTTTATAGAAATTCATGTAATAATTGTAGTTGTTTGGATAAACAAAATACTTGGTTTGCTTGGCAAAGACATACTTCGAACTCAAGTTGATCTTAGGCAAATATACCTCATCAGGATTATTGATCTCAAACACATCTTTTGACTGATAATTCAAGTTTTTACCTTGCTTATAGCGCAAATTGGTTGTTGTATTTCTATCCCCTACAATCTTGCTAGGTTCATCCACTTTGATGGTTCCATGATCTGTTGTAATCACCACATCGCATCCATTCTTTGCCATAAGACTAAACATGTCAAACAGCGGAGAATGCTCAAACCAACTCAATGTCAATGAGCGATATGCCGCATCATCATCTGCCAACTCACGAATGACTTCCATATCTGTTCTGGCATGTGAGAGCATGTCCACAAAGTTGTAGACAATTACGTTGAACTCATTGTTGAGCAAGTTGTTAAAATTATCCACCAACTTCTTACCCGCATTGAGATTCGTAATCTTATTGTACGAAAACTTACCACTAAACCCTGCTCTTCGCAGATTGTCTGCCAAGAAGTCTTCCTCAAACATGTTCTTTCCTCCTTCATCGTCATCGTTCTTCCACTTAGTCGGAAATTTCTTAGCAATTTCAGATGGCATTAATCCTGCAAACAGCGCATTTCGTGCATACTGCGTAGCGGTAGGAAGGATGGCATAAAAACTATCCTCACGTTCTATCTTGAACTTCTCTTGCAAAGGCTGCGACAGAATCTTCCATTGATCCAGTCTGAGGTTGTCAATTACGACCAAGAAAGTAGATTTTCCGATCTTAGGAAACACTTCTTTCTGCAGCACGGTGTGTGACATGGTAGGCGCATCTCCCCCATTCAACCAATTCTTGTAATTCTTCTCCACAAACTTACAGAACAACTGATTGGCTTCAGATTTCTGCATCGCTAGAATTTCCTGCATACCGGGATCTTTACTCTCATCCAACGCCAATTCCCAATACACCAAACGGTCGTAGATATCTACCCAATCCTCAAAGTCCAATCGATCTTGCATGTCCATGGCCAACTGTCTGAACTGTTGCTGATAACTGGAGTTTGTTTTTTCATTCACCAATCGCTTCCCTTCAAGGTTCTTCTTTATGGCCAAAAGGATTTGGTTCGGATTAACTGGTTTGATCAAGTAATCCGCAATCCTACCTCCAATCGCCTCATCCATGATGGACTCCTCTTCACTCTTCGTGATCATCACAATGGGCGTTTTAGCTGTGCCCGTTTTCATACGTTCTAACGTCTCCAAACCTGTCAAGCCAGGCATGTTTTCATCCAAAAAGATAATGTCAAAATCTTCTGAATCTGCTTTATCTAACGCCTCGTTTCCACTTTTTACGGTGGCTACACTGTGTCCTTTGTTCTCAAGAAATAGGATATGTGGTTTTAGCAGCTCGATCTCATCGTCTGCCCAAAGAATTTTTGCCATACTACAACTGTTTTTTTACTGGTTATACTACTTACGTAGGTTAAGACATTTTGTTTTACAAAAGAGTGATAAAATTTGTTAATCCTAGCTATTTTCCAACTGAATCGGTTTTTGACCTTTCATATAAAGCCTAAAATTATCCTTTGATACCAAGCGTTGTTCTGCTATTTTTGAAAAAAAATAATTTCATGAAAATTAGAAAATTAATTATCGCACCATTTGCGTTGTCTGCTTTGTTTTTTGCTTCCTGCAGCGAAGAGACCGCAACTGAAGAAACAGAAGATATGACGATAGAATATCCAACACCTATCCTTGATAGAGAATTATTTTTTGGGAATCCAGAAATTGCTTCGGGACAATTGAGTCCTGATGGTCAGTATATTTCTTTCCTAAAAGAGTACGATGGCATTATGAACATTTGGGTAAAGGCGTTTGACGAGCCTTTTGAGAATGCTTACCCTTTGACTAACAGTTCCAGACCTCTTGCAGGTTATTCCTGGACGGTTGATGGAAAGTACATTCTGTATGTAAAAGATAATGCTGGTGATGAAAACATGAACGTTTTTGCTGTTGACCCTTCTCAGCAAGTAGAAGGTGGAGTCCCAGAGTCGAGAAACCTTACTCCAATGGAGGATGTAACAGCACAAATCTCGCACGTGAGTCAGAACAATCCAGACATGTTGATGATTGCGCTAAACGATCGCGACAAAGCATGGCATGACTTGTACAAGTTGACGATCTCTACAGGTAAGCTCGAAAAAATCTACGAAAACAATGATCGAATTACCAGTTATGGATTTGACTGGGATGATAACTTGAGGTTATTGTACAAAACAGATGAGCAAGGAAACACGATCATGTATCACATTCAGAACAATGAATTGACACCAATTTATGAGACCTCTGTGACTGAACAAGCTGCAGCCATTAACTGGAACGAGGACAACTCTAAGTTGTACCTGATGACCAATAAAGGTGATTTGGATTTGATGACGCTCTATTTAATGGATCCGTTAACGCAAGAAATGGAGTTGATCGAAAGCGATCCTGAAGGAAAAGTGGATATGGATAATCTCGTAATGGATCGCAACACAAGAAAGATGGTTTACACATCTTATACAGACGACAAGACAAGATATTATTGGAAGGATGAAACTCGAAAAGCAATTTACGAACACCTTGCGGCAGAATTCCCTGGAAGAGAAATCACCTTTACGAGTGCCACAGATGACTACAGCAAGTTTTTAGTAGCTGTAACCGGTGACAAGTACGCTTCTGAATCCTGGTTTTACGACACGGAAACAAAGGAATTAATTCACCAGTACACGCCACGTCCTGACCTTAAAGAAGTAGAAGAACATTTGGCGGCTATGGAGCCTGTTACTTACCCGAGTAGTGACGGCTTAATGATTCCTGCTTATTTGACATTGCCAGTGGGTGTGGAAGCTAAAAACCTTCCTACCGTGATTTTGGTACACGGTGGACCTAAAGGACCGAGGGATTACTGGGGGTACAACTCTTTTGTTCAGTTTCTCTCTAACCGAGGATATGCCGTTTTGCAACCTAACTTTAGAGCAAGCGGTGGGTACGGAAAAGAATTTATGAATGCAGGAGACCTTCAGTGGGGTAAACTGATGCAAGATGACATCACGTGGGGTGTGAATTATTTGGTTGAGCAAGGAATTGCCAACAAAAATAAGGTAGCGATCATGGGTGGTAGTTATGGCGGTTATGCAACACTTGCTGGTCTTGCGTTTACGCCAGATGTTTATGCATGTGGTGTTGATATTGTTGGACCTTCAAATATTTTCACACTTCTTGAGAGCATTCCAGCCTATTGGGAAGCGGGAAGAGCTTTCTTGCATGGAATGGTAGGAGATCCTGATACAGAAGAAGGTAAAAAATTGATCGAAGAGGCAAGTCCTTTGTTTAGTGCAGACAAAATCACAAAGCCGCTACTTGTTGTTCAAGGAGCTAATGACCCAAGAGTTAAGAAGGCTGAGGCTGATCAGATCGTGGTTGCGTTGAGAGACAATGGTCATGAGGTTTCTTATATCCTTGCTGACGATGAAGGACATGGATTTAGAAAACCTGTGAATAACATGGCGATGTTTGCAGAGATTGAGAAGTTCTTAGCAGGAATTTTGGGTGGAAGGTATCAGGAAGATATGCCCGAAGATGTGGCGGCTAGATTAGAAGAAATGAGAGTTGATATCAATTCTGTGGTCTACTCAGAAAAAGGTGAGCCAACTTACAGCACAGCACTGCCTGAAGCAATGGGTGGACTTGTTGAAGGTAAAGAAGATTTGGCATTAAACATCTCTGTTCAAGATCAAAGCATTGACATGACCACCAACCGTACCATTTCAAAGAGTGGTGACAACTGGGTAGTGGTTGATGCCACTTCTGGTCCGATGGGTGACATCGTTGACGAAGTAACCTATGATACTACCTATCAGCCTATTTCAAGAAATATGGTTCAGGGTGGACAAGAAATCAAAGCTACCTATAGCGCAGATCAAGTTTCCATTGACATGGCGGGAGAAGTTACTGATATTCCTGTGAAAGGAGTTCTGCTGGACATGGCTCCCGGTTTTGAGAATATTTTGGCTACGATGACATTGCCTGAGGAAGGCATTACTGCCACAGGGATTGACTTCAATACGATGAAGGGTAAAACCGTTGAAGTTAAACCTGCAGGTGAAGAAACATTGGATGGAGTTGCTTGCAAAAAGATTCAGATTGTAGACTACTATAACGAATCTGATGTAACAGATATCTGGGTGAATCAGGAAAACAACGAGGTGGTTAAAATTGAGCAAATTGTTCCTGCAATGAACAATGCTGTCATGACCATTACGAAAGCTGAATAAGTTTCTACAAACGAAATATGATACAAGGAGCTGCAGCAATGTGGCTCCTTTTTTGTTTTACCATTTTTCGAGCACCTTCATAGTCAGATCATCCATAAAAACCTGCTCTTTTGAATCTTTATTCCAGAGGCAGAGGTGTAACTGATTGGTACTCTTTTCGCATTGGTTTGCGTACAGAAATCCTACTTTGATCCACTCTCCAGCTACGAGATACTCCTGAAGAGGATAAGCTTGATATGAGTTAGGAAGATTACCCCCAAGTCCAATAATGAACCAATGGAGGGGTATTTTCCTTATGAAAATCAATTTTAAGAGTTTTCTTTCTCTCTTTTTCTTTCATCCAACTTCGCTTGCTGCTGCTCCGCAAACTTCTTAAAAAACTTACCAGCAAAGATGGCAACAAGTCCGATGATAATGGCTCCGATTCCGTATAACATAACGTGAAATTTAGTTTACGAAATGAAGGTACAAAAAAAATCCTGACGCTCTTGCGAGGTCAGGATTCATATATATTGCCGTTTCGCTTTATCTGTGTGTTACCTCAGGAAAAGCGAATCGAGAAACCTACACCCAGACCGAGCGTAAGCAAGCGTCTGGGTTCGGTGTAAGTACAATATAGTAGTTTTTAAAGAATCTTGTCTCTGTTTTGAGAAGATTCTTCACTTCACCTGCCTTTCGGCAGACAGGCTCAGAATGACATCCCAGGTTACATCATACCTGGCATTCCACCCGGCATTCCGCCACCCATTGGCATTCCAGCACCTTCTTCTTCTGGTTCATCTGCAATCACGCACTCAGTCGTTAACATCATGGCTGCTACAGAAGCTGCATTTTGAAGTGCAATTCTAGCCACCTTAGTCGGGTCAATTACTCCAGCTGCATATAGGTTCTCAAACACTTCAGTTCGTGCGTTGTAACCGTAGTCATCTTTCCCTTCTTTGATTTTCTGAACGATTACTGCTCCTTCTCCACCAGCATTTTCAATGATCTGCCTTAAAGGTTCCTCAATCGCTCTTTTGATGATTGCAATACCTGTTTTCTCATCTTCATTATCACCAACAAGACTATCCAGTAATTCTGATGCTCTGATGTATGCAACACCTCCACCTGGAATAATTCCTTCTTCCACCGCTGCTCTAGTTGCTGCAAGGGCATCGTCCACTCGGTCTTTCTTCTCTTTCATCTCCACTTCACTGGCAGCACCCACGTAAAGCACGGCAACTCCTCCGGCTAGCTTCGCCAATCTCTCTTGCAACTTCTCTCTGTCGTAATCTGATGTAGTCGATTCGATTTGCGCTTTGATTTGATTGGTTCTTGCAACAATGTCATCTTTGCTTCCTGCACCGTTGATCACTGTAGTATTATCCTTATCGATCTCTACTTTTTCACAAGTTCCCAACATGTCTATCGTTGTATTCTCCAACTTGAAACCTCTCTCTTCTGAGATCACTGTTCCTCCTGTAAGGATAGCAATATCTTCTAACATTGCTTTTCTTCTATCACCAAAACCAGGTGCCTTAACAGCTGCTACTTTCAAACCAGCTTTTAGTCGGTTTACGACCAAAGCAGCTAGCGCATTGCTATCCACATCCTCAGCAATGATCAAGAAAGGTCTTCCTGACTGTGCCACTGGTTCTAGAATCGGAAGAATATCTTGTAGATTAGAGATTTTCTTGTCGTGAATCAAGATGTATGGGTTGTCTAATTCAGCTACCATTTTCTCAGCATCCGTTACGAAGTAAGGAGACAAATAACCTCTATCAAACTGCATTCCTTCTACCGTCTTCACTTCAGTTTCGGTTCCTTTTGCCTCTTCAACAGTGATTACACCATCGTTTCCAACTACCTTCATTGCCTCTGCAATCAACGCACCGATCGCCTCGTCATTGTTAGCCGAAATGGCAGCTACTTGCTTGATCTTTTCGTTGTCACTTCCCACTTCCTGAGATAGCTTTTTTAATTCGGCAACGATGCTGTCTACTGCTTTGTCAATCCCTCTCTTAATATCCATTGGGTTGGCACCCGCTGCAACGTTTTTCAATCCGCCTGTAATAATAGCCTGCGCTAATACGGTTGCAGTTGTGGTTCCATCACCTGCGATATCAGCAGTTTTGGCAGCTACTTCTTTTACCATCTGCGCTCCCATGTTTTCTACTGCATCTTTCAGCTCGATTTCTTTTGCTACCGTTACCCCATCCTTCGTTACGTGAGGTGCACCGAATTTTTTATCAATTACTACATTTCTTCCTTTAGGTCCTAACGTAGCTTTTACTGCATTGGCAAGAGCATCAACACCTTTTTTCATTCTGTCTCTTGCATCAATATCAAATACTATTTCCTTAGCCATTTTTTTTAATTTTTTGGTTTAACGAATTATCCTACAATTGCGTAAATATCACTCTCTCGCATAATCAAGTAATCACCACCTTCTACTTTGATTTCAGTTCCACTGTACTGTCCGTAAAGCACCTCATCCCCAACTTTCACAGTCATTGGTTCGTCTGCTTTACCATTACCAACGGCAATTACTTTACCTCTCTTTGGTTTTTCTTTTGCAGTATCCGGGATAATAATTCCCCCAACTGTTTTCTCTTCTGCAGCAGCAGGCTCCACAAGAACTCTGTCTGCCAAAGGTTTTACGTTTACACTCATTTTATCCTGTTTTAAGTTTTGATTTAGAAATTAATTTCTTCTCCAATGTCAAATTTTTTGCCAAGCCAAAAACACCCAATTTTATGCGACAAAATGACTATGACATGAAACATTGTGACAAAAAAAATGTCATATTGACAAACAATATGACATTTAAATATTTTATTTAAGCAGCGATTACTGTCCAGCTCCGGGAACAGTCGTTGTGGTAGGTGCTCCTCCGTCAAGAGACTCAGCATCTGCTGCTCCTCCACCAGTAGATGGGTTACCCAATAAAGCAGCTATCAAACAAATAACTCCAATCGCTCCTGCCAAATACCAGGTGATTTTCTCTACCGTATCTGTTGATTGAGCAACGTTACCGATTTGGTTAACCATACTGTTACTCGTATCAAGCCCACCACCTTTTGAGTTTTGAACCAATACCACCAAGATTAATAATACTCCTGCTATAATTGCTAAAATTCCTAAAAACATAGTTTCAAATTTATTTGTCGTACTCTAGTTTTTCCCGCAAAAATCGAATACGGCTTGCAAAGAAAACCTTTTTTTCTGGATTTTTCAAACTCAGCTGCTCATAAATTTTAATTGCTTTATGGTATTTACCTTGCTTAGCATAAATCTCTGCCAATGTCTCTGTAACAAAACCTTCATCTTCAACCAAACTTAACCTACCCATTTCCTGCGGTGTAACAGGTTCTTTACTAATATCAATTTTACGAGGCCTAGACTGAATGAAGCGATTGATCAATTCTTTTGAAGAAACAAGCTCCTTCTTTTCGATGTTCTTTTCCTCCTCTTTGGCATCCTTCATGGCAAATAACCAATCACTGAACTTAGAAGGTCTCTCACCTTTATCCTGTGCCGAAGACTCCTCTACTTTCTCTTCTGAAAGTTCCTTAGCATCAGACCAATCTTCAATCGAATCGGACACTTCTTCTTCCAACAACTGGTCTACATCCAGCTGTATGGTAGTGTTGATCGCTTCAATCAAAATATCTTGCTCTAACTCATCAGCTTCTTTAGACTTCTTGATTGGTAACTCCTCTGGAGTTTTTTGATTCGTTTCTACCTCTTTCTCTTGCTGAATTTCTTGCGAGACCACAATAACCTCGTCCACCTCTTTTTCAACAGATGCAATCTTTTCGTGCAGCGCTACCTTATAAATAAGTTGATACAACACACCTCGATCTGGTAAAACAATAGCTGCATCTCTCAACGCTTCATCGTACTTCAAGTCTTTTAAATTGTGAAGTACTTTTGCATAAAGCGCTGCAAATACGGGTGAATAGGGATATTTTTGACGATACTCCTCAATCACACCCAAGTCTTTTGCACTCATTGCTCCTGGGTCTGCCAGATAATTATTTAACTGTTCTGTTGTCACTAATGCAAAGATAGCTATTTACACCTTATTGAATTTGAGCTGATTCAACTTTGGATTTCATGAAACAAATAACTTTGCAATCAGAGAATTTAAAGTTGTATTTCTTGAATAAAACTCTAGGCTACATAGAAGAGAATGAGAAAAAGACATTATTAATAGTTACGCTCGTTCTATTCGTAATCAAGTTAACCTTGTTTTCATATGCTCAAACAACTGATCCAGATGCTATTGTACGAATACTGCAAAGCGAAGAATGGAGTCAGAACCCTCATTGGATTGGAGCCAATGTTTGGGGGCCATTCAATTACTATTTGAACGGTTTGGGACTTCTTTTATACGAGAATCGGGTGGTCGTTCCAAAGCTGATAAGTGTTTTACTAAGCACATTTGTCGTGATTCCGGTCTACTACTTTAATAAGAAGTTCTTTACCAAGGTGATTAGTTTTGCTTTAGTCATCGTACTAAGTTTTTGCACAATGTTGTTCCGAAACTCATTTATGGCGATGAGTGAGATTCCCTATTTGTTTTTTGTTGCAACAAGTCTCTATTATTTAGCGCACTATTTTTCGACTGAAAGAATAGTTAACCTCTTACTTAGCGCATTGGCCATGACAATAGCTTCTGGATTTAGATATGAAGCCTGGGCAATGATGTTTTGCTTCTTTCTAATTCTTCTTTTTAAAAGGAAAATTGGTCATTCCATAATTTTCGCAAGTGTAGCTGGGATATTCCCGCTTATCTGGATGATTAGCAACCATATTTACACAGGTGATTTTTTGTTTAGCCTTAAAGGCAATCAACACTGGACACAGGAAGTTATGAAGACAAACGAGAATGTATCGTTAGAAGGATGGCTAAGAAGGTTTTGGTTTCTGCCATTTTCTTGTCTAGTTGCTGTAGGACCAATTTTTGTTTACCTATTTCTAAGCGGCTTTAAGAACATTGAGAAAGCATTAAAAGTGTGGCTATTACCCTTAATAGTCATGTTCGGACTACTGTTCTATAGTTCGGTTAATGGCACGCTTCTACATCATCATAGGTTCATTTTAACCATTGTTTTGTTGGGATTACCATTTGTCGGGAATGGATTAAAGCAATTTAACTCATCAAAAAAGCGTATAAGGCTATTTACTGTTGGTTTTATAGTGATGATTGCAGGAACATTTATTTACAATACAGATGGAATTGAACTCGTACCTAGAATAAGTGATCAAACAATTTGCGAAGCGGGGGAGTATGTAGCAGAATTACCTGATCAAAATACTGTACTTTATATTGATTTTATGGAATGGGATAACACGTATTATTTAGGTCACATTTCGCGATTGAAACGAAGTCAACTTTATCTTATTGATGGGTTTGAGTTGGATGAAGCCAAAAAGGAAAAACTGAATAAGTTTGAGACTCATAGTGGGCAAAAAATTCTAGTTGTGAGGAAAGGCAATCTCAATGAACTCCAGCACGTGATAGACAGCAGTAAGCTGCAACTAACGATTGAGGGTTCAAATTTCTATTTATACACCACACCTTAATGATTCGCAAGACACACCATGATTGAACGGAAATAAAGTAACACCAAAAAAACCAATAAAAACAGCTACGCCAAACAATACGGTTCGGCTGATCTTAATAGAATTATTGGTATAACTTTGCAGATGAGAATTACGCGTCATGGCAACGAAACACAAAAAGAAGATCTTCAACGACCCGGTGTACGGGTTTATCTCTACTCCGTATGCAAGCATCTTGAAGGTTATTGATCATCCTTATTTCCAGCGACTTAGAAGGATTAAGCAACTTGGGCTGACCCACATGGTTTACCCTGGTGCTCTGCACACTCGTTTTCATCATGCTATGGGTTGTACTCACCTGATGCGACAAGCGATTGAGACCTTGCGAACCAACGGTCATGAAATTACAGAAGAAGAAGCCGAAGGCGTAATTCTAGCAATTCTATTACATGACATTGGGCATGGTCCTTTCTCACATGCTTTGGAACATACCATTGTAAAAGGAATGCATCATGAAGAGATGTCTGAAGTTTTTATGCATGCACTCAACCAAGAGTTGGGAGGAATCCTAACCCTGGCAATTGCGATTTTTAAAAATGAATACCCCAAACGATTTCTCCACCAGCTTGTATCTAGTCAGCTGGACATGGATCGGTTGGATTACTTGAAAAGAGATAGCTTCTACACAGGTGTGTCAGAAGGTGTGGTGAGCAATCAACGAATTATCAAAATGCTCGATATCGTTAACGATGAGTTAGTGATTGTGGAAAAGGGCATCTACTCTATCGAGAAGTTTATTGTTGCGAGACGTTTGATGTATTGGCAGGTATACTTACACAAAACGGTGATTAGTGCAGAGTTTATGTTGGTCAAAGTGTTGGAAAGAGCAAAAGAACTAGCACGACAAGGTGTGGAGATGTTTTGCAGTCCTGCACTTCATTTCTTCCTCTATCAGGACATTGGTAAAGCTGATTTCGAAAAAAAGGAGGTCATTGATGCGTTTGCTTCCCTTGATGACTATGACATTCTTGGTGCAATCAAGGTTTGGGTCAATCATCCAGACAAGGTTCTTTCTAAGCTTTCTGATATGATCATCAACAGAAAACTCTTGAAGGTGAAGGTCTCCAAAACTCCCTTTACGGAAGTAGACTTACTCAACAAAAAAGAATCTTTCATGGACAAAACAAGAATGTTATTGGCAGAGGCCGATTATTTTGTTTTCTCGAATCACATGGAGAATAATGCTTACAATCCATCATCTGATAGCATTAATATTCTTTTTAAGCACGGTGGGCTTGTGGATATCACAGAAGCATCAGACAACCTTAATATTCAAGCATTGACACAGACTGTGAGAAAATACTATTTGTGTTACCCTTCACTTTAACCAACGTATTATGAAAAAAATAGGCATTATTGGAGTAGGAAATCTTGGGACCTCGCTAGCAACTGGATTGGTGAGATTTGGAAACCATGAGCCTGCTGCTATTCATCTTTTCAGGAGGTCAATTGCTAAACTAGACGCGTTCAAGGCTGATGGCTATGGCGTTTCAAACTCGTTAGCTGAACTTACTGCATCTTCAGATATCATTTTTCTTGCTGTATTACCTCAACAAGTCAATGGCGTTCTGGATGAATTAAAAGCTTTCATTTCGAGCGATCAGCTGGTGGTCTCTCTTGTTACGGGTATAAAGATGAAAGAACTTTCAATCCGATTAGGAGGACATTCACAAGTGATGAGAGCTATGCCTAATACCGCAATTGCACTAGGTGAATCGATGACTTGCATTTGTTATGATGCCGCAAATCAAGAACGGGTTGATGAGGTCATTGACATCTTTAATCACCTTGGACAATCTGTAGTTATTAAGGAAGAGCAAATGACTTCTGCCACCGCTTTATGCGCATGCGGAACAGCTTTTTTCTTGAGGGCAATCCGTGCCGCTATGCAAGGTGGAACTGAAATCGATTTTCATGCGGATGAGGCGTTGCTAATGGCAGCTCAAACAGCCAAAGGAGCCGCGATGTTGTTGTTGGAAAATGGAACTCACCCTGAAGAAGAAATTGATAAGGTAACCTCTCCAAAAGGATGTACCATTGCAGGGCTAAATAATATGGAGCACAGTGGTTTTAGTTCTGCATTTATTAAAGGGATCACAATTTCGGCAAACATGGCCAAGGAACTTTACGAATCAGCGGATTAGAACCCCTTTCTTTTCGATCAGTTTAATTTCGATAAAATTGTCTGGCTGAATAGCTTCTGGGACAAAAACAAACTTCTTGTCGTGGATTACCCCGTCTACATAGTAAGTCACAAAAAACTCATTGCTCAACCCCAAAACCTCTTCTGATATCGGCTCTAGTGCTTCTGCCTCTTGTGCTTTTACTTCCTCTCTGAAATGCGAGAATGAACTCGTTTTTACTTTTCGTTCTTCTTGCTGTCCATATCCCTTGGACGATACCATGACATTCTTTAGATCAAAATCATTGAAGTTGATGATGTACGCCATTAAATCCACCTCATCGTATTCATTCTCTTTGACGATTGCAATGCCTACACCTTCTACCTTAGGTATGTCGATATCCTTCTTCACAACAGCTTTTATTAGATCGTGTTCTCTTCGTCTTCTCCGAGCACATCATCGAGTAAATCAGTGCTATTGTCTGCACTCGAAACAGGCTGATCGGCTCTGTTTTTGAATCCCATGTAAATAAAAACAGCATTCATAATAATGATGGCTATATTGATTATTGGAAAAACCATGATCGAACCATCCAGATTAGTTCCATTTCCTTGTGTAAAAACATTCATCATGATCACAAAAAACACCAAATACAGCACCGTAAAAACGATCGCCAAGATGGGCATGGATTTATGTTTTGAAGAAATGCTAATGGCTGAAAAAACAATCCCAGGAATACCTACCACTACTGTTCCTACTAGAAACACCACAAATCCAACAAAAAAACTTGCAAATTCTTTCCCCTCTTCCGTATTACAGGAACTCAGAAATAATAGGACAAGGGGAAGGAATAATGATACTAATTTCAGGCTGATTTTCTTCTCATTCTTCATAATAGTCGTAATCAAAGACATTTGCTAAGTTAACCTTTAATTTCTCTTTTACCTCATCCATGCTTACTTTTCTTCCCAGCTCTCTAGACAGAGAAGTCACGGATTTGTCTTCAATTCCACAGGGTACAATATTATCAAAATAAGACATATCTGTATCCACATTCAATGCCAGCCCGTGCATGGTTACCCACCGACTGCTTTTCACCCCCATCGCACATATCTTTCGCGGGGATGTTGTTTTACCATCTAACCAAACTCCTGTAAGCCCATCCACTCTTCCGCCTGTCAAACCGTATTCGCCAATAGTAAGGATCACGGCTTCTTCTAGCGCTCTCATGTATTTATGAATGTCTGTAAAAAAGTAGGTCTCCAGATCTAGAATGGGGTAAGCCACTAATTGTCCAGGACCATGATAAGTGATATCCCCACCACGATTGATTTTATAGTAAGTAGCTTGCTGTTGCTTGAGTATGGTCTCATTCACCAACAAATTTGCTTCACTACCACTTTTTCCTAAGGTATAGACATGCGGATGCTCACAAAAAATAAGATAGTTTGCTGTTTGTTGATGCAGCGATGTGTTCTCTTCTTTTCGATTCGAGATCTTTGTCGCGACACTTTCATTAAACAATTCTGTCTGATAGTCCCAGGTTTTTTTGTAATCACTAAGCCCTAGATCAATAAACTTTACAAATGGTCTACTCATATCTTTGCCAACTCCCCTTTCAAATGCGCAATTACATTTACTTCTTTCGCATCTACTTTTCTAAGTTCAGACAAGTAAACCGAAACCCAATCTCCGAAGAGGATCAGGTAAAGGGATCGCTGAATTCTACTACTTCCTTTAGACTTCACTTCAATGAACGTATCCGTGTACTGACCGACCACTTCTTTGGTTATGTCCATTCTTTTCTGAGTTCTATAAAAGTCATCCTCATTTCTAAACACGACTACGGCATATTCGTTCTTTCCTCCAGCCCAACCGACTAGTTCGTTGTGATTCATCTCAGGCAAAACATGGTGCCAGCATAACACTTTTGCATTTTCGTTCAGTTGTTGACGAAATCTAATCGCCACTCCTTCGTACTTGGCTTCACTGTAAATTACTGGCGTTCGGTTGAACAGTTTGATAGCAACCTCCTTTGCTTCAGACTTCAATGTATCCAAGTTTTCTGTGAGCAATTCAATGGAAGCTCTCAACTCATCCACATTCTTTCTTTGAATGATACCGTAATGTTCTAACAAGTAGAACTGCTGTGTTAGCGAATAAGCCAACATGGCTCTTGGCGAATCTCCTTCTGGTAGGATGATATGATTGTATCCATTGTTTCTTGCTATTTCAAGGATTTTTCCTCCTGAAGAGATCATCGCGATCTCCGCACCCTTTTGCTGTGCTTGCTCCAATGCCATAAGCGTTTCTTCCGTATTTCCAGAAAAGCTGCTGGCAATAACAAGTGATTTTTCACTTACAAAACTTGGAATGTCATAGGTGTTGTTTATGATAATCGGAACATTGCTCTGCTCTTCTACCAGTTGAGAGACAATCTTTCCCCCAATTCCAGAGCCACCTAACCCTGTGATCACAACATTCGAAAATGTTTTGGTACACGGCTTCAAATCAGCTCTTTCTCCAATCTCAATTGCTTCCTTTATCTGATCAATAAACCTTTCAACCAACTCTTTCATGTCCATAATTTCCAAATTTTGAAAAAGCTAAAGTAATGAATTTATAAGAGTCTAACGGCTGTTCCTCTCAAATTCACATAATGTTTACCTTTACCTAAGAAATGATGTAAAGAAGTATGATTGACATTACACACAAGATATCAAGCCTAAGAATCGCGACCGCCATGGCTACGGTAAAAGTGTCTAAACAAGCCACTATAGACTGTATAAATCAGAATGAAGTCCCAAAGGGAAATATTTTTGAAATGTCAAAAGCTGCAGGGTTGCTAGCCGTTAAGAAGACACCCGAATTGCTACCTGATTGTCATCCCATGCCAATTGAAAGCACAACGATTTCGTATGAAGTAAAAGGGTTAGCAATTGAGATCAATGTCACAGTAAAAACAATCTACAAAACAGGTGTTGAGGTAGAAGCAATGCATGGAGCCAGTGTGGTTGCACTAAACATCTATGACATGCTAAAGCCCATTGATAAAGGCATCGAAATATCTGGAATAAAGTTGGTTTCGAAAAAAGGTGGAAAGTCGGACTTTAAAAATCAGAAATATACTTCTATCTCCAGCCGAGTTATCGTTTGTTCTGACACTATCTCAAAAGGGCTAAAGGAAGATAAGGCGGGTGAAGCCATTCTTAACAAATTGCAAGAAATTGGGATCGAAGATGCATCACGTACAATCATACCAGACGAACCAAAAGAAATCATCTCTGTAGTGGAGCAAGCAAAATCTGAAAACGTTCAGTTACTTATTTTTACCGGTGGTACAGGTCTTTCGAGTAGAGATGTTACACCAGATACGTTAAAACCTTTATTAGATCGTGAAGTACCTGGAATAGCTGAAACGATTCGAGCATACGGTCAGGAACGTATGCCCTATGCCTTTCTTTCAAGATCAATTGCTGGAACCATTGGAGGGATGTTGGTACTGACATTACCTGGATCCACGAATGGAGCAAAGGAATCTATGGATGCTCTGTTTCCTCATGTACTGCACAGCTTTAAAGTTCTTAGGGGAGAGCGGCACGACTAAATATCAAGGTTTATAGAGTTGTCAGCTTCTTCAATGGAAAACATGTGTTTGTTGAAGAAGAAGTATTTTATTGCTAAAACAGAAAATACCATAACGTATAAACTCCAATCGGGTAGTTTTAGCAGAACCATTACAACAGTTAATACTACGATGACTCCAATGTAGGGTAAGTATTGCTTGAGCTGTCTTTTATGTTTAAGCGTAAACGTTCTTACGAGTAGTTCATCAATCACCACATCTGTGGCAAATGAAGTCATGGCTTTATTTTGGGGGTAGATTCTGATTTCAACTTTTGTATTTTCATGATCAATGGTTCGATTAATTCTTGGCTTGAAGGAGCGTGTCTTATCAACAAGTTTCCCATCTATATATATCAGCAGCCACCCATTTGACTTCCAATGAATGTGCACCATGTAATCTGCGCCTGAGTAGACAAACCAGGTTCCTCTAATGATATGCCACGTAGACTTCTTTGGTAATTTCATGTTGTCATAAAAAGGGGGAGCTAGTGCTTCCAACTAACTCCCCCATTTGCGGATTATATCTTTAATTAAATAAGCTTGGACACTGGTTTTATCCGCTACACATTTCACAGTTGTCTGGATCGTCCAATGAACATGCGATTTCTGCTTGTCTTTCTTCCTCTGTCTTCGCTTTAGGCTGTTCAATTGTTGATTTATCTAACGTAAACTTGATCGCATCTGTAGCCGCTTTGGTTCTCAGGTAATACATTCCTGTTTTTAACCCTTGCTTCCAACCATAGAAGTGCATTGAAGTCAATTTTGCGAAGTTGGCATTCTCCATAAAGATGTTCAACGATTGCGACTGATCAATGTAAGCCCCTCTGTCGGCAGCCATCTCAATGATTGCTTTCTGAGAAATCTCCCAAGCTGTCTTGTATAGCTCTTTAATGTTATCAGGAATTTCATCAATGTTCTGCACTGAACCGTTAGCTGCCATTAGTTTGTTTTTGAGCGAATCATTCCACAAACCTAACTTCACTAAATCTCTCAATAGGTGTTTATTTACGATGATAAACTCTCCAGAGAGTACTCTTCTTGTATATACGTTTGACGTGTATGGTTCAAAACATTCATTGTTCCCAAGAATTTGTGCTGTAGAAGCCGTAGGCATTGGTGCAAGCAACAATGAGTTTCTAACGCCATGCTCTTTTACTTCTTCTCTCAACACATCCCATTCCCATCTGTCTGTTGGTGTAACACCCCACATATCAAACTGGAACTCTCCTTCTGAAATTGGAGAACCTTTCCATGTTTCATAAGCTCCATTTTCGATGGCCAAATCCTTAGAAGCAGTAACTGCTGCATAATAAATCGTTTCAAAAACTTCTTTGTTTAATGCTTTCGCTTCTGGAGAATCAAACGGATATCTCATCAAGATAAAAGCATCTGCCAATCCTTGCACTCCAATTCCAATAGGGCGGTGTCTCATGTTTGAGTTACGCGCTTCTGGAACTGGGTAATAGTTTCTATCGATTACTTTATCTAAGTTCTTAGTAACTCTGTAAGCTACTTGGAATAACTTTTCGTGATCGAACTGTCCGTCTTTAACAAACTTAGGAAGTGCGATAGATGCCAAGTTACAAACTGCTACTTCATCCGGAGCTGTATACTCCATAATCTCTGTACACAAGTTCGATGATTTGATTGTACCTAAGTTCTTTTGGTTTGACTTCTCGTTTGCCGCATCCTTGTACAACATGTATGGTGTACCAGTTTCGATTTGAGATTCCAAAATCTTAAACCAAAGGTCTTGTGCCTTGATTGTCTTTCTACCCTTACCTTCTGCTTCGTACTTAGTGTAAAGTTTTTCAAACTCTTTACCATAAGTATCGGAAAGTCCAGGACATTCATTTGGACACATTAACGTCCAATCAGCATTATCTTCTACTCTTTTCATGAACAAGTCTGGTGTCCACATTGCGTAGAAAAGATCTCTAGCTCTGTTCTCTTCTTTTCCTGTGTTCTTTTTAAGGTCTAGGAAATCAAAAACATCTGCGTGCCAAGGCTCCATGTAGATTGCAAAAGAGCCTTTTCTTTTTCCTCCTCCTTGATCCACATATCTTGCGGTATCGTTGAACACTCTCAGCATTGGCACAATTCCATTGGATGTACCGTTGGTTCCTTTGATGTATGAACCAGTAGCTCTAATGTCGTGAATAGATAGACCAATACCACCTGCAGACTGAGAAATTTGCGCACATTGCTTTAACGTATCGTAGATTCCCGAAATACTATCTTCTTTTGTTGTCAACAAGAAACAAGATGACATTTGAGGTTTTGGTGTACCTGAATTAAATAGCGTTGGTGTAGCATGTGTAAACCAACCTTCACTCATGTAGTTATACGTTTCAACAACAGACTCGATATCATCCATGTGGATACCAACTGCTACACGCATGATCATGTGCTGAGGTCTTTCTGTGATCTTACCGTTGGTCTTAAGTAGGTATGATCTTTCTAGTGTTTTAAACCCAAAGTAGTCGTATCTAAAATCTCTATCGAAGATGATCGTTGAATCTAGTACGTCTGAATGTTTTTGAATTACGTCCCAAACGTCATCCGCGATCAAAGGTGCGTCTGCTCCAGTCTTAGGATCCTTGTACTCGTACAAGGTCTTCATAGTCTCAGTAAATGACTTGGTTGTATTTTTATGTAAGTTAGAAACGGCAATTCTAGATGCTAACAAAGCATAATCAGGGTGGGTTATTGTCATGGTTGCAGCTACTTCTGCTGCAAGGTTATCCAGTTCAATAGTGGTAACACCATCGTACAAACCTTCAATCACTCTCATGGCCACCTTTTCTGGGGTAACCAATGGATTGAGTCCGTAACATAGTTTTTGTATCCGTGCAGTGATCTTGTCAAACTTCACTGCTTCTTTTCTGCCGTCTCTTTTTATTACATACATGCTGTTTGAAGTTTTTGTGGGTATTAAAATTGTGGTTTTATATTCTGCCAACCCATCCCCAAATTCTTGACAGACTTTGGGGAAGATAGTGTGGTTGGTTTTTGTTTGTTTTCTTTTTTAGAAATCTGCGTCTAAACTAAATGAGTTCCCTTCTGTTGTTCCATTCTTCACTCCTGCTTTTTGATATTCTCCAACTCGCTTCTCAAAGAAATTTGTTTTCCCTTGCAAGTTGATCATATCCATAAAGTCAAATGGGTTCTTCACGTTGTACACCTTTTCGTTACCCAATTCTACAAGCAATCTATCTGCTACAAACTCAATGTACTGACACATTAGGTCTGAATTCATTCCTATCAATCTAACGGGTAGTGATTCAACAACAAATTCCTTCTCAATCTCAACAGCATCCATAATGATCTCAGCTACCTCTTCTTTATCCAATTGATTCTCTAAGTGCTCGTTGTAAAGCAAACAAGCGAAATCACAGTGAAGTCCTTCATCTCTCGAAATCAACTCGTTTGAAAATGTCAATCCTGGCATCAATCCTCTCTTCTTCAACCAGAAAATCGAACAGAAAGATCCTGAGAAGAAAATCCCTTCTACTGCAGCAAAAGCAATTAAGCGCTGAGCGAATGTACCGTTCTCAATCCATCGCAATGCCCACTCTGCTTTTTTCTTAACTGGAGGAAAAGTTTCAATTGCGTTGAACAAATAATCTTTCTCTTTTGAATCTTTGATGTACGTATCGATCAACAATGAATACGTTTCAGAGTGAACATTCTCCATCATAATTTGGAAGCCGTAGAAAAACTTCGCTTCAGCATATTGTACTTCACTCAAAAAGTTTTCAGCTAGGTTTTCGTTTACGATTCCATCTGATGCTGCAAAAAATGCTAAGACATGCTTGATAAAGAATCGCTCATCGTCATTCAGTTTATTTTCCCAATCGTTTAAGTCAGCTGCAAGATCCAATTCCTCTGCCGTCCAAATCATCGCCTGCTGCGTTTTATACATTTGCCAAATGTCATGATGTTTAATTGGGAAGATCACGAATCTATTCGGATCATCTTTTAAAATAGGCTCCTCTACTTGCGTATTTTCAGGTAGTACACCATCCAATTTCACATCATTTACTTTTAACTCTTCTGCTGCTGTTGACTTTGGACTCAAATCTTCTGACATCTCTTATATGCTTTAAAAAATTAGTATAATAGTTTCTAAATGCTCGAAAATAAAAGGGAAAAAAAGCCTTTAGCACAAAAACCCAATTTTTGCACTTTACTCAAAATGTACGTAAAGTAATCGACTTTTAGGAAAGGTATTTTTCCATCTTTCGAGGACAACAAAAGTCAAAAAAATTCTCTCTCAACCCAAGTTAATTTAGTCCACAATTTTTCAAGTTTTCAACACGACATTTTAATAAGTAGCGTAACCCTTTGAAATTCAAGCAAAAGAACTTTTTGTCGCAAAAATTCGCCATTTCATCAAATGATTTTGGGCTCTCAACCTTTGCACAATGCTAATTTACAGTATGATATAATAGGTTTTGATTAGCAGTCTAAATGCTTATCAAATTAGCGATGTTAAAAACAACAAAAAACACCTATTACACCTATTGCCAAAACAATAATATTAACGCGCAATGGAGATTGAAATTTTATTCTGTAAAATCAAACTAAAGTTTTTGATCGCGTCTAAATAAATTCAATAATTGAATTGTTTTCAACAAAATAAATATCCTGAACTAGCCCGATCAATTTCAAAAAAAAGACAGAACTCACGTCAAAAGGAAGAAAACCTTCTAAATTTGTACTTAGAATAATTCTAAACAAGAAAAAGACATGGCTGAGGAAGTTGATTTACATGGTATTGACAAAAAGGAAGCAAAGAAACTTTTGCAAAAAAAAATCATTAATATGTTAAAGACAATTTATGACCCTGAGATACCTGTGGACATTTTTGAACTAGGTCTCATCTATGAAATCAAAGTGGACGATGAGTTTAACGTGATGATAGAAATGACCCTCACCTCACCTAACTGCCCTGTTGCTGAATCGATGCCTGCAGAAGTAAAGGAAAAGACTGGACTTGTAAACGGTGTCACCTCAGCAGATGTACAAATCGTGTTTGACCCACCATGGAATCAGGAATTTATGAGCGAGGAAGCTAAACTAGAATTAGGTTTTTTGTAATGGGTGAAATTGAAAATAAAATAGCCAAAAGTGGCTTAGAAACACTTGAACTAGGCGACTTGTACGATCCAACTCCAAAAGCCAGCCTAGACATCAAACCTTGGCTGTTTCAAGAAATGATCGTAAAAGAAAAAGAGTTTAAAAAACACCTCAACGAACACGATTGGACGCAATACCAAGGTCACTATGTGTGCTTTTTCTCTTCTGTAGACGCCATCATCCCGAATTGGGCTTGGTTGATGATTGCCAACAAGCTGCAAAACAACTGCAAAAGATATTTTAATGGAACACCCCAACAGTTTAATGAAGTGCTTTTTAATGAATCTATTACCCAATTTGATGTAACTCATTTTCACAACAAAAGAGTCCTCATTAAAGGATGTAGTGACAAAGAGATTCCTTCTAGCGCATTTAGCACAATGGCAAGCAAATTGCTTCCTATCGTTAAATCGCTGATGTTTGGAGAGGCTTGTTCAAACGTTCCTATTTATAAACAAAAAACTTCCTAGCTTGTTATTACGTTAAACCAAAGACATGAAAACGAAATCAATTCTTACACTTTTCGCAACGGGAGCAATATTGATCCTGAGCGCATTTATACTAAACAAACCCATGGACAAAACAATTTATCAATTCAAAGTAGAAGATTTATATGGAGATGAATTTGACTTTTCTTCCCTCAAAGGAAAAAAGGTCATGATTGTCAACACCGCTTCTAAATGTGGGCTAACTCCTCAATACGAAGAACTAGAGAAACTCTATCAGCAATACAAAGACAAAAACTTTGTCATCATCGGTTTTCCTGCCAATGATTTTATGAAACAAGAGCCGGGCACCAATGAAGAGATTGCTGAATTTTGTAAAAAGAACTACGGTGTATCCTTCCCAATGATGGCAAAAATATCTGTAAAAGGTAAAGACATCCATCCCATCTATGACTTCTTGACTTCGGAGGCTAAGAATGGCGTAACGGATGCTAAGGTTAAATGGAACTTTCAAAAATTCCTCATTGGTGAAGATGGAACGTTAGAAAAAGTAATCGACCCCACTACAACGCCCATGGATCAAGAGATCATCGATTGGATTGAGAAAAACTAATCTCAACCTAAGTTGAAAGACTTCTGGCTTTTATTTCTACCTCTATTTACGACCCTCTCGGGCTTCTGTCAAGGTGACACCCTTTTTTACCGTAAACTTGCTCAACACTGGGCACCTGTTCACTATCAGTCAATTCGAACAGGAGATGGACTCTTCAACACAAACGCTTTAAAGGGAAAAAGTGACTCACTTTCCACCATTGATTTTGACAGAGACTGGGACGCAACCAATAACTGGGATAATTTAGAAACCTTTCCAACTCAACCTGCACTATATTATTATGTAGCCGCTACTTCAACACACTACTTTATAACCTACGGATATTTTCATCCAAGAGACTGGACGCGATGTAACTTTTTTCACTTTGCCCAACACGAAAACGACCTAGAAGGCGTCATTCTTGTGATCGAAAAAGACAGCTCTAAATGGGGGAAACTACTCCTTGGGTATAGTGTTTTTCACCTTTCGCTAAAACGCTACTACTACTCAAATGATTCCAAAAAACTAACTCTTCTTTCGAGTCGATTCAATGCTGGAACACTTGAAAATACACATCCTGTTTCCTATCAGCAACCACGTGGGCATGGCATCAAATTAGACGAATCCTTCTTCAAACCAGAGCGAAAACATTGCAGGTATATCCCTGAAAACAGGGAGATTACAACTCCAAAAGACAAACACTACCGCTTGATCAGTTTTCTGGATTCCAATCAACTTTTGGATCATCGAGAAAATGAAGAATTCTTCCATTCGGATGAAACCATTCGCGGATCACATGGTGAAGGCGCCAATCCTCCCTGGTTATGGACCGATTGGAAAGACAAAAGAAAACACCCTGATCTGCAAATTTTTCAAGATCCAGCAAAATACATCCTAATTGATTGTGAATTCTCATCAGACTACAGCACGGATTACACCTACCATCCGTTTCTAGATATCAAATAAGAGACAAAAAACTGCCCTGACTAAAAGTACGTATTTTTACTTTTTCGTTTTTTCCGATGCGATTAACCCTCCTACCTTGCACTCGATTTCATAACGCAGTAATAAAAATGATTTATTCGCCTTACATGTTATCACCTGAACAAGAATTATTAATTTGGCAAAAACAATTATTACCATGAGAAATTTACTAATACTCCTTCTTATCCTGTGCTCAAGTTTGGGCATAGCGCAGCAAACGGTAAAAGGTAAGGTGGTAGATTCAGAATCTAAATTCCCACTACCAGGAGTGAATGTACTCGTGACTAGCGACACGACTAAAATGTATGGAGCGGCTACCGATGTTGCTGGAAATTTCAAGATAAAAGATGTTCCATTAGGACGGCAACAGATAAAAGTTTCTTTCATTGGATACAATGTCCAAGTTCTCACAATTGAGGTAAATTCTGGAAGAGAAACCATCGTGAACGTGGAGTTAGAGGAATCTTCTCAGGTAATGGAAGAATTTAAGGTAGTGGCTGCGGACAACAAAGAAGTGGCTAACGAAATGGCAGTAGTTAGTGCTCAACAATTCTCTGTAGAGGAAACCAACCGTTATGCAGGTAGTAGAGGTGACCCTGCTCGTATGGCCTCTAACTTTGCAGGTGTAAGTGGCTCTGATGATAGTAGAAATGACATTGTAGTAAGAGGTAATTCACCACTTGGCGTGATCTATCGGGTAGAAGGAGTTACCATTCCCAACCCCAATCACTTCTCAATTGCAGGATCAAGCGGAGGTCCACAAAGTATTATCAACAACAAATCTATGGCGAATAGTGACTTTTTCACGGGCGCCTTCCCCGCAGAGTATGGAAATAGTACTGCTGGTGTTTTCGACCTAAAGTTAAGAGCTGGTAACAACGAGAAGTTTGAATTTACTGGACAACTCGGATTACTGGGCGCAGAATTGCTGGCTGAAGGTCCATTGAGCAAAAAGCATCGATCCTCTTTTTTGGTAATGTATCGATACGCTACAGTAAGTATTTTTGATGCATTGGGGATTGATATCGGGACGTCTGCTATTCCAAAGTATCAAGATTTTGCAGCAAAATTCAACTTCCCGCTGGATAATGGAGGAAACCTTGCTGTGTGGGGATTGGGAGGTAAAAGCAGCATTGACATTTTGATCAGCAACCAAAAAGACACGTCTGAGATTGACCTCTACGGTGAAAACACAAAGGATCAGTATTTCTGGACTCAGATGTATGTGGGAGGATTAACTTACACCCATCCGTTGAATCAAAACACATATATCAAGTCTACACTAACGGCTAGCTTAGATCAGCAAAATTCCTTGCACGATACGATCTCCAGAACGATTACATCAGATGGAGAGTTTGAGTTGCTGGGTATGGCTCAATACATGTCTTACGAATTTAGAAACCTCAGGTTCTCAAGTGCTACCTCATTGAATCGTAAGTTTGGAAAAAAAGACGTCCTGAAGGTTGGGTATGTTGCAGACTATGGAACGTATAGTTTTCTGGATAGTGTGACCACCAACTCCGAACAACAAACCTATCAGTTCAGATGGAATTCGTCTGGCGATTACTTCAATCTTCAACCATACATAAGTTGGAAACATAAGTTTACGGATAAGTTAGTTCTTACTGGTGGTATTAGCAGCTTCTACACATCGGTTGGAAATGCTTTTTCTCCGATCGAACCCAGACTGGGTCTAAAGTGGGATGCCTTTAAGAAAGGTTCCATTAGCTTAGGCTTAGGAAGGCACTCTCAAATGCAACCTTTGTATACTTATTTTTACCTGTTACCAGGAAATGATACGCCCCATAACACAGATGTTGGACTTACCTATTCCAATCATGTGGTGCTTGGCTACACACACAAGTTCAACAAGAACTTGGGAGGAAAAGTAGAAACCTATTACCAAGCTTTGTCGGGAATACCTGTGAATGTTTCACCTTCAGCCTACGCACTTACCAACGCTGGAGGAGGGTTTTCAAGACTCTTTCCTGATACGCTCCAAAACACTGGAACAGGTTATAACTATGGTGTAGAGTTAACCTTACAACGCTATTTTAGTGGTAACTGGCATGCGATGTTGAGCGGTGCGGTCTATAACTCTCGATACACCCCTTCTGATGGCATTGAGCGGAACACAACGTATAATGGTAATTATGCGGTAAACCTACTAGCCGGAAAAGAGTTTGTCATTAAAGATAAAAAGACCATTGGGATTGGAATGAAAGTGACATCTGCTGGAGGTCAACGGTATGGAGAGGTAGACACTGTAGCCTCCAACCTACAAGGCGAAGTCGTTTATCTGGATGAGAACTTTAATGAGTATCAGTTTAGGAACTACTTCCGAGCAGATGTTAAACTCACATTCAAAGCCAATGCCAAGAAAGTAACGCACGAAGTAGGTGTTGACTTAGTCAACATTTTGGGAACGCAAAATATCCTTAGTTTATCGTACGCTCCTGTACCTGGTGACCCGAGCGCCAATCCGATTCGAGAAAACTACCAACTGGGCTTTTTGCCGATCTTCTACTACAAGATTGACTTTTGATATGCTCGATGAGTACCGTGCATACCTAGACGAGGCGGCCACGAACCGAAAGCTTTACAAAAAACGAGTTCAGGCACTAAAAAAAGCAAAAGATGGTGAAGTAGACCAAAAAATTCATGCCGCACATGAACAAGCCTTCGATTGCATTGATTGCCTATCTTGTGCCAACTGCTGTAAAACTACCGGACCACTCTTCACGCAGAAGGACATTGAGCGCATCGCCAAGCATCTAAGGATGAAACCAGGGGCGTTTATTGAAACCTATCTCAGAGTAGATGAGGATAATGACCATGTGCTTCAAACTACTCCTTGCGCGTTTTTAGGAGCTGATAATTACTGTAGCATATACGAGGTACGACCCAAAGCCTGTGCAGCTTATCCACATACTGATATGCGCAATCAGAAAAAGATTCTCCCTTTAACGATAAAAAATGCAGAGATTTGTCCCGCTGTAGCAGTAGTACTTAAAACAATAAGTTCTGAAAACTAAGTGTCAATACCCTTTTTCGCTTTTTCGTAATCAGGCTCTTTGATAGCCTCCCAATACCCCGGTGCAGGATCTCTTTTACCGAAGTTCAACCAGTAAGACTCCTTGGTCATTCCATGATAGTGGATCGATCCATATCGATACCTAGCGGTCTGAAAAAGATTTAAGCTCACGAGCAAAACAGCCACAATTGAAAAGTTGACAACTCCTGAAATGTGTTTGCCGACCCATTCAACCCAAACACAAAATGGCAGAGTCAAAAACGCATAGGTCTCTATCATCGGTCTTGCTCCATAGCTTCCTCCGTACCACCAGCACCACCAACTAAAAATCACGTAAACGTGAATGGGTAAATAAATGGCCATTGACCAAAACAACTCTCTTTTCTTAAAGTAACTAAACACCATCCCAACTATTGGGAAGATCATGATGGGTGTATACAAAAGCCAACCCTTTCGATAACTGAAAAGTCCGTCTAAAATATGCGGGTTACCAAAGAAGAAATGCTCATCGGTATACGAGTAATAAACCCAATGACCCGAGTTAATTTTCCAAAATAACAATTGGGGAAAGACGACAACAAATGCCGCAGCGATTAAAAGAAGTAGCTGCTTGTAGTTCTTAAAAATAACTTGAAGTCTTGTTTTAAGTTCCTCCCAATTGGAAACTTTAAGCAACAACGGGAATAAGAAAACAAGGATGTTAACGGGTCGAATCAAAACAATCAAACCACCCACCAATCCGATGAACAGGGCTTGCTTCCAACTGGTCTTTTCGATCCATAAAACAGATAAATAAGCAAAAATGGCAAACAATGAAAAGGAATACGCATGCGACATGGCGGGCTCCGTAGAGCCATAATAATAAAGGTTCGTACCAAAAATAGTCATGAGTAGGACTGCAGCCACCACTCCATCGCTAAAGAACTTAAGGAGCAGCCTTCGAAGAAAGAAAAAACCCAGAATTAGGTAAAACACGGATGACAACACCAAAAAGAACTCATACGGAGGGGAAAAACCATCAGGAGGGTAATCAGTAAAGTTGGAAGTATACACATGTGCCATCAAAAAGAAAGGCATATACATATACGACAACCCCATGGATGTTTTGATCACAAAAGCATTCTCTTTTCCCTCGACTGGGACGGGCCAAATTTCGCAATCCGCACCAAAGGTGGTTCCTTCCTCCACTGAGAAGTTAAACGTGAGGTCGTGGTAAATAAAGGCCGCTGGCAAATAAGAATAAAAGTTGGTGACGTCTTGATTGATTACAGCTCGTCCGCACTTTTCCCCTACCTTCCAGAGTTTGAGGTTAAACATCGACCAAATGAGTGCCACAGCAATGATCAACAGACTAAGTCCTGACCAGCTAAACTTTCTTTTTAAATATCCCATCACGGATTGCATCTGACAAAGTTGCTAACTTTTTTCTTAAAAAAAATTTAAGTTTGAATTTGCCCTCTTTTTTTCTAATCAGTTATTACCTTTACCTGTATATTATTAATAACTAAAAACCGATATAATTATGGCTTTTGAATTACCAAATTTACCTTATGCTCACGATGCGTTAGAACCACATATTGATGCAAGAACGATGGAAATCCATCATGGAAAGCATCACGCTGGATATACGAACAAATTGAATGCTGCTATCGATGGAACAGACCTTGCTGGAAAGTCGATTGAAGACATTTTGAAAGGTCTGGACATGAACAATGGAGCAGTAAGAAACAATGGTGGAGGGTATTACAACCACTGCTTGTTTTGGGAAGTAATGTCTCCAAATGGAGGAGGTCAACCTACAGGAGCATTGGTAGACGCTATCAATGCTGCTTATGGATCTTTTGATGGATTTAAAGATGCTTTTGCTCAAGCCGCTGGAACTCGATTTGGATCGGGATGGGCATGGCTTTGCGTTCACGCTGGCGGTGCAGTAGAAGTTTGTTCTTCTCCTAACCAGGATAACCCACTAATGCCAGGAATTGGATGCGGAGGTTTTCCTATTCTAGGACTAGACGTTTGGGAGCACGCTTATTACCTGAACTATCAAAACAGAAGACCAGATTATATTACTGCTTTCTTTAATGTAATCAATTGGAATAAAGTTTCTGAATTGTACGAAGCGAACAAGTAATCAGAATATAGATTGTAAATTTGCCCAGACGCTCCTTTGGAGGTCTGGGTTTTTTTATGGCTAAAAAGTTGATTCCCATAGTTGTCCTGTTTCTTTTGACCCTCTCTATGAGTGCTCAAAAATCTGCTATTCTTCCCAAGCCTAAATTTGAATTTTTAAAAGGCAAAAGAACGCTTAAAACAGCGCATCGAAAAACGGAAGACCATTCCAAGTTAGTGGCTGCAAGTCTGGATATTACTTTGGGTTTATTTGGTGTTCACCGACTTTACTTAGGAACTTCACCACAAATTCCAGTGATCTATACCCTGACCTTGGGTGGCGGTGGATTTCTAGTGTTATCTGACCTGGGAGTGATTCTCTTTACGAAAGACTTGGAGCAGTTTACGGATGATCCGCACGTGATTATGTGGGCGGATGGTGATGAGAAGGAATAAAAAAAAGCCTCACCCGGGGTTGATGAGACGGCTCAATAGTTTTTGTTTGGGTTAATTTGTCTTAACCATCTTTTTGGTAGTGATCACCTGACCATCAGCAACCAACGTGTACGTGTAAGTACCAGAGCTTAAGTCACTACCAAACACTTTCAGTTGTCCGTTGCCCAGTTCGTTAATTTCAACGGTATTGATCAGTTGACCTTCTAAGTTGTAAAAATGAATCTGTGCTCTTTGAACACTTTCAGGAATGTAGTAATTGATGACAGTCTGTTCTGCAAACGGGTTGGGAACGTTCTGTTCCAACACAATACTCGTTTCGTCCTTTAGAATTACTTCTAATTGATTCACAATGGCATTTTGCGTTTGCTCATCGTTTTGCATAATCGCACTGCTGTTTACTTGACAAAGAAATGGAAGAATATTACTCAAGCAGCTTTCTAGGGTAGACAAGCGGGCGTTCAAGTCATTGATCATCGAATCCTGCGAATCAATGATTTCTTGTTGCTCTTTTACTCCTCCCAATAAAATTGGAATTAGCGCTTGATAATCAACACCTTTAAACTGATATTCTGGATAAATCATTGCTCCCGTAGTATCATACTGAGCAGGATGAACATTATCTGAAACAATATTTGGTAATACTTGTTCAACTTCTTGAGCAATTAGTCCATACTGATGTCCATTTGGCAAAGACATTCCTTGATAATTTGCGTCAGTATATTCAAACGTTTTAGGCTCCAATAGTGAAATCACATACAAAGAACTATCGTAGTCTTGAACATTGGTTTTCATATTTACATCAGAAGGACCATAGCTACCAGAAATGTAAACATCTCCATTAAAGTAACCAGCATAGTTCGGCCCTGATGGTGGATTTGTCCCAGATGTTCCCAAAACCGAACTGTACACTCCGTAGTTGTTTGCTCCATCATAACAAGAAACATTCAATCCAAAATTTGAACCTGAGTTTGTACTTTGAACTCGAATTTCACCTCCTGTGTTAATACCATTTGACGTTCCTATAACTTGAACATGATATCCATAATTCTGCATTGTACTTGTGGCCGGAATATCCAAATCCGCAGCCATATTCCATATAGCACCTTCCGCTGCTAAACCTCTCAGGCCGGTATGATAGTTTCCTGAGGCCATATTGGCAATTCCTCTTACGCCAACATTACTGTTTGCTGATCCCAGCGCTGTTCCCTGAACACCAATAGACTGATTGGGATGGTTGGAGTTACTTACAGATAAAATACCATATTGCTCAACATCATTCCAGATTACAACCTTTGTATCCAAATTGAGTAATGGATTACCAATCGACAAACGATCTTGTCCCAACGTTCCACCACCAGGGAAATACAAATTATTTCCATTCATCGGAATCTCGGTATCATGGATTAATTCCCCGCCAGCTAAGGTTCCGGCTCCGGTATTAACCTGTCCCCATTGCACATTATTGTTCACGGGGTTGATCGTTAAACCATTATCAGCAGTTACCAAATTCAGGTCTGACAAATCAACCGTAACAGAAGAACCATTTTCAATTTCGATGGTCAGGTCATTACCTGTTAAATAGGCGTTGGTTAGGTTTTGATCATCCGTCCCTAGCAAGTCTGTCAAATCAACCGCAGCTGTATTTCCATCTTCGATTTCGATGGTTAAGACATTGGTGAGGTTATCAAAATTGAAATTGGTGATGATTTGATCGTCTGTTCCTCCTGTTGGATTAACGGTTCCCCAAGTTCCATCACCAAGCAGCACATCTGCAGGATCTCCTGTAAAAGCAAGTTTTCTGAGTGATATATCATCTGCACTCGACTCTTCTTTTCCCAGCACGATATACTCAGCAGTGTTATCTGTTGGAACAAATTCAAAACGACCATTTCCCTGAACGTGTAATTTGTGGGTAACATTGGCATTGGTAAAGTCTCCCACGCCAAGCATTCCATTAGAGTTACCATCACTTTCGGGTGTCATTCTGGCGATCTCCAGACCATCCTGCCCACCTGCTATATTTCCTCCTGTTGGTTCGGTAAAGATGAATCGCATATTATCTGGCCCCCAGTTATTGTTAGCACTCTCTTCATCTCCCCATGCGATAACAGCATCCATTCTTTCACTAATACCAAACACTCCGCCTCCGGGTTCTTCTTTAAGCCCTACGTATACATGATCCTGACCATTTGTGGTAAAAGTTCCAAAGTCCATCCAATTTCTCCAACCATGTTGACCGTTTAACAAACCAGCATTAAAGCCTAAATGCAACAAGCTTCTGGGCTCGGTAACTGGGTTTGAACCTCTGTAGCTGATCGCTACACGTGTGGTATTGTTATCGATGATGCTTCCGGGCTGAGGAATTGCGTTTTGATTGTCACCGATGGTGGTGATTCTCAAACGTTCGCCATTGTTAATACCTCCGGGGTTATTGTTCCAATCTGTGCGGATGATAAAGGAATTGTTTTCTTGCCACTTGAGTACCCCATTGGTCCCATTGGCAGCATTCCCCTCAATTCCTAACCTGAGACCATCGTTTTGTGTCATACCAGTTCCTAGAGTATTGGTGACTTGTAAGTACGCATTATCATAACGATCTTCTCCGATGTGCTGGATGGATTGCGGCATATAATAGGTAGGCGAACCTGTGGTAGTGACACCAAAAACAGGTCCTAAGGCAAACATACCTGTTCCGGTAAACCTTGCTACGTGCAGTCCATCGATGTCATCGATATCATCGTAATTATTGCTATAATTGGTATTGCCCTGACCACCAGAAGTAAACCGAAGGGTAAGATCATCGGGGCCTACTCCTCCTGTAGCATTATCACTCCATGCCAGCACGGTTTCGGTCTTATCTATCTGACCATCGATAGATCTTAATCCAAAGTAAGAAAGATCCTGATTGTCTGTAAAGGTAATTCCTGTTTCCATCCATGGGCGATACCCAAAGGTTTGGATAAATTGCCCTCTTCGACCATTGAGGTGAAGAAGCGAAAACGCCCCTTGATCTCGGTAGATGGATGGCCCCCCAGGTGTGAGCGACTTGCTGTGCCCCAACAACAAATAACCTGTGGTATTCACACCAACTGCCGTGTTACCAAAGGTATAGCCATTAATGGGGTATTGATTGGAATTAATAAAACTTCCGTTGAGTTTCATACGGTAACTATGATCCGTCCACGTATAGATGGGACTATTAAACCGGGTTCCAAAGATATTGTTCGCACCATTAGCAGCTGTATTTCCTTCCCGGCTCCAATAGTGTTCGTTGTTCCTACCACCTCCTTGATTGGCAGTAGGGTCTTGCTGTGCATACCACCCCGTAGCGGATAGCAATACACCAATCATCAATGTTGTTTTTTTCATTTTGATTCAATTTGTTACCTAATCAATTGAATCGTACCTTTTAGTTGTTGGCTTTCGTGCTCACCAATGTAATAATAAACGCCTTCTGAGCAGTTTTCTCCACGATATGTCCCATCCCAAATTGGGTTAGTCTCATTTAGCTCTACCATTAGATTCCCCCAACGGTTGTAAATGAACAGCTCTTTCACACCATAGTGGGAAATGTTTAACACATCATTCGTCCGATCGTTGTTAGGGGTAATAATATTGGGCAAAAGAACACTACAATCATCAATTTCCTCGACCTTCACCAAAGAAACTGAATCAATATAATAATATGCATAGATTATGTTTGGTTGGGTCGCAGCAAGGACAGTATCAACTAATTCCCAGGCAACAGAATCAAACTCAACTGACAAACCAATAGTCACAAACTCTTCACCCCCTCTGGCTAAAAAGGTTCCTTCTATTTTTACCCAAGACAAGGTGTCTATAACAACTGTATCAAATTCCAAAGTAGCTTGTCTTGAAAATGCATTAAAAGGCGAGTTAAAAAACAGACTATCTCTTGTCAGCATAACTCTTAGAGCATCACACCCAAATGGTGATCGATTAGCTCTACTAACATAGGTACAAAACTTATAGTTCGTGCAAGGCTTTAAGGCTTCTCTTAGTTTCGTAGACACCATTTCTAAGCCTAAATAAACTCTATCAGATTGTTCGAACTCCATTGGAACGAACCCTACATACCCGTCTCCATCAAAAGCCTCTTGGTAACCCCAAAAGTTATTCGGTACGCCCACTAATCCAGTGTTTGGAGAGGGTACACTATTGTTGCATCTATTAAAGTAATCTGGCGTACCAACATTTGAAGGGTGCGGATACCACCAATCCTTACATTTCAAAAACTCTCCTTGTCCAAGTTCATTTTGAACAGGACACTCCGTATACTCCTCAAAACTTGGGTTGGGGATCAGGTTTTGCTGGGCGTGAGACCCAACAGCAAAAAACAATAATATAATAAAAAAGGTACTTTTCAATTCATTAGGTTAGTTAAATAAATTGTTTACGCTTATTTTATAAACTCAAAATAAGCAAAAAAGTTGCTTCATCAGAACGCCTTGCATCCTCAGAAAAATTAGTCTAGCCTTATCTTGATTTCACCTCCTTTTCTACTTGATTCAGCTTCAAGTTAATACAAAAAACAATACGTTTTTGCTCCATTTACCGTATGATAGCTTTGACTTACCGTACTACCCATTTGACTTATCAAGTAAAGATTTGGAAGGATGTTTTTTCTGCAAATTCTGTCGTAAATTCAATTTGTCACCTAACCAATTGAATCGTACCTTTTAGTTGTTGGCTTTCGTATTCACCAATGTAGTAATAAATCCCTTCGGAGCAATCCTGTCCTTTGCACCTTCCATCCCAGATTGGATTGGATTCATTTAATTCCATTATTAAATTTCCCCAACGATTGTAGATATACAAATGAGATAACCCGTAAAAACTAATATTGAGAACATCATTTACACCATCGCCATTTGGTGTAAATATATTTGGTAACAAAATCAAACAATTTTCAACCTCCCCTACTTCAATTAGAGAAACGCTATCAACATAGTAATATGGTTCTAATAATGAATTAGCACTAATAAATGAGCTATCATTTAATTGCCACTCTAATGAATCATAATCATTAAAGTAACCAAAATACAGATACTCCTCCCCTCCATTTGCATCGAAACTAAACTCTAAAAGCATCCAAGCAAGTGTATCATTTAGTAGGTAGGTAGACTCTTTTGTAGCCTGTATACCTATCCATCTTGAGGCTTCATCAAATACCAAGCTATCCCTTGATAAATAAATCCCTAACTTTTCAACAGAGTGTGAAGATAAGTTTGCCAAACTCACTCTTGCAGAAAACTTATATTCCCGACAGGACTTTAGACTTTCGATTCTCGTTGCTATAATTTCAATTTCGTTGCCGTAAACACTTCCGACATTAACATTCAAAGCTCCGAACCCCACATATCCATCTCCATCAAAAGCCTCTTGATATCCCCAAAAGTTATTTGGCACACCAACGATCCCTGTATTGGGTGTTGGTACACTATTATTACACCGATTAAAATAATCTGGTGAACCTATCACTGTTGAATGAGGATACCACCAGCCAACACACTTCATAAAGTCTCCTTGCCCTATTTCATTTTGAACAGGACACTCCGTATACTCCTCAAAACTTGGGTTGGGGATCAGGTTTTGCTGGGCGTGAGACCCAACAGCAAAAAACAATAATATAATAAAAAAGGTACTTTTCAATTCATTAGGTTAGTTAAATAAATTGT
>CAYLYX010000002.1:478866-480240 GCA_964387945.1 uncultured Flavobacteriales bacterium | reverse complement strand
GCTTCGAAACCGCCACAAGCCATATGCAAACCGTTACAAACCATTAAATGAAGAAATTAATCTACATATCAATAATTCTGATTCTAACATACAGTTGTAAAATCAAGACCTCTGAAGAGATTGAAATTAATGATTCATATAAGAATGATATACCCTTACAAACTGAAACTATAGTGTTTTCTGAATATAAGTCAGACAGTTTGACTATTGACCTGATAAATAATGATTTCAATTATACTGTTTTGGTTCAAATTGATGGTTCTAAGAAAGAATATGATTTAAACCAATTAAATATTCCAACAAAAACTCCTGAACTTTTGTGGGTTAATCAAGCATTTGCCTGTATGGTAACTTGGTGGTCTCAAGCTCAATCTAGACACGTATTTATTCCTACAAAAAAAGAATACGAATTGATTTATTTTAACAAGGTTATAGCAAAATCTGACAGCATAAATAACAATGTTGTATATATAGATAGTGTTTTCGAAAAACAAAATAAAGTTGTTTTTAAAGTAGAAAACTTGCTTACACGCAAATCTAAGTCGTTGGAGTTTAAAATAAATGAGAAAAATGGTGTTTATCCGTATTATGAAGAAATAATATTGACAAAAAATCACCTGACAATTTCATCTGCAATTGAAGATAAAAGTATTGATATAAAAGAAATAAATAACCGTTTGTAACAAAACCTAAAATGCATTAAAACGCAGTTTAGCTAAACGTTAGATGGAATTTAAAAAAATGTCTAAATATCTATTCCCAATACTTCTTATAGTAACTCTGTTATCCGGCTGTTCAAATGGTTCTGAATCACGAATCATAGGAAGATGGGAAATTGAATTGATTTGGGGTGCAAATCCCGACTTTGATATGAATACTCCAATAGATAACAAACTCAGCTTTTCTGAGGACGGTAAATGTTGTATTCCATCCGCAAGTGATTATTGTCCGCACGGTACTTATTCAATAATACTTGAGGATAACGAAGAATACATTACAATCAATTCTCCAGGCTTTGTAAATGGAAAGTTCAAACTAAACTTTTATGATGGTTATTATGCAAGACTAGAAAATGAAAATTGGGATATTCATATAAAACTTGAAGGGTCTGATATATTTCAGCCATTTGAAGCATCTGATGGTTACGAGAATTACAGCCTTCCGGAAGTCGATACTGACGGATAAAAATAACTCCATCTAACAAGAGCTATAAAAAATGCAGACAGTTGAACTAAATATTAACTTTACTACTTTCAAGCGCCAAAGCTCCGCTTTAGCGTTTTGTATAAATAAACTAAACCTAAACCATAGCTTTGGCTTACACGCGTGCTCAATTGAGAACTATCGCTTCTCAATTCCGCACTTTTCATAGCC
>CAYLYX010000002.1:344011-478856 GCA_964387945.1 uncultured Flavobacteriales bacterium | reverse complement strand
GCTTGCATACCCTACTGACATTGTTCTTACAGAAAAATAACTTCGCATTTCGTTCCGCTTTGCCCAGAGGAAAAGAAGGTTTCCCCTCCTAGTTGCTCTGCCAGCAAATAGACCAACTCAACTCCTAGTGAATTTCGCTTCTTCGAGACGTCAAAGCCAATACCATCATCTTTTACCGTAAGGATCGTTTTTCCTTCGTTACTTTTTAAACTTACCTCCAATTTTCCATACCCCTTAGGAAAGGCATGCTTCAAAACATTCACAATCAACTCGTTCAATATGAGTCCTAACGGAACACTTTTTTCGAGATCAATTTGAAGTGCTTCTAAGTCGAGATGAAGATTCAAGTTATTGTCAGAAGCATATGACCGAATCAAGTTTTGAGTGATGTCCGCAACATATTTTCGGGCATCAATCTCCGATAAATTATCTTTTTCGTAAAGTTGTTCATGAATCGCTGCCATTGAAGCTATTCTGTTCTTCGAATCGTCAAAAACCTCCTTAATTTTTTGGTCATCCGTAAGCCCAGATTGTAAGTTTAGAAGGCTAGAAATAACTTGCAAGTTGTTCTTTACACGATGGTGAATCTCTTTTAACAACGTCTCCTTTTCTTTGTTGTTTTTAATAATTTCCGCGTAGCTATCTTGGAGCTTCTCATAGTTTTTTGACAATTCATTCGTTTTTTCCTGAACTATTAGTTCTAGGTTTTCCTTAATCCTTGCCTGATCAATTTTTGTTGCTGCCATAGAAGCAATGGTCGTTAAAATTTTGAGATCTTCTTCCGAATAAAAACCACTTGCTGGGTGCTCTGAATCAATGACCCCAATCACTTCGTCATTTAAGACGATGGGCACAGTAATCTCGGATAGTCTGCTTTGATCATCCACGTGATACCTACTGTCATTTCGAGTATCGTTGACAATTTCAGCCCTACCCGTCAGTGCCACATTACCACAAATTCCCTGACCCAACTCAAGTCTAATTGGGTTATCGATATCAAAAGCTACTGGATTCTTAGGACCATGAGCTGCCCTTTGAATGAGAACCTGTTTTTGCTCATCCAAGAGATAGACAATACAATCTAGGTAACCCATTTTTCCAATGGCCTGTTTAGCGATCGTCCAGACCACTTCATCCACTGTATTTGCTTTCATGAGTTCTGAAGCAAAAGAGTTGATTACCTCGAGAAAGCGAGCTTTTCGCTCCAATTGTTCTATGTACGATCGACTGGTAATACTCAAAGATACCAAGATGCATTCAATTTTTTATGTCAATTGTTTGGAGTTTGCCACAAAAAACATGGCGTTTTTTAATACCTTTACTTTTTATCTCAACCCACAAACGCCTGAATAACTTAGACGAAATAAATAATAGAATCGCTGAACTCAAGAAAGAACTAAGTCAGCTACAAGCAAAAAAGGAAGAATTGTCTCCCTCAAAAACAGTTGGCTTTCCCGATGAATTTTCTGAGCCGTTCAATGAAGCTCAAAAATTGGTAGGAGATTATTTTAGTAAAATTAAGTTTGATCCAGAAAGTGCTCACATTTCAATTGGTAACGAACGTTATGTCTTATTGCGTGCATCCTCCCTCTCAATCGATTTTTTTGAAACCATTTTGCAATTGTACGCAGATAAAGGACAAAAAGAAGCGACTAAAATTGGACAAAACTTTTTGTTTGATATTAGTCATGTGATTGGACTGGAAGACGCCAAAGAGTTTCATCGAAAGCTTAACTTAAAAGACCCTGTTTCTAAATTATCTGCCGGCCCTGTACATTTCGCTCATAGCGGATGGGCGTTCGTAGATATCATTGAAGGTCGTCCGACACCTGACGAAAATTTCTATCTAAAATACACTCACCCACATTCTTTTGAAGCAGATGCCTGGATCAAGAAAGGTCGGAAATCAGATGTTCCTGTTTGCATTATGAATGCCGGGTATTCCTCGGGTTGGTGTGAGGAGAGTTTTGGAGTACCATTGACAGCAGTTGAAGTAAAGTGCAAAGCAAAAGGAGATGATTGTTGTCAATTTGTAATGGCGCATCCAAAGAAGATTCATGAGTACTTGGATAAAGAGGAGGCGGGCAATGAAAACTCAGCAACTTATGATGTTCCCAAGTTTTTTGAACGCAAGCAAGTAGAACAAGAGTTAGTCAATTCCTTGGAAGAGAAAACAATGCTATTGCAAGAAGTTCACCATCGTGTAAAGAACAACTTGCAAATCATTTCCAGTCTGCTCAACCTGCAATCGCAGTACTTTGAAGATGATGACTCTCAAACTAAGTTTAACGACATGCGAAACCGAATCAAGGCCATTGCCATGGTTCATGAAAAACTCTATAAATCTGATGACGTGCAACACGCCAACTTTACGGAGTACATCGCTTCCATCGTTAATCTGCCACAAGACAGCTATGGAACAGAGGTGAAAATTCTTCTTCACCACGACAATGTTGACCAATCAAAGGTTCCGATTGAAAAAGCCATTCCATGTGGTCTGATTATCAATGAACTGGTTACCAACTCCATCAAACATGCCTTTGAAGGCAGTGACATCGCTGATCCTCAGATTGACATCTCCGTTGAACTTAAAAACCAGCGAACTAAACTCACCATTTCTGACAACGGAAAGGGACTTCCACAAGGTTTTGATTTTCGTCAAACTGACTCTTTGGGTCTCGAATTGGTTTGTTCATTGGTAGAACAGTTGGATGGGGATCTAAGTGTATCCAGTAAAAAAGGCACAACTTTCGTACTAGAATGTTCTGACAGTTGAGGGTAGGAGTATCGCCATCGTAAAAACAATAGTTACCTTCGTTGATCAGAATAAGTGTTGATTGCTTTATGCAAATACCCTCTCCTTTACAGAAACTACCGCAATCGCTTTGCAACGCCCTTGGTGCCAACTTATGGGTAAAGCGAGACGACTTGATCCACCTGGTCATAAGCGGAAACAAGTATCGCAAACTTAGGTATAACCTTGATGACTTGATTAGCCAAGGGTTTAAACAGGTGCTTACATTTGGTGGCGCTCATTCCAATCACATTGCTGCCACTGCCTATTTGTGTAAAAAGAAAAACATGGACTCCATCGGTATCATTAGAGGGGAAGCTCCCCGCATTCCAAGTACAACACTCCAACAAGCGTCTGAGTTCGGTATGAAGCTGATTCATGTTTCACGTAGTACCTATAAACGAAGAAATGAAGAAGATTACCTAGCAGCTCTTCGCAAGCAGTTTCCAGCGGCATATCTCATCCCAGAAGGTGGCGCTAATGCATTGGGTGTTAAGGGTTGCGAGGATATTGTAACAGAATGTCAGCAAGAAATTGACTTTGATTTTATAACGGTGGATTGTGGCACAGGAGCTACACTAGCGGGAATGGTGCGAAAACTTCTACCCCACCAAAAAGCGGTGGGTGTTCAGGTGCTTAAAGCGGCAGATTTTATTTCAAAAGAAGTACAGCGATTCTCTCCATCTCATGTGGGCTCTTTTGAGGTACAAACCGACTATCATTTTGGTGGTTACGCCAAGTATCAACCCGAGCTGATTTCGTTTATGCAGTGGTTCTATGGAGAAACGGGAATAAAACTAGATCCCATCTATACTGGGAAACAGTTTTTTGCTGTTTTTGATTTGCTGAAGAAAGGACATTTTCCCAAAGGAGCTACTATTGTATTGACCCATACAGGTGGGTTGCAAGGTATAGAAGGTTTTGAGGAGAGGTATGAGTTGAAGATTTACTAATAATCTCCATTGTAAATTACCCGATTGATTTTGGAGTTCTCGAACTCGATACTGTAGGAATATTTGGTCTCTCCATCGGAAAGTTTAAACAACACTTTTTCTTCGCTTTCCACAATATGAATCAACTCGAGGTTTTTTCCTGGCTCGAATTCTAAGATATTTTCTGGACCAGATGCTATGGTATCAAGTGACTGATCTAAAAGTACAACTTCATCTGTGAAATACTTTTGTAACACATCAACCTCCTCGTGCACCCAATGTTTGGCTAATATCTCAGCTTTATCAAAACTTGAAATCTTAGTGCCATCACCCTTAAAAAATAGGGAACACACAAGTATGGCAGCAATCACCCCTCCCAGATCTGCAAGTAGACCCACTTTTACGGCATACCTCGTCTTTTTTATGGCTACAGAACCAAAATAAACTGCGATGATATAAAAGGTTGTATCTGTTGCACCCTGCATTGTGGCAGTCAACCTTCCTACAAAGCTATCTACACCAAACTCACTCCACGAAGAAATCATCATTCCTCTAGCACCTGAACCACTAAGCGGTCTCATTATTGCCGTTGGAATCGCATCTACAAATTTAGTGTCATCTACGAATAAACTAAAGAACCACTTCAACCCATCAGAAAGGTAATCCATCGCGCCAGATGCTCTAAAAACCGCAATGGAAACAAGTATTGCTACCAAAAAAGGGATGATTTTTACGGCAATTTCAAACCCTCCCTTAGCCCCCTCAACAAAGGATTCATATACATTCACCCTTTTGATTAAAGCCATGACAATAAAGACACAAATGATTCCGTACAGCACGATATTACTCAACAATGACGATTGCTCTTTAAGCGTTTGCGCATCCAGTCCAGAGAAATAATAAAGCATCCCGAAAACGACCACAGACATAACTCCCAAGTAGCCCAAAACCGTTTTGTTTAACAAATTAATTCGTTGATAGATCGAAGTAATAATCAAACCAAAAAGAGAGGCTATAAAGGTGCTTATCAAAATGGGCAAAAACACATCTGCTGGGTTCTCAGCCCCAAATGTATTTCTGTAGTTCATGATGGTGACGGGAATCAATGTCAGACCAGATGTATTCAACACCAGAAACATGATTTGAGCATTGCTTGCTGTATCTTTTTTGGGGTTGAGTTCCTGCAGTTCATTCATTGCCTTCAATCCAGCGGGTGTTGCGGCATTATCCAGCCCAAGCATATTGGCGGCAAAATTCATTAGCATAGACCCTCTTGCAGGATGGTCTTCTGGAACCTCAGGAAAAAGTTTACTAAAAAAAGGGTTGATCAACTTTGACATGGCTCCAATTGCTCCACCTTTCTCACCCACTTTCATAATTCCCATCCAAAGGCATAACACACCAACCAATCCCAAAGCCAATTCAAAAGAGAGTTCAGCGCTATCAAAAGTAGCTTGCACAATGGCTCCAAAGACCTCTAAGTCTCCAAGAAATGTCTTTATCAGAGCTACAACAAGTGCAATCAGAAAAAAAGCGATCCAGATATAATTGAGTACCATCTGACAGCAAATATCAGACTTATGAGAGGCAATTCAACGAGGACTAGTTACAAGTTTTAACGAAGTTTTTCAACAACATCAGTCCTTGCACACCGCTCACTTCTGGGTGAAACTGTACTCCAAAAATGGGTTTGAACTTGTGTTGCATCGCTTCGTTAAGACAGCTTTCTGATGAAGCAATTAACTTAAAATTCTCAGGTAAATCAATTTCCTCAGCATGGTCCTGACCCATCAAAAAGTCTCCTTTGATATCATTAAAAAGTACAGAAGAGTCTTCGATATGGATGGTTTCTACTCCACGCACCTCTTTTCCTTTTGAAACCTTAGCTCCGTGTACCATTCCAATGATTTGATGTCCAAAACAAATTCCTAACACCGGAAAGTCACAGTGCTGCACAAAATCAAATTGGGGTAAATAATGCTCGTAACCTTCCTCCGTCAGCAACGCTGGGTTTCCACTAATCACTACACCTCTAGCCGTAAGAATAGATGCATCAATGTCCTTCCAGTGGATTGTTTGGGTATCTGCATTCAGTTCCTCAAGGCACTTTTCGATATCGGGCACCTTAGAACTTCCACAGTCTACTACTACAATCTTTCCCTTCATTCCTCTTTAGAGCTTTCTTTTTAACGCAATCATCTTCATACAGGCAATTGCACATTCAATTCCTTTATTTCCATACTTTCCTCCCGATCGATCAATCGCTTGCTGCATGGTATTATCTGTTAACAAACCAAAAATTGCTGGTTTATTATACTTTAAGCTTACGTTCATTATTCCCTGCGTGGCGCCATGACAAACAAAATCAAAATGCTTGGTCTCTCCCTGAACCACACTTCCCAAACATACCACACCGTCTACCATCTTTTCTTCAAATAGGTATTGTGCTCCTAGCGCCAACTCAAAAGAGCCTGGCACCCAATGAATCAAGATATTTTCCTCAAGAACACCATTGTCGGTAAGTGCTTCAACCGCACCTTTTAACAAACCACCTGTGATTTTTTCGTTCCATTCTGAAACAACCAGACCAACAGTCATGTCCTTCCCATTGGGGATAGAGTCCTTATCGTAGTAAGAAAGGTTTTTTCCTTCCGTTGCCATAATCAAATAAAGATAATGCGGTCAAGTAATAATTACTTGATCTCGTAGATAGAAGTTCCTGCCTCAACAAAAACTAAGTTCTTCTCTGCCTCTGTTCTCAATGGAGAATTTGGAAAGTTTGCGATAAGATCTTTGTACAACTTCTCTGCCTCTCCATACTTTTTTTGAATTTCGTACGTATTGGCCAACTTAATCATGTAAAGAGGTGCACTCATTTCGTTCTTAGGTCTTCTGTTGTAAGCCTGAGAATAATAGTCGATAGCATCTTCGTACTTACCTAGGTTCAAACTTGCATCACCCATTGCTCCAAGCGTCATCGTTGCCAAGTTTTCATCATCAAACTCAACCTTCTGGAAAGTAGCCAACGCGTTCGCTGCATCTCCTTTGTTTAAGTAAGCAACTCCAAGGTCATACGTTGCGATGTCACCACCAGCATATCCTTCAAATTGTTTCGCCTGCGCTTCAAGACCCGGATAAGCTCCAGTAGCTGTATCCCCTTTGATGGCCATTTCCCAATTCTGATCATCAACAATGTGTGACTCTGTTTGGTAGATGCTCTCAGCAGTTCTGATGTCTTCTGGCTCCACAAACCACTTTTGGTATCCAAACCACCCAAGGATGATGAGAATTACACCCGCAACAATACCTCCGATGATCTTCCCTCTTAAAGTTAGAAAATCTCCTATCTTATCTAAAATACTTGCCTTGTTCAGGTTACTATTAATATCCGTAGATGGAGCTTCTTCTGTCTGCTCAACCTCGTTATTTACCTTTTCTTCTGCCATTGCATAAAATTTGGACTTGCAAAAATAGCTTTTTTAGTTAAAACACAATGTATTAGCGGCTTTTTTTACCATTTCCGAAGAAAACCAGTCTTAACTTACTTTGATTCATAGGTTTTGATCATCTTATCTAAGAAAATATTGGTCGGGATCGAAATGATTTCATCGTTCTCCATTCGAATGTAAAGGTAGAACACGCCAATGTCCTTGATGATGCCGTCAATATTAAAATCTTTATCCAAAACAGAGATCCTATCCCCGATCTTGATGGGGTGATTAAAAAACAAGATAAAAGAAGCCGTGATATTGGATAAAATCGACCATTTCGCAAAAAAGGCAATTCCAAAAATGGTAAGTACCGAAGAGATAAAAACAAACAGTTGAGACTTGTCTATTCCCCAAATAATGAGTGCAGCAATGATTGCCAAAATGCCTAGCAGCATTAAAAATATCTTCTTTTGAGACCTATACCTTCCCTCTGAGTAAAGGAAATTGCTTTTGATTTTCTTCAATAGTTTCAGCGTTGCCAAGCGCAGCACAATGTAAACAACTACGAGCACGGCAGTTATTAAAAGCTTAAATTCTGTTGTAGACAGGTTCATTGTTTCCATAAATTTGGTGCCAAATTAATTTTTTTCTAAATCAGTTGTAACAAATTTATCACTCAATCGTCATACTAACAGAACCAAACCATAAATGACCCGAAGAGAATATAATTCATGTGTCGATCTCCATGCAGATGGAGCGTATCGTTTTGTTCTCAAAAACTTGGGTAATGAGGAGGAAAGCAAGGATATCGTTCAGGAGGTTTTTGCTAAGCTTTGGGAGAAAGCTGAAACGGTCAATTTTGAAAAGGCGAAGTCGTATATTTTCTCGGCTGCCTACCGTACCATGCTGGATCACATCAAAAAGCACAAGCCACTCTCAACGGAGGTTGTGAGTTATTTTGAACCGAAGCACGAGTCGCACTACTCGGATGTGCAGGAAATACTGAGTGAGTTGTTGCAACTTCTACCAGAAAAACAACGAACAGCTATTACCCTTCGAGATTATGAAGGATATAGTTATGCCGAAATAGCAGAAATTATGGCGATTAATGAATCGCAAGTGAAGGTTAACATCTTCCGGGCAAGAAAATTTTTAAAGAATAAAATAAAATCCATGGATGTGTTGATATGAGTAAAATCAACCTACATAACTACGAAGCTTTTTGGCTTGACTATCTGGAAAACAACCTTTCTCCGCAGGATACGGCAGAGTTCATGCTTTTTGTTTCTCAGCACCCTGAGCTTTCTATTGATTTGGAGGACGAACTCATCTCTCTTGATCAAGGGACTGACTTTGCACTTTCGGCTGAAGAAAAAGAGACAATAAAGGAGCGAGCTGAGTTGGAGAGTCTCGTTATTTTGGAACTGGACCAAGAGCTAACTTCTAGACGTAGATTGACCGAACTTTCAGAAAAATACCCCAACCAATACGCTGAACTCGCTAAGGCATACACCAAAACAAAACTAAGCGATGGCAACGTTCAATTTCCTGACAAGCCAGACCTTAAAAGGCCAATGGTTATCCCAATGTACTGGAGAGCTGCTGCAGCCGCTGCGGTTGTGGGTCTTATTGCCATGTTCGTCCCGTGGGGAACTTATAACAAATCAGAAGTAGAGACAGCTGAGACAACTCCTGTAGACGTTGTGCCTAGCCTATCATTGCAATCACTTGATGCCGATCGTATTGCCTTTCAAAAGTCCTTTGATTTTGATTCTTCAACAAATGAAAATGATCCGACTTCCCCTGTGGAAAATAAAGTAGATTGGGTGGCAGTAGAGAACGATATGCCTCCAAAAGACACAACGGGTTCTGAAATGAATCTTCCAACACTTGAAAATGACAACCTTGAGGTGGCTGTTGACACCACATCTCCTGCTCAAAATGATATAGCGCCTGATCCTCAAATCACTATGCAAAAGGATTCTGTGATAACAAGTCCAGTAATGACAGAAAATGATGATCTGGCTAACCACGCGGACAACACCAACCTTACGGTTCCAGAGTTTTTAGCAGAAAAAGTACTGAAGGTAGAACGAAAACAAGAAGAGCCGTTGATTGCCTCTATTCTTGATCAAAAAACCAATTTGGACGTTGATTATGAAGCATCAGAATCTGATAAGAAAAAAGTGACTCAATTCAAAGTCGGAAAGTTCGAATTTTACAAATCTTCGAAAAAGTAATTCACTAATCTAAGGTGCTTGTTATCAGAAAAAGTCACCGATAAAGTTGAAGAAGCGAAGATTTCCGATCACAATTCCAGCAAAACTTAGTCCTCTACCGATGGAAATATTCTGTTTGATTTGATCACCATAAAAGTTAGAACTTTCTTCCACTTCTTTCTTTAGCTTACTGGATACACTCAGCCCGTAGATTCCAATGAAAATTCCAATAAAACCAAACAAGACGGCAACAACAGCAGCAACAATTCCAATGGTCCTTGCTTTTTTTGAATCGCTTAGGGTTACCATTCCGCCATCACTCTGAGAACGCTGTTGCGTCTTTTTTCTGGGCTGCTCTTTTCTTTGTCCAGATGACTTGTTTGCAGCTCTTTTCTTCTTCTCTTCCTCTAGGCGCCTAGCCTCTTCAACAGCTCGTTGGTTTGACTCCGCAATGTACTCCGCTATGTCATCGTGCTGAACCTCTGCAGAAAAATCTTTTGTGTTTTGATCAAAATCAGTGGTTGAAATGTCCTCAAATTCAATTTTTTGATCGATGCCTTCAACCTTAAACTCTATCTGCTCAATTTCAGGAGCTGAGATCTCTTCCTGTTTTGGAGGTTCAATCACATTTTCGACAGGAGCAATGGGTTCAGTCTCAATCGGCTCAATTTTTTCCTGCTCAAGGATCGGCTCTTCTTCGGGCTTATCAAATGATACCTTGAGTTCTGGAAAAACAATTTCAGGTTGCTCAATCTCCACCTCTTCTGGGCGCTCAAACATTCTGTCCTCTTGTTCCCGTCTCTTCATCATTTCGTCCTGAAACTGGTCTCGTGTTTGATCAAAATTTGGGCGATCAAAAGAAATATCTCGTCCAAAACCAGATGGCGTTTTTTCTCTTTCTTCTTCAGGTTGCGGATTTTCAACCGACTTTAGCTCGGACTTATTGGCAAGAGTTTCCTCCACCATTTTTTCCATCTCTACCTTCTTAACCCCAACTTTCTTAGCTAGATCTCCCAGCTCAATCCATTGACCTACTGAAGGCGAGCCGTCTTTTGTTACTTCCGATATTTTGTCCAGTAGTTCTTGCACAATGCTTACTGAGCGTTAAATAAATCCATAGTAGCTCGAGACATTTCCGTCTCAATGTTGCCATACTCGGTCATATAATCTGCCCTACTTTTTCTGATGACCTCCAACGCCTCTTCTCGTCCGTAAGTTGCATCAATTTCTACCTTAGCACTCTCTTCTCCTGGAATGTTTTTGTAGGTAAGAAAATAATGTCTCAATCGGTTGACGATACTTTCTGGCAAATCTGACACATCATTATATCCTGAGTACATCTGATCGCCTTTTAGAACCGCTATAATCTTATCGTCCGCCTCATTATCGTCTATCATTCTAAAACCTCCTATTGGGATGGCTGGAACAATGATATTTCCTTGTGTAATGTTTCGATCCGTAAGTACAATAATATCTAATGGATCTTCATCCCCCACAATGTCTGTTCTTCCAGTTTTAAGATTACAAAGTTCTGCCACCTTATCTCCACAGTAAGTTTGAGGAACGAAACCATAGAGTGCCGGAACAATATTAGAGAACTTCTGCGGACGGTCTACTTTAATGAATCCTGACTCCTTGTCAATTTCATATTTTACCGTATCGGATGGCGTCATTTCAATAAACGACATAATTACTTCAGGAGCATCAGGTCCTAGATTAATGCCATGCCAAGGGTGAGACTGGTATCTTTTACCCAGTTTTTGCCATAGTTTGTTAAACTGTCTTTCCATTATTCGTTATAAATAGGTCTTGAACTCATTTTTGCGAAATCTTTATACTCCCCAGCACAATGAATACTGCAATAGATTCCTTTTTCCTGTGCCAATTGATTAATTCGGTCAACAAACTCATTCCTAACCGATTGTTCAATCCACTCTAAATCAATCAATACTGGCGTTCCATTCTTTCGGATGAGATGAACATCATTTTGTCGACTGTCTATTTTCTTAATATCACTCCACGATACAACCTCCCACTCATTGGTCACCTTCGTGATTGCCCTATCGTTGACCATTACCTTAAAAGATGATTTTAAAAGCTGAGAAGCAAGCAAGAGCATACCTTCAACAAAGAGCAGCAATCCTGCGATTCCCGTCCAAAAACCAATGTCAATGTACTTTAGCATAATCCAAGCAAAAGCTCCAAAGTAAAGCAACATGATCCCTTCGTAAATGATTACTTTTCTAAACCCTTTAAGAGAAAGGCGATAACCTTTTGCTTTCATTGCCGTAAACATAGCTGGCCATCGAGATGAGAGTTTGACTAGAAGCGTTGTAGCCAAAACCAACGCTGAGCCTAGAAAAATCTCACCAAGGAATGGAATTTTGATGTCCATATCGTCATGGTAATAAAGAAACGCCAAGGCAGATGTAGCGATAACTACGATAACCGACAAAATATTTGCTATGCGTAACACGTTACAAAGGTAGTTTATTTTAATACTCGCTTGACGTTAAGTGTTCGTAAAAAGCCAGTTTTCGTCAGATTGTTTGTAAGTTTGTATTATGAGAATAGTTGTAGTGATAGCCTTTATTTGCAGCATTTTGATGAGCTGTAATCGCACCAGTGAAAAGAGCATTCAACCTGCTAGAGACTACCTGCTAATTCAGGAGTGCTTGTCTAACGTAGTGCCACTTGTAATTCACACAGGGCAATCTGAAGCCTATCTTTACGAAACACTGAGCAACGAAGAAGACACCCTAAACTCTTGTGCTTCATATATTTATTTGGACGGAGATACGCTAGACATTACCAACGAACCTATGCAATTTGAGATTACCTTCTCACAATGCACAGATTACGATCTAGAATTGAAAAACGGAACGTTGCAATGCATTCTCTACGATTATTTTAACGTAGACAGTGCCAGTTGTTTTGTGGCCTTTGATGCCTTTTCAATTAACAATAACATTCTGAGCGGAAGTTTAACCATTAAACGAGCTGGTGGCAACAGTTACAAAGTATCTACTTCCAACCTGAAACTTATTATCGGCACACGAGAAATCAATTATGCGGGTTCCCTTACCTACAACATGGGTACAGGAGGAAACGCCAACTGGTTACTGGATAATTTCATCACGGTGAGTGATGAAGGAACACTAAACGATCGCTACGGGCATGATTTTAATGTCAACAACGAAGGTATTTCCAAAGTTTTGGAATGTGATTGGTTCAATAATGGTTTTGTAGAGTTAGAAGACACAGATGGTGAATCGATCGTGCTAGACTATGGTGTTGGAGCATGCGACAACCAAGCCACCGTTACCTACTCTGGTGAGGATGTGGTCATCGACTTGTAAATCATGTCTGGTAAACCAAAGTTAAATCTTAAAATTCGCACCAATCGCCCAGAAGCCTTCTAGAAACTGAATGTTCTGTTGCGCATACTCTCCTGAGACACCAGTGGTTTGAATCCTTGGAAGAAACAGCAAGCCTGCTTTTGCCGTGGTCTGAACGAAGAAATAGCGCCACATGTTGATTCTAAATTCTGACCTTAATGCAAAACCTCCTCCTGCTAGGTTCCAAATATTTGGTCCAGGCGTTCCAAAAATATTGACATCTGTTCTTGGATATAGCAACCCGGGAGCAATTCCGGATCTGTTTTCTAACCAAAACTTTTTGCTTTTTGAGGTCCATAAATTAGTCACATAGTCTAATTCTACGGTAATGAAGTTAAGTCCATCGGTATGTTCAAAGTGCAAGAAATCATCTGTTAAATAAAAAGAAGCATTGGTATAATTTCCTGCGTAAATCTCAGAAGCTGAAGAATCAATCGTTCCGCTGAGGGTAGTTTGCTGACCACTCTGAACAACATATTTCATGTGATCATAACCCAGACTAATCGCCCATTTTTCGTTCAATCGATAGCCTAAGCGAATATTAAACTGGGGAATACTCAGCTTGAAAAGATTGAAATAAACTCTCGGGTCAAACTCCTCTGGCTTGTCTTTCGCCATCACTTGGCTCAGTTCATAATCATAACCCTGTCCGTGCATGGAAAGATCGCTCCTTAAGTAGGCGCTTCGATTGTATCCCCAATAGAAGAAAAAGACGTGCTTATCTTCTTCATAGCAGTCACAACCCTGCGCAAGAGAAATCCTCGAACTAAACAGGATACTCAAGAGCAGTACTATAACGATTGAACGATTCATGAAACACAAAATTAGGCTTTTCATGCGTACAGGTCTAATTTCGAAGGTCAACTTGACCAAAATACTTACATTTGCCCTTCCAAATTAAAGAAAAATCGCACATGAAATCAGCGGAAATTCGCAAGGCTTTTTTAGCATTTTTTGAATCTAAAGGACATAAAGTTGTGCCATCTGCACCGATGGTAATCAAAGATGATCCTACGTTAATGTTTACCAATGCTGGAATGAATCAGTTCAAAGATTTATTTTTGGGTAACTCTGAAGTTAAAGACGCCAGAGTGGCTAACTCTCAAAAATGCCTCCGAGTTTCAGGAAAACATAATGACCTTGAAGAGGTGGGGGTGGATACGTATCACCACACGATGTTTGAGATGCTTGGGAATTGGTCTTTTGGCGACTATTTCAAAGAAGAGGCGATTGCATGGGCTTGGGAACTCCTTACTGAGGTTTATGGACTTTCAAAAGACAGACTCTATGTTACCGTTTTTGAAGGTGACGCGTCAGAAGATCTTGCGATGGATCAAGAAGCCTTCAATTTATGGAAGCGTCATATTGCTGAGGAGCGAATTCTTATGGGCAACAAAAAAGACAACTTCTGGGAAATGGGAGATGTTGGTCCATGCGGCCCTTGTTCAGAAATTCATATTGACCTTAGATCAGATGAAGAAAGAAGTCAGCAAGATGGGGCTAGTCTAGTGAATATGGACCACCCACAAGTAATTGAGGTGTGGAATTTGGTGTTTATGCAATACAACCGCATGAAAGATCAGTCGCTTATCCCATTGAAATCCACGCACATTGATACAGGTATGGGCTTCGAACGTCTCGCCATGGCGCTTCAGGGGAAAACATCTAATTATGACACCGATATTTTCATGCCGCTCATTAATAAAGTGGAAGACCTTTCTGGTCTGACCTACAAACCAGTAGATGAAAATAAGCACAAGCAGGCATTAGAAATTAACATTGCCATGCGTGTGATAGCAGACCATGTGAGGGCCATTGCATTTTCTATTGCAGATGGTCAATTACCAAGCAACAGTGGAGCTGGTTATGTAATCAGAAGAATCTTAAGAAGGGCTGTTAGGTACGGATATCAAACGCTGAATTTAAAAGAACCTTTCTTGTGTCGTCTTGTTCCTACGCTAGCACACCAAATGGGAGATGCTTTCTCAGAATTGAATAATCAAAAAACATTGATCGAAAAAGTAATCCGAGAAGAAGAAGTTTCCTTCTTTAGGACACTCGAGACAGGGCTGAAACGAATTGACCAAATTTGTATTCAGTTAAATTCAAAACGAGAAAAAGTGGTTCCGGGAGATGCTGTCTTTGAACTCTACGACACGTATGGATTTCCGGTGGATCTTACCAACTTAATTGCGCAAGGATACGAAATGACGATTGATCAGAAAGGGTTTAATGAGGCCTTGGAAGAGCAAAAAAGTCGTTCTAGAAAAGCTGCAGAAACAGACACTTCTGATTGGGTCGTACTCAAGGAAGATGATGCCGAAGAATTTATCGGTTATGATTACACCGAAGGCGATGTATACATCACGCGCTACCGAAAGGTAACGATCAAAGAAAAAGAAATATACCAATTGGTATTTAGTTATACACCTTTCTATCCTGAGGGTGGTGGACAGATTGGTGACACAGGTTTTATTGAACTAGACGGACAGAAAACCTACATCTTTGACACCAAAAAAGAGAACAACTTGATCCTGCATTTTGCGAAGGAATTACCAGAAGTGCTCAACGGAAGGTTTAAAGCTCAAGTAGATCACGACAAGCGAAAACTAACCTCCAACAACCATACGGCTACACACCTTGTGCACGCTGCACTCAGAACAGTTTTGGGAGAGCACGTGGAACAAAAAGGATCGTTGGTAACGGATCAATCCTTACGATTTGACTTTTCTCATTTCTCTAAAGTAACACCCGAAGAAATTAAGCAAGTAGAGGATTTGGTTAACGCGGAGATCAGAGCCAACCACCCGTTGGAAGAAACCCGTCAGATTCCACTTGAAAAAGCGCGAGAAGCCGGTGCAATGATGTTGTTTGGAGAGAAATATGCAGATGTAGTACGAATGATCAAGTTTGGCGATTCCATTGAATTGTGTGGAGGAATACATGTACCAAGTACCGCTCAGATTGGGAGGTTCAAAATCATTTCTGAAGGGTCTGTGGCAGCTGGCATTCGAAGGATCGAAGCCATCACAGCAACGGCTGCTGACGAATACGTCAACGATCAGCTAGAAACCTTGAACTCGATAAAAGAGCTGCTTAAAAATCCGAAGGATGTCACCAAAGCTATTCAGGATGTTTTGGAACAAAACAACAAGCTTCAAAAAGACCTGGAAGGACTTAAAAAAGAACAAGCAAAGGGAGCAAAAGACGACATCTTGAATGCAGCTAAGGAGGTTAATGGCGTGAAGTTCATTAGCGCTAAAGTTGCACTTGATGCGGCAAGCGTGAAAGACATCGCTTACCAGATCAAAGGTCAGGAAGACAGTTTCTTTTTCATTGTGGGTAGTCATGAAGGACCAAAAGCCATGCTCACCATTATGATTTCGGATGATCTCGTTAAGGAAAAAGGTCTTCATGCTGGGAATATCATTCGTGACCTCGCCAAAGAAATTGGTGGAGGCGGAGGTGGTCAACCTTTCTTTGCAACAGCAGGAGGAAAAAACCCCGATGGGATTGAAAGTGCCATTGCGAAAGCAGCAGCGCTACTATAAACCAAATTTTCTATCTTCGCATCCGTGCAAAAATTATCCATCATTATACCTGTCTACAATGAGCAAGCAACCATCTATGATGTGTTGGTGAAGGTAAATGAGGTAGAATTGATCGGCAATATTGAAAAGGAGATTATCGTTGTGAACGACAAATCTTCAGATAGCAGTAGTAATGAAGTGCAACGTTATTTAGTAGACAACCCATCGGTGAACGTTCAGTTCATCAACCACGAGGTGAATAAAGGAAAGGGTGGAGCATTACATACCGGAATCAAAAGCGCTACGGGTGAGTATACCATCATTCAGGATGCAGATCTTGAGTTGGATCCTCATGAGTACAACCTCATTATTGCCCCAGTTTTGGAAGAGTCTGTAGATATTGTTTACGGATCGCGATTCCTGAACCAAAAGATGCAAGGATCGGGCATGAGCAAAGCCGCCAATGCCTTTTTGACGAACCTGAGCAATGTAGTTTTTGGAACCAACATAACGGATATGGAGACTTGTTATAAGCTGGTTCCAACTCCCATTTTCCAATCGTTAAATTTGGTAGAGCAACGGTTTGGTTTCGAACCGGAAATTACTGCGAAGCTGGCGAAATTGAAAAACCTTAAATGGAAAGAAGTCCCCATTACCTACATTCCTCGCACCAATGAAGAAGGGAAGAAAATTGGCTGGAAAGATGGATTCAGAGCCATTTATTGCATTCTAAAATATGGCTGGTTTACGAGTAAGAAAAGTTCCGTTAAAGCGCAGCAGTACTAATATGAAGTTTCGTATGCTTCTAATTGTCGCCCTCATAATGGGCTTTATCAATAGCTGCCATGTGGGTCGCTATGTCATTTACAACTTTGCCAACATCACCGATTACAAAAAGTTTCAGAATAGAACGATTGAAACCAACCCTGAAGATGTCTACGAATTTAGTAAACTGATCGATGAGCAGGTCATGCTTACGGAGTATACTTCCAACCGCTATTCGAATAGTACTGAGTTGGCTGAATATCTTGCTGAGAGCAAGACGGTGGCATTTATGGTCATTCATAACGATACGATAAAGTATGAATGGTATGCTGATAAATGGAGTAATGAAGATCTCGTCACTTCTTTTTCGATGTCTAAATCGGTGATCTCTGCTTTGATAGGTATTGCCATAGAAGAAGGGCATATTAAAAGCCTGGATGATCCGATTACAGATTACATCAAGATCTTTAAAAACGAAGGTTTCGATCAAATTACAGTTCAGCATTTACTGGATATGCGCACTGGAATCGATTATGTTGAGAGCTACTATAATCCTTTCGGAAACGTGGCCATTGGGTACTACGGTAGAAATCTGGACAGGCATACCTCCAAACTAAAAATAAAAGGACCTCCGGGTGAGGAGTTTGAATACATCAGCATTGCTACCCAACTTTTAGGAAACATCCTTGAAGCCGCCACTGGACAAACGGTTAGTGATTACATGCAAGAAAAAATCTGGAGTAAAATCGGGACAGAATTTGATGCAAGTTGGTCAATGGATCGGAAAAAAGGTCGTGAAAAATCGTTCTGTTGCATCAACGCGCATGCCGAAGATTTTGCCAAATTTGCCCGTCTCTATTTGAATATGGGACAATGGGAAGGTCAGCAAATAGTCCCAGAAAATTGGGTAAAACAATCTGTTCAAATTCAGGAGGATACAGAAGACAACTTTTACCAAAACCAATGGTGGTTGTTTGGTCCGTCAGACCCTAACCAGCCTGAATTAGTCACCTATGCTGCTCAAGGACACCTCGGTCAGGTCATGGCCATTGATCCTACCAAAAACCTCATCATTCTTCGCTTCGGAAAGCAATGGGGCACGACCAATTGGTTGGGTTTCTTTAAAAGTTTAGCAAAAGGGTTTTAATCACTCCAAACCAAACTTCACGTAAGTTGATTTCGCGGAAATCGTTACCATGGCAGGTAAACCTCCTACGGGTATGGTAGCAAAAGTCCCTTCGTACTGGTTCACATCATCAAACGCATTATCCTTTGCCAACGTATTTCCTTCGCTAGGAATACTAAACGACTTTCCTTTTTCTAATTGAACATTATAGTTAAACGCAATTTGAGGATTAAAATCGATGCTAATGTCAGTGTTCGTGCCATTGAGTGTTATTCCCTGAAAACCGGGCGACACTTCTTCTATGTCCAACCCGCCAAACTTCAGAAAGCCTGTCACTGTCTTGTTGAGCTTTTCGACTTCTACTTCTCCCAACGTACTGCTGAAGTTGAGCGTATTCACTTCCTCAATCTCTACATCTGCGCTTGTAGCCTTAAGTGTCATTTCATCGACCTCCTCAATCTCTGCGTCCCCAGAAACAATGTCCAGATCAAGATCCTCTGCTTTGTCAATCGTCACATCACCAAACTTGGAGATGATATTTCCTTCCTCCAGTTCCTTGATGTTAATATCACCGTAATGGACTTTTATGGCTTTTGCATCCTTCAAAAACTGTGCTTTGAAGTCACCGTGCGAAAGATCAACCTTCAACTTACCATTACAATTCTCTACCGAAATATCTCCAAACTTGTTCTCCAATTCGAGCTCAGTAGAAGCCGGCATCCAGATCTTGTAATCCACACGAACCGTCTGATCATCAAACAACTTGATTACATCCAATCGCAGTTCATTAGCTCCTCCACCCCATTGTGTGCTGGCTGCCAAGTAATCATCGTGCTCTGAAAAATGGACATCCACTTGCTCCATGATCGACTCGAGCCGATCCAATTTATTGCTCGTAGCGGTCACCGTAATTTCAAGAACAACACTGTCCTTCTTCCAGGTCACTACATCAATTCTCCCGTGCTTATTTTTGATCTCCAACTCAAAGTCGTCCGTAGCTGGCATCGCCTTACGAATCACTTTGCTATCGTCAAACGTTCCGGCAAAGGTTGTACCCGCGAGTAGGAACAGACTAATAGTAAATAGTATATTTTTCATCATCTTCTAAATTCGTTAAGTTCTTATCGTCATAATTCTCCTGAAGATCATTCAACACGCTTTCCAACAGGTCTAGCTTCAGTTTGTAATTTTTAATCATTTCATTTACAATCAAGTGATTATCCACGTTTTCACCTAATTCTGTTTTGAGCGTTGTAAACTCCTGATCCAATAAATTGAGTTCTTCTGAAATCGCATCTCCATAGCCCATTTCATCCAGCAACTTTTGTTTTGAGGAAAGTTCTTGTGAATAGTACTTCTCTAATTCTGCCATTTCGGGAGATAATTCGCTCAAAGAAAACTCTTGTTCAACAGTCTCTTCAGAAGTCTCCTCTGCCAGATTAGACTGTTCGGTATTTTTTGTAAACGTTACCCAAAAAGCACCAACGCCCAACAATACCAGAAATACCGCTGCCACCCTATACAACCATGTAATCGGTATCATTTTGGGTGCTGCCTTTTGTTCGGGTTCTACTCCCAAACTGCTAAAATCCATATGCGGTGGTTGTGCTGCATCGAAATCCTCTCGGTGCTGATCCACAAAATCCTTTAAGTGATCTTTATCTTGTTCCTTCATACGTATCTAATAAGCGTTCTTTCAATTTTTTCTTACCTCTGAGGTATTGCGTTTTCGAAGTGTTCTCTGAAATTCCCAACTCTTCTGCGATGGCCTTGTGCGTATAGCCTTCAAACAAATAGAGCGTCAACACCAACCGAAATCCATCTGGTAAATCACTGAGGTTATCTAAAATATCTCGTGCATTTAACTTAAGTTTTTCCCAACCTGCTTCCTCTTGCTCTTCGTTCATCGCATCGGTCTCTTCAAAAACAAACTCTACCTTTCGTTTTCTTATCGCATTCAGCGATTTGTTGACCCCAATTCGTTTGATCCATCCATAAAGCGAAGCATCTCCCCGATAATTGGTTAGGTTTTGGAAAGCGCTGATAAACGTTTCTTGCAAAAGATCCTCGGCTTCTTCTCGTTGTCTTACAATTCTTAGAATTGAATTAAAGACTCCCTTCGAGCACATTTGGTAAACCTCGTTGTAGGCTGACGCATCTCCCTTCCGGCAGCGATCTACAACGGTGTTAGCTATGCGCAACTTACTTTCCAAGCTTTCTTAAAACCAGCCCAGCTTTAGCGAAACGTTTCCAGTGAAATTATTGAGGGGTTTTGCATCGGTACCCGCCAAGTGAATTTCATCGGTAATCATGTATCCTATTCCTGCATCCAACCTTAGGTGCTTCAACAAGTTTAGCTCTACATTCAAGCCAGGCTCTACAAACACAAAGGTATCAAAATCATAAAGTGAATTTTCCCAATGATTCACATGTGCATGAAATTCATAATCCGTCAGCGAATATCGGTTTAAGGTCATAGCCCCTGCACCAAAACTGATCGGTACAGTAAAATGGACAGCACTATTCGTAAAAAACACACGTTCGATTTTCATTCCTCCTATTCCCAATTCATAGAAATGTCTAAACCCATCCACATCGATGTAATTACTTTGCACACGGTTAGTCTTACCATATCCAAAGAATCCAATGTTTAGGCGGTGTCCGAAAACTAAGCTGATTTCTCCTCCCGTCATCAATCCCATTTGGTCGTTAAGGATCACTCCTTTCTCATTGACACCCAGATAGCCTCTCACGCTTTTATCTTTTGTCCCCAAAAGAGTTTGCGGATTGTAGTCACTCGATGTTTTTTCTTCTTCCTTCTGTGCGAAAGAAGAAAGTGTCATGGCTAGTAAAATAATGGTTGTTAAGGTTTTCATTTTATATTCTCTTTTAAGTTTAATTTCCATAAATATTCCCACTTCCTGTAATGTTGCTACTCACTGTGGTAGGGTTTCCATAATAAGTCACATCTCCTGATCCTGATATATCAACAATCAAAGAGCTAGAGGCGTTTACAATGGCATCACCACTCCCTTCTATTTCAACGTTTACATCTGAAGCGTATAGGTGTTTTGCTCTAAAGTCTCCCGACCCTTCAATTAAAACATTAAGGTCAACAACATTCCCTACAAATCGGGCATCACCACTTCCTTTGCAGTTATAATTGATATTTACCGCATCAATTTCAAAGTTTACATCGCCACTTCCGATAGAATGCACGTTTAGATAATCACTGTTCATGTCATTTACATCGAGGTCTCCACTGCCTTCGAGGTTTACATTAAACAATGAGTCCATGGTCACATAAACTCTTATTGGTTTTGCATTTACAATGTTATTGGGTGCTTCATATACCAACAGTTCGTTTCCAATAACAGCTGTTTCGATATAATCAATCAGGTTTTCTCCGGCTTCTACTCTAATCGTAGAGATTGTATCGTATGAAACAAAAACATCGATGTTCCCCTCCATGTTGATAGAATGAAATGCAGGTTCTTGTCTCGTTTCTGAAATGACGGCTCCAGCAGTCCCATCAATCAAATCATGACAACTGGTAACGAGTAACCCAACTGCTGCAATAAGTGCTAATTTTTTCATTTTTTTAAGTTTGTTTTCACCTAGTTGACAACGTTTTTTTAAAGGGTTGCATATTTCTATGAAAAAAAAATTACAAAGTCATTGTATTACATATTATGGCTTGCCGTTACATTAGTATTTCATTTATTCTATCTTTGATATAGCATGCAAATCCATTTTGAAAATGTCATACCTGATCCCATGCAAAAGGACACCTTCTCACCAGAAAGTGTCTGGAGTCATTCGTGCGAAATAAATAGTGAGTATTCCTATTTTCTGGAATCCGGAAGTGGAAAAGGGAAATCTACCTTCGCTGCTTACGTGATCGGCTTAAGAAGTGATTACAGTGGTCGGATTACCCTTGATGGCAAAGACCAAAAAAGCTTTTCTTTGGACGATTGGTCCGACCTTCGTACTCGAAAAGTCGGTTTTCTGGCGCAAGATATGCGTTTGTTTCCGAACCTGACTGCAGGTGAAAATTTGTTGATTAAGAATAGACTAACGGACTTTAAATCAGAAAAGGAGATCAAAGTGCTTCTTGGTGAATTAGAGCTAGATCACAAATGGAACCAACAGGCTGGAACCTTATCGCTTGGACAACAGCAACGCGTGGCGCTTATCCGTTCACTATTGCAACCGTTTGAGTTATTACTCATGGATGAGCCATTCAGTCATATTGATGAAGAAAACATCAAGCGGGCATTAAAAATTATTCTGAATGAATGTGAACAGCAAAATGCAGGTTACGTGCTCACAACTTTGGGATACGATTATGGAATCACCGGAAATAAAGTCATACAATTATGATTAACAAAGCCATACAAAAATCGCAAAAGCCTATGGTCCTCTTTTTGAGTATGGCGGGAGCGATCATTGGTCTTTCGTTGTTGATGACCGTTACACAAGTTTTGACTAACCTGAGTCTTGTAAAAAATGGAGAATCCGGTGCTATCAATGAGCAATATCTTGTGCTAAGCAAGGAAGTATCTTCTGCCAATACGCTTGCGGGTTTCATGAATCAAAGTGAAGATGAGGCGCTTTTTACCCAAAAAGAAATTGACGAGTTGATTGATCAACCCTTTGTGGAAGATTATGCTCCTTTTTCTTCTGGCAGGAACTTTTCTGTGATGGCCAAAGTAAAAATGGAAAACGGAAGTCAGGGAAGTACTCTTGGGTTCATTGCATCTCTACCCGATCGATTTATTGATGTAGATCCGGAGGACTGGCAGTGGCAGGAAGGGGATGATTTTGTTCCGTTAATTATGTCGATCAGCTTTCTGGATATGTATAACCATGGGCTATCCGTTTCGATGAACCAACCCAAAGTTTCTAAAGAGATCGCTGGTTCAATTCCAATTGAAGTTACGATTTCTGGAAATGGTAAGAAAGAGACTTACATGGCTTACATTGTGGCTTTCAGTGATCGAATCAACTCTGCTTTGGTTCCCTACAGCTTTTTGAACTTTGCCAACGAAAAGTATGGATCAGGTGTAGAGCAACTTCCTTCTCAGGTAATGATTGCAACAAAAAACAATAAGGATCCGAGGATATCAAAATACTTAGAGACTCATGGCTTGGTGGCCAACAAAGAACAGCTCCGGGGAACGATCATTGAAAAACTGATTATGCCCACCTTATTGTTCAGTGCAGTTTTGTGCGTGATCATCATTGTAATGACGATTTTAATCTTCATGCTATACGGAGAAATTTTGATCATCAAATCCAAGTATGACATTCACGTATTGTCGCTGCTCGGATTCAGGTGGAAAGTGATTTCGGCTGTCTTCAACAAATTTTTCCTCAAGATTTACGCTATAATTGCAGGAGTCTCCCTGATCATTTTTTTCATTGCAAAAATCTTCTTGGATCGCATTATTGCCAATAGTCTGGCTTTTGAAGACTTACCTTTTATTTCCTGGCAAACAATTCTGGCGATGGTGGCATTTCTTGGAATGTTTATCGTCATGAACATCTTCAACACCAGAAAATACATCAAGCGAATTGCGCGAGGGAAGAGTTAAGATTAATTCAGCTAATCCTTCAACTGCTCCTCAATCTCTTTGTAACTCATGTAGGTCTTTTTCTTGTACTCCAGGTATTCTTTGGGCGTATGCTTGTAGTGATAAACGTAATAGCTCCAATCATAGCACTGCCAGCCCAAACCATGATCAATGGTTCTCTGGTCTGTAGCTCGTTCGAACTTCGTTCTAAACTTTTTGCTTGCATATCCTAGTCCATTGCCTACAACACGAAATGAACCTTTTGACTCATAGTCCAATATGTGCGCCAGCTCATGACCGATCACACCCACCTGTGCATTAAACGACACACTGTCTACTGGTACTTTTGCATCGACACTATTATTGATAATCACAACGTAATGCCGCTTTCCCTTCCGTCTAAAAACATTCAACCCTTTAGGTCTGGCTGCCATGGTGGTGCTCAATGCTTTCGTTTTGAATTCAATCTTGGTTTCCTTCAACTCTGGATAGTGCATCAACGCAATTAGACTCGCTAATTCATACTTTGCAACAAACGTCTTGTTCATCCCAACTGCTTTGAGCAAACTATCTTTTTTCGGAGCCCAAATCAATTCGCTATACAAACGGGGAGCCTCTACTTTTTGTGCATACGTGATGCTCCCAAGTCCCATTAGCAAAACTAGTATCAGGTTTTTGGGGTCAATCTTTTTTCGCGTGTTCTTCCGTTCAGATTGAACTTTTTTATCCTTCTTTCTTTTTGCTATAACCGATTTCGGAACCTTTGTCTCTTTTCTCTTTTTGGGCTTTTTGAGCGCATCTTCTAACAATTGCCTGAATTTCTGAATGACATCCTCTTTGTTACTCAATTGACTTCTGGTCTTGGAAGAAGTCACCGTGATCCGACCACTGGTATCCAAATGAGAAGATAAATTCTTTCTCATTAATTCCATTTCCTCGTCCTCAAATACCGAAGTTTCTTCAAAGTTCCACTTGAGGATTACTTTTGTTTCCGTTTTATTCACGTGTTGTCCACCGGGCCCACCACTTCTGGCGGTGGAAAAGGTAACTTCTTTTAAAACTCGATCAAAACGTTCATCTATCATGCTGATTCAAAGGTAGGAATAAGTTGTAATTTACATTTAAACGAAATCATTAGATAAACCTATCATGCTAAGCATGGCGAAGAATGACAAAACACGGATCATAGGTTGTCTGGAAAACTCCTTACTTTTATGTGGAATTTTGAGAATTCAAAGACCTTGGTTATAATGAACGCGATTTACACCATATTGATTAGTGCCGTACTACTTACCTCATGCGACCTTTATATCACTAAAGGAGGAGCCAATGAAATACTTTCCGAAAACGGAAATTTGGAGGCCCGAGGAGAATGGAAATACACGAAATCCAAAAAAATGGATCAGTATGATTTCTATCAAAAATGGGAAAATAGCTATGTGGAGTATTATGAAAACGGCACAGTAAAATCAACCTATAAATCTGCGCACAAGCGGGCAACATATGGCAAACCGTGCAAGGAGGTGATTAGTCATTATATCAGCTACTATCCTAGTGGAGTGAAGGCCTACGAGCAAAAAGACATCTGCGATTGTTCCAAATCAATCATCATCTCCTACAATAAGGATGGAAAAGTAGTTGAAAAGAGAGTGATCAAAACAAAAACGAAGGAGATTAAGAAGAAAAAAAAGTAAGCAATATAACATTACTCTATAAACAAATCCGCAGCGATCGCATCTGCAAAGAGCAATCCCTGCGCAGTGGTTTTGAAACCCTTTTCTGTTTTCTCTAAATAACCTGTATTGATCTTGGATACTACTTCAGTCTTGAGTGGTGTAAGGTTGACTCCTGTTTGATTTAAGTATTCCCAACTACACCCCCAAATGTTTCTTAACCCAATCAACAAGTGCTCGTTTACCTGATCTTTTGGGGAAAGAACTTCTTCTTCAAATGGCAAACGTTTATCTTCTAAAGCTTTAATATATCCAGTATTATTGGAGATATTCCACTTTCTTGCCGCTCCATCAAATGAATGCGCAGAGGGACCCAGTCCGAGGTATTTTGCTCCTTTCCAGTAGGATGAATTGTGCTTAGAAAAGTAATCCTCCTTCCCAAAATTAGAAACTTCATATTGTATGAATCCATGCTGGGTGAGCTGGTCACGCAAGACGTTAAAATTTGCTTCTCCCTGCTCATCATCTATGTCTTCTGCTTTTCCAGTTTTGACCCAATGAGCAAGTACAGTCCTGTTCTCTACGGTAAGGTTATAAGCAGAAATATGAGGTACGTTGAGCGCAAGTGCTTTCTGGATGTTTTCCTCCCATTCTTCTTCTGTCATGATCGGAACACCATAAATGAGGTCAATTGTAATGTTATCAAAACCAACTTGCTGCGCCAGATGAATACACTTTTTGCTTTCCTCAGCCGAATGTGCTCGATTCATCCATTGCAGGTGCCGATCAAAAAAACTTTGAATACCAATACTCAACCGATTAATACCTAATGCTTTAAATTGTTCTAACTTTTTTAGGGTTAAATCATCTGGATTAGCCTCTAGTGTGACCTCGGCTTTACTACTCAAATTAAAATTAGACCGAACGGTATTTAACAAAAGAGACAACTGATTTTGTGTCAATAAGCTGGGGGTACCTCCACCAAAATAAATCGTCTCAACAGGTTCGTTTACCTCCTGCTTCCGAAGCAACAGTTCGTTTGCAATTGCCTTCACCATCGCATCAGCATTCGACAGGGAAGTTGAAAAATGAAAGTCACAATAAATACACGCCTGCTTACAAAATGGAATATGAAAATACAGACCTGCCATTATTAAGTTATTAGCTCCTAGTCATTAGTTATTAGTAAATGGCAGGACTAATACCCTTTACCACTTAAATTAAACATTAAACCTGAAGTGCATGATATCACCATCAGCAGGGACATACGTCTTTCCTTCCACATGTAATTTCCCTGCCTCTTTACAAGCTGATTCGGAACCTAACGAAACAAAATCATCGTACTTCATAACTTCTGCTCGAATAAAGCCTTTCTCAAAATCGGAGTGAATCACTCCTGCTGCCTGAGGTGCAGTCATGCCTTTTTCAATCGTCCAGGCTCTTACTTCCTTCACCCCTGCTGTAAAATAAGTCTGCAGGTTAAGCAGCTTATATGCCGTACGAATCAACTTAGAAACCCCTGGTTCTTCCAATCCAAGATCATCTAGAAACATCTCTCGCTCTTCGTAAGTTTCGAGTTCAGCAATATCAGCTTCAATTGCTGCTCCGAGCACCAAAACCTCAGCATTCTCGCCTTTCACTTCCTCCTTTACTTTCTCTACCCAAGCATTTCCAGACTTCACAGAAGCTTCGTCTACATTACACACATAAAGAACGGGCTTTATTGTAAGTAAGTGCAGATCTGCTACCATTTCCCATTTTTCGGATTCAAGGTCTAGCATTCTAGCATTCTTACCCGATTCTAGGTGTTTTTTTAATGCTTCATAGATTTCTAAAAGCTTCATTCCTTCTTTATCTCCAGACTTCGCTTTTCTGCTGATTCCACCAATCGATTTTTCGATGGTTTCCAAATCTTTCAACTGTAATTCGGTATCAATTACTTCTTTGTCTCTTATCGGATCTACGCTCCCATCCACATGCACAATGTTTCCATCGTCAAAACATCTCAGTACGTGAATAATGGCATCACATTCTCTAATGTTTCCAAGGAACTGATTACCTAATCCTTCGCCTTTTGAAGCTCCTTTTACAAGACCCGCAATATCAACAATCTCAATGGTCGTAGGCACTACTCTTTCCGGATTGACCAGTTCTTCCAACTTGCTCAGTCTTGGGTCTGGAACAGTAATGGTTCCCACATTAGGTTCGATTGTACAAAAAGGAAAGTTTGCACTCTGCGCTTTTGCATTACTCAAACAATTAAATAACGTAGACTTTCCAACATTCGGTAGTCCTACAATACCACATTTTAACGCCATAGGTTTGACTTAAGAATTAAGAACTGCAAAGAAATGAATTATAGTTAATGTAACAACACCGCTCTGAGCAATTGTTCAACGTTATCATGACATTTCTTCAATTATTCTTTACATCTCTTCTGGCAGAACATTGTTACATTTGCCCAATGGAAACTGAAAAACCCTGGTTCGAAGAATGGTTTGATACTTCTTACTATCACACCCTCTACAGTCATCGCAATTACGAGGAGGCGGAGCAATTCATTCACAACCTCTGTAATTACCTTCAACTTCCCCCCGGCTCAAATGTGTTGGATTTTGCCTGTGGCAAAGGGCGTCATGCGTATTTCTTGAATCGTCTAGGGTTTGATGTTTTGGGTGTAGACCTGTCTTTCAATTCCATTGCAGCAGCCAAGAAAATGGAAAAAGATGGGCTCAGGTTTGCCATGTCTGACATTCGGGAAGTAATTCCTGGAGAAAAGTTTGATGCCATCTTCAACTTGTTCACTTCTTTCGGTTACTTCAATTCATTAGATGAAAACCTGAAAGTAATGACCGCCATTGAGCGGATGCTTGAACCGGATGGTATCTTTGTAATTGACTTCATGAATGCGAATAAAGTAGTTAAGAACCTTGTTGCCAAAGAAACGGTGAGAAGGTCCAACTTAACCTTTGAGATTACGCGAAGACATGAAAATGGTCAAATCATTAAAACCATTGACTTTAAAGATAAAGACAAAGACTTCCATTTTGAAGAACGAGTACAAACCATTGATCTTTCAGACTTCAATAGTCTAATCGAACAAGCTGGTTTAGAACTCACCCAAACGTTTGGGAACTACCAGTTAGATTCATTTGATGAAACCACATCCGACCGATTAATTCTGATCGGAAAAAAGGCTTGATTATTCAATAGTTGGCTCTAACCCTCTTAATCCCATGTCCACTACGGTGTCTCCATCTAAGGGTTCGTAGATTCCATTGAGGTTATCGTCTTTCCACTCAAAACTATTATTAGTAGAAAGTGACAAGGTTAATGTAATGTCTTCTGTCTCATTTCCTGTAATGGTAAATGGTGCATCGAAGTCACCTGTAACAACGCAAGAACCAGCTGGAACAGGAGAAGTACTTGAAATTGGATTAGGAACTGTTGTTGCTGGCGCCTGTCCTTGAGAAACCTGACCTACTGTTTCAAAACCCCAATAACCTTGTAGTTTATTCTCATTCAGGGTAACCGATTCATTGTCGATGGTATAAGATGAAATATACGTGTTAAACCCAACAAAAGAAGCCAGCCTTCCCGTTAAATCAAACCCACTTGCTCGATACGCGATGTCATAATTTTGATACGTCAACGATGCGCGCACCCACTCATAGGTTCCAGGTTCAATTTCACTCAGTGGGATCATGACAAACACCTCTTCATTCCCTTTTACAATCGCCTGATCAAAATCTACCGCTACACTTCCCCCTTCTGAGGTTTCTGCACCTTTATAAATGATCTCACCATCTCCTAATTGCGTGTACATACTTGGTGCTAACTCAATGTAATGCGTACTCATTCCATGAAAAACTGGGGATTGAGCAGAATTACCTGCTGGTACACTTTCTGGTTGTCCGAAATTATCCAAACGTGCTTGTGTGGAATCAAACTTCAACTTAACGATCAGTTGAGGTCCGTGTACAGCATATTCACAGGAATTATCGTCCTTTTTTGCATTCGAATCAAAGTTTAGCGCTGAAGGATCTGTACATCCTTTTTTACAAGAGGTTATCACGGTAGCCAGTCCTAACGTTAACAATACGAGTCCAATGTGCTTCATTTTTCGGTCATTTGATTTCAGCTAAGGTAGTGAATTTGCATTATATTTCGCCATCTTTGCACCATGACCAGCCAAGAAGCCATATCCGTTTTAGGAGGTGATGAAAACCAAGTAGAAGAATTTGTAACCCAAGAAGTATTTGAGTTAAAAACCAATTTACTGAAAGGAACATTAGTTCCACAAGTCATGGAGAAGAAGGCAGAGAAATTAGAACACATGGCTCATGCTTTGGTCGTTCTTGGCTTTGAAGATGAGCAGACAGAAGAAATTGACCTGACGCTAAAACCTACCACAGCTGTAGTATCAGAACTGCTTGTTTTCTTTCGAGATTACGAACAAAAACAGAGTCAACTCAAACTCCGTTTAATGCAATCGTTCCACCCCAAAGTAGTGGCGCAATTGCTAAGACAAATGGCCGTACTAGAAGGCAAAAAATTCGTTATGTTGAAGGATGTTTTTTTGAATACCGCTGCAGAGGTCAATGTAAAACTGTCTGAATACATCGACTCAGGAGTAATTATTTCTGAATTGAAATCTGTCTCCACGGAACAACATGTTGGTGAGCACCTGGCGTCATTTCCTACCTTGAAAAAAGAAATCGATAAGTCCTTCAAATATTGTAAATTTGTGGAAGCAAAAAAGAGAAGATAATGTTACGCGAGTTATGGTTTAGCGGCACTTGGGGAAGAATTTTAGCCAATGTAATTGTTGGGGTTAGCATCGTAGTAGCACTTTACTTACTGTATGTTGCGTATCGAAAGTTAGTAGCTGCCTACGGTAGAGGAAGAAAGAAAAAAGTAACGGTAAAATATGCCAATGTTTTTGAGCTGAAGCCTCCTTTTGCTAAAGGAACGGTACAATTTGGTTTTGAACTGGAGGAGCCTACGCAAGTTGAGTTTAACATTCTCGACAAAAATGACAACCTCATTAAGCAATTACACAAAGGAACTCTGAACGCAGGAATTCATCCGCTTCTATTCGATTCTACACCTTATCCCAACAATATCTACTACTATCAGTACGTTAGTGAAGTGCAGAAAGTGAGTAAAAAGTTCATCATTGATAATTAGATTCCTCATAATCATTTGCCTCTTGGGTCCATGCGCAATGCTCGGACAAGAAGAAGGCACACCTACGCCTAGCGCAATCAAACTTGATTTTAAATTGCCAACAGGTATAGCAAACCCGAGTTTTAAGAGTATCATGGGTGGTTTAGCTGATGTAGATTTGAATTATACTTATCATTTCGAAAAGATTAGGCTCATTGCTGGAGTTGGTTTGAAATACAGCTATTGGGATCTGGAAGCTGCCAACTTCCCGAATGATGTGATTAATGGTAGAATGGAAATCCTAAGCCCTTTTTTGAACCTGGGTTATCGTTCGATTATGGGAGAAAAGACATTTCTAGACATTGAAGTTAATGGAGGTTTTGGACGGATTTTTACCTCATCCAATAAATGTGAGGGAGCTTACACGCAAGACGCAATGATTCTCTCTCCTAAGCTTAGTTTCTATTTGAAGGCGACAGACTTACTATATTTTGGAGGTAATCTAGGCTATACTTTCATGGGTGCAGAGTTTACTCCAGACAATCTTTGCATGCAGAGTTTTCCTCCTGCCAACGATAGTTTTAATGAGGGTAATTATCAGTATTTCTCTGTAGGGTTTGGTTTCTACGCCATCATCCCTACCTTCAAATAAGGTTAATTTTGCTACCTTTGCGCGCTAGCAAAGAATTCCATGAAAAAGACCATACTCATTTTTCTTCTTTCCCTTGGATTTGGCTTTTACAATGCCAATTACAGTCAGTCTTATAAAAAAGTGATTGACACCGTTATGGTGGGCGAAGATTCTGTTGTCTTGTTTTCTGACAAGAGCTGGGAATTTATCAAAATGATCAACTTTGACGGAATCATGAACGCCTACCTCAACTCCATTGCGCTGGATTTAGGATGGCAAGAAGATTGGGACAATGATATTCCCTACACCTATGACAATGACCTCTCCGCTATGGATGATACTGTTTGGGTATGTGTCGTTGACGATGATAACAATGAGTTTTGTATGCCTCACCCCGGAATGGTGACCTCTACTTTTAAGTACAGAGGAAAGCGTTTTCACTATGGTATTGACGTAGACCTGGAAACCGGAGATACGCTCGTAGCGGCTTTCAACGGTATTGTTCGCTATGCTCAATTCAATGATGGCGGCTTCGGTAACCTTGTTATTATTCGTCACTACAACGGTTTGGAGACCTACTACGCACACCTTTCGGAGTTGTTGGTTGTTCCCAATCAGGAAGTAAGAGCTGGAGATGTGATTGGATTAGGGGGGAACACGGGGAAATCTTATGGTGATCACTTGCATTTTGAAGTGCGCATCTTTGGAAATGCGCTTGATCCTGAAGAAATCATTGACTTTGAAACCAAAACCTTACGAAAGAATAACCTGCTGATTTATTCGGAAATGTTTAAGCATAATAGTAAATCCTACAAGAAGTCGAGTTCAAAATCAAGTTCGTCTTCAAGTAGTAACAGTAGCGCTACCGTTCATGTGGTAACCTCAGGAGATTCCTTGTACTACATCGCCCTAAAATATGGTACGACCGTAGATAAGCTCTGCAAACTGAATGGTATAAAAAGCTCCGATATCCTGCACATCGGTGATAAGATTAAGCTCAAGTAGTGGCTAAGGTGTTTACTCTGCTACATTTTGCACTTTGTTCTCATCTTCAATTTCGAGGATACCATAATTCTTTTTACTACAGGGCATCCGTTTTTTCAGCAAATAGTTTTTGCAGAGTTTAATTCCTTTCCAGGGTGAACCAAAGCAATTATAGATTTTACCGTTACCCTTCAACACCAATTTTGCCTTAGCCTCGACATAAATCCCTGCACCTTCAGCCATATGAAGCGGTGCCGAAATCACCAATGTTTGACCTTTTCTAACTACGATATCCTGTCTAACTACCATGTGCTTGGTCCAATGCGTTTCTTCCCAAATTTGAACAATGGTGGAATCAATAAGTTTATTGGCATTCGTCAGGCGGATACGCTCATCTCTCGTAGTATATAGTTGGTGCACATGTCCAATTTGCTTAGGCGAAAGGTAATTTCTACAAATGTTATACCCCATAATATTGTTGCTGGTCTCTGAATCATTACATTCAATAAAACCAAACTTATCTTTTTTGGGCAAATCATCAAACTGTGGGTAGTTGGTGTGCCTAAGTCCAATGGTGTGTCCTAGCTCATGAGCCGTGAGTTGTGCTCCAGCCCAATCCCCACCTTTCACGAGATTACTCACGTTGAGATAATAGGGTGTTGGTCCACACCCGAATGCGATACCAGACTTACTGCTTCCTGTGTAAAAAACATGCAGCGCTGTTTTATCCTCATTGGTATAATTTTCCCAAAGATCTAGCGAACAGTTACTGTTCTCTTCCTTGTAATAGGTGATTGACACAGGTTGATCAAATTTCGCCAAATCTTCCTTTACAACGAAGGTGGTCTTATTTCCAGCTTCAGAAATGTCCGTGTAGTGCAAAACAATGGTTTCTCCAGAGCTACTCAACACTTTCAGACTATCATCCGCCCGAAACATCCGAGATTTCCACCTACCGTTTACCGTAATGGCATTTTCATCTTGTTTGGTATCGATAACTTCCATGGGAGTTTGAGTCACCTCTACTGTCTTAATTCGATCCCACCCTTCTTCATCTACATGATAAATAATCGTGTCAATGACAAACCGAATCCGAGAGTCGGGCACCCAATGTTCTTTTCCATCGGCAGTGGGTAAAGTGGGTTTACCCATATTTGTATAAAACTGATTGATCCAGTCAAACTGTTGTTTTAAAAATGCTAAGCTATCCTCATTCAGGTTTTGCGCATCATCTTCATATCGCTTTACGATGTGAATCACCGTCCTGATCTCGATGATCGGGTGCGTTACATAAGAAGAATTCTCGTGGGGAATGTAATCTTCAATACCATTTTGTGCCTGTAAACTCTTTAATAGAAAGAGCAGGCTAAATGCAAAAAACAAATTACTCCACTTGAGTTGAATCTTCATCTATCTCTTGTTTTTGAACAACTATTGCCGGTATACTGTCTAATTTATACTTGATCGGCTCTATAAAGTTAAAATATTCTATTAAAGCACTATCCGACAAAGGTTCACCTGCTGGGATATCAATACTCAACGGATCTACGGCTTCATCGTTGATGTAAACACGATAATCCAAATGAGGCCCCGTGGATATTCCAGTGCTTCCCACTTCTCCAATTTTCTGACCCTGCATCACGTGCACTCCTTTTTTAATCCCAGGTCCGAATTTAGAGAGGTGAAGATACTTGGTTAGGATATCACCCACATCGTGCTTTATTTTGACCATGTTTCCAGCTCCACCAGAATAGCCCGCAAAAATAATCGTGCCGCTTCCAGTAGCAACTACCTCTGTCCCTGTAGGTGCTGCATAATCTACACCATGGTGAGGTCGATAAATCTTCAAAACTGGATGGAATCTACTATGAGAAAACTTAGAGGAAATTCTTGTGTATTGCAGCGGGGCACTAAGTAGAGCTCTTTGCATACTTTCTCCCGAATCAGTATAGAAAGTCGGCTGTAAGGTGTCGTGCGCCTGATATCTGAAGAAATAATAGTCGTGATCATAATGGTTAAATAATACCGCATGAATATCGCCCACGCCTACGAGTTCATTTTCTACATATTTACCCTCATAAATTACTTTGTAAAAATCGCCTTTTTGTACACCAAAGAAATCCACACTCCAAGCGAAAAGTTTTGCATATTCTACTAACAATGCAGGAGGTAGATCATTATCTATAAAAGCATTCCACAAACTAGAAGTAATAACACCTCCAGCCATAGAAAGCACCGTATCTACGGGCTTCGACTCGATGTAAGCATGCAAGGAGTCACTTCCAAAGTGGTAAACCAAATAATCCACTTTATTGATCTCGTAGATAAAGTACTCCGCTTTTTTAAGGGTATCATTGAGCATGTTGCTGAGCATCATGTACGGTTGATCCGTTTTGATTTTCTTCACGTCAAATAAAGAATCATACTTATTTGTCATGTTATAAATCTCTGTCAGTGAAATACCATATTTGGGCAGGATGTGTGTCAAACCCTGATTTTGTTCCACCGAATCAATGTCTACCGTAAAACTATCGATAATGATGTTGTAAGCCATCGTAGGTTCTGGCGGTGGTGGAGGAACTTTTGTTTCAGAAGGAATATCTTCTGAAGTTCTTTTTTCTTCTTCACAGGAAACACTTCCAAGGCAAAGGAGGAGCACTCCGAATATATAGGGTATAATTGAGTTTTTGTTTGTTCTAAAGATCATAGCTTGCAAATTAAGGTCTAAATCAGGCACAATTTTTCAAGCAATTTTAGAAATTGTTAACGACTAATCTTTGAATAGTCTTTTATTTGTAGTCATAAAACTATTTTTCGTCATGAACAACGTCCACATTGGCTCCATCACTGATCCCCGCTTTAATGAACTTATCGCAAGCTACGATCCTTCGCAGATCATCGCCATTGTTGATGAGAATACGGCTCCCTATTTGGGTGAAGTTCATCTGATAACGGATATCAACATTGACGCTGTACAGCTGCCATCTGGAGAGGAGTATAAAAACATCCAAACGGTGGCTGCAATTTGGAAAGATTTGACGGAAAATCACTTCAGGAGAGATGGTTTGATCATCAACCTAGGGGGTGGTGTAATCACAGACATGGGAGGATTTGCAGCGGCTACCTATAAGCGTGGCGTTGACTTCATCAATATCCCAACGACTCTACTTGCCATGGTAGATGCCGCCATTGGAGGTAAAACCGGAATCGATTTTTTTGAATTTAAAAATCAAGTAGGCGTTATTAAGGAGGCCAAAGCTGTTTTTTGCGATATCGCTTTTTTGCAAACTTTGCCTAAAGAAGAGTTGATGTCTGGCTTTGCGGAGGTTCTTAAACATGGATTAATTGTGGATAGTAAATACTTTGACTATTGTACCTATACGGAATTTGACCAACTAAAATGGGAAAAAGTAGTGGAAGGAAGTGTTCGCATTAAAGGTGAAATTGTGGCACAAGACCCAACCGAAAAAGGCATGCGAAAATTACTGAACTTTGGGCATACCATTGGGCATGCATTAGAATCTCACAGGTTGGAGCAGGGTAGCCCGATCCTACATGGGTTTGGAGTCGTTGCTGGAATGTTAATGGAAACTAAGATTTCGTTTGACAAGGAGTTGATCAATGCGCATTACTTTGAAAAGATCGTTAACGCACTGGACAAATTGTATGAGCGCATCTCCATTTCAACCGATGACGTAGAGCCGATGTTGGAACGCATGAAAAATGACAAAAAAAATCATGACGAAAACATCAACTTCACCTTACTAGAAGGACTAGGGAAAGGCATCTTCAATCAATCTGCTACGGAAGAAGAAATTCGCGCTGCCATCCAGTGGTACAGCAAGTAAAGTTTACTTTTCTGAAATCCAATTATTCAAAGTTAACGAACAACTTAGGATCCAGTGGGACCCCATTATACCAGAGTTCAAAATGTAAATGAGTTCCCAAACTCAGAATTCCCGAATTGCCAATAATCGCGATGGGTTCTCCACTTTTTACGGCATCTCCTTGTTTCTTAAGTAACGCAGAATTATGCTTGTAAATGGAAACCAAATTGTGTGCGTGCTGAACGTGAATAACGTGTCCATTTTCTGGTGTCCATTCAGCATAAATTACCGTTCCATCTAAGGTTGATTTTACAGCTTCGTTCTTAGGAGCTTTTACGTCAATCCCATAGTGACCTGCTTTCACATTTACTTCTCCGCATACTTCTCCTTTTAGTGGAGAGAAGAAGTAGACTCCAGCGATGTTATCCGCACTTCCGGTTACGACCTTATTTTGCAGACTAAAACCATATTTCTCGCTTGCTTTTACTTTTTCCCGCAGGATGGAGTCCTTTTCACTAATTTCAAAGCTAATTTGGTTGATCTCACTCGTATCCAATAATGATAGTGAGTCCATTGGAATAGAAGGGTCTGGCGGTTCTTGTTCATTGAGAATAGCAATTAGTGGCTTGTTGTATTGCTCCAAGATGGCTTGTTTCTTTTCCAGTTCCTGAAGATACTCCAAGTTCTCAATCTCCTGACGCTTCTTCTTTTCTTCATTGGCAATATTCGGATAACCCGGAATGGATTGTCTTAGAGGCGTATAAGCAATGGTAGCCCAGGTAGCGGTCACGAGTAAAATCAACACAAATAAACTGACAACGATGAAGCTCATGGGTGTGAAAGAAAACTCGCGTTTCACCTCAAATGTAATCGGATCAACAACAGACAGCCGAGATCTTTTGGTTAATCGCTCCCAGAGTGAAACCCTTTCTTCACTATCCTTCTTGGACTTTGCCATACTACAAATATGCTAAATAAAACCTTGCTAATTCTTGATTATAACAGATTTTAACGATAAAACCCGTACGATCTAAGACTGCATAAGCGAACAACGAACAATCCGCTTTTAGGTTTCAAGATTAGCATAACAAAATTTAATTTTCTCTGATTTTATAATAATTTTGGGCGTTTTTAGTTATTACACCTGAATGAAAAAGGTAAGTTACGTAGTATTATTGATCATGGCGATCGCAATTGCGGCCTGCAGTACTGAAAAGGACGCATGGATCAACCGTACATATCATAACGTAACAGCGCATTACAACGGGTATTGGAATGCCAAAGAGTTGATCAAGGAAACGATGACAACCTTTGAAACAGGCTACAGCGAAAACTACGATGAAATCATTCCGGTGTTTATCTACCCAAACGAAGAAGAGGCTAAGAACTTCAAGTCTCCGATGGATACTGCCATTAGAAAATGTGAGACTGTTATCTTCAAGCATCAAATGCCAGAAAAGAAAGTAGGGCAATTCAAACGTACCGAATGGTGTGACTGGATAGATGACAACTGGTTTGTGATTGGGGAATCACAATTTTACAAAGCAGATTTTGATAAATCACTCAAAAAATTTGAGTTCATTGAGAAGCAGTATCCTACAGAGGAGATCATCTACGATGCTCGCCTGTGGCAAGCTAAGGTTCACATGGAACAGGGAAATTTTCCCGCTGCAAAATCCATACTAGACGAACTACAAGAGGAGATGGATGAGCAAGCCGCTGCATCAGAAGAAAAAAAGAAGAAAGAGAAAAAGGTAAAGAAGAAAAAATCCAAGTATAAAGGGAAGAGACGCAAAAAGCGTAAGTCTCCAACCTCAGACAAAGAGGAGGAAACAGGACCTCCAGAATTTACGGAAGATTTTGAACGTGAGTACTATCCTGTTCTTGCTGACTATTACATTCGAAAGAAAGAGTTTGGCAAAGCTGAAGAAGCATTGGAAAAGTCCATTGAGGTTGTAAAAGACCGACAATTCAAAACGCGTTTGATCTTCATTTTAGCGCAAATCAAGCACAAGCAAAACAACCCTGAAGCGAGTGAACTTTATGCCGAGGTGGTAAAGCGTAATCCCAAATACGACATGGCTTTTGTGGCTAAGATCAACAAGGCGTTAGCTTTTAGTGGTGGAGATAGAAACAAGGTAAAGGCTGAGTTACGAAAAATGATCAAGGATGAGAAGAATGCGGATTATTTGGATCAGATTTACTACGCCTTAGGTGACCTAGAACTACAGGACGGGAACAAATCCGAAGGAATTGAATACCTTGAATTATCCGTTAAGTCGAGTACTTCCAATCCTAAGCAAAAAAGTAAATCCTTTCTGCGACTCGGTAAACTTTTTTACGAATCTAAAGACTACATCAAGGCACAAAAGTATTACGATAGTACGCTTTCTGTTCTCGATCAAAGTCATCCTGAGTATGAAACCATTGAATTTCAAAACATCAGTTTGACGGAGTTAGTGGGTCACTTGAATACGGCCAATCATCAGGACAGTCTGCTGGGGCTATGTGAGCTGAGTGAAAATGAACTGAATAAGCACATCCAAGATCAAATTGATGACCTCATTGCTAAACGTCAAGCAGAAGAAGAAGAGGCCATGGCAGCGGCACTTACTCCTTCAGGAGGAGGAAATTTAGCCGCAAAAGGTAATTTCTGGTCTCAAAATGAAAAACTGAGAGACAATGGATTTACGAAATTTAAAGAGGTGTGGGGTCCTAGACCCAACGAAGACAACTGGAGAAGATCAGATAAATCTGCTGTGTTTACGGATGATAACACAAATTCGAATGGGGAGGATAAGGAGGACCCGTTACTGACAATTGACTACTATAAGAAAGATCTCCCTTGCGGAATTCCTACCAAGGAAAAGAAAGCTCAAGAGGATGTGATCAATGGTTACTATAATGCGGCTACCATCTACAAGCAGAAATTAGACGATCCAGAAGGAGCAAAAAAGACTTTTCAAAAACTGGAAAAATACCTTCCACACGCATTGTCAGTGGAATCGCTCTATCAAGTTTACCTCATCGATAAAGAAGCAGGAAATACTGCAGGGATGAATAAGTATAAAGACTGGATTCTCAAAGACTATCCAGATACGGAATACGCAAAACTTATTGAAAACCCCAATTATGCAGAAGAGCTGAATAGTGCCACCCAAAAAGAGGAAGAAGAGTATCAAAAAATTTACAACAAATTTATTGCGAAGGACTACGCTGGAACCATTACGGATATCGATAAGCGTCTGACCATTGAAGACAATCCACTTTCGTGCAAATACCTTTACATGAAAGCTCTTGCCGTTGGTTATAGCAACCCAGATCCAGAAGATCTTTCTCCTATTGAAGATGCATTAGAGGATGTGATTGCCAACTGTACTGATGAAGTGATTGTGGCTCAGAGTCAGGCTACGCTGGACAAGCTGAGAAACGTTCAGTCTGTGATTGATGCCAAAACAGGAGCTAGTACCTACATTTATGATACGGAGGCAAAGCATTTCTTTGTTTTGGTATTCCCGAATGAAGCCGGAAGTGTCAATCAGGCAAAGTCTAAGGTTTCTGATCTTAATATTGCCTCTTTTTCTACCAAAAGCCTTGAGACGAAGAGCAGCTTCATTGACGAAAATAATCAGTTGATCATTGTGAAACCGTTTAATAACAAAGATGAAGCGATGGACTACTACCTAACCTTTAAGGTCAACGAAAAGCAGGTAAAAAAGCTTAAAGACTTTGATTATTTTGTGATTACAGACAAAAATTTCTCCGCTCTATTCTTGGAGAAAGATATCGAAGCCTATCTCAACTTCTTCAACAAAAATTACACGCAAGAATAAGAGTTTTTTGAAGAAACTTTTAATCATATGGATGATATTCCTTCCGATGTTTGCTTGGTGTAGCGAACCTCCAGGCATTATTCCTGAATTACGCACGATTAAAACTGGACTGCTTATCGGTGTGCAAAAAGGGGAATTCTTTGGTATTGAATTAGGAATGGAACGTCAATGGAAAGAACTCAAACTGCGAAAACCATTTACATGGGCAATTGCAGCAAACGGAGAGTATCATTTTGGGAGCAACAATCTCGGCTTCAAGGCTGGTCCTTGGTTCAAATGGGGGCGTGCAGACTTTACCTATGGAGTAAATTTTACCTACCTTTCAGATTTCACCTATGCTTGTGTAGGTGCTTCACCTTCTATTGGTTTCAAACTGATAGGCTTTCACCTCATGGCAAGCTATAATTTCCTTGCTGGTCCCGATCAATTTACAGACTACAATAAACTGCATGTCTCGCTCCGGTATTTTATTTCAAAAGACCGTAAGTTTAAGTGGGAGAAAAGGGATAAGAAGGACTGACCACCCTAAGGCTCAAAAAAATACGGTAAATTTGCTATGTGGAATCAGAAGACTATACATATTTCCCTCCCAAACCAGAAATAAAGGAGAAAAACACCTCCAGCATCCTTAAGACGATCGGGAGCCTCGCACTCTTTGTTGGATTATTTGCTCTGTTGGGCATCAAAATCAACTATATCTTTTTGATTGTACTGGTCTTGTTCATTCACGAAATGGGGCATCTGATCGCCATGAAAAGCTATGGCTACAATGACGTGGGCATGTTCTTTATTCCTTTCCTAGGAGCAGTCGTCACTGGTCGGAAAGAAGAAATGAGTCAGTTTCAACGACTGATGATTGTACTCGCTGGTCCCGTTCCCGGAATCATCATTGGTGTTGGTTTTCTGCTGGCCTTTCATGTTGGATTGCTTCCTCCCCTTTTTCTTTTATTTGGAGTTGTCTTTGTTGCATTAAATGTGCTCAACCTTATACCCATTGACCCGCTGGATGGAGGAAAGTTGTTTGAGCTATTGTTCTTCTCTTTTAGTGATCGCGCCAAAGTACTTTTCAATGGTGTTTCCTCGGCAGCTATCATTGTGATCGGATTTTTGTATCAATCTTACGTAGTCATGCTTTTCGGAGGGTTTACACTTTTTAGAATTCAATCTCATGTTAGGCTAATGCGTTTACGAAAACGTCTGATGCATTTGGAAATCCCACTCAATGTGAGCTATGCTAATCTTTCTGACAGAGATTATTGGCGCCTTCGCAAGGAGTATATTCAAATCTCAAAGTTAGAAAGCTTGATTCCACCAGAAAGCAAGGATTATGATGAAAAAGAGGATGTTTTAGCCCCTGCTATTCGCAATTTGCTAAAAACTCCAGTAGAATATGATGTCAACATTCTTGGGAAGCTCTCATTTGTACTCATCTGGGTGTCTACTATTCTAATTAGCCTGTACTCCGTGTGGATTAATCTGGATGCATTGAACGATCTGAGAGAAATGTTGTAGTATAAGTTGATGGGTATCCTCGAATTCATAGAACGATTCAAATTTAGTTTGATAGGAGTGTTCGCAACTTATGCGTTCATTACGATTTGGGCCAATTGGTTTGTTCTTGAAACGGCAATTCCACCTGATCAACCGAATGAGGAGGTTGTTGCTATATTGGACTATTCAGAACAAGAACCTGAGCAAGAAACCGATCCTACTGAAAGTCCGGTCGCAGAAAATGGTCAACCTGTGACCAACGTAGCCGCGAATGTGTCGCAAGAAAAAACGACCTATACGAATCAGTTTAGTAAGTCACAGGCAGATCAGGAGGTTTGGAATGAACTTAAAGCGATGGAAGCTGCTGAATTCAGCAATCTTCAAAATGACAATCCTGATCTTATAGACCCTTCAGAAAGTAAGGACGACAAAGATGTGAATCCCAACTTGGTAAAAGACGATGCACAAGCGAATGACAACGCTGGTTTTGGAATGGACGTGGTAGCCACTGTCTACTACAAATTGGACAATCGTAATGTCTTAAAAGAAAAAAAGCCGTCCTACTTGTGTAAAAGTGAGGGAACTGTGCGGGTATTGATTAAAGTAAATCAAAAAGGTCAGGTGGTGACGGCAGAAATAGACGAAACGCACACGAACACTCAGAATACGTGTTTACGAAATGCCGCAACAGAATATGCCAAACTCTGGAAGTTCAATCAGGATTTTAACGATGCCCTACGAAAACAGGGGTGGATCGAATTCAAATATCAGGCGCAGTAATTAGAGGTTGAGTTCGATAACGCGATCAACAGGGATGGAAACGCCTTTTTTAAGAACTATGAAGCGATCATCAGCTGCCCAAATGGTGGTGCGTACTTCTTTAACGCCCTCATCATCCTGAAAAACAATTCGAATTTTTTGATGATGAATATTTCCCAAAACCATAGAGTCTCGTAGCTTTTTTCTTAAGATGCTTTGCTCATCTTTGCTTCTATTTAGGGGTTCCTTTGGAAATCTTAAAGAAGGGATATCCTCCTTTTGTACGAGGACAGGGCTTCCTGCTAGCGTTGTAGTTGCTTTCATAGTCGTTACTGGTTGAGTCCGAGTTGAGGCAAGCTCGGTGGTGGTTAATAAATTCGCTTGTTACGTTTGAAAAGTAATGTCTTATACGATGAAGTTATTTAAAAGTTTCAAACTTTAGAACTTTTTTTGTGGAAGCAGTCAACTTAGCTAAATCGCTTACCACTTCTCCGACTACCCAAACAATTTTATCTCCAGAAACAACTACTTTTTGCTGGGCTCTTCGATGAACTGGAATCTTCTCGTCTGTAAAGTAATCGCTCAATTTCTTTGACCCTTTCATACCGATTGGTTGGATGCTATCCCCAGCTCGATAATTTCTAACGATCAATGGCCACTTCAGGGCATCCGCATCTACATAGGCAATGGCTTTATTTCCATCAAAAGAAGAAGGGTAAGCAGCTTCCGAAAGCTGGATTTTTTCACTTCCAAGGTCATAAATTCCGACTTCTTTCAACTCCATTACATCAAAAGACGATCCTTCTTTTTCCTGATGATTAATGTACAAATCTCCATGTCCATCCGCTGCAATAAACCGATCGTTATGGATGTGTTTACCAGACGAAGTCGACCTTAGAAGATCCTGCACTTGCTGGTAATTAAACCCAAAGTTTTCCAAAATGTGAAACAACAACCTAGGATGAAGGCTTTTGTAGTTCATCACTTTCCAACCATCTCGAACCCCTTCTAGGTGATTCGTCTTCTCCTTTTCTAAACTTTCGAGCAAATAATCGTAATCAGCTTGTAGGTTTTTAATGGAAGTAAGAATTCCCTTCCCAATTCTAGGTAATTTTTCTTCCAGCTTCGGCAGCAACTGATTTCTAATTAAGTTTCGCTGATAGTGATTCTGATTGTTTGAAGCGTCCTCTCTGAATTCAACGGCTTGTTGGACAGCATAGGCATCAATTGATTCTCTTGAGACTTCCAGCAACGGTTTAAGTCGATTCTCATGAACTACTTGCATAGCTTTAAGCCCTCGTAAGCCACTTCCCCGCTTTAAGTTTTGAATGAATGTCTCTTTGTTATCTTCTTCATGGTGGGCTGTAACAATCCACTGCAACTTGTGCGTAGCAAGCAATTCCTCAAACCATGAATACCTTAGTATTCGCGCACCCTCCTGGGTAGAACAACCTTCTTGCTCACAAAAAGCTTTGGTATTTACCTTCTTCGAAAAGAATTGGATGTCTCGTTGATTTGCGAATTTCTTTACGAGGTCTTCATCCAAATCTGCAGCCTCCTCTCGTAGCCCATAGTTCATGTGAGCCACTGCAAAGTCGAGTTTCAACTGATAGAAAATATGAAACAATACCATACTATCCTTTCCTCCACTCACAGCGAGCAAAAACTTCTCCTCTTTGGAATGATTTTGTTCCTGGATGATATGTCGTACGTGTTCTATTAAACTCATGGGTTTAATGCTTCTCGCATTGCTTTAGCCTTTAGAAGTGTCTCTTCATATTCCCCTTCTGGAGTGGAAAGATCTGTAATTGCACCACCAACCGACAGACTGAGTTTTCGTGTTTTTTTATCGTACAAGATGGTGCGAATAACCACGTTGAAGTCAAAATCCCCTGAAGGAGTGAAGTATCCGATGCATCCGGAATACAAGCCTCTTTTACTCACTTCCTGTTCTTCGATAATCTTCATGGCTCGAATCTTAGGCGCCCCAGTCATTGAACCCATGGGAAATAATGCTTTCAAAATGTCAATCGGGTGCTTATCCGTTACCTGCGCACTTACGGTAGAAATCATTTGATGAATGTTCTCAAATGTATAAATCTCACAAAGTTCTTCTACTTTTACTGAAGCTGCGTCTGCGATCCGTGCCAGATCATTTCTCACCAGGTCAACAATCATGATGTTTTCAGATCGATCTTTTGGGTTCTTTCTTAATTGATCAATGAGTTGTTGGTCTTCCAAGTCATTTTCACCTCTTCTAATGGTTCCTTTTATGGGTTGTGTGAAAAGTTTTGTTCCCGTCTTTTTGACGAAGCGTTCTGGACTAGCGCTCAAAATTGATAGGTTTCCGACCTGTGCAAAAACAGAAAATGGTGCTTGCGTGGATGCATTCAGTTTATGGTACACAGCTAGCGGATCAATCACTCCCTTTCCCCGATACTCGTAACAGAAATTGGCTTCATAGATATCTCCTAGCTGGATGTGTTTCTTAATTTTTCGGACTTTATCAATGTATGTTTTTTCGTCAATGACTGGAGTAATCGATACTTTAGCGGAAGCGGGCGCATTGTGTTCCACCAATCTGTTGTATACAGCTTGAAGTGCCTCTAAATCACCTTTCAACACCTCTAACTTACCTTGCTCAACTCTCGCCAAATGACGAGGTTTCATCAAAAAAATAATTGGTGCTTTGACCCAACTTGGATGAACTGAACTAAGATTCTCAATGTCATTTTTTAGATCGTATCCAAACCAACCAAAGACATGTTCTCCTTTGTTTTTTTCCAAAAAAACTCTTGCTTCTTCGAATCCTCCTTCCTCTTCACGCAAGTTCAATTCAGCCTCAATTCCAAAGGCTAGATAACCTGCTTGATTTTGATTTCCATTCAGCCATATGAGTCTTTTCTCCTCCACTATTCAAATGCCTTTACAATTTTTTCTACCAAGAAATGCGCAAGTTTATATTTAGCCTCTTGTGTCCAGCCCGCAATGTGAGGAGAAAGTAACACTTTTTCGGATGCAACCAAACGCTTAAACGTTTCGTTTTCATTGCTCATCTGCTCAAAAGAAGTGCTTTCAAACTCAAGCACGTCAAGGCAAGCTCCTAATACCCTTCCCGAGTTGATCGCGTTCATCAAATCCTCTGTCTGCACTGATTTACCTCTAGCGGTGTTGATCAGGTAAAATGGTTTAGTACACTTCTCAATGAAGCTTTTGTTAATGTAGTGAATCGTTTCTGGAGATTGTGGTAAGTGTAGCGAAATGATATCCGCATCGCGTTGCACCTGCTGTAAGGACGCCTCTGTTGCATACTCATCTGAGAAATCATATAAGTACTTATCGTATGCGAGAACATTGACTCCAAAACCTGCCAATCGCTGGGCGAATGCCTTCCCCATATAGCCGTAACCGATGATGCCAACGGTTTTACCCTTCAATTCAAACCCACGATTTGCTTCTCTCTTCCAAATCCCTTCACGCACTTCCAAATCTGCTCGTTTCAAATTGTTCAGAAGCATCAAAATCATACCTAGTGCATGTTCTGCGACCGCATCTCTGTTACCTTCTGGTGAACGGAAGACACGAATTCCTCTTGACGCACAATACTCCAAATCAATGTTTTCCAAACCGGCTCCAGGTCTTCCAATGAATTTTAACTTATCGGCTCGTCCCAAAAAAGCGCTATCCATCTCGATGCGGCTTCTGAGTATTAATCCATCATATTGTCCGATAACTTGAAGTAATTCCTCTCGAGTCTCCTTGAGTTTAAAGTCACACTGCCATCCCAAGTCCTGAAAACGTTCTGCAATCAACGGATGAACGTCATCGATAATCACCACTCTCATCATCTAATTAGTGTAATATTTCCCTTCTTAAAAAACTTCTCCTCATCAATGCACGTAGCCTCAAAATAATAGTCGAACACGGCCGGATCACAATCTTTTCCTTTAAAGGTTCCATCCCACCCCACACTTTGGTCTGTTGTTTCAAAGACAAGTTCACCCCATCGATCGTAGATTCTCAACACAAATTCTTCAATGTTATTCCCTCGCACATATAAGTTGTCGTTCGCATTATCAGCATTTGGTGTAAAGGCATTGGGGATAAAAATATCGGGTTCACCACATATCAATTCTTTTACATAAATATAAACCGTGTCAGATTTTGTGCAGCCATAAGGACTTACAGCCGTTGCTATAACCATTTGTGGTTCAACAAAAACAATTTCCTGTTCATGTCCATTATCGGTAGTAATCGTCCAATCGTAATCATAACCTGAAGGACTTGCCGTCAGGACAACTTCGTTTCCAGCGTAGATGGTATCTGCTGAAGCTGTGAGCGTAACATCCAATGTCGGAAGGAGGTCAACATCCACGTATTGCGTATCGGCTACTTCGCAACCCATTGAACTTGTCGCCAAGAGAGTAATGTTTTGACCTTGTGTGGCAGTAACGTAGATACTGTCATTGCCATCACCTACAATGACTGAATCTGGCCCCCAATCATAAGTATAAGACTGTCCGGAAATAATGTGATTGGCAACCAAAAGTAGGCTATCTCCCCAACAAACACCTCCTGGACCAGAGATAGAAACATCATTTCCGGCAATATTCACAGCAATGCTGTCTAGTAACGTACAGCCGTTATTGTTGATCTCAACGTAATACACGGTTGAAGACGGAGGGCTTACCGTAATTGTGTTGTCATTGAGGTTGGAATTAATCGTATCGGTAAAATTTTCATTCTCAGACCAGACATAAACGTTGGATGTTCCCTGAGAATTGGCGGTCAGAGTAACGACTTCGTCACTCGTGCATAGTGTGGTGTCATTACTTACCGTCAATAAGGGTATGTCTACCTGAACCGTTTGGTATACCGTATCTGTGCAAACACCATTGCTGATCAACAACCGATATTGAGTAGTGGCTGAAGGAGCAGCAATTGGATTAGAAATACTGTCATTGCTTAGTGAACCTGAAGGAGACCAATCGTAAGTGATGGATGTGTCTCCAGAAGGTAAAATTCCTACTTGCGTGTTCTCACCTGGGCATATTGCGAGGTTACTTAATGAATAAGTGGTGTCTCCCATAATGATGATCTCCTTGGTCAATGTATCTCCAAAATTACAGGTAGCGGTATCACTCAGTATCAATGTTATTTCGTATGTGCCAGCTTGCGTGTAAGTATGCGAAGGGTTCAATTGTGTGGATGTGCCACCATCACCAAACCACCACTCAAATGTGGTATAATTCTGAGAAAGGCTTGTATTGGTAATGTCTGCAGTGAACGGAGCACACCCGATCGGATCAACCTCAAAATCGGCTAAAACAATGGGTAGGTTAAAGTCCATCTTGAACACACCCAAATTACAACTGTTGTTATTGGTAGAAGAGACCGCTGTAGCTGGAACAATTGGCATGTTACTATCTCCTCCACATCCCGCACATATCGCCTGATACACTTTCCCTTTTCGGTCAAACCGACTGGTTCCACCGTCTACATGCTCTGACGCAGTGGGTGATCCAAAGTACGAACCGTATACTACTCCAGAAGCATCATCTTCCAGTACCATGACATAAAAGTCGCTGCCATCCGTTGTGCTTTGAAAAGCATCTGTAGTAATTGGCATTCCGTTTGTATAACCCGCATTATTGTCAAGCGTAGCTAAGTTATTGACCGAGCCACCCCAGCCTGCTAAATACATTTTACTGCATAAATCAACCAAGAAGGCTGTAGGTGAAATATTAATTCCGTTTCCAGAGCCGAACACTGTGCTGTATAGCATCGTATCAAGTTCTGGACTTAATTTACTTACGAACTGTCCGCTTCCAAAATTAGACCAGGTTACATTCTTCACAAAAGACGAATCCGCAGCTTCTGTTTGTCCAAGCAAATAAACATCTCCTCTGTAATCGAGTTCCACAAAATAGCTTTGATCATAGGTCAAAGACCCCACGTACGTACTGTTAATGATGGAAGCTCCATTTTTTGTAATATGCGTCACAAATCCATCTGCTCGTCCTCCTTGAAAAGATGTATCAATAGCATTAGTGGTCGTAAATAACGAATCTGAATTGGTTCCTCCTGTAACGTAAATATCGCTGCTGTCATCCAACGCCAATGCGTAAACAGCATCATGATCTTCCCCACCGATAAAGCTACTCCAAATCAAGGTTTGGAGGTCATTGTCCATTTTGAAAACAATGCCGTCCATCGCACCTCCACCATACGTGTCTTGAAAAACACCAGAAGTAACTGGGAAATCAGCACTACGCGTACAGGTGGCGATGTAAATGTTGTTGTTGACATCAATATCCACTTCTCCTCGCACCTCATCCGCGTAATTGTATCGCAAGATATTAAGGGATGGAGTCGTATTTGTACTGTTTAGTCCATCGTTTTGGGATCCTCCGATATAAGTTGATGCTTGCAGTGTTCCTCCATTTGCACTTAATCGGCTAACCACAATGTCCGATCCATTGACATAGTTCACTCCCAAACCATTTGTTAGGTTATTAGGAGTTCCTCCGTTGAAGGTATTATCATAACATCCCGGAGTGGTAGGATAATTCGTTGAACTGGTAGTTCCAAAAACTAACAATTCTCCCAAACTATTTACAATCAAGGAGTGTGGTAACTCATCGCTATTTCCACCGATGTAGGTAGAGTAAAGCAAAAACGTTCCAGTAGTATCAAACTTAGAAAGAGCAATATCTACAATTCCTCCTGCAAATGAGGTGCTGTAAGCTCCCAAGGTGGTGGGGTACTGATTCCCGAAGGCCGAGCTTCCAGAGTACAAAAAACCCTGCGCATCAAACGTAGCTGAATAGCCGAAGTTGTTTGAGAATGATCCTGAATAAGAAGAAAAGATCAGTGTAGGGTCAATAATCAGTGGGATGGAATGGTCATAGTCTTCCATCATTTCGTAAGACAACTTATTTCCATCCAAAACATACCTTGCAGCAATGATTTTTCGCTTCCCATCAACTACTTGATAAACGATCGGCTCATCCTCAATGATGTGATTCACATCGGTATAAACGTGCAGCCGTCCTTTACGCACGTCCAGTTTATTCTGTCCTTCGTAGTTAAGGCTAATTGCGTTGGGGTCTGCTCCGGGTTGGACGATAAAATCGTATTTTAAATCAAAGAGTTTCGAATAGATTTTAAAATCAACACCATCATACACGTTCTGGTAACTTACTTCTGAATAACCGTAGGCATTTTCTCCCCAATGTTCAGGGTCATTTCCAATGTAATAGTTATTGAAGTGTGCTGATTTCTTACAGGAAACAACACTAACGTCCACCTCTTCATTGGCATTCTCAAAGTTTATTTTAAACGCATGCCAATTGAGTGAATCCAGTCCTGAACGACTGGACTTATTGTGATGGGCATCGATGTAATCGTTCACCTTTTTCGGATCGTACAGATCAAATACCAACCCATCCTTTTGAAGATACAAATAGCCACTCTTTAGGTCCGTCTTGTGTGTGACTTGATCTGGCCATTGTCCTTTGTTTTCAATGAACTGGTAACCGCCATGGGAATTCTGACCCACGACAGTAGTGCCTTGGTAAAAAAGGAGTCCTACAAAGCAAAGTAAATATTTGACGGTAGATTTCACTAAATATCAGACAGTTGAAAGTAGTGTAAAAATACCAAAAATTAGGAGATTTCCAGTAAAAACGGGGGCTCGATTCTTCTTAGTTTCACTAATTTTTTGTTATTTTCGTCATCTTGATTATATCAAACAGCGGCAGGGAATGGAAAAAATAAAGCTTGACATTGTAGGACTCTCCTACAGCCAAACACAATCCGGAGCTTACGCTCTTGTACTTGGCGAGTCAAATGGGAAAAGGAGGTTACCGATCATCATCGGTGGATTTGAGGCGCAGGCGATCGCGATAGAGCTGGAAAAAATGACACCGAGTAGACCTTTGACACACGATCTGTTTAAAAACTTTGCAGAAGAATTTAGCATCAACATTTCAGAGGTAGTCATTTACAATTTAGTGGAAGGTATTTTCTTTTCCAAATTGATTTGTGATAAAGACGGAACTGAGGTTGAGATTGACTCTAGAACCTCAGATGCAATTGCTCTTGCTGTTCGCTTTAACTGTCCGATATACACCTATGAATTTGTTTTAGGAAGCGCAGGCATTCTGCTCGAAGACGACTTCGAGGGTCAACCCGAGGAAACGGTTCAAGAAGATACAGACGAAGAAAGTCCGAAGCGATTTACAATGGATGAATTAAACCAACAACTAAACGTTGCCATCGAAAATGAAGACTATGAAACGGCTTCTAAGATAAGGGACGAAATCAACCGAAGAACCAGTAACTAAATCAGATGAAGAGAATTAGCAGCTCATTGTTTCTGGCCTTCCTTCTGGCCATCGGCTTATCGACTTTCAGTTCGTGTAGTGAAGAAAAAAAGAGTCCAGAAGAAGAGCTCAAGGGTAAATGGGTTTTAAGTGAACATGAGTTGGTTAGTGGTCTAGAGCTAAATGACACTGTTGAATACGCTATCAACCTGAGCTATGGTAAAGATGAAATCAAATTCACCTCCAACTTATTTCCATTAAGCAACGAAATAAAGGGTTCTTGGAAAATCAAAGAAGATACAATCTTCTTTCTCTATGATAAGTTACTTGCCGATTACGAATCAGATATTGACTCGGTGTCTGTTTCAACAGACTCAGTAAGCAAACCAAAAGTGACCTTTTTCTCAAAAGATAACGATCAAATGTTTATTGATAGCGAGGGTCTACAAATTTCGAAAGTAAAGCATTTCGCCACAATCACCTCTCAGAACGAAAACGAACTGACCTTGGTGTTAAACGAAGTCGGTACCCTTCATCTTATTAAGGAAAAGGTTGAGCAGGGAGGATTTTCCTTTATGTCCATCCTTCGAGGAGCTTTGGGCATGGTATTTCTGTTGGGGGTTGCGTACCTATTTAGTGCTAATCGCAAAGGAATAGACTGGAGCCTTGTCGGTAAAGGTGTTGCGTTACAAATTATTATCGCTTTACTTGTTTTAAAAGCTCCCTTTGTTGAAGAAGTGTTTACGGCTATCAGTCAGGCCTTCGTGACGTTAATTGGGTACACTAACGAAGGAATTAATTTTGTTTTTGGCGACTTTGCCTCTGGTAAAATTCAGCCCCCATTGATCACCTTTGCTTTTAAAGTTCTTCCTACAATCATCTTTTTCTCGGCACTGATGAGTTTGCTGTACTATTGGGGAATTCTACAAAAGATTGTGTATGCCTTTGCCTGGATCATGAAGAAGTTCATGCGTCTATCCGGAGCGGAGAGTTTGGCGGCCGCAGGTAATGTTTTTCTGGGTCAGACAGAGTCTCCTCTTCTTGTGAAGCCTTACCTACTGGGTATGACAAAATCCGAGATCATGTGTTTGATGACAGGTGGTATGGCGACTATTGCAGGTGGTGTGCTAGCTTCATACATTGGCTATTTGGGAGGTGACGACCCAGCTGCTCAGGTTTATTTTGCCAAACACCTACTAACCGCTTCTGTTATTTCTGCCCCTGCAGCTATCGTTGCTGCAAAGATGCTGATCCCAGAAACTGAAAAGATCAACGAAGACCTATCCATTTCTAAAGACAAAATTGGAACCAATGCACTAGAGGCCATTTCTAATGGTACAACTGATGGTTTAAAATTAGCTGTAAATGTTGGTGCTATGCTAATCGTTTTTATTTCACTTGTTGCTCTTGCCAATGGTATCCTCGGTTGGGTTGGTGGATTTGGAGGGTTGAATGAGTGGATTGCTGCCAATACAGAGTACGATGATCTTTCTTTTGAGTTTATTCTTGGCTATGCTTGTGCTCCTATCGTTTGGATCATGGGGGTCGATTCTATTGACATGGTGCATGTTGGAGAATTGTTAGGGCAAAAAACTATTTTGAATGAGTTCTATGCTTATGGAACTTTAGGAGAGAAAAATGCCGCAGGTTTGATGAACGATAAAAGTGTGGTAATGGCAACTTATATGCTTTGTGGTTTTGCGAACATCGCTTCCATTGGAATTCAAATTGGTGGTATCGGAGCGTTAGTGCCTTCTAGAAAAGGGTTGCTTTCCCAGTTGGGAGTAAGGGCTTTGATTGGTGGGACAATTGCTTGCTTGCTGACCGCAGTCGTAGTAGGCATGACCATGTAAATTTTCGATCCGAATCATGTACAAAAGGGACTTAGTCAAAGACCAAATAGAGCAACTTGGAAAAGTGTTGGCAAAAATGCTCGACAACTTTTTTAGTCTCAAATCCAAAGGGAACATTGCTTCCGGAACTCAAATGGCTTACGAGATTATGCAGGAAGAACTCGAATTGGAGCCTGCTTTTTTGCTTGGCGCTTCCGATGGCGATCTTAAAACTTTCTTTGAAGAAAAAAACTTCACGGCTCAACATCTGGAAGATCTCGCTTTGTTATTGGTGGAAATAGCAGAATCAAAACTATCTGCTGATCGTGATGAAGCATCTAAGCTCCTTCAAAGAGCTTCTGATTTACTTAGCATAAAACTAGACACCGAGGATCAAACGATTGAAATGATGGCGTCCTCGACTGGCTTTATTTCATTTGATCAAAAGCGTTCTGACCTAAAAAGTCGCATTGAGCAATTGCTAGAGAAATGCTCCTGACAAAAAAGGGAACCCTTTCGATTTCCCTTCCTATTATTCTTATCACTATTTCTTAAGCTACATACATTGATGACTTAACGGCATCAACGATTCTTTTAACACTTGGTAAAGCTTCTTCGATCAAAGGCTTCGCAAATGCAAAAGGCGTATCTGTTTGTGTTACTCGGTAAACAGGTGCGTCCATAAAGTCAAACGCATAGCGCTGAATCCAATAAGCTAATTCAGATGAAATCGATGCCAAAGGCCAACTTTCTTCTACCACCACACATCTGTTGGTCTTTTTGATGGACTCAATTACGGTGTCGTAATCAATCGGACGAATGGTTCTCAAGTCAATGATTTCGCACTCTACTCCTTCTTTTGCCAATACTTCAGCTGCTTCGTAAGCCACTTTTATGATTTTACCAAAAGAAACAATCGTAACATCACTTCCTTTTCTCTTGATGTCTGCCTTCCCAATTGGAATAAGGTATTCTCCTTCTGGAATTTCACCTTTATCACCATACATTTTTTCAGACTCCAAGAAAACAACTGGGTCATTATCTCTAATTGCCGACTTTAATAATCCTTTCGCATCTGCAGGGTTAGAAGGTGTAATCACTTTCAGCCCGGGAACATGCGCGTAAAATGCCTCAAAACTTTGTGAATGAGTAGCGGCTAACTGACCTGCAGTACCATTTCCTCCTCTAAATACAATTGGGCAACCGTATTGGCCTCCTGACATTTGCAACATTTTTGCAGCCGAATTAATAATCTGATCTGCCGCCAGAATCGCAAAGTTCCACGTCATAAATTCCACAATCGGTCTCAAACCATTCATGGAAGCTCCTACGGCTATACCAGCAAAACCAAGCTCTGCAATTGGAGTATCAATGACTCTTTCAGCACCAAATTCATCCAGCATTCCTTGAGAAACTTTATAAGCACCATTGTACTCCGCAACTTCCTCTCCCAACAAAAAGACGTTCTGGTCTCTTCTCATTTCTTCTGACATTGCTTCGTTCAGTGCCTCTCTGAATTGTACTTCTCTCATGTGTGTAAGTTTTGTGTGATACAAATATAATCAGACCAAGGAATAATCAACCTTTCTAAACTTTTTTTTAACCTTTATTCATCCAACCATTTGGTAACATACTCAATCGGCTTTCTTTGACCTTTTGGCCAACCTATTTCTTCTTTGGGATAACCCAGGTAAAAAATACCGATACATTTATCCTTCTCACCCAGTTCAAAGAAACTATTAACGGCATCAGAATATATAAACCCAGGGGTTGACCAAAAACCTCCGATTCCATAAGCTGTAGCTGTGAGGCACATATTCTGAATGGCACATGCTACTGCTTCTACCTCCTCTATTTCCCGGATTTTTTCACGACTATCTCTAGCCATATTCACCACTATGACCGCAGAGCTGAGTAAAGGTCTTCGCTTCACTTTTTCTAACTTACCCGGATCAAAATTATCTCCGGCTGATGCTCGATAGGTATCTCCAAGAAATTCACTTAACTCCTTCAGTTGCTCATTCATATACACCCTGAACCTCCAAGGTTGTGTCATCCCATGTGATGGTGCCCAAATGGCGTTATTCAAAATTTTCTCTACAATCTCACGATGTACTTTGCGCTCTGAGTATTGTTCTGGAAAAATGGTTCTTCTGTGCTGAATTACCTCCGTTATTTCACTTAAATTATACTTCATTATCTGTTTAGTTGTTAGTGCAAATATAACTGCTACTACATTGCCTTACAATACGCCAAAAAGGTCATCTTTGCAGGGTCACAAAGAAGCAATTGCACGTTAAATACTGTTAACAAACACTTTTCAGTACTTAATCTACGTTATTTTTGACTAGTAAACAGTAGAATTTGTTTCAAAAAAGCTACATCATTATCATCACTATCATTTCCGGAATTGCTCTTCTGGGACTTGTTTTTATTCAGTTTTACTGGATTAACGAGGCTATCGAACAAGGGAGAAATGAATTGGAAAACAAAGTGGATGCTTCTTTAGTTGATATCATTGATGAGGTGAATCGATATGAGGCCATGCACGTAATGCAAGAAAAGGATCCTTATCAATTACTGAATAAAATCAACCAAAAGGTAAATGGAACCATCGTGTATGATTCCGTGAGCGGAGTGATTCATTATTCCAATGCATCCACCAACATTAAGTCTAAGAATAAGATGATGAATGAGTTGATGGAGGAACTTTTCTCTTTTGGACAACCGCTTCCACTGGAAGAACGCTTGCCTCAAGCCGTTTTAGACTCTATCATTGAGAGAGTATTGATAACAAACGGCATAAAAGCTAAATTCAAGTTTGGCGTGTTCAATGATTTCGGGGAACTACTCTACGCGAACACTTCGAAGGTTGAGAAATTACTAAAAAGTAAGTATCAGGTCGAACTTTTTCCGCTTGATATGTTAGGCTCGCGCTATTTTTTGTTGATGAACATTCCAGATGAACGTGGAATTGTCATTCGGTCCATGTGGATGATGCTTGGCTTCTCTGCGTTGTTCCTGCTTATCATCATTTTCGCTTTCTATTACACCATCTCGACCATCGTAAAGCAGAAGAAACTGTCGATCATCAAAAACGACTTCATCAACAACATGACACATGAATTGAAAACGCCCATATCAACCATTTCTTTAGCTTGCGAAGCACTTTCCGATCAAGACATCGGCAAAACAGAAGCTTCTAGACATCGTTTTGTAAACATGATCTCTGATGAAAACAAACGTTTGGGAACGCTGGTGGAAAGTGTCTTGCAAAGTGCTGTGATTGAACGGGGAGAACTTAAACTAAAGAAGTCAACGGTACAGTTGGATCAAGTAATTGAAAGTGCTGTGCAGCACATCAACATTCAGGTGCAAAAAAGAGACGGAAGTCTGACCATTGATAACCAAGCTCCTGAGAGCAAGATTTTTGCCGACAAAGTACATATCTCGAATGTCTTTTTTAATCTTTTGGATAATGCTATCAAGTACACGGCTGGAGCTCCACAAATCAAAATTGAAGTTACCAAACTAGTGGGTGGCGTGCTGATCAAAGTCAAAGACAATGGAATTGGGATTGCCAAGGAGCACCAAAATAAAGTGTTTGAAAAGCTCTATCGAGTTCCTACTGGGGATCGCCATGATGTAAAAGGTTTTGGTCTTGGACTGAGCTACGTAAAGTCGATTATCGAAAGTCATGACGGAGATATTTCGTTAGAGAGTGCGCTAGGAAAAGGAAGCACATTTATTATATTTTTACCAACCATAAAACCGAATGAAGATGAGTAAGAAAACCAACATATTATTAGTCGAAGATGACCCTAACCTGGGCACGCTACTTAGTGAGTATCTAATTGCTAAAGGTTACGACTGTACCTTGGCAACAGACGGACAAAAAGGTTATGACTTATTCGTGAAGCAGGACTTCGATTTTCTTATTCTGGATGTCATGATGCCAGTAAAAGATGGTTTTACACTGGCTGAGGAAATAAGAGGAATCGACAAAAAAGTACCCATGTTATTTCTCACCGCGAAATCACTGAAAGAAGATACCCTGAAAGGTTTTTCTGTAGGGGCTGATGATTATATGACGAAGCCCTTCTCTATGGAGGAATTGTTGGTAAGAATTCAAGCTATTCTAAGAAGAGCTGGAACAGAGGATCAAGACATCACTCAATTTCAGGTGGGTAAATATTTGTTCAACGCTGAAGAGCGACAATTAAAACTAGGAGAAGAGCAGCAGAAACTTACGACCAAGGAAAATGAACTCCTGAAATTACTTTGTAAAAATGTGAATGGCGTTTTAGAAAGAAACAACGCATTGAAAGCCGTTTGGGGAGATGATAATTACTTTAATGGCAGAAGCATGGATGTATACATTGCTAAACTTAGAAAGTATCTCAAGCAGGATGAAAACGTGGAGATTGTGAATGTGCATGGCAAAGGCTTTAAGTTGTTTGTGAGACAATAGAGAACAAAGGTTAACTTTGCTGCCAATAGTTATTAAAATGGCAGAATCATTTATCATTCAGAAGGACTTATCGAAAGCTCAACAATTTGAGCAGGCGCTGACCCAGCTAAAGTTTTTGGTAGAAGATGAGTCGGACACAATTGCCAACTTATCAAACATCATGGCTTGTCTTAAGTACGGTTTTGGCTATTTTTGGGTAGGTGTATACCTGGTAAAAGAAAACGAACTCGTTTTAGGACCCTTTCAAGGACCACTTGCCTGTACGCGTATCAAAAAAGGAAATGGGGTTTGTGGAACTTCTTGGGAGCAAAATAAGACCCTAGTTGTTCCTAATGTAGATGAATTTCCGGGACATATTGCTTGCAGTAGTTCTTCTAAATCCGAGGTGGTAGTTCCAATTAGAAACAATGTAGGAGAGGTCATCGGTGTTTTTGATATTGATAGCGATCAATTGAATGACTTTGATGCGGAAGACGTAAAGGGGTTGGAAAGAATTGCTCAACTTATTGAATCTATTCTGTAGTGAATAAGTGGCTTCCATATCTTTTTCTTGCACTTGCTGTGGTTCTTACTCAGTGTGCACAACAAACACCTCTGAGTGGCGGAGAGCGAGACAAAACTCCTCCGCAGATTGATTCCACAAAACAAGTAATTCCTGCAAACGGATCTATCAACTTCAGTGCTGAAAGAATTGTGATTCCTTTTAATGAATATGTGAAACTCAAGGATAAGGACAAGCAAATTCTTATTACTCCTTTCCTCGAAACTTCTCCCGATATTTACGTAAAAGGGAAAAAGGTAATCATAGATTTCAATGCTCCTTTAGAAAACAACACCACTTATATCGTCAACTTCGGAAAGAGTATTGTAGATCTTACGGAAGGCAACGAAATGGTCAACTATAAATATGTTTTCTCAACGGGCTCTTTCATCGATTCACTATCTTACACTGGGGTTGTTTACGATGCTTTTACCAAGTCTCCTGTGCAAGGCGCCTATGTGATGCTCTATCGCAATCATGAGGACTCTGTGCTGTTGAAATCCAAACCCAATTACTTCGGAATTACAGGCGGTAGCGGGACTTGTAAAATTGAAAACATCGCTTCTGGCAACTACAAAGTGGTCGCCTATATGGAAGAAAATGGAAATTATTTATGGGAAACTAAGAGTGAAATGATCGGTTTCACCAAAAAGCGATTTGATGCTGCCAACGACACCCTTGCCGACACGCTGGTGGTTTTTTCGGACCAACCAAAGGAGTTAAAGATAGAAGAGGCATCCGTTGCTACAAACGGAAAGGGATGGGTTGCCTTCAACCAACCGTTAGATAAAAACTTTGACCCAACTTCGGATTCACTAGTAAGCACCTTTTCATTGCCAAATTCGGCTCGCATCAACCCAACTCGAGACACCTTGTTTTTCTATTTAGAGCCTTCACTTAAACTTGGACAAAAACATACCATTGGGATTCAGTCGGGACCTTCGAGAAAGGTAGCTGTTCCATCCAATGTGGATTCCTCCTTAACTTTCAAAACTAATGTCTCTAGAGGACTGAAGCCTGAAGAAAATCTCCAATTTGTCTTTTCTCAGCCTATTTCTAAAACAGACTTCTCCAAGGTTCAACTGAAATGGGGAGATAGTTTACTGCCTTTTGAACTGGTGCAAACAGCCGTCAACCAAATCTCTATTGAAGCCGAATGGAAAAGCGATGAAAATTATGGAGTAACATTGTTTCCCGGGTCGGTCACGTCTTATCGTTCCATTTCGAATGATACCCTTGGTGCCTTCTTCGAAACACTGGAGGACAACGACTTTGGTCAATTACTTACAAACGTTAAAACACTGGAGGGAAATTATATTATTCACCTCTTAAAAGATGGCAAAGTCCATACAACTGATTATCCCGTAGGGAATGAGTTCTCAAGAACGTACCATCAACTGACTCCAGGCAGCTACTCGCTTCGAATCATCTTTGATGAAAATGGAAATGGTGTTTGGGATACAGGTGATTATTTCATGCATCAACAGCCTGAGCGTGTGGAATACTATTCAGAACCCATTCAAATTAAGAAAGGATGGGACATGGAGATTAATTGGGAAATACTACGCTAGTTATTGCTGTTCCAAGTACGCTTCTAGTTCCGCCAGCCCTAATTTTTTTCCAACAATCTTTCCATCCTTATCCAACAAAAACACGGCTGGTGTTGTGCTCACGTTGTATAGCGGAGCATAGGTTGACTTTTCAATGGCAACTTTCTCACAAACGTTTTCCCAGTTTTTTGGGAATTTGTAAGCTGCCGAAGCTTCTTTCCAGGCGTTTTCATCAGCATCTAGTGACACCGCAAAAAAGCCAACTCCCTTCTTGTATTCAGTTGCCAGTTGGATCAACTCAGGCATCTTCTTTTTACAATGTTCACACCACCCTACCCAAAACAAAACAACCGTATAATCATTCCTAGATACCGTGCTTTTCAGTGATCTGGCTTTGTTTTCTAAATCATAGAGTAGGATATCCGGAGCGATTGACCCCACACTAGTGGCGGTAATCTGGTTCATTTTTTTTAACTCTTCGAAACTCAAGTCCAGTCCACAGCCATCTCCGTGATTTTCTATCAGGTAGTTGACGAAATATTCACTGTCCAATTGAACATATGTTCTCATCAGCTGATTATACACAAACGATTGTACTACCGTATTGGCAGAAAAAGCTTCCATTAACGCATCGATGGCCTCTTCAGTAGCTGCTTGCTCCTTTTCTACGTAATCATTTAAATACTGAAATAGTTTATCCTGAAACGCATAATGATCCAACATTCTTTCATCAGATGCATTCAAAAAATAAAAAAAGTAATCGTGTAAGAAAGACAGGTATCCATCATAATAAGACTGCCACTCCTTTTTATAGGATCGAACCGGAATTTTAGAAAGTGGAACTAAAACCTGTGCGGTATAAGTCTCCGGAAATCCAATCTGGATTTTCTCCAAGTTTAGATTCAGTTTATGATGTACTTCCTCTACCAAAGCAGCGTGACTGTTCACCTTCTCATTGAAATCATGATCGTAAACCGAATAGGAGGAGGACTCTTGCTGAAGTGCAGAAGTGATTTCATCATATTCGGTAAGTATTTTTAATAGGTTGGCATATGCTGTGTTTTCCTTTGAGTCCTCAATTCCAATCTGTCCGTTGAGCAAATCATACAAGTCACCAGACAGTTTGATGACTTCTTCACCTCCATAGAGGAACTCAGCTGCATTGGAACTTTTCGTCACTTTTATCTGATAAAGTCGTACCCGTGAGTCTCGAGGCAGTTCAAATATGACCTGTTCGACAGTGTCCTGAACTTCTACTGGAATAGTTGCAACCTTGGAAAAACGACTGTCTGAAAACTTAAAAACTTCCACTTCAAAGTCTTCCTCTTCCGGAGGAATTGCGTTCAAATTAAGCTCTAACTTTTGTCCACGGAAAGTAAAGCATAGTAAGACAAGAAAAGAAATAGACCAATAAAACCGCATCTATCTAATCAAAGTTGATACAAATAGCTCCACAAGTTGCTCCGTTAGTATCCTGATATGCCTCCAAGTACATTATCCAGGTAGGTTTTGCTTTATATTGATAAGTGAAAGAAGTACTATAATTCGTTTGTTCACCAGAACCCCCATGTCCGTTTGGATATACGGCACATTGCACATCATCATCTTCATCGGTATTGCTCTGGTTGTTCTTAAAACCAACATGAGAAATACTGCAAAAGTCGTAGTCTCCAATCGTGTGTGTTGCTGCTCCAGCTCCATAACAATTACAGTAAACATATCGTTGAAAATAGTAGTAATCCTTTCTAAACCTGATCCCTCCATCCTGAATGTCAAGTCCAGTAGTTCCACCTCCTCCACCTGCAGCTCTGTAGGTGGAATTAATGATCACCCTATATCCTCCTGGAGGGGATAGGTGAAGGTTACTGTTTGTACTCAACACTCTTCCTTGAATAACAAGATCGCCCCAGTTAGACGCTCCATCTATTGTTGCTACATCTCCGCAATCATTACAATCAAAAAGTACGCCTTCGTCTATGGTAACGGATCCGTCACCATCTATATTTATTCTACTCTGTCCACCTGTTTGAAGATCCAAATCATCATCAGCATCATTTTGATTGGCAATTACCAATTTAGTGTTTTCACCTGATTCTACATAATAGCGGATGTAAGCTTCATCTCCAGCACCACCTCCTGGGTTGTCAGGAAAGTAGATTCCATCTGCGGTTGAATTACCTGCTTCTGGCATAATCGACCCTCCAACAACTTGCAATCTGGCATTTGTTGCCGGTGTGGTCGTTCCGATTCCCATATTACCATTGTAATCAATTACGGCCATATCCACATTTCCCTGACGGAAACCAATGTGCCCACTTCCAGTGTTCGCCTTGTTGATCAATGTGTAACTACCATCTGTATTTTGGAGAAACCCATAATCAGTAGTGTTTGCGGTACTTGAATTCGTGAACCCTGCCCAGCCTGCTCCGTGCCCAACGTCACCAATGAATGCATTGTTTATTCTAGCATTACCTCCCTGAACGTCAAGCTTTTGAGTAGGAGCTACAATCCCTATCCCCACGTCACCTGAAACAGCAGAGTACATATCCACTCCTGAAATTGTCCAGTCTGCATCACCAATTTCTTCTTCTACCCAAACCGAGCCGTTAAAGTACCAAAACGTATTTGTAGACGTATCATAAACTTCTAAACCTGTAGCTGGTGATGCGATACCTGTTCGCTGAATCGTTGTCATTCTTGGAATAAGCATCCCTTTATCAGAAGAAACCACATCTAGCATGGCACTATTGTCTGGTGTAGCACCAGTACCATTAATCCCAATATTTTGAGAGAAAATAGTCGCACTACTTACAAAACTTAAACAACAGATAAGGTACTTGTTCATGAGAGGCTCTTTATATTTTAGACAAAAATAACATAATCCACCAGCGAAACAATTAATCGGCAGTTTATTATACTATTAAAAAAGTTGCATTTTTAGCGCGCAGATTTTGCCTGCTGCAGCATCACGTCAAAAACAAATGTATTCTCAATAACACCTTGAATTAACTCTGAACCAGGACCGTATGCAAACACAGGAATCAGTGCGCAACTGTGTCCAGCAGTGGAGAACTTTGGTGAAATTTTACTGTAGTCTTGTCTTGTTTTTTCCATGGGACCGGTGTAATCTTTTCCTGCAAGCGTAAAACCTCCTGTTTCATGATCTGCGGTAACAATAACGAGCGTATTGCCATCGGCTTCAGCATAATCAAGCACCGCACCAATGACCTGCTCAAACTCTAAAACCTCTTCAATAACGTAGTCTCCAACATTTGCATGCCCACCCCAATCGATTTGAGAACTTTCAATCATCAAAAAGTAGGGTTCCTGTTTTCGATCAAAATAGTCAAGGGCTAATTTCGTAGCCTTCATCAGCTCATCTCCTCTCCCTTCATGCTTGGCTTGCAAACCCTGTGCTGCTAAGATAAAACCATACTTCTTATTAACATCCTCAATGCGTTCTGGCAACATTGTATCGATTGCAAAGTCTTGCGAAGCTAGTGTGTCCAATAGGTTGACTTGATCTAGTCGGTTGGAAAAAAAGGTAAGTCCACCTCCAGCAAAAAAGTCGACCTCACTGTAGCAAAGTTGTCTGGCTATTTCTGGTTGCTCAGATCGTTGATCTACGTGCGCATAGAAAGAAGCTGGAGTGGCGTGAGTAATAGACGAAGTGGCTATCACTCCAGTATTCCAACCTAATTCCGAAACGAACTCCAAGATGGTCTCTACTGGCTCTTCTTTATCACTTTTTGCGATGGCTCCATTGTACGACTTGATACCACAAGCAAATGCAGTAGCTCCAGCAGCAGAATCAGTAATTTTGTGACTTGATGACCTGCTTTTGTGTAACGCAATTTGTTTGAATCGAGAGAAACTTGGTTCTTCTTCACCATAGAAATAAGCTGAAGACAGTTGACTAAGTCCCATTCCATCGCCTATGAGCAGAATAATTTTAAAAGGTTTGTCTTCATTAGCTACTTCCTGAGCGTAACAGGTCTTTGAAACGAGAAAAGAAAGTAAAATAATACTGGTTATGATGTGATTCAACAGCATGGAAGATTGTTTTTTTAGTCTTAAATATTAAAGTCGTTAACCGTTCGATAAAGCCCTTTTTCATTCAAACGTGCCAAAAAACGATCGCGGTGTCTTTTGTAAACTCTCTCCACGTCTTTTGAATAGCCAAGATGCGCGTGAGGTGCATGTTTTATTAGCATTCTGTAAAATGTTTTCTTTCGTGACTCCGGACAATCTACTTTAACATGCGTGCCATCTTTTAAAAAGAGTTCATACTGATATGACTTTGAAAACGTGATGACTAACAGAGCATTATGATTAGTTGTTATGGGCTTTACCCAAATCAATTCTTCAGGATGGTGCTCGAATACTTCGATCCAAAACTTTAATGGCTTAAATCGATGTCGGTTCGCCCAATAATAAACTGCAAAAACGACTCCAATTGCCACAATCATTGCCAAATTCTCTTTGAAGTTTTCTTTATTGATCAGAACCAAATTTCCTACGATAACCAGCCCCAAAATTGTCCAGAAAACATACACTTGCACTCGGTTGGTAGAGGTGCCTTTTCGTAGCAAGTCATTAAAGCTCTCCTCCATTACTCTCCCAATTTCGTGACGCTTTCCTCATGGCTAAATGGGCTATTCACCAGTTGATCCTTCTTGGCTATATACTCTTCCTTCGTTAGCACTCCAGAGCTGTAGGCTGACTCCAATTTATTCAGCAGATTCTTCTTCTCAATCTTCATCATTTTTTCTTGCTGATTCGCCAAAATCATGTGCATTTGCATTTCGTATTTGAGCTTCATATCAGCTTGTTTCTTGAGAAAATCAGCCTTAGATAGCAAGTCAGAATCCAATAACTTTTTGATCGTATTGTGATTTTCAATGTACTTCTGATTGATGAATTTAATCTCTCTTGAGAACATATTGGAAGACTTGATAAGCCCTGGGACGGTACTGATCGCAAGCAAACTAAACGTAGGCTCTATCAAGGAAATAACAAACCACCCAAACAAACTCCGCGTCTTATCAGTAGCTACTTTTGCCGCCAAAATGGCAAAAAGCACACGTGTCCCAATTAAAGCATAAACTAGTGTATTCGAAAACTTTTCTCCACTGCTTACAAAGTAGATCCAAAAACCTGCAGTGACGGCACCTGAAAGCAAGCTACCTGAGATCCCCAACCAATGCATTTTTCCAAAAAGCCGAAAGTTATTTTTCTTACCCTCAAAATAGGCCAATAAAAAAGAGATCATCAGCCAGAGTACCAAAAAACCGATTAGTGGAAGTAGGTTGCCCATTGTGTTTTGTCTTTTACTTAGTTCTTACTCAGTGTTTCCGAAATATCGGCACTATAAGCTTTAATGGCGGGGTAAATTGAAGCGATCACACCAATTACCAATGCTCCAAAAAATAAGTAAATTTCCTCAGAAAGAAAAATCCAGCCACTAAAGTCAAAGTGATATTCTTCTGTAAGGTAGCCAGAAAAAACCTGCATCCCTAAATGGCTTAATAACCAACCCAAGCCAAATCCTAAAATGGCCAAATAAAAGCCTTCCATGAGGATCGATAAGAACACCTTTCCTGAAGAGCTTCCCATTACACGCATTAGCGCAATTTCATACTGACGGTCTTTGAGGGAGTTGAACATGGCCACAAACATACTGACGGCTGCAATCACCATGATAACGTATGCTAGCATTTCCATCACTCCTGTTGCTGGTGTCATGATTTCCTTTAGTCGTTGCATTTCAATGGCTACATCGGCTGCCATCATTCCTTCGTAGGTGTTGATTGTTCCTTGCACCGAGAGTTTCGCTTTTCCTCCTTCTTCCACTTGAATGAGCATTCCTGTTACTTCTCTTTCTAATGGACTTATTAATTTTAGCAAAGAATCATAATCTATTTTTCCGTGAGCAGCATGATCATGATCGTGCATTTCCTCTTCTTCCTCCTCATTCTCTTCATCTAATGCATTTTGCGCTTTAAATTCTTCTAGCGTCATCAACGAGTCTTTGGCGGTACTATCCAAATCATCCAACGTTTTGATTTCCAGAGAACCTTTAGCCTGATGGGCTTCTCCAGCATGAACTACCCAAACGCTTTCCAAAGAGGTAAGTAATAAGTTGTCCATTACGGTATTGCTAGGGTCTAAAATTCCCACAACTGTATACATCATATCATCATGGATGTGCGTGGATTCACCTAAGCCATGTCCGCCAGCAAATTGATCTCCAATCTCTAAATGAAACTTCTCAGCTATTCCTGACCCAATTACGGACTCCATAGGTGTTTCCCAGATTCTTCCTTCTGCAATTGTCCCATTATAGAGGTCAATGTACTCTTCCGTAGTTCCTACAATTCGATACGTCTGATAATTGTCTCCAATGGAAAGTGGAATCGCGCGTTTCACAAACGGATGCATCTTGATCGCATTGGCTTTGGCATATTTAATATTTCCTGTGGGATTATCGACCTGAAAAATATTGCATAAGATGAGCTGTAGCCTACTTCCTTTAGCCCCCACAACAAAGTCAACATCTTTCACATTGTTTTTAAACTTTTCGTCCAATTGAGAAGTTGTAAGTAGGGTAATCAAGATAATTGACACACCCGCTGCCAAGAGTAAAACTGCTAACCCTGATGCCAGTGGTCTGTGAACGATATTTCTCCAACTTAAGCGAAAGAGGTTCATGACAATCTCAGTTTTTGTTCGAATTCACTATTCAATCTGCCATCGTGTGTTACGATTAACAGGGTCGCATTATTCTTTTGTGCTTGTTCCTTCAAAAGTCTAATCACCGCTTTACAGTTCTTGTCATCCAATGCTGAGGTGGGTTCATCTGCCAGAATTAGCTTGGGCTGATTAATCAACGCTCTTGCAATGGTAACGCGTTGTTTTTCACCCTGCGACAGGTTCTTTACGGAATCATTCAACTTTTGTGGTATTCCCAAATCATTCAGCACTTGCTTAATACTTTCAACGTCCTTTTTATTACCTGCCAGCGTCTGCGCAAACTGCAAGTTTTCTTTCACTGTCAATGCTTCTATAAAGTGTGGTGTTTGGAAAACAATACCAATATTTGCTCCTCTAAACTTGTCTAAAGCGGCCCCGGATAGCACGTTTAACTTCTTGCCACCAATGGAAACGAAGCCTCCTTTTGGCTTCAGTAAACCCGATAATAAGTGAAGTAGCGTTGTTTTACCACAACCACTTTCTCCAAGAATCAAAGCTTGTTCTCCTTGATCATAGCAAAAATCAGGAAAAACCATCGGTTGATCAATTTTGTAGTGATATGTCAGGTCTTTTACTTCTATCATGGTTATTTTACTTCCCAACCAGATACGGCTACCGTGAGCGATCTGTCATAAGGTTTATCGTTTGACCAAAGCGGGTGCATTACGTTAAAAAACACCGTGCTTTTGTCGGGAGACATCATCACCCCTGTCAACTCAGCTCGATTGGGTCCAACCGCAAATCTGAATAAATCATCGATTGTAGGATTTTCGATGCTCAGGTCTAACATGTATAGTTCTGTGTAATAGGTTCCTTTTTTCTCAGCGTGAGCGGGTATTCTACCTTTATCAGTATCGTTAAGGTCTTCACAAAACATGAGATAATCTTTTCCTCCAAAACTGACACTGGTAATGTTATCTGGATTGGAAAACACCTTTGAGCTATCGGAGTTAAACCCACCTTCCAGGTGCGTAGACATTTGATTTGTCTCGGTATCAAACACTAATAATCTTCCATGAACATCATGTGCAACCGTGCCCTCCATATACGGAAGTAAGGCCATAGCAATATTTGCGCCCCTATCTATATATTCCGCCCAATCTTCTTCGTCATGTCCTGTTTCTGTAATGTAAATTTTATTGCCAATTCTCTCAAACCACTCGTGTCGCATAAAAAGTGTAGCACCAGAATCGATTGCCACATCTCTGATTTTAATCAATGAAGCCGTATCTCTGGGCATTGGTATCCAAGAACCTGAAGTACCATCATCTGATCTCCTGAAAGCAAACAGTTGCCCAACATCGTACGTCCCTGCTTCATCTGCCACAAACTTGAAGAAAACACCTGGCTGATGATCATCTGATAAATAAATCGTCTTGTTGTCGTCCATAAACTCAACATCCTCATGGTAGAACCTACCCCAAGCCATCATTTTCTGTGTTGCTTTTTTTGTGTTGGGGTCTACTTCTACTACGTAACCAAAGTTTTGCCAATACTCCAGATTTCCAATCTTTTGTGGGTTTTGGTGACCTTTTCCTTTTCTCGTCAGAGCTCCGTTGCCCATGGGTTGAGACTCTTCACAAGTATAAATCATTCCGTTGGGTCCCAACGCTCCTCCACAGTTTCGCTGGGTATTACCTACAGTTGTAAAATCAACATGCTGGAAGTCTGTCAAACGATTCCAGTTTCCACTACTGTCTTTTTCTATCTGAAACATCGTTGCTCCACCGCCATCGCCTAGAATATCATCTCTGTACTTCGTTTCATGACTCACGTAAAGCCAACCTTTGTTCATGTTTTCTGGATCTGGAATGAATGTAAGCATATCGTGAGAACCTTTTGCGGGTCCCTTCACGCCATCTGCGCGAACTACGCTATCTAAACTTTCCCTAAATAAAACCTGTACTTTCAGCCCCTCTGGTACGAGCAGCGTTTTGTGCGTAAAGCTGGAGTCGACTTCTTTGAACAAACTATCCAATGGAACCGTTTCATCTACCTCTACTATTACCGTATCCTCCGAAGATGCAGACAAAGTTTCAGCGGAAGTTTTGTCTTCAGGATGCTGTTCGCCAGCACAAGCCATCAGAAAACCAGATGCAAATATTATCCATGCTAAATGTTTCATGCGCTCGATTTTTCTTTTGTTACGTTCGTATCTTTTTCAGGGTTCTTAAAAGCTCTAAAAACAAAATAAGCTCCTACCAATATCGCAGGAATACTCAGTTGTTGTCCTCTATTCAAAAAAGCTTCATCTGTTAATCCCTCCACCTGATTCTCTTTATAAAATTCAATAATGAATCGTGCACCAAAAAGCAGTACTAAGAACAGTCCGAATAACAGTCCTTCCTTTTTGTACCAATGCTGCTTCCAGTATGCCCAGAAGAGAAAGAAGAAAATTAACAAATAGCACCCTGCTTCCCAAATCTGAGTTGGGATTCTTGGTATCGGTTGTATACTGAACTGCATATACCCAGTGTTACCTTTGGATTCTGTCAGCTCTAACGAAGGATTGTCTACCGTTTTGATATGATCTTCGTATTCGTTAAAACCTGGACTACCCTCACGGTGCCTACTTTTTACACTCGCCAGCAGGATTGCCAGCTTTTCATTTGACAAGTTAGCTTTTGAATGAACGTTAATCTTAACAATATAATTATCTCCCTGTGGTTCAATAACAACGTCAGCGGCTTCAACCTCTTTTCCAGACTTAAAAAAGATGTCGTTCTTGATGTCCTCTTCTGCTGCAAATTGGAAAAACATGGCCATGTCGCTATCGCTCTCTCTACCAATAATTTCCGAGTTCATTAAGTTTCCAACTCGAATTAAGCAAGCTGCCAACGCCACACAAACCACAATCTTATCAATTGACCACAAGAACGTTTTTTTCGAAACCCGCTTGGTGTAGAGCCAATTTGCAATAACCACTCCAATCGCTCCTCCATGACTAGCGAGTCCTCCTTTCCAAATCATAGGAATTTCTGTCCAATGTTCGGCTGTAAAATAATACTGGGGATCATAGAAAATTACATGACCCAATCGAGCCCCTAAAACACCTCCTAAAAGCACGTAGATAAAAATCTTATCTGTATAGTCATCAGGAGCGTTATCATTGGCCATCATTTTCTTCATCAGAAATATTCCGATGAGGAAACTCAACGCCCATAGCACACCATAATAACGCACCGCTATGGGTGATTCCATGATGTTCCAATCAACATCCCAGGTAATGAAAGCCAATAAATCGCTCATTCAATTATTTTTTGAAATTGTCTGCTACAATCAGGTCCTTTGTTCCATGCTCCCAAGTGTAAAAACCTTCTCCAGATTTTACGCCTAGTTTTCCAGCTGTAACCATGTTCACCAACAACGGACAAGGCGCATATTTCGGGTCTCCATAACCATCCTGAAGTACTCTAAGAATTGCTAGACAAACATCCAATCCAATGAAATCAGCCAATTGTAATGGTCCCATTGGGTGAGCCATACCAAGCTTCATAACAGTGTCAATCTCTTCAACACCCGCTGTACCTTCATGCAACGTGATGATCGCTTCGTTAATCATCGGCATTAAAATCTTATTGGCAACAAAGCCAGGGTAATCGTTCACTTCAACTGGAACTTTCTTCAACGAACGAGAAGTCTCCATGATGGTGTTTAGTACCTCATCAGTTGTTGAATATCCTCGAATGATCTCCACCAATTTCATCACGGGTACAGGATTCATAAAGTGCATTCCAATCACTTTTTCGGGACGACTCGTTACTGCTGCAATTTTGGTAATCGAAATCGAAGAGGTATTTGTGCTCAAAATACAACCCGCTGGAGCGGCTTCGTCCAACTGCTGAAATATCTTCAGTTTTAGATCCACATTTTCGGTAGCTGCCTCAACCACCAACTCTGCCGATCCAACTCCTTTTGCCACATCCATGTAAGTAGTAATATTCGCTAAAGTGTTTGCCTTGTCTTCAGCAGTGATTTTCTCTTTAGCGACCATTCGATCCAGGTTCTTGGAAATGGTTGCCACCCCTTTCTCTAGCGCTGCCTCTGAGATATCCACTAAACTTACTTTGTATCCTGATTGGGCAAAAACATGAGCGATTCCATTCCCCATTGTGCCTGCTCCAATTACCGAAATATTCTGCATGATTATCTTTTTTGGTTTATATCATGCGAATATAGTTATTAATGGCTGAAATAAGGAATTTAAAACCCTACCAATGTGCGAATGTAACAATGAAATAATAGGTAGCTATAGCGTTGGATAAAACGCTCCTTCAATGTGATCTACCTGAACCACCTTGCCGTTTTGCACTACAATACCCACAATGTCAAACCGTGCTTCCTCTTGTCTGTCGTTGTCTACGATAAACTGATGCGCTGTGTTAATAATAAGTCGTTGCTGCTTAGGTGCTACAAACTCTTCGGGGTTACCAAAGTCAATCGTGCTTCGAGTTTTCACCTCTACAAAAACGAGCCAATCTTCTTTCTTGGCAATGATATCAATCTCTCCCTTTAGGTAGCGCCAGTTTCGGGTAACAATCTGGTATCCATTTTCTACTAAAAATGAAACGGCTTGATCTTCTCCAAATGCCCCTGTTTCTTTTTTTGAAGCCATATTTTGCGTTTTGGAACGGAGTTTGTAAACGTTTGACCATCTAAGTTAGATATTAAAAATTAAATTATTACTTTAGTCAACGCTTAAACAAAAAATAGTCATGAAAATGAATTTTAAGAAATCTATCCTAGCTGTTGCTTCAGCAATTCTTGTAACAGCGACATCATTTGCACAATTCGCTGGTGAGATTGAATTTATGAAGAAGGTGGGAAGTATCGAAGTGCATTACAAATATTACGTTTCTGGTGATAACGTAAGAGTTGAAGAAATCACCGATGGTGCCATCGAAGGCGTACAATTAATGGACTTAAAAGAAGGTACAATGCTTGCCGTAAGTCCAGAGCGAAAAATGTACATGGAAGTTCCTAATAAACGTCCGGCTTCTGATTTGGATGTAGAGGTTAATAAAACAGGAAAAACGAAAACGATTAACGGCTTTAAGTGCGAGGAAATTATCGTTACTTGCCAAGACAAGGACAGAAAGATTGTTTATTGGGTTGCCAAAGGAGACTATGACTTCTTTATCCCAATGCTAAAAACATTGAACAGAAAAGAAAACCAGTCGATGTTCTTTATGGAAATTCCTGGAATGGATGGTTATTTCCCAATGTTGAGTGTGGAGACAACTCTTTCTGACGGAACGCAGGTTTCTGAACTAACTGCTGGAAAAATCACTAAGAAAAAAATAGCGAATGATATGTTTGAAGTTCCTAGTGGTTTCTCGAAGTTTGAGAAATAAATCTATTGCACAATAATATCAAAAGCTCGTTTCATAAACGGGCTTTTTTTTGTCCTTAACTCACTTAAAGTATTGCCATGAAACTCGAAAGAAGAATTAAAGGAGCTGCTTTTACACAGTCATTTGTTTTTTACGCTTTGGTTCTGGTAGGGGTTGGTTTGTTAGTTTTATTGATCTTTATTGGAAACGCTGAACCTCAAGAGTTTGCAATGGTTATCGCTGTTGCCATCGTTGCTGGAATGTACTACCTATTTAATCACAGGAAACTTAGGCCTGCTAGCTATTGGATCAAAAAAATAAACGAAAACCCACAAGATATTGTCTGGATTAAACCCATCAGTGTCAAACAAAAACTTGGCTATGTATTGACGGTTGCTGAAACCCCCAGGTTTGAATTGTTAGACAATAAAAAGAACACCCTAAAGTTTGACGTTCCCATTGCCAAACGAGGGGAAACCATGCAGCAATTCAAAGAGCAACTTCCGCGAGCTCACTATGGTTATTCAAAAGAAATTGAGAAAATCTTTAGAAAGCGTCCTGAGTTATTTATTGATGAACTCCAAAAAAACGGCTGGTACTTCCCAGTAAGTCAATACGAATCTTAGCCATTAGCTACTGCTCAAACGCAACTCCAGACGAGCTTACTTTAAGCGAGCACTCTTTTCCCAGAATGAGCGCACGGTTATCGGCAATGTGCCCTGCTGGAAAATCAAAGCAAACGGGATAATTATATTCACTTACTGCTTTAGCAATGGTTTCTACCGCAGAAGAACCAAAAGGAATAGTATTATCGTTCATGTCGGTCATTCCACCGACAATCAAACCTTTTAACTTCGCCAACTTACCGCTGTGCTTTAGGTTTTGCATCATCCGATCAATGTGATAGAGGTATTCATCTAAGTCCTCAATGAAGAGAATTTTACCTTCAAAATCAAAGTCGTAAGGCGTTCCAGCTAGGCTGTAGATCATGGATAAATTACCCCCAATCAACTCACCACTCGCCTCTCCATGTCTGTTGAGTGTATGAACTGGAAAGGTATAGTCGTTGGTTTTACCTGTCAGCACATTACGAAGTGTCTCCAGCGCTTCTTTCGTATTTCCAGAGAAGTTAACTGGCATTGTGCCATGAACGGACATCAGACCAAGGTTGTGCAACTTTCCGTGGAGCGCAGTTACATCACTATAGCCCACAATCCACTTGGGGTGTTTGATCAATCCTGAAAAATCAACTTGGTCTAGAATTCTGATCGTACCATACCCTCCACGAAAACACATAATAGCGTCAACATTTGGATCGTCTATTGCGGCTTGAAGATCACTTGCTCGCTGCTCATCCGTTCCACAAAACTGATGATGCTCTTCTCGAATAGAATCTCCCCATTGCACGTGATACCCACAGCTTTCTAGTATTTTTTGAACGTCATCCATTTGGGAAACGTCAATTTTTCTTGCGGTGGAAATGATGGCTACTGTGCTGCCTTGTTCAAGCAGTTTGGGCTGAATAAACATATGGTATATCTATAACGAACAAAAGCCCTTCACCATTGGTGAAAAGCTTTATATCTTGAGAAATTTAATGTACTAAATTAAATTACGGTGTCCTTCTCCATTACCACTTTACCTTTATAGTAAAGTTTTCCTTCTACCCAGTGTGCTCTGTGGTAAAGGTGAGTAGCACCCGTAGTTGAGCAAGTAGCTAACTGTGGAGCTTCTGCTTTCTTATGTGTTCTTCTTTTGTCTCTTCTCGTTTTCGAGATCTTTCGTTTTGGATGTGCCATTTCTACAAATATTAAATATTGTCAATCAATTCTCTTTATTTCTCAAATCCCTTAGCGCTTGCCATCTGGGGTCAATTTCTTCCTGATCATCTTCAGGTTCGTTCTCTTCTAAATCAGTAGATTCTTCCGGTAATTCGTCAATCAAAAACTCGCTAAGTTTCTTCACCAACTCCTCATCACATTCACCTGGCTCATGCGCTCTTTTGAGTGGAACACTTAGCATGATGAAATCGTAAATCAGTTTTTTGACATCAATTTCATACTCACCTGTTGGCAATATGATGATCTCATCGTCATTACTTTCCTCAAAATCAGAAAACTTCACTACCTGACGATAATTCCCATTGATGGCTAAACTGACTGGTTCGAGGCATCGATCACAGGGAAACACAACGTTTCCTTCAACATCAAAAAGCAGCACCATCATCGTGGATGACTTCTCCATGTCCATTTTCACTTTTACCTCACAACCCTGAATATCACTGTATTCAAAAGATTCAAAGAACGTTTTTCCAATTTCAAAAACGAATGAATGCGTCCCCAGCTTCAACCCAGAGTATTGGATTATGTATTCATTCTCACTACTCATTCGTTCCGAAAAAATGGACGGCAAAGTTAATAAAAATTACCAATTGTCAAAAAAGTCTGGGAAATAAATTGGCGATAAAATCAAAAGAAGAGCGATTAGACTGCTTTAGTAGCACCTCCTCTCGTAACCGGCTGATTTTCCGTTGATTTATTCTTGTACGTGCCATTGTAATACAATTGATCATAAATCACCTGATGCAATCGCTTTCGAATGCCATACGTAATGATCTTTTTATTACTTGCATTCGGGTGTACACGGTTACTCGTAAAGACAAACACCAAATCGTTTTCTGGATCATTCCAAACACAGATCCCCGTAAAACCTGTATGTCCATACGCAGTATATGGACAATCTGGCGCCACTACGTTTCCACTGGTGGGTGTAGGCTTGTCAAACCCTAATCCACGGTGACTTCCCTCCTGATGAACTGAAAATTTCTTCACTGTAGCGGGTTGAAGGAATTGTTTACCGCCATAACTTCCTCCATTGATCAACATTTGCATCAAAATTCCGAGATCGTGTGCATTGCTGAATAAACCAGCATTTCCGGCTACGCCACCATATAATGCAGCGTTCGGATCGTGAACGTAACCCTTTAGCAATTGTTTTCGCCAATACGTTTCGTTCTCGGTGGGTGTGATCGGATGTCTGATGGTATCTAAATTCGTTCTTGGCAAGAAAGCGGTTCCATCCATTTTTAACGGAGCATAAAACACTGAATCAATGTACTTTTCCCAACGCTGGTTGGGCTTAAGCTTAGAACGAAGTACCTGATAGAGAATGTTCATATTGGCATCGCTGTACTTGTATTTCTTCGTACCTGTCCAGATGTCATTTGTCTCTACCCACAACGAATCTAAGTAAGCCGAATCGATGTAAAAGTTCTTTGCCACTTCTACCTTAAACCATTTGTTTGGCTCGTCACAATAGTATTTGTCCCACCTACCAATGGTACTGTCTGTATACATCATGTATTTGTAAATGGGAAGTCCGGCAGGTAAGCCGCTGGTATGGGTGTACAACCGCTGAAAAGTAACGTTATACAAACGACTAAAGTGCCCCAAGCAATCGTAAAGAGAGTCGGGCAAATGTAACTTGAGCGAATCGTACAGTCCGTAATAGCCTTTCTCGTACATGTGCATTCCGCAAAGCGTTGTTGCCGCTACTTTAGTTACTGAAGCAATGTCGTAAGTTGTTTCTGTATTTACCTTTTTCTGATGCAGATAGGTGTGGTATCCATAACCTTTGTTCACGATCACCTTTCCTTCTTTCGCCATAAAAACCTGACAACCTGGAGTTACGCCACCCCAAATTGCTTCGGCCGCTATTTTATCTACTTTCTTGATCGAATCGGCAGCAATACCTACCTCCTCGGGAATGGAATAAGCCAGCCTGATTTTTTTTGTGGTTTGCGCCTCAAGGTTGTAACCCGCTGGGACACCGCCCATAAATTCGTTTCCACCCATCACCAATTGAGCCAGGTGTTCTCCGTATTCACTTCCTGTATTCCAAACTTGAACAAGCGTTGGCAAATCCTTTAGGTACGTCAAATTAGCTGGGTTACCGATGTTCACGACAATGCACTTACGGGTCGTTTCTTTTACTTTTTTGACAATGGTTGCACCCGTCAAACTATCCACCTGCTGATCGTCAATCAAAATGACAACAGGGCTAACACCCGCACTAGAAGGGTCAAACGAACTCAACTTCTGAGCGGTTCCTGCGATTGAGCCATAGTGTCCAATACCCTGATCAAAGGAACTTTTATTGTCTTTGCCGATGTATATGAATTTCCATTTTTTGTCTGGAAAGTCTTTGATCGGGAGGTATCCCTTTTCGTTACTGATAAGCGTTATACTCTTGTACTTACTTTCGTAAACAATGCTCTTTGAATGAATCGGAATCAGGTGTTTTTTTAGCGGACTCTTTTCCGTTGACGACCACAACTTTAGGGCGATACTCTTTCTAACTTTATAATCTAGCAGTTCTGCGTTGACTAGTGTTTGTATCTCTTCTGATTGTATGAACGCTATCAAGTCTTCAAGGCTTTCTTTGTCTAAGACTTTCAATTTAATCGCATCGAATTCTCCCAAGAGGATTTGCTCTTTAAATACTTCTTGGATAGAGTCACTCCAGTCTGCGGTTTGCACAAATAGCCGCACAATGGTATCCTCATAGTGAATTACTGAGTCTGCGTTCAACTCCATGGCGATTGGAGTTTCTTGCATCAGCTTCTTTAATCGTTGCTGGTTCGTGTCTACTTGTCCTCCTAAAAGAAAATGCTGTTGGTACAAGGTAGCGAACTCCATTACTGCAGACGAATCTGTGAGCAAATCCAATCCTTTTAGGGTATCAAAAAGAATAGCGTCCACTTTTTCTTCATTGAAATAAGCCAGACGCGTAGTGGTCAGTTTTTGCCAAAACAACGTGTCACGAATACTGTTGAGATCAGCCTCATTAAAAGCCGCAACATCCTCAACATCCCTAAAGGGAGCATAAACGTCTGTAGTGTAATAATGATAGGTAAAGTTGGTGTCTGTTACCAGCTTTTTGACTTCTTTGGAACCGATGTTCAGCCTTCCCCAGTAGCCCAGTTTGAGTTCTTTCTTCAGTTTCAACGAGGGATCAATGTCTAGCCATACCAGTTCATTAATCTTTTGCTGAACAGTCATCAACAAAAGTAGCGAATCTACCTCGGGCGTATATAAATCAAGGGCGGCTGGTGGTTCAGGCACTTCGGCAACGTCATACGACTTTTCTGGCTCTTTTTCAGAGCAGCTTACCAGCAGCAACAGTGCGATCAGCGTTAGTATGTAGGGTTGTTTGGACAATGGGGAATAGTTTTCCGAGGATAAAGGTAGGGTGAGAACTACTTTCCCAAACAAATCCTTAAGGAGATTATAAACTAAGGAATGTAGATTACCTCATCAAAGAGTTTTCATTACCTTTGGCTTCCCATGACAACGGACCCTCAAATAGACGTAAAAGCTGACCTCAGAAAGGAGTTCATGCTGCACCTTTTAAGAACAGGTAAAAATCCGGTTACGGTATATGCGTTCTGCGAGCAATTGGGTAAAGAAGAGGCTGAATTCTATCAGCACTACGCTAGTTTTAAAGCCTTGGAGAAAGATCTTTGGAAAGAGTTCTTTCAGAAAGTAAATGACATTTTGAATCAGGATGAAAACTATTCGCACTATTCTAGCTATGAAAAATGGTTGTCATTTTTGTACACGTTCATTGAAATTCTCAAAGAAAACAGAAGTTATGTGACCTTGCGTTGTTCGGATTTGGAGCGAAAAGAATTCAGGCCTTGGTTTATGGAAGGCATGCGCTCACTTTTTAAGGAGTACATCAAGGATGTGATTGGTTCAGGTTTAGAAACGGAAGAAATTGCTTCTCGACCCATCATTACCGACCGCTATCACGAAGTGTTGTGGGCACAGGTGTTGTATGTAATTCGTATTTGGATCAACGATGAATCGGAAGAGTTTCAGGTGACGGATGCTGCAGTAGAGAAAACCAGTGTATTGCTGTTTGAGTTGATGAAAAAAGGTCCGATTGATCTACTGATCGACTTCGTAAAATTCGCTTACCAGCACAAGGCTTATTGAGTTTTCACAGTTTCTGATGTTTAATTCCTGTAAATTGCAAGACTACATCAACATAGCTCAAAAAAATGGCGTCATGCTAGAGGATACTGGTGATTGCCAATTTTGTGGTGCGAAAACAGAGCGAGGAATTCACGAATGTTTGGAAATTTTTAACCTCGGTTTTCAAGAAGTAGATTTCACGGAGCCTGAAAACCATCTTTATCGCTTTTTAATTGTGGATGCCAATACCTTACAACATTCGGAAATTCATGGCAGGTGGAACAATCACTTTCACCTATCTAGACTTCATTTGATTTTTGAGTACAAGATCAACTGGACTTACCCTCTTTCTCCAAAACTGAGTAACTTTTTAAATGCGTACAAGACTGATCGATCTGATGAATATCTAGACCCTCCGGATAGATTAAAAAGAGGAGAAATTACCACTACGGACGTGCTAAAAAAAGCGATCGACCCAACTTCGAGCAAAGCAATCATCCTGAAATGGGCAGAAGAGGTTTATGGAGCCTGGCACAAACACCACACTACTGTAGATCATATCGCTAAAGAATTTATAAAACAACGCGGAGAAATTTTAGCGCACCAATCGAAGTAGCGATTGAGTTTCTCCTACGAATGCTTTCTGGACTTTTCACTAACTTCGTTTTATGAAAACAGCCAGCGTTCATGAAATCAAACGAGAACTATCCAATTGTACTCAGGGAGAGTTGATAGACGTCATTCTACGTTTATCGAAACACAAAAAAGAGAACAAAGAACTCCTAACCTATATCATTTACGAATCAACGGATGAGGAACAATTCATCAAAGATGTTTGTGAGGAAGTAACGCAACAGTTTGAGGCGATAAACACCAGCAGCTACTATTTGATGAAGAAAAGTGTCCGTAAGGTACTGCGGTTATGCAAAAAGAAAATTCGGTTCTCCAAAATCAAAACTACCGAAGTGGAAGTGCTCCTGCATTTTTGCTACGAACTGCGGCAATTGAAACCTTCCTACCTCAACAATGTGGTTCTCAACAACCTTCACGACAAACAAGTGGAGTTGATTGAAAAGGCGGTGAAGACCTTGCATGAAGATTTGCAGTACGATTACCGGTTGGAGTTGGAGCAGATTGCGAATTATTGAGTGCGCTTTAGTACCGTAGTCATCCGGTTATTTCCGGATATTATTCGGAAATAACTGCTTTTTATGCTGACTTTAAGGATTTTACTAACGATCCACATATAATTGGAATAAAACACATAACTTTATTCACTTGTTATGGGCAATTAAAAATAACACTGAAAAACTTAATATAAATTACAATGACAGAAGTATTTATAACAAACATTGAAAATCAAAATCAAGCTGACATAGTTGTTAAAAACATTAGAAGCATTTATTCAGATTTAAAAATTAACACTGACTTGAGTGAAACAGAAAAATCATTTCCTTGTGGTCACACTATTTTGAGGGTTGAAGGAGAAAACTTTAACTCTGACGAAATAATCAATTCAGCAAATGAATTAGGGATTAAATGCCAAATCCTAGAAGATAAAATCTGTGCATAATGGCTGAATTTTGGGAAGAAGCATTTAAGGACAAAAAAGAAATGTGGGGTTCAGAACCTGCAAAATCAACCATCTTGATAAATGACTTCTTTATTGAAAAGAAATTACAGAATATACTAATTCCAGGAATTGGCTATGGTCGAAATGCCAAAATTTTCATAAATAATGGAATGTCTGTAACGGGAATTGAAATCTCACAAACCGCTATTAATTTAGCACACGAACATTTTGGTAATGATTTATTAATCTACCACGGTTCAGTAACCGAAATGCCATTTGACGATAAATTGTATGACGGAATATTTTGTTACGGACTAATTTACTTATTGGACAAAGACGAAAGAAAAAAGCTAATTCAAGACTGTTTTAACCAGTTGACAGAAAATGGATATATGGTTTTTACAGCTATCACAAAAGATGCTCAAACCTACGGACAAGGAACACCGATAAGTAAAGACCGTTTTGAAATGTTTGGCGGTGTTAAAATTTTCTTCTACGACAAAGAAACAATAGAGGAGGAATTTGGCGAATTTGGATTATTTGAAACTACGGAGGTAATTGAAAACTATCCTTTTCATTTAATAAAGTGTAAAAAGAAAAAAGCCCATAACACGGTATATAGCAAATAGGGCGTTAAGTCGTTTACGAAAGGTCAGTGCTATTTACCAACACCGCCAAATCGTTGATTTGGCTTTTAAAATGAATAAATTAAAAACAAAATACAACGTTTTGGCTCAGTGCAAATTTGAAAGTTTATCGCTTTTTATTGCCCTACTTGCCATATACTAACCGTTGTAAAACATTCCGTAGTATACACGTATACCTAGTCTACAAGAGTATTATACATCTCTAAACCTTGTTTGCTCAGATAAGGGTAGATCAGCTTATTTATATAGGAAACATACCTGTATTTTAAATTAGAACTGAAGAAATCACTTGATTTGAGTTTGATAAAGAAGAACGTCCGCATTGCACCACTTAACTCCATCAAATATTCCAAATCGTTATTGGTAAGCTCTTTTCTCAATAGTCCTTGACTCTTTAAATGGTGAAGAATTTGGAGGTATTCAGTCTTTCTAGAGCTATTGTCCTGTTCCAATCTTTCTGCCAAATCAATATAACTCCTCTTAATTTCTATAAAATCAACGTAAAAGAATAAATACTTCAATGAGATATCAAAAGTAGTTTTTGGTGCTTCAAGTAATCCAGACAGTAGATTATCAAAGTTTAAGGTTCTTATGATTTCTTTAGTCTCTAGTAACATTTCTTCATACAAGCAAACGATTAATTCGTGTTTTGTTTTGAAGTGATAGGTTACATTCCCGTAACTAATATTTAGCTCTTGCGCGACCTCCCTCAAAGTTACATTTCTAAACCCTTTTCTATTAAAAAGGTCCCTGGACACATCTATTATTTTGGTTTTGGTTTTCATATTACGACAAATTTAGTCCATTTGGACTAAAATTAAAATTTTATTAGATTTGTATATAAAATCATTCTTAATGACATCTATCTACAAAAATCAAGCGGCAAAAGACAAATTAATGCGACTATATGATGAAAAACTCGAAAGTCTACAAATTGATGCTACTAACATTGATGTGGAAACAAAGTTTGGCAGAACTAGAATCGTCAATTCGGGTAATCCTGAAGGAAAAAAAATTGTGATATTTCATGGATACAATGCAGGCGCTCCTATCACACTAGAAGCAATCAAAGGCATTCTAGATAAGTACTGTTTTTATGTTATTGAAACAGTCGGTCAAGCCACTAAAAGTGAAGAAACACAGATACCCATTAACGATAACTCCTATGCACTTTGGATCGAAGAAATACTAAACGAATTAGAAATCGAAAGCGCAAATATTATCGGTATATCCTATGGTGCCTTCATTGTTGAAAAACTAATTATGAATAAGCCAGATTACATTGACAAGTGTATCTTGGTAGTACCCAGTGGTATTGTAAATGGAAATATTTGGGAGTCTATTACAAAACTAACCTACCCTCTAATTCGATGGAAAATCACGAAAAAAGAAAAACACTTGAAATCCTTTTTAAGTGCTTTTGCACCTATTGAAGATGATCATTTGTACAAAATGTTAAGTGTTATAATGAATGGCGTGAAATTAGACACAAGAATTCCTAAATTACTTAAGTCCAAGGATGTTGCAAATTTCAAAGCACCCGTCTACATATTGGCAGTAAAAAATGATGTCTATTTTCCTGGAGAAAAAATTGAGAAAAGAAGTAAGGAACTATTTAGTAACCTTAAAGAAGTGCATCTATTGGATAATTCTAAACACATGCCATCAAGCAAATCATATTCAATTATACAGCAAAAAATTACAGAGTGGATAAATTAAGATTCTAAATCGAGGGACTAAATACGTTTTACAACAACGCCTAAATTGCATTCACCCTCACGTCTCCAAACGGACAATCATTGCCCAGAATAATAATCCGTATATTAGATAATCTAAACGTTAGGGCGCACGCATTTTAGCCTGCCCCGTAGCACATTAAAAGAATGAAACTGTTAAAATACATATTACTACTACTTCCGATTATGTCTTTCGGTCAGAGCATAACCTCTGAAATACGTGAGAAAATCCTAAATATCTCTGATATGCCATATATCTGTCATGATTTTGAAATTGGATCATTTGGATGCGGTGATGAATCTTTCTGGAGTGTAGTAAAATTAAAAAATAACGCGATTTTAGCGCTAATTGAATTACTCGATGATACCACACAAACAAAAGTCAACTTCCCAAACTACGGTGGTCAAATGACGGTTGCAGACATTGCTCTAACCGCTCTAGCAGAAATAATTTATTCATTGCCAAATCCAAATGAATTCTTTGATATTAAAGCTATTGATGAATCGTGGTGGATTAGCAATCTCAATTGGTTACAAAGAAGCCCAGACAATCGAAAATCCTATAAGACTAAAATAGAAGAATGGTATAAATCTAATGAATCGAATCTTTTGTGGACTAAAGGTGCTCAATTTCACTGCGGAGACCTCAATGGTGTGCGCCCAAATGATGGATTCTATCGACTAACCGAAAAATAAATTCGTGGTACACAAAGTCCAAAAAAAAACTGCCTACCGGCAGGCAGGTGCGGACAGTTCAATTAATTCAAGAAATGAAAACACATTCGTTACATACTCAACCTCTATTGTGCTTTCTCAAAAAGCCCAGTACCAAAGCTATTTTAGTATGATTTCATTCTTTATTTTCTTATGCGCTTTAGGGCTTACCCTTGTCATATTCTGTTTCTTGGAAATGTACAATATAGTGCAAGCCAAAGATGTTGATACGAACAAAATAATCTCATCTTACTGGTTTGTTAAAGTATTTCTTGAGTTCTACAGTATTCGGAAGATGAGCAAAAAACACTCAAAGATAACATGGTTCTTTTTCTTAGGGTGGATGATTTTTGTCTCATCAATCATTCTTCTTTTTCTATACTAAAGTTCGAGAACACATAGACTTATTTCTGAAAATTTAAGAACTGTAACCACCTGCTTTATAATGCTTATCTAGTACTGGTTTGGAAACTCATTTGATCTAGTGTTGCGATTAAATCGGTATCTTGCTATCTGTTAGTATCAGACGTTTATTTACTACTTTGTTTCTGTACTGAACGTTAGGCACTGTTAAGACTTAATAAACTTGAAACCTGTTCTCGTCATATTATCCTGTGTACTACTTTTCTCCTTTAATACAATTAGAGAAAAGAAGTCAATACCAATTGATTGGACGGATGAGCTGAATTCCGATTTCGCTTTTACTGAAAACTGGAGTTATCCAGAAGGTGTCTATACAAATGCCTTTGGGCAATTAAGCTGTGATGGACTTTGCCCAGAAGGGACTGAGCAAATGAAAGATGAAAATGGTAAAATATTTAACGATTCGCTTCAAGCATTTTATGGACTGGTAGACACTACGCATAGGACTTACTCCTTGCACGCTGAAGCATGGACTTATGAATGGGCAGGATCAAATTTCATGTCATTTAAACAATTACCTGATAACTCAATACTCGGCCAGTCTGAATGCACTACAGCAACACATAGTAGCCTACAAATTAAGATTACCAACAATTCCGTTAACGCTTGGATTGAATACAACAGTATTGTTGGATCTACTCAGCTGGAAATATTTCCGTTGAAAAGTGGGGAAATAAAAATCGATCCAGTAGCTTTTGATCAAGGTATTGTGAAAGCTGAATTTGATTTCATTTTTGACAACACATTAAACCCTGAAAAAAAGATGTTTTGGAAAGGGTTGATTTATAGTCAAATAAAATAACAAATACTCAAGGTTATTCGAAAAATTGTAACTTTCAGCTAGCTAGAGCAAATTGAAATAGGTAAAAGCTCAACTTTAAAACTAAGACTATGAAAACAAATAAATCATTTCTACTACTCGCGTTCACTTTACTATGGATCTGTAATAATGCGCACAGTCAAACAGAGAGCATGTATTTCATAACTTTAGAAAATGACTCCGTCAACATGCACGAAAACACAAGTGGAAATTCATGGTCTGTGGGTGATTATGCCGTAAGCGGAGACTATGCGTTGGCCGAGCAATTTCTCTATTATCATGATTCTAACGGTGAATTAATTAAGATAAAACAAACAGATGTTAAGAACCTGTATGTCGAGAATCATTACTATGATTCAAGATTTATCAAGGGAAATAAAGGTCAAAAAAGACTTCATGAGGTTCTGATCACAAGTGATAACTTTTCTGTCACTCTTTATTTTACAGGAACATTCTATTTACTTTACATATGGGACAAAAATGGAGATTTAATTGAAGGTAAGATAACGGTATCAAGAAGATTAAAAGACGATCAAAAAACCTACGATAACTTACTAAAAGACCTTTTAAAGGATTGCCCAGAAATCAAAGAACAAATCGAAATTAACCTTTCATCAAAATGGTATAACAAAAAAGGTTGGGGTGCAAATCAACGAAACAATATGTTTGATAATATCCAGAATATTAGATGCAATAACTAACCGCATCAGCAACAAAAACACTGAACGGCTTTTTGTAAGGGAGTTACTAATCGGCATCCATTGAAAAATAAATTGCTAAAATATTGCATCGCCTGTATTCTTTTTCTGATTCTCAGTAGCGTTACCGCTCAGGAAAAAGTTGAGGAGTTAAAAAAAGAAGTAAAGAAAATCGCCTTAGTTTCCTACAAAGGAATGAGAACTCTGATTTATTCAAACCCGGATGGATATAGCGAATCGGACTTTGAAAATCAGCAAACTTTAAAAGGAAGCAAAAAGAATAAAGTTATTGATTTAGTCTATTCAGATAAAGTTGGAGGTTTACAAGGCGTATGTTATAATCCTAGAAATGCTATAATCTTATATGACTCCAAAGGCAAAGAGATTGGGTACATTGAGATTTGTTTTGAGTGCTCAACTACGAAAACCGAATCAACCATTCCTAAACTCAGTCAACTTAGCGAAGAAGGTTATGATGAACTTAAATTAGTATTCGAAAAGTATGGACTTTTTAAAAGTGACAAATGACCGCACCCAAAACAATGTCTATCCTATCATCCATCGTCATGACAAGTGCTGCATGGATGTTATGTGATCAATTTAGTACTTGGATTTCTGGTTACTTAATGAGCATTCTCAAACCTATGTCATCATGGAGTCTGTCATATCCTATTTTTGCTCTTTCCATCGGTCATATTCCATTGACATCTTTCTTAGTCTGGAAAAGAACTCCTAAAGCTACATACCTAACCCTTATTTCATATTGGTTAATTGCATGGAGTATGTTGATTATAATCTGCATTCTGGCATTCGTTCTGGCGGATGTTTTCGTAAAACCAGAAAGCGCATTTCTTCCTGACTACATCGTTTGGATTCCTTTTCTCCACTACTGGAATGTAGTATTACCTTTAGCCTCAATAGCAGGATCCGGACTTCTGTTTTTAGTAACAAAAAAGACCCACATGACAACAACTACTAATCAAAAGAAAGTCATTGATCAAAATGATAACTAAGGTAATAGAACTTGAATCTGCTTAAAAACGATATCTTCAAAAAACTATAACTTTTCATTCTTCCTGCAAGTTTTACTTAAAATGTATTGGTGTCATAAAAAATGAAAAATCGTGCATTATTTTCTTTAGCTATCTGTTTGCTCGTTTTCCCTTGGTTAACAGTAAAATGGCATATAGTGGCAACCTACTATGGTTGGGACAATAGTGAATTCATTCTAACTGGATTTCCATTTCCATATGCTGTAGAATCAGGAATAGTAGGACGATTTGGAAACTCAATGGAAACCGCCCTGAATTATTTTAATCTGATCATCGATCTTCTATTTTACTGGGCAATCTTCTTAGGGTTCTCTTACTGGATGAGAAATCTATTCCCGAAACCTTCAAAAGAGCTAAGAGTAATAGCATGGCTATTGCTGTCAATCGGGTTGATTTTCAATGCGGTATACTTTTATGTTCTTATCTCAGAAGCCAAGCATCCTTGGTTCGAAAGCGGTTATGAAATTCTGTACATTGAATTTCTATGACATTACCAAACTCCAAAAGGAAATTTGAATTTCATAAAGGTGCCCCCCATTTTAACACCTTTTAATAACTCGTATGAAACCGATACGGCTGGTTTTCGTAAATTGGATCCATGAAACGGCTTATTCTATTGATCGTCTTCTTTGCCGGCATTTCCATTTCAAACGGATGGAGCTGCACCACGTTTGTGATTCAAAATGCGGATGAACTCGTTTTTGGTAGAAACCTGGATTGGGTCTCAGACAACGGTCTAATAGCCGTGAACCAACGAGGTGTCAAAAAAAGAGCATTGGTTTTTGCTCCCGATGAACCTGCGGTGTGGACCTCAAAATTTGGAAGTGTGACGTTCAACCAGTTTGGAAAAGAGTTTCCGTTTGGTGGTATCAACGAAAAAGGGCTGGTGGTAGAGATTATGGTTGTAGCTGGTCAGTTTCCTAAAGCCGATCAACGCAAAGCCGTGAATGAGTTGCAGTGGGTGCAATACCAACTGGACAACTGCGAAACGATTGATGAAGTTATTGAGTCTAATCAGGACATCCGCATCTCAAAAATCAGTCAGGACATCCATTTTCTGGTCTGTGACAGTACGGGAAACGTTGCTGTGATCGAGTTTATGTATGGCAAACAGGTCGTTTACACGGGTGATGATCTCAAGTATCCCGTTTTGGAGAATAGCAACTACAAAACATCGCTGTGGAACCGGGAGCATAAAAAGAAATGTCGTTTCAACACTGCGGTTAGCCTCATCGAACTCTACGAGCAGGGCAACGAGCAAAACGTTATCGATTATTCTTTTGACGTGTTGGATCAGGTGAAACTGGACGGTTCATGGTCGATCGTCTATGACATCAAGCATAAAAAAGTACATTTCAATACGGTTTCCGACCGCAACATGAAGACCTTTAGCTTGAGTGGATTTGACTTTGGCTGCAAAAGTGAGGCGCTGTCCTATGATTTACGTGCGAATCACGAACGAGACATTACACACCGTTTTGAAGCATTTTCCACCGCGTTAAACAAATCCAAATTTGACGATGGATTGAAAACCAACGGACTTTATTTACCGTCAACTATCTATGAAAAATTCATAGAATATCCAGCAAGTTGTTACTGCGAAAATGACTAGTTTTTCTGGGGTTCACGATTGATTACGAAAGTTTAACCACAAAATATTCTACTTCTTCTGTGCAACTGTTTTGGTAAAAAGTGTCTATCTGAATAGAACCTTAAACAACCAAACATGTCATTTAAACTAAGACTAACTTTTGCATTTCTTACTCTTTTCTTCACATTAGTAGCAACTGCTCAGAACGTAATCTTCCAAAATATCAAAGGAAACATTGTAGACACTGATTCAAAGTATCCACTTATAGGAGTCACAGTTATCGTAAAATACAACGACACCATAAAAGGGACTACTACTAACATCGATGGAGACTTTATCGTTAAAGATGTTCCGGTTGGTAAATTCGATATTCAATTTACGTATGTCGGTTATGCCCCAAAAACTTTAAATAACCTTCAGCTTACATCCGGTAAGGAGTTTTATCTCAACATAGAAATGGAGGAAGACCTTGAGATGCTTAATGCAGTCACGATACAAGCTGAAAAGCCTAAAGATGAAGTACTCAACGAAATGTCGATCACAAGTGCGAAAATGTTTACCGTAGAAGAAACGAAACGATATGCGGGTAGCTTTAACGATCCGGCAAGGATGGTTTCCGCTTTTGCTGGTGTAAGTTCTGATGGTGGTGGAGACAATGACATTGTTGTAAGAGGGAATACACCTCGTGGTATTCTTTGGAGGCTAGAAGGCGTAGAAATTCCGAATCCCAACCACTTCTCTGATGAAGGTTCAACCGGAGGCCCTATTAATGCTTTGAATAGTTCGATGCTTGCGAATTCCGATTTCTTAACGGGTGCATTTGCACCAGAATATGGGAATGCACTTTCGGGTGTGTTTGACATGAAACTTCGCAAAGGAAACAGTGACCAAAGAGAATATACCATTGGCGTTGGTGTCATCGGTACAGAACTTACTTTGGAAGGACCTTTCTCAAAAAATGGAGGTGCATCATATTTGGCAAACTACCGCTACTCTACTTTGGGCATTTTAGATGGTCTGAATGTTGTTGACTTTGGGGGTGTGCCCAGGTATCAAGATGGGTCTTTTAACCTTTACTTCCCAACAAAAAAAGCCGGCACCTTTACCTGGTTTGGGTTAGGTGGTATTAGTGCAATTGCCGATCAGGATTACTACATTTGGCAAGGAGATTCAATCAATTATGAAGATGAATACAGCGCTTATCTTGGAACTTCCGGTATTACACATATGTATTCGTTGAACGAAAAATCTTACATCAAAAGTGTAATTTCTTATTCTGGGAATGGTAGCAGTTATACATCTTATGAAGGGATTGATGACAATCCTCTAAAATTGACTAACAAAGAATCATTGCACAAACAAACGTTTCGTGCGCAAACTTCCTTCAACAAAAAGTTTTCAGCGAAAGCGACACTAAAAACAGGTCTCATTTTCACCAATATGCGATACAACTTCTTAAGCGAATACGAAGAGGACGGACTCGTTATCCGTCCAATAGATAGAGTTGGCAATGCAAACATGGCACAAGCATTCGTCAGTATGAAGTACCGCCCCACGGATAAGCTAACATTGGTGGGAGGTATTCATGGGCTACACTTCTTATACAATAACACATCTTCTATAGAACCGAGAATATCAGCTCGCTATAGAACAGGCAAAACAAACTCCATAACCTTTGGGTATGGAGCGCATAGTAAATTAGAGTCGATGCTTACTTATACCCTATCCTCTATTTCTGATACTACAGATAAAACCCCGATCAATGCGAACATTAAGTTACCAAAAGCACATCACTATGTTCTAGGGTATAATCAGAAAATTGGTAAGAATATGAATGCCAAGGTTGAAATTTACTATCAAGACCTGAGAAGCATGGCTGTAGAAAATGTAGACACAAGCTCATTTGCCTTGCTGAATATGAGTGGATGGTATACGGAAAGAGAATTGATAAGTACAGGAAGAGGACGTAACTATGGTGTGGAATTAACTCTTGAAAGGTATATGAATAACAATCTATATTTCTTGTTTACTACCTCTTTGTATAATTCTGAATACAAAACACTAACGAATCAATGGTACAACAGTAAGTACAATGGTAACTACAACATTAACTTCCTTTTAGGGAAGGAATTTCCGCTAAAGAAAAATAAGGTGTTGGCAGTGAATATAAAAGCATCCTTACTAGGAGCACAGCGATATACAGCAATAGATCTGGAATCTTCGAGAATAAATGGATATACTGTTCGAGATTGGAACAAGCCTTATGAACTTAGAGGCGAAAACGTCTTTTTCATCAACATTTCCGGGTCGTATCAAATCAACCGACCAAAGGCAACGCATGCAATAAAGTTTGAAGTTTTAAACGCCACAAATCATCAGGCAAAGTTAGATTACTACTACGACCCGAGACAGGATAAAACTTTACCAGGAGCAACACAACTAAGTTTGATCCCAAACATTAGATATACAGTAAGTTTCTAAGCATTTGAGTTTGGGTTTTCAAAGCACCTAAAACAAGATCTTGTAGCTCAAGTTCGGGAAAAAGCTCGAAGATGGAATGGTCACTTCTTCTTTTAGCACCGCATCGTATTCTCGGTAAATGGCATTTCCATTAGAGAACAGGTTCTTGATCTGCAAGGACCAAACGCCAGTATGTTTTTGTTTATTGACTTTGTAGGTAAACGTAACGTCCAGAAACAACAGGTTGTCCTCTTGTTCGGTAAAGGCACGTGATTCATCGTAAACGGTTTCCTGCTCCAGTTCGGATGCTTCTAAATCAATGGGCGTATATGGTCTTCCACCTACGTAAGCCAAATTGGTATTCCAACCGATGTAGTTAGTTTTTCCTTTCTTTTCGCCTACGATATATTCTTTACCTGCCAAGAATTTAACATTAAACCCCTGGTCAAATTCCGTACTTCTCCAGATACCATCTCCCCCCTGATATCGCGAACTGTAAATGCTTGCATTAATCATGTAATAAAGCCCTTTGTTGGCATAGCGCTCTAGGCTCACATCCAAACCAACATTCTCACCAATACCGTCATTTGTCAATTCACGCACTTCCTGCAACTCGGCAATGTTCAACATCGAAAATGTCCCTCCTGCTTCTACTGGAACGTCATACAGGTACTGGTAATAGGTCTCCACATTCAGGTAGTGATTCTTAAAAACGGTTGCACGATAACCTGCAATGGCGTGATACGCCTTCACAAAGTCAAGCGACTGATTGGGATAAATGGTATTGCCCAATGAGTCCGTAGTTTGGTAACGATAGGTGGCAAAATTATCAATCTGACTGTGTTTGCCTAAGGACAGACTTATTTTCCCTTTGTTTTTGGTGGCATAAGCAAGACCAATTCGTGGTTCAACACTATATTTCTCATTCACACTGTAATACAATCCAGCTACTCCTAGATTTACAGACCAGTTCTCGTTCAGTAAAAACTTGGATTGGGTATACGCTTTGTAAGTCTGAGATGAACCATTTCCCAATACCAAAGTGTCTAAATGCATCGCTTCAAAGTCATATTTCAAGACGTCCCAGTCGTGCGTTGTATAGTCTGCCGAAAACCCTGTTTTGTTGATATGTCTTACCGAAAACTTGTGTTTGAGAGACAATGCTCCAGTGATTGGAACCGAATTGTACTCGTTTTTGTTTCGAATGATCTCATCGTAATCGTCTAGCAGGTAATTTCGGTTATCCACTTGTCGGGAAGCTCCTCCCGCTAAGGTAAATTTGAGCAAGGTGTTTTCTCCCAAATGATGGTCATAAACCCCTCCCAAGGTAACCATATCTCCTCGTAAAGACAGGTTGTAACGATCAATGTCTCCCTCCCAGACCGAACTATCTGCTGTAGCTAATCGCTTTCGATCGCTTGTCCCTGCCATTCCAAACAATTTCAGGTTTCCCTTTTTCATCGGAAAGTCCAGTACATAGGACAAATCCTGATAGGTGGGTTGGGTTGGATAACCAATCAGTCTTGCCATACCCACCACCGAGTAACGGTAGTTAACCAAATAGCTTGATTTGTTCTTTTCGTTAAAAGGTCCTTCGGCAGCAAAATCTAGCCCCAGCGTACCTATATTGATCGCATAATTTCTACTCTTGTTGTTTCCAGATCTAAAATTCACATCGAGTACACCTCCCATGGCATTGCTATACTCTGCTGGAAATGCTCCCGTAAAAAAGTCACTTTTGTCTAATAACTGCATCGAAAAAATCGTGAACGTTCCTCCTGAACTTCCGATTCTTGCAAAATGTGTTGGGTTGAACAATTCGACACCTTCCATCATGTACTTTAAACCTCTGGGCGAGTTACCACGAATGGAGATAAAGTTTTCTGAGAAGGCTGCATCAGAGGTTACCCCGGGCATCATACCCGCCACTCGAATGGGGTCGTCCAGACTCCCCGCCAGCTTTTTCATATCCTGCGGGTATATGGTCTTGACACTGTTCGTCACCATATCGTTATTGGTCTTAGAACGATCTTTTTTGGGCTTCTTGACACTAAATTCATCCAACTGTTCTAGTCGTTCTACCAACTGAACTTCTAGATAGGTCTCTCTGCTTGAGAGCAACGTGATATCGGGTAGAATGAAGGATTCAAAGTTGACATGGGTAAAAGCTATGTCGTACATTCCGAGCGCTACATTGACAAACAAAAATTCACCAGATGCATTGGTAAACGTTGTCTTAACCACCGAATCGTTGAGCATGACTTTTACCTGTACGTCTTCGAGCGGTAATTCACTAAAGTTATGAAGCACCACACCTCTAATCTGTTGGGTTTGACCAAAAGCAGTCACTACCCCAAATAGCAATATGAATACAGCTAGTTTTTGCATTAAGGGGTACAAAAAAACAACTATTCGATCAAAAAGTGACAATTTATGCCTAGGATTGATCAAATTTTACATTTCAATGATAGAACTCACTTGTCTCAAATCCCTAACTTTGCATCACAAGATTAGAGAAGTTGATTATACACAAGAGTATTCACGAGATCGCTGAGATTACCAACCCGATCCTTACCGTAGGAACTTTTGATGGCGTACACATTGGTCATCAGAAGATCATTTCACGCATCAATGAAATTGCGAAGGAAAAAGGAGGAGAGAGTGTTTTACTGACGTTTCATCCGCACCCTAGAAAAGTACTTTTTCCAGACGATGATTCACTTAAGTTGATCAATACCATTGAAGAAAAGACAGCTCTTTTGGAACAATTTGGGCTCGGTCATGTGATTTACATGGCATTTGAAAAGAGCCTTTCAAGAATGTCTCCTGTGGAATATGTGCGTGACATCCTTGTCAACAAGATCGGGATTAACACCATTGTAATAGGTTACGACCACCATTTTGGTAGAAACCGAGAGGGTGATATTGATTTACTTCGGGAACTCTCTGTGGTTTATGATTTTGAGGTAGTGGAAATTTCTGCTCAAGAAATTGATGAAATTACCGTTAGTTCTACAAAGGTAAGAAGGGCTATTGAGAATGGTGAAATTAGGGTTGCCAACGATTTCCTAGGTCATCCTTTCTCACTGACTGGAACGGTAGTTGAAGGCGCAAAAATCGGTCGTGAAATTGGATATCCTACAGCAAATATCCAAGTTAGTGATCCCAACAAAATTGTACCCGGAAATGGGGTCTACGAGGTTCATGTTCAAGCAGAAGGAGACAACTTTACTGGAATGCTGAACATCGGGAATAAACCAACTATTGAAGAAGGAGCACAAACCACCATTGAAGTTCATCTTTTAGACTTCAATTCCAATCTATACGGTCAAGAACTCACGCTTACCTTCATTCGAAAAATTAGGGATGAACAAAAGTTTAAAGACCTTGCTGCGCTGAGAAACCAACTCTCCAAAGATGAAGAGTCGGTTAGGCGCAGGTAATTTATACAACGTTTCTCTTAACCCGCACACGCGTTCGTTGCCTGAATAAACTCAACGCGTCTATCTTCTCCCACCGTTTGTTCGTGTTCCCCTTGCAGCATAAAGCAGTCTTTTGGAGGCTCTCCGTTTTCAGCTTTTTCGTTAAAACAGTCGCAAACCTCTTGAACTTTTTCGTCAAACGTAAGTTCTTTTTCACTTTCTTCTCCTTCTTCACTTCCGCAGCTGATCATCAACAGTGCAGCGAAAGGTATTAACATCCATTTTTGTTTTTTCATCGTACTCAATTTAGTTTAATAATTGGTTTCTCTAAGTTAGATTTTTTATGGAGTCCAAGCAATCAATTGTTCTACCACTTCTTGAGAAAGCACATTTCTTTTGCTGAGGTCATCCGAGGAATTCAAGATGTTTTTTTCGAAGTAATTTAGCGCGGGCAAGATCCATTGTTCACTTGTCTGGTCTAAATTCTTTGCCATCAGGCTCATCTGATAAACCGTAGCCAGCCGATCGAAAAAGAACTTGGCATTTGCTTGCATCTCTTCCGGCTCCATTGCTATGACTTCTTTGGCAAACGAACTCAATTTCTGAACTTCTTTAGCGAGTAGTTCTTCATATGCAGAATCCTTGCTATTTGACACTACCTCTTTCAACATTACTTCCAAACCGTTTGACTTCACGCAAGCTCTCAGCATATCTAGAACCATGATGTTGCCTGCTCCTTCCCAAATCGGTAAAACCATGATGTCTCTCATAAGTTTGGGCATTACCTGATCTTCGATATAACCGATACCGCCCATCAACTCCATGGACTCCCTAGCAATGTAAACTCCTCGATCTGCACTCCAACGCTTGACCATGGGTGTAAGTAACCTTAGAAGGTTTTGTTCATTTTCGTCCTGCGTGTTGTCTAGCGCTTCTACTGCGCGCCAGGTCAGATAAAAGTTAGCTACGTTCAACGCTCCTAGCTCCTCCAGTTTTACCCTTACCAAGGGATGTTGCATGGCGTTCTTACCGAACGTTTCACGTCCTTTCAGAAATTGATACGCTTCTGAAAGCGCTCTTCTAGAAGCTGCTTGAGCCGCCACTGAATTATAAACTCTGGACAGGTTGATCATTTCGGTCATTACCTTAAATCCTTTAAACTCCTCTCCTACCAACTTTCCAACGGTATTGGTTAGTATGATCTCTGCACTTGCCATTGATTTTACCCCAAGTTTGTCTTTTAGGCGTACCATTTCCATCGGATTGGCAGAACCATCTGGCAAGTTCTTTTCTACCAAAAAAATGGACAACCCTTTTGTTCCTTTTATCTCTGGATTTGTCCTTGCCAATACAAACGCTATTTCTCCGTTGGCGTTGCTACAGAACCATTTTTCTCCATTGAGCAAATAAAGATCATCCTTCAGGTGCGTGGCAGTTACTAAATTCGCACCAACATCAGAGCCACCAGCCTTCTCCGTAAGATACATGGCTCCGGTTTTGAGGTCTTCAATTCCCGAAGCGTAAATTGCAGACAATAGTCGGTCTTTGTCTGCTTGTTCACAATACTTATCAATCAAAACGGCCACGCCATCTGTCATGCACAGTGGACAATAGATACCTGTCTCTGCCATTGCATAGAGGTAGCTGATCCCAAAGCTCATTTTATTCAATTGATCGGGCAATTTCTCTCTAAAATCGGGATGCCACTTAACCGCAAACATTCCGGAGCGAACAGCGTATTCTACTAAAAGCCAATAACTAGGGTGAAATTCAATATGATCAATATCCTGTCCCCAAGGATCTCTCTTGACCAAAGTTGGTGGTACTTTATCGGCTTTCAAAGAGTGATAATCCATCCCATTAGCGGCTATATTTCCCATCCAATTCAGGCGCTGTTCTATAGCTGCTTTAGCCTCCTTGTTCAATATCACACCTAAATGATGCCGCAGCATTTTATCACTTTCAAAAAAATTCTCACTCTTCCGATAATCGGAAGAAAGAACTCGGTTTTTGTGGTTGTCTGTCTTCATCCTTTTGCGTTCGAATAAATCCGGATTTTAAAAAATACGGGATTTTACGTAGTTGCAAAATAGCCATTTATCCTAAGTTTGACAAAATCTATTTTTATGAAAACATTAGTTATTTTGATGGGGTTTATCCTTCCATCTTTTGCATTTGCTCAAATGGGTCAAATTTGGCCAGTTGATAGTCGACAGGAGTTTGACGTGGATGCTGACTTTAATATCACTGAAGAATACGAAAAGAAAGTCGTTTGCCAATTCTTTATGTTTATCAGCGACAACGAGTTTATTCACGTTACCGACAACATCACAAGTCTGTATAAAATTACAGAACGTGACTTGTCTGTTCCTAATCAACCTGTTTACTCTGTTACAAGTGAAGCTGGAAACACCTATTTGTATCTATTTAATAAAGAAAAAGCCGAAGTGCTCGTTTATTCGACCAAGGGATATGCCATTTCCTATTTGTGTCTTTCACCTTACGATACGGCTATTTTTCCAGATATGGAGTGATCACCCGATCATTCACTGTCCAACTTAAACTCAGACGTTCGGTGGAATTTAATCTCCGGATAGTCTGCTTCTGCTTGCGAGAGTAAAAAGGGCGAATCTGCTAAAAAGACAGGATTGCCATCCTTGTCGTAGGCAATATTGTTCAGCTTTCGTTTGATGAATTCATCGAGTTTTTCCTCATCGTCAGTAGTCATCCAGCATGCCTTATGGTGAGGTTTAAATTTGAAGCTGGCCTTGGCACCATATTCGTGTTCTAAACGGTATTGAATGACTTCGAACTGGAGTTCTCCAACCGTTCCAATCACCTTTCTATTTCCGGGCTGAATCGTAAACAACTGCGCTACTCCTTCATCCGTCAATTGTTGAATCCCTTTATCAAGTTGTTTCGTTTTCATTGGATCATCGTTCTGAACCTCTTTGAAGATCTCAGGTGAAAAGCTAGGTATTCCCTTAAACATAAAATTATCACCTTCCGTAAGTGTATCCCCAATTTTAAAGTTTCCGGTATCGTACAGCCCCACTACATCTCCCGGATAAGCTTCATCTACTACTTCCTTACTTTGCGCCATGAAAGAGGTAGGGTTGGCAAACTTAAACTTCTTACTCAACCTCACGTGCTGATAAAATTTGTTTCGCTCAAACTTTCCAGAAACGATTCTCAAAAATGCAATTCTGTCTCTATGCTTTGGGTCAATATTCGCGTGAATTTTAAATACGAAACCAGAGAACTTTTGGTCATTCGGTTTGATGAGTTCAGTATCAGTACTGCGCCCTTTTGGCTCTGGAGATATTTCGATAAACGTATCCAGCAGCTCTTGAACACCAAAATTATTCAATGCCGAACCAAAGAATACAGGAGCCACTTCGCCAGCTAGGTACTTTTCTCGATCGAAAGGTTCGTAAACACCTTCTACCAGTTCAGCTTCTTCACGTAGTTCTCCTGCAAACTGTTCTCCAACCACCTCGTCTAGTTTTGGGTCAGACAAGTCTTCAATATTAACAATGTCTCGCTCAATTTTGGTCTTGTTGGCATCAAACAGGTTCAGGTTTTTACGATGTAAGTTGTAAACTCCTTTGAAACGATCTCCCATTCCTATCGGCCAACTAAGTGGTCTAACCTTAATGTCCAGCTTCTCTTCTAGTTCATCTAACAAGTCAAACGCTTCTTTTCCTTCGCGATCCATTTTATTCACAAAAACGATCACAGGAGTATTTCGCATTCTACACACCTCCATCAGTTTCTCGGTTTGGCTCTCTACACCATTTGCACAGTCGATTACCAGAATTACACTATCAACAGCAGTTAGTGTTCGATAGGTATCTTCCGCAAAATCCTTGTGGCCCGGTGTATCCAGAATGTTGATCTGTTTACCTCCATACTGAAAAGCCATCACAGAAGTAGCAACCGAGATTCCTCTTTGTTTCTCAATCTCCATAAAATCGGAAGTAGCGGACTTCTTGATCTTGTTGTTTTTAACCGCACCTGCAGTCTGGATAGCACCACCAAACAAGAGTAATTTTTCAGTTAATGTTGTCTTTCCCGCATCTGGGTGACTGATAATACCAAATGTCCTTCTCTTTCCGATTTCTTCTTTTAATCCCATAGAAATGCCTTTGAATTTGCAAATGTAGTATAATCTCTTATTTGAACTATATTTGCTAAACTCTGCGTTGCATGAAACTAGTTTTGTTTACAGTTTATATTTTTCTCTCCACAACATTTCTAAATGCACAAGAGGGTAGTGAAAGTTTTTCAAGTGCTGCATTTACTGGTACTTATCAAGGAATGAACATCTATGTTCAAAACCCCAACGATAAAAGTGGAATAGGCTTCTCAGTTAAGTCTGTTGAGGTAAACGGTACCAAAATCACTCAACAGGTTTTTAGTTCAGCATTTGAAATTGATCTCTTACCGCAAAACCTAAACATTGGAGACAGCGTAACCATTCTCTTTCGTTACAATAGCGATGAACTTCCCAAGGTGATTAACTTAGGTGCATTGACCTCGATATCAAGTGCAATCATTGATAAAATCTGGATAGAAGGTGATTCCATTCTAAAATGGTGTTCCAAAAATGAGGGTCAAAAAACTGACTACGTAATTGAGCAATATCGTTGGAATAAATGGATTAAAATTGGAGAAGTAATGAGTAGTGGCACCATTAAACAGACGTGTTATGAATTTGTTCTTTCCACCACTCACAATGATAATAACAAGTTTCGGGTATCACAGTTTAATTCAGTTGGAAAGAAAATCTCAAGCGAATTTATTGAATTCAAATCTGCTAAATCAAAGGTTTACATTATAAACGACTATATTTATGATGGAATAAGTTTTTCGGAAAGCACTTTGTTTGAAATATTCAACGCTTGTGGAGACCTTGTTTCAAGAGGTTATGGGAATAAAATTGATTTTTGCGGACTTCCTGTAGATTTGTACTACGTAAACTATGGAAATGTTACAGGGGACGTTTTCTCCGTTCATCAAAAATTTCCATGTGAAGAAAAATAACATGATAGACTTAAGAAGCGACACCGTGACAAAACCTACTCCAGCGATGATGGAGTTTATGATGAACGCTCCTGTGGGAGATGATGTTTTTAGTGAAGATCCAACGATTAACCTTTTGGAGCAGGAAGCTGCTGAAATGTTTGGCATGGAAGCAGGGTTGTTTTGTCCTTCAGGAACAATGACCAATCAAATTGCCATTCGCGTGCATACACAGCCAGGAGATGAGCTGATTTGCAGCTATGAATCGCACATTTATCGCTATGAAGGAGGAGGTATTGCTGTAAACTCTGCCACCTCTGCTCGTTTGATTCCTGGGTTGAGTGGCATGATTACAGCTCAAGACGTGTACGATAACTTCAATGACCCTTCAGATGTTCATAAACCACTAACGCGCCTGGTTAGCTTGGAAAATACTTCTAATCGTGGGGGTGGACTTTGTTATGATTTTAATGAATTTCGAAAAATAAAACAAGCTTGTGAGGAATATGGATTGGCGCTGCACTTAGATGGCGCTCGAGTCTTCAACGCCATCGTTGCAAAGGGAGAAAACCCTAAAGACTACGGGGAAGTATTTGACAGCGTTTCCATTTGCTTATCAAAAGGGCTTGGCGCTCCGGTGGGATCTGTTCTTTTGGGATCTAAGGACTTTATCACAAAATCGAGAAGGGTACGAAAAGTCCTTGGTGGAGGAATGCGCCAGGCCGGAATAATTGCTGCCGGAGGGTTGTACGCATTAAGAAATCATGTGGAACGTCTGAAGATTGATCATCAAAATGCACAAAAAATTGGAGAAGCCGCTTTGCAAAACCCAAGGTGTGCTTCGGTAGAAACCGTTGAAACCAATATTGTGATGATCAACACTAATGGTTCTGCTCAAGAATGGGTTGACGACCTAGCCAGCAAGAACATTCTTTGTATGGCGTTGAGCCCTACCAGAATGCGTCTGGTAACGCACTTAGATGTTTCAGCAAAGGAAGTTGAAGAAGTTTGCTCAGCCATAAAAAAAAGCTGAATGGATATCCATTCAGCTTTTCACAAACCAGAAAACTCAAATACTATCCACCAAAGGGATAATAAACTCCAAGGCTAAACATTGTTCTGCTATCCTTAGAAACTTCATAAGTCGAAGGAAAATCTGACTTATTTAGTCCGATCGTGTAGGAAGCTCTTAATCCTATCAATTTATCTTTTAGGTTAAACTGGCCACCTAAACCAAAGGAAGGTCCAAATGCCTTAAAGTTACCACCGTCTGATAAAATAAAACCAGCATTAAAACCAGCTCCTAGAAAAAAGCTACCATCTTCTATATCTCCAAAATAAGTCTCGAAATATAGCGGAACTTCTCCTCCTAAAGACCCGCTACTACCTGTTTGACTGTTAACATTTAACGCAAGACCAAATGATGGGTATGCAGACAAGCCCATGCTCACTCCATTTTCATTGAATAAGTAGGTTGCCTTGTAAAACAGAGCAGGTGTGGTGTATCCATTGCTCCCAGAATAATCCAACTCTCCCGGAACTACATAGGAAACATTATGACTGGCTCCAATCAACTGGATTCCAGCACCATGATAATAGCCTTGTGCTCCTACCTCCAGTGAGGAAAAAAATCCAATCCCAAAAAGGAAAAAATAAATGCAATTTCTCATCATATTAATGATTTAAATTTTAAAAATTATTTGTTTGAGATTGAAGGTAATTCAAACACGCTGCGTAAACCCCTTGGATTTAGTGTAGGACATAATTTTTTAGTATTCGGTAAAAAAGAATGGAAATTGCAGCTTACGAATCAAGCTGACGTGTTGTTTTCTCCTTAACCCTTCTGTAGACTTTTGCGTCAGCTGCATACCACCAGCCATAATGTCGAAAAGTTGCCTTTTTACTATTCAAGACAAGATACTTCCCCTCCTTCATTGCAAGGGTGCTTAAACTATCGTCAAAATATACCTGATGCTGATATTTAATGACGCACTTTTCATCGGTTTTGCAACCAGATGAAACATAGGTACGAATTTCATCTCGCTTACGTCCAGAAGGAAAATACACGGTGTTTTGCTCCCATCGATCAAAGGATTTGATTTCATTCAATTCTACCTCTGCCATGTCTTCAAAAACCGCTAGGTTAGTATCTAGCTGTCCAATTGCCAAATTACATAAGAACATCAACCCTACGTACGACAAGATTCTCATAATCTGCTTACCTTTGCAAGGTTCTAAGGTATGAGAAAATTTCCAAATTATAGCTTACTTCAGGAGTTAACGATGCAAGGTATGATGATACTCCTAATCATTGGATACATTGCATATGACTTTCGGTCTAACTGGGGTTTCTATAGCTACGTTGCTATGGCGCTTTGTGGTTCAGGAATAGTTCTTCTCTTTAGAAGTCAACTAAAATCAATGCGCTTGGCTAAAATTGTGAGCGTTGTAACACAAAAAGAAGACTTTAAGGTGAGTAGAAATTTGGTTTTTAACCTCTTGATGAACCTGCTCATTCTGATTTTTACACTTGCTCACTTCTATCTTTATCATCGTGAAGGAAAGCCATTCAAACCACTATACACTGAATACGGTTTAGGAATCTTACTTGGTGCGGGAATTTGGATTTATGACTTTTTGAATGGGCAGGTGATTGTAACGGATCAAGGTGTTGTGACAGGGAGTAAGCTAAGACCCACTTTAATCAGTTGGTCTGCCATAAATAAGGCTTATCAAGAAAAAGGCACCATTCGAATTGTGCCGAAGCGCACATTTGGTATCAAATCCATCCAAGTAAGAGGTATTCGAGCCACGCAGCAACTGGCCACTTTTCTTAGGATGCACAACAAAATGAAATAAAAAAAGCCTCGGTTTGAATACCAAGGCTTTTTAAATAAGTTATATCACCAATCGTTAGCTTCCGCTGGCTGATTTCATTCCTCTTGCACAATTCATCATTGTTCTTGCAGAAACTTGGAAAAAGTCTTGCATGGTATATGATTTTGCTGTGATGTAATATCCATCAATTTGTTTCACAACATAGAAATGATGGTTAGGTAATGACTTCATATCCTCTGGATCTAATGTTGTGTTTCCGGACTTCAGCACTCTTGAAAAGAGCATATAATCGCTTCCTTCTTCGTTGTAAACAAACTCATAAATCTCGCCTTGATCTTCATGTGCTTGTTTCTCCATGGCAATCGATTGTTCAATATCTCCCCAATCCTCAATGATCATGTGAAAATTCTTGTCTCCAGGCATTGTAATATCCCAAAGTGCTTCCCCTTCATTGTGCGTGATAACAGGCTGCACAAATTTGTCTACCTGCTCCTCTACATCGTGATAGTACTTCTCTGGGATATAAATGATCACATTTAAATCATATGATGACATATCAAATTCTCTCAAGCCTGTCAAATCTACCTCAGAGGTGGCAACTTTCGTTGAATCATCTCCATCAACATCTCCTTCTGACGGATTTTCGCCATCTCCACAGGACGACATAACAACTGCCGCTCCAAGAACCAAGGGTAAAATAAATTTTTTCATTCCTTAAATATTGCTTTTACAACGATTACTACACAAATATATAAAATCTACTGTGCAATATGAGAAAACGTCTGTAAATGTTCATCATCTCATGACAAAACGTGTCGTATGGCGACTCCGTTGTTCTAATAGCACTTCATTATCTCCCTTCAATTTTCTCAAGATCTCTTCGTTGTAATGACGAACGGTCATCAACTGGAGGTGGGTGTTGTATCGTACTTCATACTCTTCTCCTAAGAGTTCGATAAGGTGAGTCATCTTCGCTTCATCCTCATTGACACAAATCGAAAAACTAATGGCCGAATTCTGCATTAGGTTAACCGTAGTTTTACTCTTGTGGAGGGCTTCAAAAATGTCCCTTAGGTTTCCTTCTACTATAAACGAAAAGTCGCGCGGTGAAATGGAAATCAACGCCTGATCATTCTTGAAAATATAAGATGGCACCAAATGGTCTGATGCAATATCTTTCTGGATCATCGTTCCCTCCTCATCGGGGTTAAGGAACGACTTAACATAAAGCGGAATGTCTTTATTTTGAAGAGGCTTAATCGTCTTTGGGTGAATTACAGAAGCTCCGTAATAACTCAATTCAATAGCCTCTCTGAAGGAAATCTTTGGTAGCTTTTCTGTGTTATTAAAATACTTGGGATCTGCATTGAGCATACCCGGCACATCCTTCCAAATGGTAACACTTTCGGCTTCAAGACACCATGCTGCAATACCCGCTGAATAGTCTGACCCTTCTCTTCCCAAAGTGGTCGTTTGACCCGTATCTGTGTGTCCTAAAAACCCCTGGGTGATACAAATCGTTCGTTGATTATCATTTTGGAAGAAAGCGCCCGTCTTACTCTTAAACAAAGCTGCCGTCAACTCCCAATCTACTTTTCCTTCTCTGTACAAATCGTCCGTACGAATCACCTTTCGTGCATCGATCCATTCGTTTTCTAGCCCCTGAGCATTCAAATAGCCTGAAACAATAGTCGTAGAGATCAATTCACCGAAAGAGACAATTTGGTCGTATTCGTAATCGTAATTAAACGATGGTTCATCCGAAAGCTTGGTCAGTAGTCGATCGAAAAGTTTATTGTAGAGACTCATAAAATGTTCGTCTTCAGACAGGCCCAGGTCGTTCACAATGTTATTGTGAAACTTTCGAATCTCACCGTAGTCTTGACCTGTTCCACTCCCATCCATGTACTGACCTACCAACTGCTCAAAGGCATTTGTCATCTTTCCCATGGCCGAAATGACCAGCATTAAGTCATCATCGCACAACGAGATAATGTGCTTCACATTCCTTACCGAATCAGCATCTTTTACCGATGCTCCACCAAATTTGTAAACTTTCATTTTAGTCCAATTTAATTCTACCGTTCAACCACTCGGGATCTAACTCACAAGCATACTTCTTGTAAAAATCAATGGCGGGTTGATTCCATTCCAGCACTTGCCAATCCATTCTTCTAACCCCTCTATCTCGCGCTTCTTCAATCACTTGATCAAACAGTAATTTTCCGACACCTTTTCTTCGCCAATCTTCGGTGACAAGAAAATCTTCTAAATAAAGCGTTTTACCCTTCCAAGTAGAATACCCTGTATAGAAAATAGCCATTCCGACTACCTTGCCCTCCGCCTCAGCTACAAAAGCGTCAAACACTCTATCTTCTCCAAAACCAGCAGCTACCATTTCTGCTTCATCTACCACAACTTCGTTTGGGCAATGCTCGTAGACCGCCAGTTCTTGAACGAGCGATAAAAGCGCTGGGACATCCTTTCGCTCGGCTTTTCGTATGCTTACATTCGTACTGTTCATGGTTGAATTACTTCTCAAATTTGGTCATTTATCTCGATAAAACTTCGATATTTACGGCAACTTATTAACCAATTCACTTTTACAACACCATGAAGGCAACCACACTTGGAGAATTTATTCTAGAAAAGCAAGAAGACTTTCCGGGATCTTCCGGAGACTTGTCGCGAATCTTAAGCTCGATTCGTTTGGCGGCCAAAATTGTTAATCAACAAATTAACAAAGCAGGGCTGGCTAAGCACATCCTAGGTGCTGCAGGAAGCGAAAACATCCAAGGTGAGGAGCAACAAAAGCTAGACGTGTATGCGGATGAGCAGTTCATAAAAGCCCTGCGCGCTCGTGGAGTAGTTTGCGGAATTGCCTCTGAAGAAAATGATGATTTTGTAGCGTTTGATGGAACGATCCCAACAGCCAAATATGTGGTGATGATTGATCCACTTGATGGCTCTTCGAACATAGACGTAAACGTATCCATCGGAACAATTTTTAGCGTTTATAAGCGTGTTACTCCTGTGGGAACTCCTGTTCAATTAGAAGATTTTCTTCAAGAAGGAAATAAACAAGTAGCCGCTGGTTATGTGGTCTATGGATCATCTACCATGCTCGTTTACACCACAGGTAATGGCGTAAATGGCTTTACTTACGATCCAGGAATTGGTGTTTTCTTTTTGTCTCATCCCAACATGAGAATTCCGGAAGATGGAAGGATTTATAGTATCAACGAAGGTAATCTCAACGCTTGCCCAGACTACATTAAACGATACATTTCCTATTGTCAGGAAAATGATCCGACTACCAAAAGACCTTATTCTGGAAGGTATATTGGCTCGCTGGTAGCTGATTTTCATCGCAACCTAATCAAAGGAGGTATCTATATGTACCCTTCCACCGCAAAAGCACCAAATGGTAAGCTTCGTCTGCTCTATGAGTGCAACCCATTTGCTTTTATAGCAGAACAAGCAGGAGGGAAAGCTACTGATGGTGAACGAAGAATAATGGACATTCCACCCAAAGAACTGCATCAACGAGTGCCATTTATTGTGGGCAGTAGAAACATGGTAGACAAGGTTTTAAGTAGTTAAACATCCTCCTGCAACAGCCTGAAAGTGAGAAAAATCAAGCGATTTTATTTTCCGTGTAAAATATTTTCAAAATAAACATTCTACACTAAGGAATTTATATACATTTGCACCATCAAATTATAACATAAAAACATGAAGAAATTTATTTATTCGATTTTTGCAGTAGCTTCCCTTGCGATGGTAAGCTGTGGCGAACAAGAAAGTGAAGACGCAGAAGGAGCTGGTGAAACTAGTGAAACTGAAGCTCCTGCAGCGATCTCTGGTACGTATAATACAACTGAAGGGTCAGCGATTACCTGGAAAGCAAAGCATTACAAGGATGAGGATTATGTACATGTTGGTACTGTTCCTGTATCTGGAAATGTTGTTGTAGATAACAACGTGATTGTAGGTGGTGAGTTTACGCTTGACATCATTAGCTTGGATGAAGAAGGTGACTCAGAGTACAATAAAATGTTAGAAGGGCATTTACAAGACTCTACTTTCTTCAACACTGCAGTTTATCCTACTGCTAAGTTTACGATTACGGGTTCTGAAGGAAATAAAGTAATGGGTACACTTGAAGTGATTGGTGTGTCTACAGACGTAACTTTAGAAGGAGTAGCTGCTTATTCTGAAAATGAAATGACCTTTGATGGATCAACAACGCTGGATATGTTAACTTTTAACATGCCTTTCTTAAATGCTTCTGAGCAAGCTCCAGAGGAAGAAAAAGGTCAGTCACCAGATCCCCAAATAGTTATTGAAGTAAGTATGTCTCTTACTAAGTAAGAGGTGTAGTATTTCATCTTTGTAGGTATATAGTGAAAAAGCCCTGACGAAATCGTCAGGGCTTTTTGTTTTATACTAACTGCCCGTGATTATTTAACGAGTTTAATCACCTTTATCAAACCTCCTGTTTGATCTACTATTTTTAACTGGTACACCCCTCTGCTCCAGTTGTCCGTTGGGATTGTTGATTGTGTTCCACTGTAAATCAGCTTTCCAGTTGCGTCAACCACACGAACAGAGCAATCGTAAGGCAAGCCCTGAAGCTCAAGTACATCCTTCACAGGATTTGGGTAAGCTAAAATTCCATCACTTGATGTGCTTTTTACCACGATTACATCACTGTACTCGTAATCACCGTTGAAATCGATTTGCTTCAATCGATAGTAGGTCAAATCAGCGAATGGGGATTCATCTCTCATCGTGTACTCGTTTAGTGTAGTACTGTTTCCTGCTCCATCCACTGATGCGAATGTGTTCCAGTCTGATCCGTCTTTACTTCTTTGAACTTCAAACAACTTGCAATTAATCTCTGAAGCCGTTTGCCAATTGAGGTGCGTAACACCATTGATCATTGTTCCATCAAAACTCAAAAGTTCAACGGGAAGCGGATTTTGAGCTGTAATCGAGGCCAGGGTAAACGGACTAAAGCTTGTCACTGCTCCTACCGAAACTATTGTTCCTGCTGTGGTATTTCCCGTTACTCCACCATTTCCATGGTCTCTCCATAAAGCACCATCCCATCTAGACACGCGCAAATCAGCAAGGTTGGTAACGCTACAACTTCTATCATCCCAACTCAAGGTTACTGCCACATCCGAACTTCCTCCAGTTCGATCCAAAATCCAGTATTCACATGCGCTAACATGATCCAACGAGCCTTCTAAAGCAGCTCGATCATAAGGAATTGGCAGAACACTATCTGGGTTAATTGGGAAATATTCGGCTGTGAAATGATCCGACACATCTGTTGGTGCCGTAATACTTATTGGAGCATATAACGTGTCGTTCTTACCTACTGGGAAAGTAAACGCATCGTCTCCCGTCTTTTGAACCTTCCCTTCTACGTGCTTATCAGAAGCCGCATTGATCCAAGAGGCATCATCACCAAAAATAAGGGTGTTGGATCCGTTGTAAATGTTTCCATTTTCAAAATCCAACTGACTCTGAATTTGAAGACTTCCTCCAGTAATGTTAAGGTGCTTTTCATTATTAACGATGACTTCATTAACTGGAACAACTACGGATGTATTGAAAATAGACGTGTCTTTACATGTTTTGAACTCTACCGTACCTGTTGAGGAATTGAAAGTTCCATCATTCAACCATTCATGATATAGGTTCAGGTAACCATCTGCCGCCATGTTTAGTGTTGCTCCTACGCCAACATTCAAGTCATATAAATAGCTAGCTTCTGGAATAGTCGGGTCATTTGGTGTTCCAGAAGGAATCACAGCCTCATAACCTGAAAACGGAACTCCATTTGACCAGTTCGCTCCATCCTTCCAATCGGAAGATGTGCCTCCCTGCCATGTTGTAGAAACAGGAGTAAAATCAGGTTCAAGGTTGGTTGGTGGCGTATCCAGAATTGTAATTTCATTCCCATTAAAAGTCACTCCGGGACAATTGTTATAATCTGGAACTAGCACGCAAGAAACTACATCTCCATCTGTCAGTGCATCGTTTTCGTAAATATTGGTGTCCAAACCAACATCCACTCCATTAAGCTTCCACTGATAAGTTGGGTCATCTCCCACGTTTGAAGCATAAGCTACAAAGTTTCCGTGAGTCGCATTGCCCGTATAAACGTCCGTTACCGATCCTCCTACAGTGGAGAAACTGCAATCTACAAACAGAGGAAGTGAAGGGGCAACAGCACTCGTGTAAAACACCGTACCATTTTTGAGATAATAAACCACGCTATTTACAATATCAATTCTAAACGTGTCATTCGCTGCATATGTAGTGAATAACCCTCTATTACTTCCATTTTCATAAACTCTAACGTCAGTTCCTACGCAATAAACCGCATAGTCCATATCTTGATAGGATTGACTTGTATTATTGGAGTTGAGCCCAAACATCAAATTTTGATTCGTCTGAGGAACAACAAATTCCAAAAATCCATTGTCTCCAACTGTATTTCCAGAGATTGCATCCGAATCCCAGCTTCCAGAGCCAGAAGTTTTCGAAAGTGCGTTATTATTTTTCTCCAAACCAATTACATGAGTCCAGTACACTTCTTCCTTGGCATACTGACAACCATTGTGATGGGTTGACTCTCGGGTGACGTAAAAATCACTAAAGTCCTCCATTGAAATCTCCTCAATGTTAATACGATTGGAATGGATAATGGTGTCTGAACAGCCCGTTGAACCAACGATATATAATATAGCGGAAATACTATCGCCATCTGCCACCGAATTGTTGAAATATCCCAAACTATCCGTTCCCACAAAAACACCATTATGTTTCCACTGAATACTCACACTATCCGCTCCTGATTCAAACGCTGAAAAGGCTCCGTACAAACCATTATAAACGGTAACATCCTTCACCGTACCTCCTACTGTATTCAAACTCATATCAACGTAAAGAGGTAATGTTGGTGCATTCAAACTGGTATAGAGGAGGTTACCGTTCTTGTAGTATTTGACTTCATTATCTTGCACAAATACGCGTAAGGTATCCCCGGTTGAATAGGTACCATAGCTTCCTTTATTTGATCCATTTTCATAAATACTTAGGTTACCCCCTGAAATCAAATAAAACGCAAAATCAATATCGTTATAATTAACATTAGTGTTAGTAGCATTTAGACCAACCATCCTACTGGTGTTCGTTTCATCGACAATGGTCTGCATAAAACCACCATTGTCTACTTTATTGTATGAAAATGCTCCCGCATTCCAGCTATTACCTCCTGCAGTTTTGGTCACGTTGTTACTCCCCTGAAATTCTACTGAAGTAGAGCTTTGCCAAGCCGCATCCTCATTCGCAAACAAGCAGGAGTTCTCTACAATGGAATCGTTTCTAATGGCGAAAATAACGTTCTCGATTAGGTCTACCTGATTGATTGTAATTGTATTCGAGAACTCGGCAGTATCTGGTGCGCAGCCATTGGTTTCCACTATTTTTAGGATACAGGTTACTTCATCACCTTGAGACAATCCTGTATTAGTATAGGTTGAAATATTTGAACCAACAGGGCTACCGTTCAGCTGCCATTCAAAATGAACTGTGTCCGCTCCATTGACATAAGCCGAAAACAAGCCATAAGTAGTGTTGTTAACGTAGATGTCTTTTAACGTTCCTCCTACTGTGTTGATACTTAAGTCTACAAACAACGGCAATGTTGGTGTATTCAAACTCGTGTAAACAATGTTACCATTCTGGATGTATCTTACTTCATTTCCTACGACTGCTATTCGTAGCGTATCTCCTGTTGAATATGATCCCCAGTTCCCTTTATTTGATCCGTTTTCATAGATCAATAAATTTCCTCCCGTATTCAGGTAAAACGCAAAGTCAATATCGGTATAACTTACGTTCGTGTTGGTGGCGTTCAAACCGATCATCCTATTCGTGTTGGTCTCATCGACTACCGTCTCCATAAAACCTCCTTCTTCTACCTGATTGTAGGAAAATGCACCTGCATCCCAACCCGTTGATGATCCTACCTTAGTAACATTATTCGTTCCATTCAAACTCAAAGAGGTCAAGCTTTGCCAGGCTGCTTCTTCATAAGCATAGTTACACGATTGGTTAATGATACTATCGTTTCTAATTGCGAAGATGACGTTCTCTAAAATGTCAACCTTGTTGATCGTCACTGTGTTTGATAATTCTGTCGTATCGTTTGAACAGCCCGCTGTGTTGACTAACTTCAGTAAACAGGTCACCTCATCGCCATCTGATAGTCCCGTATTGGTATAGGTTGAAATATTTGAGCCAACAGGGCTACCGTTCAGCTGCCATTCATAATGAACCGTATCTGCTCCATTGACATAAGCCGAAAACAAGCCATAAGTCGTGTTGTTAACATAAATGTCTTTTAACGTTCCTCCTACTGTGCTGATACTTAAGTCTACAAACAACGGTAACGTTGGTGTATTCAAACTCGTGTAAACAATGTTACCATTCTGGATGTATCTTACTTCATTTCCTACGACTGCTATTCGTAGCGTATCTCCTGTTGAATATGATCCCCAGTTCCCTTTATTTGATCCGTTTTCATAGATCAATAAATTTCCTCCCGTATTCAGGTAAAACGCAAAGTCAATATCGGTATAACTTACGTTCGTGTTGGTGGCGTTCAAACCGATCATCCTATTCGTGTTGGTCTCATCGACTACCGTCTCCATAAAACCTCCTTCTTCTACCTGATTGTAGGAAAATGCACCTGCATCCCAACCCGTTGATGATCCTACCTTAGTAACATTATTCGTTCCATTCAAACTCAAAGAGGTCAAGCTTTGCCAGGCTGCTTCTTCATAAGCATAGTTACACGATTGGTTAATGATACTATCGTTTCTGATTGCGAAGACTAAATTCTGTTTAGGATCTAAATCCTCGATATAAATAACATTAGAAATAAAGGATGTGTCAAGTCCGCAATAGCCCGTTTGATCGATGTTAAAAATACAATATACACTATCTCCATCAGCCAATGATGTGTTCACATAGCTGTTACTGTTTCCACCATCGGCAACACCATTCAACATCCATTGATAATTAACATGATCCAAACCAAAGCTAGCTGCACTGAAACTGCCATACGCTGGATTTGATATGGTAATTTGTTCTGCAGTTCCTCCAGTCGTACTGATACTCATATCCACATACAATGGAAGCGTTGGAGCATTCAAACTTGTATAAACAATATTCCCATTTTGGATGTACCTTATTTCGTTACCAACCACAGCTATTTGTAAAGTATCTCCAGTAGAGTAAGCTCCCCAATTACCTTTATTAGAGCCGTTTTCATAGATTAACAAGTTTCCACCTGTATTTAGGTAAAAAGCAAAATCAATCTCGCTATAGCCAACACCCTCATTTGCGGCATTCAAACCGATCATCCGATTGGCATTGGTCTCATTGATGACCATTTCCATGAAACCTCCTTCTCCTACCTGATTATAGGAAAACGCTCCTGCATCCCAACCGGAACTTGAATTTGTTTTGACTAAATTGTTCTTTCCATTGATCTCTAGCCCTGATATGATTTGCCAGCTGACATCCTCGTTGAAAAACAAACAACTGTTTGACATGATAGAGTCAATTCTAGCATAATTTCTAGCATCAAAGTCGATGGGTAATGCCTTAATATTCAACTCATTTGAAGAGACATTGCTACCTGAACAACCTCCAGCTCCTGGTACTAGAACACTCTGCAAAACATCGCCATCTGATAAAGCCTCAGCGTAAGTGGTTGCGGTAGGGGCTATAGCTAGGTTTAATCCGTTAAGTGTCCACTGGTAAGAGGGACTTGCACCTGGATTCGACTCAAAAACATTATAAATCGAGTCTGTTGGGTTGGCGACAACTACATCTTGCAAAGTTCCATTGGTCGTGGCAATAGACATGTCCACAAACATCGGAAAGGTTGGAGCCACTTGACTTTCGTAAATGGCGTGGTTGTTTACAAAATAAACCACTTCATTATTGAAACATGAAATTCGGAGCGAATCTCCCGCTTCATATTCTCCTCGAACACCTCTGTTTGATCCACTTTCATATATCGAGAGGCTACCATCGCTATTGAGGAAAAAAGCGAAATCCAAATCGGGATGATTAGAACTCGTATTCACCGTGTTTAGACCAAACATCCTGCGTGTATTGGTCTCCACTACAATTGTCTGTGCAAAGCCATTGTTATAAACCAAGTTCACGGACTGAGCATCTGCATCCCAAGAACCATTTGAACCAGCATTCTTGAGGATGTCATTCTGAACCGATGAAGTATTAACGTGATTTTCCCAAACGACATCTTCCACCGCATACATGCACGATCGATAAGCAATGGTATCGGCCGTCAGTGTAAAGGCACACTGGGCGTGGGTAATAGAAGTTGCACTTAGAAAAGCAAGTAGCGATAAAAACAAGAGGTTTTTCATAGACCAAGAGGTAAAGTTTAGGTTGCGCAATTTAGTCAAAGTCAACGTACTAGCAAAACAATATTTGGGATTTATACTTATGTCCCAATCAAAATTCTTTGGGAATTTTCAGTTACGTATCCAAATAAACCGTCTATCTTTGCATCGTGATTATGGTTACTGACTCGTTAGGGTCAGTATTAAAAGGGAATCTAGTGTAAATCTAGAACTATACCCGTAGCTGTAAGCTCTACACGCTTTGCGTTATTACCACTGTTCGTTTGTTGACGAGCGGGAAGGAACCTAAAGTAAGGAGTAAGTCAGAAGACCTGCCTAGTTGCAACAAAACACGCTTTCGGGATAAAAGCAATGTTTGAATTTAAAGACCTTCTCTGGTCGATACTTTCTCATTGATTTTATTCTTTTAATTAATTCTAAACCTTAAAAAATTAAAAGGATGAAAAAAATTTACTTTTTAGCAGCTCTACTTTCTGGAGTTGTAACTTTTGCTCAAAACGCGAGCTTCGAAACCGTTTCTATTGGGTCTTCAGAGAGCTATTGGAACGGTGCTGACCTTTCGGGGACTGAAAACCCTTCAGGAATTTTTACTTCCAGTTACTCGGAATCCGTCTTTGATTTCAAAACCGTTTACGACACTTCTTGGGGTGCGGCCTACGGTCTGTGGTCTTCTGGATGGGCATATTCCAACCAAACCTCAGACACACTGACCAATCTAAACGGTCAGCATAGTTCCTATGCAGGTGGCGCCTTTTCAGGGTCTCAATACGCAATGGGGCAGCAAAACAGCACGATTACTTTAAATGACAACACAGCTGACTTCAGTACAATTTATATTACTAACTCCAACTACGCGGCTCACTCCATGCTAAATGGCGATATGTTTGCCAAACAGTTTGGCGGCACAACTGGAGATGATCCTGACTGGTTTCTACTGACCATTGTTGGTTACGATGATCAGAATCAAAAAATAGACAGCATTGAACTCTACCTCGCAGACTACAGGTTTACTGACAACTCACAGGACTACGTCTTAAAGGATTGGACACAGGTGGATCTATCTTCCATTGCAACGTCTAGCTATATTGAATTTAACCTTAGTTCCTCTGATGTTGGAGCATGGGGAATGAACACCCCTGCTTTTTTTGCCATTGACGAGATAACTCCATCCACATCCATTAGTGTGGCAGAAGTGTCTACAGATATTGCATTATACCCCAACCCGGTTAATGATCAAATTTTCATTTCTGGTGGAAACGAAATTTCAGCTTACCAAGTCTTATCACTTGATGGCAAGGTACTCAGCACAAGACAATTTCAAAGTGGTTCAATTGATGTTTCCTCTTTATCGTCAGGAACCTACTTAATTCGTTTGCTCGGAAAAACAGAAGTCACTACTAAATCCTTTATCAAGTACTAATGAGAGTTTTATTGATCTTTTCATTTATTCTACCTTGTTCTGTTTTTGGACAAGGTAGTTTTGCTTCTCCTGCTGGACAGGTGGGTACCACCGCTATTCATAAAGACAGTAGTATTTTTGTTGCTTGGGCGACCAACTGTGTTACTTATAGAGGGCCACAAGATATTGCTACCACTAGCTCTCCCCTTGTTTCTTTAGGTGATGACTACAATGCCACTGGGCAAAGTGGGGAATTTGGAGTGGTCAGTTTGGGAGACGGTGGAGAAGCCATTCTAACTTTTGACACCCCCATTATCAATGGGACAGGCTGGGATTTTGCTGTTTTTGAAAATGGTTTCAACGATACTTTTTTAGAACTTGCCTTTGTAGAGGTTAGTTCTGATGGCGTTAATTATTATCGATTTCCTGCGACTTCTGAAACACAAGACACGCTTCAAACCGATGGCTTTGGAAATACTGACGCGACCAAGGTAAACAACCTTGCGGGTAAATACAAAGCACAATACGGCACACCATTTGATCTGGATGAAATGACAGGTGTTGCAGGTCTAGACGTGAACAATGTTACGCATGTAAAAATCATTGACGTTGTTGGTACCATTGATGAAACTTACGCAACATTCGATCAGTTTGGTCAAAAAATTAACGACCCTTATCCTACGGATTTTGCTTCTGGAGGCTTTGATTTAGATGCCGTTGGGGTCATTCATCAAGAACCTTTGAGTGTATACCATTCGATATATTCCATTGACGTTTATCCAAATCCCGCTGAAGACATTATAAACCTTGTGAGCAATGGTCAAAATAATTATAGCATCCTGAGTCTTTCAGGCAAAATAATGACGCAAGGGACTTTTACCGATCAAACAAAGTTGAGCCTCTCAGACTTTGCAGCTGGTATCTACTTGTTAAAAATCAATGATCAGGTTCAACGATTGATTATTCATTGATTTGAAGGTTCTTCTACTCATAATTGCGCTCATAATGAGTCAGTTGAGTTTTGCTCAAGTGGACACCCTCGCCACTTTTACCAAAGAAGTTGCTGCTTCCAGCGACTCACTATCAATTACACAAAGAACATCACCCATTGCCTATGAAAAAGATGTAGGCAATATCATCAATACACTTTCTACCGTTTATTTAAAATCATACGGTATGGGAGGTATCTCATCGGTTTCCGTTCGTGGAGGTGGCGCAAGTCAAACCAATGTGATTTGGAACGGAGTGAGCATTAACTCTCCCACATTGGGTCAAACTGACTTTTCAATCTTACCCGCGGAGTTCTACAATACCATTGCCATTAATCCCGGGGGGCATAATACCGGAGATAATCAAACGGGAATTGCTGGAACAGTAACGCTGGATAATACCGTTGGCTTCAGTCGGCAGCAATCTATCATTGCAAAGAAGAACTTAGGGAGTTTTGGTTATGATCGAACTTCCATCAAAGCAACCCTTTCAAGCAAAAAGTGGCTTTCAGAAACAACCCTGATCAAATGGGATGCGGACAATGATTTTACGTACCAAGATTATTCTCAAGCCAAGCCCATCATTACATCGCGCGAAAATGCTTCTTTTTCTCAAAAAGGTGTCCAACAACTTATAGCAGTAAAATTAAAGAACGGCTTGCTAAAATGGGTTGGTAATTATGTAAACACATTTCGTGAAGTAGCTCCAGCCATTGGAGTGTTGTCTCAAAATGCGCGTCAACAAGATGAGTCATGGAAAAATGTGCTGAGCTTAAAAATGTATGGAAATGAGAACCGAAAAATTGATCGGACCCATCATTTTCAGCTCGGACATGTGAACGATTATTTGCTTTACAATTCTGACGCGCTCTCATCAGCATCAGAAGTAATCACCAACATCTTAGATATACAATACAATTCACATTGGTACCTGCCCAAGCGAATCGAATTAAACACGCAGTTAATACATCGACTAAGTAGTGCAAACTCAGGTGGTTTTCCTACAGTCAAAACACGGAATCATTCGGGTGCTTTTCTACAACTCACAAAAAATATCAAAAGGTTTGTTTTTAAAGCTCAAGCTCGTCAAATCTATATTGATAATAACTTTTTGCCACTCGTATATGGTGCTGGTGCCGAATACCTTCATCAAAAGTCATTTCGGTTATCGATCTCAGCAAATCGGAACGTACACGCTCCCACACTCAACGATTTGTACTGGGAGCCAGGTGGTAATAGTAACCTCATCCCTGAGGAAAGTAGACAATTGGATCTCGTTTCCTCCTTTTTTGCTTTAGATCAGATCACCATCACGGCAAAAGGTTTTTTTAGTCAAATTGACAATTGGATTCAGTGGCTACCTCAAGAGAGCGCCATCTGGAGTCCGATCAATGTCAAATCGGTGCAAAAAAATGGAGGTGAATTGGAAATCAACTACGTTTCAAAAAAACGCAATGCAAAAATAAAACCGGAAATTAGACTAGGCTATCAATATCTTGATGCTGTCATTACTAAAACTTACTTATCAGGAGATCAGAGCCTCGACAAACGTCCCATTTATATCCCAGAGCACTCTTTGGCAATAAGTTCAGCGTTCAGGCTCAACCGCCTTATAATACAATACGAACAAAAAATCACGAGTAAAGTATACATTGATGCGCTCAACACGACTTACCTACCCTACACAGCTCCTGCCAATTTCAGATTAACCTATACCTTCGGAAAAAATCATGAAGCAGCATCGGTTTCCTTAAATGTAATGAACGTTTACAATGAAACCTACCAAACCATTGCCAACCAACCACTTCCTGGAAGATATTTTGAAATTGGATTAAAAGTTTATTTTAGCGACCAACGATGAGAATCACGTTTCTATATATTGTGCTTGTATTGGTTTTTGCTTCTTGTAAAAAGAAAGAAATCGGACCTCAATGCCCTTCCTGCGAAGAAGGTGTTACTTCCTCAACACAAGACGTGCTAGTTGGTTGCGAAGGAAATTTTGGCTGGGGAAACGCAAGTATTTCCTTGTATGATCCTTCCACTCAAAACGCCTCTCAACAAGTTTTTCAAAACATTAATGGTTTTGCGCTAGGAGATGTTATGCAAAGTTTCTGTCGATATCAGGATATGCTCTACATTGTTGTAAACAACTCAGGAAAAATAGAAGTGATAGATACTGCTAACTACGTTTCTCAAGCAACCATTGCCGGACTTACAAGCCCTCGATCTATGGTTACTCATGGAAATAGAGCCTACGTTTCTGATCTTTACAGTAGCAACGTCTCTATCCTCAATCTCGACCAAAACAGTATAATCGGATCCATTTCGGTAGGTCGCTGGTCGGAAGACTTATTGGTTGCTGATGATATGCTCTACATAGGCTGTCCAGACACCACCTGGGTGCTGAAATATGATCTCACTAACTCAACTTTTGTAGATACAATCGAAGTAGGGAAAGGTCCTTCTGGAATCCAGCAATCAAGCGATGGCACCATTTGGTTTTTAAACACTGGAGGTTTTAATCAGGAGATTCCTAGGCTTACGAAATATGATGGATCGGCCATCGTACAGTCCTATTCTTTTGGCTCCATTACAGATAATCCAACACAGCTAACGTATGATCCGAAGACCCACGTCCTTTACTACTTAAACAATGGTATCTACGCTTTTGATGTGACGGCAAACCAGCTTCCAACCCAACCCGTCATTGCATCAAATGGTTCGGTTTATTATGGTTTGGGCGTTGATCCCCACAACTCAGATGTCTACATAACCGATGCGATTGATTACATTCAGCCAGGCAGAGTACTTAGGTTTGACTCGCTATATCAGCCTATTGATACCTTTAGCACAGGAATCATCCCACAAGCCATTTGGTTCAAATAAACCTACTGCTTCTTGACGTACTGAGTGAGGATAACAATCTTTTGTCCTTCCACTTTACCTTCAATGTGGTTCGCATTGTCCGGATCAAGCGTGATGTTTCTAACCGCTGTTCCACGTTTTGCCGTAAAGCCAGCTCCTTTCACGTTCAGGTCTTTGATGAGCGTTACGGAATCACCAGCAGATAGAACGGCACCATTGGAGTCCTTATGAATCACTCGGTCCTCTTCATCTATGCCATCACCAAAGGACTTTGCCCAGGCCAACTCTTCATCCGTTAAATAAATCATATCCAACAAATCCTGAGGCCAACCTTCAGAACGCAACCTCTTCAGCATTCTATATGCCAACACCTTAACCGCTGGCACTTCGCTCCACATGCTGTCATTCAGGCATCGCCAAAAATTAGCGTCTGTAGGTTCTTCATTTTCAATCTGACGTTTGCACTTTGAGCTGATGTAAGCATGTCTTTCATAGGAGTCATCCTCATACGGAGGTACCATATACACGACTAAATCCTCTGAAAGACCACTAAGCTCACATGTATTGTTTGATCTTTCTTTTAAATGTTCTTCTAATTTCATGCTTTTTCAATAAAGGTGTCGACCCATTCAATAGCCGCCTCAAAAGTACTAAAAACCCTAGTAGGCCTAACAGGTTTGTTGATTCGTATAAAAAGTGACGCCATAATCTTTTGTGGCATCGTGTTCACCACAAAAGCATCCGCTAAAACCATCTCAGACCTCTGCTCAGAAGCTACAAGCTCTCTCACCTCTTTTGAAGGAATCACAAACTGAGTGCAGGTATAAACAATTGGCGTTTTTTTACCTTCCACTAATTTGGTTCTCGCCTCAATCATCTCTTGTGAATGCTCAAGCTCAAATACTTCGTCAACCTTAATATCTATGTGTAAAATACCATCTGGTCTTAATTCTATATCCGCACATTTCAATTCTACCCGTTTCAACTCACAGACCACTACTCCTATTTAATTAATCCATCGATCGGTGATTTAATGACCGTACCGATACTACAATTATTTTTTTTGGCTACTTCTACTAGCTCCTCTTTAAATCGATATCCTACAGACCCCACTACATTGATAGCTAGCTCTTGGTGATTGTCATACTTCACAATACTTTTTGTAAAGAAATCATTGAAAGAACGTCTTATCAATTCGTGCAAATATTCAAAATCATCATAGTAATTATCCACCCACTTTGTAAAAGAAGCTAAGTACCTATTCGGCAATGGTTTTTTATAAACGCTATCAAATATTTGATCTTTGCATAATCCCAGATCATTCTTCAAATGCTGTTGCAGAGCTTCGGGCATTTCTTTGTTGAGAAAGTCTGCGACCAATTGCTTTCCAATGTAGCATCCACTGCCTTCATCGCCCAAAATAAAACCAAGTGAGATCACGTTCTTCACAATTTGCTCTCCATCATAATAACAACTGTTGCTTCCTGTGCCAAGGATGGCCGCAATTCCGGGCTGGTTTCCACAGACTGCTTTTGCCGCTCCTAAAAGATCGTGTTCTACCACTATATCTGCTAATGGAAAAAAACTATGAATGCTTCCGCTAATCAATCGTTTCTTTTCATCGTTGCTACAGCCAGCACCATAAAACTCTATCTCTAAAGTTTCCTTAATCTCTACAGAAGAAAAGGCAGGCAAAAGCTCCGTTCTCAGGGCAGTAACAATTGCTTCTTTAGCATTAAGGTAAGGGTTGAGTCCAACCGTCTTCATCCTTCTCACAACCTCACTCCCTCGGGTCAAAACCCAATCCGTCTTAGTTGATCCGCTGTCTGCAATTAGTCTGTACATAAAATTAATCGTAAAAATATAAATTGACTTAGGCAATCTTCTCGAAACTCAGAATACATATAAACGGGCGTTTTTTAATAACTAAATCACAAGAAATACCTCATTTTGGGTATTGTGGGCTGCCTACCTCCGACTTAATTTTGCACCGTAGAATAATTCTAAATAGCAAAAAAAATGAAAATGAGATTCCTGATCATTTCGATCGCAACTGTTGGGCTTATCGCTCAAGGATGTAAGAAAGGGTGTACTGATCCATCCGCAACTAACTTTGATGAAAGAGCAAAGAAAGAGGACAACAGTTGTGTCTATGATACTGCGACTGACGATAGTTATACAGTTCCTACAACCTATGCATTTACAGATGCAGACGGGAACTCTACCGTAAGTTTTTCTGGCCAATATCAGCGATTGGATATGCTGAGCGAAATGAGCGCTTACATGAAAACAGCAGACGTTCAGGGAGTGTTTCTCGATGCGCAACAATTAAAGGACATGTATGCCAATAACGGTTATACTTGGACAGATGCAAATGGTCTAGGCTTGACAGGTTCATCTAAACAACTCAAGAGTAAAACGGCTTACGCTTCTGCCGGAGGATCTGCAGACGCAGGCATTCAGGCACTATTTGAAGAATACATGGACAGTTTGGATGTAATCAGTAACTACAACCAAGCAGGTTCTGCAGGAGCAGCAGGAGTTTGGCCAGACGATGGCGCCAAAGGACCCTATCTCATGGGTGCCGATGGTATAGAGTATACGCAACTTGTTGAAAAAGGTTTAATGTCTGCTGTTTTTGCAAGCCAAATCACGGTGCAGTATTTAGGGCTAGTTCCAAACGATGACAACGCAACAATCGTTACCGGAGAAAATTATACAGACATGCAACACCACTGGGATGAGGCTTATGGATATTTCACTTCATCGGTTGATTACCCAACCAGCGGAACGGATCGTTTCTGGGGAAAATATGCTGACGGACGAGAGTCTGTGATCCAATCTGCCACTAAAATCAGTGAGGCATTCAGAACTGGTAGAGCAGCAATTGATAATTTGGACTATGAAACAAGAGATGCTCAAATCGTTATCATTAGAAATGAGATGGAAAAGTTGGCTGCCGCAGCCGCTATTCACTACTTGAACGATGCTAAAGATTACATTAGTTCTGGAAATGCAACAGCAAGAAATCACGTGCTTTCTGAAGCATGGGCATTTTTGGATGGAATGAGATATGGCTACAACGCTATCTCTGGAGAAGGAATGACAACTGCTCAGATTGATGCTGCCTTAAGTCACTTTGAGGACTTCAACACAGTAGGTGTGATGCACATCAATATGGCCATTGATGCCATTGCGTCAGCAACGGGGTTAACAGATGTTAAAGATGACCTATAATTTGAATATCGTTTCTAGGTTTTTAATTTTAATTGGCGTCTTCGGTTCTTTGGCATCCTGTGTCAAAGAACCTGAAGACACCATCGTTTCTGACGACTTCGATCGTGCAGCCATGCTTGAGGACATTACCTCTGGCTACATCTTACCCGCATATGCAACCTACCTCTCCGAAATTGAAAGTTTTGAGACTTCGCTAAGTACTTTTGAGAATGCACCAAACGACACGCACCTTGAGCAACTCAGAAATGACTACGTTGCTGCCTTAAAAGGTTGGCAAACTGTTGCTTTTCTTGACTTTGGCCCAGCAAACAACATCGCATTAATCGGACAGTCGAACACTTACCCTGTAGATACATCGCTTATTTTGACCAATATTTCGCAAGGAGGCTATAGTCTTGCTGCGGGAAATCAGTACGTAGCGAAGGGCTGGCAAACTATTGATTACCTCCTTTTTAAAGAGGATGATCTAGCTCAGAATGTAAGTTATTTGTCATCTGACCCTGCGATCATTTCTTACTTAGAAGATGTTGTTGAAGACCTAAAAGTAAATACAACGTACGTTGTGGATGCATGGTCTACCTACAAAACTGAGTTTGTAGAAAACAACCTTTCCAACGCTTCTGGTAGTTCTGTTAGCGAACTAATGAATGCCATCATTCAACATTACGAAGTACACACTCGAAAAGGGAAAATAGGCGTTCCTGTTGGCGTTTTCAATGGATTTAGTCAACAACCCATGCCCGGACATGTCGAAGGTCTCTATTCAGCCGATGAATTGATATTTGCTCAACATGCTATGACGTACTTCAAGCGGTTTCTCAATGGCATGAATTATTCGGGCACTTCAGATAACCTCGGCCTATTGGACTATGCGGACTACGTAGGTGCTACGATTGACAATAGTAACTTATCTCAAGTCATTAACTCGCAGATGGACATTATCGTGAACATCTCCGAAACTAATGGTACGGCATGGTCTGAAATGGTGCAGCAAGATCCAATTTCTTCTTCGGAGATTTATACTGAATATCAAAAACTTGTCCCCTACTTAAAAGTTGATCTGACGTCTGCACTTGGTGTTATCGTCACGTATCAGGATAACGATGGAGATTGACCTCAAAATGGAAACATAAATTGCTTTGGAGGGATGCAAACATTGCTTCTCTGGTTTGGTTCAGAATTCTCTTTGGGCTTCTTATGGTTTTTAGCGTTCTCCGCTTTGCCTATTTCGGATGGATAAAGGAACTCTACATTGATCCGCAGTTTTATTTCGCCTACTATGGTTTTGAATGGGTTGAGCCACTTTCTGGAAACGGCATGTATTGGTTGTTCGGAATTATGGGGCTAAGTGCTCTTTTTGTTGCCCTGGGGCTTTTTTATCGGTGCGCTGCTGCTCTCTTCTTCCTTTCTTTTACTTATGTCGAACTTATTGACAAAACAAACTACCTCAACCACTACTACTTTATTAGTTTGATTGCCTTTATTTTGATTTGGCTACCCGCACACAGAAGTCATTCGCTGGATGTCAGATTCAAAATCGCAAAACCGCTGAGCAAGGTTCCAAATTGGACGATTAACCTCCTAAAATTTCAGATTGGTGTTGTCTATTTCTTTGCAGGAGTTGCCAAGCTAAATTATCATTGGTTATTTGAGGCTCAACCGTTGAGCAATTGGTTAAAACATCAATCGGATCTTCCAGTCATTGGTTCACTAATGGGTGAGAATTGGGTTGCTTATCTTTTTGCATGGGCAGGCTGCCTTTTTGACCTTTCGGTGGTCTTTTTGCTTTCGATGCGAAAGACAAGAATTTATGCTTATTTAGCTGTAGTTTTCTTTCACACCATCACAGGAATAATGTTTCCTATTGGCGTTTTTCCCTGGGTTATGATTGTGCTCACCACTGTTTTCTTTGAACCCAATCTTCATAGCAAACTGCTCATACCGTTTACTAGAAAAAGCCACTCACCCAGTTCTTCAGTTTATCAACCTAAACTTTTCGTTTCTTCCTTAATCTTATTCTATGTTACTGTTCAACTACTCTTACCTTTTCGGTATTTACTCTATCCGGGGAAACTCTTTTGGACCGAACAAGGCTACCGATTTAGTTGGCGTGTCATGCTGATCGAAAAAGTGGGTTATTGTACCTTCTATTTATATCCAGAAAATGGAGACAGTTTTAAGGTTATCGAGTCTTCATCCCTATTGACCGAACAACAGATAAAACAAATGTCCACACAACCCGACATGATCTTACAGTTTGCCCATTACCTGAGAGATATTTACAAGGATGAGGTGGTCAGCACAGGTGAAGAACAAATAAACCTAGGTACACCAAGGGTTTATGTAGATGCCAAAGTTGTGCTATTCAACACAGGGAGCAGAACATTTATCGACCCAACGGTTGACCTAGCGGCTGAACCCTTTAATTTAGCGCCCCGAAAATGGATCATGCCTTATGAGAATTAAGCTAATTCACATATCGTTACTTCTACTTCTGATGCCTTTGATTACACTTGCACAGAAAGAAAAGGGCTATGTCTTTGGGGTGACAACGGACGCTCAAACGGGAGAAATAATACCCTTTTCACACATCAAAATAATTGAATCTGGCCATCAGTTTATTTCAAATGAGTCTGGCTACTTTAAATCACCTCAAGTTGCATTTGGCAATATTACTCTTGTTGTATCCAATATTGCTTATGGAACGGACACGCTTTACATAAACTTGAATGAATCGCAAAAGGAAGTAAATGTAGCTATGGAGGCTTTCTCCTATTCTTTTGGTGCTCACAGTGTTTATGCCAAAAAGAAGCACGTAGGCCCCATTGGAAAGATCAGCCCCATTGAAGGCGTCATGATAGCACATGGCAAAAAAGCGGAAGCCATTAATCTGAGCCATGTTTCAGGAAACTTAGCGCTCAATAACCCTCGACAGATATATGCCTCCATCCCAGGTTTGAACATTTGGGAAAGTGATGGTGCCGGAATACAGCTTGGTATTGGCGGCAGAGGGTTGAGTCCGAGTAGAACATCAAACTACAACACGCGTCAAAATGGGTATGACATTTCAGCTGATGCACTAGGATATCCTGAAAGTTACTACACTCCTCCTGCTCAAGCCATTGAGCAAATTCAGTTTATCAAGGGAGCTGGGTCCTTGCAGTTTGGTCCACAGTTTGGGGGCGTAATCAACTTTAAATTAAAACAAGGAAACAATAACCGTTTGATATCCGGAACGTATCAAAAAACCTTTGGGTCTTTCAATGTCAACACCAGTTATCTTGACTTTGGAGGGAGGAGTAAAAGATGGCAATATTTTGCCTTCTTCAATTGGAAAACAGGAAATGAATGGCGTCCTAATTCTGAATACGAGTTGGCCACTGCGGGGTTCAACTTGTCCTACTATCTCAAGGAAAACAGTAAGTTGACGGCTGAGTTTACCAAAATGCACTACCTTGCGCATCAGTCTGGAGGTTTGACTGACCTTGAGTTCAGGAACGATCCGTTCACCTCAAAAAGAGAACGAAACTGGTTTAGTGTGGATTGGAACTTATGGAGTGTTTCACACAAACACACCTTCAATTCAAAGAATATTTTGGACACCAAACTGTTCGGTCTTTTTGCCGCTCGAAAAGCACTTGGGTTCCTTGGACAAATCAATCGTGCTGACCCATTAGAAGAAAGAAACTTAATTCTTGGTGAGTTTAACAATGTAGGGTTGGAGTCACGATACTTAAAGATTTACGACCTCAAGGAAGTACCGCAAGCGCTTGTTTTTGGTGTACGACTTTATAAAGGAAACAGTAGAGGTAGGCAAGGCTTTGCCAATTCAGGTAATGGTGCGGACTTCTATTTCATAGATCAAAGCAACTTTGAATTTTCTGATTACAGTTTTCCTAGTTTCAATGGGGCAATTTTCGTAGAAAACATTTTTCGAATTACGCAAAAAACAAGTCTCGTTCCAGGCATTCGTGCAGAGTATATTTCTACCAACGCTTCTGGAGTTTATAACCTCATCACCACGGATCTAGCCGATAATATCATTGACAATTCAAGTTATACGCAGGAGCTCAACAATGAACGTTCTTTTGTCATTTTTGGACTCGGTTTTGATCATGCCTTTAGAGGAGATACGTTGAAGCTATACGCCAATATTTCACAAAACTATCGAAGCATCAACTTTACGGATATGCAAATTGTCAACCCGAATTTCAGAATTGACCCGAACTTACAAGACGAAACAGGTTTCAATGCTGATTTGGGGCTAAAAGGTTTCATCAATGAGCTCCTTTATTACGACCTGTCAATTTACGCTTTATACTACAATAACCGCATCGGAACTACGATTCAAAAAGACACGCTACTTTTTAATACCTATCAGTATAGAACGAATATTTCTAGTTCACTTTCTGCTGGTTTTGAAGGAGTTGTTCAAATTAACTGGCTCGCACTTAAAAATGATAACAAGACCAAATGGGGACTCCTATCCATGTTTAATTATAGTTATACCTGGGCTCGATACCTTGATGACAACGCACTCTATTCAGGAAATTATGTGGAGTTAGTACCGCCTGTCAATTGGAAAAGCACCTTACAGATCTCCTATGCTGATTTTTCACTCTCTTTACAATACAACTGGGTACATTGGCAGTATAGTGATGCCTCCAATTCATTGTCGCAACCCAATGCGGTAAACGGAGTAATTCCGACCTATGATGTAGTTGATTGTAACCTAAAGTATTCATTTGAAGCCCTCAGTTTATCAGCAGGGATTAATAACTTACTCAACGAAGTCTATTTTACACGAAGGGCAACCGCCTATCCTGGGCCGGGCATAATTACTTCGGCTCCTCGCAATTTTTATTTGACCTTCGGACTAAAGTTTTGACCTTTTTCGCATTTCTTTCTTCAAAAGTTCTTTTTTTTGTGTTAGAAAATGAAAGGTCATGAGTAGAACGAAAATCATAGATGCACTTAAGGGTGCTCCCGGAAATAAAATCACTGTTAAGGGATGGGTAAAAGCCTATAGGGCGAATCGATTCATTGCGCTGAATGATGGGTCTTGTTTATCTAATTTGCAAATTGTGGTTGACTTCGAAAATTTTGATGAAGCAATTATCGACCAAATCACAGTAGGTTCAGCCATCTCTGTGGATGGTGACTTGGTGGAATCACAAGGCGCTGGACAATCCGTTGAGGTAGTAGCTAATAGCATAGAAATTTTGGGAACTGCAAACCCAGACGAGGTTTCAAAAACCATTCTTCAGCCCAAGAGACATAGCCTTGAACTATTGAGAGAGCAAGCGCACTTAAGGTTTAGAACCCAAACGTTTTCTGCCGTTTTTAGAATCAGGCATGCAATGGCTTATGCTATTCATAAATACTTCAACGACAACGGATTCTACTATCTGCACAGCCCAATAATTACGGGGAGTGATGCCGAAGGAGCCGGTGAAATGTTTCGCGTAACTTCTTTAGATTTAAAAAACTTACCAAAAACAGAGGACGGTGAAATAGATGTAAAGGAAGACTTCTTCGGAAAAGAAACCAACCTCACGGTATCCGGGCAATTGGAAGCTGAGTTAGGAGCGTTGGCACTTGGTCAGGTATATACTTTTGGACCCACATTTAGAGCCGAAAACTCTAATACTTCTAGGCATCTTGCTGAGTTCTGGATGATCGAACCAGAGATCGCTTTTGCAGACCTCGATGACGATATGGACTTAGGTGAGGACTTCCTAAAGTACGTGATCAAGTATGCCCTAGACAATTGTATAGAGGACCTTCAGTTCCTTCATGACAGAGAAGTAAAATTGGACAGTCAAAAACCGGCAGCGGAAAGAAACGAATTGCCGTTAATTGATAGAATGAAGTTTGTTTTGGAGAATGACTTCGAACGAATCACTTACACCAGAGCAATCGAAATTCTTCAAAATTCCAAGCCTTATAAAAAGAATAAATTTAAATTCCCAGTGGAATGGGGTGTGGACTTAGCTTCTGAGCACGAGCGCTTCTTGGTGGAGAAACACTTCAAAAAACCTGTGATCTTATACAACTATCCAAAAGAGATCAAAGCGTTTTACATGCGTAATAATGATGACGACAAGACCGTAGCAGCAATGGATGTACTCTTCCCTGGCATTGGTGAAATCATTGGAGGATCACAACGTGAAGAGCGTTATGATGTATTAAAACAAAAATGTGCTGATTTTGACATCCCAGAGGATCACGTGTGGTGGTATTTAGATACCAGAAGGTTTGGAACAGTGCCTCACGCTGGTTTTGGCCTAGGATTTGAGAGATTAATCATGTTTGTTACCGGAATGACGAATATCAGAGATGTAATTCCATTCCCAAGAACACCAAAAAACGCTGAATTTTAATTCGGGATAAATTGAAGAAAAGTCTTAACTTTATACGGGTCGACAACGGAGTCGCGATCCAAAGTAGTTAGATATTAAGTGAGAAAGCATGACATTAAGACAGTCATTACAACATAAGTTATTGCAGAAGCTATCTCCTCAGCAAATTCAGCTGATGAAGTTACTGCAGGTGCCTACCGTGGAGTTGGAGCAACGCATAAAACAAGAAATTGAGGACAACCCTGCGTTAGAAGAAGGTGCGGAAGAAATTGATCGAGATGCAGACCGAGATCAGGAGGAGGATTGGGAAACGGATGTTGATGATTCTCGCGATGATTTTGATGTAAGCGAATACCTTGACGATGATACGCCTGACTATAAACTTTCTGTCAGGAATCATGGAACAGATAACGATGAGAAAGCCATTCCGCTATCGGGAGGACAATCTTTTCAGGATTTACTCATCTCTCAAATTGGACTGAGGGTGCGCGATGAAAAAATGCGCGAAATTGCCAAAACCATTATTGGTAACTTAGATGAAAGCGGTTACCTGAGAAGAGAAATCGAAAACATGATCGATGATTTGGCATTTTCTCAAAACGTTATAGTTACTGAGGAAGAACTGCTGGAAGGACTAGAGATTGTGCAAGATCTCGAACCTGCTGGTGTGGGAGCAAGAGACCTCAAAGAGTGTCTGCTGCTTCAGTTACAGCGGAAAATGCCAACGGTGTCCATCAAAACAGCACAAGCTATTCTGAGTAAATGCTTTAATGAGTTTACCAAGAAGCACTATAAGAAAATCCTCAAAAAACTTGAAATCGAAGAGGATGACTTGCGGGAGGCAGTTAATGAAATTGTTAAACTCAATCCGAAGCCAGGAGGTGCAGCATTGCAGTCTAACAAGACCATGCAACAGATTATTCCCGACTTTGTGATTCGTGAAGAAGACGGTCAACTTGAGTTGATGCTCAACGGTAGAAATGCTCCTCAGCTCAAGGTAAGCAAAGAATACGCAGAAATGTTGCGTGCCTACGGAGACAGTAAAAAAACCAAGTCTGATAAGGATGCAGTGATGTTTGTGAAGCAAAAAATTGATTCTGCCAAATGGTTTATTGATGCGATCAAACAACGGCAGCATACGCTGCTCATTACGATGGACGCGATCATGAACTATCAAAAAGAGTTCTTTCTAACGGGAGACGAAACCAATATCCGCCCAATGATCTTAAAGGACATTGCTGATATCGTAGAAATGGACATTAGTACAGTATCCCGTGTAGCTAACTCCAAGTATGTAGAAACACCTTATGGTATTTATCTACTAAAATATTTCTTCAGTGAATCACTAAGCACAGAAAGTGGTGAAGAGGTTTCTACGCGAGAAGTCAAGAAGATTCTTCAGGAAGCCGTTGATGGCGAAGACAAGAAAAAGCCACTCACGGATGAAAAGCTCATGAATCTCCTGAAAGAGAAAGGGTATAACATTGCACGTAGAACTGTAGCAAAGTACAGAGAGCAGCTAGGAATACCTGTAGCTCGATTACGAAAAGAGATTTGATTCCTTGAAATACATCAGCAAAGGAATATCGATCATTTTTCATCCCATCTTCATTCCGATGATGGCCTTCTTTCTCTATTTGCAGATTGAGCATTTTACCGTGTACACCATGCAAGATTTGGCCGCCAATGAAAATACCTTTTGGATCATTTTTAGTGCAATTGGGTTATTCAGTTTTCTCCTTCCGTTACTTGCCACCAACGGCATGATCACAGTAGGGATGGTAAGTGATTGGCAGCTCAGTAAACACCGTGAACGGGTTCCCGTGCTCATGTTTTCTGCTTTGTTTTTAGGTTGCCTCTACTATGTTTTTCACTACTTCGAAACCAACAATCAAGACATTCAAATCTTTCATGCCTTCTTTGGAGTCATCATGAGTGGAATTGTATTGGCTGTGATCTCAGCAATCATTAGTTACTTCTGGAAAATCAGTATGCATGCCATCGGTATTGCTGGTTTGGCAGGATGTTTTGTAGGTCTTACTGCTCATTTAGACCCTTTACTTAACCCGCACGAAATGGTGCTTTATAACTCACTGATTTTAGGTGCCGTAGGGGTAGTGGGTTTCGCGCGACTTTATGACAAAGCGCATAACTTACCTCAGGTCCTAGCGGGGACCATTCTTGGGTTTGGTGTTTCCTTTGTTATCATCATTAAGGAGCTTTACGTGTAAAATCGAATAATAACTAACTGCATACGAATTAACAATCTGCTATTAATTAATCTTTTCTTCACATTAGATTAGTTGAAACAAATTGTTACACATTTGTATTGTGCGGTATGCCCTCTTAACCATATTGATAGTCGTGACTGGTTGCTTTAGCGCTCAGGAAGAGATTCATGTGGATTCACTTTTTAGTTTACGAGGTGGTATTTATGCTGACGCACAATCCATGACAATTGATACTTCTGGAGGGGTTAAGGTCTTTTATACATTAAGTGGATCTCGACCATCTACCTACAGTACCAAATATGATGGTCGTGTCTTTACACTGGATAAACCAACTGTCATTCGAGCTCTTTTTTATCAAAATGGTTCGAAAATCGGAGAATCTACGCAATCCTACATCATAGGCAGGACGTTTAACATGGCGGTGGTTTCTATCGCAGTAGACACGGCAGATTTTTTTAGTTATACCCGAGGAATTTATGTAAAGGGATGTTGCGCAGATTCTGTACCCCCTTACCAAGGAGCTAACTTTTGGAAAGGTTGGGAACGAGAGGTTAATATTGAGTTTTATGAACCCGACAACACCTTGGGCTTTAATCAGGATGCTGCTTGTCGCATCTTCGGAGGATTCAGCAAGGGTCTACCCATGAAGTCTTTGGCCATCATCTCAAAGAAAAAATACGGTCACAAAAAGTTCAAATACAAGATTTTTCCCAATAAGAAGATTAAGAAATTCAATTCTTTCGTGCTTCGCAACTCTGGGGGAGATTTTAATAATACTCATTTCAGAGACGCGCTTCTAACTGATCTTACTGAACCAATCGATATGGACATTCAGGCCTATCGACCCTGTGTTGTTTACATCAACGGACAATATTGGGGAATTCATAATGTGCGTGAAAAAATAAACGAACATTACCTCGATGATAATCATGGTGTAAACAAAGATTCTGTGGATCTACTCAAGCACAGAGGAGATGTCCAAAATGGTTCGAGTAAAGAGTATAAAAAGCTACTCAAATTTCTTTCGGACAATTCATTTGAATCCAATGAAATGATCGAAAAACTTGACTCGATCATGGACATCGATAATTACATTGACTACAACATTACTGAGATTTACGTAGATAATGGTGATGCCGGAGGAAACATTCGCTATTGGAAAGAACAAAAGCCAGGTAAAAGATGGCGATGGATTCTTTTTGATCTCGATTTAAGTTTTGGAATTGGAAGCAGTACGGCATACAAGGAAAACACATTACATCAAATGACTACGCTCAGCAATGAGAAGTGGCCGAATCCGGCATGGAGCACCTTTATTATCCGAAAGCTACTGGAAAATGATAGCATTCAAACGGTTTACATCAATCGTTTTGCAGATCACCTCAACACTATTTTCAGTGAAGAGAACGTCAATTTCAAACTGGACTCCATCTACAACCTGATCAAGGATGAAATGCCTTATCATGCCGAACGGTGGAATACCAGCATTGAGAAGTGGAATATCCGTGTTGATCGCATGCGAGAGTTTGGTAATAAGCGTCCTTACTATCTGCGTACGTTCATCATGGAGAAGTTTAACCTCAACGACACGGTTAAAGTCAGTGTTGGCGCATATGACAAAAAGATGGGAAAGGTTAAGCTAAACTCTCTCAAATTAAAGAAGAAGTTCGAAGGATGGTACTTTACAGGTGTTCCCATCACCATCAAAGCAAAACCTAAGATGGGCTATGAATTCGTTAAATGGGAAGGAATAGAGGACACCAATCCAAAACTAACCCTAACCCTTACCGATAGTTTATCCATTACACCGATCTTCAAAAAACTTCCAGCCAGTAAATCGAGCGGTATCATCTTTATCAATGAAGTCTCCGTTAAACAGGATACGTTCACACCTAGTGAAGACTGGATTGAATTGGCCAACATTTCTTCAGAACAGCATGACTTAAGTGGCTGGTACATTACCACTCGAGATAAAGAAAAATTTAAACTGCCAGAAGGATCAACCATTGGAGCACATGGCTTTTTGGTGGTCTGCAAACGAAAAGAAGATTTTCAAAAGGTGTATAACTTGTCTGAAGATTTGTTGGTTCAAGAAGATATGGGTTTTGGTTTTGGCGGAAAGAAAGACCACATCAAGTTGTGGGATGACACAAAGAATCCGGTAGATAGCTTTAAGTACAAGATTAAGAAAGACTTCCCCATTATCAAAGACTCTGTGCCCAGAAATTTAGAGCGACTTAACCCAAAATTGGACGAATGGCAAGTGTCAGCAGTCGTGACACCTGGAGTACAAAACGATGGCTTCAAAGGCATCCCTAAAAAGAAGTCTTCGCAAGAAATTGAACTTAATCCCTGGTGGGTAATTGGCGGTTTAGGTGGAGTTTTATTACTCATTTTTGTGGGAGTTGCGGTTAAAAAAAAAAGAAAAAATGAAGCCCCGAAAGAAGTAGTTGCTAGCTGACTGATTCCTCTTATCTTTGTGTAGAAGCATTACACAGAATCATGATTACCATTCAAAACTACATCAACGGTGAGCTTGTTGCTCCCCAATCTGGAAAATATTTGGACAACTACAACCCTGCCCTTGGTCAGGTATACAGTCAAATTCCAGATTCTGATGAAAACGATATTGCCGAAGCTCAAAAAGCGGCAGAAGCAGCGAAAGACAGTTGGGCAAGCACACCTAAACAAGAGCGTTCGAATATCATGATGCGCATTGCCGATTTAATCGAGCAAAACCATGATGCGCTGGCGAAGGCAGAGAGCATTGATAATGGAAAACCGCTAAAACTGGCTAGTTCTGTAGACATTCCAAGGGCAGCATCCAACATGCGTTTTTTTGCTACGGCCATTTTGCATTGGGCATCAGAAAGCCATGACATGGATGGTAAGTTTATCAACTACACGCTTCGAAAACCGATCGGTGTGGTGGGCTGTATTTCTCCATGGAATCTTCCGTTGTACTTATTCACATGGAAAATCGCTCCAGCCTTGGCTAGTGGGAATTGTGTGGTGGCAAAACCTTCTGAGATTACGCCTATGACGGCCTATTTGTTTTCAAAACTCTGTATCGAAGCAGGACTTCCCAAAGGGGTATTAAACATCGTTCATGGTTTGGGAACAAAAGTGGGGAATGCTATCACAGAACATGAAGGAATTAAAGCAATCTCATTCACGGGGGGCACAACTACCGGTAAAATTATTGCAGCTAAAGCAGCTCCAATGTTCAAGAAACTAAGTCTGGAATTGGGAGGAAAAAACCCAAATATCATTTTTGCCGATTGTGATTTTGACAAGGCACTAAAAACTACAATGCTTAGTTCTTTTGCTAATCAGGGTCAGATTTGCTTGTGTGGCTCTAGAATCTTTGTGGAAAGACCTATTTATGAGAAATTTAGAGATGCTTTTGTAGAGAAAACAAACCAGCTGACCGTTGGAGACCCAAATGACCCGAATACCCGAATCGGTGCGATTGTCTCAAAAGACCATAAAGAAAAAATCCTAAGTTATATCGAGTTGGCTAAAGAAGAAGGGGGAATTGTTCTTTCTGGAGGACATGAGGTGAAACTAGATGGCGAATTCTCTGAAGGAAATTTCATCCGACCAACGATCATTGAAGGTTTAAGCTACAATTGTAGAACCAACCAAGAGGAGATTTTTGGCCCAGTGGTTACGATCATGCCTTTTGATACAGAAGAAGAAGTATTGAAATACGCAAACAGTACGCAATATGGGCTAGCAGCAACGGTTTGGACAGAAAACGTGCGAAAAGCAAATCGAATGGCCGCTCAAATTGACAGCGGAATTGTTTGGGTCAATTGTTGGCTAGTGCGTGACCTTAGAACCCCCTTTGGAGGTATGAAAAGTTCTGGCGTAGGGCGAGAAGGAGGCTTTAATGCCTTTAATTTTTTTACCGAACCCACCAATGTTTGTTTAAGTCTTTAATCTAAAAAAAATGAAAACACTAACTACCTTTAATTTTCTCATCATCTCTCTTTTATTCTCCTTAAGCAATTACGCCCAAGACTATTCTTGGCATTATACAAACGCAACAGGAGATGGCTGCATCAATGTTTTAGACAGCTCCGAGAACGTATATGCTATTGGTATATTTCCAAAATATCAGAATGTTGATTTTAACCCGGGTCCTGGAAGTGCAATTAGAAATGCCATTGGCACCAGAAATGTTTATATACAGAAAATGGATAGTAATATGGTCTTTCAGTGGGTTAGGTCATTTGGGGCAAACGGAAATGTCGGCACCTACGTTCATGATGCTGTTTACGATTCCAACGGTTACATATATATTACTGGGCAATTTAATGGTACAGGTGACTTTGATGGAGGAGCACCTGTTCAAAATTTAACATCAAGCGGGTTTCTAACATACGATGCCTATATTGCGAAACTCGACCTTGATGGAAATTTAATCTGGATAAAACAAATTGGTGGAACTCAAAATGATAGCGGATATCACCTAGATGTGGCAGATGATGGATCTGTCTATGTGATTGGTTCGTATACTTATTCCATTGATTTTGACCCAGGTCCTGGAACTCATCTTTCTTTAGCTTCCAATACTTCACAAGATTATATTTTAAAGTTGGATGCGGCTGGCAACTTTTCCTGGGTTTTTGATTTTGACCCAGATGATATGGTAATTTGTCGCGATATCAACGTTGACAATAGCGGAAACGTTATTGTTGTTGGAGATTTTGAAGGAACAATTGACTTCGACCCAGGCCCAGCAACCTATAATCTATCAACTTTTGGCACATGGCACGACCCTTTTATGCTGAAACTTGATGAAAATGGAAATTTTATCTTTGCAAAAAGATATGCAGGTAAAGGCTTCAATGATTCTTTTTTTAATGTTCTTACCAATTCCAATAATGAAATCATTACAAATGGAATTTTCTGGGATTCTGTAGATTTCGACCCTGATGGTAGCGGAATGATATTTGATCTTGCAAATAGCAGTTTATCTTTGTCTCCTGTTATTAAAATGGACTCCAATGGAATAATTGAATGGGTCGCTCCATTTGTTGATTGCCTTGGTGACATTGCTATTTCTCCAGAGGATAGTATTTTTCTATATGGAGAATTTAGTGATTCAATCGATGTGAACCCCAACCTAGGTTTAAACAACTTCTTATACACTCCTTCTTCTAGCATCTTTCATGGTTATGTAGTTGAAATAGATAACAACGGTAACTATTTAACATCTAATAAACTTATCTCCAACGCAAAGTGCCAATTACACGATATGTCCTTCGGAGCGAATGGGGCTCTGTATTACTCTGGCTTTACAAATGGGGTAACAGATTTTGATGTCAACCCGACTAGTGCAAATGACACTTCTGCGAACTCTGCTTTTGTCGCTAAATATAATGGATGTGCAGGATTGCCCGGTATAAGCACGAATTCTTCTTGTAATAGTTTTACTTGGATAGATGGAAATACATATACATCATCAAACTATTCTGCAACCCACACCTTAACGAATAGCCAAGGGTGCGACTCCATAGTCATACTAGATCTTACTATCAATTCCAATTCAGGTGTTGATGTTATATCATCTTGCTTTCCTTACACGTGGATAGATGGGAATACGTATTCTGCATCAAACAATACAGCAGCATATGTGTTGACAAATGTTTCCGGCTGTGATTCCACAGTTATGCTAAACTTATCCATCAATTCTTCTGAAGGAACCGACACCATCTTTTCTTGCAATTCATACACTTGGATTGACGGGAACACCTACAGCACCTCAAATAATTCAGCTACTCATATCCTACCGAACTCAGCTGGATGTGACTCAACAATTACCCTGGATCTAACGATTTCGCAATCTACTTCCGGAACGGATATCGTCAACGCTTGTAACTCCTATACTTGGATAGATGGAAATACGTATACATCATCAAACAGTACTGCTACGTTTACCTTACAAAATTCAGCTGGATGCGATTCGGTGGTAACTCTAAACTTAAACTTATCGACTCTAGCTCCTGCAGGAATTAATGTCAGTGGGGGAACATTATTTGCCAATAATCAGTCAATTAGCGGCTACGAATGGTACGATTGCGATGCCAATCAATTAATTAGCGGTGCCACCAATTCACAATATACGCCTGTTATAAATGGGAATTATGCGGTGATCATGTACAACGGATCCTGCGTAGACACTTCGGCTTGCGAACCTGTGTTATTCGCAGAGATAGAAGCTTTAAATGATCATATAAATATATTCCCCAATCCATTCCACAATGAATTAACTGTAGATTTTGGGAATAATAATTTTTCTGGAGAAATTGTCATCTTTGATGCTATAGGAAATCTGGTGCTTCAACAGTCCGTTATTTCTCAAAACACGGTACAGATAAACTTGGATATTGAAAGTGGTCTCTATTATTTTACTGCATCGGATAAAACAGGCAAGTTCGTCAATGTTAAACTTACAAAGCATTAGTCTCGTCTGCACCTGCTGTTTTATTCAAAATCCCTCATCAACTGGTTCCCAAAGTTCTATTTTGTTTCCATCATTGTCCATGATGTGGAGAAACTTGCCGTATTCATAAGTCGATATTTCATCACAGATCGTAACGCCTTCCTTTTTTAACTCTTCAGCCAAAGCCTCCAAGTCGGCTACCCTGAAATTGACCATAAACTCCTTCTTTGACGGTTCAAAGTAGTTCGTGTCCTGCTTAAAAGGGCTCCACTGAAGGTTGCCTACTTTGTCTGGGTTATCGTGCTCTCTAAACTGGAACATACAACCATACTCATCCGTGTTAAAACCAAGATGTTTTGCATACCAGTCCTTTGCTGCTTGCGGATCTTTACTTTTAAAGAAAATACCTCCAACTCCTGTTACTTTTTTCATCGTTGCTTTTTTACATAAAACAATATAGGTATAAACACCTGTATGTCAAAATTTTCTACAAAATTACACTTCCTTAATCATAACTATTTATATATTCAACACCAAATACAGTCAATTGAAACAATTGTGAAATACCTTTTACATTGCACCACGTTTCTAAACATAAATTTGCCAAATGAAAAATCTACTCTCATCGCTAGTTTTTACTTTACTTTCAATATTGGCATTTGCTCAACCGGCAAATGATGATTTCGCCAGTGCGGTAGATGTAACCGGATTGATCAATAGTTGTACTGCAGATGCTGCATATACCACTGTAAATGCCACTCCTGATTTGAATGCTGGTAGTAACTGGAATAACAGTGGACCTCAGTTCAACGTTTGGTTTTACTTTACTGCACCCGCCAGTGGACAAATCAACATTACGGTTGATAGAGGAGGTTCAAAAGGAAACCAAACCTATACACAAC
>CAYLYX010000002.1:0-343911 GCA_964387945.1 uncultured Flavobacteriales bacterium | reverse complement strand
TCCTTGGAGCTACTACACTTACTCCAGGGAATACCTACTATATCTCGGTAGACTCTTATAATACAAGTACGGATGGTACGTTTACCCTTTGTATTGATGATCAAGTAGATTACGATTTCTATGAAGGAGCTGTAGAATTGACGAACTTGAATAACTTCTGTTCAAGTGATGCAGAGTATACTACTGTTGGGGGTACGCCTGATCTAAATGCTGGTAGTTGCTGGAACAACAGTGGGCCTCAGTTCAATAGATGGTTCTATTTCACCGCGATTCATGATGACGCAACTATAACAATAGACAGAGGCGGATCAAAGGGAAACCAAACGTATACACAACTTGCACTTTGGGAAGCGGATGGCACTACAGAAGTGGCTTGTCAAAGATATTCTGGAACGGGTGATGACGTTTCTATTTCCGCCTCTGGACTTACAGTTGGGAATGTTTACTATGTCTCGGTGGACACCTATAATACAAGTACAGATGGAACGTTCACGTTTTGTATCGATAACGTGGATACTGAATATTATTCAATTGCTGATGGAGACTGGGATGACCCCAACACATGGTCTATTGTGAGTCACGCGGGAGCTCCAGCAGCTTCTTTTCCAACTAACGGAGATATCGTTTATATTCAGGGGCATGACGTAAATGTGGATGTTGCATCTTCTTGTGCTGAATTGAACATTACCATTGCGGATTCAAAATCAGCACTGACAATCGATGGTGCTACGCTTACTGTGAATGGTGCATTTAACATGACCAACCCTGGCAATGATCTCGATGGAACAGTAATACTTACCAACGGAGGTGACCTAGACGTCAACGATGATGTGACGATTTCAAGATCTGGAGGGGCGAACATTTTTTCGCTCACAGCTGGATCGGGAAGTGTCATTGATATCAATGGGGACGTAAACATCAACTCATCTGCAGGAACCGTAAATGAGAACTTGATAACATTAAACACTGGGGCGACAATGTCTATCTCTGGTGATTTGTTGTTCAATAATACGGGTGGAGTGAAAACGACACTTGCTTTAAACAATACGTCTGCGCTAAATGTAAATGGTGATATCACTTTTACTGCAACAGGAGATGACGAAGGAGAAATTGAGTTAAACAATTCCTCAACACTCAACCTTGCAGGAGGTTTCAACCGAGGAACTCCTGCCTATGGAATTTTGGATTGTAACGGAACAAGCACCGTAACATTTGACGGAAATAGCCCTCAAGTCATTGCTGAGAGTGCGGGAAGTGGTTCTGGTGATACCTTTGATTATTTCAATCTCATTATCAATAATTCCTTTGGAAGTACCCCACAGTTGTCGCTAGAAGGAGATGTTACAATTGATGGTACACTTACTTTAATCGATGGCATTGTTGCTTCAAGTAGTTCGGCCTACATGATCATGGAAAGTGGATCCTCAAAAGCAGGAGGTTCTGCAGCTTCTTTTGTAGATGGGCCTATGATCAAAACTGGAGTCGATGCATTCGAGTTTCCAATTGGTGATGGAACAGACTATGCTCCTATCGCCATAGGTGTGCCATCTGGTGCCGAAACCTTTACAGCGGAGTATTTCCCCGAAGAAGTAAACCCAAGTTACGACACGGCACTGCATGAAATCTCCATAGATCATATCAGCAATGTAGAGTATTGGATTTTAGATCGTGCTGGCTCCGAAAGCGCGGTCGTTACCCTGAGTTGGGATAATGATCGTAGCGGTGGTGTAACAGCATTTACTGACCTCGTTGTTTGCAGGTGGGATGGTGCCGAATGGGATAATCACGGAGGGGTAAGTCATACTGGGAATAACAGTTCTGGTACTGTGACTTCAAGTGCTGTGATCACTGATTTTAGTCCGTTTACACTCGGTTCCATTACTTCTGAAAACCCCTTGCCTATCGAGCTCATCTCTTTTGATGCAACCGTGAATGAAGACAAGGTAGACTTGAAATGGGTTACAGCATCTGAAATCAACAATAATTACTTCTCTGTAGAACGCAGTGTCAACGGACTGGATTGGGAAACTGTGCTTAGGGTAGAAGGTGCGGGTAACTCAACAACCCTTCGGGAATACTTTGAGAAAGATGCCAACCCGATAGTTGGCGAGTCTTATTACAGGCTAAAACAGACCGATCATGATGGCGCAGCAACTACTTCTGGGGCCGTTGCAGTAAAGTACCTTCCTGCACTAGAACCCGCCATTGTTGTTTATCCCAACCCTAATGATGGCATGGACGTCAATCTTCGATTCGAAGGGTTAAGTTCCGCTAAAGAAGTGCTTGTAGTACTCCGAGATGTTACAGGAAAAGAGGTTTATCAAAAAGTGGTTGCAAGACAAGAGTCTGATGGTGTTCACTTGGATCTCACAAAGCAGCTTCCCGCTGGTACATATCTAGTTATCGCCTCTTCAGAGGACAAGCTCGTCAGCACTCAATTGATTGTGCAGTAAGTTTTTGGGTGGTCCGGTAAGTTGGTTTATCCAATTCGTTCTTATATATTTTATTATCTTCAAGCATGAAATGCGCCAGTTTCATTGCTTCTGTCCTTTGTTTTTTGCTTCCTCTATTGGGTCATGCAGGAAATGATGATGCCATTGATTCCGTTATTAACTCTCTACAAATCAACCCCGGAACGATTGAAGACAGCATTGATTTGGCAGATAAATATGTGTCTGCCGCAGATTTTTTTTACGATCTAGAATACTATAGTCAGGCGCTAGATTATGCACGTGCTGCAAACAAAATCTATCAAGGAGTTGACCCTGTTAAAACGGCAGAAACATACACCACCATTTCGTTGATATACGATTGTTTTGGTAAGTACCCTAAAGGTGTTGAGGCTAGTCATAACGCGCTTGATATTTACCTCAGTCTCAACGATTCATCCGGGATAGCTTATTCCTATAATGATATTGGAGTATATCACTACTACAGCGGGGAATATGAATCGGCTCTGCATTACCTTCAATTGTCATATGATTATTTCAACAAGTTAGCTGATCCCTCTGGGATCTCTATGTACTTTAATAACACAGCTAACATCTATTTTGATCAAGGAGAATTGCACAAAGCGCTTGATTATTATTACCAAGCGTTTCAACTTGACTCTGCAGAAAACGACACGGAAGGGATGACCATTACCCTTGGAAACCTCGGTGAGACCTTCACCTCATTGGGAATGTATGAAAAAGCAGATTCGACCTTGCTGTTATCCTTATCGGTAGCTGAGCAAGAGCATGATCTGTGGGGAATGACCAACCCTTTGCGAGGATTAGCCAACCTTTATGACCTGCAAGGTAAATACGACATTGCGATTGGGTTCACAATTCAAAGCAGAATCATATCTGACTCTATCGGTGCATTACCCGAACTTTCGGAATCCTACCGGCTGTTATCTTCACTTTATCAAAAAACGGGAGATTATGAAAGTGCTTTACTAAACTTTAAGGAGTACAAAGCGCTGGAGGATTCTATGTTTAATAGTGAAAACGCAAAGATCAAACATGAGTTGGAGACCAAGTTTCAAACCAATCAAAAGCAAAAAGAAATCGCGTTGTTGAAAAAGGATTCTGAGATTACTCAACTTAAACATGACGAAGAGATTCTTGCCCAGCAAAATAGGATGAATTATTTGTTCATTGGACTCATTGTGTTAGCGATAATTGGAGTTTTATCTTACATAAGTTATATCAACAAGAAAAAAGCTAACAAGCAACTTCAGGTTCAGAATGAGATCATCCAGAGCCAAAAAAATAAACTTCAGGATACTTACCTACAGCTAGAAGAACAAAACAACAGCATCATTGACAGTATTAATTATGCCAAACTCATCCAGCAAGCGCTGCTAAAAACAGAGGAACACGAATCGCAACATCTTCCGGCTCACTTTGTGTTATTTCTTCCAAAGGACATCGTTTCTGGAGATTTTTATTGGGCATTAGAAAAAGACAACCACTTCTATTTTGCTGTGGGCGACTGTACCGGACATGGCGTGCCAGGTGCATTCCTGACCATGCTCGGCATTTCTTTCTTAAATGATATTTGCAATGTGGCTCCTGATCCGATTGCTCCTGCTGAAATCCTGAACACGCTGCGTACTAAGTTCATTGCCGAGCTTAGCCAAGATGGTCGTTCAGAGTCGTCTAAAGACGGGATGGATATTGCCATTGCCAAGTTAAACCTCAAAACATTAGAGCTAGAATGGGCTGGGGCAAATAATCCGTGTTGGATCATCAGGAAGTCTTCATCTAAATTTTCGGAAACGTTAGCACTCCATGAACAAAGTCGTTTTAGGCTTATGGAAGATGGGTCGTTTCAGTTGTTGGAGATAAAACCAGACAAACAACCCATTGGTTATGCGTATAGACAACGACCGTTTACCAATCAAAAATTACAGCTTCACAAAGATGATATGGTGTATTTGTTTAACGATGGTTTTGCTGACCAGTTTGGGGGAGAAAAAAGCAAAAAATACAAGTACAAACCGTTTAAGATGTTGCTTGGGAAGCTAGTAGATATGCCTATGTCAGATCAAAAGCAAAAGGTCTTGAATGAATTTGAGGAATGGCGGGGAGATCATGAGCAAATTGATGATGTTTGTATCATTGGAATCAAAGCTTAAGCCGTTGTCTTCAAATTAGTTGGGTCAGTAAACAGTATTTGCTATTAAATAAGGGTAAATGTGTTTATATTTGCCGCAAGTTTTGGCCCAGTAGTTCAACTGGATAGAATATCAGATTTCGGCTCTGAGGGTTGAGGGTTCGAATCCTTCCTGGGTCACTCTAGAGGAGAAATCATCAAAATTGATGGTTTCTCCTTTTTTTATGTCTTTCAAAACCTTTACCAGTTCTGGGATTGGAGCGAATACCGCATTAATTCTTGAGGTTCGAACTCCCTCGTTTTCTCGATTATAGATAATTCCGTCAGGAAAGATGATATTCTGCATTAGGGTACGTTCTCCTATATGCGCTGAACGCCACCATTTAAGGGGTTTTTCACAAAATTTCATCACTAAATCAAGGCATTTTTCAAGGTTCGAACTCCCAATTGACAGTTTCGCTAATTCTGCCTCAATTTCTCTCATTTCCTCTCCGTATTTCTGAGAGTATTTCGTGTATAAATCTTTGTTTATATCGCCTACAACAAACTTTTCTTCGATCGTATCAAGCTTCTTTTGTAGCTCGGCAATCTTTGCTTTTTGAAGCGATTGATTCTCGAATTGTTCCTCGAAAATAGCTTTGTACATTAACTGGATTCCTTTCTTGACCAATTTAATTTCGTCCTTGGCTACTTTAAATGATTCTAAAAGCCCCTCAAATTGATTGTGAAGGTGTTTAGCACTCTTGTTGTTCTTACATCCTTTCGTTCTGCATTTGTAGTAGTATAGCCCCTTTCTTTTAACTAAATACCCTGTCATTGGTGTATCACATGATCCGCACTTCATAAAACGCTTTAAAGGTAGGTTTTCATCTTCCTCTTTGTGCGTTACTGGATGATTTCTTGCTTCAGAGATAACATTGTTCACTTTAAGGAACGTGTCTTGGGAGACCATTGGCTCATGTCTTCCTTCAATAACTTCTCCGGGTATCATTTTAGAAACGATAATTCCACAATAGAATGGATTGGAGAATATTTCGCCTAGTCTTCTCTCATCTATATCCATTCCCATGTCAGACAATCGTTTGATAATCTCGCTATTTCGCATTTGTAGATCAGCTTTCCAATGAAAAGCCTTTTGAAGAAGCTTACCTTCATCACTTAGGACAATGTTTTGATTGACTGCCTTTCCTTTATTTAGATTGATATAGCCTCGTGGAATTGAATAAGGACAATAACCTTTGCGAAGAAGCTCTTTCATACCTGTAACGGTTTTATCTCTTCTAAGCTCATTATCCATTTGACCAAAAAGGAATAGGATCTTTTGTTGGAATGATCCAGCAGGGGTTGTTGGATCGAGTTCTTGGGTTACTGCAAGTGTAATAACTCCGTATTTCTTCAATAGATCATCAGCGATTTGCGCTCCATTGATACCAGAACGAGAAAAACGCTCGTAAGAATACACCACTACATAGGTGATATTCTTAGAGCGTTTTACAAATGATAGCATTCGGTTGAATTCCTTACGGTCGTCAGTTTTTGCCGATTCGTAAGTTCCTCCGAAATACCCCACAATATTTAAACCTCTACGGGCTGCAAAGTTTTCGCAGTATTTTCTTTGAGATTCTAAGCTCGTATTTTCCTCTTGGGAATGGTGAGAAACCCTAGTATATATAACCGCATTTACTCCTGTTCCAACTGTGTTTACTTCCTTGGGAGCGAATGACTTAAATAAACTTAACTTGTCCATGTCCTAAATATTAGTACCTCTAATATAGGACTCCAGTAATACTAGGCAAATTGCTTCAATGCTAGTTACTAACAGGTTATAGTCTTCCTTGGTTAAATTCCTATACTGAGGAAGTTTTTTCAAATTCTCGAAACTTAGCTCCTCTCTAAGCTTTTCCTTTGCAATCTGTACCCTATGTTTAGGTAGGTTACTCATTGTGGAAATCTTTGTTTTCAAAGGCTAATCGAGCCATATTAGCCCCGTGAACCAATCTTTTTTCAATTAATTGTTCATTTGCAGCAAGTGAACTGCCTAAATCAACGTCTTTATTTGGACTGATAATTACCGCCTCAAAAGACTTCAAAGGCTTATTAGATCCAGTAAATAAGTCAACTGAACAGTCAGATGATTCAACTTGTTTTACAATCTCGTTGACTTTCACGAAATGGTCAACATCATTGTTGAATATTTCAGTAAGTGCAATCTCGTAAACGCTTCGTGCTGCAATCGCTGCAATGGATTTGTTGTCAAAGTTTTCCTCTTTTAAAGAACCACTATTGCAATTGACAATAATCAAATTGTACTCACAATCTTCTGGATCTTCATTGATTAACTTGATAACATCACCCAATGGTGAAACGTTTCGGATTCCTCCGTCAACATTGTTTTTACTGCTCGTGATTCCTTCTTGCGAATGAAATTTGATTTCACTTACTGGATTCCAAATCATTGGAATTGAAGTTGAAGCCAAAACGCCATTTACAAAGTCGTTTTCAGTTGCAAACTCCTGATGCAACACGCCGTGGTACTTCCCAGAATCCAAGGAAACAAAACCACATAAGAAACTGGTGTCCTTGATGTCGTTTCGATCAAGATACTTTTGCAGTTTCTTTTTCAATGGTGTATTGTCTGCAATGGCTTTCAGGTTTGGCAAGTTTGCCTTAATACCTGCCTGTACATCTTCCAAAATGGATTCAATGATCTTTTTGCGTTTCTCTTTCGAGAAGATCAAACCAAGTTTGGAAAGGAAGTTTAGCTTGATATTCGCCTCTGGAATCAATCGCTTTGCAATTTCTTTCAAATCCAATTTCAGCTTTACTTTATCTGACTTACTGGAAGTATCAATAAAGTCTGAAGTGTAGATTTCAGAAACTCCATTGCGAGCGATCTGATGCGCCCAAAGATCGTTCAGAAGCGAAAGCTTATCCATGGCTAAAAGTGAACCATTCAAAGCTCCAACACTAACGCCTGCAATAATATCAAACTTCATTGGCGTAGATAAACCCGTTATCTTCTGCCAGTTCTCATTGATATAATTCAATGCGCCAAGCTGAAATGCTCCTTTAAAACCACCTCCGCTTAATACTAATGCGAACTTTCTCTTTTTCATTTTCTCAATTTTAAAGGGTTAACTAAAAATGTTTATTGACCCTCCTTGATTGAATCGTCCGAATTGGACTGCCTTGCCTTTTTCAGGAACTTCAATTACTACATCAACATCATGTTGGAACTCATTGCCCCCTCTAAAATTCCCCTGTTTTGTTGTCTGGAAAATGTAGATGAATGAAGTTTCTGGATAGGTATGTTTGATCTCTTCTAAATCATCTGGTGATAAACCAAGTTTGTTCACGCTGTCCAGAAAAACGAAGTCAAACTTTGATAAATCGGATGGTAAATAATCGCTCACGTAGAGATCAGGATGAGCAACATTTTTGTCTTTCAGCTTTTGTTGTAGCGTGTCATCAATACCTTCCTCACGTGCTACATACAAAACTGTTCCGTGGTTTCGAGCCAGATAACCTGCAAAATCTACCGCCAAGTAGGATTTTCCCATTTTTGGTTTACCGAAGATCATAGCTGTAAAACCACTTGAAGGATCACCGATAAGCTCTAACCACTTACCGCTAAATCCAAGCTTTTGAAAGTCCAGATTGATAATGTCTGTACTACTCATAATGGTATTTCTTGGAACAGAGGAAATACCACCAAGCTCCTCACAAGGGCAACCGTCAACTATGCCCTGTAAGCCGTTTAATTCGTGAGATGAAACAATCAATTGTCCTTCATCTACATTCTTCTTCACAAATGACTTTAACGAAGAAAGAATCGTGTCAATTTCTGTCCAGTAACGATCACTTTTGGTTAGTTTACCATCATTGATTGCTTTTGCAATTCGGTTGTGAAGGTTCTTTGCTTTGATATTGGGAATTAACTTCCCTTGCAAATTGATATAGCTTTTGATGAACTTAACAGAAATGAGTTCCGCTTGCTTTCCTACGATAACCAGATAATCAGCTCTTTTTTTATCGCTGATCTCAACACGAATTCCTTCATCACCTTTGTATTTACCAAGTAGCGAGATTAACGCCTCTTGAATTTCTAAAATCTCTTTGGCATAAGCGGAAGTTTTTCTAATTCGCTTCTCAGTAATGGCTCTTTGCAAAGCATTTAAGAATAATCGGATCTGGTTGTAGGTTTTCACTTTATCGTGCATAAGTGCGAACCGCTTTATCATTTTGATCTCGTCACTTATTACTTCAACCTTTTCAGCTTTTTCATAAGCAAGCTGACGTGCTGTTTTCGACTTTGGTTTTGCTGTCGATCTACGAGTAGTCGTCTTTGGCTTTGGTGAAGCTGCTCGTGTTGATGTAGCACGGGGTTTTGCAGTTTTCTTCGGTTCTGTTTTTTGAGAGCCAAGGAACTCATTGAGCTTTGACAAATAAAGATCAACGGTTTTCTTAATGGAATCACTTTGATTGTAAGCATCCCAAGATGAACCTTTGTCCGTTACTTTATCGACAAATGCCCAACCTTTTAGTAATGTGTCTGGCAAGATATTCTTTTGAATATTCTTGATCTCTGTATAATAATTTGCTGTCGTTATCATAACCGTTGATTTTAAAAGGACAATAATTCTAGTTCGAGTTCCAATGCTTCAGCTTCAAGCTCCAATAGCAAAGTTGATTGTGACATTTCCTCCTCTGGTGGAGGCGTTTTGATCTTGATGCGTTGTTTGGTTTTAGAAACCATTAAACCAACACTATCAATTTGGGAAGCGGTAAGTGCGATTGTTACACCAAGCTTTTCTTGCAATACCTCTAGGAAGCTTTCCAAATTGCTTTCTTCCAAAAAGGCTGTCATTTGATCGCCCACCTTTTCAAAGTTGTTGTTGCGTACCAGTTTTAGTAAATCTTCGTCCAGATATACTTCTGATCCTTTCTTTCTGGATGCAGGCACAGCAATTCTGAATGTTTCATCATACTGCTTGAAAAAGGCTAGGTTGTGACTTGGATAAAGTGCGCTACCATTGGTCATTGATCGGATGATTCTAAACGCCTTTGCAATTGGCACAATTACTCTACCTTTCGTTTCGGTATCAGCCGACCAGTTTTCGGACATCAAGATTCCTTTCTTGACTTCGCCCTTATCTGTTGTGTAGCTTACTAGCTTCCCTTTGAAATCTGAAAAGGCTTGCAGGATGTTTCCTGTAATGATGTAACGAATAGTTCGATCCTTGTTTTCTTCCTCGATTTTCGCTGTCCATTCCTTTAGAATATCATCAAAACCTGTGTAGCTGATCCCGATACTTGCTCCCTTAATGGCATTAATATCCTTGATATAACTTGCAGGGATAGCAATGTACTTTTGAGAGGAAGCAAAGCGAAGTTTAATTGCACTTGGAGCATAAGGATTATTTCGTTTGGCATCAATTAGAAAACCTAAGAATACCGAAAGCTGCTCTTGCATTCCACCATCAAATGTCGGAACTGGATAGATCAGTTTCTTACCTATGGTAAAGAACTTGAAAAGCCCTTGAATGTATTGCTTCTTATTTCTTGTCGATACTTCCTCATCTCGGATGCGTTTTTCCATGGCATCTTTGAGTTCTCTGGTACGATCATCAATGGTCTTACGTGCTAGATCAGGATTTTCAGTAGCAAGTTTGATGATCTTTTTCTCATTGGGAATGTTGTTAATGAGTGTTCGATAACGATCTGAAATTTCATTAATCGCTTTCTGTAAACTGTTAGCTATGAAAGATTCATAATCACTCAATAAATCATCACTCACTTCAATCGCTGTTTTACCTCCTAATGATTGCTGAACAAGATTTTTTAGTTCCTTTTCTTTGAATGGTTTTTTCAAGACATTCGCATTCACTTTTTCAAGGATACTGTCTTCACCAAAGCTTGAATTACCGCCCTTTCCAACTTTGACAACTGTTGACCCTATTGTTTCAGCTTGTAAATCCAATTGCTCAACTTCCAAATCATACTCTCCAGATTGTTTCAGATACTCAACAAGTGTATCGTAACGATCTTTGATCTCACGATAAAAGTCTTCTTGCATTTGAGTAGATAGAACCGCAACACGACCAGATACTTTGTGTGCTGCACCTTCTTTTACCTCTGTGCCACTTCCAAGCTTTAAAGGATCGCCCAACAAATCGTTGACCTCTGGATTTTCCTCCAAGTATTCGACCACCACCTTGTCGCCATATTTATTCAAGAAATCAGGAACATCTAAAATGCTGTTGCTTTGTTTCTGATTGGAAGAAGTGTTTGCATCCAGACTTTTAAGCTTCTTTTGAAGCATCATCATTAATCGTTGTTCGGCAGGAATGGCAGAATTTACATAGTCATAGATCGGTTTAAGGATCTGACCAGTACGATTGATTCGACCTCGTTTCTGAACCTCGGTATTAATGTCAAGTTCAGGTTGAAGTACAATCATTACACGCTGCTTTACATCCTTTTCAGAAACTTTATCAGTGACAATGGCATGAGCTGAAGCTCCTGTACTACCAGATTGATTAATCAAAAGAACATCCACTTCGTTGTTATTGAATTGTCTAAAGGCATCATTTGTGTTCACCTTTTTGCGACTATCAATAACTCCCATTCCTGACTTTAAATTCAGTTGCAAGTTCCATTTACGCCCTGTTACTTCGGCTACGGTGTATCCTGCATCTTGAATTTTTTGGATGATTACATCAATCGGAGAAATGGTTATTCCTGTTGAGATTTGTCGAATGTTACTAGAGATTCTAGCATATTCTTCCTGCGCTTCAAATGAGAGTTCCGATACATCAAAATACTTGTAGTCTTTCTTCCCATTGGGTAACGTCTCTGTGTAGCGCATAACACCGTCAAGACCTTTTTCCAGAACAATTGAAAAGTCGGCTTTGATTGTATCACCAACCGTTACACTCATTCCGTCTTCATCCTGCATTTGCTCAATAAAACTTCCCATTGTGGAAGCAAAAGCAACAATAGGTTTCTTTCCTTGTTTCAATCGCTCAATCGCTTTTTCAGCCACCGCCTCGGCTTTGATTGAGAATAGCATCTGATTGATAACATTGAAGACTTTTGAGAAATATGGTTGATTGTCAACGCCTGCTTGATTGGTTCCTTCACGTACATCAACCTCTTTCCCTTCTGCTGCTGCAATTTCATCTAGTTCACTAACACGTTCGTTAATGAAGTTCGATTGAAAGGCAATAATATCACGGACGATCTTTGTAATGTTGTCGGCAATTGCTTTATGCTCATTGGCTTTATCTGTCAGGGTTATGTAGTTGACTTCAATTCCCTCGTAAGTTCTTTCACGTCTAATCATTTGACCTTCGGCAACCAATTGACTAGCCAGAACTTCTTGAAGTGCTACACCTCCCTTAGTGATAGATTCCACCAAATCCTCCTTGGACATATTCGCCTCGGAAATTGCCGTTTTCATTGCGTAGATCGGCATATTGTCAGGACGTTTCGCAAAGGTTGCGGAGAGGAACACAGCCCCTTTTGTTCTCGCCAGAACACCTTGCATGAAAATTCCTGTGTTGGATGATCCACTTGAATTGTGGCTTTCATCCATTATGATAATACTCCCTTTTGCAGCAGACAAAAGGAATTGAGGTTTTAAAGGTTTTTTATCAGGGGAACTAAACTGCGAATAAGTAGCTACGATAAAATCATAACCGTTTGGCAGTTTCTTTGACTTGAAAACGGCATCTTGTTCAGTCTTGCTTAATGCTTCATAAATGACGTTTCCATTCTCATCTTTAATATCCGTTTTACTCTCTTTACCGTTGACAATTAATGGTTTCAAATGAGCTGCTCCAATTGCGGATAAGTCCCTGTATATGTCTGAAAATAGATTGGCTTTTTCAGTAAGGAAAATAGGCACTATTCCTTGGTGAACAGCATAACGAATCATTGAAGCTGCAACTCGTCCTTTTCCAATTCCTGTTTGATCTCCAATAATTACAGCTTGTTCTAACGCTTCGATATTGTAGATCGCCATTCCAACGGCATCAATCTGTTCAGCCGAAAGTGATCTACACAATTGCGTTTTGGTCTGGTAGCCCATGCGGTGACGTACAAAGTTGTCAATGTCTCCACCTACGTCATCCTTAATGCGGTTAATAGCTTGGTGCATTTCAAATTCCATAGCATCTGGTACATGAGTATCAAGTACAAAACAAGAATCAGAAGCAGGAACATACGGTGCGCCTAATTCTTGTGCTAATAATTGACTCTCCAACTCCAAAGCTTCAAGCTCCAGTTGGGATAATTTTGGCTTCTTGAAATACATACTGATTCGATTATAGAGTTCGTCAAATGATTGGACTACGGTTGAAAGTTGTTCGCTTTTAAGCGGTGCAACACCTTTTTGCGATCGGTTAACACCGTCAATAAGTATCAATCGGGTATTGAATGATGTTCCTTGTCGGCTATATAATTTGCTTCCGTCAATTGGAATGACATCATCTACGTTGTAGTGTTTGTAGAGGTAGTTGAAAAAGATGCGATTCTTTCCCTTTTGGATTCTTCCTCTATCATCCCATGTTGTATGTCCTCCTATGATAATTGCTGCCCTGCCATTTGTTCTCATTGTCTCAAGTGCAAGGATTGCCATGTGATGATCCAATTCTCGGATTAGAAAAGAATCGTGACTGGCGGCTTTGTGCAACCTGCCGAAAGGAGGGTTGGTAATAACGGCATCAAAAAAGCACATATACCTGTGAAATGGTTGAGAGGCATCTTGTGCAAGTACCGTTTTGTAATTCTGTGAATACAGGTTGGTTCTTCTTATTGGATCAATTTCATTAACTGTCACCTTTGATGGGTGCGCTGCCACGGTTAAAAGTCCATTTCCTGCGGATGGTTCAAATACGTTTTTATCGTTGGATTCAATCCCACAATATAGTCCCATTAGAAAACCAATTGGTGCAGGAGTTGAGTATTGTTGAAGCAACACGCTTTGTGAGGTTCTAAAGGATAGGCTTGTTTGATTGTTGTAGAGTTCAACTATTCTTTGATACTTGTCGAAATTGGGATCGGATTCAAGTGCTATTTCTCTAGCACGATTAACAATGGCAAGCTCGGTAAGTTCTTTGATTTTAGTTTTATCCAGAATCCCAAAAGACTTTGCAATGCGTTCAGTAGTTGGGCGATTCATTTTTTCACCCAACTCTAACGCTTTCTGGATCTTCTTTACAAAAGAACCTTCCAATGCGGAAATGATATTTCGCTCTTGCTTATTCATGGTCGTTACAATCGTCAACCTGTTTGATTAGAATTTCAACTTGTGATTTGAGTTTTGAATTTTCGGTTTCAAGGTTCTCAATAACCTCCTGAGAGTTCTGATCAGAGTACACTTCCCGTAATACTCCGAAATAGAATCCAAGACTTCCAATGAACCCGATAACAGATAGAATGAAAGTCAGTCGGCTGTATTTTTCGCTTACTGTTCTCATGCTTCCTTGTCATCATTGGTTACTAAATAATAGCCTCCAAACAGGATGCTTAACAGAACTGCACCGATAGTGATCTTTTTCAGCTTTGTTCTAAATTCCATGCGCTTGTCAATTAGCGTATAGGTGAACTTGTTGCCATAAAGTGATCGGTGAACTTCACAAAGCTTCATAAAGAAGGCAAAGTCATTGGCGTTTTTGAAAACCTGACATCCTGCTGAATTCTTATCTACTGTGAGGGTATCTCCAATTCGATTGGCACGGTGAATATTGATCCCATACATTCCAGTTGTTTCACGACCATTGTTGAAGTCCAGTATAGCATCACGATCGTAATCACGAATGACTGTTACCTTTCCGTTTCGTTGACAAAGGGCATTGTATTTTCCTCTGTGAAGGTCAATGGCGTAAACATCTACATACTGTCCTGCCTTTAGAATTGCTGTCCCTTGTGGGTTCATTGGGTTCTTCAACCAATAAGTTCCAGGATCTGTTGTGATTTTAAAAACCAGATACGCCCATTTTGGTTTACCCGATTGGGCAATATTGGTGAATACGTGTAATTCATCATCAAATGAATTGGGCTTTTCACTATTTGCTCTAAAGCCCCAGATATTTAATCGGTATGGTTCTTCATACAGAACGAACCCACGATCTTTTGCGATTTGTCTTACTTGATTAATCATGCTGTGTATTTGATTGAATGGGTTGGTACAAATAATCTTCTTCCGTCAAGTGTTTCGAATTCCGTTACTCCATCATTGGCATCTAGGTATTCTCCAAGAATTGTTGCTTTGGGAACATTGAGGGTTCTTCCGTTTTCATCCCAAACTCTAGTCGGTTCTATGGTTACTAATCGGTCAACAATTCCTGATAGACCAGACAATGACCATTTTGAGCCATCATATTTTAGCCCCATGCGGTAGAATTCTTGATTAAGGGATTTCTTCTCTGATGAAGCGGTGAACTGATCCAGTAGTGCTGTTACGAGAGTTTTGCGAACCAGTCCAATTCTGGTTTGCTTGAAAACTGTATTCACGGCTGTATAGGAACTGACACTTTTTATCTTCTTCAATTCTGTTAGAACTGCTGAAAAATCATCTTGTCCAATAGCCGTATGAATGTTGGATGCTATTTGAGAACTTGAGCTACTTCCCGAAGAAGAGCTTGTTGCTCCTGAAGAAACTGAACCACCTCCCAACACAATTTTAGTAAAGGCATCCTCATCAATTACCGTAGGTAGTCCTTTTGCAATAAGTGCATTGTAGGTTTCACTTCCAAAGTCTCCATCTGCTCCGTACTTGGGTAAAATGGCTGCTCCGTATTTCTTGATGAGTGCATTTTGAAGATTGGTAACTAATGTTCCTCGGCTACCTTTCTTCAATGGGAATCCACTTGTTGATGAACTACCAGAAGAACTTGGTTTAGAGGGTGTGTAAGAAGAAGTCGGACTAGGTAGAGTAACAGAGTTGGTATTTACCGCCTGTTCAAACTCCCTTTGTGCGTTATCTCGTTTCTTCTTTTGGATCTGGTAGTAAACGTATGCTCCAGTTCCAACTGCAACAACGCCCAGACCGATCAGTATATATTTCGTTTTCTTTTCCATCGTCTTGATTTTTATTGATTGTTAGGACTTTGGCTTTTTGTTGATGATACCTCTCCAGTCCATTGACCAGTCTAAGTCTCCATCCAGATCTCCTTCTAGTGTCGCCCCGTACATTGATTCATAGACCTGTGCCGTTTCTTTGAATGCTTTCTGTGTTGGCATTTCTGAAAAAACTGCTGTGATTGCATCTTCATCCGTTCCCGGTATGAAGCCCATGTAGTAAATGCTCATGGCATTGTATAATCGCTTCGCCCAACCGTGAGGATCGTAAATAGTTCCCTCTTTGGCATCTTTGGATTTTAGTGGCTTGGATTGAAGAATGGCAAGCATTTCATTGTATTCAGTTGACTTTAATTCATCTGTCATATCCTCAATCAGATTGCTTCCTTTGTATAGCTTTCGATAAGAGGCTTGTACTTTTCCAAAATCTTCTTGTGAGGGAATTGCTCGCAATACTTGTCGAATGGCATTTTCATCCGTTCCCCACCAACCATCATTATCAAAAGCCATTTTGAGTTGCTTTGCCCAAGTTGCGTGCTTGTCATCTCCGAAACTGTCGTTTTCTTCTTTGTTGGCTATGACCTCACGAACCTGATTGGATGCGAACTTGATCGCAATTAGAGCCACCACGGAAATACCTAAAATGATGGAGAACGAAACGATTGCCTGACGTTGCTTATCGGTCAAACTGTTCCACCACGTACGCTTCTCCTGATCCAAAACAATCTGCGTTGTTGGATAATTGGCATTTTGCGGTATCATCACTTCGTTCTTCATCGGATTTCAGTTTTAGGAAACTCCCAAGTAGTGTTTTGCGAACTCTACTTTGGCAGGATCGGATTTAACAACTTTGGCTAGTGCTGTGATTGTGTCTGCGGATAAATGGGCTGCTAATACTGCCAGTCCATTTACTTTCTCGGTCGCTTCTTTTTTGCTCCCAGAGATGCTGATTGTGAACTTATGCTTCTCCATGATTATTGATTTTTTGATTTACTAATTCTGAAAACTCCTTTCTAAGGCTTGGATAGGCGGTGAATATTTCCCACGTTTTTAAAGCTTTTTCCAGTTCTTTTTCGCTGTATTGCTGTTTCATTTCAGCGTAGTGTCGATCTGCTTTTGTCTCTGGTTCAGCTTCAATTTCAACCTCTGCTTGAGGTGTACCTTGAACCGTTCCACTTGGGATTTGACCACCTTTTGTAGCGTTGAACTGCCCGTAAAGCTCTAGCCCTTTTGTGATGAGTTCTTTGATGTCGATTTTCTTCTCATCCAATTCTGCCTGAAGTACCTTGAACTGTTTTAGCTTCTTGTTTTTTCGCCTTAGCTCTTTTTGCAGCGCCCCAATTTCAGTTTCCATTCGCTGCTTTTCCAATGCTTCTTTGATTTGATCTTGCACATCTTTTTGAGGTGCGCCATTTAAACTTTGAGCGCCCGTATGGAAAATGTGTCGGTTACAGTTGGGTGATTCTCCGAAGAACATTCTGATTTCAATGTTCTGGGTATGTCCCAACATATAGCGTTTATAGTTGTCGAAATTGCGATAGTCTGAATTGATAGAAACCACCATTTCACCATCCACCAAAACACAATAGCGTTTCTGTTTACCTTGATGATGAAAGTCTTTGATGATGCTTTTCAATCGCTCAATTCGTTGAGGGTTGTACGCTTCGGTAAAGACTTTACCAGTCGGCTTTCTTCTTCTGTTATTATGATTGAACTCTTCCATTTCTTATGGTATTTAGTTTTGGAATGACTTGCAGAACTTTAACCTGTAAGTGCTGTTCCTTTGATTGATTGATAATGGTGACAACTCCTCTGTGGAGGTATTGCATTTCGTTGATTCTTGTGTCTTGCACGTTGTAGATCCCTGCCTTTGAATAGGCTTTGACCTGTTCGTCTGGTCGGATTAAAATGATCAGTTCATTGTGTCCTTTCATTTCAACCTTACCTAGTGGTGCAAGTTGGAAGTGTCGGTATCGGTAGATGTATTGATCTCCTACACCTTGTTCCTGCATCATTTGCTTGGCAATTTCTATGGCTAGTCCTTCTGTCATACTTCAATTGTTAAATAGATTCTTAGCTCATATTCATTGATTCCACGAAGGGTAATGACTGGTTTTTCGGGGCCTACAACTTGTCGTGGAGCGATCAGGCGATCCACATAATATCCTTCAAGTAAGTTGGTGTCGAGGTCGGCTGTGATGTCGTAGAATTCTTCTTGCTTTCCCTGCGTCCAGAAAGTGCCATATCGAAAGTCATCGACTGGTCGGTGAGCTTCAATTGTCTGGTTGTAATTCTGGATAGGTACTTTGACTACTTCGGTAAAGAATACATCTCTTAACTCCGATATTCTAAGCCATAACCAACCTGCATCTGGAGGAAATGCCATGGTGCGCTTTTCAATCACTCGATCCACCGCAGTAACTGTGGTGTGGATCTGCAAAAGTCTTTTGGCATTCATTGGCAGTTTAATTTGAAACTGTCTTTTCTCGCCTTGGACTTTGATTTGCTCGATATGTACTATGCGCTTAATCATGGTTAACAGTCCTCTTCTTTGGTTACTTTGGAGAAAGTGTAGAATGTCACTCGATAGGGAGTGAATCGGGTATTTGGGTGATCGGTGTCTTTAAACCAAACCTCTAATTTTCCGTTTCCTGCCTCAATGATTCCAACTTCGACCATGCGGTGATTGGGTGAAACATTCAGACCAGCCATGAGCATTCTGCTTTCAAACCCTTCAGGAAATAATTCGCTATCGTTGAACTGGATTTTTTGCGTTCCTCGGTAGAAAACAAGGTCATCTCTATCAGAGGTAATCGTAATCCCAATAAGGAAATTGGCGTTCTTATCCAACTCGAACTCGCCTTTAAAAACCTCGTTTGCGGAGGTGATTTTTAGGTCAAAGCGTTCCTTGATGATGTTATGTTTGTAACTCATTTTACTTGAATTTTAGAATGTGAATTGATTGCTATAAAAGCTTATCGGAACTGTGACTGGAGGGTACAAGCCACAGTCCGTAAGCTACCTTGGCAAGGAATCAAGGAGTGGTTCCAGTTCCATCTAACCCAACGTAGATGTATTGCCCTGCTTGGATACCGAATTGAGTACCTAATTCAACGGTAAACTCGATCAGTTCCTCATCTCGGATTAATCTTGGGTTATCCAACTTGTAGTAACCCAATGGAACTGTTGTATCGTTGTCGGTTGCGAATCGTCTGATCGACTGATTCTCTGGAACAATTTGTTTGCGGTTAGCTTTCAAACTGAACTCACCGTTACAAAGAGCAGGGATAGAGGTTACGCTTTTGAAGTCGATAGCCTTCAATGCTTCTTTGTTGTTTGGGTCGGCAGTTTTTCCAGTCAAAAGGATGATCCCACTCACAAGGAAAACCATATTCTTTGGCAACTTCGCATTGGAAATGTTTCTGATGCCGACTTCCTTGTCGTCCTGTGGTTCAAACATTTTGATCGTTTTGGAAGTGATCTCCTTTGTTGAGTAGATCGTGTAGTCCGCCAATCTCACGCCTCCTTTCAATAACTCACCTTTTACGTGGTTAGGAAGCTGCTTGAAGAACTTCTCCATTTCCGCTCTGGATCTTCTCGATCCTTGTACTTGTCCTGCAACCTTCTTAATGAACATTGCTTTCTTTACTGGTGACATCCCTTGGGTTGCTCTTTCCAGTTCGCCAATACCAAACAACTCACCTACGTTGTTGTATTCGCTGTTCATGATCTCGTCTGTCATAACTTGTGATTTTATTCCCGTTAATCGGGATGATTAAACATTGAGTGAATTGATCTTAGATGTTGGTTAAATCGACATCATCATACATGGCGTATGCGTATTCAGGTTGATCGAAGCCTCCTGAAATTTCAGAGTAGTCTTCATCATCTTCCTGACTTAAACCGTATTGAATTGCTTCGTTTCGGTTGTTTTGCTCGAATACATCCAATGCACTCAGGTCGATTGATCCAACGGCTTGTCCATCTTCAAAAGCGGGGGCTTCCTCGGCTTTTTTCTTGAATACTTTATCCAAGTAAAAAGCGGTTAGAATTTCATCTTTGAATTGGCTCAATCGTGTTTTGGCTTTCGTGGTTTCACCTGCCAGAGTAAAGCCATTTACCGAATTCGCTGCTGCGATATTCTGATTTTCGATGGCTTTTCCGATTCCGTAGGCAATCGTTGCTCCACCTGCGACACGTAACACACCAGTTTCTTCATCAAAATAGTGACTGCCCGCTATGAGTAACAGTCCAACTGGTAATGCTGCTCGTCCAGTAGATGCTCCGATACCTGCACCAATCGTTGCTCCGACAACCAAGTCAACCAAGGATTTTAGTCCTGTGTTGGCAATGTTGCCTTTTGTCTGGGCGGACTTATAGCGTGCGAGCATTCCGCCTGACTTCTTGCTATTTTTCTTCTTTTTCATTGTTATCCTTTTTTGAATTTGACATTGGGCTGATTAAAGGAGTTCTACCTTTTGAACTCGTGTTGTTTTGCGAACTGGAGACTTACGTCTGCGTTTCACCGTTTTAGTGGTTCTGCGCTTGGTTTTAGGCTTCGGCTTGCGTGTAGTGGTTGGCTTTCTAGCCGTAGTTTTTGCTATCGGCTTTTTGCGTTTCACTCTTTTAGCCTTTGGCGCACCTGATAAACCTTTGCTTTTCTTCGCTGCTCTGATCGCTAGGATTGTCCCACCAACCGCAACCGTTGCAATACCTGCCGTTAGAAGCGGATGTTCTTTTACCCATCCAATGATGCCTTTCTTTTCTTCTGGTGCATCATCTTCTGCTGCCTTGGTATCGGCTGATCGTTGAATCTCGGTAGGATCTTCACCGAACTCTTGGAAGTTCACTTCTTCACCTGAATAATCCTGCATAACTTCTGCTTGTCGGGTTGCTACTTCCGTAGAGGTACTGGGTGAATTGGCTTGAATTTTGGCAACAAGGTTCTTGATACTGAATTTTCTTGTTTTCTCTTCCTCGTTGTCCGTGTTCTCCTGAATTGCTTCCTGTTCGGCTTGTGGCGTTCCTTTTTTGAAAAGGCTACCAATCTTTTTAATCAGACCTGCGATTGTTCCAATTACACCTGCTGCTGCCGTAACCGCTGCTCCTGTGGCTGCTATTGATCCCAATCCATTAACTCCGAAATCCACATCTTCCAGTTCATCATAGAAGAGGTCGTCTCCTAAGATGTTTTGAAGTGTATCGTCATCTGAAACAGGAAGGATAATTTCACCTAGTCCATTCAAAACAACTCTACGGTCTCGGTTTCCCTTTCCTGTTAAAATTGCCTTTTTCAGATTCTCGGTTTTTCCACCTGCCCCGAAGAAGATCTTCTCCATTTTCTCACGCACCTGCTTGAGCTGTTGGAATTTCGCAATGTCCATGTTGTTTCGGGCAGCTTCAGCATCCGACCAGTACGCAAAGCGTAATTTGCTTGGCACTTTCATCAGGTTAAGCTTCATACTTGCTAAAATCCCTGCACGAAGAAGTGCGGTTGCAGGATTGAATTTGTTGATGACGTTCAAGCCTTTTTTCAGCTTCTCTTTCAAAGGGAGCTTTTTGAATTCAGCACGCTTTTCTTTGCGTACCTCTTTCTTTTGAGCTTTCTTTTCTTTTCTAGCTGCTTTTTTGGCTTGACGTTCTGCTTTACTTTTAAACAAACCGCTCAATTCGTCATCCGCAACTATCAAGCCTTGCGCATCCATGGGATAGTCGTTGTCGATGATGTCGTCCAATTCTTCGTATTGATCGAATTCTTCATCCTCGAAACCATTTAAAAATTGTAGTTCCATTTTGATGTCTTTTTTTGCGGAATACCTTACTTCTCGATTGAACTCGTGAACTACTGCATCCATGATTATTACTCCGTTCTTTGTGTGGGCTATTGGGTACACGTGTTCAAACTCTGGGGACTGGTACTTGGTCAGTCTGAACGAAAATGGAATCCCTAGATTGGTGAGTATTGATCCAATGAAAACACTCATGCAATCACAGTCCACGCCCTCCTTCCGATCCTGCCATGTTCTTGAGGGACGTCTCACTTGCTCTTTGCCCATTTCATCTTTGGTGTATTGCAAGTGATTAAAACAGAAGTGCCAAATGTTTGAGCAAGTCTGCTCTTCGGTTGGGGCTTTGAGTAACTCGGCAATCTTTTCGGTGTCCTCTAAAGTGGTTTCCGTGATATGCTTCATTAACTCAAGGGTATCTTCTAGGTTGGCGTGTCTTTTAACGACTTTTGTTTCACCCTTTGGTCGTGGAAACAGGTCGTTGTACTGTTTACCGTTTTCGATATGTCTTCTTCCTGTTTTCATAATTCAATGGTTGTTACATCTTCGTATGGGTAATCGCCTGCCAGAGTATATACCTGAGAAATGGTCTCGATCTCGATCTTGATTTTGTCTTTTGGGTCGGTGCTTTGTAATCGTGTTACTAGCGTTGGGCTTATTGTGGCTATTGTAAGCCAAGGGACTAGGATTTTTGTCGTGATAATGCCTGTTTCTTTAAAGGCTTCGATAATGATTCTTCCACTTTGATCTTTTACACTTGGTGGAATTTCGACACTTTGCATTGCGCTACTAGCGATGAGCTTTCCGTTTACTGATAATTTGATTAATGGCGGTGTCAGTTTTAACTTAGCTCTTGTGGGGTTCTGAATGTTATACTTTACCAATAAGGTTATCCCCTGTGCCGTGATACTATCCTTTTGTCCAGAGACGTTGATATTGATTTTATCTTTTGCCCTGTTTAATCCCATTAAGTATCTGATACCTAAGAACGAGCCGAGACCAATTGCTATGTATTTAATGGCTTTCATGTCTTATTTCTTGATGTCCTTCAACTTTTTTTTTACCGTGTTTACATGGTCATTCAGCTTCAATGAGATTCTGTTAACCTTGTCTTGTAGCTTTCCTACCTTCTTGGCTACTTCCTTGAAGTCTCCATGAAAATCCTTGATGAAGTACAGGCAAACTGCTACAAGGATTGAGTTAATAATGAGTAATGCTTCCATGACTTTTTTATCTTATGTTTCTACAAATTTCAGGAGGTTAAATCGCTTGCTTTCCGCAATCAGTCAGGATCAATCGCAATGAGTCGTAATTAGTCGCAATTAGTCGCTCAATTCAGAAAGATTTGATTGAAATCGGTCTCAATTCTCATGGTCGATCTTTGATCCAACAGTCGATTCATCTTCTCTAAGTGGTAGGCGACCTCATAGCCTAGAGCCAATTCAATTCGTTTGATAATGGCTTGGAATATCTCCCGAAGCTTCGCTTCGTCCACTTGGTATTCCTCTGCTAATTCTGCAAAGGACTTTTCCTTTACAATTCTTTGGAGCAGGATCTTGATCTGTATATCTCTCAATTCGCCCCATAATTCTGGGTCACTTTTAATCCAAAGTGCCAGAAAAACATTGATGTCTGATTTATCTATTCTCATGGCTCTGAATTTTAGCGGTTGTGATGTAGGAAGTCGATCAACTCTGCGTAATCCATTTGCCAGTATTCACAGTACTGCTTTATGGTTAAGCGTTTTGTGGTGATTCCTAACGTATCTCGGATAGCCAAATGCTCCTTTTGAGCCGTGCGTTCACAGTTGATTCCTGTGATCAGCATGATGTCCTTTGGAGTGATTAATATGCCACCTTTGATCTTCATCTAACCTTGTTTTCTACAAAGTTCCGAAGCCAAAAAGCGGTGGACGACAACCTAAGGGGGGTACAGGGGGGGTACACGTACCTGCTTTTTCTTGAAAAAAGTTGCTAATTGTCTGGTTTAGAACTACAAATAATTGTTAAAACTGGTACGAATAAGCAAAATATGTGACCATTCACTAAATAAACCGTTATCAAATAGCGTTTTCTGCGTTATACCTATATTATAGTTATGAATTCCTGAACCTTCATATTAATATGTGCGCTATTCGATTATATTCCCCAACCGAACTGCTTGAGCTGTATCCTCAGGCGATAAAGCTTGGTTGGACGGCAACGAAAGTGGGCATATTCTTTAGATCGGGACTTTTGGTTGGTTTTGTAAGTGGCAAGGAGAATAAAGCCATGATAACCGAAGAAAGTTTTGTAAAGCTTCTCAAGTTCGTAACCGAAGTAAATCTCGACAGAAACATCCTATAATTCACGGACTTATATTTATGATAGATAATAATCTTTTAATCAGAAATTCAGGAGATAACGGAGATAATTCCATACCTTTGGATAACAATGAAGATAAGAATGACATGAACCTTCTCAAGCTCGAAGAGCTAATTTCAAAATACCCAGAACTGGAAAAAGATCTGGGATGGACTAAAGAAGAACTTGAAGTCTTCTATGAGGGGAAATTGTTGTTAGGTGAAGAAAGATCAGAGGGAGGAAAACCTGTTTTGTACGTTTCAGAAGATAGTTTGAAACGACTGGTTGAATACCATAAGTCATTGGATGATCTTAAAAATGAGTTTGAAAACTCAGGAGATTAATAAGATTCATTAATCAAAACATTGAAAAAACAAGGCTCTAATAAATGATTAACGTAGAGGTAAAAAGAGTATCACCATTAGATATTAATCAATTGCAGAAGATTGGTAGAGATACATTCTTTGAAACTTTTGCATCTGGTAATACAGAAGAAAACATGAAAAAATACCTTGAAGAAGGTTTTTCAGTTTCGAAGCTTGAAGAAGAGCTTACAGATAAAAATGCCGAGTTTTATTTTGCAATAATTGACGATGCTGTAATTGGATATTTAAAGGTGAATTTTGGACAGTCTCAAACAGAGTTGCAAGATGACAGCGCAGTTGAAATTGAGAGGATTTATGTTTTAAAAGAATTTCACGGTAAAAATGTTGGACAGGTTCTGTACAATAAGGCTATTGATTTGGCGAGAGATAAAAAATCAAATTATGTTTGGTTAGGTGTTTGGGAAGAAAATCCAAGAGCTATTAATTTCTACAAGAAAAATGGATTCATAGAATTTGATAAGCACATTTTTAAACTTGGAGAAGATGAACAAACAGATATTATGATGAAGCTAAAACTGTAATTTCATTCTTTGCAATACAAAATTGTTTTCCCACTTACGAGTGGGATTTTTTTTGTCCGAAAGTCAACAATACCGCATCTTACTTCATCTAACTTCATAATGTGTCCATCTAACTTCATAACCACTCCATAACCACGTCATCTAACTTTATCTTGAAATAACTATTCAAAAGTCAAATTGTACCATTGTTCGGTTATGGTTTCGGAATCAGGAACTTGGAAAACTCCCATAACTTCCTCCTTGATCTTTTGCAAATCGTCTGGTTTTTCGGAATATTGTTCATTCAGATAGACAAATACTCGAACCTTCAAACGACCGAATTCTGTGCCGTCAAGAAACTTGGTTATGTCGATATTCTTTTTCATTGGGAGGGCAAAAATAGATTTTGAATTCCATTTTTTCTAATGAATCAGGGTAAAATTTAATCTTTTAGTAGTGCGTAAATAGTTTACGTTCACCTGATGTATCATTGTATTAATGATACATTTCATTTTGTGAAAAATACCAAGTTTAATTTGGTATAAATAGTATTTATATGTCTATATTTATGCACAAAACACGAAATGAAATGAATCGCATTAAAGAAGTGTTAAACGAGAAAGGTGTCAAGCAAACGTGGTTGGCAGAAAGGTTAGGTAAGAGTTTTAATATAGTGAATGACTATTGTAATAACAAAAGACAGCCAAAATTGGAAGTTCTATTTGAAATTGCGAAACTTTTGAATGTAGAGGTAAAGGAACTAATTCAAGAAAAAAAATCCTGATCAACGAAGAAATATTCTTCATTGGTGACCTCATAGTTTTCACAAATAAACTAAAAATAAAATGTGACATAAGAAAAAGTAAAAATGATTGATAAACGTAAATATTTTCCAGATCGCTATTCTGATAATAGACACTTTGCAAACAAAATGTTAAAAGTGTTCAATGATTGTGACTTCGATCCAGATTATAATAGTCGAGATGATGATGAGATTCATAATTTAAGGGAATTCATCAGAAATCCTGCACAGGAGTGGCAAAAGGGATCAGTATTACCTGATTATTTGATTGATGAGCGTGAAGATATTCTGCAACGTTTGCCAAAGAATGAGTTTGTTTTACCTGATAACCCATCTAAAGAAGATTATAGTCTATGGAGTGAACATCAGAATAAAATTCTTTCGTCGAAGGAATGGAAGGAATGGCAAGAATGGTTGTCTAAGGCGCAAAAAACTATTGTTGTCTATCGAAAGTTGGAGCATGAAACAATTTTAGCTAGAGATATTATTAGATACAACCAATGTGGTAGAAATATTTTTGAGGTCTCAAATTCATTGAGACAACTATTAGAAAATACTGATGTCGGGAATATTAGATTTTACGATTTCAAATTACCGTATAAAACGGTCTATTTTCATTTTGGAGAACTTAAAGGTATAGAATATCCCATCGAATGCTACGAAGAAAAATTTGACGCTTACTTAGCGGATAAATTTGATTTCAATACGGATGACGAAGAAGACGAATATTATGTAAATAAAAAATTTCTATTAGAGGGAGCTTTCGTATCAATAACAAGAGAAAACTGTATTGATATTCAACTCTGTTTTAAAGATCCATTAGACAATTTTAGTGAGAATCAAAATATTGTAAATGATCATAGATTTCCAAGTTTTGACTTTACCCTGAGTTTTGGGAGTTCTGAAAATGGAAATGCTACAAATGATTCTGACGTCACCTTCAATAACTCAACAGTCATTTTTAGTGATATATGGGATAACGAAGCGACAATTGGTGAAATTCAATATGAAAAATTGAATCGGCTTATTAATGAACCAGAAAATTGTGGTGATTTTGAATGGAAAGAATATGTCCTGATGGATCGTTCTCTTAAACTAATTGTAAACTGTATTTGTTATTTGAATTTCTCTGATAATGACATTAAAATTTCAACAACTAATGATCAAGCGACAGATATAATTGACCAAATTCAAAAGACAAAAAAATCGCAATTGAGAAACAAACTAAACGAGAAATTATCAAAATTGTCTTACAGTAAAATTCATCTTTTGGGAGGGAGGCTAAATAAGTATTTCATTAATAATGAAACAGGTAACGAGCTTGATCCTCATTGGAGACGTGGTCACTGGAGAAATCAGCCCTTTGGAAAAAAATTATCAGAATCTAAACTAATATGGATTAAACCAACAATAGTACGAAAAGATAAAGGCGACCCCCAGAAAGGACACATTTACGAAATGTAATATGGACATTAACTTACATAACAAATGTTAAAAAGACTAGTAATATTAAATTCTGACATTTACTCCAAGGCTGATATTGAGCTTGACAATTGTAATTCCCTTCAAATTGTTGGACCTAATAATATTGGAAAGAGCACACTGATTTATGCATTAAATTTTCTATTTATTATTGATGGAAGAGAAATGACATTTAGTGGAAATAGAATTGGAGATAAAACAACCTTCAATCACTATTTCCCTACGATCAATTCAAGTTTTATTGTTTTTGAAATCTTCAAAAACAGATATTACACCATTCTAATTAAAAAAAACGCTGAAGGCAACCTTGATTATTACAAAATTGAAAGCGAGTATAAAGAGGAACATTATTTTGTCAAAACAGAAGAAGGACAAAAACTTAGAAAGTTTGACTCTATTCTCTCCGAGTTTATGGTGGAGAATGTGATACATTCAAAATTTTCAAACAGACGGGATGTATTCAACTTTGTATATCAAAAAGGGAAAAAAAACAATGCTGTTGTATGGTTAAACAACAATGTAAATCAAGATGGTAGAGAGATTAGCAATAATTTTTCTAAAATCTATAAATACTTGATTAATTCTAAACTTATTAATAACGAATCATTAAAGGATTCACTTATTATCGCTGATAACAAAGAGGCTGAGGTTGTATCGTTCTCAAAAAAGAATCAAAAAGATATACAGACGTTATTGAAACATAATAGGGAGATAAAAACCATTCAAAGCATTCAAAAGCAATTTATTGAATTCAAAGAATTAGTTGCTGATTTTAGAGGTAAAAGTTCAATTCTATCAGAGTTAGTTTACGCATTTGATAACCAGTACTCTGCCAGTTACAATACTTTAAGTGCGTCGATATTGAAGTTGTCGAATGAGAGCAATCAAATAAAAGGAGAATTAAGTGAAAAGCTAATACCTAAAAAAAATGCCTTATTACAGGCAATTGGAAAGCTTGAAAATCAGATTGAGCTAAACGATAAAGATTTAACTGATATTGGAAGTCAAATAAAGGAGATAGAAGGTTATGAAGAAGTCAGTTTTTTAGAGTTATCCATTCAAAATCTTGAACCAGAGAGAAAATCCATAGAAAGTAAACTGACCCAGATTGAGAATCAAGATCTTAGTAGTAAAGAATTGGAAAGCAAAATTCAAAGAACAAAATCTGAAATCAACACATTGTCCAATAAAATTGACAACTACTCTACTCAATTAATTCATCAAATTACTGACGGTCAAAAAGAAAAAGAATTAATTAACCAAATACTATCATCTGAATTTACTTCTCTTTCGAATGGGTTGATAAAAACCAAAGTGAAAAAGACCAGTAATATTTTGACATTCTTTGATGGTAAAATTGAACTTCCTGATGATTTTGTAGGAAAAGAAATAGAGTCCTTAGATGAATTGAAATCGAAGCTTGAAGGACTAAAAAAGGACGATAAAGCAAATTCAGAACTATTAATAACGGCATTGGATATTGAAAAAAGTCAAAAAAGATTATCCGAAATTAATACGTCAATTAAGGAAATAAACGTAAAACTCGAGAAAATTAAACGATTACCCGAGTTAAAGACGAAACTTCAAAACTTGGATATTTCTCTGAAGAAGTTTATTGAGGAAAAAGAAAACTCAAGCAAAGAAGTGAAGATTTTAGATCAGGAGATTTCTAAATACAATGAAAAGTTGGAAGTTCTTTCAAAAGATAAAATTAAGTCTCAAAATCGATTGGAAGAAATTCAACGCTGGAAAATTGATGTTGAACAGCTTGGAATTAAGCCGATTGAATACACGACTTCAGATTCAATTGATAATATTCATCAGAACTTATTCAGAAATTACAATGAGAGAAGAGAAGTAAAACAAAAGAAAGATAGTTTGTTTGATCGGTTGAAATTGAAAACAGAATCGCTAATCGCAGATGAAACCGAATTCATTAAGTTTATTGATTCAGAATTAATCACTCTACATGACAAACAAAAGGCGATTGATGGATTATTAAAAAACATCTCTACCCAATTTGCCAATCCCTGTAGAACCATTTATTCTCGATTTGAAGAGTTCAATGCTTTTATTACTAATCAATTCAATTCTAAAATTAAAAAAATCAAAATATCGGATATTGATACTTTGAAAATAGAAATAATCGAAAATGAGAAGTTAATTAGCGATCTCAAGAAAATTAGTGACATCCAAGATTTAACAGCGCAGCTAATATTTGATGACCAATCTGAAAATTTAGCAATCCTGAATAATTACTTGGATAACCAATCAACAATAAAGTTTAATCAGCTTTTTGATATCAAACTTCATTTGCATAAAAAAGGGCAACATAAAGTTGTTGATTTGAAAAACCAGATTGAATCTGATGGTACTGATAGAATGATTCGATTAGTTTTAATTATGTCAATCATTAACCAAATAGTGGTCAATGATAAAGAAAATAAAATTGTCCTTTTCGTTGATGAAATAGGAACAATTGATGAAGCGAATAGAATTGAAATTATAAAGTTTTGTGAAGAGCATAATTTCATACCCATTTCTGCTGCACCTCTACATCCCTATGATGGATTTGATAAGTATTATTTAGTTCGAAGAAGTGCCGGTAAGATCATTGTAAGTGAAAAAAATGGAAATGTAATTTGGAGAAAATCAATTTAATAATGACAGAACTAGATTATAAAATATATAAAGAGCTGTTGGATGCTGGGTCAATTTCTAAATCTTCAATCCCAAAATCAATTGTCAATTCATCTACCTTCTTGAATTTACTCAATTCTAGAATTTTAGACAGAAGTAAAACTGGACGGGGCTTTCGTTACTTTGTTACTGATAATAATGAGTACAATAAGTTCTTTAAGTCAAGGTTCCCAGAAAATGTCATAGCTTATTCTAAGTCAGATAACATAAAGAAATTTAGAAATTCAAAAGCAAAAAAAGTTGAAAATCCACCCGTCTTTTTGTTGAGAGGATTTAAAAACGTGGAGATAAATGAAGAAGTTATAGATCTTAAAAGGATTACAAAGAAATTCGGGGTTTTTTCCGTGATTCCAAAGTCAGTAAAATGTGAAAGAATTTGCTTCGTTGAAAATTTGGAAGCATTTCTATTTGCAGAGAAACTGATTGGACATGATTTTTTATTGATCCATAAATATGGAAGAATTGGTCAGAATTCAATATCAACTTTCGAATCAAGCAAGTTTCTCGTATTTGTAGATTATGACTTTAACGGACTAGATGAGTTTTTGAGAATTAAGGAGGTTTTTCCAAAGGCAGAGTTATTTGTCCCTTCAAATTACGATGACCTATTCAATAAATATTCTGTTGTCTTAGGGAATAAACAAGTAAGAATGAGCGATCGAGTTAAAAAATCGACTGAGAATATAGTAGTTAAAATAAGGGAAGAAGTTGCTCGAAATAACAAGTTTTTAGAACAAGAAGTATTGCTAAATGTTTAAATCAGAACCAAAATCAATTGTCCAATTTCTTGCAACTCATTTTGAGTTGCTAAGACAGTTGTATGATATTCAGGTTAAAAATGAAATCATTCTTCAGAGTCAATTATCTGAGACATTAATCGAATTTAGTAGTGATATAGAAGCTCAATTGTTTGATCATAAGTTATTAATTTCTCAAAATGATGACTATATAATTAATGAGCCATACTTCATACTTTTTGAATTTCTACTGCAACAGTTTAAGCCACTTCTACCTGAAGAGATAGAAAAATATGGGCAGTCAATTCGCATTTTATTCTTGAACATCAAAGATGGAATTAGTAAAGACAAGAATATATTAATTGATCGAATAGAAGCTTTATCAAGTGAGATTAAAAAATTTAGAAATGCTGTTTCTAACAACACTTCAAGTTTATTATATGAATCAAAAGAACTAAAAGCAAATACTCAAAAAATTGAATACCAAGAAAAGGTTCAGAAAGCTCGTTATTTGATTGATTATTATATCTCTCCATTAAATACTATTCTTGACATTAACCATTCACAGTCAATTTACAATGAGTTATTAGCAATTTCACAATATTCAAATAACAGAAGGTTTGATTATACAGATGAAGTGTTAAGAATTCAATTTGAAAAACTTTATAATTTATTGAGACAGGTTGTGAAAGACATAGTCTTGCAATCTTCAATTTTAAGTACTGAACTATTGCCACTCATTGAAAGAATTAAAACTGAAAGTGAGTACCTAATGGGCTTTCACCTTTATCTGACTGATGGAAATTGTTATAAAAAAACACCTCCACCTGCTATGTTTTCAAGATCCAGAGATAATGTCTATAATCCATTTATTTATGAATCAACTAAGGAATATTTTAGTCAATTTAAAAATGAAGATGAAGTAATTATTCAAGAAAAAAATATTCAGATGAATCCGTGGATATTTGATAAAATGGAGTACAAATCCAAGCTTGAAAGCGATCTTCCACTTAAAGATTTTTTTAGTTGGTGTGCGAAGTCAATTCAATCTGATTTGAAAGAATTTAAAATGGATGATTTTTTCATGTTGACAAGCTTAGTTTTTGAAGATGACTATAACGTTTCAATTGATGAGAAAGGAAATAGTACAACCTTAAAAGTATCGAATGGTGAGCTAATAGTTCCACAATTAAAAATAACACGAAAACAAAATGTACCCGAATAAACATAAACAAATAGTTTCATCACTAATGGATGGAAGATTTATCACAATTGATGATGGATTATTTAAAATTCTTGAAGAAGAAAATCAATTCTACAAAGATTTTTTTGAAAAATCATTTGGGTTTGATTTAAAAGGAACGCAAGAGTTTTTCTATCTGATTTCAGATGAAACGAACGAAAATACCTCAAGAGACATAAGTATTTTCTTTTCAATTCTTTGCTATGAACTTGATAAAGACGGGAAAAACTTCTTAGAAGAACTAGGCTTTTCTGAATTCCACATAAATGAAATTGTAGAATATTTACAAAATAGTTCATGGCAAGATGTTTTAAAAGCAAATAGACAGTTAAATACTTCGGATGGAATTAAAAAGTTAGTATCAACAACTTTAGTCAAAAGGAATATTGCAATTAAAAATGCGGAAGACAGGTATTCCTTCACAAAAGCATATAAACTTTTTATTGATTTTGCTAGGGATTTAGTGAGTAATGACAATACCGAAAATAAAAAACTTGAAATTGATTAACCATGGAAATATCATCTAGTAGCGCACAGAACCGACAATTAGCAGATTGGTATAATAATATCAAAACTGGAAAGATTAAACTTCCTCGCTTTCAACGTATGGAAGCATGGGATCGACATAGAGTTGAAAGTTTTCTGAATACTGTTATTCATAATTTACCTGTAGGAGTAACATTAATTCTTAATGTCGGAGATCAGGAAAAATTCATTTCAAGATACATTAGTACTGCTGAACCATTAAGTGAAGAAAAAGTCGGAGAACACTTGTTAGATGGTCAACAACGCTTAACGTCATTCTGGAGAGCATTACATAATAACTACGAACAGGAAACTTACTTTGTATATTTCCCTGAATTTGAAAGGTATTATGAACAACCATGGAGTGATGAAACTACAATCTATTGTAGAACAAGATATTTGAAAAATGACCAACGTTATCCACTTTGGGCAGACAGCCCGAAAGAATGTTTGATTAGAGGCTGTGTACCAATGGAGCTTTTTAGACCAGAAAATGTTCAATCAGAAATTGATAAATGGATTGATTTGGCTACAAAGCACATGGAGCCAACAGAAGATGATCCAAGTGCCTTAATCAAATTCAAAGAATATACTAAGTTTCAAAAAGATTTGACGCTTAAAATAACAGAATTAAGAGAGACAATAGCCCACTTTAATTTGCCGTTTCTTTCATTGCCCGCAACAACTTCAAAGGAGATCGCATTGCAAGTATTCATAAACATGAATACGAACAGTAAGCCATTGTCAATTTATGACATTATTGTTGCAGAAGTTGAAAACGAGATGAAAACATCTTTGCATGATCTTCAAAAGCATTTGAATAAGAAGTATCCGAAAGTCAAGGAATATTTTGAGTTGGATTTTTTAATTCTTGCAACATCAGCATTACTGCAAGATAAGTTACCAAACCATCGAGGTATGGCAGAAATGGACAAATCTAGACTTGTCCAAAATTGGGATAAGTTGGAATCAGGATTGTATCGTATGGCTGAATTCATGGAATCTCAGGGAGTTTTTGATAAGCAGAGACTTCCAACAAATGCTGTTTTATCTGTAATTGCAGCTGTATATTCTCATATTCCTGAAACAGGTGATTTAGCAGGTCAGGGCGAAGTATTATTAAAGAAATATCTATGGTCTTCATTCTTTACATACAGATATGAAAACTCAGCAGCTTCACGTGCTTTTATGGATTATTTAGGGCTAAAGAATGTTATCCTGAAAAACAAGAAAGAAGAATCAGAAGAAGTCTATTCAGAAAAAGATATACCAGTATTGAATAGAAACCTATATCCACTTATTGATAAGGACGAATTAGTCACGGTTGGTTGGGCGAAAAAAGTAAATATTCGTGCAAGAGGGATTTTAGCTATCTCTACTTTGTTGACTGCTCAGGATTTTGCAGATGGACAAAGAGTAACTCGCGACAATATTAAGAAAAGGGAATATCATCATATTTTCCCTGATGCACTGCTAAAAGAGGCAGGAATAACAAATACACAACTTGCATTAAACTGTGCTTTGATAACAGGAAAAACAAATCGAACAATCGGAAGAAAAGATCCATTGACTTACTTAAAAGAACGTTATCAATGGATGGATGAGAGTATTGTAAACGATAGACTAAATAGTCACTTGATTCCAATTAAAGAACTAGCAAATGGAGGTTATGAGGGATTGGAAGATGAAGAAAGACTAAATAAGATCAAACTTGATTTTGCAGACTTTTTAGATGCAAGAGCTGAGATGATTTTAAAAGCAATTGAATTGCTTACTCAAGGTAAATCTATCACCATTGATACGATTATTAAGAATGGCTCGGATCTACCACCCGCTATTCAAAATTTGTTCAACGAGGTAGAAAGAATTGAGATAGGATTGAGAGAATTAATTAATAGTAAACTCGAAAACGAAACAAATCCTTTTGATGAATTCGTCCCTGAAATAGTACGTTTAAGAACTGATCAAAAAATTAATTCCTATTTAAAGAAGTTTCCAAATGAATCAATTGAAAAGTTCGATTCATTTAGAAGACGAATTGACTTCCTAACTCTTGGAGAATTAAAGGATATAATAGTGAATAAAAAATGTTGGGATTCGTTTGAACCCCTTTTCGGATCAAAACAAAATATTGATATGCGCTTTAATCAGCTATTCACTTTAAGAAACCAAATTGCTCATAACAATGAGCTAAATGATATTATGATCAAAGATGGTGAAGCATCAATCCTTTGGTTGAAAGGTGTCATTTCAAAAAATGAACAAAGTATATAATAACCCTAAAACACTATATAAATGAAAGAATCTGCGGAAAATCAATTAAAGCAAATAGATCTTACAGATGTAAAAGAGACTCTTAAAAAGCTTGTGCCAGAGAAGTACGATAAAATGATCGTATCAGGCGACATAAAAAGAGGAGACAATTATTTAACGAAATACGAATACACAATTGTTAATCGTGAATTAAAAGCCGTGGATTCACCCCTATATCCAGAATATGAAAAGTTCATAAATGAACTTGAAGCGAAGGATTCAGACAATGACCATAAATCAACCTTACCAAATAATTCGTCATTTCAAGACTTGATTGTTAGAAACTCATCAATAGTTGAAATTGATTCAACTGATGATAGACTTAATTTTACTTTGAGTAAGGAAGGCGATACAGCATCGAAAGATCAACCAATTTTTTATTTTACTAATTCAATTGATATTCATAGTTGCCCCAAATGCCATGAGGAAAAATACGTGACTTGTGATTCATATCCATGTGAAGGAAGACATGAATGGGAGTGTGACAAATGCGTTGGATCTGGTAAAATTTCATGTAAGGATTGCAACGGAGAAGGTTGGGTAAGGTGTGGTGGTTTTTTATCTGGTTGTGGTGGTTCTGGAAAGGTAAAGACAACCGTAAAAAATGCTAGTGGAACAACAAGTCAAAAACTAGTTAATTGTAGTAAGTGTTCAGGTAAAGGAAAGGTAAAGTGTACAACTTGCAATACAACAGGGCAAGTTAAATGTACAAAGTGTAATGGCAGAAAAACTCTTGTTTGTTCAAAATGTTACGGAGATAAACAACGATATGGATTGATTGATTGTAGTCGTTGCTCAACTCAAGGTAGATTATTTAATTTGAATTTTGTTCAATCTAATTTTCGAGATGGGTATAATCAATTTCTCTATAAGAAAGGAGATAGCCTACAGATAGCAGACGATCAAATAGAAAAGTTCTTTTCAGAGGTGGGAAGACCAGTACTAACATATAGAAATATCAACGAGGTTGATGTTGATTCATACGATCAGTTTTCAAAAGAACTATCTAACAAAAGCCAAGAGCAGTTGAATGTTAGTTTAACTGGATTTCCTCGATTACTTGAAGAAAAGGTAGCCTATAAAATTGTTCCTTGCGTTGAATTTAGTTTTAACCACATACTAACAAATGAAACTCACTCTGGAGTAATTCTTAATTTCTGGGAAAATCCAGAGGTTGTTTTTTACTCTGAGCCTGAAGAAGTCAAGCAAAGTATCGGAAACATCGGAAAAGCCACTAAGGGTTTCTTTTCCAAAATGTTCAAGACAAAATCTCACCTGCAAAAAGTAGATCGAAAAACAGAGATGAAGTTGTTAATCTATTTGGCTAAATCTGATGGTAAAATTGAGGAAGAAGAAAAAGTATATATCTCAAATCAAATTCAAAATTTACAAGAATTTACGAATTCGGAGAAGAAGGAGTTTTTCAGTTTGATGGACTTGCAGAACCTTCCAGAATTAACTGAGAAAGACATAGTATTTTCAAATAAGGATGTTGCAGATGAAGTACTGAATAAATTGGAAGAATTAGCAAAGTCGGACGGTGAGGTAGAAGATTCAGAAATTGCTTTTATCAATAAAATTCGAAGTCTTGTTAAATAATGGAAGAGTTATTCGAATTACTAAGTATTGAAATCCCAGAAAAGTCTACTCACGATGATGGGTTTTTAGAGATTCTTGGTCTAGCTCATTATGAGAACATCAACAGTAGGATCTATGCCTATTTCTTAGATCAAAACCATAATCCCAAAATTGCTCAGATTTTTTTGGATGCTTTGTTGGATGTTGTACGATCAAAGACAAAGAAAGATTTAGCAATTGACACTTTCAATGTAGAAACAGAAGTGGTCACGAAAAAAGGTAATCGGATTGATATTGTAATTAATGATTTAGAAAATGAATCAGCGATAATTATTGAGAATAAAATATATCACTACTTGCACAACGATCTAATTGATTATTGGGATCATTTTTCATACAATAACGAGAACAAAATAGGGATTCTCTTGACTTTAGAATCTCATAACATTCCTGAAAACGCTAGTCCATGGTTTGTTAATGTTACACATTATGAATGGATAAGTAGCATTAGACAAAAAGGATTGCCGTCTGGATTAAGTCATAAAATGTATATCTACCTGAATGACTTCATCAATACAATTGATAATCTTACTAAAACGATAGAAATGAATGAATTATCAAAATTCTATTTTCAACATACCAACAAAGTAAAAAGAGCCATTGAAACACAACAAGAAGCACAAATTTTTGTAGCGCAACAGTTGGAGCAATTGGCAGCCAAGCTCGGTTGGGAAACGTATGGGAAAAATCCAAACTGGAGAAATATATGGGATGCCAAGAATAAAAGGCAAACATTCTATACAATTCTTTTAGAAGATGTAATGAATGGGAAAAGGGAATTATCAATTGTAATAGAAATCGAAAAGGAGGATAGGTCGTTTATTCCCCAAATTGAACATGAGTTGTCGAATAATTCTGCTTTCAATAAGTTGGATAAAAACAGTTATTCCGCAGGGCAGTTTGTTCATTTTTTAAGTAAGCGATATTCATTGCAATTAAATGAACTAGAGAATCTATCTGATTTTCTTTTTGACAAGATTAAAACCGACTTTGAGGAGGTGATGGGGAAGATTCTATTAATTACTGACAAAACGAATCACTAGGAAATGGATATTGTTCTGAATGATGATACTGATAGAAAAATCTTCTATGAAAATAGGGACTTTACGGATGATGTAAAAATCATTTTGAACAGTTCAATTGACTCAAGTAGCTCCCTTTTAAAAGAAAAAAAGGTGCATTTTAAAGGGTGTTACTTTGATAAGGATTTCGAACTACTAGATTCTCTTGAGAAATTACACTATGAAAAAATTGAACTTTTATTTGAAAATTGCTATTTATCTAAGGAAAGTAAGGTTCTAAATGTAAATAATGAGGTTTTCTCTATAACCATTATTAATTCTGTTATTAGCGATCTTAGAATCGAAAATTGTTCGCTCAAAAGCCTAACTACAAGTCGAGTGATATTCCTAGATAGATTGTTGGTGAATAATACTGAATGTGAAACTATCTCGATTCAAAATAGCCTTGGAACAATTTTCGTCAATGACAATGGTAAGATAAAATGTCATGTACGATTCTCGAACGACAATTTATATGTTGAGCGAAATAAGATATTTGAACTGTACAAAAATATTTCTGTTTTTAGGAAAGTTGAGAGCGTTTTATTCCTTGATTCCAATTTTCATTTCAATGATGTAAAAACGCTCAATTTGAGTTGTGAATTGGAAGAAAAAGATCGTTCAGGATTTAAGATTATTGAAACTCCCCAACTTAATGCTCCTAATAAAAAAGAAATAAAGTACTATCCTACAAATGAGGATCTAAAAAAACTTAGATTAAGAATTAATATTAATCAATCGAAAGGCTTAACTGAAGTCATTAATCTAAAGAAGGGGATTTACGAATCCATATATATTAAAGGTGAAGCAGAAAGTAAAGTGAATTTGGAACATATCAAATGTGACAAATTTTATATGCATGACTTCTCCTCAAAGTCTTTTAATATATATGATTTACAAAATAGAAATTCAAATGAATCAAAGTTTGAGATAAAAAATTCCAGTTTACTAAATGCTACTTTCGTTAAAGTACGGTTTGATTCCTTCGAATCAGTTAGTCTATATAGAAACTATTTAGAAAAAGCCATATTTTCTTCTTGTACGTTTCCGAAAGAAATAGCCACACTAGCTAATATTCATTATCCACTCGAAAAGGAAGAAGATTACTCAGGACTACAATTTGAATTATACCGTCAATTAAAATTCTCCCTTATTAATAGTCACAATCAAATCGAAGCCTTGGAAATGCATCATAGAATGTACAATGCTTCTAGAAAGAGAAATGGTTTAAGACTTCAGGATCAAATTATTCTTTGTTTGAATGAAATATCCAATAACCATGGAACATCTATCTCTAGGGCTTTCTTTTTATCATTAGGAATGATTCTAGTATTATGGGTTTCATATTGTTTCTTTTTGCCTGATGCACCGTTTAAGATCGGTTGGAATGGTTTCGAAAATTTTAAAATAGCAATTGGTGATTTCTGGAAATTTACCTTTAGTAAATCAAAAGTGCTTACAATAATTGCAAACCCTGTTCATAATGTGAACAACCTCACGAATTTGAGTTCCGTTGAAATCAGCTCCATGAATTACTTCATTTCTTTTATATCAAGGATTCTAATCGCATGGGGATATTTTCAATTTGTAAGTGCATTTAGAAAGTTTGGAAAAACATAGTAGTAATATAATAGACCATCAATATGAAATATGATATTAGAGTTGTTGCCTTCATTGATATTTTGGGATTTAAAAATGCTGTTTTTGAAAGCCAAGAAAATGATGATGAATTTGACAGAATTAAAAAGGCACTTACCGATTTACAAGAGTTCTTTTTGAAACCTAAGGACAAATATGAAATTGAAGCAGACCGTAATTTAAATGCCGACACTCAAATAGTGCAGGTATCAGATAGTTTAGTTATTTCAAGATTGATACAAGAGCAAGGTGGAATTCATTATATGCTCTCGGATTGTGCTTTTGCAATTCACCTACTAATTTCAAATGGATTCTTATGTCGAGGTTCTATTAAGGCAGGTTACCTGTATCATGATAACACCACGTTATTTGGTGAAGCATTTATTCGTGCCTATTTGACAGAATCTGAGGAAAAACTACCTGTAGTAAAATTTGATAAAGAATTATTTGAGGTTGTGAAGCTATTTCCAGGATCGAATGTAGGATATGAAGATTGGGAGATTGATTTTATTAAAAAGAACTGTAAAAAGTTAAATGATGAAGAGTATTACTTAGATTACTTTACTGATTATGATGATAGAGTTGGCGGAGGTGAGGGAACAGCATCAATGCATTATTATGATTTAAGAGAAATTATCGTTAATGGCTTAAATCTTCCAAAGGAATCAAGTGCATATTTGAAATACAAATGGGCAGCTGAACAATTTAATTTAACTGCAAAAAACTATCAATTGGATCAAATAGAATTAAATTGACAAGCCCATTTCATATAGTTTTGAACGCTTGATTTCATACTTTTTCACCAAGTACTCAAATTCTTTTCGCTGTTCTTCATTGAAAGATTCATACATGGATCGATGAAGATATTGATCATAGATTTGTTGTAGAAAATCTGTACATTTTCCAGACATCAAACTATACTTTGCTGCATAATGAATTACAGTTCTACCTGATTCCGCATATTCTGCAATAAACTGGTTTAATCTTTTGTCGGAACAAGTTGCTTTGTATGTTGTCGATTCAGTCATTTTAAGCAATGTAAATATACTAATATCAGATCATTAATAAAATTGGTAGCTAAATATCATATTGACTTGAAATGTTTTAATAAAAGTTCTACTTTAATGTCTTAATTCCAATATTTGATTGGGTATAATTTTATTAATGGCATTTGTTACGATTATAGAGGATAACACTCATGTTCGAGAAGGATTAGCAAGAGTATTGATATTAAAGGAAGAAATTGAAAAAGTAATTTCGTTTGAAACAGTTGAAGAATATTTAAGTTCCATAGTCGCTCAATCATCAGACGTTATATTATTGGATTATAGCAGTACAACCGATAAGGGACTAAAAAGTTTAAGTAAAATTAGAAAATCAAATTCTACGATTAGAATTGTTGCAATGAGTCAAAATCCAAGCATAGATCTTGAGCATGAAGCTTTCAATAATGGAGCTAATCAATTGTTGGATAAAAGTATTGAGATCGAAGAACTCGTAAAACAACTAGTTAATTAAAAAGTTGCTCATTCTCCTTCAAAGACTTGACATCTTCCAATAAAAAGTTCGAAATTTGCCCGCTAGAGGTCACAAAGAGTAATCCATTTGGGGTTACTCTTTTTTTGTCTCCTCTCCCAATAACATAGGGCTTTGAGAAATTCTCGGAGGTTTGAACTCTCCTCTTGAAGTCCATCTGCTTATCCTGTTTACTCCCTCCAAGTGTTCTTTTTATCCGTAGAATTATACGTTTATTTCTACGCTTTTTGGAACGGCTCTTATTCGATGTTATCTATATTTCATTATTCATTGATAATCAAGGACTTTGAAAGGTCTGTCAAATTACTTATTTTTGAGAATACATATAACTGGAATAAACGCAATAACTTTATTCCGTTGTTAGCCAACATTTAAAAAAGTGAACTGGAAAAAATTGTTCAATAGGAAAAAGGACACAGAATATATCTGTTCTGTCTGCGGAGAAATACATGGCGGATGGCCAGCTTTGACCTTTAATGCTCCTGCCAATTATTCGGAACTTACGGAAGAAGAAAAAAATGATCTGGCAGCTATTGACTCAGATTTCTGCGTAATTAAACATCCTGATCAAACAGATCGATTTATTCGTGTTACACTACAACAAAAGGTAAATGATGCTGAGGAAGATTTGGATTATGGTCTTTGGGTATCACTGAGTGAAAAAAGTTTTGATGATTATCATGATAATTATGAAAATGATAATCACGAAACCTCTTATTTCGGATGGCTCTGCAATAACCTACCCGACTATGACGACACAATGGGAATTCCCACTACGGTTGTAACTCAAAAAGGAAATCAAAGACCAATAATTTTTCCTCACAAAGAACATGACCATACTTTTGTGCGTGACTTCTATGACGGAATCACCGCCCACGAAGCGCAAAGAAGGGTCGATGATATGTTAAAAAATAACGTTGGCTAACAATGTATAAAATCACATCGGGTTAAGTAACTAAAAAGGGTAATTGGAACTTCCTAAGTGTGAACGCCAAACCGCTGGTTTGGCTATTAAAATGATTAAATTAATATCAAAACTTAGCGCTTCGGCTTAGAACTAAATACAAAAATCGTAACTTTCCACTACCCTACGTGTTTTATACGGAACGTTGTATGCCATTAAAAAAGAAAGTCTCCGCACGTTCAAGCACATTTCATTTTGCTCGTACCTCACAAAATAAAAAGAGCTTTCACTTCTCCTCCGCAACTGGAAAATTATTTGATTAACTTGATACAAAAAACGCAAATTATTAATAGATTTGCTAAAAATAGATCAAACCATAATTTGATTAAATTAATAAAATGGCAAGTTTCGGACATTTCATAAAAACTGAAAGAGAAAAGCGAGAATGGACTCAAACTGAATTCGGAGCGAAAATCGGAATCAATACGAGTGCAATAAGTCGAATTGAAAACGGAAGCCAAAAATTCAGCAAATCAAAACTGGAAAAACTGTCCGACTTATTTGAAATAGAATTACAGCAAATAACGGACTTGTTTTTTGCAGACAAATTTGTGAGAGAAGCTTTAAAACACAAATGTTCTGATTCAGTTTTTTCTGTTGCAGAAGATACTGCCAATTATTACCGAAACACCAATGTAAAACAGGGGAAGTTCGAGTTTAACAACTAAAAGACATCATCAAAATGCCTATTACGAAGGAATATAAAAACACCACTCAAGAAGCTGATCTTGTGGAAGATGGTCAAATAAACATTTACGGAGAAGAAGAACCAGATACAACAGAAAAAAGTGTCTGGGATAAATCTGTTAAGGTTGAAGAAAATGGCTATTACTGGCATAAAGAACCAGTATTTAAAAAAGGGACTAATGCAAATTCTGAAAAACCAATAGTAGCCGAGTTATTCTGTGGATGTGGAGGAACTTCATTAGGTTTTGAAATGGCAGGTTTTGAAACAGTACTTGGCTGCGACATACACACACCTTCAATTCAAACATTTCAAACTAATCATCCAAATTGTTCAACGATAACTGGTGATATAAAAAAAGTTAACCCTCTTGTTATAAAGGAACTTCTAAATGGCAGACAATTAGATGTTCTAATTGGTGGTATTCCTTGTCAAGGATTTTCACTTAACAACCGAAAAAGACACGAAAATGATGATAGGAATTTCATGTATAAAGAGTTCGCACGATTCGTAGAAGTTCTTCAGCCGAAAGTTGTTGTTCTCGAAAATGTTTCAGGTATGAAGAGTACTGGTTCTTTCGTTACTGACATCGAAAAACATTTAAGCGAGATTGGGGGAATGAAAGTTAAAAGTAAACTGCTTTATGCACCAGATTATGGTGTGCCCCAAAAACGGTCAAGATTAGTTTTTGTTGGTGTTAAAGGAAGTGAATTCAATTTTGAGGATATAGTCAAAACTCACGGTCCAGAAACGGACAAGCCATATGTAACTATTAAAGAAGCTATTGGAGATTTGGCTTCTCTAAAGCCTAAAGAGACTAAGAAAAAATATAAGACTGAACCATTCTCGGATTATCAAAAACTTATGAGAATCAATACTAATGGTTCAGTAACAAATCATACAGCGCCAAATCATCCAAAAGCAACTGTTCAGAAAATAAAAAATACCAAACCTGGCGAACCAATGTACGAACGCTTTAAGCAACGAATTCGTTTAGATTGGGACATATTAAGTCCAACTCAAGTTTCAGGAGGAATTCGTCCTCAATTTCAATTGGGGCATCCTGAAGACGCAAGGGGACTTACAATTCGTGAACGCTGCAGAATACAAAGCTTTCCAGATGATTTTATCGTAAAAGGAGGAACTGTTCAAGCAAGGGTACAAACCGGAAATGCTGTACCTCCATTATTAGCAAAGGCAGTTGGTTTAGCAATAAAAAATTACTTGTAGATGAATTATAGAATCTGGCATAGTTCTGAAAGTTTTGCTGATTTCGTTATAGATAACACTATTCTTTCAAACAGAAATACTACAAAGTCCATCCTTCCTGATAGCGATGCCAATAAACCTAAGCTATTTCATAGAGTACCTGATCACTTAAAAAAGATTTTATACTTAGATGCACCTGATATTATTATTGAATTTGACAATGAACCAATCCTTGCAATTGAGGAAAGTCGTGAAGCGGGAACGGGACACAATGCTTTTCAAAGATTTTCAAGGTTAGCTGCAGCAGTAGAAAATGGAGTTCCCACATTCTACATCTATCCAGAGGCTACTATTATTTCTAGGCAAAACAGCAATCCAAGATGGGACAGAATTAACCCTCTAATCTTCAAGGCGTTAGATGATGTTATGGACATATATAATAAACCTGTTCTTCTTTATTATTATCCAACAGACTTTAGGACATACACACAAAATCCTCAGGCTTCACCAAATTATATTAATAATAATAAAGGCAGAAGAATGGAAGCAAATATTAATTACGCTGGATGCCCTGAAATTCAAGATGCCCAAATGCAAGAGATGTTTAATCACATTAATTTACTAATTAATGAGGTAGAACAAAATGGTATTCAAGCAGTTCAAAATTTTATTCGGAAGAGAGATATCCGCAATAAAAGGACTTGGATGAGAAATGAATATGCTAATAAGGGAGGTAATCTAAACTCCTCACCTCTAACATCATCAATTGAACTTCCGACACAATATCTTATAAACTTTTTATCATCGTACAATAACCGAAATTATAATATTAATCAATCGGAGTTGCTTACTTCAAGGCAAACAACACTATTCTATTTTACTGGATCAAAATGGAGGCCCCAAGGTGATCCATTCACAGGCTGCCTAGCTGCAATTGATTACATTAAATGTCGTGTAGGACAAACATTTGAAGACAGGGATGTTAATCTAGTTATGGTTTGGGGTTCTATGAATATTGACCACGCAAATCAAACTTTTACCATTACAAGTAATAATTGTTCTGTTGACGATTTTGCAAATCAAGCAGAAACAGGAGAACAAAGAAGTTTATTGCTTAAAGGATATCATAATATTAGCAATGAAGAAATTCCCAGATATTATATGCACGCTCGATATGGTTCAACTTACAGCAAACCAAAGCCTATTAGAATTTTTTCATATTTCGCAGATGCAATTTTATTTGGCGATGGTTCACTTTGGAGAGACGCATAGAAATGAGAGAAGAAACAGTTACTAAAAGCATACTAACTTGGCTAGAAGCAAACAATTGGAAAATTATTTGTTTTGACTTTCCTCAAAGTGGAACTGGTGTTTTACTCCACCCAAACAATAATAATAGAACCGAGAAAAATAAGGGAGGAATTATTCCAGACATTATTGCCGTCAAAGACAATACCGCTTTGTTCTTCGAAAATAAAGACAGATTTTATCAACCTGATTTTGACAAATTGTTTGAAATAAAAACCGAAAACAATTATTCAGATTCCTTAAATCAACTACTAGATGGATTTAGTATAAGCAAATTAGTTTACGGCATAGGAATACCAGAAGAAAAGAAACACATTGAAAAATCAAATACACAATTAGACAAGATAGATTTTCTGATAACTACGGATGACAAGAAAAACATAAAAGTTTATTTTGATATTGAGAATGTATTTTGACCCAATGCACTATTCAAGCACATTGCAATCCTCGTTCCTGCGGTTGCAAAGAGCTTTCATGCCAACGCCAAAAACGAATTGAAAAAAACAAAAACGGCATACAACAACACCTATACGCAATACCCTCCGGGATACTGCGCATAGCCAAACCGTTAGTTTACATTTGGCTACGTTACCAAAATTTGGTATATTTGAGTAAAAATATAGTCAAAATGGGAAAAAACACATCAATATCACTCGGAAATCATTTTGAGGATTTCATAAGAGAACAAGTAAATTCTGGAAGATACGGTTCAGTTAGCGAAGTAATTCGTTCTGCTTTACGTTTGTTAGAACGGGAAGAAAAAAAGGAAAGGGAACTGATTAAAGCGCTCGAGGTTGGAGAAAATAGTGGATTTGTTGAAAATTTTGACCCAAAACAACATCTGAAAGAATTACATCGTAAACACTTATGAGCAAAAACAAATATCGCATAAGTCAACAAGCGATTGAGGATTTAGATAAAATTTGGATTTATACGCTCAATAAATGGTCTAAAGAACAAGCCGACAGATATTACGACTTGATAATTACGGAAATTGAATTTATAGCTGACAACATTATGACTGGAAAGTCAGCTGAACAAACTCGAAAGAATTATCGAGTGACTAAAATAAAATCCCATTTGATTTTTTATAGAAAAGTGGAAAATGATATCGTGGAAATTGTTAGGATTTTACACCAACGAATGGATATTAAAAAACGACTGAAATAAAAAAACTGCACACAACATAGAACTGAGGTAAAACCAAACCGACACTGCGCTTTTTACTCAAGGCGTTGGCGTGCAATATTAATATCATGGGGGAGAAAAAAAGTTCATTCGAATCAAAAAACTTATCTAACTTAATTGCTATAGGGGCTTTTTCATGGCTTCTTCTATTGAGTTCTGAACATCTTCTATCTAGACTAATGTTTGATCTCGGAATTGTTTCAGGACTTGATCCTGTGCTTTTATTTTGGACACAGAATTTGCTTCCGTTAATCATAATGGCAATAATCCTAAGGCTAAGTCTGAGAAGAACCTGGAATCGAATTGAATCAAATTCAATTAATATTAAATCTGATGTGGTGAAATTGGGTATATGCATAGTAATTATCCAAATCTTTCAATTTCTGGATGGACTATATGCTTCTGATTATTTATTTCAAAATCACGAAAACACCATAATAGCCTATTTACGGGCCACGAGAGATTTTAATGGTTTGGCAGGTTTGATTATCGATGGTATATCAACACTTACTCTACCGTTACTTTTTATAAAATGGAAAGAATAACTACTCACAACAAAGCATTAAACAACCTTACCTACCAAACCGTTTCTGCTTATCTTAGCCTAGGCGTTGTGAATGAAGTTTATGATTACAAGAACTACTAGTTTAATTCTTTTTCTTGGCTGGGCTACTTTTGGAATTATTCTCACAAGGAAAACTAACAAAAAATACAAAGCTCTGCTGGCCAAAAAGGACACTATTGGTGAGGAGAAATTTAAAAAAAGAAAGCGTCAGTTGAGGAGTAAGCATATGCTAAAAGCCTTTATCGGTCTACTTCTCTTCTTCATTCTTTTTATGGTTTTAGTTTATATCAATGTAAATTTTCTTCATGAATAAAAATCACTTGCAATAGCCCCTGCCCAAAAAAAAGGACAGCACCTGCGATCGTTCAATCGGACCAGGTGCTGTCAATCAACCAGAACACTTTAATTGACTTCTATATTGTAACTGGTGACCTTAAAAAATAAACCCTACGCACAGCCTATAAACACATTGACATCTGTTTTTATTCAACGTTAATAACGTTAGCGGCAATCAATAGTGCTAAGACTTCAATGAGCTGTGGCTTATCTCCTTTGATAGTAAACACAGGGGTTGTTGAGTCTCCTTTACTTATTGCCCAGTAGGAGTTGTTATCTCGAATGGTATATGCATTATCGTATCCTTCGCCTTCGCAAATGGCTATGTAAGAAGCGTTGTCTCGAACGGTGTACGCAACCACAAAGCCCTCACCCTTATAAAGCCACTTGTTGTCTCTGAAAGTTGCTATCACTTCATCGCTTTCTCCTTTACAAATCTTATTGCCATCTCTAATGGTTAATTCATACCCTCCTTTGGCATCCTTCCCAATGGCGAGATAAGCCTGGTTATTGAAAATGGAATACAACGGTTCGTTTTCTCCGTACTTCACTATTTGTTGTGCTGCTGCCATGTTATACGTTATGATTGTGATTAATGTAATAATGATCTGCTTCATCCTTTTAATATTTGATCATCTTTATTCTTTGTTCAGATCCATCACCTATAATGCTTATCACATAAACACCCACAGGCAAATGAACCGTATTGATTTTATAATCCCTGCTCGAAAGAACTTGTCTTCCTGATGCATCGTGAATTTGAATCATACTTTCTTTTGGGTTGACGCCCTCCACAACTATAAACTCATTGAACGGGTTCGGATAAACTTCAAGCTCTCCCATGTCAGTTAACTCATTGGACAAACTAATCACAGGTTCACATGTTGAAGTACCTACACAACCATTCTGGGTTACCTCTACTGCATAATTTCCGGAAGAAGAAGGAAGGAAGGATTGTGAAGTTTCTCCAGCGATAGGAGAATTGCCGTTGTCACAGTCTATCCATTGATACGTTGCTCCATTTGCATTTGCCGTTAAGGTTGGATCGCTGTTTGTTACCGTAGTATCTACCGTGTTGATGGTAAGGGTTACGGTAATGGCACTATCACAACCCATGGCGTTTGGAATATAATCTGTAAACTGTCCAGAGGTAGTTATAATCGCTCCAGATGGAGAAATGTATTCATCACAAGCCTGAACTGTAATACTGCTTGAGGATGAGTTCAGTATGGTAAGGTCAAGTGTTACGATGCTATCACAATCATTTGTTTGGCTGGGAATAGTATCCACATAAATTCCTGAAGCGGTTAGCATCGACAAACCATCAATAGAAAATGTCATGTCGCAAGCTGTTTCTGTTACTATGTTGTTATTGTGACAAACTGCTAATTTTTGGAAATATCCATCGTATCCGCCAGCAGAGGTTTCATTTTGCACAGTAGTCGTGGGATCAAAATCCACCGTGCTGTTGAATTCACCTCCCAGAATTAAACTCAAATCACTGGTGACTAAAATACACCTTCCTTCATCATTGGCCGTTGAGCCAAACCCTTCTGCCCAAAAATGCTGTCCGTTACCATCCATTTTCCAAACAAAATAATCGTATCCCCCCACACTAGAAACATAGTCCTCACCAACGTACGGGTCAAAATCCATTGGTAAAGATGCAAACGTTCCAATGGCATAGATTCTACCATAATCGTCTATAGCGAGGTCATTCACCGTTTCAAATTGCGTACCTCCATTATCCGTTACATTGTGCCATAAGTAATCTCCACTTTGGTTGTACTTCGCAACGAAAAGATCAAAGTCAACAGCAGCTGTGGATGTGCTGGCTCCCGTCCCAGGATCAAAGTCTGTACTTCCTCCATAGTACCCTCCAATCACAATTGCTCCTGAGTTGTCAATCGCGATGGAGTTAACAGCATCGGGCTGAGGTGCGCCTCCTAGCGTATTTAACCATACGAGATTTCCTGCTGCATCCACTTGCATAAAAAACGCATCTTTACTTCCATACTGCGGGGCAATTACAGTATTCGTTCCTGGGTCAAAATCCACCGGCCCCTGATAAGATCCGCCAACAATGATGTCATTGTTACTGGTAATGTCAAGAGCTAATACGTCATCATCCCAAAGATCTCCAAACGAATGACCCCATTGAAACGCCCCAGAAATGTCAAGCGATAGATAAAATCCATCTGAATTCGCCATGCTGGCAGATGTAGCGATTGAACTGCCTGTTCCAGGATCAAGATCGATGGTATTCATAAATCTCCCACCAACTATTACATTGTTGGATGCATCCACCGCTATGGCTCTTACAGTTGTATAACCTGTTCCATTGAGGGATTTTGCCCAAATGGTATTTCCGTCACTATCCATTTTTACTACAAATGCATCGTAATCATTACTGCCTGACCCATTGGAAGACAAGGTAGCGCTGGGAGTTGTGCCAAATCCAAAGTTGACATTTCCCGAGAACTGTCCTCCAATGTATATGTTATCATTAGCGTCAATCGCCAGCGCATAACTACGGTCGTCTAGTCCAGAACCAAATGCATAGGCCCAAATCAAGGCTCCGTTTGCATCTAACTTCATTACGAAACCATCTCTGTCTGAAGAGGATGCTCCTGTAGAAAAAGTAGTACTGCCTGCACCTGGATCAAAATCACAGGCACCTTTAAAGTAACCTGTTGCATAAATGTTTCCTTGACTATCCATCACCATTTCCTGAATGGACTGTGAATCGGTAGACTCAAGGTGCGAAAGCCAATCAAGGCTAATTTGGCCAACAACAGAACCGGTAAACCCTGAGATCAAAAGGAATAGTATATACACTCTTTTCATGTTCTTTCTTTTTTTGATTGATGAGAACAAAATTAGATCAACAAAGGCTCAGCTAAACGAGTGAGGCAGATTACTTAATAACTGGTCAGATATCATTCACAAATAGTCCAAAAACGAGTCTATCTTGAACTCCGAACAGGTGTTTTAGCTTAGCTGATTAAAAGATTGGTGATACCTTTATGCACTTGATGAAACAGATTTACATAGTAGTTATTTGCATCCTAAGTGTCATTGGTAAAGTTGATGCCCAAGGATACCCCAACTTTGTGAATAGTGATAGCACTTACCTCAATCTAATTAACCACTTTGGAGAGCAAGACGGTCTGTTGTCTAACAATGTTTATTCAATTACAGAAGATCATCAAGGCAGGCTCTGGATTGCCAATGACCGAGGTGTATCAATGTTTAATGGTCTGGTGTTTAAGAACTATGGATTAGAGGATGGATTACCCGACTACGAGATTCTTTCTAGTTACGAAGATAGAAACAATCGATTGTGGTTTGCTTCTTTTAATGGCAAAGTGGGGTTTCGTGAAGAAAATGCTTTTGGGCATTTGAAGCATTCTACCGTATTACACCACCTAGGAGCAATACGCTCTTTTTCAGAGGTTGGAGAAGACCTCTACGTTGTGCCAATAAAAGGGGAAGCTATTGTTGTAAGAAATGACACGGCTACCTCCTTCGTAAACGACAATACCTACACCGATCCGTTTTTGGTGGCTGATTACAATTACACGGAGCAGCTATTTTCGGTGAATCGAAACGATTCCATTAGAAATCACATCTTAGTTGTTACACCAAATGAAAAGAAACTGCTGGAGGGCAATTTTCAAGGAGTCCCAATTTATGATGGGAAGACAACACTGAATTTGTTTCAAAAACTTCAAAACGGAAACGTTGTGATCAAAAAACTAAACACAGCGTCTATGTCATATTCATTCGCTAAGGAAATCGAAGTGTTAGAGGGTTATGTTCCGCTATGCCATGCCTTCTTAGGGAATGACGTTTTGTATGGCGCTCGGAACGGACTTTTTCTCTTCGACAACGAAACTTTCGAGTTGAAAGCTCATGTACTTAAAGACTTTACGGTGACTTCAATTGTTCGAATTGCAGATGGCTCCTTTTGGATAAGCACGCTTGAAAATGGCATTTACCAACTAGCTGTTGCTCACTACAAAAGAAGGATCGTTAATGAGCCCGTTTTTCGAATGGTTGAGTCTGGAGGACGATTATTCGCCTGTGGAGTAGGGCAAATATTCGATATCACAGATGGTGCCAATATAGAAGTCATCGATTTTGGCGTTCATGAACGGATAACAGATGTTGAGGTAATACAAGGTGATGTAATCGCCTCATCTGGAGTGGGAGCATTTATGTTCTCCAATGGTGAGCATACTCGCTTTCAGTTTGGAGGAGGATTAAAGGATATTGAAATGGTTGAAGACACTCTTTTTGTCGGGGCATATAATGGTATTTACAAATGGTCGATGACTGACCGCTATGACTCCTCCTTTTTACCCCAAAAGATCAATGCAAACAGAGCCAATACACTTGGATATTTTGAGAACGAACTATATTTTGGAAACGAGAAAGGTCTGTTTAAAGTGGACAACTTGGGAAATGAACACAGCATAACTGACTACGCTGATCGGGTTAACCGAATAGAGGTGCTAGAGCAGGAACTTTTTTATGCGACATCCAGTGACGGAGTTCGTACATTTCCCGACACGGGTCAAAATTACTTTGGTGGCAGAACCGTGCACCAGGTGAGGGTCTTCGGGAATCATGTCTGGATGGTTTTGAACGAAGAAATTGCGTTTACAGATGGAAGCGACCTTCGTATCTTCTCACAACAAGAGTTAAACCTAAGCGGTAGGGTTACAGACGTGTTCGAAACGGATCATGTTCTACTAATTGCATCGTCTAGTGGCTTGTATCAAATTCCGATCGATGATTTGTTCAATCACAAGACGAAAATTTTACCTAAAGTATTTCTCAACAGTTTTTTAGTCAATGGAAATGAAACTCGATTGGCAAATGAAACCATCTTAGATTTTGACCAGAATAGTCTACAATTTGAGTTTGATGTGGTTTATTTTAAGTCAACGTCTAATGTCTCATTCAAGTATGATCTGGTGAACGAATCCACAGGCGAACGTTTTTCTAATCGTTCTTCTTCAGGAAGTTACTCAATTTATGACCTTTCTCCCGGATTCTATCAACTTATTGTCACTGTTAGTTCAGGCTCTAGAATAAGCGAGCCATTGGTTTATCATTTTGAAGTTAAGCGACCGTTTTATCAAAGGGTTTATTTTTGGATCGTTATTGGTAGCGTTTTATTCGGTTTGATTTTCTTTTTCGTGAGAAGAAAGTCGCAAGCACTTAAAAAGGAACACAACAGAATGCGCGAGTTATATGATTATGAGCAACAAGCATTACGAGCGAAAATGAACCCTCATTTTTTGTTCAATGTGCTCAACTCTATCCAGAAGTTCTTTCTTACGAATGATAACCTCCAAGGGCATAAGTACCTTAAACGTTTTGCAGAACTGGTAAGGCTGGTACTAAACAACACGGATAAAACCTACGTGTCTGTGGAAGAAGAGTTAGACTATTTACATCGTTACATCGAGTTAGAACAGTTGCGCTCAAACTCAAGTTTCGATTTTATCGTGAAGGTAGATAATATGGATAAAGTTAAAAACTGCTTGATCCCATCAATGACCATCCAACCCTTCATAGAGAATAGCATTTGGCACGCCTTCAAGGGCAAGGAGGAAGGAGTCGTAAGCCTTGAAATAGCCATGGTTGATAATTCCTTAAAAATCTGCGTCAAAGACAACGGTTGCGGATTTGATCTGAATGACACTAAGCACAAAACTGCATCAAAAGGAATCAACATCGTATTAGAGCGATTAGAAGTCCTTAAGAAGTACGGTCACAAAGGCTTGGCGCTCAAAATTGATGCTCAAAAAGGAAAAGGAACTGAAGTAGAACTCATAATCCCACTCAAGAAATGAATGTAATAGTAGTAGATGACGAAATACAAGCAGCAGAGACACTCTCGCTCATGCTTGAAAAGTATTGTCTTGGCGTAAATGTGGTGGGAGTCTTTCATGGATTAGAAGATCTCGTTGCAGCAGATGTAGCGCAAAATCTGGACATTGTTTTTCTGGACATCAACTTTGGCGAGTACACGGGGTTTGATGTGCTCGATCGCGTAGATTTTTCGGGTGCAGATATCGTCTTCGTAACAGCCTACGATAATTTTGGTATTCAAGCGATTAAAGAAGGAGCATTCGACTATATCGTCAAACCAATTGACCCAGAAGAACTGGTAAATAGCGTAAACAGGCTACATAAGAAAAAGAATAAACTAACTCGTGTCCAACAAAATCAGGATGTAAAAGATACCATACTCGTTCAAGTAAAAAACGCTTATGTAAAGGTTCGATTGGCAGATATTGAGTATATAGAAGCCGATGGAGCCTACTCAACCATTTACTGCGATGATGAACGGTATGTATCTTCCAAGAGAATAGGATGGTTTGAAACGGCACTCCCAACGAATAAGTTCATTAGAACACACAATTCATATCTGGTCAACCTAGAGCATGTTAAAATGTTAAAAGTAGGGCGCGACCAACCCTTAGTGCTATCAAGTGGAAAAGAAATCCCAGTGGCTAGAAATAAACGAAAGAGTGTAATGGATGCCTTAAGTCTTATTTAGAGCTGCTTGCAAAGTAGGTTTGATCTTCCTATACAAATTTACCAACCGAAATTGCACTTCATAATCTCGGGTACTCTCCATGAAGCGGGTCCACCGCAAAGAACCTTCCTAACCTCGGGTCATGCATTCTAAATGTATAATTGATGCTATTCTCTGCCCCCTTCACTTCATCATCCTTCTCTTGTCCTTGGAATCCATAACGGTAAACGCTTGCACTTTCATTTTTATGTACAATTCGTAAGCATGAATCCTCTTGGTAATATGACAATTTTCTGGCTCCCACTGTATGCCGACAAGATACGACTATGCTGTATATGCAACAAGGAAATGAATCACAAAATAATGAGCAAAATAAAAGCCCCCAGTAAAACCGAGGGCTAACGCTATCACTTAGTTACGTTCTTTAAGAAGAGGCTTGACTAAGCATTACAATACTCTAAGCCAATAAGGACTCTGCTGGAATACCAAGTTCCTTGTGCAGTACCTTCATCATCTTAACAGTTAGGTTTCTCTTTCTATTAAGAATCTCAGACACTCTGGCTCTTGTACCAAAGAACTTAGCCAAGTCCACATCCTTCATTCCAAGCTGGTCTCTTCTAAACTTAATAGCTTCAATTGGGTCTGGAGCTTCAATTGGAAAGTGCTTTTGCTCATATAAGTCCACTAAGGTCATAAGCAACTCAGCTTCGTCATAATCCTTGTCTCCAGGGACTACATCGAATAACTCATCAATTCTGGCTAATGCAGCATTGTAGTCTTCTTCTGTTTTTATCAATTTCATTTCCATAATTTCTTCTTTTCATCTGTTCTTAATCCTAATCAAATCGTAGTCACATCAATCTTATCATATTCCTTATGTGTTCCTACGAATCGTATAAATACCCATTGTGATATATAGTTAATCTTCACAACCAATCGGTATTTGTTTCCACATATATTGAAGACAACCCTATTGTCTCCGACTATGCTTGCGTTCTTGTATTGTTGCTTTATCTCATTAGGGTTCTGCCATTCTGCTCTTAGTGCCTCTTGATACCAAGCCTTTAATGCTTGTTCTGAGTCTCCTCTACTTGGCTTTTCCCAGTGGTCTCTCAACGTCTTCTTCGCAACAATGTTCTTCATCTACTGCAAATATATACCTTTTTTAGTTTAAGTTCCCAATTTGGGAACATTTGTTTTTAGTTATTACGTTAGTTCTTTTAATAGGTTACATTCCAGCGGTAAGCAATCCACTCCAGTCTTTCAGAGCTATGACTACAGAACCTAAGAAGAACCCTGGCGAGTAATCGGTAGCCTTGGTAATCTCCGGCTGGTAATAGTCAATAAATCCGTTGCCGTCATCATCGATCGGATGCTTACGGTCGGTAACTACTGATAAGACATTACCCAAATGGTTCGTGCATTCATATTGCTTCATACCTAGCTTATGCTCAAAATCCGTGCTAGAAACATTTGAAGCGATCATCATGCCTACGGCAGATAAATCTCTTCCGCACGTTCTATCCATTCCTACCCACCTTCTCCGTTCTCCTGACGGATTCGGTCGGCAGGTTCGAGAACTGCCATAAATGTTACGCTCAACCCCTGTTATGTTATTTCCTGCTACCATAGTTCAGTCCCGATAGCTATCAGGACGGGTATTCGTTGTCGCTTTCCCTGAATACCAGCCGTTCGCCCTATGGAGTCGGCTGGTTATTATGTAACGAGTACTTTTGCTAAATATACTAATTTTTTAGTCTCATGTCATACCAGAAGTAGATCTTCAAAGTAGCCATTAGCATCATCAAAGATTTGGTATAAGCAATGGTTCTTCTGTTTAGTCTTTTAATGTGTGTTCGTATGGTTAAATTCTTTCTCTCTATTCTATTAATTCCTCTCCGCTTGACGTGGTGAATTTCACTCGGAATAAGACCAATGTAGTTACTTAATCTATCTGTTCTGATTTGTTTGCTTTCAGCTAATAGTAAACTATTCACTACTAATCTTAATGTTGTATTGTTTCTTCTTCCTACATTGAAATCCACTACATTTCTAGTAGTTCTTTCTATGGCATATGCGATACAGTAACGTTTTTGTTTGTTTCCTATAAAAGTGATGATCTCATCCATTTCATAGGTTTGTCTCAGCCTGATGACGGGTCTTTTTACATTATCTGCTATTTCCAAAATTCTTTTTATTACTGTGGTGGTTGAAATTTCCAATATTCTCGAAATACTTCTGATACCGCAACTTTCTCTGAGATGCTTAACTATATTGATATTAATATCTGCCTTGTAAGCGTTGTATTTGTATCCATCCTGAAAACTTTGTTTACATGATTTACAATAATAGCGTTGTGCACCATCTTTTTGTTTGCCATTCTTAATGACTTTACTAGAACATTTTTTGCAATTCATCTTACCAACTATTTTAACACACTTACCACCTATTTACTGGATTTTAAGCGGTTTTAAAGCACAAAAAAAGGGTGACCTAATATCACCCTTACTTAATCTATATTTTATTTTTATTATTTTTTGTTCATTTTCAGCTAGTTATAATTATATTTTTGTTCACCAACTAATCTGATACACTACCCAAAATCCGTGCTAGAAACACTCGAAGCGATCATTTCTTCTTAGACACTAATTTTTTTAATTGACCATCAATACTCTCTATTCTTTAGTTTAAAATAAAACCCTATTAGTTCATAGGTTATCTTATCTTTCTTATACTGATGATAATCAACTCCTTGATTTGGATCTATTTCAGAATTATACATTGTGTTACAATAGTCAATGAAACATTTAGCTCCTAACAATAAAGAATCTTTGTTGTATTTCAGACCATCAATATTTTCTTTAACGAGATCATTAATCACCATCCCAATAGAATCTATGTAGAGATCATACAAGTTCAATGTATCAAATGAATCATAAGACTCATATGACGAATAAACAGAGTTTATGTATTTTAATCTCTCGTATTCGTTTTCTCCATTCCTTTTATTCAGAAACCACATTTCTAATGATTCCAAACTACTAACCTGCATGTTTTTTTCGTCTTGGTTATTCTTGTCAGAAACTGATTTCTCCTGATCATGCTCACAAGAAATCATAAAAAATAAAGCTGCAATTAATACTATTCTCATTTACTTTGTTTTTTTTGCTTTCACTTCTACTTCTTCCAAAATTTCATGTTTTGGTCCAGGACTCCCTATTAGCATTAAGACCCTGGCTGTCCCTCTCTTCTTGTCCTTTCCTGGGTATTGTTTGGAAACCCAGTTTATCAATTTATCATATTTCTTTTCTGCCTTCTTTGTTTTTCCACTGTCTTGTAACTCTTTAAGTTCTGCTAACTTATCCAAATATTTTCCTGCCTTACTGGTCCCAGCATTAAAATAAATATCAAATCCAGCATCGAATTCAGCCTGAGAAAGCTTACCTGTTAAACCTCTATTTTTCGCCAAATTGTTCATCGTTATAACCTTAGAATCAATATCTCCTAACAAAAAGTCAACTGCTTCACTCTTTGTAATTCCATTTCCATATTTTTTCTTATCATCCGCAGTAATAGGACCACTATGCAGTTTATGTCCAAATCCTATTGTGGCATTTCCTTTTTTAGCACCATCATTATCATATAAGCTTAAACTAAGACTCTCAAAACTAACTGTTACTAGAACAGACGCCATTGACGGAACCATATCTCCTTCTCTCGTTGGGTTAATGCCTCCTTTTTCATTAATTAGACCTTGAACCTCTGAAATAGTAAAGGGAGTTCTATCTCCATTAACAAGTTTTTTCTTTTTTCCTGGACCTTTCCCTTCAATATCGTTAAGAAATACTGGGTTATTGCCCGCATAAACATATGGAGACATAAAAGGGTATTTCATAACATCTGGATCAATAGATAAAAACCTTCCAAGTCTACTATCATACATCCTAGCCCCAAAATCATAAGAATTACCCCCTCCCTTAACCTCATCATCCTTCTCCATACCGTTGAATCCGTAACGATACTCACCCACAGGAATTGTACATGTTTCCGTAATGGTCTCTACCTTCTCCAGTTTGATATTGTCTATTGTAATGTCTGTTGGTACACCTCCGAATAAACTCCACAATGAGAAACTGCCGTTTGATGTAGCTGCCGTAAAATCAATTGTTTTGGTTCCAGTTGTGGTATACGTATTAAACAGACCTTGTGGTCCTAACATAAATACGGCTCCATTGATGTCCACAATGTCAAATGTAATTCGATAATCATCTCCAATATTTAATAACCCACTCCAATCTTTCTGAGCAATAATCCAGCTACCCAAGAAGAAGGATTGTGAGTTAATAAAGTAATCCTCTAGTGCGGTTACTTCTCCTGTTCCAAGGATATGATTCCAGTCCACTCCCTGATCTCCTACATTATAAACGCCACCATTGGCTGATAAAGTAAATGGGTCTTCATCAACTACCGTAGTCTGCTCGTTGACGTCAATATGCGTTACTTCTGTTCTTGTAAAGTTACGTTCGTACAACTCCACACCAAATGGAGAATAATCCGTAGCCTTGGTAATCTCTGGCTGGTAATAGTCAATAAATCCGTTGCCGTCATCATCGATCGGATGCTTACGGTCGGTAACTACAGACAAGACATTACCCAAATGGTTGGTACACTCGTATTGTTTGAGTCCTAGCACATGTTCAAAGTCGCTATTTGATGAGGTAGCTGAGATCATCTCCTGACAGGTTCTATCCATACCTACGCGTGAACTACCATAAATGTTTCGTTCTACTAAAGCAAATTTCGTACTGCTATTCGTCTGATCTACTTCATAATCGTAAACGGCCATCACGTTGCCTTGGGCATCACGGTTATAATAGGTCGTTTTTTCCCAATCTACTGGGTTGTTGGGGTCAAACAGGTTTGTACTTCCTGATGGGAAACTCTGGTTGCCATAAATGTGCTTGGCAATACGGTTGCCCATTGGGTCGTACTCAAAAATCATGTTCTTTGAACTCTCTCCATCCAAACGAATAATGGCAGAAATTTTCCCATCTACTCGCCATTGGATTTCGGCAATTCCCTCTTTTTTGTCTTGAATTAACTGCCCGATTCCATCGTAACGGTAGTTTTCACCTCCGCTATTCATGTTTGCAAATGTGCTCGCCTGCCAATCTTGATCTTCAATGTCATCGTCATACAAGCTGTTATACGTTTGATCGTGCTCAGTAACTCCGTAAAGTCTGTTCTGAAGTCGTTTGAAGGTTACGTCATCATCTCCGTAATGGTACTGCAAGTCTTCGATCTTATTTCCTAAATGATCGTGTCTTACTTGAAACTCAATGTTTCCTGAAGCATCGTACACAAACGCATTGTAATACTCGTCTTGATAATTGTTATCTAAGCTCCATGTGTTGTACGTACTCAAACTATTGTCTTGCACCACATTTTGGTACGCTTTGGCTTCTAATAAGCGGTTCAGCTGATCGTAGTTATACGCAGTTGCCTGTGGTCGGATATTTGGCGTAATACCCCCTGCTGATGCATACAAGGTGGGCTCGGTAATCGTAGTTACCATCCCTCCTATATTTCCGTTATACAGGTCATTTCTACTGTCTAGCACATCACTGGTTCCACCACCTGGGTTAAACACACTGGCAAATCGGCTACCTTCTTGCTGCCACTTATTGACGTAGTCTATCGGGCTGTAATCGTCTTCATAATAAGTCAACGAGAATCCGTATGCATCTCTAGCAAAATGAGCATTTACATTGGTCCCATTGGCAATACCGTCTTGTCCTATATCATTGTTAGGATTCAACAGGTCTGAATTCACGCCTTTTAACCAACCCTGCAGGGTGTAGACATAATCCATCCCCTGTACGCTGTGTTCTCCAATTTCTACTCTTGCTAGCGGCCCATGGTCATAATAGATATACTTAGCATCTTGATCCCAGGTTACCTCATCGTGCGAGGTTTCTACAGTAGTAACTCTATTGTCTCCATCGTACTCATATCTGTGATACCATGCATCTACTTCTCCATCTTGGTAAGCCACTTCATGCACGTTTCCGCTAATCAAATCGTAATCGTAGTCCATGCGTTTGTATTGCAACGCCTGAATGTCTGGGTTACTATTGTTTCCAAGTTCTTTGTTGTGCTGAATCAACGTTTTCACATTTCCATGAATGTCATATTCATAGAACGTTCCGTAACTGTAGGTATCGTTGTTACCGTCATACACTTTTTCGTAAGTCACGGCACTGATACGTTTTCTTAGGTTCAACTCATTTTGTGTAAATCCTGGAACGGCTGTAATTCCGATAGTTGTATTACTGATTTCATGGTCGTAGTAAGATCTGGTTACTTCTTGGCGAACTCCAGTACCATCCGCTATCCAGTTATTCAATTTAGCATCGTCAATCACCTTAGGGTTATATAGTCCGCTTACATAGGTTCCAAAAATATCGCTGTGCTGGTTCGCAGCGTTTGTATTTTCTACTTTTTCTCCTGCCTCTACTACACGTCCTAGTTCATCGTACAGCGTATAACTGTATCGCTTTTGGTCTGCATTGTACTGCTTGCTGTTTTGCGAAACCACAATTCTTCCCAAACGATCGTACCAGAAGTACGTTGAGAACTCGTCACTTTCATCACGCAAGGTGCGTGTATAGTTTCTGGTAGCAGGTGCTCCCGTAGTATGTCTACCTCCTAATACGCCTTGGTAGCGTGTAGCAAAATCAATTGCAAAGATGTCTTTGTCGTTGATATTGAAAGCGTCATCCGTATCTTTAATTCCCCAGGTCACTCCTGTGATGAAGCCAGTTCCTGATAAGGTTACGTTTGCCGTTTTTAGGAGTGTTCCGTTGGTTCCAACTGCATATCCTATTACGTCATCGTAGAAGTAAACATCATAAAGGTCTGTTCCTGGTGGATTAGGAATCACAACGTTACTGCTGATGTCATCCACGTCTGTCAACGACTTAATGTAGATCATGCTCTCATCGTTTCCTACAGCCACGTACGTGTCATTTCGTTCAAAAGCATACACTCCACGTAGTTTTTGTGTTCCTGTAGGAATATCCGCATTGGCTACTGCATTCCAAGTTAACCCTCCATCTGCCGTTAGCCAAACCCTACCGCTTGTATTCGGACCTCCTACGATTACTCCATTATCGGCATCCGAAAAAGTAATGTCGTGTAACGGATAATTTCCTGGTGCTGGGATCGCTGGTGCACTCAAAGGGGTAGCCAAACCGCCATTAGCTTTAGCCACATACTTTTGATTTCCAACAATGATTGCATCCGAACCTGATTGTGTGTAAACTGCGTTTACGTTCGGAAGCGTTCCTCCAGGGAATCCTCCAGCTGGTAACACGGTAGTCCAACTTTGCCCTCCATTAGAGGTGTGTCTTACGGTGTAATCATCTCCAATTACATAACCATTGGTAATCGTACTAAAGTGTACGTCTCTATACCTTGGCGTGTAGATGTCCTTGATTTGATATGCCGTGGACAACCCTCCTTGATAAATATGAGCATTATCTCCCACATAAGAAACCACTCCGTTATCGTCTACATGAATGGCATTCACGGACTCATCAGAAGTACTACTGATGGTTGTAAATGGCACCAAAGAAGTGGTATAGTCTGTAGAGCGGAACAGCTGTCCGGTTTCGCTACCGTAATACGCATTGGTTGATGATCCATCCAAATTAACAGCGGTAAGGTCTTCTGAAACTCCTGTTGCAATGTTAGCTAAAACACCTAAATCATCTGTCTTGTGGGCAACACCGTTGTCTCCAACCAGAATAGCTTCGCTTCCGTTAGCGTCAATTGCGTTATAGTCTTCTGCATCAGTAGTACCAATCATGCTGGACTCATCGTTGGTAGCAGTAGAAAGCTCGAGTAAACTCAATCCTCCGTTTTCTCCCACTAACTCCAGCGTATTATTAACTAATGCCGCATCGTTCCAGTTTAGGGTTCTCACCTGATAAGTTTGATCTACTGTGGTGAACGTACCTGAATTGTCTGTTGTTTTGATAATCGTACCATCATTTCCTGTCAGTACATAATTCGCTCCTGTATTGTCTACGCTCAATTCATTTAGCGCTGCTGCTCCGATATTCGTTAACGTTGTAATTGTTGCTGGAATACCAGCAGAACCGTCAAGCGTATTCAGGTCTCCGCTATTGGCATCGTAAACTACAAATTCGTTGGTTAACCCATTTTTGTCTACAGCCGTAAAATTGGTTGAAGCGGTTGGAACCAAGGCATCGGTGAAACTACTTCCATTGGCCTCAAAACCAAACAGAATTCCAGCATTGTTCTGAACAATTCCTCTCACCAAACCACCAAATTCAGCTCCTTCAATTTTGCTAATCGATCCGGCAGTTGTGTTGTACGTGTTCCAGATTGGATTGGTTCCTGTAGCATTTAGGGTAAACCAAATCTGATTGTTTCCAGTGGACACCATCAACATGGGTGCACTACCTACTTCTCCAGCCCATCCAGCAACTAAATCTCCTACTGTCGAAAGTCCATCTATCTCGATGACCCCAACAGTGGCTCCTGCCATGATGATTCTTGCCACTTCTCCGTCATCTCCATAGGCCATTACTTTGTCTTGCAGATAAGGGTACAATCCGTTGTAAGATAGTGTTGGGTCTAATAGTGACCATGAGTCCCCACCATCATACGTAGCATACAACAAACCTCCTTCTCTGATGGCAATTCCTTTGTTGAGATCACTAAAATAAATATCCGCAAAGTCTGCTTTGCTATCTACGTGCTGCACAAACCAGTTGTCTCCACCATCAATGGATTTCAGGAAGACTCCGTTGCTTCCAACCGCCACATAGTTCAACGCATCAATTGCCTGCACCTTGGTGAGTTGGTCTACTTTAACTTTAGGAAGTGCTTCCCAGTTAGTCCCATTATTCGAACGATAGAGCATTCCAAATTCATCTCCATTGGCATCGGTGTAATCTACGGTAATATAGTAGACACTACCCACGCTTGTGATGGATGTAATGTGATCGTTTGCATCTAGCGCATAAGATGCGTTGGAAACGACTGGAGTAATGGCGTTTACAGTGGTTCCATTAATTCCTAGTACCGTACTATTGTCTCCTACCGCAAATCCAATAAGTGAGTTATTGACAATCACATCGTTTAACTGTGCTGTGATATCCTCCCCATAGGTATTAATCATATCCCAGGAGTAACCACCGTCAGTAGTTTGAATCAAAATGCCTTCGGACCCAACGGCATAAGCAGTTCCTGTACTTCCTACCCATTGCACCGATTGAAGGTTGGACCCCAACGTGTTCTCTACTTTTTGCCAGGTTTGTCCTCCATCGTTGGTTGTATAAAGTACACCCCTTGCGTGTCCGCTGTAGTTCACCCAACCTGTGAGATAACCTTTGTTCTCGTTCACAAAATGGATCGATTGAACCACTAATTTAGGGTCAAGGCCATCGGTTAATCCGTACTCAAACACATCCATTTGATCATGATCTGGTAAACTCTGATGCGTCAATTGGTTCAAGCTATTATACTTGTATTTTGTAGCCAATCGGTGTGAGGTAAAGACCGTCTGCGTTTTATTCGTTCTATCTGCAATAATCGACTGGGATACGGCATCATAAGATGAATTGGTATTCAGTATTTCTACACCTTCTGGCGGAACTGTTTTCACCAAATTACCCGCTTGATCGTAGTAATAAAGGGTGTAATGATACTCCAACTCATTGAAATCCATTGTGAAGTTCTCTGTTGCTCCCATGCAATGTTCTCTCATATTTTGCGTAAATGCAGTAGCCAAGCTGTTTACATAGGCTTGATAAGCTATTTCTGCATTTAGTCCAGCAATATTATACGCCTGCTCTTCGCATGGGTTTACGTAATCAATGGTGATTGGAGTGATCGTATCCAGCATTGGCGTAACGTCTGGTGTACAAGGAGCTTCCTCACAATGATATTCGAGGTACACATCTTTTTCTGATGGATCTTCTGTAATTAGCCCACTCATTAATGCATTGAGATAAGCCACATATCCTTCTACGCAATAACACAATCCTTCTGAAATAAACTGGGAAGGTTTAAGCTTGGATTCAATCGAAGGCCAGTTAAGATTATTGTCTTTAATAAACTGATTGTACTCGGCAACCGTTTCACTGTATACCTCATATTGATCCGCACATTCATCTTCAATGGTATTACAAGGCCCGTACTCATCTATGTTCTCTGCATTAGGTCCAGTACCTTGTGCTGATCCAATGAATCCTTCCAAGTATTTCAGGTAGGACTCAATACAGTCGCAATAACCATGTGCTAAGAACGCAGCAGAAGTAATTGGAACCAGCACATGTCCATTCGCTTGGGCGTATGCACTTTGGTTATATTTCTTCACCTCTTCTAAATACAACTCATAAAAACGCTGACATTGTTTTCCTAAGTCTGCTTTTGGATCGGTACAGTCTTTAAGTCCATCAAGTCTCCCTGGGCAAACATTCAAAAACGCAAAGGAATTGATGTAATCTTGGATCATATTCAGCCCGGTAGAACTACAGCACAAGTTTTCTTTTTCCCACGCTTCAAAGGTGATGAGCGGGTTCAGCTCCATGCAGATCTTTTTCTCATCTGGTGTGAGGGTTGTGTTGTCGTAAAAGTTCTGATAAGCAGTTAAATAATCGTTGTAAAGAATCTCGCATGGCGAAAGAGCTGCTGCTGGATCAATCATTCCAACAGTTGCTAAGTAGACATCAATATTCTCTGCACCTCCAGAAGCTTGAGGCTCCGTTTTCAAATAATTTACATACTCATAGTTATAGGCCGCCACTTTCGACTCGGCAAATGAACTAGATGGCAATACAGGTATGGTATCTGCACCAACAGCAAACGCTCGGTGATTGTAGTCCACAACTGCTTTTTCGTATCGCTCAAACTCTTTCTCCACGTTGGTAGCATGTCCATATTCCGCAAAAAACTTATTGATATCGTATAGGTAAGCAGCATCGTCATAGCTGGCATCATAATTATCAATAAACTTGATGTACTCTTCAAATACGTAGACTTGGTTATTAGCCACTGTATACCTTAAAGAGGGTGGAGTAACATACGAAGGAGACCCAGGTGTAAAACCTTCTCTTTGGTTGAGGTCGTTAATCGCCAGTGTCAATTCATTGTACAAACCATCAGGATCAATTTTATCTCCTTTGCCTTCAATGTCAGTTGTGTCTTCTGGAAGAACTACAATGTCTTCGCATAGTTGACAGTTCTTGAGAGGAATGCAACTTACACCATTGATGGTTACTGGCTGACTAACGCTACCGTTATCAACGATGACGGTTAGTTCAAAATTGTAAAAGTTATTGTTTTGTAGCGGCTCCACTCCAACGAGACTCTCAATAGAGACAATATCTCCATATCCAAAACCATTTGACTCATAGCTTAGGTCAATGTTGCAAATAGCTTCTCCGCTAGCATTATCAATCTGAAGATCGAGTATTTCAAAAAACTGTCCATTGTCTGGTTCTGTGACTGGGCTTCCTGAAGAGAACGCTCCACCACCTATGTAGCTGTCTAGCAGGCTTGTCATTGCGGTACTTTGATAAACGTTGTAGTTACCAGATATCAAAACATCTTCCAATAAGTTCTCAAGGTCTTCTCTTAACTCATATTCTTCTCCATCACAAGAAATGGGATCAGGTAATCCACATTCTCCCATTGGAACTCCTGTGAATGTGTTTCCACCATCAGAGCTGTAAAGCGCTTCGCCTTCTAGATGAGCCAATAGGTTACCAGCTACATCGAATGCATCTACAGAGAAGTAATGTTGGTGTTCACTCTGAATATTGTCAAAATAAGCGATCGAAGCAAATCCTGTAAATCCAGGGGGCGTAGATGAGTTATAAACTAACTGCAACTCTTCAGAGCCATTGACAAACTTTGTCACGTTGCTCGAGCCTGTGAAAGTCCATGTAATGTCCGAATTGACTGATGCTCCAAGCTGGTTGAGCAATTGGATGCTTACTGCGTTGTCATAAGGAGCACTATTGGGAATTGTATATCCTCCGGTAACGAGCTGTCCATCTCCTGCCAACAACGTCATTGTTTCTTCAATAGACAAAGCAAGGTCATTCGCATCGCAAACCTCTTCAAACTGACAATTGGCAATGTCAAGACATGTTTTTCCAACAATGGTTACGTGTGTTCCATCCGCTAGATTAGCAACTACCTCAAACTCAAAGTTTCCTGATGACCCATCACTTGTACTCGTAAGTCCTGAAAAACTCAGTACCTGACTCCAATCGGTAAACTGACCCTGTGTATCGAATGCCAATAAGCAACCTGATGTGTTGCCCGCTTCAACCAACTCTACTTCCAGCACTCCTCCAGAACTGTTTGAAGTATTCCAGAACATTTGAGGAAGCGGCTGAGTATAATCATAAGCAAAAGCCCCTCCATAAAGAATCCCAAACCCGGTGTAGTTCAATAAGTCATTAGATGCTGCTTCCAACTGTTGGTCTTGCGCAATTTGATTCAAGAGGTTTTGCAAATTAACAGCATTTGGGCATTGACCTGTTTGCAAATAGGTCTGGTAGGCACCATTACTCGCAGAAGCATCGGCAGCCAGGTCATCGTTATCTGGGAATCTTTTTGTTTTACCGAGATATAGAATTCGCTTATAAGATGAACAAGCATTATCTGAATTATAGTAAGGATTGCTCAGGTAGTTTGGAAATGGGAAAAGTTGCCACATTCCAGAAGTGTAAGGGTTAAAATCTTCGTTTCCGATGCAATCATTCAAGCAATTCTCAGAACTTCCTCCGTTGAGTGCTATTTCATCCTCATAATCTCGTTGTAATTCGTTCTTTCTGCCGAGGTAGATTGACTTAAAAGCGTTCCACTCGTCATCGTTGGCAATGGTAGGTGATGGTCCGCCTGCATAGTCTCCCCAAAGAGCAGCACACGTATTTAACGTACTAGTAGAACCGCTAAGTATTCCATTTCCACACCTCGTTGTAATGGCTGCAAAATCTTGCATCGAATAGATGGTACCTCCAACGTTTTGGTAAGAGAATAACTGGGATTGCAAGACCGCACCATAAGATCCATAATTCCCGGATGTTAAAAAAGGATCATAGACAGGGCTGGACATGTTTCCATAATCAGGAACAACCCAAACAGAACCTACTTGTTCTAACAGGTCTGCGTCAATAGCAGCCTGAAAAGTATTGGTACGTTGCAGCAATTGGTCAAAACTGGAGCTACTTACTTCGTTGTTGTCCTCCTCTTCATAGGTGATACATGTTTCATAATAGCAATACTCAGGGTGGTAGATAACAAGCGATTGTGACCAAGAGTACTCAAATTCATTGATAAAATCATACACGTTTGCCAGACGATCAGGATAAGTGTAGTACACCCCATTTACAGAATCAAAAATAACATCATCTGTTGCTGTACCGTTGTAATTATCCACGGCTGGCGAGATTACGGCAGAAGTTCCAGTACCGATCACAGAAAGAAAAACTTTAGCGCTATCTCCAAACTCATCTAGGTAATAATCGTATGTAACTCCGTCAATTGTAACCTCAGGATTCTTCCAATTTGGGGTAATTGGAGAAGTTGAAAAAGAGTTAAATGGAAGTAGGTTATTCGTATTATACACAGAAAGAGGAAACGAAGAAGCACTGTTCGACCCATTAACCTGAAATTCTCCATACTGACCTCCAGGAGCCATATCAGCTCTCATTATTTCAACCATGGTTTCACAAAAAGTAGGAACGTTACAAAGCGCGTCACACTCTTCTTCAAGTAACTCATAATCTTCTACAGTCCCCAAGTCTTGCGCTAGGAAGTCATCGAGTGTTCCAAGGTTTTGTAAACAGGATTCACAGCTTACATCACAACCGCTTAAATCGATGTCATCAACTTCATCTTGGTAAAAATCATCGTAGTCATTGATACACCCCGATGCTTGTCCTTCCGCCAAATATTCTTGAAAAGCGAAGGCTATCGCATCGTTGTTAACAGAGAGTGTCTTCGTGATGGTATAATTTCCAACGGGTAAATCCTCGATGATGAAATCGATTACATCACTCTGATAGGTTCCTCCATCTTCACAGATGGTGCTATAATTTAAGAAAGTCACTCCATCAGAATCAGTCTCAAATGAACCTTGCATTAACTCATGTTCTTCTAACACATTGGCACACTCATCTGTTAGCACAATCTTGAGATCATAAACACAGTTGAAACATAAATCAGGTGTACAGTCTTCAGCATACGCATCGTTTGTAAAGTCGTACACAAAGTGATAATCTCCCTCAGTGCTTACTAAAAATTCTTGCGAAAAGACAATTGCGTCTTCGGTTACATTGGGAACGTTGTTCGTGCTCACTCCGTTGGCATCTTTTTCAAAAAGATCCACTTCTAAGTTCACTCCTCCATCTGCTATTAGCGTTTCTAAGGATTCGAGTTCACCTAAGTTATCTGGTGCTTGGCCAGCCAATGCTGTCGCTACAACCCTGCCCTCTTGATCTAGATATGAAACGCTTACCTGTCCGTTCGGATCAACTACAAGGTTTTTCTTATAATGTGCGGCATAGCCAACTTCTGTTGCAAAAAGTCGATCCAAGTTGATTTGATACGGTTTTCCGTAATAGTACTTGGATTCATGACCAGACCCTAACTGAAATTCTGGTCCTACACCAGACTGTCGTCTAATTCTTCCAGTATTATCAGGCGTATATTCCACTTGAGTAAATGGATAGCCTTCTGCATCTGGAACATAAGCTTGGTGACCATTTTTGTCTGGATTCTGATCGGAATAGTATTGACTTGCTCCGCTTGAGGTATTCATGGCGGACAAACCTGTTTCACATGTGCCAGACTCAAGATCAAAATCTGTACGAGAGTATTCCACCATACCAGAAACCTGATTGAATTGAGGATAGTACTTTATACTTGCCTGAGAGGGTTCACCACTTCCAGTACTGCAATTAGGCCTTACAACTGGAACCGGTAAAACGTTAATCGCTGGTCTTCCTTGATGATCATAAATCGTTTCTCCCACAATCACATTATCATCTGTATTAACAACCGTCACACTCTGGCGATTTCTCAACGAGCCATCGTAGTAACTGATTACTTCTTTCTTTTTTCCTTCTTCTGCAAATGTTGTAGTCAACTGCCAGTTCTTATTCACCTCATGGGGGGTCAGGTTCAGCAGGTATCCGTTAGGATTCGCTCCCAAAAAACCGGGCTCTGTAGGATATATGCTGTTAAATTGCACTCTTCCTGAGTTGGGTGCATGCGACCAAACCCCATAAATAGGTTGATCTGCTAAATTCACCCCAACTGCACGAATTCTCCACAACAGATAACCGCTTTCGAAAACCATTGGGATTTCGTAAGAAGTAGCTTTGGTTGTAATTCTAGTACTATTATGTCTAAAATCATACGTTAAATCGATTGCACTTAGCAGGCCGTAAGTCGTTCCAGAAACGGTTCCATCGTAGTTGTTTACGAACGTCCACTCTAGCTGATACTCTATTGCTGTAGGCATCGTTCCCCAACTAATGTGAATAGCATCGGGTGTAGCATCGCAATCTAAATCCCAAAGCTCTGGAGTCAAAAGACTTACTGGAGTTGTAGATTCTGTTGTAAAATCTGCCACTCGATTTACGATGATATCTCCATCAAGAAAAACGTTTTTTGGGAGCTCGGTAACACTAGTTGTGATGCTACCAGTAATTATCCTAATACCCGTAATCTCAAAGGTAAACTCATCCATGTTTGTAAAACGGTAGATATCTCTGTCTTGATAGCTTTCTTCATCAAAAGGGTGGTATCCAATAGCCAGTGTTTTTGCATAGCTTGCCTGAGCTGTTCCATTAAGCACCGGAGAAATCAACACATCTACTTCAATATCATAAGCATCTCCCATGTACTCGGTCAGATCATGATCTATCCCCAGTGTAATAAAATCTCTAATGTCTTGATCCTGATAGGCACCCACGCCAGCAGTAACAAAAACATTCTGCTCTGCCTCTGGTTGACCAATTTCTACAATCACTCCTCCATACTTTTGGTAGCTGATCCTTTGGTGAAAAGGAGGTAAATCTACCGCATAAGACGTTGAAACCGCTATAAATACGGTCAAAACAAGAATCGATACTTTGCTTATTATTTCTTTCATATCAGTTAGATATTAATTCTGTATTCGTAAGTCAACTAATTCAAAGTCCTTAAACCCTTCGCTTAAACTTAGGCTACCTTTTTTGTCAACTATGATTTCGTTTAGTGAAATTTCTTTATACAAGTGCTTGTTAGAGAATGACTTATATTCTATTTTCAAGATCACAAAATCGCTTTTTAAGTTCCCATCATCGTCCTCATACTCAACTGGTGAAGCGTAAAAAACAATTACCTCTGCTATTCTTCTTTTTCTTGAAATGTCGATCTGAACTTTTTCGACTGGAGCCCCCTTTTTGTAAGTTATCTCTATGGTTTTACCTCCATTTTCTTCCTTGACTTTCATCGTTTCGATGAAATCCTTGCTTTGCGCATACTGTCCCATCATTTCTTCCTGACTCACTCGAGGCGCTCCATTGTTGATAGCAATCATTTGATTATTTGAGTCAATTGTAATCTTCATTTTTTCATTTTGAATGGTCACAATTCCTTTCAAATAGGAATAATCATAGGATTTAGATCGTTGTGTATAGCTTGGACTCACTTCAAAAGGTGTTTGAAGCTGCCTTCCTTTGTAGGTTTTATACACCATCTCCAATGTGTACTCTTCATCATCATATGAGCGAGACACTTCATCCATAAGAGATTGATAATCTGACCATGTGAGGTTCTCCCAATTCTGAGCAAAACTCAGAACAGAAAAGAACAGGGACAATATGACTAAGACAGCTTTCATTATTTACTGCTGTTAGATTTCGTTTCCTGAATGGTCATCACACCTTTTTCTGTTTCTTTCTTAATTCTAACCAATTTTCCTTCTTCATCATACTCATAAAAAGTGGCGTAATGTCTTTCATCCAGTTCAGCAGAAAGTCTCATATTAATTGGATCGTACACGTATGACTTCATACTCGCATCAAAGGGAAACATTCTTATATCATCAAAGTAGACATCTCCGCTAACACTGGATAATACCACCTGAATACTAATGGCATCCGTAGGAACAGTTATTTCTTCTTCAATTCTTTGCCATCCATCGATAATTTCTCCTTGCGGACTAAAAGGTCCAAAGGTGGTTGTAGTCGATCCGTTAGAAAAGATCACTGAAACTTCTGGGTTATCATAAGTTGTCTTATTGGGTGAAGCATTAGACTCTTTCGCCCAAGCTCCAATCAGGTATTTGCCTCCAGGTATCGGAGCAAATGATCCGATACAGGTTTCACATGGCTCATCATAACAAACTAAATCTTCCTCAAAATCTATCTCTAAATAGGGACAAACGTCTCCTCCGTGCGTTCCCACACCAACAAAAACAACTCTGTAAATACCTGGCACAGTTGACATCTGTATATTATTCAAATTCCCATCAACAACCTGTTCAATAACAATTTGATCAGGATCTGAAGTAGCAAAAGCTAATTCGGAACATGATGAATTTTCTAATAGAGGACCATAGAGAAGGATATCTGTGGAAAACCAATCATCTCCCCCGGTCAGTATTGAAATGTTATTCGCGGCACCATCGCTATAAAATTCAAACGAAAGGTTTGTTCCGAATATTCCAAATTCAGGTGTAAATTCAAACAATGGGCATTCACAAAAATCCACTCTTGTGTCAGCACAAATAATATACGGATTTTCGCAAGAAGTAGCTCCCAGCGGCTCACACAGCTCTATCCCCTGTGCATAGATTAGCGTACTGAAGAAAAAGGAGGTAATGACTATTATTAATTTCTGAACTCTCATATCAATTAAGTTTTGTAATTAATTTGGTCTTTGCACACTCACTGGAAGTCCCGTATATATAAACTCCTACAACATAACTCGCTCCTGACACCGTAATTGTATCGTTGCTTACTTCTACAGACGGACTCCCAGAAACGATCTTTGTTTCAATCATGACCGCAGTATTATGCTCTACAATGAAGGTTGAGTCATTAAGTTCGTTGATTTCAATGCTGCAGCTAGCAACTGAGGTGCCACCCCTATGGACAGAAAAGGAGGTCAACAGCAGTATTGCCAGTCCTAATATTATGGTTCCAAATCTCAATGCTTTCATAGTTAATTCAATGTTATAATTTCAAAACTTCCTGTATCTGTTTTTGGTTCAGAGATAACCTTAACACTTACAGTACAACCTTCGGCATCAACCCATGTTATGACCATTGTAAATGTTCTGTTCTTATTGACCGAAATAGCACCAGTAACAGGGTCAACCTGGAATTGTGGCATTTGACCCGAAACGAGTGTCCAATCCAACACATATTCAGGTGTTCCTCCAGTTGGGGTAAATGCCGTTCTATTTCGTGTGGTGGTATAAGTGTAAGACAAATCACAACCTGTTGGGTCACACCAAGCAATCTCTCTTGTAAAGGTGGCATCATTTCCTGGGCTGACTTTTACGCTGTATACTCCTGTATGTGAATTTTCACCGTCTCTTACAAGTCCATCTTGGTCAAACTTAAAATGGTTGTCTGCACACTCGCTAAAATCATCATCTTCAAAACTGGTAAACCCAATTTCTCTAAACCTTGTGTTGGCTGCAACCGATTTTGCAAGTGTTTGATTGAACCCAAATGTGGCAGCACTATACCTGCCCAGAGCATCTTGGTTTTCAACCTCTTGTCCAAATGGATTAAACTCTGTTACGGAGGCAGTGTATGTCCAATCCTCACGATCCACTTTCCACTTCCCATTATTCAAATAGTAGTATGGACGATAGCGTTCAAACATTCCATCCTCCCGTATGTTTGTGTTATTGTTGTAATCACTTTGTGTACGATCACTCAAGGGGAGATAAGAAATCAGCGGACGATAATTTCCTCTCGTTCCAAGCACATACGGATTGGTGGTGATAGGATTACCATTTTCATCTTCTAGACAATCACAGTAGGTTCTCCATTCATCACTAAACTCAATTGCAGATGCTTGCACCACATTTTCATAAAGGTTAGTGCTAAAAGTGCTTAGCGGATTACTCAGTGTTGTAATACTCGCCATGTGCTGCATTTGCTGATTTCTTCTTCCTGATCTAGTAATCTCAACGGTATAAACACCATTTGCAGGTGGTAGACCATTAAACAATTCTACAGTGATGGTACTATTAGAGACATTTGTCACCCAAGCTTTCTCCATGTTTCCAAAGTTGTCTTTCAGAATGACCTCATCTCCTTCTGCGAAGTAACTAGTATTGGTAGTGGCTACTCCAGAACCTACTGCCAATAAGGTACTATAACCAATGTTCTTGTAAGCAGGTCCCATGTTGTCATAATACCAATACGCTGGGTAGTTCATCGTGTAAATCTTGTCATTGAAGTCAGTCGTGGTTTCGGTAAGCAACACCTCACCTGTTTCTGCATCATACGCCAAGTTTTTAGTCTCAACAACAGACCCTAAATCTTTTGCTACGGTCTTCTCCAACACCCCAAAACGCTGAATGACCTTGGTGAAGCCTGCACTTCTAAATCGAGTTCTTTGCTGCTGGTAAGACGGCCAAACAGTAGGAATTGGAATCGGAACTGGGAAAGGAGTTATGATAAAGGCATCCAAATTGAGATTTGCAGACGGAGAAATCGTTGTGTTTTTCGACTGTCTAAAATCGGCAACTGCATCAAATACCACTCCTATATCCTCGTCTGAAACTGCGCCATTCTCAAACACTACCTTCACCTCGTTCAACAACTTTTTGGACTCACTATCCACCAACGGGCTTGGAGATTTAACCCCATTCTTGGCTACCGAATACTGTTTGTCTTGATAGAAGTACTGCACCTCGGTAATGGGGTCTTCCTTATCTTCTTGATAAACACGTTGAGACTTTGGTTTCCCATGCATATCGTTGAGTTCTACAACGAAACCTTGAGATGCCGTAAAATAATCCTTCGTGTCAAAATTGAAAATACTAAGAATCGAAAAAGGACTAACATTATCTCTTTTATGATCCATTCCAGTCATCTTGGTTATTGTTGGATATTCTTTAAGGGTGTAGAATTCATGAACAACCTCACCTGTGGCATGCCTGATTACGTTTCGTTCGTCATCCTGAATCCCATCAATTCCATTTGTTTCAACTCCTCTTTGAAGGTTCTTGACAACAACCTTGCTGTATCCAACAGATGCAGACGGGAAGAAAGATTCACCAAAAGGCTCCTCTTGATAAAACTGGTCGTCTGGAGCCATTAAGTTCTCCTTACTATAAAAATAAGGCTGTCTGAATGGGTTTTCATCTCCTCCGATTTGTGGTTCATAGGCTGCAACACCAGAACTTCTTGTATACTCAACACCGTTTTTTAGATAGGTTTGAGTATAGGTGTATTCCTGCCCATAATCGAAATCAGAATTGGCAATGCCCGTCATTCCGTCCCAGTTATCGTTCATCTTAATCGAAGCAACTCGACAACCTCCGCCTAACTTGAAGTCATTTACATTGTTCAGCCTTATCCAAGACTTCCCAACAACGAGGTCTTTCGCTCTTCCTTTATCCCAAATGGCTTGATTTGGATTTTTAAAGCCATCCTTGAAGTTCTCATAAAATACCTGTACCACTTCTTCTAATAGATCAGCTCCGAAGGCATCATTGTCATCAAAACTTGGTGAATTCCATACCTGATTAGGAAGATGAAGCCTTCCATACTGCGCGGCAGCAACCCCTATTGGACTGTAATCTTCGTCTACTCCAGGGTCCTTTTTACTCACTGCTACGAGGTCAATATAGCCTACGTCTCCATATCCCGAGACGTTTGTAATACCTGCATTGGCGATCTCCGCATATCCCGGCACATAATCAAAACCGTTGGGCGTGTCAGTGAATTCCATCAAGCAACGGAAATAGAGATAGTCTACATTCTCCACATAAGGAGCAATGTCAGTAGTATTGCTAGGATCTAACTCAAAGTAGATGCGTCTGTTCTTATTATTGTCATCAGTAATTGCATGTGTATTATTAGGTCCCGACCCTTCTTCAAAAGCACCAGAATTACCTCCAACGCCAATGATTTTGAACATTTGCATAGCATCTCGGTTTTGCACAAATGCATAGTCATCCGACTCAAGGTCTACCCCAATATGTCCGCCTGAAGGTAAATCGACACTTTTCAGACACCACGCAGAGGCGTAACTATCTTGCTGCGCCTTATCTGATTGATTGACATATGGATAATCAGCAGATCCAAGCGGTGAGCTTGCTAAACAGCTTGTAGCTTCGTTGATTTTATAATTTCCCCAGCGATCATAACCTTTCATGTTGTAATCAAAAGGTAAACCTGTAATCGGGTCAGATTCATTGTACTCAAAAGAATATGGACTTAGTTTTCCTTTTTTCGAGTCTCTGTAAGTAAAGTAAACTTTTTTCAATGTCAGCTTACCACCTCCACTAGCATTGTTGTCGATACCTTGACACAAACTGTAATCGTACTCGAAGTGAACTTCTTTTAAAATGTTAGCCTCACTCGCATTCCCTACGTTAGCAATAGACTGTTCGTAATCTGGTTTTGCGTAAAGCTTGATACTTTTCAGCAGTTTCATCGAGGCGCCTCCCAACGTATTTCCATTGGGACCCACTACACCTTTTCCATCTTCTCTATTTTCGGTATCAAATATCGCGATGAAGTTTTTCGTTTCAATTTTCTCTAAATACCATAGTTCCTTTTCTCCGTAAATATAGTTCGCCTTGTCATCTTCAGGGTTCGTGTTGAGACCAGCTGTGTAAGAAGCCATATTCTCCTCGGTTGGGGTTCTCCAGTTGTAGTTTTCTACTTGGTCGTAATAAAACTTGGTATATGAGCCTAAATCTTTCGGACTTGGTCCGTTGTTATCCAAATCAACATAATCCGGACTAACAACAGCCGTGAGTAAAAAAGAATGAGCATAGGCAGGAGTTTCTTTCTTTTGAAAATAATTGTCTACTCCCCAATCATTATTTAATGAATTATCTCCAGGGTTGTACTCAATTAACCCGGTGTTACAATCAGGAGTGTAAGGATATGAATCACCACCTCTTTTTTGTCCCACTGCAAAGGTTACTTCCTGTTGCTTGGTATTGTACGCTGGCAAACCATAAACATATCGCATTCCATCGGTTCCTAGTGAGGTGATTTCTCCAATATGATGATCATTGGCACTATTTGCATAAGCATCAGTTGGGTAAGGGTTTGCGCCATTAAGACCCATGCCATTTTTTACTTGACCTACTGTAAGAATATTAATGATGCTGTTTCTTTTATCACGAACATCTCTTGTATTGTCATTCAAGACTTTCTCTGTACCGTTGGCTAACTGCAATGTGTTGTCTAATCCAGTATTAAACAACACGCTCTTTTTTAGCTTAAACCTTGCGGCTTCATCACCTCCCATATTTTCGAAGAAAGAAGGATCGCTATTGACGCTCATTTCATTCGCCTCTCTTAGATAGTAAGGCTCAAAGTCTGGATAGGGATTGTTTTGTGAGTATTGGAGTTCTTTGTAAGCATCATTATTAACTTTCCAAGCCTTACTTGAACTTGTATTAATCACAACTCCTACATTAGCTCCAGCGTGAACAAGGTTCCCGGGTGACAGCTCTGCGCTCAGATCCGTACTTGAGCTAAGTGACCCTCCTTTTGGATCTTTTACAAAACCAATTTCGCTTCTGAATGGTCGGTAACTCCCACCCACGCCTTGACCGGAAACGCTAAAAACATCATAAGTATAATTGGTCAAAGGTAATGCTGGAGTGGAGTTGGAAACCGTTCCATCCTTTTCACGATTAAAGTCTAAAATGGCATTCTGATTGTTTTGGCCTTTTTGAGTATGAAAGTATCCGTAGCTCGGAGACTCCTTATGTTTACTTGCGTCTTTTATCCATTGACTGGCATAGCTTGCATCTATGGAAACACCACCATCAAATCCATAGGCTTCTAACCCAAGCTTAAACCTACCCGCAATAGCAAACGAATTCATATCTATTCCTCCACCAGGAGTGTAGGTTTGTTGTCCTAATGAAAAAGAAGATCCCGTTCCTCCAGAGATAGAGGATGATGTTTTATAGCTTCCTTTACGAGCATCTCCTTTATTCTTCTTTGCTTTATCAAACTGTGTTGACTGCGATACACTAGCACTAACAGATAGGTTTTTAAGTCCTCCTCGACTATTGAAAGAGGTCCCAATAGACAATCCGAGCTTTTCATTATTTTTGTCTTCATTCCCCGTTTTTGCGGAGAGGCTTACAGAAGGACTAATGGACAAACCGTTGTCTGAACTAGAATTGAATCCCAGTCCAGCCGTAAGACTATTATCAAACATGCTTACATTCAGTCCCCCACCAAAAGAAAGACCTATTCCTGTATAGCTGTTAAAACTCACCCCAAGATCTGCACTAAAACCAAGGGCTTCAAAACCGAACAATTCTCCACTCACACCACCTCCGATAGTTGTCGTTCTGTTAGGTTTCATATTGGTCTCGGTTATGATTTCATCTCCATTAAAATCATCTGGAATACCTCTCAAACCCCTGTTAATCGTCCCCACATTCACGTTCCATCCTAGACCAACCCATGACGCTTCCTGATCCATAGTAATACCCGAGTGGTAAGCCAGGTTAATCGGATATCCCTCTACATCCAACAGCGGAATGTTATACGTAAAGTCTCCGCTAAATAGGTCTACCATATCGCTCGTGCCAATCGGTTCAAAACTCTGTACCTCTGGCTGACTTGGTCCTCCGGTCAATGCGTAACTCTGATTGAAGGTGGCTGGTCCGAATATGAAGACCGAAGTCAGGAACATGTAAAAAGCTAGTGTTCCTGCTAACCCTCTTAGCGACCTTTCCTTAAGGTCTTTTATCAATTTCTTCTGTTTCCGTGTCATAAGACTTGTATTTTGGGAACGTTTTCTATCTCAGCTGTGTGCCAATGAAATTTTACTAATCCTTTATTGAATAAATTATCGTTGAAGACTACTGTCCTTTCTTCTACCTGATCTCCCATTTGCTCTTTAGAAAAGCCAAATAAAAACGTAGCATACGGGGCGACTCCATAAGTTCTTTCGAAGTGGAACAGTTGACACGCCACTTCCTTATCACCGTTTACGGTAACCGAAAGATCATTCTGCATGGCAAATGACATGTAAACAATGCGTTGCTGGTACTCTGCCATATCTGCGACACCATATTTGGCGGTTTCGTCATTGAAGTCATCTACACTGATTCTCAGCTCATAGTATTCCATACCTTGGTATTCTGGAAGAAGACTGTCCAACTCTGCTTTTGAAACCTCTTTTTTTCGAAGTTCATTGCTCACCATATACTCTACTGGTAAGTGCTTCAGCTGAAAATTGATTTCACTAATTTCCTTTTTCTTGGTCAGCGAGTTAATTTCCTGATCATTGATCCATTGCACATACTGAACAGGGTTTAACTCGAGCTGAGCAATGGTCAAATCCAATTCACTATTTTCAGACAACCCTTCGGTTAGCATCTGTTTTGAGGTTGAGTTCTCTCCATAATCTGGTGTCTCAACGTAATTTTCGGATGCCTCTTCTGCACAGGAAACAAAAAAAGTCAAACATGACAATCCTATATAAATCTTCCTAATCACAATTCTCCTTGATAACTCTTATTAATGTATGCTATAACCTCCTCGGTGATATCTGCCGGTTCAGCTCCGTATAGAATGTTTCCATCTCCTGTTGCTCCAAACACATAATCGTAACCATTGTCTAAACCATAGTCTTTAATGTATTGACTCAACTGCTCAAGGATCTGCGCATCGTATTTGGCTGTTAACTCCTGACTATATCCATCAAACAATTGCTTCTGCTGCATGTAGTGATTTTGAAGCACCTGAAACTGTTGAACCTCATCGTTTGATGGACTTTCCTTTGCACCTAGGTCATTGTTCATCGACTGCAGTTGAAACATCAAACTATCCAATGTTGCTTGCTTAGTAGTCAAATCCTTTTCTAGTTTCTTCTGAAGTTCTTTTTTCATTTCGAACGCTTCAAAAACCTCCATCACATCCACATAGCCAGTTTTTCTTATGGCCACTTCAGGCTCACGCTCTTCGGGCATTTGTGTGTACATATAAACTGTTGAAACCACTAAAACTCCCAACAAACTCCATATAATCCATTCTCTTTTTCCCATCTGCTTACTCAACTACAAATTTCAATTTATATACTTCGTTCTTTTCGTTCAATACTTCTAAGGTGTAATATCCTTTCTTCAAGTGATAAGGCTTCAAGTCCAGCTCATAACTATTGTATCCCGAACTCTTAGCATTCAATCCGCCTTTTTGTTCATTCGCCAACTCTGGTTCAACTTCCCTTCGGTTATCTGAATAAATCTTACACTTGAGTGTCGTAGATTTATATCGCTCATCGTATCTAAAGTAAATCCTGTCATCTTGTGGAACATAAATCGACCCATCCAACTTCTTCTTCAACTCCACATACATCATCCCCTCTAGCTTCACTTTTTCTTCTAAAGAAAACACCCATACCTCAGTAGCAGCTATGATGTTCCCATTAGAAACCTTCTCTACTTGCCAGGCATAATCCTTCCCTGACTCCAAATGCTTAGCATCTAATGGGTAAGCTACTTGGTGCTGCTCTAAATAGTTAGAAACATAAATAGGCGTGTTAACTGCTATCGCTTCGCCTCCATCCTGATCATCTTGTACTTCTACTAGTTTTAGTCGAAAAAACTCTCCGGGGGCTAAAATGTTAAACGGCTCAGTATGAGACCAGATAAGAACGGGCGTGGTGGTATGAATCACTTCCTCATCATAGGGGTTGACTAAAAACATCTGCTCATCTAAGGTAGCGTCCACACTCTGGCAATACTCGTCTCCTTCTTCTACCCCACTTAACGGAACTACTTGAATACAGTAATTATAGGCTCCGCTGGGCAAACGATGAAAGTTTTGTAGGTATTTTCCCTGTGGCGAACCAGAGTAACTAAATTGAGCGAACGTTAAGTTATGAGGCCCAAAAACGTTGATCCCTGAATTAATTACCAACGGTTCTGAAACTGTACTCAGCAAAACCTCATTGGCTGAGTTCGTTAGCTTTCCTTCTATTCTCACCTGTCCGCCTTCAAAACTATTACTCAACGTCACCTGAGAAAGTGAAGAGGGAGACACATTAAATTCATTAAAATTTACATTGATCACAGAAATCTGAGAATGGGTTACCCCTGAAATCAGTAGCAGCAAAATACTGCTCAGCAAGATCTTATTCATAGTAGGTATTTATACTTATTAAAAACAGGTAGTTATACGTGTAAATCACTGTTTTTTAGTAGAATAAGTAGTTAGTTCTTGCAATTTATGCAAAAAAAATTAATACGCAAATAGTTTTACTTCAAGGATTTATTATTCGGTAATATTTTTTAGTGTACGGTAATTCGAGCCAATTCCATCGATGAAAGAAGCGAGGGTTAAAAAGGAGACGAATAGGAAACTACCACCTAAAAACAAGAGATGAAGTGGCTCGATAGGGATAATCTAGAAGGTTGGAGTTGTAGATGCTGTTATAGAAATCACCAATCACTAACTTTTCGAAACCTCCTTTCAAGCTAAAGCCTTTGTATAAATTTAATTGGAAACCAATTCCGTAACCAAAATCAAACCGATTGTCTTGGGAGAGGCTTCCCTTCAAGATTCCTGTTAAGCTCAGTTTTTTAAACTTATAAGTTAAGTTGTTCTGCAGCAGACTGGCCAGCGGTACACTTGATGTATCAGAAGTATTATAATGGTTAAAAATTAACGCATTGGACAGGTTAGCACTCTCAATCGTAAAATTCACGTTCACGTTTTGATAGACTTGGAGTTGCTCATCAAGTGTGAGTTGATAGTAAGAGTAAATTCCTGTGAGGTTGAAGTAGGTATCCCCTAAGCGGTTATTGTAGTTCACCACTCCATTAACAATTAAATTGTCATTGCTTAAGGACAAGCTGTCAACGTCATTGTTAGCATCCAAAGCAATGGGTCGGATATCCGCTTTAAGCATCCAGTGCTTAGTTGGTCGATAACTCACACCTGCGCCATAAGACAGTAGAACATTTTGGTAACTGTATAGCCCCAATAAGTTATCATTTTCTCTTCGCAAGTAAGTGTTTAGGGTAAGTTTCTTTCCGATTTTCTGTTTATACTTAAGCTCATACCGAACATTATCCGACCTTAAGAAACCAACGCCAAAACTTCTAAAATAAGGGTCGACCCATCTGAAAGTCAATGCTAGTTCTGTTCGTTTAGACCTCAGTTGATATCTTCCCAAGAGTGCATTGGTACGCTCGTTTATGTCGAGCAGCTTGTCCATTAATGTTCCTTCCTCCCCAAAGTTGATGTCGTTTACTTGTATGGCAGACCTCCCAAAATTAAATGATAGGAAGTGACTCTTTTTAATTTTCAAGCCTCCGTCAATCTCAGCAACTAGGTTTTTTTCATTATCTACTATTAATGAGGTGTCTTGGTAACTCACTTTTCCTAAACCGTATAAAAAACCAACATGGAGATGTGTACCCTTCTTTTCTCCTATTCCAGCTTTAAGGGCAGTTACTCTCCTTCCGTCATTTATATTACTGAAATCAAAAAAGTTGTATAGATTCCTAGCAGCATTGAGATTGTTTTGAATGACGTTGTTGGTAAAGAATATGTTGTTAACTGTCTTTCCATGGGTAAACGCTAAGTAAAACTTCTTCTTTTGATACTCAAAATTTACTCCTCGAATAGGGATTCTAGCAATTAAGAACTCTGAATAGTTTGGGTACGTCATCCCTATATCGAAGCGCTGTACATTGCTCATCAACTTATTTACCTTTCTCATCCAAGGAGATTTTATTTTCTCCGTTTCTAACTGCATCAAACTGTCTTGGCTCAACGCGTTAAGCTTTTTCAACGCTTCTACTTTTTCTTCGATCCCCGCAATTGTAGCGCTCAGCTTATCAATTTCTCCCCCAACTGAATCTAGATAATCATCCATTTCAAACTGAGGTAAATCGATAGTTGGAGTGTCAATTGGAACATCTAGGTTAAGAGAGTCCTGAAAGCTAAAATCTGGTAAAAGCGAATCTTGATCAATTGAAAAGTTGGGAATTTCTGGGAAACTATACTTGCTTGAGTCTATTGGCAGGGCAACTTTTCGATCCTTTACTAAATACAAGTAGTCCAACTTGGTTTTCAACTTCTGCTTCACTTTACCAAGCGAGTCAAGTGACCCAATTCTGTTCAACTCATTGAGTTTAAGTTTTTCAAGCATTTGTTGTTTATACTTCTGGGCATCAAATCTTACCGTAAAATGATTGTTCAACCCTGAAATCGTTCCCATACTAGAATAATAGAAACTCGCTTGAAAAGGCAATGACTTTAACTGAACCTGAAAATTACCATCTGTCTTAAAGTTACCAATTGGCGGTGTATTCTGAACTAAAAAAGGAAGGTATCCATAATCATAACCCACCGAGACATTTCCCTGGGGAAGAAGTGTGTTCAATTTCTTAAAAGAGCGCGTTGTATCCTGCCCCATGCAAACAAAACATGAAACACAAAAGAGCGCTATTGAGATGAACTTAATGATTGAACTTTTTTCCAAATGTAAGGCATTTTTGTGATAGGCTAAAGATCGTAATCAATTCTTAATGAAGGTTTCACCTAACTCAAATACAAGTAAAAACACCTGTTTTTTTAGGGTTTATTGCCTGGCATTTTTAAAAATTCCTACAACAAAACGAGCTGAACCATCATTGAGATGATTGACCTAGAAATCGGTTTTGAACACCCGGACGACCACAAACCAAAAAACCAATAATTGTCCAACAAAAGTGAAGTGCTCAAAACCAATTAACAAGTTACATTGCGAACTTAAATCTTACTGCCAACGAAACACGTACTTACTTACCAGTCCAGCTAACAATGCTCCAACGATGGGAGCTAACCAAAAAAGCCACAATTGCTCTACCGCCCAATCACCCACATAAAGCGCTTGACTAGTACTTCGAGCTGGGTTCACGGAAGTGTTGGTAACCGGAATACTAATCAGGTGAATCAACGTAAGACCAAGTCCGATAACGATTCCCGCTAAGTCTTTGACTGCCTTGAGTGACGTTGCCCCTAAAATAATCAACAAAAACATAAACGTCATCACAATCTCAGCGACTAAGGCAGAGTTCATGTTAAACCCTCCAGGAGAATGTTCTCCGTAGCCATTTGCGGCAAATGATCCTATCTCATAATCTGATTGACCCGCTACTATTAGATAGAGCACGGTAGCTCCTAAGCAAGCACCAGCCAACTGAGCTAAAATATAGGGCAAAAGTTCTCGTTTGTCAAACCTTCCCGCAGCCCACAAGCCTATAGAAACAGCTGGGTTCAAATGACAGCCTGAAATTGGACCTATCGCATAAATCATGGTAAGAACCGTTAGTCCAAATGCCAATGAAACTCCGAGCAAACCAATTCCCACTTCGGGAAAACCTGCAGCAAGAACTGCACTACCACATCCTCCTAGAACTAACCAGAACGTTCCGATCAATTCGGCTATAAGTTTTTTCTTTAACATGTTTTGCTCTTTTTGCTGCCTTGCGAAGGATGTTTAGAAAGACACCCGGGACTTCATGAAAAAAATTCAGAAGACACTAAACCCAGCTTCTAAACCTACCATTACCTGAATGACCCGGGCGCTATCTACACTTCGCGTTTAATGCTATTATGAATTGGTAATAACCAAAATTAATCTGTGTTTGACATTGGCAAATCTACAACAACATCACTCTCCTTCAGCATTTTGAACGCTCCGTTTACCGTACAGTAGTTTTGAGCAATCAAACAGGGCATTTGAGTTATCGTATGACCCTTTTCGCTTATCAGAAAGATTGCATTTTTGTTAAAAATTCATGGTCTGAGGATCCTCAGACAACTGTATTTTGAATACATAAAACAATAACAGTAGCAAAATCACTACAAGAATAAAAACAAGCGTGCTTATAATTTGATGGCGCGTATCCATTTTCTTTAATAAATTTTAATTAGAGAGACCATAGATGAATGGCTCTGACAATTGTTAATACTAGGGTAGCTGATAAAAAAAAGAAAACACTCAGCCCAACCATCCGCTTTGTTCTTTTGGGAATGTCGTCTCTTCCAAAACATATGTCATACAATCTTTCCATAAGTCATAAAAAAAGAGCCCATACACCGTCTCATTAAATATCAACTGCCGATCAGAAAACTCGAAACGTCTTGTAAACTATTTGACCCTTGTTATACAATCAACTTTTGTTGTGTTTCTAATAATCCTATGGCAGTCTAATCAAATGATCCGAAGTGTATGGGCGCTATTCATTGTGTGTATTGTGTTAACTAATTTTCTATCTAAACAGGTAATTTTACCTACCGCAAAGCTATTGCCAATCTTATGGAAATCAGAAATACGTAGACCTCCATTTATCAAACACCCCTTTTGAGGATGCAAACTGGTCATTTGAGTTATCGTATGACCGTTTTGAGTTATCAAGGAATGCCTGATCTTGAAAAAATGATCGGTCAATTTTTGAGGTTGGTCGAAAAATCAATCGCTATAGGTTTTAATCCAACACCTCTAGTTTGTCTTTCTTGATTGAAATACCATCCTGCGTAGTAACTTCGTAGATGTAAATTCCCTTTGATAGCTCAGACACATCGATTTGCTCGTTACCTTGTGCTGAAGTCTGATAAAAAATCAGCTTCCCACTCAGGTCATACACCTTAAAGCCATATCCTTTGAGCGAAGTTTGAACACTTACGTAGTTAGTCGCAGGATTTGGGTAAACAGCTATGTCACCGCTACCGTCAAAATCAACGACTCTTATGTCACTCAGCGTAGGCGTACCGTCAAAGTCTACTTGCTCTAAGCGATAGAAGTTTCTTAAAGATGGATTACTATCTACAAATTGATAATTAAGCAATTGGGTAGAGTTGCCTGCCCCATCTAACTTCCCAATCGTCTCAAAATTCTCACCATCTAAACTGCGTTGCACGTTAAAGTGACTGTTGTTGATCTCACTGGCCGTTTGCCAAGACAGATACGCTACATCTCCTTGTCGGTAGGCATCAAAATTAACCAGCTCTACGGGCAGCGGATCCCAACACACCCACGTGAATTTTACATCTCCCGTTACGTTGGCATCTCCCACAAAACAACGTTCAAAGCTCATGTCTACCGCTTGAATGACCAATGAGTCTTCGTAAGCAGGGAAATAGGTTTGATACACCCACTGGTAAGTAGTGTCCGTACCGTTTACACTTACCACCGTAACGTCTTGTGAACCAAAGGTATGCCAAGGTCGGGTCAGTACCGTATCTATTAATACCCCCGCACTATCGTAGGTGAAGTAGGCGGGTGTAATTCCCACAAATTCAAAGGTGACGGTGACGAGCTCATTAGAGCAGACGTCTTTATCTGGGGTAGGCAAATCTACTTCTGGGGTAGGGGGATAAGGACTAAAATCCCAACCCGCATTATTCCCCTGGTCATCAGCATCTGCCCCTGCAAAGAACCTTGCTCTACCCGAAGTTTTCGTATCTGGAACATAGGAGTCTGTGATAAGGGTATCACAACCAACACTCACACACCCCGTAGAGGTTGACACACCATCTCCTACAGCGAAAATGTCTCGCATAAAAATATAGTCTGCACAAATCTGACCGCTGTCTTTTCTAATAAAACCTCGTGTACCGGTAGTCGTTGCCTGCAGTGTAATCTTATTACCCGGTAAACCTACTGGGTAGAACTCTGCATCGTTAGCAATGTGCTGCACTCTACCTGATCCGATTTTATAAGTCCGTCCAGCAGTAAATTTGAGCAACTTTCTGTAATAGTTATTATTCCACATCTGTCCACTCGTCTCAAAGATCACCGTATCTACTTGAGTAGCATGAGCTCCTAACACTCCAAAGCCATAAAAATGTATTTTTTGAGCTACGTTGCTAACATCTTGTACATCCAACCCAAAGTATCCCCCACCACCTGTACCAAAGGTCACCACACCAAAGGTATCTCTTTTCATGTCTATAATCCTACCGTAATTATTGAACGTTACATCCCCAAACCGATGGTCGTTTCCTGGCTTCATCCAAGCTCGGTTGGTGACCCCATTGGTGAAAATAATATGTGCGTCTTCACCATTGATGAGCAAGCCATCTGTACGTGAGTCGGTCTCCCAAACATCGTGATAAACAGAGTAAGAGGGTCTAAGGTAGTAGCCCGTAATGATTATATCTGAATCTTCTAGGTTAAGGGTGCGAGGGTTACTTCCCTTAGAATAGAACTGAAAGGTTCTAATGGTGTTGCCTTGGGTATGAAGAGTTCCTCGAAGAAATTGTAAACTTCTTACCACAGCAGACGTTACCTTTAGTTCATCTTGTAGGTACCACGCTACCGGCTCAGCACCCGTAAAAAGCAACCATCTTTTTATGGTTTGACCTGCCATTGTGATAATATTGGTACTATCAGACCCTGTCATGATTATTCTACTGTTAAAATTATTAGTCATGCTAGGACTAAAAATGAGGCTCCCAAAGATTCTTAATTGCTGTCCATCGCCAGGGTTATCTACCGCTGTATTAGGGTTAGAAGTCGTTAAAACAGCATTTGTTGTTATCGTACCGCTCCAATCCATGGTATGACAATCTGCTGCTGTGGTTCCCATGTCTATGTTTACAATGTCATTCCCGGTAAAGGAATTGTCTGTAAACACCACGGTATCTATTCTTGTGGGCAAGCAGTTACCTACACCAAAATCATTTCCTCCCAATTGATCTAGCATGTACCCGTCCGCCAAAGACCAACTGCTGGGGTCATTCCACTGTCCGGTGCTTACCCCAGGTATAGTATCTATCCAATAGAGTTTTCGAGGCAAAGCATCTGGCACATCCCAACCCGTTGTGGTTCCAAATGCTTCTGAGTTATAAGCATTAAAAACAGCCGAAGTTGCCTGATTATTGGTTATCGTAAGATAACTTCCCTGTTGATCAAAAGACGAAACAAAGAGACCATTCTGTATAGTGATTTTTTCTGAACAAGTACCGTTGGCATCTAGCACGTTGGCTGCGTTAAGCGTTTGCGTACCATAGGTGTTTTCCAAAATATACGTTTTTCCAGGTGCGAAGTACAGTTGGTTATTCCAGCTGCATTTCTTGTAAAACCTCACTGAGCCATGAAAAACTCCTGTGTCTATCTCCATATCTGCCGTTGCGCTGTAGGTACTTCCGGTGTAGCCAAATCGAAATTGACTGGGCTCTGATGCCTTGTGGGTTTCAAGCTTTTGGATAAAATGATCCCCAGCTCTATACTCTAATGAACCCGAATGACGAAACGTTAAGTGATGGATAGAATCACTCTTTGTAGCACCCTCTAATGCCAAACGGGGCTCGGCTCCATTTTGAAAAGTGATATCGTAAAACGTGTGCCCTCCATTTGAAACCATTCTTAAATATTCATCTGGTCTTGTGTTTGTAAAACGGATATGCGAAGTTCCTCCGTGTATTTTTGTGGTGGCAGTAGAGGCTGTATTTACCCAAGCGTATCTAGGACCACCGTTGTTCCAGTACCCTCCAGTAATCCAAAAATCAGAATCATACATGTAGAGGTTGGCATTTGTTATATAAACTTGGGCGGCTAGAACTGGACTTCCTTGTGTATGAAGGTTACCTCTATAAACTTTGAGTGGCTGATAGTAATTAACATTATTATACGGTACAGCCAAGCTATCTTGCAAAAACCATTCGGCAGTATCTGCAACGGCACTAAAGATGCAAAATCGATTTATCGCCTTCCCGTTGGAGGTTATCGTCTGACCCTTTTCCCAAGCATGAAAGTAAAAATCTGCCAGTGAACTGTTGGTCATTTCTGGGCTAAAATACAGTGATCCCCAAATTTGGAGTCTCGAAGTCTGTTGGCCGTGCATTCTACCATCTTCTTCCCAGATCATGTGCTTACACTCATTGACGGGAAGAACAGTACCGGTTATTACATAAGAATCATTTGGAAAAACAACCGAATCATAGAAGGTAGGCGGGCAAGTGGGTGTTCCAATCGGGTTGTTGGGTGAAGCCGTAGGCACAACTGCACCGTCACGCCAGTTATTCGCGTTTTCCCATACCGCATAGGTTGAGGCATCGGAGATATTGGCAGCGATAGCCCCTACCCACCGCAAGTATCTCGGAGTAGGCACACCTACATCCCAGCCGGTGTTGGTTGTATTTATAGTTTGATACGAACCAGCACCTGCTGCATAGGGAGCATCTGCCCCAGTTGCTACATTGTTACCCATATTTACGTAATCCATCAATAACTGACCACCCGTGCCTGCCGGGGATGCAAAATTAAATTGAGAATGATTCAAAAAAACAAGGGTGTCGCAAACACCCACAATCTCTACGGTAGCCGTTGAAGCGATATTGATTTCCGTATAACTTCGACCGAAATTATAAATTTCTGTGGACGGAAACAGCTTTAAGTATCCCGGCCCAAACGAACCACCCCCAACATTGATGAATCGGCTTTGGTTACCGTTAATAACCGTTGCCCCTCCTCTAAGTAATAACGTATCCACCGTGAAGGACATGTGGTAATTATTATTACCAGATCCAAACTCTACGTATCCTCGTCCATCAATTACGTTATACTCCTTTTCTCCTCCAAAAAAGGTTGAATTGTTGTTCAACGATAGCGTGGACCCTTCTGCCAGCACTTTTTGTCCTCCTTTTGCGCAAAAATATTCGGCTCCAATGGATACTCTACAGTTTCTAAAGTCAATGGTGTCATTAGCTGATGTGGTATTGATATTTATATTCCTTAAGTATATACTTGAATCCTGCGCAAAAAACACATCTCCTCCATTTAGTTCAAACCCTCCTTGTAGGCTGGTCACTCCCTCTACGGTAAGCCGGCCACTCTCTTGAATCAAACCTCCATTTGCTGCATATGTTCCAGACAAGAGCCTACCTTGAACTAAAACCTTTGTATTCTGCCCAATAGTGGCTTTATACCCAACGGTTAAATTTCCTTGAAACTCGATCGTTCCATTATTAGTGGTCATGTACAGCTGATGACCACCTGATGCCGCATTATAAACATGCTCAAAATCATCGGTTACCACAAACTGCCCTCCAAACGGCTTAAACTCGATGGTAGAATTATACAATTTGTTGCCACTTAACGTGAGCGTATCAGCACCACTAGAAAAGAAGTTCAACACCCCCGTCCAGCTTGCTGAAGTTAAGTTGGGAATCAAACTCATGGAGCCATAAAGGTCTAAAAAATTACCTCCTGAAATAGAAGCTCCCGTCACTCCGGCATCCCAAATCATATCATGACACACAGCCGGGGCATTAATCGTTAATGCCAATCCATTCGCGTAGGGAGGCAAGAAGTGCACATCATCAGTACTTTGGGGAGAGTTTCCATAGTCTCCGGGTGTACCTCCTGGCGTAGTAGACCAGTTGTCTACGGTGCTAAAATCATTGTTTGCACCACCTCCTACCCAGTAGAGGTCAATTCCAAATATATTTGTCGAAGTAAAACTAAGACAGACTAGAATAAAAGCGGATATTTTTAAAGAATAACTCATTTAGAAATTTTTAGGTATTTATACGTGTTGCAAAAGTAGACCATAACCTGTTGATTTTCAGAAGATCACAACCTCCGATTATCCAAACCCCCTTTTGACTTATCAAACACCCCTTTTGAGTTATCCTATTTGCTTTTTCACTTATCAGAACAAATGGAAACGTCTTGAAATTATCGATATATTCGCGGGATTTGTCGAATGAAGACTACTTTAAAAAACATATTAACGACTTTTATTTGTCTTCTGGGGTTGGGTATTTTTCAAAATGGACATACGCAAAACTACCCGCACCACTTTTCAAAAGAGGATGGATTACTTTCTAATCAAGTTTACGATTGTATTCAAGATAAACAGGGGTATATTTGGATTGCAACGGCTGATGGCATCTCTAAATATGACGGTACTTCTTTTGAGCATTTTACCACTCAAAGTGGCCTTCCAAGCGCCTTTATTTGGAGATTGTTTGAGGATAGCAAAGGAAGAATCTGGCTAGGAAATAACCAAACGCCCCTCTCTTACATTTGGAATGACTCGGTACATCGAATAGGTGCACAGTTTCCGCAATTTTACTTTGAGAATATTTTAGAAGATGCTACTGGCAACGTTTACATCGTTTCTTTGAAAGAAGATAAAACCTACCTCATCAATGCAAAGGAAGAAGTAGTGAGTATTGACTCCGTATTGTTGTTGATTACACAAGATGACCAAAAAATTTGGAGAGACCCTTTGCAAACAAAAATTAACTTTTTTCGACTGAAGTCAAACTCTAACCAGTATACCGTAATTACCTCCGAAGATTACAAGAAAAACCAAACGCAGCAACTACTCTACTTAGACAAAAATGATGATACGCTACTCAAATTGACAAAAGACCAGGACTATGATCAATTCTATTACTATAATTTCTTTGATCAGAAACCCTTTCTTTCATATGAGAAAGGCATTGCTGAAGTAAGACTTCATTCCAAGCATCCGCTTCATTTAATTGTACCTAGGCAAGAAGGTGTCTTGCACCCTGAGACGATCGCTGCAGATCATAACAAAAACCTGTGGGTGTCTGATATCCGTCATGGTCTCTTTTACTTTGAGAGGTTGCCCAAAAGTGTTAAGTTCTCTTATCACCCTGACCATCAAATCGTCTCAAGAAGTCTCTCTTTCGACTCCATTAATTATAACCTTTTCTTTGATGAAAGTAAGTTGGCACAGCACTATCTGAACGATTCTGTTCTTTACGACTATATCAACGATGGAAATTCCAGCGCATTTTGCCTAAAGCTCAACAATCTAGTGCTGTACCGGCATTATCCAGGGCTTCTACTGGAAAGTAGTGATGGATTAGACACCACTTACGTGAGCTTTGATAATCAAGCCGTTATTGAACACTCACCTCAAAACAGCACACTTCTTGCAAAGACGGGAGCGGTTAAAACGGGTTTTAAATTTGAAAACGAGGTGCTTTTCGGCACTCATCTAGGCATCTACAGGTTTGATTTGGGAACAGATACTGTGCGTGTGGAGAAAGCCTACTCGGGCTATGTTTACGGCATCGCAAGAGATGAAAACACCCTCTACGCTGGAACGAATGAAGGACTTTCATATCGTGATGAAAGTGGCATCTGGAAGCTAGCTTTGAGCGGAGGGGTGTCTGATGTTCTGGTTACACAGAGGCTGATTATTGTACGAAAAGAAAATGGTTCTATTGTACTTCTAGACAAGGAAAGCTTTGAAGTTCTCAAAACAATTAACTCCTTCAAAGAGAACTTGGGCATCCATCTGGTTAAGAACCACGTAATCTTAAGAGGCGATGAAATATTTGGTTTCTTCCCTGTCAATAATCCTGATTCACTAGCATTTGTTTATAAGGGCTTATGCGCTGGAAAGGTGTTGTCGGTTCAAAAAGTCAATGATAATATCAGGCTTGTTTGTGAAAAAGGCAATTATGATTTTAAAGAATTTTCTGACTGGAAAAAAGAAGACGATATAGAGCCCTTCTTTGTACACGGCCTGTCTATTAATAAAGGCAAGGTGGTAGACTTAACCATTCTACCCTCCAATAAAACCAACTTGCTACTAATTGACCTAAAAGCGCTCAAGTATCCGAGCAACAAGGACTTAACTTATTGGTACAAAGTAGATGAAGGTGAATGGAGTCAGAGTCAACAAAGTCAGATCACCATTCTCAACTTGCCATATGGTGAGTATGAAATCACCCTGAAGGCAGTGGATAAGTACGGTACGCAGTTTGGGTCGGTCATTGTTTTACAGGTTATTCACTCCATGCCTTTTTACCTTACCAGTTGGTTTATCATCTTGATGACTGCCCTGTTTTTCATTTTTGTGATCTTATTTATCGTGCGTGGAAACAGGAAGCGCTATAAAATGATCTCACTTTCCTTTGAACTCCTTCAAAACAAGCAGAAAATGCTGATCATGCAGATGAAGCCCCATTTTCTTTCGAACCTATTCAACTCACTTCAGGTAGGAGTTTTAGACGAAGATGCTGAAAGCAATAGTGCGCTACTCTCTTTGGCAGATCGGTACTTGAGAAAAACGTTGAAAGCCTCTAACAGTACGCTGGTAACTCTACGAGAAGAGATCGAAACTGTTGAAGACTATGTAGAGTTGGAAAGAATGAGGTTTAAAATTCCTATTGAATTGAGAATTGATGCCAACTTAAAGCAGTATTGGGGACGCACTATGCTGCCCGTATTCACGCTACAACCGCTCTTAGAAAATAGTCTTTGGCATGGTATCCATAAATCTACTTCTTTGGATATCGGAATTATTTCAATTCAAATAGAAGAAGAACAGGATCACTACCGCATAAGTATTATTGACAATGGAGCAGGACAAGGAGAAGTTAAAACAATACAAGGGAACTCCATTTCGTTAAAGAACATTGAAAAACGACTGTCTCTCATTGACCAAAAGAACAGAAAAACCTACGTAGAATTCGTTCCTTTAGATCAAGGAACTCAAGTTAATTTATATGTCGCAAAAAAAACTAAAAATTATTCACATTGAGGATGAGCCACAGGCCACACGTGTGATGAAAAAAATGATCGAAAGATTCATGCCAGAGCTAGTAGTTTATGCTGCTTCAGCTGGATCCATAAAAGATGCTGAAGAATTAGTAAGCCAAACTTCGTTTGACCTCATTCTTTTGGATATTGTCTTGCCGGATGGTACAGGAATTGACTTTCTGAACCTGAACCCGTCTCTGGCCAACAAGACCATTCTTTGTACTTCTGATGATACCAAAGGGATCGCAGCACTTAAGCTAGGTGTTTTTGATTATATCCTTAAACCCATCAGTGTACAGGAACTAAGAGATGGAATCGAGAGGTTTATTTCAAGTCTAGAAAATGAAGATGCCGTGGTAGAAGTTTTAAATAGCAAGCTGCTGGTTCCAACGATCTCTGGAGTTGAAATTATCCCGTTAGAAGAGGTGGTTTACCTCAGTTCAGATAGAAACTATACGAATATATTCTTAACCTCGGGAGAAAAGTTATACGTCAGTAAAACACTCAAGTATTTTAGTGATATGCTCGATGAAACCTATTTTCTGAGAATTCATAAGTCAACCATTGTGCACTGCAACCAAATCAGAAGGATCAACAAAATTTCTGGAGGTCAAGTGGAACTGATCGATGGCACCATGCTTAAGCTATCAGAAGCAGGCAAAGAGATGCTAAAGAAAACGTTTAATCTTTGATTTACTCTAGTTCTACTAGTTCCAGCAATCTTTTTTTCTTCGTCTTACTCACCGGAATAGCCTTTGTCATATTCTCTAAATCCACGAATGTATTTCTTACTTTGTCTACTATAGAGCAATTGATGATAAAGCTTCTATGAACTCTCAAAAACTGAGCTTCTGGAAGCTTTCCAGCCAAGTCTTTCATCGTTGAATAGATCAGTATGCGCTGACCATTCTTGTACAGCACTTTTACATAATTTCCCATGGCCTCAAAGTAAGCCACATCAGTGAGATTAATGGTTCTAACTTCTCCACCTTCAGTATATTCAATCCACGGACGGATTAAACTACTTTCTTTTTCGTTTAATTGAATCATCGGTTATCATTTGAATTCATTCACCTGCGCTCACATTTTCAGGGCTCAAGTCAGAAGTTTTGAGTCCTTTTTTGGCAGGTAGCTGTAGTCGAAGTTAGATAGAAAGTTTCTAGAATGCCTAAAGAATAGCACATGAGTTACCGTATGAGTGTTTTCACTTATCATACAGGGCATTTCACTTATCAAGCAGCTAAAAGTCTGTTTGATAACTCAAATAGGGCATACGGTAAGTCAAACCCCCTACAGGATAAATGGAGCACAAAACAGTGGTGGTTTGTTATTTGTTTGATCTACATTTGACCAACTCAATTAGTAAAATGAATCACTAGAGGGTTCTGTTTCTAGCATCTTAAACATACAATTCATAGAAGTAGAACAAAATGAGAGCAATAAGCGGTATTGACAAGGGGCAAAAAGTTAGTACTACAACTTACACTCTCGTGCATGCACAAGATGCTTTAGTCCAGACTCTCTAGTGAGGATTTTTAAAGGTTAGAGGTTTAGTAATTGGTACGCCCGAAACGGTCTCTTTTTGTAGGTTGACTCTTTGCAGTCAAGATGTAATGAATTACGTGCGCTGAAAGCGTTTTGCAGCATCTGATACAATTGTCCAATATCCGTTTCGGGCTTTTTTTTGTCTCTTTTTTGCATTTGCCATCTTATTGGTTTTTCTTATTTTTGATACAAACTGAAACAATGAACCTGATTGTAGAAAACATCAAATTTCTTCGAAAGCACTTCAAAGGCCTTACTCAGCATGAGATCTCGGATAAAATTGCCGTTAGCCGATCACGATACGCTTCCTACGAAACGGGGAGAATTGAAGTTCCAATCGATGTGTTGATCCGATTGTCAAAGTTCTATAACATTACCATTGATGTGATGTTGAAAGTGGACCTCACTACAGTATCCATGGAGCACCTCATGAAGTTGGACAACAATCGAATTCTACTGCCACTCAAAATGGACGATGAGGGAAATGATAATTATATTGAACTTATTCCTCAACGGGCATCAGCAGGCTACTTAGAAGGCTATGCCGATGCGGAGTACATCGAAAACTTAGATGCTTTTACACTTCCCTTTCTTACTTCAGGAAAACACAGAGCGTTTCAAATCCAAGGAGACTCGATGCTACCCTTAGAAAGTGGGTCCTATGTGGTGGGGAAACTAGTGGAACGAATGACCGACCTCAAAAAGAATAAAACCTACGTTGTCTTAACCCGTAATGAAGGCTGTACCTATAAGCGTGTAATACCTCATCCTCGTAAAAAAACACTGGAACTCATTCCCGATAACGCCCAGTATGAGAAGTTTGAAGTGCCTTATCATGACATCCTAGAGATGTGGGAGTTTGCTTGCGCTATTGAGACTACGGATATGAGGGGCTAATCTTTACTGTACTTCAGCTCAATGCTTCGCTCCATTGCATTCTGAATTCCCTCTAGTGTAACTGAAAGAGAGTCACTTGGTAACTTCTTATAGATCAGTTTTTGTGGAAAATCATTGGCTTTATTCTCAAAAACCCATTGGTTGGAAGTAGACGATGTCAATGTAAACGTCACCATTGCCTGTCCATTAGGTCTAGCAACATAAGTCAGCTTATCGTTAATCACCATGATCGAAATATATTCTGTGATGTTCGTATCCTGTCCCTGGACGTTGTAACCCATTCCGCTGATCGAATCGGGATATACTTTCCAAGTCTCGTGCAGGTGCTGTGGTGGTTGCTTAAACCCAAAGGTAGCTTCATCTACCCACGTTCCTTCCAACCAAAGCATTGGCTCTAGTGTATTATTTACCTCGCTCTCTCCAGTAGCACTATCCTCTGCTTCAGAATTACAGGCCACAAAAGCAACAACAAATAGGGTAAGCAACAGCGTTTTCCAAGTCATAATCTGAACGTTTATGCTCAAAAATAAAACAAGAAATCCTGATTCCCTTCCAATAATGATTGGAATTTGGAAATCAGGACTTAAAAATAAGGTTTACTCCAACTTACTTCCCACCTCCTACTTTAGTAGGTGTCATGTTGGTCGGTTTAGAAGGTTTTGGAGTGGTTGGCTTTGGTGTAGCAGGTTTTGGCGTTGCCGACTTGCTGCCTCCAGACGTTTTGCTTCCTCCAGAGTTTAGGTTTGTGTTCGATTTTGAACCTCCAGAGCTCGTCTTACCACCAGAATTGGTTTTGCTACCCCCCGAGTTCGTTTTACTTCCTCCAGAAGAGTTTGTCTTTCCACCACCAGTATTCGTAGGCTTAATAATCGTATTACCCGGCTTGACTGTATTATTTGGCTTAATCGTATTAGTCGGCTTCTGAGCTTCCTTCATTTTTTGATCAATCTCCGCAATCTTATTTTGTGGATAAGAAGCTCCTGGCTTAACCGACAGCGCTTGCTTATAATACGTCTTAGCTGTAGAATACTTTCCTGCCTTAAAGTAGAGGTCAGCCTTTTTAATTTTTGCATCGTAAGCGGCATCAATCTCTTGCTGTTGCTTGATCCCTTCAATCGCATTCATTCGATTTCTAGGATGTGCTTCTCCGGGCTTCACAGTAAGTGCCTTCTGATAGTAATTATACGCTTCGTCATACATTTTCTTGTTGTAGTAACTATCTGCCTGACTGATGTGCGCATTGTACTTATCGTCTTTCTCTTTTTGGATGTTCTGCTCGTTGGTTTGTGGATTACCAGTTCCCATTTGGCTACCGCCTCCACCAGGACCACCTTCTTCTCCGCCTTCACCACCTTCGCCTCCGCCATTGTTTCCGCCAGAGTTAATGGTTCCGTATCCACCTCCTGTATTGATGATGGTGCCACCACCACCGTTATCATTGCCTTCTCCACCATTACTGTCTTCTTCCCCTTCGCAGGTTACATAAACGGTCTGTGTATCCGTTCCGTCTGGCGTTGTAGCTGTAACCGTTACGGTAACTACCTGACCTGGTTGAACGAAAGATACGGGAATAGCGAACTGAACTACACTTGCCGAAATGGCGTTGGTTCTTACATCAGTTACTGTAATCCCATCAACGGTATAAGTAATCTGAGATGCGTTTGCGTGGCTCACAACACCCGTTACGTTAAACTCTGTACACGATGGTGCCGTAAACGGATCGGTACTCGTTGTTCCTGTTACATTACCAAAACTTACTTCTGGAGGAGTAACCGGTACCGAAACTTCAATCACCGTTTGATCCTGAGCGCTTCCTGCACTATTACTTCCTTTGATCACCACGGTATGCGAACCATTGTCAAGCGTTAGGTTGCTCGTCAACAACTTGGTAGTGTAACTATAACTAAAGTTCGTTACCGCTTGTCCATCAACCGTCATTGAAATGGCACTTTGTCCAGACACGTTCAGAACCGTAGCTTTCAACTGTACGTTAGTACTGCTCGTAGTATAAGGGTCTTGAGCTGGTGTAGTGATCTCAACTTCTGGTCTAGGTGTTGGCTTATCAAAAACAAGCGTAAGCTCTTCCGTTGTGCTTCCACAGTTATTCGTAGCTGTAATAACCACTGGGTTATTTCCCTCCAATAGAGGTGTCACAAAAGAAACTGTATTGGTAGCAGCGCTAAAGCTGTGCTGAACCGTGTTTCCATTGACGGTGCACACGATTTGATTGGCATTACTCACCTCAGTCACTCTTGCGGCAACAGCTACTCCCTTCGCTTTACTTGACGTATAAGGGTTGGTCGTAGGATTCGTAAACGTAATTACGGGTTCATTGCACTCGATCGGTTTGGGCGTATACGTAATTGCTATCGTCTTCGTTGTCGCCTCATTACAGTGGTTCAACGCTGTTAACACGTAAGTAGTTGTGCCTTCTTCAAGGTGAAGTAAACTTTGGAAATGACCCGTTGCTGGTTCATAGTTGTACCCTGAAGTAGGTTGTCCGTTAATGGTAAACGTCACATTGGTTGCGTGTTGAATGGTAGCAGTAATCGCTCCTTTACTATTTGAAGTGCTAAACGTGATCGAAGAACCTGTTCCACTCGTTGGTTGAGACAACATAATAGTTGGTGTCACACACTCCTCTTGCACATCAATTTCTGTTTCATCCATCGCACTTCCTGCAGGGTTTGTAGCTTTCACTTTTAACGTGTGAGAGCCCAACGCCAAGTTCAACGGAACACTAACGGTCTTCGTGTTATTGTTATAACTAAAGTTGCTCACCGACTGCCCTTCTAGATAAACCTGAATCTGATTTTGGTTATCTACACCTGTAACTGCTGCTGTAGCCGTAAAACTACCATCAAACGTTACGTAAGGGTCTTGCGCTGGATTTGTAATGTTTACCGTTGGTGGTGCAATAGGTTGTGTGTAGTTGATAACGATATCACTTGTCGTTGTTCCACACTCGTTTCTTGCTACCACAGCAACCTTATTTGATCCTTGATTCAAGTTAGCTGCAATCGACAAGTTTCCTGTATTCGGATCAAAAACAAATTTCTTCGTTTGTCCATTCAGTTTTACGGAAACCTTTCCTGGATTATCTACTCCTAAAATCGAAGCACTCAAAGAAACGGTTGCAGGTCCAGAGTAATCAAATGGTGTAACCGATGGATAGATCCAATTGATCACTGGGTTATCACATGGCTGCTCTTCTGGTGTGTAAATGTACGTTACACTTGTAATTGTAGTTCCACAATTGTTGGTGGCAACGATCTGGTAGTTATTTGCTCCTTCTTCAAGGTGTAAGAAGGTTTCAAATTCTCCTGTCTGATTGTTGTAGTTGTACCCGGGAGAAGAAACTCCATTTATCTTAAAGTCAATCGACTGCGAACCTGTAATCTTACCTACAATAGCTCCCTTACTGTTTGATGTAGTAATGGTGATGCTATTTCCAGAGTTGTTGTTTCCAGGAAGTGTTTTGGTTTGAACCGTAGGCTGCGTAAGCGCAATCACCGGATCATCACACTCGTTTACTGGCTCTGTATAGATAATCGTCTGTGACTTAGAAGCCGTTCCCACATTATTGGTTCCAGTTACTTCCAATACGTTTGCACCTAGAAGCAACGTTGCGCTGTACACAAACTTGTCTGTAATTGGATCAAAGGTAAAGTCGGTAATAGTCTGACCATTAAACTTAGCCGTAACGCCAGATACGGTCTCAACGTGCTGAATTTCTGCATTGATGACCTGAGTCCCTACCATTGTGTTATGAGGGTTTGATCCTGGATTGGTAATGTTCACGATAGGTGGTTGCTGTTCCACCAACTTATGAATGATAACCTGCTCATCCATATCAGACCCAACGCTATTCGTTCCAGTTACCTGAAAAATGTTGTTTCCGTTTATCAGATTTACATTAAATGACACTTCTTTGGTTACTGCATTATAGCTAAACGCAGTAGTGTTTGCTCCGTTTACGTTTACCGTAATGTATTGCTTACTGGTAACGTTCAGTACTGTAGCCTTAAGGGTAACATTGTTAGCCGGACTCGTGTAAGGCGAGGTAGATGGAACAATAAAATCTACGATCGGTTCTGGCATAATCTCACTCGGCTTGTAGATAATCGTTGTCGCATCTGCATCAGAACCAAATTGATTTACTCCTGTAATTTGAATTACGTTGGCACCAACAATTAGGTTTGCGCTAAAAGAAATCTTTTTGGTAAGTGTGCTATAGGTAAAATTAGAAACCGTATTTCCGTTCACCAAGACCGTAATGTTACCCGGACCATCCACGTAATGTACTGTTCCGTTGATTACTTCAATCGGGCTGTCTGTTGTATACGGATTAGTTGAAGGCGTTGTGATGTCAACCACTGGTGGCTGTATCGTTACTGGCTTTTCATAATTTATGGTAATCGTTTCAATATCCGAACCAACACTGTTCACTCCTTTTACGGTGATCACATTTTTACCTGGCTTCAGCGTCACAACAGAAGTAAGTACTTTACTTGAAGTGCTATACGTAAAGTTGGACGATGTCTGGTTATTGAATGTAAATGTAATATCATTCTTCCCAGCTACGTTCAATACGTTAGATACCACCGTAAACTGTGGTTGATTCACCGTCATTCCATCTTGAGATGGATTTGTGAAAGTAACCACAGGTGGAGGAAGTTGCGTAAACTCTTCTTGCTCCAAAATGATAATTCTACTGTCGTTATCTGATCCGTAAGGGTTAGTTCCCGTGATTTCAAACACGTTGCTTCCCGGATAGAGGTATACCTGAGCTGTAAACTCATCCGTTGCAGGATTAAACGAGAAGTTAGACAAGTTCAATCCATTTTGAGTGAACTTAACACCGCTCTGCGTTTCAACGTGGTAAATCTTAGCCTTAATGGTATAAGAAGGACTATGCACCACCTTGTTATTGGTAGAAGGGTTATAAATGTTTACCAACGGTTTGTTATGTGTAACCGGTGGGTCTGTAGGAACTACTGTTGTAGGCGTTGTAGTTGGTGTCCAAGGATCTGGGTCTGGATCTACAGTGTAGCTTTGACCACCACTAAGAATATTCCATCTAAAAAATACTCCAGTGTAATGATACTTGTCCATCACATTATCGTCAAGCATATTGCTTGCACCACCATCAAACTCATCTCCTAATAAGTCATACGCTAGTTTATATTCCACTCCCATAGAGAAGCTTGGTCCGATTTGATACCCAAAACCAACTCCCCAAGAAGGAACTAAGGAAAACCTTGTTGTAGAAAGTGATGTTTCAAAATCAAGATCGCTCATATCTTTGACATCAGCAGCAATTGTTTGCGCGTTCAAGGAAGTGTCTATTGAGAACTCGTAGTTATAATGACTTCCTGAGAAGTCTCTATAGTCTGCATCTACTTTGTTCAGCGTAGCACCGATTCCTCCAAAACCGTAAAGAATAATTCCTGTACGTTCACGCAGCTTATTGAGGGTTAACACGGCCTCAAGCGAAAATTCGTGCAGGTTCATTCGGTAATTTCTAAACCCAAATGAAGTTCCTGCAGTATCACCTGTCAGCTCGTAATTAAACTCGGGAACACCAGACCAACCCGCATTGTAACTCCCTAAATATCTACCTCTAAGGTCCAACGCAAAAAATGCTCCTTCCTTTTCATAGATTGATTTTCCAAGGGTAAAACCACCACCAAAACCTGCATATGGCTTGGTGAGTTCCATTGATCCCATGATTCCTTCACGAGGCTGCCATGTAGCGCCCATGTTGAAACCAAGGTTCCATCCATTGTCTCGTTCGTAATTAACAAATTTGGATCCCTGACCATGTGAAATCATAAAGGTTCCAAGTAACGCGAATAAAAAGAGTAGATATTTTTTCATAACGGTTCGTTTTGCGTGTAGTTCCTACGCGTACAACATTTGTGCCAATCAGCTATAAGGTGGAGTTTTTTTGGGGTTTAAATTCTAGTTTATACCGCGCATGATGCCTTTACTTGAGCTTCTGATAAAATCTATGATCGTATCACGTTCTTTTGACTTTTCTAACTCAACCTCAGCAACTTCCATGGCTTTAGACATGTTGGCATTTTGAACATAAATAATTCGGTATGTGTCTTCTATATTTGAAATTTGCTCATCCGTAAAACCTCTTCTTCTTAGTCCGATCGAGTTTACTCCCACATAGGACAATGGCTCGCGAGCTGCCTTTACGAAAGGAGGTACATTTTTTCTCACGGAAGACATTCCTGCGATGAACGCATGGTCTCCGATTTTAACAAATTGTTGTGTTCCCACCATTCCTTCAATAATCACCCAATCACCAATGGTAATGTGGCCTGCCAATTGCGTACTGTTCGCAATGATTACATTGTTTCCGATGATGCAATCATGCGCTACGTGCACATACGCCATGAGCAAACAATTATCTCCAACGACTGTTTTCAAGCGGTCTGCCGTCCCTTTGTGGATGGTAACGCACTCTCGAATGGTAGTGTTGTTGCCAATGTGCGTGGTGGTATACTCACCATTGTACTTTAAGTCTTGGGAAACGGCTGAAATAACGGCCCCTGGAAAAATTTTGCAATTTTCACCAATTCTCGCTCCGTCAAAGATAGTCACATTTGGACCTATCCATGTATTATCGCCAATCTCTACATCCCCATATATGGTGGTAAAAGGCTCGATAACAACGTTCTTACCTATTTTGGCATCGGGGTGTATATTTCTTGGCAACGTATCGTTCATATGCTTATCCTCTATCTTTAATTACTTGTGCCAGCATTTCTGCTTGCATCACTGGTTTTCCATTCACGTAGGCAGTGCCGCCCATGTTTACCAGTCCTCTTCTCATGGGTGAGATTAACTTAAGGTCAAAAACTACTGTATCTCCAGGGATCACTTTTTGCTTAAACTTCACGTTATCAATCTTCATAAAGTAGGTAGAATACAACTCTGGGTCATCCACTTTACTCAAAGCAAAAATTCCACCTACCTGCGCCATGGCTTCAATTTGCAAAACACCAGGCATCACTGGATTTCCGGGGAAGTGCCCTGTGAATTGCGGCTCATTCATCGTAATGTTCTTCACACCAACAATTCCTTCGTCTGTGATCTCCATGATCTTGTCAACCAACAGAAAAGGGTATCGATGCGGCAACATTTTCTCGATGTCATTGATGTTGTACATCGGCTCTTTGTCAAGGTCAAATTTCTTACCTTTTTTGCTTTGCTCTTTCATCAAATTCTTGATGATTTTGGCAAAGGACGTGTTTCCAGAATGCCCGGGTCTTGCCGCCAAAATATGTCCTTTGATTGGTTTTCCAACCAATGCTAGATCACCAATGATGTCTAACAGCTTGTGACGAGCCGGTTCGTTAATAAACTTGAGCTTAATGTTATTGAGTGTTCGTCCTTTTACTTCATAGGTCTCGTCCTCTTTTCCAAGCAGTTTTGCTAACTGATCAATTTCTTCTTGAGGAACATTTTCTCGTTCCACAAGTACAATCGCATTGTCTACTTCTCCCCCCTTGATCAGTCCTTGTTTTGCCAAAAACTCAAGTTCTTTGAGGAAAACAAAGGTTCTACAGGGTGAAATTTCATTTTTGAACTCAGAGATTTCATACATCGAAGCATGTTGCGTTCCCAAAACTTCTGAGTTATAGTCAACCATTACGGTAATTCTGAAATCTTCGTAAGGGATTGCCAGCATTTCCACTCCTTTCTCCAGACATTCGAACGGTTGATTTTCATCAAATTCAAAGAACTCTCTATCTGCAGCTTGCTCTAGCAACCCTACGCGCTCAATTTCATTTACGAAATGAAAAGCGCTTCCGTCCATAATCGGAATTTCTTCATTGTCTATTTTGATCAGCGCATTGTCCACCTGCATACCATACAGCGCAGCTAAAATGTGCTCTGTTGTGCATACTCTTGCTCCTTTTTTCTCAAGGGTTGTACCTCGCTGCGTATCTGTGACTAAATCTGCATCTGCTGGAATGATCGGTTGATCTTCTAAATCCGTTCTTTGAAATTTATATCCGAAATTTTCTTCGGCCGGTTCGATGGTCATGCGCACCTTCTTGCCAGTATGTAAACCATGCCCTTCAAAGGAAATACTTTCCTTGAGTGTATGCTGCTTAAGATTCATGCTTGCTAATTTTATTTTGCAAATCTAAAATTTGTTGTCGAAGTTTCGGCAATGAGCGGAAAAGAACATACGATCTTTTGTAATCTCCAATGCTAAAAGCTGGAGAACCTTGAACGATTGCTCCTTCGTGAATAATGTTCTGTCCTACTCCACTTTGCGCAGCAATTTTTACTCCATCAGCGATTCTGATGTGTCCTACTATTCCTACTTGACCGCCTATCATCATGTTCTTACCCAACTTAGTAGAACCTGCTACTCCCGTTTGGGCAGCAATCACCGTATTTTCACCGATTTCTACGTTATGAGCAATCTGAATTAGGTTGTCTAACTTCACTCCTTTTCGAATAACGGTTGACCCCATGGTAGCTCGATCTATCGTAGTGTTTGACCCTACCTCTACAAAATCTTCTAGCACTACATTTCCGATTTGTGGCACTTTTTGGTAGTTATTGGCTGCGCTTGGGGCAAAACCAAAGCCATCTGACCCAATAATTGCGCCTGAATGTATGGTGCAGCTATTGCCTAAGATACATTTATGGTAAACTTTTACTCCTGAAAATAGGGTAACGTCATCACCAATTTCTGCGCCATCTCCAATATAGACATGTGGGTAAATTTTGACATTCTTACCGATTTTAACGTTCTTGCCGATGTAGGCAAATGCACCTACATAGCAATTCTCACCAAGTGCGGCAGTTTCATCCACAAAACTGGGTTGTTCAATTCCTGCTTTGTCTTGGCTTAGCTGATCATAGTAAGCTAGTAGTTTGGTAAGACATTGGTAAGCGTTCTCAACGCGGATCAAGGTGAGTGTTGAAGGTAGTGACTGCGATGGGGTAAAATCATCGTTAACCAATGCAATGGTTGCACCTGTGGTGTAAATGTACTCCTCGTACTTTGGGTTAGCTAAAAAAGTGATGGTGCCCGTTGAGGCCTCCTCAATTTTAGCCATATCCTGAACTATTGCTGTCTTGTCTCCTTCTACTCGCCCTCCTAACAGTTGAGCAATTTGTTCTGCTGAAAATTTCATGTAATCAATTAGTCGACTTTAATGAAGTTAAACTTTACACCGAGCATGTCTTCAAATTCTTCTCCGGATTCAAGCATATCCTCATCCATGGCATCATAGTACCAGTTTAGATCTAATGTCACTCCATTAATCTTAGCGATATCTCCAAGTTTGGAAATGATATCCATTAAGTACTTGGCGGATGAAGAGTTAAAATACTCAAACTCAAAATTGCATTTTACGGTGATTTTTCCCCCCTGATCAATGAGGAAAAAAAGTTGTTTCTCGTAATTCTCTAACCAATCTAAGATGGGCAAATAAAATGTTCTCACATCCTCTGGTCTTGAATCTCCTCTAAACAATAGGGAATGTCCCTCATGGTCGAGGTTAAGTTCTGGTGTATTATCTGTTCCTTCTAAAACAATTTTCTCCATAACTGATGGTAGTTAAGCTTTTATTAAAATTTTTAAGCTAAAAAAGTGCTTTTCGTCTGTATAGTTTTCAAACTTGTAATCTAAAATGCTCCCTGACTTTATGGCGATGTCTATCATGCCTAATCCTGCTCCTCCTTTATCACTCACTTCAGCGATACGAATTTGCTCGCGGTACTTCTGCTTCAAAGAGTCCGCATCCATCGCGTTGATTTCATCCAACATTGCTCTGAGTGTAATCACTTCTGCATCTAAAATTGAATTGCCAATCGCTACCATATAGCCTTCGTCCTTCTTCATCAGAATGAAGATCCCTTCATTGTTATCTTTTACTTCGTTATCCGCACGAGCCGAATGTTTATGGATGTTTTCGAGGCACTCTACCAGCACCTTGTACGTTTTCTTTGCCGCGCGCATGTTCGGGCTGCTCTTGTGCAGTTGTTTTTTTACATCACTAAGCAATGTATTGACCACGCTATAATTGAACTCACCGTGAAACGCATATAAAACGTTTTCACTGGTCATGGTCGTAAAAATCGATATGGCGTCAGCGCTATTCATCGGGTTGCTAATTTACGATTTAATTTTTAATCCCCAGACTAGAACATCATCCGTTTGATCCTTCCCAATTTTCCACTTATTGAACACTTTATTCAGGTGGGGTAATTTTTCTTCTGAGGGCAGTCTATTAAGGGTTGTTATCAGTTCTCTAAATGGCGGATAATAGAATTTCTTCCCTTTTGGACCTCCTTTTTGATCGGGGAAACCATCACTAAAGAAAACTAGCTCAGTACCCGCTTCCACCTCTAAATCCTCTTTCCGGAAAGCCTCTCGGGTGATCTTGTTTTGTCCGAGGTGCACTCTGCTTGGCTTTAATTCTGTCAACACACCATCATTCAATAGGTAAACAGCACTATGTGCACCGCTAAACTGCAGGCTACGACTTGTTTCGTCCTTCGTCAGTCTCACCAAAGCGATATCGAGCCCATCTTTAATGTGCTCTGTGTCATCTGCACTTTGTCTTAGTTTTCTAATTAACTGATGGTTTACCTCTGCCAAGATCTCATCTGTTTCGGAGAATCGATGCACTGCATTTTCAAGTAGGTTATAACAAATAACACTCATTAATGCTCCTGGAACACCATGGCCTGTGCAATCCGCTCCTGCTAGGTAGATATAATTATCTGTTTCTTCAATAAAATAGAAATCTCCGCTTACTCCATCTTTTGGTAAATACTGTAAATAGTATTCAGGAAACAATCGATTTATCTTAGTAGCATGTGGTAGAACGGCTTCTTGAATACGTTTGGCATAGTCAATACTTTCTGTTACCTGTCCATAGATGGAGGACAATTTATCTCGCTGTTTGGTTAACTGCCTTTCGGCCAACCTTAAATCTGTGATTTCTGTATCGATTAGGATGTAGTTTACAATTTCTCCGTGCTCATTTATCCTAGGTGTGAGTGTTGTTTTGAGATCTCTCGGTCTACCTTCTGCATCCTTGTTAGATATATAAAACTGTACTGTTTTCTTCTCATCTCTAGCCAATTGGGCTTTTTCCTTAAACTCTTCGTTGGGAGGGTTAGCAAACATATTATCGCCAAACCGCTTTTTAAACTCTTCCAGATCCAGACCGTAATTGCGCTTGTAGCTTTCATTAATCCATTCTACATTTCCTAACCCATCTGTAATAATCACTGTGTTTTCCATCTCACGTGCCACCATTCCTAACTGATCCAACTGCTTGTTCACTCTTTTTTGCCTTCTAAACGCCAGTAGCAGTAAAAACCCGAACATTCCGACAACGATGATACCCCCAATCATAACATTTCGCCTAAAGGCTTCAGTCTTTAGTTTTTGGTCTGCTTCTGCCTCTGAACGCGCCATTTCGATGTCCTTCAGCTTCATTTCGTGGTCCTTGTTGGCGTTATCAAACTTAGCCTGTAGACTGGAAATATCTTTTGTCTTGAGGTTGTTTATCGTATCGTGTAAGGAGGTGTACAGTTTGTACTCAATAAGTGCCAACGCATATTTTTGCTGAACTTCGTAGAGTTTAGATAGGTTAAAATGTGTCTTGGCCTTTGCCACCACAGAATGCGACTCATTCGCTAGACCAAGCGCATAATTAAAGCTCGCATAAGCATCTTCTAAGTTATTTTTTAGGATGTATGACTCCCCAAGGTGGTTGTAAAGTTGTGAGAGCAGTTGTTTATTAGAAGGCGAAGTGAGCTTTATGGCTTCGTTAAACTCCACTATGGCCTCATTGGTTTTGGAAATGTCATTATAAAATGCTCCCATCTCAATGTGTGAGGTGATTATGGCTGATGTATCTTCATGAAACTTGGAAATCTTAATCGCCTCACTGTAACTGCTTTCGGCTTTCTCGATCTCTCCTGTTAAAAAGTAGCATTCTCCCAGTTCATTAGCTACCGAAAAGGTCAATTGGTAGAACTCATTTTCGGGTAAAACAGCATTGGCATTTTCAAACCACTCCACGGCTTCAGAGAATTTCTTGAGCTCTTTGAGACACAGACCTCCCTGATAGTAGCCATTGGCTTCGCGAAAGAAGTCTCCTACTGTTTGATAAGAAAGGGCGGCTTCTTTAAAATGATTCAACCCAGTGTTGAACGAACCATTAATGTAAGCTATCATTCCGAGGTCAAAAAGCGCATCTCCAATCATCGCTGAATCGTTCATTTCCTCTGCTAATTCGAGCGCCTTTGTCGTTAAGGATAAAGAAGAGTCTGGGTCACTTGCCCAAGAAAACCTTGATAGCTCAAGTATAGCCTGAAACCTTTCGGTTTCGGGGACATCAATTGTTCCTACGGCCACTTTTTTTAGGGAATCTAGGTAATCCGTTGCCCAGATAGAAAAAGGGGTAAGAAATATAACGGTGATAAAAAGTTGTCTAATCAACCGAGTCATCAAGGTGCAGTTCTCTTATCTCACAAATATAGTCGAATTTAGTTCAAATTCAAGCAGATAGCAATTATTCTATCAACGACTTGCCCGTTATTTCCGATGGTGTTTCAATTCCCATCAGATCCAAAATGGTTGGGGCTACATCTGCTAGTATACCGTCTCTCAGTTGATGATTTTCTGGTGAGATCAAAATACAGGGAACCAAGTTGGTGGTGTGAGCCGTATGGGGAGACCCATCTTCATTGAACATCTTATCGGCATTGCCATGATCTGCAATGACCACAAAAGCGTATCCGTTCTCAGCGCCTACCTCAACCACTTTCTCTAGGCATTCATCAACGGTCTCACAGGCTTTGAGAATGGCTTTCGGAACACCTGTATGTCCAACCATATCGCCATTCGCGTAATTAAGACAAATGAAGTCTGGAGCGTTGCTTTTCATTTCCGTAATCACCGCTTTGGTGACTTCGTACGCGCTCATCTCTGGCTGTAAGTCATAGGTTGCAACTTTAGGAGAGTTAATCATGATTCGATTTTCTCCCTTAAAGACTTGTTCCCTTCCACCACTAAAGAAAAATGAAACGTGAGGATATTTTTCCGTTTCCGCAATTCTCAGCTGCGTTCTTCCTGCTGCGGAAACTACTTCTCCTAGTGTGTTTTTGAGCTCTTCTTTTGCAAATAAAACCTTCACATCCTTGAAGGTCTTGTCATAATTTGTCATGGTAACATAATACAACGGCAAAGGAGTCATGTCATGCTCAGGAAAACTTTCCTGATGAAGGGCTCGCGTAATTTCGCGACAACGATCTGTTCTGAAGTTGAAACAGACGACCACATCACCCGTTTCAATTAAACCTTTTGTCCCTTTTTTAATTTGTGGTTCAACAAACTCATCGGTGACTCCGTTTGCGTAGCTCTGTTCGAGCGCAACAGATGCCTGATCAAACTCCTCACCTTTTCCTTTTGTAAGTAAATCATAGGCTTTTTTGATCCGTTCCCATCTTGTATCTCGATCCATGGCGTAGTACCTGCCAATAACCGAAGCAATTCTCGTATGCTTGCCTTTTATATGCTCTTCTAGTCTTCTCAGAAACCCAACACCACTTGTTGGTGAACAGTCTCTTCCGTCTGTAAAGGCATGCACAAAAACTTCTGTAAGTTCTTGCTCTTCAAAAAAGTCACACAACGCATGCAAATGCTCCTGAGACGAATGGACACCACCATTAGACACTAGTCCCAAAAGGTGAATTTTCTTTCCTTCTTTTTTTGCATAGGCCGCTGCTTTCAGTAATTCTGGATTACGAAAGAACTCCTTTTCTCGAATGGCTTTGTTTATTTTCACCAAATCCTGGTACACAATTCTCCCAGCCCCAATGTTCATGTGGCCTACTTCACTATTTCCCATTTGTCCTTCGGGCAGTCCTACCTGTTCTCCAAAAGTCACTAAGTTAGAACTCGGGTGCTTCGTATATAGGCTATCTACAAAAGGCGTTTTTGCTAAAAAAATACCGTCCGAACTATCCTTTCTTCCATGTCCCCAGCCATCTAGGATGATAAGTGCTACTTTACTGTTCATCTTTATTGTATTAACGGCAAAAATACGTTGAAAAGTGTACCCTTTCCTGCTGGGTTATCTTCAACATTAATTCTGCCTTTGTGTTCTTTTACCAGTTGCTTCACGATGTAAAGGCCCAACCCGGTTCCTTTTGTTTCTTTTACTTCTTCATTCTCCAACCTTTGGTACATCTCAAAAACACGATGTTTATCCTCTGAGCTGATTCCCATTCCTTGGTCAATGACTGTAAACTTTGCGAACTTTCCTTCTTTTGTCAAAACCACTTCTATTTCCGCTTGATCTGGACTGTACTTAGAAGCATTTTCAATCAGGTTTTGAAGAACCGACTGAAAGTAAAATCGATCGATCTTCACCATCAAACCATCCTCTAAGGACAGGCTTACCTCTTGTGGGACTCGCATGTTGGCAATCATTTCTTGCATGACTTCTGCTAAATCTACCGTTTCTAGTGAGAGTTTAATCTGCGCGTTTTCCATCCTTGCCGACAGGAGTACTTTCTCTATCAACTCATTGAGCCTTGTTTGTTCTCCATACATTTTTTGATAGATCTCGCTTCTCTTTTCTGGGGTAATGCTACCGTCATGGTTAATGAGTGACTCCAGAAAAAGTTTTGTGGTGGTGATGGGTGTTTTTAACTCATGGGTAATGCTTAATGAGAAGTTCTTTTTGTTGGCTGATAAATCCAGTTCTCGCTTAAACACTCGATGAATGTATAGCAGTCCAGCACATAACAACACAAAGAAAACGGCAAACTCTCCAGCTAGCATTCTCATCTTAGCTTTCGCAAAACCGCCTGAATCATCGATCTGTTTGGATAAGGTAATAATCTGGTAAATCCACCAAGTAATTTGTGCCAATATATACCCAATGAGTAGATAAAAGACAACCAATGTTTTTCTAGACTTTCCTCTGTCAGACATGGATACAAAAGTAGTTGATTGTGAATTAGCAAAAGTGATGTTTTGAAAAATTATACTTTTGTGCTTAAATAAAAACAGAAAAATGAAAAAGTTATTTTACGCAGCAATTGCGATTTCGGTATCCCTTACGTCATGTGGTGAAAAAGAACCAGAAAGTGATGATTCAACCGAATCAAATGCTCAAGAAAACACTTCTGAAAATCAGGAGGTAGAAGTGGAAGAGGAAATTGTAATGGTAGATGGATATGCTTACTACGGTATTGAAGAAATGAATGCTGATGGAGCGGTCTCTATCGAAGAAATGAACGCCATTGTGGACTCAACAGGAACTTTCGAAGGAAAGGTAAAAGCTCAGTTGGCAGGGGTTTGTCAAAAAGCAGGTTGTTGGGTGACACTAGAGAACCCTGGCAAGGAGGAGATGAGAGTTTTCTTTGGAGAGCATGACTTTTTCGTTCCAATTGATACGGAAATCGGAAAAGAGGTCATCCTACAAGGAAAAACAGATGTAGACACTTTCTCTGTTGAGTTTCAAAAACATTTGCTGGATGATGAAGTGGAAGCTGGAAATGAAGTTTCACAAGAAGCCTATGATGCAATTACTGAGGACAAGATCGAAACCTCATTTATTGCTACGGGTATCTTGATTACACCTTAAGAATTAAGCGTACTATCGCAAAAAAGCCCATTTGATGCTGTCAAATGGGCTTTTTCTTTAGGCAAACCTAAGCTTATTTTGAAACTATAAATTTCTTTACTTGAGAGGCTCCACTCGCACTTTTTATCTGGTAGAAATAGACTCCAGAAGCAAAAGTCGACAATTCTACGTTAAGACGTCCGCTTTCCCCCGTTAACTGCTCAATTCTAACTACTTCTCCAAGACCATTGGTAATGATCAGATCAGCTTCGCTTGTTTCATTTAAGTTATAAGCAACAGTAAATTGGTCACTTGCTGGATTAGGATATCCCCCCAACTCAAATGAACCTTCCTGAATCGATTGACTCGATTGGTTGATCACGGACACCTCAAAATCATCAAAGTAAAAACCATCTTCTTCAACATAGTTATCCGAGATAATCTGAAATCTAAAGGTTACCGACTCTCCCAAGTAATCGCTCAAGTTAATTTCTTCTTTTACCCAAGTGCTTTGCGTACCATCGTAAAGTGGTTTTCCTTGATCCTGATTACTTGTTCCTGTGTTCGTATAGTTACCACACTGTGGCTCCCAGCTATTTCCTCCATCTGTTGAGACCTCAAACTGCACGTAATCGTAGTTATCTTCAATGTCCCATTTTGCATAGAAAGAAACAGTGGCTGACAAGGCAATACTCAAATCCACGTCATTAGACAACGTGATGCGCTTGTTGATGTTATTATCATAGTCACCACTTGGTGAATCTGTAATTGAACTTGACGCAGAGTAATAGGTTGAAGTAGTTGTACCCCAAGTTTGAGACACGGTCCAGTTTGATAAGTCATCAGCAGGGTCTGACAAAGCCGCAGTACCAGCGCCATACACTTTCTCAACCGGTATTACTTCTGAAAAGTATCCGTTGTCTACTACAATTTCGTACTCAACAGTCTCTCCTACCGTAATAGCAGGATCTAAGGTAAATGATATAGAATCTTCATCCATTTGCAACAGCGTCATTGTGCTGTGCGTATTGGCTCCACCTACCGACTGAATGTTTGCCGAAATCGGATTAATGCTCACCGTAAAACTAGAAGGGTCTTCTAACCCAAGTCGCTGAATGGTATAATTAAAATAGCCGCTAGTGCTTCCAATCGTATACTCAGAAATGTCTTCTGTGCTGGAATAGTTTGTAATCAAATGAGCTGCGGTGAGGTTGGTCCACATCATAGAGTTACATACATCCTCGATGTCGTTGATGTCTGGCCAAAAACCGTCATCTCCTATCTCTGGAGTAAAGGAAAAAATTCTTGGCTTGGTTGCCAAATCAGCACCATACTGCCAGTCGTCCGAATCGCCAGATGCTGGGTATAGGAGTGCGCTAAGTTTTGCGACCATTCCCAGACCATTGTATTGCACCATCATGTCAGAAATAGCCACATAGGTGCTATTCTCTGGGGTTTGCACGTTTTGGTATCCATGAGGGTATAGTAATGAGTTATCCCAGGTGTGGTTATTGAGTGCCATGCGGAAGTCGTGATTCTCACAAAACCATTTCATGGCCTGATTCTCTACTTCTGTAAACGGACCCGTACCCGGATAGGTGTCATTATTCGTGCTAATGTTGTGACTAACTCCAGTAGTTCCCCATACAGAACCATTTCCATCATCATAGTCATAGTTTCTGTTGTTGTCCACCCCGATTTGCCCAGATCCAATTGGTTTTCTGTTCTTTCTCCACATTCCACCTCCGTTGGGATCATTATCGCAGTTATATTGGTAACCGTCTGGGTTGAGCACTGGGATAAAGTACAACTCTGTGTTATCCACAATACTCTGTACTTCTGTGCTTGATGAGTAGTTCTCTAAAAGATACCACATGTAATAAATCAACTGCTGCTGAGCGGCTGGTTCTCGCGCATGGTGAATGGCATCGTAGAGCATTTCTGGCTCCGCTTCATCGGTGTTAGGATTATCTGAAATCTTTACCCAATAAATGTCTCTTCCTTCATACGTCTGAAAGTTTGAGATGGGTGCTTTAACCGTAATTAAGTTTGGGTATTGAGTCACCATGTCATCCAGTTCGGCCAGTATCTCGGTATAGGTATAAAAACCGCCCATCGACCCGAGTTCCCAGTTAGTCGGTGTAGTATAAGTTGGAACACTACTGCCTCCGCCTGTACATGCCGTGTTTTTTTCTACAAGAGCTGATTTAGGCTTCAGGTTCTCAATACTTCCTCGTTCTTTGTAAAAAGCTTTAACGTCATCAATCAATACTTCAACATCACACCCAATCATTCTGGCAACAGCCAATTGGTTTTCTGTAAAGTCTGACTCGATATAAACGCCTGGTTTTGTTTTTCCATGATCGAGAGCCAGTCCCTGTGCTGAGAGAATCGTTAGGTTTTCGTTGCTCTTGTAAAAAATACGTGCACGCTGCCACTTCTCTTCAACCTTATCATTATCCGTACTTAAAGGTGTAGAAGTTTGCGTTCCATTCTGAGAGATAGATACAGATGCTAAGAAAATAGCACCCAAAAACAAAAGTTGTTTCATTGGTTAAATGTTTGGTTAAGAACTCCTTAAAAAAGGAGAGGTTGTTTGGTTGGTGGATAAATGTACAAAATATATTGATGAATCCCCAACCCAGATCAACCGACTATTTTAGCTTAACCGTTTTGATTACCTGATTTCCATTTTCGTCAAACAGCGGAAAACCAAGTCCATCAATAGCACAAGGGGAGTACTCTAAAACATCTCCTTTTAACTCATGACTGCATGCTTCTACTGCAATTTTTCCATCCTCCGAAATGATGGCACTCAACTCAGGACGTGCTTCATCTCCATAAAAAACCAAGTGTAAATCATCGCTACCTTCCAGCGGTTTTGAACTGTAGTACGAGGTAACGGACAGGTCATTTATCTCTACGTAATTTTTGTCTGCGAAATAGGCTCGTCCTCCAAACTCTTCTTTTAACGCATGATTTTCATCGTAGAAGTAATCTGGTAAACCATAAGTATCTTTCACAAAAGCTTTGCTAACAAAGAAACCGAACGGTGTTTTCTCAATCGTATTCGCCTTGATCATATATCCCCATTGGTCTCCATCTCTTGTCCACACAAAGTCATTTTCGTACCTCACATCTGTAGCACCTCCATAAGGATACTCATCCGGATTCATAAAATATAACTCTTGACTTTCAGCAACATGGCTATAAATCTCATTTTCAGAAAACGACATCAAGGCAAGAATATTTTGGTTTTCTTTATCCCAGTTTTGCGTTTCGTTAGACTCCAATGTCGCCTCTTGGCCAAGGCTAATCAGTTGTTCTTTTTCTTTTGATACCACATAAACCCCTTTCTCTGTTTCAAAAACTTCAAATTGCGTGGGTACCATAACCACAATTTTGTCCGAAAGACCAAAGGAAGACTTAGCGCCTACCCAAAACCCTTCTTGATTCAAACCGTAACAATATTTATCTGTTTCAGCAACCCATTTCATTCCTTGTAGCAAGATATTTACTTCATAGGTAAGTGGATTCTTTTCTAGAATCGCATATCCTTCCTTATTCTTGAACCAATAGTTCGTATTCGTTCTATTGAAATGTCCCTTAGGGTAAAGAGAAGTAGGTTGATGGATACAATTCTCAAAACCTCCAGAAGTCATAAAGTATTTGAAGTTTTTTGAATCTGCGAAGAGACTCTCCACATTAAAGTTCTTCTCCTTAAGGCTAAAAGACGGTTCGTATAAATCAATCGCAAAAGAGTCTGAAATTGGGTAGAATTTCGCTGATTCAATAAATCGTGCATCGTTTTCAGAAACGATTTTTCCATCCACCTTATCTACTCTGCGCATGGCTGTATAACCAGCGGCTGTTGGCTTGATGCTTTCATACATTGGTTTTATGTCCCATTTTTTTTGTGCTACATTCCATAGTCCAGAATTTGAGCTGCCTTGAATATCATAGTAAAATGCGTAACTTGGGTTTCCGTAGGCATCATAATTTGTTTGGGGTTCACCATAGTCATCGTACTTTTCGAAAATTTCAGGATAGGTGTTGTTATAGATCAAAATATGCTGATCATCTAATTTTCTAACCCCACTGAGGAACCTTTGGCTCGATTGCTCTGCTGTAAACTCATCTACATAGGCAGTAGAAAACCCGTAACCATCTGTATCTACATATTGATAAGCAACAAAGTCTTCTCTTACCTCTCTGATAGTGGTTCCTAGCTCTACATCATATGAATTCATGTATATTTTACCGTCTTTCTGCGACACATAAGTGCTGATTGAGGGGTTATACGTTCCTCCAATCACTCCTTCTTCAAATGTTGCAATCGAATAGGTGAACTGTATTTCTTTTGAAAACTCAATTAACGCTGTTTTACCTCCCTTCTCGATTTCATAAATATTGTATGTTCCTTCTATCTTTCTCACCTTTGCATCAGCATATATAGCCTCAAGCATCTCAAGATCAGAGGGTTGTTCTAGTGATTTCTTCTTCTCACCTTTCAAGTTGTATATCTCTATGATGTCATCTGCAATGAGCCCATACTCATCTTCCGGATCTACGTGATAAACATACTTCTTGCAAACAATTAAGTCATTCAAAACATTAATCTCAGCATATTCTGCTGGGATCATCCAGCTGCTGGTCTCCCAATTCCATACACCACTTTCCTGAATATCCTCTACATCTTGATAGATCGCATTACCATCTGCCGAATACATGAACTCCCCGAGTTCATTCATTGCATGCACATAGGGTGCGGAGGCATTATTATTAATCACTTCTAATTGCTCATGGGATTCTATCGAGAAAAAGCTATTCTGACTGTACTCATAGTTCCCTCTTTCAAAAGTTCGCTTACCTACATTTAACCAGTGTCCTTTATAGTACAGGAAGTTCTTTTGATTTTCGTTAGCAAACAATACCCCGGCCCCAGAGGTTACTATCAGATCGTATTTAGAAGCAGAGTCTGATTCGAAGTTTGTTCCCATGAACTTTTCGTAATCAATTGCATTACCTGTCTCCAAAGGATTGTCTGTATAACCTGCCAGGTGACTCATGTAATTGTTAAACTTCTCTTCTTCTTTCTTAGCAGACCCTACTTTCTTCATCTCACCTCCTGCAAAGGTGTAGTCTTCCACTTCATTTAATTGATACGATCGATCATCTGGGTGCTCTTTTTCTTTGCGTACTACTTTCCCGATTAGTAAGTGGTTATCCACAACGGCAAACTCTACACCTTCAAACCGTTCAATTACTCCTTCTTTTCCTTTGGATATTTCAAGGTTGTATAATCCAAGACTATTGCCAACAGTTGCTACGATCAAGTGCCCAGATATGAAGCAAGCTCCTGGACCTGTTTCTCCATTCTCATAACCAAAGTATCTCATCTTGTTGATACTATGATCTTCAGTGTTCACAATGATGTCATCAAACTTCAGTTCGTTTGCTATCGGATAAAATTCCCCAAAAAAATGTGCCTTTTCTGGTTCTGTTGTCTTCTCAAAATAATCGTCTTTATAAAACCCCTGAATAAGTTCCTCTGCTGGGTCAATCTTTAGAAAAAGGTTTTCAGACGGTTCAATAATTTGATGTTTTCCCATGGGGATCAACCATTCCTGAGTGGTGGTTGACTTAACTCCTTGCTTTTTTCCCTTTACAACTAATTCATACAAGTCTTGTCCCAAAACAGAACCTGCGGATAATATCAATGCAAACACCAATAGTTTTTTCATAGCTCAAATTATTTTCACCAAATATAAGTGTTACCATAGTAACAATTCTACGTCTAATTACGTACATAACTAAAAAAGCACCAATTGGATACAAACTCAGAAAGAAATGGGATCTAGGACTTTGCTGTTTCTACCTAAGTAGTACATTTGAGCCATGAATGCAATCGTACTACTGGATTACATTGGGGTTTTTGTTTTTGCCATATCAGGGATATCTGCTGCGGCTAACAAAAAACTAGATTTATTTGGAGGTGTGCTTATCGCTTTCGTAACGGCTCTTGGTGGAGGTACGATTCGCGATGTCCTGATCGATGCACCGATTGCATGGATGGAAAGCACCATTTACATTTACTTGGCGCTTGCGGGCTCCATCTTTGCATTGACTTTTAGAGATACTACCAAGAAAATTCGTAAATCCTTGTTTCTCTTTGATAGCATCGGAATTGGTTTGTTTACGATCATTGGCTTGCAAAAGGCCATTGCCTTTGGCTACTCCTATGACATCGCCATTTTGCTCGGTGTCATAACCGCTACTTTTGGAGGTGTTGTGCGTGACATTTTGTGCAATGAAATTCCGCTTATTTTCCGAAAAGAAATCTATGCTACGGCTTGTATTGCTGGAGGTTTAATCTATTCTGTGGGCGATTATTTTCATTTCCAAACGGAGCTGAACATTGTGATTTCCTGTGTGGTAGTAATGAGTATTAGAACCTGGGCAGTCTTCAAAAAAGTTAGTATGCCCGTCATCAATGATCGGCTTTAGCTACTCTGCTAGAGTTCTTGAAGTTCGAAAGTTGGGGTTCCTTTATTTCCGTTTTGATCATAGAAATCAATAAAATGGAGTTTAAAGAACTTCCCTTCCGTACTTTTTACAATGTAGTTTTTGTCTGACAAAACCAGATATTCGGCCGCATCGAAATCATAGTACTTCCAGTCGTATCCGATGGTAGAAATATCTGAGCTAAATCCATACAACGCAATATCATCGTGAGTAATCTCCTCATATGGCTTATCAAAAACCTGAGCGGCCTCAACATTGTTTCTGTTTAGCAATACACCTGTCACCAAGTAGGGTGTTGGTGGTTCTTCATCGTAAAAAATCTTAGTGTATTGAGAAAACATCAAATCCCAATCCTCTTTGGGAGGTTCAACACTAATTAATTCATCCACATCTAAAGACACAAAAGAAAAATTGTAAGCTTGATCCTTGTAGACGGTATCCATATTTAGGTCACTTCCATCAAGGTTGGCATACTGCAAAACATAAAAATTCGTGCTCACACTTTCTATGATCAGTTTCTTAAACCCCTGGTGAACACCTAGATGGTTTTGTCCTCTATCTAAGACAAAGACTTCATTATTTCCAACCCAATCTCCAACTGCGGTGCTGTCTAAATTTCCTGAAGTAGCATCATAGCCAAATGTGTAGCCTACAGTATCAACTACAGAAGAAAGAGCAACTTCACCCGTAGCTGCAAGCGATTCAAACTTTGCAGAATTTAAAATGATGTGATACCCAGATGTTCCGCATTCAAAGGCTAGATCCCAATCGTTTCTATTGTTCTCTGACACCATTGCGTTGGTCTCCAGATCAAAAAAAGCTTGCTTTTTGTAGTAGTAACCCAATGTTATACTGCTCGTTAAACTATCTCCTGTTTCATGAGGATCAATTGGCTTTTCCTCTTTTTCGCACGAAGAAATTATAGCTGCAAAGAGCAACATCAATCCAGCCCAAACACCTTTATTTCTTTGCATAACTCATGTTAAATTTAAGTTGAACAAAATACGTTCTTCCCATCCCTACGATACTTGTACCCGAACCACCTCCATGCGTAGAAGAGGAGGAACTGGATGCGTTAATGTTCTTTACATTAAAGAGGTTCTTGCTTCCCACAACAACCTGAAGCCTGTTTTTCCAGAATTTCTTCCCAATTGATAAGTCTGCCATGTGATAGTCTTCAATCCAACCCTGGGTAGCCTGCTCAGATCCATCAATTAACTGAAAACTGGGTAACTTTCCAGTATACTTATAGAAAGCGGCAATGTAAAGTTTGTGTTTTGGAAACTCATAGTTCAAGTTCGCCCGTACCTCTGGTGTATATGAGAAGGGTGCAACGCCTTCCACGGTTTCATGTAATATATTATACCGACCGGTATATGAAAGACCCAAACCAGCTTTTATGTGTTTGTACGAATCACTAAGGTTAAGCTGTATGCCCTGCGTCTCAAACTCATCAATGTTCACATAGGAGTAGGCAGCACTGCTCAAATCCGTCTGTGCCAATGTGATCATGTTATAGATCTTATTGTAATACGATACCACTTCAGCTTTAAACAAATTGTTATTCTTTGATGCGGTGTAATTAAACGCCACTGTTCCATTGTGAGAATACTCGGCTCCAAGATCATTGTTACCTGTAATGTTGTGATTGATGTCCACAAAGTTGAAGTATAATTCCTTGAGGGAAGGAGCTCGAAAGCCTCTTGCATAGGAAGCTCTCAGGTTAAATTTTCCAAATGACTGTTTGATGTTTAGCGATGGCGTGACTGGAGCATCGTAGTCCGTGTTATAGGCATATCGAATTCCAGGTCGAATAACGGTATGTTCAAAGGGTCGGTATTCCACACTTCCGAATGCAGCAAAATCGCCCATTTGTTGTTCATAATCGTCAATTCTTGCTCCAAAAGCACTTTCCAAATTCAAATCGACTCCAATTTGATAATTCAGTTTGGTAGAATCGTTTGTACTTGCAATGAAACTTCTCAGCACCCATTGATCATAGGTAGATGTGTCCTGATCTCCACTATTCTCGGTGAGTACCTGTTCAAGGTTAGTGAGGTCTTTGAAATAGGTGTTCTTTGTTCTTTTGTAATCGTTTCTGGATAGAATGAAGTTGAAGTTGTGCTTCTTTAGCTTCTTATTTATGGTAACTGAATTGTCGATGCGTTGGGTCAAATAATAATCATCGAATGCGGTTTCTCCGTAAGGAGCTTTGGGAAGACCCCGGTTTTTGATCACTTCATGAAAACCTCCGAGCGTATACCTTACATAACCACCTTTGAAGCTATACTGGTAGTTGACCTTCCCAAACCATTGCTCTTTTGGATTCCAGGTTTTGTATCGCGAACTATCTGCAATTCGTTCACCTTCGAAGAAAATTGGATCACCGTCAATCCATCCGTCAAAGAAATTACGACCTCCCGAAATCACTATGGCTTGCTTTTTATGATTGAACGACACCCTTCCATCAACGTTGTAATTCCCTACACTCTCGGAATAAGAATTTACGCCTACCTCCAATTTTTTCTTACTATCCTTCCTGGTGATAATATTGATTACTCCTGCGAGTGCGTTGGTTCCGTAATTAACAGACATCGGACCTTGAATGATCTCTATTCTCTCCACATCATTCATGTTGATCTGGCTCAAATCAATGTTTCCATCTAATCGTCCTATCATTGGAACACCATCGATGAGGATTTTAACGTTTTCTCCACTCAGTCCCTGCAAACTCATTCCGCTACCCAAAACATTGTCTTGAGAAAGGCGAATATTCATTTCATTCGACAAAACATCCTTTAGGTTAACCGCAGCCATTTTTTCAATTTTCTCTTGAGTAATGATGGTGATTTTTTGAACGGCTTTTTCCGGGCTATTTTCAGAATACTGTCCGGTAACCACCAAGCTATTCAGCGTTTGGCTTTCCTCTGACAAGCTGAACTCGTAGTCTTTTCCGATAACAACTTCAGTTTTTAACACTTCGTACCCCAGAAACGAGATTTCGAGTTGGGCTTTTTGCTGTGCTGATCCTTCAACAATTGCAACCCCTTCATAGTTAGTCAGCACCAACTTTGTTTCGCTACTTTTTCCAATCGTATATTGAATATGTGCATTCGGAATTCCTTCACCATCACCTTCTGAAACTACTTTGATGGATGACTTGTCTTGTGCGAATGCCTGACCCAGTAATAACGTTAATATGAACAATCTAAACCTCATCCTTGTAATTTATGCTTCGCCTATAAACTCGTTGATCTTTTTAGGAAGGATATAGTCTTCAATTTCTGCATGTTCTTCCAGCAACTCTTGAAACAATTGAATTCTATTGATCAAGACCCTCAGTGAAAAAGGAGGGTGTACTTTACCTAGGTGCTTCAGCCCGTTTATTAGTTCGCTGAGGTAAATCTCGCTGTTCACATGAGAGTCTATCGCTTTTTGTACCTCTATCAGTCCAGACCATGCAGAGGTAACCTGAGAAAGTTTATAGTTTTCAGAAACTTCGGTTATCAATGGAAAAACTTCTTTCTCTTCTGTGAGAATGTGATGACTCAATTCAACCTGATAATTAATGAAAAGACCAAACAAGAGTTTCACTTCATGAGAGGTGTTTACCTTCATATACTGTAAAAAGGCTTCTTCGATTTTGGGTATATGATATTGAAAGAAGTGACGATGACATTCTTGTAAATAATCAATCAACCCTTGAATAGTAAGGGATTCCACATCCATTAAATTCGCAACCCCTTTTCGCAGCACAAAGTCTTCGCGCGCTATTTTAAGTTTTTCCATGGTAGTATGCTTTTCTTGTTATCAACTATATCCGTTAAGCCATCTAGCAAAGAACCGGTGGGACAGAGCAGACGACACCAGATCATCGGATAAATGAGTGTTACAAAAACCGTAACAACTGCAACAATCGTCCAAACGCCAAACATGCTCCATCCGAAGAGGTCTGGGAAGAGTTCGTAATTACTCCAGTTTCTCAAACCAATCAACACCCCAGCTAATAGGATGACCGTTAACGCAGCTCGAATTCGCTTCACCCACTTGTTGGGCAAAAAGAACTTTTTGGAGGTCTTGTAAGGGTTCACCTTCATCAAAATTCGCTGCACATTTCCGAAAGGGCAGACATATTTGCAGTACGTATTCTTACCCCAAATGGCACCTATTAATACCATTAAAGAGTACAGGCCTACGAGCGAAGAAACTGATGTGCCAATGAAAGGATGAACAAAAGAAATGTAGGTAAATGAGTTATTCAGGAAGAACCCAATGTATAAGGCTGAAAGTATGCTCAGTATAAGTACGGATTTCTTGGTTTTCTTGATCCACTTTTGCATGGCAAAGAAGAACATCAAACCGATGACCACAATGTGCAAAATCCAAATATCTGACAACGCAGCTGACAAACCAAAGTAATTCACCTCGTCAATATCCGCGTAGTTAGAAACGGGATAAGGTGTTCCGATATTTACTAGCTCTGACACCGTGCTGGCAATGGCTTTTGAAGTAAGTGTAGCTCCCGAAACCGCATCCACTTGCTGTTCTCCTCCCATCAAGGTGACTGCTTTGAATTGATCATAAAACCCTGCATTCTGAATATCTGCCAAATAACTAGCCGTTTCTTTGGATGAGATATGGCGCACATCAATAATTTGCCCAGCTTCGTTTATAATGACTCCAACCTTTATCTCACCTGCATAGCCTCTTATGTTCTTAACGATTTCAGTGCTCTCCATGTAAATGCTCTTATTCCCTTCTGAATGGATTTCTGCATAGTACATTTCCATGGAAGGTTTGAGAATTACTTTACTTCCTTCCGGAGCATAGATTTCAGCATGGTCGTGAATTTTTGAAGCAATGTCTTTTGACAGGCTTGGAGTAGTAGAAGCATCCGCAACCATCCCGAACGTCTTGAGTTCCTTCTCTTTGTCCAGGATCAAGCCCCAGCCAAAGTGTTCTTCATCCGACACGTTGATCGTATTGTAAGCCGCTAGGTTGTTTTTCTTATTGACACCATCCTGACCCACCATTACGGGCTCTCCGTACTCAGATTCTTCGTGTTCAACATTGATAATCTCAGGCGTATCCATCAATGGACCGTTCACCCAAAAAAACAAGAAAACAATAGCCACAATTACTGTAGCTATCATCTTCTTTCTTTCTGCTTTTATGAAAAGTAACGCCTTCTTCAAAAGTTGTCTTTCTATAGTCCCTCAACGGTCTTATTAGCAATATCAATCACCCAATCATTCAGGTTGTTATCCGGCAAGATGGCATCTTGTTTATACAGCACATTTCCTTCTGCCATATCACAAGCCGTCTGAATGATGTCGTTCTGAAAATAGGGATCATTGGCTACCAGTACAGGAATCACAATTACATTGTCTTCCAATTCATGGAGTTGTTCAATCCCTTTCAACGTAGGTTCGGTTGAGTACCCAACGAGGTGACCACACCACGCATAGGCGATGCTTTCGTGACCGGTCTTTATTTTAAGGTACTTACCGATTTCATCCACCATTTCTTCCCACTGTTGGTTGTAGTCGGCATCTCCGTATGCCACTAAAAGCACAGCTTCATTATCCGCATCCTGACTTAGTGCTTCTACTCTTTTTTCTACATTCTTCTTCAATAAAGTAGAGTAATCCAAAGGAGGGGTAATGGTAACGTTTGCTTTTGCTTTGTAAACTTCAATTTCTTCTGCGGCTAATTCCTTTTCAATTTTAGGATCCTTGCTTAAACCAAGAATAACAGGTATGTCATGACTATAGTGCGAACTCACCGTTAAAAAGATAGGAACGACAATCACTTCATCATAGCCCTCTTCATCAAACTCCTTCATCCTCGTAGCGATGGAAGGTTCTGTATATTCCATAAAAGCGGTTGTTACTTTTTGGATGTTTGGATTAGCCAATAAGTCTTCAGTTACTGCTTCTTCCATATCCAACAACATGTTTCTCCAATTTTCGGATACAGACCCATGGTTCACCAATAAAACAGCTATTTTCTTTCCGTTTGGACCTGCTTTGGTTTCTTCTGCTTCACTTTCACATGAAAAGAACCCTAACGACAATATGGCTAACGCCACAAATACTAAATTTTTCATAATCCCCTTTTTTATCATAAACCCCAGCCCTCCGAGGAGGACGTGGGAATTATGACCTTTATTTCTTATTTATTTACTACTAATTTTTGGTTCGTCACTTTGTTTCCTGCCTTGACAGAAACCACATAAACTCCGCTTGGCAAATGGGTAATGTCCAGTGTTGCCTGAGATAAGCCAGATGGATTGCCCAAGTTACTGTTCAAGACAACTTTACCCGAAAGATCAAGCACGGTTACAAGAACGGATTCGCTCGTCTGTGCATTGAATGTGAGTGTTACATTGTTTGTCGCAGGGTTTGGATATATACTCAAGACATCCAACATTTCTTCTTCCACAGAAACTGCCGAAACCAATTCTTTTGTGAATTCGTAGTTTCCGTTTGAACTTCCTCCAAAACCTGTAAAAACCAACTTGTAAATGTCTCCGTTTTGATCTTCTACAAAGAACGACTGATCAGCTGTGATGTCGTACTGAAAAGTCGACATGTTAAACTCCTTCCAGTCCCAACCTATCGTATTAATCTCAGTTGACCAAACGCCATCATTAACGGTAGAAGTCGAAACATCCACACCCATTACATCCATCACGTTTAGTCCATTTGCTAGCACTCCCGTAACTGAATACATGGTTCCTCCTCCAAGGTCTGTACTATACTTTGTAAACAACAAGTCCCAATCTGAAGAAGCAGGTTCTCTATCTATCTCTTGTCCGTTTTGAATCGAGTAATAAGCAAAGTTCTTACCTGCGTAGTTTGACTTATCAAGATCAACATTTACTTCGTTTGCTCCACTTATATCCGCATAGGTAAAAAATAGATGACCTGCATTGGCTGTAACCCCTGGCATGCTATCAATCATCATTTTTTTCATCGAACCGTCTGCTAATTCAATTAGGAAAATTCTGTTTCCTGTGACTGCGTGTGTAGCCGTATTATAGGTTCCCCAACCATAATCCATTCCAGATGTTGCGAAGTTTGAAAACGCTCCGTAAGACCAAGTTGTGTCTGGGTTGTATAATGGGCTACTCCAATCAAAACCGTTGGTATCTACTGAATTCCACTGGTTAATATCCGTGCCATAAACGTATAAGGTTGTGCTATTTCCATCGTTCGTTCTAATGGAAGTACCATAGGTGCTGGTAGTGATAGCAATATCCCAATTCGTTCTTGAAACAGAAGTTTCAGCATCGTCACTAAGTTGGTAGAAAACATCATTGGCATAGCTCGCTCCAACGGAAACCGTTGTTGCTGTCTGTGCATTTGCGGCAGCAATCGTAAGTGCCGCTGATAACATAAGTAAAGTTCTTTTCATTGCTGTGATTTTATTTTTGGTCTTATTTAGAAACATTCTAAACGCTTGACAAAAGTAAAACCGCAATTCATAGTGATCAATACCCTTTTCTAGGTATCAGCACACAAACCATTGAAAAACAAATAATTAAGATGTAGTGTTGAGACAAAAATACCTTAAAAAAGGTATGAAAAATTAGTCTATTTTCTCCTATCATATTGATCAATCACGAAGTCAAAGGTGTTCTTTTCGTCTTTTTGATGCTTCATGATTTCTTTGCAGAACCAATTTTCAGGATCGAACTTTGGAAAAAAAGTATCCGCATCAAACGACTCGAGCACGTGTGTGAGGTACATTCGATCTACCAGGTCGTTGTCTAGGGCATGACGATAAATCTGTCCTCCTCCGATAACAAAACACTCGGTTTCTCCTTCAAATCGTGCTAACTCAATTCCTTCCTCCACACTAGACACTACAACACAGTTCTCCGCTTTAAAGTCTTTTTGACGGGTAACGATAACATTCACTCTGTTTTTTAGCGGTCGGTACTTTTCAGGAATCGATTCGTAATTCCTTCTTCCCATGATCACGTAATGACCCGTAGTGGTTTCTGTAAAGAACTTCATGTCCTTTGGGAGATGCCAGATTAGGTCATTGTTCTTCCCGATCTCATTGTTCTTCCCTAGTGCTGCGATAATAGATACTTTCATTTTCCTCCCCCTTTAATCCGTCTAAACTGAAACTGCCGCTTTAATATGCGGATGCGGGTCATAATCTACCAATTCAAAATCCTCAAATTTGAACGAAAACAAGTCCTTCACGGCTGGATTGATCTTCATTTTAGGTAGTGGTCTTGGCTCTCTCGAAAGCTGCAGCTCCGCCTGTTCGATGTGGTTGTTATACAAATGAACATCCCCAAATGTGTGCACAAAATCTCCTGGTTTCAAATCACAAACCTGCGCAATCATCATGGTAAATAACGCGTAGGATGCAATGTTGAAAGGAACGCCCAAAAAGGTGTCTGCACTTCGTTGGTACAACTGGCAAGACAATTTTCCATCGGCTACATAAAACTGAAAAAACGCGTGACAAGGTGGTAAAGCTGCTTTTCCGTTGGCTACGTTTTCAGCAAAGCTAACGGAAGTGTCTGGCATAACAGAAGGATTCCATGCCGAAACCATAATTCTTCTGCTGTTTGGGTTTGACTTTAGGGTTTCAACAACTTGTTTGATTTGATCAATTCCTTCGCTGTTCCAGTTCCTCCATTGATGTCCGTAAACAGGACCAAGGTCTCCGTTTTCATCCGCCCATTCGTCCCAAATACGCACTCCATTTTCTTTGAGGTAAGCCACATTTGTATCTCCCTTCAAGAACCACAATAGCTCATGAATAATGGACTTTAAGTGCAATTTTTTGGTCGTCACCATTGGGAATCCTTCAGATAAATCAAAGCGCATTTGATAGCCAAAACAACTGATTGTCCCTGTTCCAGTTCTATCTCCTTTTTGCACTCCATTTTCGAGGATATGCTTCATCAAATCATGGTATTGTTTCATTGCTTTCTTTCTTTGAGACAACAAAATTAGCGAATGGTTTTGGGTAATTGGTACGGTGTTGATAAATTAGCTGAATGGAGGAACTCTTGGATGATATTCGTGACACCAAAAAGGTTAGATACCTTGACTTTATTCCGCTGTTATTAGTTGTTCTACTAGGAGTTTGGAGTGGGTATTTAGTCTTCACAAAAGGATATTTGATCTCGTTAAACACGCTATTAGCTTACCTCTTGGCTATACTTGCTTTTGGACTCTATTTCGTAAAACGTCAATACTACATTCAAACCCTCAGCGTGGCATTTGGACTGGGCGTCTTTAATATTTTATCCTGGGGACCTTTTGGATACGTGATCTGGTTTCTTTTACCCATTCAGCTTATCTCTGCAGTTTTGCTGATCGTCCACCTCATTGTTTTCTACAAGGATATTGAAGCAAGGGCGCAACAAAAGCGGATTTCCAAAGGCGTATTAAACGAAAAGGAGGTTGCCCGATTGATGGAACGGTATCGTCAGCTTTCTGATCATCGACTAGAAGAAATTCAAAACAATAAAGGATACAGAAAAGAGGCCATAGCAGCCGCAACTCGTACGCTTAAGGAAAGAAATACCTCAAATCCACAGTGATGAACGTTCCGTTGAGGTTGAGCTCATAACGCTGTTTATCTGTATTACCATAATAATAGTCGATTCTGGTATCAGTAATCTGTTTAAGTGGGTTTACAAAAGAAGCTCCCACATAAAACCCTCCCGCTTTTTCAGTTCGCCATTCAAAGCCAATATTGGCCAATAAAGAAAAGTGCATCCAATACCTTCTGAGCGACAAGTGTTGTAAAAGCGCATTGTTTCCAACACTTTGAACATGAGAAGCATACCAGTCGATTCCTAAACCTCCGGAAGTGTTCATGTAAATCTGTTCTGATAATCGAATATACACCAGCGCTTGCAGTGGAATTTGATAAGACACAAAACCAAAATCGGCATGATCTCCAGTATCGCGTTTGGCTTCGTAGGCATCAATATCAAAATTTCTGCGGATGTAGTTGATTCCTGTTTCGAAGGACAGTAGATCAGAAAAATCTGTTCTAACCACCATTCCGATGCTATATCCTAGCTTTGGAGAAACAGTTACTTCTGCAATGGTGTCGGCCGCTGTTTGAGGCCCAGCACCAAAATAATTAATCGGTACAACCGGTTTAAACTGTACTCCGAACTTCGTTTCCAGATCACCTTTTTTCTTATTGGATTGAGCATAATTTACGACTCCCAATAACACCAACAATATGACAACAACAGCCTGCTTCATCTTAAGAGAAACGAAGATACAACGAAAAAAGAGAAGAGGATATTGCTAATCAGGCAAAGGGCATAACCAATTATTTGTTGGCTACATCACATAGATCTGGATATCCATCTCCTGTGTTGGCAAGAATTTGTTCTTACTTAACGACTTCACCGTGGCTCTGATCTCTTTGCCTTTGTCCAAGCATTTGCGCACAATTTCGCTGGTTTTTTTGGAAACATAACCCAACTTAAACCCTTTGTAGTGAATTGCTAAGGCGTTTTCGTCCCATGAACGGTTCTCGTCTTTTTTGAGCGATAGCTCGACACCGCTTTGCATTTTGTGGGCTACATAAATCAGGTCGTATCGGGTAAGTTCTTCTACATGCGTCAGAATTCCTAGCTGAGGAAGTGGTGCGTTGATTCTTTCATTTATTGGGCTGTATAAGTCGTATTTTCTCATGGCAATTAAGTTTAAATGATAATTATGCTGCGATTTGATCTTCTAATGTCTCTGCAAAAACAACGTTGTTAAAATTGTATTCTCTGATTTTCTCAAAAGAGTCGAACAGTTTATTCGATAGTTCATCGTAAATCTCCAAACCAAGCTGTGAGCATCGAGAAATGATCCAATTTAATCCAGACCAATCAATGGTAGCTTTACTGTGGTAAGACTTTCCTCCTTTCTCTGCTGAAAAATAGAACAACATCGCATCGTCATTTGCTTCATAAACAATGTGTTGAGGAGTTAAAATGTTTCCATTGTCTAATAGTTGTTGTAAGTCTTGTGCTTTCATTTTTGTGTCGTTTTAATTGTTTGACACTACAAAGATGAAACACCACAACGTAAAACAAGTACGTTGTAAAAACAATTCTTGAGCTTCCCGAATTCGCATAAACTAGGGAGCTGAACATCTCACTCTATACAACATACGATTCATGAGATTCTTCATCCCGATAGTTATCGGGATGCTCAGGATGACAACAAACTGTAGTGATATTGCTTTTATTGATGTTATCTTTGAAAAAATGTCAGCAGACGGTCAAATAATTAAGATGTTGTCGTTCAGCAAAGTCTGGAACGGTATTAAACTGTATAGTAGCTTTTGGATCTCTCGTATTTCCAAGCGACCTACCGTTTGGGGAAAACCGTTGGCACTGTCTATTGAACCTACTACGGCTTGCAATTTGGGTTGTCCGGAATGCCCAAGTGGTTTGAAACAGTTTACACGTCCCACGGGTAATATGAAAGCCAATCTGAATCAAAAAATTATTGATGAGTTGGGTTCAAACCTCGCGTACATCAACTTTTACTTTCAGGGAGAGCCTTTTATCAATAAAAACATCTTTGACCTCATTAAATATGCCAACGAAAAAGGTGTGTATACTGCTACTTCGACCAACGCCCACTTTCTGAACCCAGCAGCTTGCAAGGAAGTCATCGACTCAGGTTTGAAAAGGCTTATTGTTTCCATTGACGGAACAACTCAGGACACTTACGAGCAATACCGAAGAGAAGGTTCTCTTGAAAAAGTGCTGGAAGGAACGCGAAATATGATTGCTGCCAAAAAAGAACATGGAAGTAAATTTCCTCACATTATTTTTCAGTACTTGGTGGTAAAACCCAATGAACATCAAATCGAGGATGCCAAAAAACTTGCAACTGAAATGGGCGTAGACGAAATCCGCTTCAAAACAGCTCAAGTTTACGATTACAAAAACGGAAACCCACTCATCCCCACCCTCGAAAAATATAGTCGCTATAAAAAAATGCCAAACGGTACATTTCGGCTAAAAAATAAAATGAGTAATCACTGCTGGCGCATGTGGAGCAGTGCCGTAGTAACTTGGGATGGAAGTATTGTGCCCTGCTGTTTTGACAAAGACGCTAAGCATAAACTGGGAAACATGCAGTTCGTAGCCTTTAATGATATCTGGAAAAACAAGGATTACCAACACTTTAGAAAAGCGTTATTGACCAACCGAGAGGAGATTCATATTTGTAAGAATTGCTCGGAAGGAAGTAAAGTTTGGGCATAATTTCAAATAACTTAATCTACTGTTCATCAAGTAAATGAGGTCTGTCGACCTTTGTCTCTTATTTTATTCCTAATTTGGCACAGTAATCGCAAAACAACTTATCGAAAACACAAATACATAATTTATGAAACGAATTCTACTTCTTTTTACAGCGGCATTACTTGCTCAGGTTGGATTGGCACAAAAAAGCTCCAACCTCATCATCTTTGCCGAACAGGCTACACCATTTTATGCTATTGTGAATGGTATAAAACAAAACGCTGAACCAGAAACCAACGTCAAGATTACGGGGTTGACCAACCCAGCGAATCAGATTAAAATCATCTTTAAAGATCCTAACATCCCAGCAATTGACAAGCAGATTTACTTTCAAGAAATGGATGTAGAGGCTACCATGAAAATTGCACAAACCAAGAAAGGCTTTAAATTGAGGTACTTTGGTGAAGTGCCAATGGGAACTGCCACGGCAGACGCTTCTCAAAATGTGGTGGCGTATCACACAACTGAAGAGCCCACCCCTACTGTAGATCATTCTACTTCGAAACCAACCACACAAATTACCGCTCCAACAACTACAACAACGACTACTGTTGTGGAAGAAACAACAACGGTAACAAACTCTTCACAGCCTGCCAACACGCACAATACACAAGTGAATACTACTGTGACTGAAAGTCAGATGGACATGAACAATGGAGAAAATGTAAATGTAAACGTGAATATGGGTGGAGCAGGATTCAACATGAATGTAAACGTGAATGACAAAACTAATCCAACTACGGTGAACTCCACTGCTGTAAATTCTGCTACCACTGGAACAGGAATGAACGTGGATATAAAAGATAATTCTTCAGTAACAACTACAACAACAACTACCACTACCACAACGACTGAAGGATATGCAGTGGAAGAAAGTGCTTTTATAGAGCCTGAGCCGGTTGAACCTGTTTATTATGTAGACGGTTATTATGGCGCTACAGGCTGTGCAATTCCAGTTGCTGGAATCAACAGCATTACTTCTGCTATTGAAAACGAGTCTTTCTCTGACGATAAAATGAATGTGGCGAAGCAAGCAACTAAAAATAAATGCCTAACTACAGATCAGGTAGTAGAGATTTGCAAATTGTTTGACTTTGAAGAAGATCGTTTGGAGTTTGCCAAGTATGCTTACAGCAGAACGTACGATGTAGACGATTACTACAAAGTAAACAGTGTTTTTGATTTTAGTTCAACGAAAGACGAACTGAACGAGTACATCAGTAAATAACTAGACACTTACTACAACAAAGAAAGCGGCTCAAATGGGTCGCTTTTTTTATTTGGGGATAACTTCTGTGGCGATTGGGGGTGGAGGAGGTGGATAGGACCAAATAGGGGGAGAAATTAGCCTTAGAAGCTCCCTTGATTCGTTTCCGTACTGTTCATTTAATCGAGCGACTTCGGCTTCCAAAATATAACTACATATAGTTAGATACTCCTCCATGCTTGTATCTGGATCCCACTTGGCAAAAATATTATGCACCCTTACAACGCCCTCTTTAAGGCTTCTGAAGTCACCATACATAGTATGCAAAGAATCCAATTTTTGGATAAAGTATTTTTCATGCTGATCTTTAGAATATTCGAGCAGACTATCAATGTTGTTATCAGTATAAACAGGAGTAATTGAGGAAAGTGCATTGATGAACTTCAAATACTCATTCTGTATTTGCTGCTTATCGTCTAGTTTAAGCTCGACTTCACCATTTACCAAAACTCCCTTGTTATGATCAATCAAACACTCAAATAGTTTTAAGACTCCGAAATCAAAGCAACCGTTGAATCCATAATCCCCCAACGACCAAGTTGGCACAACGCCAAAACCTTCTTTAGTTTGTACCAAAAAATCAACCTCCACATCTACTTTAGACGAAACAATTGAATCCAGTTCTTTTAAGTCTTTCGCTATGTTCATTGAACTGTCGGAAATAAGTAAAACTTGACAAAACTTCCCAGGCAGAAAGCTACTTGGCTTATGACTTGAGTCTACATAAGTAGAAGTGATAACATAATGATACACTCTGCTTTTATCAAACGGAAAGGCAAAATCAACCACAGGAATGTTCTCTGTATACTCATACGGAAATGGTTCAGGCAACTCTTTTGCTGTTTCTTCAGTTTCTTTTGACGAGGTCTCTGAGGAACAGTTTGCGATGAGAAAAAACGGCAACAATAAGATCAACTTATTCATCTCACTAAGGTATTTAAAGTCTTCCTATTTAATACCCCGCAGAATAAGTCACTTGCTCCTTTTCTTGATTTTCACTTACATCCTCGATGATTTTCTTACTCCCTAGATAAAAAATCCACATGCCAATCGCCATCACTACATGACTGATGTCAATATGGTTGAACCACGGACCAAAACCCCACTTCATCATGTAAAAAGTAGCTGCAATAATGGCCATGATAACGCCAAAAATAAAATACAAGCTTCCCGTACTTTTTGACTTGACGTACTTGAAAATGCTAAAACTAAGCACAACAATGGCAAGTCCATAGGCTGCATGAACCTGCACAAAAAAGAAGTTGAGCAACGCAAATGAAATGAACATAAACACCAACAACTCTATGACATTGAGCCAGCCAAAAAAGACGCCTAGTCCATGACTTATTTCCGTCTTCACGTATTCGATTTGTGCTCTTTCTAGCAGCGTAACGGAGATCATACTGACCACCCAAGCAGGTGTTTTCCAAACAAAACCTAGATAATATTGCAGCGCATGTCCCAATACACCTCCCAAAAAAGTGGCGATGCCCATTGTGAGAAAGTAATAGGTCAATAGTCGCTTTACTTTACTTTTTTGGGGCATTTTTCTTACGCCCAAATAGGCAATCAGACACACTAAAGCGATCAGCACATCTGTAAGTGCTGTCATGGGCTCTTCGATTCGCAGCCCAAACCAATGAATAGCTGGTTGAACGTACTCTCGCATAGTGTAAAGTTATAAGGTAGAATCGTAATTTGCCTAGAAAAATGAACTTGTGAGAAATCCGTATCAGTTTAGGTAGAACTGATCAACTACTTTTTTCTCTTGTTCGATTAATAGTGTCAAGAACTTCGCCTTTCCCCGAAGGAAGAGGTTTCGCTTATCTTCTGAGAAGTGTAAATACTTGTACTTTTCTTCATCGTTTAGGTTCAACGATTTGATGATTTGCTTAAACGAGAAAAACTCATTGAGTTCATCTGTAACGGCCTTATCCAACAACGTTTCGAGGTATCCTCTCATCGAGTCCATCAAGTCTGCAGATGGCAACTTATCTTCTTCCAAAATAGCCGTTACCGATCCCGCTGGATACAACTTATTCTCCGATTTTCCTTGAAACTGATTGATTTTGAAGTTCCGTGTACATTCCACCAGAATATCGAGTTCACCGTTATCATATTTCTTCAGCACTTGCACCACAGATACCATGGAACCAAATTCACTCAACGAAGTTTTGGTCTGATAAGGAATACCAAACAGCTTTTGTTCTGTAATGCATTCTGAAATCAGTTGTAAGTACCTCGGCTCATAAATATGCAAGGTCGTTTGCTCGCCCGGAAGCAATAAAAGCCTCAGGGGAAATAAACCTATATCATCATAATTGTGCCGCATCTCTTTCGGTAAAAAGTGGTAACTTTGGGTAGCGTAAAATTCTTACTAAAAATGAGACCTATCAACACCCCCAAACAATACATATTCACAATCATTTTTGGATTACTGGTGATTGCGGCTACTGCTGGCAAACCCAAAACCGCCTATTTCACAGGGAAGTGGGATGGAAACCTCATCCAAATAAACAACCCTCAGAAAGCCAATAAAAACAAGTTTTGCATCAAAAAAATCTACGTAAACGGAAAAAAAATCAAAGTAAACTATAAATCTCAGGGTATTCAGTTCGATCCCGGAGCTTACGGATTTGAAGAAGGTCAAGAGTTGTTGATTGAAATTAAGCAAAACGATGACTGCGAGCCTACGTTCCACTCAGAAGGCTTTATTCCGCAACGAGATTAGTCACCAACAACGGTGTTCTTTTCGATGTATTTTCTTTCTCCTACCGAGTACTGATCTGTATTGACCAGAAAAACAGATGCCCTTGGGATAGTCACCACGTTTTTGTTCTTATTCGGTAACATTACGCGAACATCAAAAACCGTAAAAATGCCACCATCCTTTAGGTCGTACAGCCTTGACTTGTACTGAAAGGGAATTTCGTTTCCTTTTACATAAATGGTGTCCGTGTCAAGTGCAAAGCCAAAACTCAGCACAGCAGGATGGTAATCATATTTCTTTGGGTCTTTCATTCGAGCAGACACTTTTCTGTATTTGATTAAGTGTTCTATGTTAATCGCGCTATCCTGCTTTACATCGCAGATAAAAATGTTTGGAACGGGTAGCGGCTGTACCGCAACAGCTTTGGTCAATGCCAAATAAGTTTCTCCTCTTGAGTTTTTTGCATATACCTTAATGTAAGTTGGACCAGCCTCTTTAAACCGAGCTTCGTACCAACCCAGAGGAACATGAAAAACCTTTCCTCTAAAGACCTCTACCTTTACAATTGGCTCTCCGTCTGTGGAAATAACTTGAAAAGGGTTAACATCACCCACCTGAAACACCGAATCTGCCAGGTTAATTTGAATGCCGTTTTCTGGTTTAGAAAGCTTAAACTCCAGTACTTCCTTTTGGGAGAAAATACCAGAGTAAACAATAACTAATATGAGGATAAGCGTTCCTTTCATTTATTTCCAACCAATGGCTTCTTTTATGTTTTTGATCGCATTGATGTCCTTGTGTATTTTCATGCGAATAGTAGATGAATTCCCACTTTCCGAAAAATTGATGGTTTTCAACGCATCGGGGGTGAGGACAGCCAACTCTCCTTTATTCGTAATTGCCCATAAAACAGTTTCACTTTTGGGGTTAAAAGTAAAGGGAAGTGCCTCATATATTTGTCTTTCCTTTCCATTATCATCTACATACTTTTGGTGCCCCCAATAGCCCCAGTAGGTGAAAAATGCATTCTTATCATACTCTGCAATGTAGAGGTTGGTAAAGGAAAGCGTATCCTGCGGAGCATCCGTATTTACAAAAACAGGGTCGACCTCCTGTCCTTTCGGTAGATTTTGCGGGCAATCAGAGTTCCAAAAGCCAAAGTTGTCAATTTCAAAAACGCGCTTTACTTTGTTTTTCTTTGCATCGAGTTCACCTTGCCAGGCAAGTTGATTGATCTGCTGGTTAATCACGTTGATTACTGAATCTTCTGTAGCCTTGTAGTTTTGATAGGCAGTTGTCATCTCTTCCTTCGCTGCTGATAAAACTCCTGCATGCGCAGCATCGTAAGCTGCAAACAGCTCCTCAAAATTTCCTTGCGCAACTTCCATGTCCTCTCCTGCGAAAACGGGTCTCACAAACAATTTCACCTTTTGTGCTCCAAACAAGGTCATTAGGTAATTGTCTGCATTTTTGCTCAATTCAATATCCGACCACTGTTGATCCGCCAACGTTTTATCAAAGCCAATGTTCTTTTCAGTTACCTCAAATAATACGTTCTTATATCCTTTCAGCTCTGGGAATTCTGATTCCTTAAATTTCAGTTTCACTGAAAACAGGTCATTATCCGCTTTTTGTGGAACGATAAGTCCCGCATCTTTGAGCTCCTTTTGGTATGCATTGTGAACTGCTTTTGCCTTCTCAGCCTTTTGTTCCAAAAAAACTTTCTGTTCCTTGTTTGCATAGTCCAGTGAGTTCAATGCCAAGTACTCACCCAATTGTTCTTCGGAGTTTCTCAATCTTGCGGTGTCCTTCTTTATAAACTCCCAATCCCCGTCTGGATCCATAAAATAAATGTTGTAATGATCTCCAGGATACTGACTGTTTAGTTCAACGATCAACGGGTTGTTCTCATCAATAAGAATTTTTTTGCCATCCTTCATCCCACCGATCTCGATCATACCTGCGGACTCAAAGTGATATTCCATTCCTGCGCTGTCGTAGGTCATATCCACATTGGAACCAAAAATACTAGGCACATCATGGAATTCTCTAAAACTGATCTCCACATCATCAAGAATCGTATTTCCTTTCTCATCCTTGAATGCATTGGGAGGAATGATGATCTTTGTACCCTTCTCCGTGATGATTGAATCTCCTTGTGCGCCATTCACCGTATAGGTTATGCTAGGCACATTGGTTTGATCGAAGAACTCGCTGTTGAAGTTATTTGTTTCCGCTGAAGTTGTCCCTGCTTCATTTCCATTCTCGTCTTTGTTAGCTGGCCAGAAGACAAATCCTAGCACACCTGCCACCACAGCGATAATTCCTCCAATCTTTCCCCATTTAATCTTAATGGGTGGCTCAGCGTTCATTTCCATCAACTGATCAAAGTTTTTTGCTTTGTCAATTTCGTCTTCGGACAATGGGGGTCTGTTCATATTTACTTTTGCGTCTTTCATGTTTCCAAATGTTTAATGAGTAGTCAGCAACACTTTTAGTTTATCAAGCGCCCGGTAAGTCTTTACCTTGGCATTGTTCTCCGTAATCTCGAGAATTTCACCAATCTCCTTAAAAGGGCGTTCTTCAAAAAACCTGAGTTCAATCAAGCGGTAATCGGACTCTCTGAGCTTCTTAATGATCTTTTTGAGTTGACTCAGTTTGTCCAATAGATTCTCATCGGCCATTTCTTCCCGTAGTGTGGCAACAATACCGTCAGAAAGGTTAATCGTCATCAGTTTTGCATTTTTCCGAAAGACCATGTTCAGTTCGTTACTTGCAATTCGATAAAGCCAGCTACCAAAAGGAAGTCCTCTCGACTCGTACTTTGATAGATTGTTCAACGCCTTCAGAAAAACTTGCTGCGCAATGTCTGCCGCCATTGATTTGTCATCGATGCGGTTATAGATATACTGCATAATCTGCCCGAAATACTTGTCGTAAATCGGTTTGAACTGATTGGGGTCTTTCTTGCTCAACTCAATGACCTTGCTCTCTTCATTGATTTGCTCAGCTGTCTGATGATAACTTGATGAATGCTTCATGTTGGCTGGTTTTACTCCCATAATGGAAAAGCCAGTTAAAAGATACAAAAAAAGAGCTGCAAAATGATCGCAGCTCTTTCCTTACCCTCTAGGTTCATCTATTTATTGTCCTTTTGGAGGCCCTTGTGGACCTTTTCCTCCTTTACCTTTCATGTTCTTTTTAAACTCCTTTTCCAGGTGGTAAAGTTTGGCTGTTCTTTTCACACCAATGATATTGATAAACTTTTCATTGTACGCTTTACGAATCTCTAAGTCCTTCTCTTTCATTTCAAATCCGTTGTCAATCAATTCACGCACTTCTTCATCAGACATCTCATCAAGTTTTACACCCTTTCCAGACTTGGTGTCTTTAAATGCTTTTCGATTAGCTTTCAACTCTTCTTTCAAATCGTTATATACAGGCCAAAAAGACTCTGCTTCTGCCGTGGTCAGTTCCAGTTTCTCTGTGAGAAAGCCAATCATTTTTGCTTCTTTTTCCTCTTTTGAAACGCCTTCGCTAGACGCTTTCCCGTTTTGTGCTACTGATGCACTTCCGATCAACAGAAGTATCACCATAAGTAATCCTGTTTTTTTCATTTTTCCTAGTTTTAATTAAAATTCATAATAGTCTTCGTCCTCAAAAAAGTCGGTCAAATCATCAGAGGTCACCGCATCGACCACTGGCATTTCAATGGCTTCGATTTCTTTTGCTGATACCTCCGTCAAATCGACTTCAAAATACATGAGCGGTTGCCAGTTTTCAGTAGATTCTACCATGCTTATCAGGTAATCTTCCACATAAATCGCATCTGCATCAGCAGTGATCTCAAGCTCAGAAGAAGCTGTAACAAACCCACCTTCTTTTTGAGGATTAAATAAAAACACGCCCAGCACTACCGCTGCAGCAATAGAAATGTTGAGCACCATAACACGCAAAGTACCTTTCTTGCGAGGCTCATCTTTTATAGAAAGTTCTTGCTCCATTTGAGCTGTTAACTCCTCAAAATAACCTTCCGGAATTTTAAAGTTATTCTGCTTTGGAATCGGAGACTTTCCATCAAAAGAATCGTTATGCGTGTTATTTGTTTCCATTTGCCTTCTTGGACTATGCGTTTCTCAAAAGGTTTAATCTGCTTTTAAAAATTCTTGGATTTTTTTTACTGCCAAGTGATAATTCGCTTTCAATGCACCTACTGAAGTTCCCACAACTTCTGATATTTCGGTGTATTTCATGTCTTCAAAATACTTTAGGTGAAATACCATGCGCTGCTTCTCGGGAATCTCTAAAAGTGCTCTTTCTAATTTTTCTTGAATAAACTTGCTGTCGATGTGATCTGAACTTGATCCCACAAACTGATAACAAGCTTCAATGTCGACCTGATCGCGTGTCTTTTTGTTTTTCTCTAAGAAAGTGAACGTTTCATTGGATGCAATCCGAAAGATCCATGTGTAGAGTTTACTGTCTCCTTTGAACTTGGGAAGGCCCTTCCAGATTTTGATCAAGGTGTTTTGTAAGACATCATCGGTATCTTCGTGAGAAATGAGAATCCTACGAATGTGCCAATAAATCCGTTGTTGATAGGTTTCCATCAGAAGCCGAAATGCTTCTTGCTGTTTTCCTTCATTAAAGAAATTAAGTATTTGCTCGTCTACTTGATCCGGCATCTAGGTTATGTTGAAAAGCTATTTTCTTTTCAAAACATTCAGAGCCGCTTCTACCACGTTTGAAGTACCTAGACCATACTTTTCCATCAGCTGATCAGGTGTTCCACTTTCGCCAAAACTGTCATTTACCGCAACCATTTCTAACGGTGTGGGCTGCTTTCTTGACAGTACCTGAGCAATCGATTCACCTAGTCCTCCAGCCATTTGGTGTTCCTCTGCAGACACAGCACATCCTGTTTTGCTTACAGACTCTAAGACTGCTTTTTCGTCCAAAGGTTTAATCGTATGAATATTTATTACCTCAGCGCTGATTCCTTGTGCTGCTAATTCCTTTGCTGCTTCTAGTGATTTCCACACCAAGTGACCAGTCGCAAAAATTGAAACATCTGTACCTTCTACCAAGGTTATTGCTTTACCAATTTCAAAAGGCATATCTTCTGGAATAAAGATCGGCACTTTTGGTCTTCCGAAGCGCAAATAAACCGGGCCTTCGTGCTCTGCAATAGCTAAAGTAGCTGCCTTGGTCTGGTTATAGTCACACGGGTTGATCACGGTCATGTTAGGCAGCATCTTCATCATTCCGATGTCTTCTAGCACCTGATGCGTTGCTCCATCTTCTCCGAGTGTCAAACCAGCGTGAGAAGCACAGATTTTTACGTTCTTATCCGAATAGGCGATAGACTGTCTAATTTGATCGTAAACCCTACTGGTAGAGAAATTTGCAAACGTACCTGTAAACGGAATCTTACCTCCGATGGTTAATCCAGCTGCAACCCCCATCATATTGGCTTCTGCAATACCCACCTGAAAGAATCGATCTGGATGGTTGGCTTTAAAATCTCCCATTTTGAGCGATCCTGTTAAGTCAGCACAAAGTGCGACCACATTTTCATTTTTTTGCCCTAATTCGGTCAACCCATCACCAAATCCTGAGCGGGTATCTTTTTTTCCTAAAACTGGATATTCTTTCATGGTTTGTTATTTCGGTTAAAGATCTATTTTTTCTTCGTATCCGGGTGCAATCATAATTTTTTTCTGGATGGTATTAGCGGTAGAGATAGAATTGCCAGCTCTAAATACGACCACATAGTCTCCCGGTTGCAACGGAATGGTTTGGGGGGTAAAACTATCCTCTACATCGCAAACCCACTCCTGCTTACCTTCTTTCAAAACAAAAATTTGGCAAGGTCCATTTCGCTTTTTAATCGTTAGGTACCCGTTTGGTTTTATTGTAACCTTTGAGGTCAGGTTTTGGTTAATCTCCACATTCTTCACGTAAATCCTTGGCAGCGTCAAAATCTCTAGGTCATACTTCCCCACCAACAGCTTCTGCTTTGAATTCAGGTGCTGTGCATAAATCGTTTGCATTTCACCTTTCTTGCGGACAATACATTTGGTCTCCAGCTCTTGGATAGGACCTCCATGAACACTAACCTGTAGGTATCCTTGAGGAGCGTCTACCTCAATCACATTATGTATTCCAGGAGTAAGTTTGATGTTCTCCAACACCACCGGTGGGACTGTGTTTACTACTAGCTTGTAAGTATAGATAGGGTTTAGGGAAATCGTATCAGGTACTTGTCTGATGTTCATGGTATGCATGAAATTATTGACAAACCCACCCGTTTTCTGATTGAAAAAGCTCATCGTAACATCGGTCTCTTTTGCCTTTCCGTTGATGTCATTGAGATTTACCTGAACGGTTGTATTGTTTACTGCTTGGCTGATCACATAGCTTAAAACTGACTTAAAGGAGTCTTCTGTATCGGCACTTAGAAATTCTCCCACACATTGAAACTGACCCAGGTAGCTCGTGTCCAAACCTACTCCAATGATAAACGGTTTTAACTTAATCCCCTTAGCGTGAAGGGCTTTTGCCACCGCACAAGGGTCACCATCGCACGCTTCTATACCATCTGTGATTAGAATGATGACGTTTCTGCAATTCTCACATTCTGGAAAATCATTGTTTCCAGCCTCTTCTAAGGAAAGAGCTATGGGCGTAGTTCCCTTGCAATCTAAAGCGCGCAGCTCATCTTTTATTCTGGAGGCGTTGGATTTACTACTTGCAAATTCCACCCTCAATTCGGTATCGTTGCAGTTGTGAACTGATCGATCGAACTCGTGTCCGTAAAGTCGGAGGGCCAATTCAACGTTCTCTAAGTTCGTTAGGCTATCTAGCGTTTGCAGCATCAGCTCTCTGGCTACTTTAATCTTGCTCGAGTTCTGCCATTGGGCATTCATACTGTTGGAGGCATCGAAGATAAACAGGATTCGAATCTTTTCTCCCTTTTTACTCTGCGCAAACGAGCCGCTGAGGGAAATAAGACACAAAAATGCTATGGCCAGTAATCTTTTCATGGTACGTTTTTAGTAACTATAACCAAGAATAGTTCCAAAAGTTAATAATCGCCCAGAGTTTCTTCTAATTGATTGAGCGCAGAAGCTAGTTGTTCGTCATTAGGTGGGGACCCATGCCACTTGTGTGTGCCCATCATAAAGTCAACGCCCTGCCCCATTTCTGTTTTCATGATAATCATGATCGGCTTACCTTGTCCAGTAAGTCCTTTGGCTTGCTCCATCGTGCGGAGTATTTCAGCTATGTCGTGCCCGTTCATTTCTAAAACAGTCCAACCAAATGCCTCCCATTTTGCTCGTAGGTTTCCAAGCGGAAGCACGTCATCAATGTCTCCGTCAATTTGTTTGTGGTTATAGTCTATGGTAGAGATTAAGTTGTCTACTTTGTTTCCTGCGGCATACATCGCTGCTTCCCAAACTTGCCCTTCTTGAAGCTCACCATCACCGTGGAGTGAGAAAACCAAATGATCATCACCATTTAGCTTTTTGGTCAATGCAGCTCCAATGGCTACTGACATTCCTTGCCCCAAAGAGCCAGATGCAACTCTCACACCAGGTAGGCCTTCATGTGTGGTAGGATGTCCTTGTAGTCTTGAGTTGATTTTTCTAAACGTATTCAGCTCACTAATAGGGAAATACCCAACTCTAGCTAAAACACTGTAAAACACTGGAGAAATATGCCCATTTGATAAAAAGAACAAGTCTTCTCCCTTTCCATCCATCGAAAAGTTAGACGGATTGTGATTCATGACTTGCTTATACATGCAAGTAAAAAAATCAGCACAACCAAGAGATCCTCCTGGATGGCCCGATTGAACGGTGTGAACCATTCTGACGATGTCCCTTCTTACTTGAGTGGCAAAGTCTTGTAATTCTTTTGTTTGTTCGTGCATCCTTAACAGCAATTTTTTCGTCATCAAAAGTAGACAATTCACCAGAAGGAACAAAACTTTTATCAACGATTGGATTTCAAGGATTCCGTATAATTTGTTTTAATAAAAATTTAATTTATACTACCTTTGCAAGTCAATGAAACACGAGAAAATGAAACAATCAATCACATTATTAACATTACTTTTAACGCTCCTGGTGAGTGCTGGATTTGGGCAGCAGTCCAATTATGATGAACGTCTGTTAGTCGCCTTCTCTGAAGAAGACCTCAACGCGATGGATCAGGAAGAGCTGGCATTCAACACTTTCTGTATTGAAAACGCCTTTGAGGTAATGCCTTTTCCAAGCGAAAAAGAGGGGGATCATGCGATAAACGGAGCGCGCAATATTGCGGACTTAGATGCCATTAACTTCTTTGAGTTAAACATCACTTTAAAAGAGGACCAGTATCAATACTTCAAATTATTGGGCACGGACCAAATGTTGATGATTAAACCTATTTCACTCATAAAACAAGAACTATAGAAAACCATGAAACAACTAATAAGCACATTATCAATCGCATTAATTGGGTTTTCTGTTCAAGCTCAAATTCTAGTGTCCGATCCCGATAGGGACGTGAGCAATCCATGTGATTGTGCCACTTCTTTTACGGACAACTCAACACCAAACTTCTATGATACAGGCGGTTCTGGGGCAAACTACAGCGATAACGAAACTGAAACGATCACATTTTGTCCAGATGCAGGAGGTAGTAAAATTACGCTCTTCTTTGGAACAAATGCTGGTTTTACATGGGACGTAGATGGATCTGATACGGTTTACGTTTACGATGGTCCAACTACAGCTAGTCCTTTGCTTGTTGCAGCTAACTCTGTTTCGCACCCTACTGGAATATCGGCAGGGGTAACAACAGCCTCTTGGACAAATACTTCAGGTTGTTTGACAGTGGAGTTTGTAAGTGATGCCGCTACAACTGGAACGGGTTGGGGAGCGAATATCTCTTGTGGAACTCCTTGGCAACCGATGGAACTCCACACTGGAGCCTACATTGGAGCTGGAGAAGCAAACGGGGCTGGAGATATGACAGACGACATGACCAATAAGCCTATTACTTCTGCCCTTCCTGATACAGGATATGTGAATGTTTGTCTAGGTGACTCTATCATGTTTGTAAACGAAACAGAATACCTGCACGAGCCGGGAGGCGCTATGGGAGCAGATGCTGGAGGTGGTTACAACCAATCAACCTACGGTTCTGGACACACTACAGAGTGGGAGTTTAGCGATGGGACAACAATGACTGGAGACACCGTTTGGTTCACTCCCTCTCAAAGAAACGGTTATTTCGTACTTATGCGTGTAACGGATGCTATGTCTCAGTTTGACCTTCTGACATCTAAAACCCGTGTCTCTACCATTCCAAGCTTTGCGACCTGTGAAGCGGAAGACGAAACCATTTGTTTGGGTCAGTACACTTCATTGGTAGGAGGGATTACAGCTACGGATACCGCAGGAGTAGACGCAGACTCTTCAAGTTTTACAATTCCTGGGGTGTTTGGAAACCAGTTGTTTTTGCCCGATGGCTCTGGACAGAACTATCAGACGGATATTTTAATCTCAGGCTTTCCATCAGGTACAACGTTGCAAAACATGGGAGACTTAGTGGATCTTTGTATTAGTATGGAACACTCTTATTTAGGAGATTTAGAGATGCTTTTGAGCTGTCCAAATGGACAGGACGTTGTTATTTTCAACTCTTTCACAGGTAATGGATTAGTTGCTGGTGGCTTTGGTGGAGGTGGAACATATTTGGGAGGAGCAAATGATGCTGGATCCACTTTAGGTGTTTGTGAAGAATACTGTTTCTCTGAAGACCCAAGTGCATTACCCGCTTGGGTAAATGGATACAATACAGTACCAGCTTCTGGACCAAGTACTGGAAGTATGGTTGAACCTGGTACTTATAATCCTGAAGAATCATTCTTGACTGCGCTTTCTGGATGCCCAATCAATGGTAACTGGACGCTTACGGTGAGGGACAATTTAGGAATTGATGATGGCTGGATTTGTTCTTGGGGAATTACTTTTGCTGGAAACCTCAACCCGAATAATGAGACCTATTCTCCAACTATCGTAGGCGAAATGTGGCAGCCAGACCCAAGCATTCTTTTTGGGGATAGTGATACTGCCATAATTGTTGTGCCAACGAATCTTGGGGACAATGACTACACGTTCCAAGTAGAAGACAACTTTGGGTGTGAGTACGATACCACCATTATTGTAGAGGTAATCGAAGGACCAAGTATTATTCCTGGAGATACAACGTGTACGGACTTCCAGTTTTCTAACACTTATGTGCCTTCTGTGGGCGGAGTGAGTGGTGGAAATTGGTTCTCTGATGACCCAAGTAACATTTCGTTTTCACCTAATACCACGTTTATCAACCCTACGGTTTCTGCCTCGGAAGATGGTGAATATACTGTCTACTTTAATGATAATGTTTGTAACGATACGGTAAGTGCTACAATTGTCTTTGTAAGCGAACCGATAGCCTTTTTGTATGGTGAAGACACTATCTGTCAAAACGATACCGCTATGTTCTACACAAATGCTTCCTACGGTGAGGTTTATAGATGGTATGACCCTAGTGGTTCAGTGATTTCAACAGATACAGTAGCTTATAGTCAAGAACCAGGAGTTCATTCTCTTGTTGCGTCCAATGCCTGTGGTGCGGATTCTGCGTTCCTAGAATTAGTTGTAGAGTCCTGCTCTGTTCCTAACGTAATTACGCCAAACGGTGACAATGTGAACGAAACATTCTACACGCGCTACGCTGATGTTTACAGCGATGTAAACCTGATTATTTATAATCGATGGGGGCGTGTAGTATATAAGACAGATTCGTATGACAATACCTGGTCTGGCGAGAAAAAGAACGGAAAACCTGTTAGTGACGGTGTTTACTTCTATGTAATGACATGGGATGGAGGCACAAAAGATCAAGCTGGGAACATTACCGTTTTTGTAGAATAAGCGTTAACTCAATATATACTAAAAAAGGGACGTAATATTCGTCCCTTTTTTATTAGTTTAATTTCTGGTAGGTCTTCCACCAAAGGTCCGGTATCTTACCTTCACTGGAGTCTCTGTAGTCATCGTAATTACACGGAACTAAATGATGTCTTTCAAACTTTAAAATTTGATTGGGAGGATAGGGCACATCCATCCACCACCTATCGCTCTTATCGCTTTTGTAGAACACCAATTCGTGATCAGTATTCTCAATGTGAATTCTATACTTCGTATAACTATCCTTTGAGCCAAAAGGATAATCTTTCTTCCTTGAATAATAACCATCTAGCACGCACCAAATCATCTGCGCCACGAGCATTGCTCCCGCATCGTTTTTATCGTTCTCTGGAAAGTATTCGTAAAAGCCTATGCTCGAGAGTTTATCCGACATTCCTGCATACCGCATCATCTGGCAAATTTCCTCTCCGTAGAAACCGTTCGGTCCGGGAGATGACTTTCCGTTCAGTTCAGCATACCTCACAGCACTTACGTCTACACTCAAGATGTCTGCGTTACGGATAATTGGCTCGCTTTTCATGATACTAGACTGTATTTCTCCAAGTCGATACGTGTCAAAATACAGGTCTTCCATCAGCTTTTTTATCTCAGGATTCACAAAGTATGTTTGATATCCAATCGCACTAAAGTTGAAGAGATAATTGGGTTGATGGATCACGATTTTTGAAAGGAAGTTTCTATTGTTAATCTCCTCTTCCTTTTCCGAAAGGTCTATCGAGTCGTCAATAACTGCAAGGTTGACCGTTTGTTCTAGCTTCTCGTAGGCCAGATAGTTTCCGTAAGTAATGTCTTGAGACCCTCCTAAAATAATTGTGAATACGCTTTTTTTGTTTAGCTCTCTCACCACATCTGCAACGGCCGAATAAGTATCATTAATCGTTTTTCCTGCATTAATGTTTCCGAGATCCACTAGTTTGAGCGCTCGCTCATGGTGATGAAACAAGGTATAAAGCTGTCTTCTAATAAGGTCTGGGGCTTCATTGAAATCCAACTTTCCCGCTCCTCTAGAGTCTTTTACTCCTATGATTGCGATATCTGCATCTTCGAGATCTGGGAATCCGCCTTCATCGTGAAAGCTGGTCAAGTTTCCCAACATATTTCCCTGATAAGTACCGGGTTCTAGCGGTTGAAAGTAGATATCTAAGTTCATTTACTTCTTTTTTCTTCTACCCTTTGGTGCAGGCTGGTTCGCCATGATTTCTAGACAATCCTTCTTGCTCAGCGACTTTGCGTCTTTATCTTTTGGAATCTTGTAGTTTTTCCTTCCTTGCTTGATATACGGTCCGTACCTTCCATTCAACACCTGAATTGCTCCATTCTCATCTTCGTACTCAGCGATATACTTCTCAGCATCTGCCTTCTTCTTCTCTTCAATCAGCACAACGGCTTCCTCAAGGGTGATATCTAATGGATCTGTGCCTTTTGGTATTGAAACAAAAGTGCTCTTTCCAAAACGGACATATGGACCATACCTTCCAACATTAGCAGATATCGGTTCTCCCTCGTAGGTTCCCAAATCCTTTGGTAGCTTGAATAAATCCATCGCTTCTTCAAGCGTAATGGAGTTGATGCTTTGCGTTGTTTTGAGCGAGGCAAACTTTGGTTTTTCCTCATCTTCTTGCTTACCAATTTGAATCATCGGTCCAAACCTTCCGATTCTGGCTATAACTGGTCGACCCGACTCGGGATCAACTCCTAATTCTCTTTCTCCAGTGGCTCTTTCTGAGTTCTCTAGCGTGTCTTCAATATTATGGTGGAAAGGCTTATAAAACTTATCCAGCATACTGGTCCACTCCATCAATCCTTGTGCGATATCATCGAACTCTTTCTCTACGGAAGCTGTAAAGTTGTAATCAAGAATCCTCTCGAAGTTCTCCACCAAAAAATCAGTCACCACAATTCCCATATCAGTGGGTACCAACTTATTCCTGTCGGCACCAAAAATCTCCTTTCTCACAACTCTGTCCACTGCTCCTTCTTTCAACTCAAAATGGATGATTTCTCTTTCGTTACCTTCAATGTCTTTTTTCTCTACGTATCCTCTTTTCTGAACGGTAGAAATCGTTGGGGCGTAAGTAGATGGCCTTCCAATGCCTCTTTCTTCAAGCTGTTTTACCAATGATGCCTCCGTGTATCTCGCTTTTGGTCTTGTATACTTCTGAGTAGCTGTAATCGACTCATTCATTAACTCTTCACCAATGGACATTTTTGGGAGTAACCCTGAATCATCGTCCTGATCTTCATCATCTGTACCTTCTAAGTAGACTTTCAAGAACCCATCAAACTTAATGATTTCACCAGTAGCCACAAACTTCTCATCTGCTCCAGATATATCAATTGTAATTTTCGTTCTTTCCAACTCTGCATCACTCATTTGAGAAGCAATCGTTCGTTTCCAAATAAGGTCGTACAACCTCTTCTCAGCGTGATCACCTCCTGCATTCTGCACCGAAAAGTTGGTTGGGCGAATGGCCTCGTGTGCCTCCTGAGCATTTGAGTTTTTGTTTTGATATTTTCTTGGGTTGCAATAATCACCACCAAATAGGTCAATAATGGCCTCCTTAGCATTTGCTAGAGCAAAATCCGATAGGTTCACGGAGTCTGTTCTCATGTAGGTGATTTTACCACTTTCGTAAAGCTTTTGCGCTACCGACATCGTTCTTGACACACTAAAACCAAGCTTTCTACTTGCCTCCTGCTGCAATGTAGAAGTAGTAAAAGGAACCGCAGGTCTTCTTTTTGCCGGTTTTTTCTCTAAGTTTTCTACGGTAAACTTTGCCAACTTACACTTCTCCAAGAAAGCTTGTGCTTCCTGCTCAGAGTTAAAGTTATTGGGAAGTTCAGCTCTAAAGTTGTTTCCTCCTACATTGAAATAAGCGTATACTTTATACGAACTTTCTGGGGTAAATCCTTGAATTTCACGTTCTCGTTCTACGATTAACCTAACTGTAACCGACTGAACTCTACCCGCTGATAAGGATGGTTTAACTTTTCTCCATAGTACTGGAGATAACTCAAACCCAACAATTCTATCCAAAACTCTTCTGGCTTGCTGTGCATTCACCAGATTCACGTCAATGTTTCTTGGGCTCTCAATTGCTCTAGAAACCGCTGTTTTTGTGATCTCGTTGAAGGTAATTCTTTTTGTCTTTTCGGGTGTTAGACCTAATGCTTCCATCAAGTGCCAAGAAATGGCTTCTCCTTCACGGTCCTCATCCGTTGCTAGCCAAACCATGTTTGCTTTCTTACTCAAGTCTTTCAGTTCTTTTACAACCTTTTTCTTGTCTGGTGTAACTTCATACTTGGGAGCGAAGTTGTTTTCTATGTCGATGTTGATACCTTTTTTTGGAAGGTCCCTCACATGGCCAAAACTACTCTTTACAACATACCCCTTTCCGAGGTAACCTTCGATGGTTTTTGCCTTTGCAGGCGACTCGACAATTACAAGATTTTCAGCCATATGCAAGCACTATTTATGGATTTAGTGTTCCTAAAAGTATTTGCAAAGAAATAAAATAAAAGTTAAAAACAACTAAGTGCATTCTTATTATCTACCCTTTTAAAAATAATGTAATTTATAATTACATCTGCTCGGAAGATATTTGGTTCGTGGGTTTTTCACTTTGGTTGAAATACAAAAAACTCAACCAGAGCTGTTCCTTCTCAATCCTTTTTAAGGTAAATTCTCCAAACGATCCAGTTGTCAGCTGCTCCTGGGTTGTTGTTATTTAATGGGTAAAATAATGTGGAATCAACACCATAGGTAACCCATTGTTGCTTTTTCTTCTTTTTCTTTTCTACTGTCCAAACAAGGTTCTTGGTGGAAGTGGAGTCTATTATCGCATTTTTAAATATCAAGCGAAGGTTCTTGGAATCCGAGACGAGAGAATCTGCTGCCATTAGGGTGTCATTATTACTGTCGATGAAGGTGAAGTCATACAATCTTGATTCTTTCGGAGGGTCTTCATCTCCCTCAGTTCCCTCAAAAATCACCAATGTTCCTGGATTGGAGATGGTCTCCAACAACACCGAATCCCGCTCATCGGCAAAGACAAGATATTTTTCTGATTTTTCAATCCTCCAATTACCTGTTAAGGTCTCCATGAACTTTTTTTCCTTGTTACAAGACACCAAGATCAATACAACAAAAAACCCGATTATTACGCTTAACTTTTTCATTCTTTGCCCATATAATAGAAAACACCAAAACCATAAGAGAACCCTTTAAAAAAGGAGCTCTGTAAAGCATCCGAGCCAGAGGAGTATGCACCACCAGCATTAACGTAAGCCTCATAATTTGACGGAAAGTCATTTGGAGCCTCTCGCGAAGACCGCTCATCAATGAAGTTGCGCTCATCCTCTCCCGGACCGATCATTGCCACGGGCATAAGGGCTCTTCCGTAGAGCACATACTTTTTATACTTATAACTCATTTGAATCCCAAACTCCATCGTTTTCACCTTTCCGGTATACATGCCATTTAGGCGGTACTCAGATCCGAAGCTTTGATTTCCATCTTTGTGAATCGTACTATACTCTATGATGACCTTACTGAGGTTAGTACAGTACATTCCCTCCAGCCAAATCGTGTTCTCTTTTAATGATATCCCAAAAGTTTGCGTAATTTGGTTAGATCGATATCGCATGATTAACTCCTGCTCAATTCCATTGCTGAAGGTCGCGTAATTTTTGTTCTTTCCTCCACCGTAGGCATAGTCCGTGCTAATCGTCCATTTTCTCTCTTCATTGTTTCCAAATATTACCCGAAAACCACTGGTCGTATAGGTTTGACCCAGTTCTCCTCCATCGTACTGAGAGAAGCCTGTGAGCAAGTCGTCTTTCCACATGTCGTTGAAGCCAACAACAAACTGATTGATTCCGACAGGGTCAAACTTATTAAAGGCATAATGCGAACCTGTATAAGGTTTCTTCATATCAAAGAACTGCGCCTGATAGCTAAATGAAGAGGCCATGAGCAAACCAAATAGCGTAAGTCTTAAAAAAATCATTACAACTGAAATATTTACAAATGCAAATATTTGAAAACCACTCTTTTAACGCATCCCCCAAAAGGGGGGTATATTCTAATTTCTTATCACTAACTTTGTTTAACCAAGTTAACTGTTATGAAAAACTTATCTGTATTCATTGGGTTATGTGGTTTGGCGTTGCTCAGTTCTTGTGCAAGCCTTTACGTCCCCAACTCTGTTAATGCTCCTTTACTCACAGAGAAAAATGAAGTAGCTATTACTGCTAATACCGGAATGAACGGTTGGGACCTACAAGCTGCCTACTCTCCTGTTCATCACTTTGGCATCATGTTAAACACAAGTGGGTCTCCTGTTTTTAGTGAGTCTCAAGGCTATCATGGTCACAAATACCTTGAAGGAGGTCTAGGCTTCACCACAGGGTACGCAACTGCTGGTGTTTTTGAGTTTTACGGTGGCATGGGTTATGGCTCAGGACGTACAAAATCTAATTATACATCGAATGGGAATACGCGATCTGACAAAGTAGAGGGAGAGGGGTTCCGATACTTTGTTCAGCCATCTGTTGGCATCAAGAAAGAAAGTTTTGAGTTTGCGTTTACCTTAAGAGGTGTATATGCAGAGTTTGTTAATGTGAAGTATGACAACTATAGCACATTACATGAGCGTTTTGGTTCTTACGTAGAGCCAGTATTTACGATTCGTGCTGGAGCTGGAAAGATCAAGTTTCATTCTCAGGCTGGTTTTTCTTTACCTGTTTCTTCAGCGACTACCAATATTCGATACCGACCCTTAATTATGAATTTGGGTGTGATTTGGCGAATTGGCAATTAAGCTGCTTTATTGCTCGTTTTCTTTCGCCCCATAATCATCATCACTATTCCGGCAAGTAAAAGCACAGCTCCCGAGATCAGTAGCACTTTGCTATAAAGATCGAAATCTGCAATTTGATCCATCAACACGATTCGATCGTCTATAAGTTCCTGCTCACTGGACCCAGAAGTTTCTGCTATCAGGTCAGATACAGTAGCTATATCAGTTCGAAGGCTTTCCATTTGCTGACGAATCAGAAAAACACCTCCCAAAGCGACAACGCCCAAAATTAGTATGACAATTGATACTTTTTTCATGGTCTTAAGTTAAGCAAATGAACTGAGCTTCTCTTCGATTACTTTAATCTTATTTTGCGCATCTTCTTGTTTCTTGCGCTCCATTTCTACCACTTTCTCCGGTGCACCACTCACAAACTTCTCATTCGACAACTTTTTCTCCACAGCTGCTAAAAACCCTTTGGTATATTGTAGCTCTTCCTTCAATTTATCGATCTCGGCATCTACATCAATATCCTCTGAAAAAGGAATAAAATATTCATTCGAGTTTACAATGAAAGAGAAGGCGTTTTCTACTTTATCCGAAACATACTCCAACAATGATGCATTACCGATCTTCTGAACCACTGAATCAAAAGTATTATCAAACTCCAGATTCTTTTTGATCTTTAGTTCGATCTCCACTTTGTTGGCAATGTTCTTTTGCTTACGAATGTTTCTGATGTTGGTGATCACTTCATCTGCTGTATCGAAGGCTCTTAAAACCTTTTCATCAACGGCTGCAACTTCCGGCCATTGCGCCAACATCGCACAGTCTCTTTCTTCTCTTTCGCTGATTAAATGCCAAATTTCTTCGGAAATAAACGGTGTAAACGGCTGCATTACCCTCAATAGATCTTCGAAGAAAGCAATCGTTTGATCGTACGTTTTTTGATCAATTGGTTGCTGATAGCCTGGCTTCACAATTTCTAAATACCACGAGCAGAAGTCGTCCCACACCAACTTGTACGTTTGCATCAACGCCTCAGAAATTCTAAACTGATCGTAGCTTTTATTGATGTCTGCTAGCGTAGCATTAAACTTATGGCGGAACCATTCGACTCCTTTTGCTGCATATTCTGGCTGATCAAAGTCCTTTACTTCCCACGATTTTACTAATCGGAATGCATTCCAAACCTTGTTGGTAAAGTTTCTTCCTTGCTCGCACTGTGCGCTATCAAACGGCAAGTCGTTTCCAGCTGGACTACTTAATAACATTCCCACACGCACCCCATCTGCACCGTATTTCTTGATCAGCATCAGTGGATCGGGACTATTTCCCAGTGACTTCGACATTTTTCTACCCAGCTTATCTCTTACGATTCCAGTATAGTAAACATTCTTAAACGGCAACTCTCCTTTGTACTCATACCCTGCCATGATCATTCTTGCCACCCAGAAAAACATGATCTCTGGTGCGGTAACTAAGTCATTGGTTGGATAATAATATTCGATCTCTTTTCCATTGTTGTCTTTGTCAAAACCACCAAAAACGGCTATTGGCCACAACCATGACGAGAACCATGTATCCATCACATCTTCATCTTGCTTCAAGTCGTGTACCGTAAGTTTATCGTTACCTGTAGCAGCTTTTGCCTTTTCCAATGCTTCCACAATAGTGGGTGCCACCACATAGTCATTGATTCCTTTGCCATAATAGTACGCTGGAATCTGATGTCCCCAAAACAACTGCCGAGAAACACACCAGTCCTTGATGTTTTCCATCCAATGGCGATAAGAGTTCTTGAACTTTGCCGGGTGAAACTGAACGTTATCGTTCATCACATTATCTAAAGCTGGTTTGGCTAGCTCTTCCATTTTGCAGAACCATTGCAACGACAGTTTTGGCTCGATTACAGCATCCGTTCTTTCGGAGAAACCAATCTTGTTGATGTGGTCTTCCATTTTTACCAAATACCCTTGTTCATCCAGGTCTTTGGCGATGTTTTTTCGTACCTCAAAACGATCTTGCCCTTCGTACTTTCCTCCATTTTCATTCAGCGTTCCGTTATCGTTAAAAATATCTACTGTTTCTAATGAATGACGGATTCCAATTTCATAATCGTTGGGGTCGTGAGCGGGAGTGATCTTCAAACAACCTGTACCAAACTCCGGGTCTACGTAGTCATCTGCTATGATTGGTATCACCCGATTGGCAATCGGTACAATGGCGTTCTTTCCGTGTAAGTGTTTATAGCGGTCATCATTTGGGTTGATACAAATAGCGGTATCTCCCAAAATGGTTTCCGGACGAGTGGTAGCAATGGTGATCCACTCGTCATCTGTATCTTCAATTTTGTATCGAACGTAGTAAAGTTTGGAGTTAACCTCTTTGTAGTTAACTTCTTCGTCACTCAAGGCTGTTAACGCTTGAGGGTCCCAGTTTACCATTCGTACCCCTCGGTATATTTTTCCTTTTTCAAACAAGTCACAGAACACTTGAATAACTGCTTTATAATAGCCTTCATCCATGGTAAATTGGGTTCTGTTCCAGTCACAAGAAGCGCCTAGTTTTTTCAGTTGATCCAGGATGATTCCTCCGTGCTTGCGGGTCCATTCCCAGCAATGTTCTAAAAATTCATCTCTTGAAAGGTCCGCTTTTTCGATCCCTTCTGCTTTTAGTTTAGTCACCACTTTTGCTTCGGTAGCAATAGAGGCGTGATCCGTTCCGGGTACCCAACACGCATTTTTACCTAACATTCTAGCTCTACGCACTAATACATCCTGAATGGTATTGTTGAGCATGTGCCCCATGTGCAAAACCCCCGTTACGTTGGGTGGTGGAATGACTACGGTATAAGCTTCTCTCTCGTCTGGTGTAGAGTTAAAAAACCCTTTTTCCATCCAGTAGTTGTACCATTTTTCTTCCGATTTATTGGCTTCGTAGATTTTAGGAATTTCCATTTGTTTCTGACTAATAGCGTTAAGGAGAGCAAAATTAGTAAAGTCAAGGGAATTGGGAGATACGAAAGGTGTTTTTTATTAGGTGTGCTTTTTACCCGTAGAATTATACGTTTATTTCTACGGTTTTTGTGATCTCCTTATTTTGAACGGGCGTTGATCAGCTAACCCTCTATTTTTCAACTCGTCAGAAAGACCAAACTATTTTATTAAATTTGAGAAACTTATAACTGGAATAAACACAATGACTTTATTCCGTTGTTGGGCAACATTTAGATGAAATTAAAAGGGAATCGTAATAAAATAAAAAAAGCAATTGCGCAGCTTTCCTTAAGTTCGTTGATTTTCTTGTTCGCTCCATCAATGATTCTAATTATGAATCAAAAAGTCAATGGTTTTATAAGTGCTGGCAAAGTTGTTATGGCGACAACGCTATTTCTTATCGCGATCTTCTTGATCTTTTTATTAGCGAAACTAATATCTAGAAAAGCCAAACCACTGTTAGAAATTACTGAAAGCAGTCTCATAATCAGATCAAACTTATTGAAAGGTTCTACAATAGTTAACATTAATGAGATTAACTCAATTGATGAATGGAATAATATCAGTCCTTGGAATTCTAATCAAATTAAAATTGCTTTGCATAACGCTTCCAATAAGGAAAGCATTGCAAATCAATTGAACGGAAAGCACCTGTATATTACGGATTACTTGCTAGACCGAGAGGAATTGAATAATTTCATAGCTGAACTAAAAAATACGTTGCCCAACAAAGACTAAAATAAACAGCCTTGCCTACCAAACCGTTTCTGCTTATTTTAGTCAAAGCGTTACCACACATTAAAAAAAGTATACAATGACCTACAAGATTTTTAGACTTCAAAACTTAACAGAAAATGACAAGATACTTGTTACAAGTATTGAGAATCAAATCGATTTTTCTAAAGAGAACACTAGAGTTAGTGTATATTTTAATGATTTCTCTAAGCCCGAGTATATTTTATTTGCTGAACTGTATATTTATGACCAGAATCAATCCCAAACCTCTTCGTTTATTCTACCTAGTAGAGGCACAAAAGCAACTATAGTTATTGAGGCTATTACAAATTATGATGTAGAAAAAGTTGAAGTTCTAAAAAAATAATAGTCCCCAGTTGTATTCCTTAATTCTTGATCAAATATCTCAAGTTCTCAATGAGAATAAAAAAGTGATGCGAATTGCAATACGTCAAAGGGCTAAGTTTGAAGGTTGGCTCAAATTTGAATTGGCTGAACGCCTAGAACAAATTGGATTAAAAGAAGTTGAACTTGAAACCAAAATTCCAGGAAAAAGATCAAGACCAGATATCTCATTTTTTAGTGATGATGATTTCTACCAAATCGAATTAAAAACTTGCAATACAAGTTGGAAAATTGAAGGAATATTAAAGAAAGGCAAACCTATTTCAAACAATATTAATGGAATTATAGATGACGCTAAAAAACTGAACTGTTCATATGGTATTGTTGCTTTTGTTATGTTCCCTATTCCTATAAATGATAATCGTTGGAAATCATACATTGATAGAATTAAAGAAGAAACAGATATTGACATTGATTATGAGCAAAACTGTCGAATATTAGAATTAGAAATAGACGAGACAAATAACTGCGATGCCTTGGTTTGCGCATTTTTGTCCCGAAGATTTCACAATTGGTTTTAAAAAAATACGTGTGGCTAACATAGAACTAAAGTAAAATCCAAGCATTTTGCTTATTTTAGTGAAAACGTTGAACTCCCTTAAAATGAAACACGTCTTACATACCAGCTTCTTATTATTTGTGTGGGTTTGGACATGCAGTTGTGCCAGTAGTACAAAGAGTTATACACTACAAGCAGACGAATCTAGGTTAATTGAAGAAGTAGATGAATATATGAGCGCATGGGTGGAGAATGGTAAATTCAATGGAAGTTTATTAATTGCTAGAAAAGACTCTGTTCTCTACAATAAATCCTTCGGTTATGCCCATAGGGAGTTTAAGGTTGCCAACACAAAGTCTACTAAATACCTTATCGGTTCAATTACCAAAACGTTTACCGCTTATGGAATTTTACTCCTTGAACAACAGGGCAAGTTATCACTTAGTGATAAGCTGCTGAAGTACTTACCTGAATTTCCAAATGCGGAGAGAGTTTCTATTCATCAACTACTAACGCATAGGTCGGGAATAACCGACTACCATCAATTCAAAGGATGGGAAGAAAACGGCATGTTGAATCCTTCGCCTCAATCAACACTATCAACGCTCTTGTCAAAGCCCTCCATCTTTGAACCTGGTGAAAAATTTAGCTACACGAATAGCGGGTACATCATTCTTGGACTAATCATCGAACAGGTTAGCGGACTTTCATTCAGAGCGTATATTGAATCATACATAACAGAAAGATTAGGGCTAGCCAACACTGGAGTGGCTTCTAACGTCAGCCTAATTGAAAACCTGGCAAGCGGATATCGCACCACGCCAAGAGAAACAATAAAACCAACACATATAAACTATCGCCAGCCTTACGCCTCTGGAAATATGTATTCCACTCCTTTCGATTTATGGAAATTTACTCAGGCAGTGGTCCGTAGTAAGTTACTACCTCCCGAAAAAACAGACTTAATTTTCAACATCGAAGAAAACTACGGCTATGGGTGGGGAATTCGAAACTTTAATGGGATTAAAGCCTATGGACATTTTGGAGCAATGAATGGTTTTGTTGGTGGCTTAACCTATATTCCGCAAGGAGAATATTTCATCTGTTTTCTTACAAATGATGATAATACACCCAAGTATACAATAACAGATGACCTTGTTAAGATCGTTAATGGTGAGGATGTTATGCCCCCAAGGGTTACCAAACTAATAAAACTAACTGAGGGTATGAAATCCAACGTGATTGGGGATTACCTAGTGAAGGAAAGAGACACCCTAAAGGTCTTTGAGCTGGACGGAAGTCTTTACTTGCAAGAAACCGGGCAAGTCATGCATGAACTATTTCCCGTTGACTCATTAGAATTTGAATTTACCTTGTTTGAATTCAATGCAATTTTTTCTGAACCGATTGGTGGGTATTCAGACACTTTAACGTTTGAAGGAAAAAGCAACGTGAGAGCTGTCAGGATAACTGTACCCAACAAAACCGACAAGAAATAGCGCTGTGTGAGACGCTACAAAGCTTTTTGTAAAATCAAATCGGCTTAAAAACAAACCTCCAAACAACTTCATAAACACGAAAAACGTGGGAGTTTATAACATACTGAATATTAATCCCTAAATTTGGGTGATATTACAATTGAACTTTACCAAATGAATAGACTATTTCCCCTTATAGTTCTTCTCACGGTTAATTACGGCTTTTCCCAAGCTGGTCCCGGAGGAGTTGGAGCTACTGATGGCAGTTCTGCCTTGGAATTATGGCTCAAAGCCGATAGCGGTGTTGAAGAGGCCGCGAGTGACCCCGCAGAAAAAGGAGACAATGTTGCATTTTGGAGGGATTTGAGTGGAAACTCAAACGATTTTTCAAACGACTTTGGAATTGCACCTATATTCAACTCCGCATCGGGTAGAAATACGGTCGATTTTTCAGCAGGGTCAGCCTATTTAAGGGCTTCCTCAGTTTTTTCAGGTACTGGAGCAAGAACCGTCATTATTGTAACCCAGCCAACCTCATTAAGTAATAGCACCGCCAACTGTGCTTTCCAACTTGCTCCGAATGAATCTGCGGGTAGAGGTTATTCCATTTTTTTAGAAGCTCCAGATGCAGGAATCCCCAGCGGACTGGCTTGTAGGGTATCAGGAAATCGAATTATGGACTACACTACAAGTACTTCGATCCCCTCGATCATTTCTGTGCAAAATGGTGCTTCAGAAAATGTCTCATCCACAGATTTCTATGCTAACGGAACTGCAGTTACAACACAATTATCAGTAACGGCAAACGCTTTAAATACAAGTGCATTGGGTTCTACCATAGGAGGATTTTCAAACACAGCAGACAATGATCCAGAGGCTATTTTTGATTACAATGGCGATATTTCAGAGATAATCGTTTTTAGCAGTGAGTTGTCTAATGCAGATCGCAATGCTATCGAATCTTATCTTAACGTTCGATACGGAATCACCATTCCGGTTGCCAGTCACGACTACTATTCTCATGTAGGCTTTCCAGATGATATTGCTGGTATCGGAGAAGAGTCAACCCAGGGTTTCTCAAAGGACAGTGCCTGGAGTGTGAATTCTACATCTATACTTTCTGTTTATAACCCTACTAGCTTAGATGACGGAGATTATTTGGTTTGGGGGCACGATGGAGGCCCCACATCCCTTACGTATAACGACATTCCTGCTTCTATAAATTTAAGATCCGAAAGAATTTGGAGAGTGTCCGAAACGGGAGAAACAGGGGATGTAGATTTAAAGTTTTACATGCCCAATCTGCGTTCTTGCGGGTCTGCCTTGACAAATGTCGATATCGAATTGTTGGTTGATAATAGCGATACTGACTTCAGCGATGCAACTACCTATGTTTCTGCTGATTATTCTAATGACACGATTTACTTTACTGGTATAAACCTAGCTGATAATGATCACTTTACAATCGGAATTAAAAGCTTAGACCGACCTGGAGAAGTAAACGACAACTTAGTTTTATGGTTAAAATCTGACTGTGGAGTTGAAGAAGCAGCCGCTGATGAAGCCGAAATTGGAGACCCAATACTAAACTGGTTAGATCAAAGTGGGCTAGGAAATGACTTAGTACACGACATTGGATCAGCTCCAGACTATAGTTCTGTTGGTGGTTTTCCCGTAATCGACTTTAGTGCTGGATCCGCCTATCTTAGAGGTCCGTCTGTCTTATCAGGTAATACCGCTAGAACAATGATCATCGTGGCGCAACCAACAAGTGTTGTGGGAGGCTCAGCAAATAACTGCGCATTTACATTATCCCCTAACAACGCTGCGGGAAGTGGATATGGTTTGTTTATTGAAGATCCAGGGTCTACCTACGGCTTAGCGTTAAGAGTGAGTGGAAATAGAGTAATGAACTATACAACAAGCACAACCGAACCTACCATAATTCAAACGTCTGGAGCGGCTGGCATCAATGTTTCTGCCACCGAATTTTATGCAAATGGACAGTTTTTATCGCAAGAGCAAAGCCTGACTGACGCCACTTTAAATACTGATAATACTGGGGTTATTGCCGGAGGTTTTGCCAATGGTGGTAGTTTTGTTCCAGATGCAGGTTTCGACTACAATGGTTATCTACATGAAGTTATTGTTTTTGATCGAGAGATCTCCTGTGTTGAAAGAAAACAAATAGAGTTTTATTTAGAAGATAAGTATGGATTAACGCTAGATTTCTTTGATGAAACGGCATCTGGTTCCAACGGCATTCAAGACGATATTGCGGGTATTGTGAAACGATTTGGTGCATTTGCTGATGTCACTACAGCGTCTTCTGGAGGTCTTGATATTACAAATGTTAGTTTTCTAACGGACGCTGGAGACGCTTATTATCTGGCCAGCAATGGGTCGTTAGGATTAAACACGATTGACGTACCAGGCACTATTGATAGCAGAACCAGTAGAATCTGGTACGGAGATTACTCGTCATGTAATGCTAACACAGGTGATGTAACATTGAGTTTTGACCTTTCTGGATTAGAATGTACAGGCGGATCTCCTGCCGTTGCCGCCAACTATCGTTTAATGACTTCTGCAACAACCACTTTTAGTGGTGCAACATTAATTTCAGGGGCAACCATTGTTGGTAATGCGATTGAATTTACTGTAGATGTATCGTTGATACAAGATTTGTATTTTTCACTAGGTACCACAGACGAAAGTGCAAGTTCTTTGTGGTATCCAACGGGTGCTCCTGCTGACATCTCTTCTGGCTTGCAACTATGGTTAAAAGCCGATTGTGGCGTTGAAGAAGCTGCGGGTGATGCCGCTGAAACAGGTGACGGAATTGTTTTTTGGCGCGACCTTAGTGGCAATGGAAACGATGTATCAAATGACCTCGGTTTAGCTCCAGTTTATACCGATAATGCCGGTGTTAAAGGCGTTGATTTCAGTGCTGGGTCAAGCTATTTAAGAGGTCCTTCCGTTATTTCAGGCATTACTGGAAGAACAGTCATAACGGTTTTAAACACAAACTCATTGGCGGCTGGAAACGGAAATGCAGCGTTTAGTTTGTCACCCAATAACACATCTGGTACAGGGTATGCACTTGCTTTGGAAGCGCCTGGTGGAACAAACGGGTTGGCTGTAAGGGTTAGCGGAAATAAGGTCATGAACCGCTCTGTCCCAACGGCAACACCTGTAATTATTTCGACACAATCCGATGATAATCAAAACGTCACGGAAGTCGACTTTTTTGTAGATGGAGAAGCTATTGTTGATCTTCAATCTTCGGGATCAGCAACATTAAATACGGGCAGCACGGGAATGATTCTTGGCGGATGGTCTACAGACGGTGACCTTATCCCAGAAACGCTTTGGGACTACGATGGAGAGCTAATGGAGGTAATCGTTTACGATCGTGAGTTGTCCTGCGATGAGCGCGAACAAATTGAACGTTATTTAGCCGATAAATATAGTATCAACCTCTATTATGAAGAAGCAGAGAGTATTGGAGATAATGGCATCAATACTGATCCCGTTCTAATTGAGCAGGGCGCTACTTCTGCTACATCTTCGGCTGTAACAATAAGCAACGGCACTTACATTGATGATTGCGTTGACAGCTTATGGGTTGCTCATAACAATGCCGATGGATTAACCCTCAAATCTGAAGACCCTGATATGAGCGGGCTGGCCGGTTCAGAAGTAATGAGATGGACCAGAGTCTGGTATGCGCTTTCTGTAACCAACGCTACTGACCCAGGCAATATTACAATCACCTTTGATCTTGATGATTATCCTGCTTCGGCAACCGAAACTGTGGCGGGTGCTGACTATCGAATAATCACCAGTGCTTCTCCCTGGTCTTACGCAACAACGGTTTCTGGACCTACATTAGATATTGGAAATAATACCGTTTCATTTGTTATAGCTATTGATGAAATCAACAAGAGAAACTTCACACTAGCCACTATTGATAATGTTACCAGCCCACTTCCAATTGATTTGCTGAGTTTTGACGCTGTTGCGAAACATGGCGCTGTAGCGTTAAACTGGCAAACCGCATCCGAAATAAACAATGATTTCTTTACGGTAGAAAAATCAAGGTCGGCCAATGACTGGGAGGTGGTAGCCATCGTGAAAGGGGCTGGAAACTCTAGTAGTCTGCTTACTTACGATGCTATGGACCCAACACCTTATAAGGGAGTTTCATACTATCGTTTAAAACAAACCGATTTTAATGGAGACTATGATTACTCTTCGATACAGGCTGTGAATTTCAATGAACAGGAAATGGGCGTAGTCATATTTCCAAATCCTAGTGAGAATCAAATAACTATTCAGGCAAGCAAACAGGAGCTAAGTAGCATTAGAATATACAATAGCTTGGGTCAAGACGTTACCGCCCAAAGTAAACGACTCTCAGGGTCTGACTCAATGGTAGTAATTGACTTAAGCAGTTTGCCTAGTGGAGTATATAATATAAAGACATTAACCACCGCCAATAAGCTCTACAAAAAATAACATACTACTCCTTCAAGAAGCGCTTGTAAACAGTTCCTTTCGGATAGGTTATTGCAATAAAATAAATACCTGAGGGAAGCTCACTTACATTAATTTGATGGGTCTGTTTCTTTATTTCTAGCTGAACTCCCATTTGGGATAAAACCGTTACTCGCTCTGGTGTCGTTCCTGATATACTTATTATTTCTCTTGCAGGATTGGGGTATAGCTTTATGTTCGCAACGTCAGCATTTGGAACCATTGAAAACCCAACATCAATCTCACGAACACGAGATTGATTATACTCAGTGATGTACATTTTATTACCTCCCATATTAGTCCCAATACCATTAGGCGCCTGAAATTGGCAGCTATCAGCATGTCCATTAAGACCCCCACCAACACCTGTTCCTGCAAAATCACTCACCACTCCGTCCAACGTAATTTGATGGATGATGTTATCCCCGTTGGTAATGTACAAAGCGCCATTGCTGTAGGTCATAAACCCACATGCCCAGCTTTGAACCAGTCCATCTACATGAGCAAACCACTGCACAGTAGGCGTAGGTTGCGTAGGAATCACCTTATAGATGTTTCCATCATGAGCACTAGAAACATATAGAGTATCTCCCGGTGTCCAGGCAATTCCAATTGGAGTATTAAAAGCTGAGCTGTTTACGTAAATACTTGCTGTACCCGCTGGAGAGATTTGAGTTACATTGTTATTGAACTCTGTAACATATAGGTTTCCGTTAGGGTCAAAGCTAATATCTCCCGGGTAATAGAGGTTACTACAAAATACCTCGTCTGTACCATCCGGCAAAACCTTGGAAATGAAACCATTTCCGTTCAACGGGCGGCACGTAACATACAGGGTATCTCCGGAGGGGTCAAAAGCTAATCCAGTTCCTCTCATCAAAGTTCCCCCGCTTAGAAAAGGCGATCCGTCAACCACTCCCTGCGGTGATACTCTATGAATGATCGTATTTTCGGAAACGGTATAGACAAAACCATTGGCATCAACAGCCACATCACCATTTGAAGGAACACTAGCAAAAGTAGTGACCCCTTGTGCATGTAAGAAAATGGGTAAGAAAAGTACAAAATTCAATAAACTAATTACTTGTTTCATCATTCGAAGTGTTTTTCCAAAAATAGTAGAGAACCTCTTGAAAAAATAGATGTTGTGGTTCTCCTGTGTAGAGGAGAACTCATTTCCGAAGTCTTTGCTTACCTTTTGTTTCAACTCATCGTTTAACTTTGTTTATATGGAGCTAAAAATTACATTGTGGTCACTGCTACTCCTGTTTGGATGTCTTCAAAGCGTGTTTTTGATCGCCATATTCCTCCTGAAAAAAGCACACCGCCATGCCCGAAACCTGTTGCTTTGTCTTCTGCTTTTCGTCTTCATGGTCATTGAGTTTGATCACAGCCTTAGGTTGTCTAGCTTGTATAAGTCCTTTCCTAACCTCATTTACATTTCAGATGGTCTCTGGTACCTCATTGCACCTACACTTTTCTTTATTGCTAAGTTTTACGTTGAACCAAGCTATCGCTTCACATGGTTAGATCTGCTCCACCTTGTTCCTTTTGTAACAATGCAAACACTTTATTTCAACTTGCTAACTGCCAACAGCCATGTAAAGGTGCACATTCTAACATCCTATAAAGCTTCTGGAGAGTATGGACTACTCACCCACTTGTTGATTCTCGCAATGATGGTTCAAATTCTGGCTTATATCCTTGCGAGCCTAAAATTGTTTAGACGATACCAGTTTCAATATGAAGTTAACTTTTCTACTAACCAATTGGAACAACTCAGCTACTTTAAAGGAATTTATAGGTTCTTCCTCCTTTATTTTCTGCTTGAGTTTTCGTTTTCAACTTTTCGAAACTTTACAGCGTTTGAAAGCAACTGGCTGGACAACTGGTCGCTTGTAGTTTGGACTTTTTTTATCTACGGAATTGCCTATATAGCTATGCTCAATCCCACCAAATTACTTCCCCAGCTCCCCTCGCCCACTTCGCATAAGATAATTGGTGAGGACAAAAATGAGGTTGCCGAACTCCAGCGCATTCTCGACTATATGGTCTCATCAAAAGCGTTCAGGAAATCAGACCTTAGCCTCCCCGAGTTGGCAGAAAGCTTGAACTTATCGACTAACCGAACTTCCTATCTAATTAATCAGGTTCACGGCAAAAGCTTTTATAACTTTATCAATACATACCGGGTAAAAGAAGTAAAAGAACAGCTTGAAAAAGGCAACCATAAGCAGATGTCCATTATAGGCATTTCTCAAGATGCTGGATTTAAAAGTAAAACTTCATTTTACAAATTCTTTAAACACGAATTCGCAGTGACTCCTACCCAATTCATCAGCCGTTTAGAAAACGACTAACTTCTTTTCATTCCCCACTTTGCTAAAAACAAAAAATGTAGTACATTTAGTAACTCATTTAAAACCAACCATATGGCACAGAATTGTGCAGGCGGAACGCTTGCTGCTTATGTTCCTGATGCGAGTAAACCCTGGAACAGTTTACGCGTACAGCACGTCTACAGACGTTTAGGATTTGGCGGGAACTATAACGAAATACAAGCCGGACTACTCCTCTCTCCCGGACAATTAGTTGACAACCTGATTAACGATGCTAAAACCGCTCCACTCCCCACTCCGCCTTCATGGTATAACTGGAGTGATAGTGATTATAGTGATTTCACGATGGAATCTACCGATCAGTATATTGAGTGGTATATGCAGTGGCTGGTTGATATGCTGGATTATGGCGTAAGAGAAAAGTTTGCACTTTTCTGGCACAACCATTTTGTCACGAGGTTTGTAGATTATCGCTGTCCAAGTTATATGTATGAGTACCATAAAATGCTCCAGGAAAATGCATTTGGTAACTTTCAAGACTTTACAAAAGAAATGGGTAAAAACCCCGCAATGCTTAAGTTTTTGGACAGTGTTTTAAATTATGCTGCTTTTCCGAATGAAAATTATGCTCGAGAGCTGTTGGAGCTTTTTACATTGGGGGTTAACAACAACTATACACAACAAGACATTACTGAGGCAGCACGTGCTTTGACAGGCTATGTAGATGTCGCTGAAGATTGCGCTCCAATTAGCTTTAACGCTGCGCACTTTGACTCGGGCTCTAAAACCATTTTTGGGCAATCAGGGAACTACGACTTTGATGGAGTTCATGATTTAATCTTTCAGGAAAGACCCACAGAAGTTGCCGAATACATCTGCTCAAAAATCTACAAACATTTTGTGCATCCATTGCCAAACCAAACAATCATTGATGGAATGGCAACTACTTTTATCGCCAACAACTTTGAAATTGAGCCCGTGCTATTGGAGCTCTTCAAGAGTGAGCACTTCTTTGAAGATGATGCCATCAGCGTGCAGATTAAAAGTCCGGTGGATGTGTTAATCTCTACGATCAAAGAGAGCAACTACGGGCATGACACTACGGTGATGCAGCTCGTGGGAGTATTGACTGTAGATCAGGGGCAACAGTTGTTTAGCCCAACGGATGTTTCAGGTTGGTCTGGAAACCGTTCCTGGATCAATGGAACTTCCATCACCAAACGCTGGAAAATGTTGGATGATTATGTGGGTTATGTGTTGACTTCTTTGGATAAAGAAGATATGCGTCAGTTAGCCATCGATGTCTCGAATAACTCGAATGATGTGGAAGTAGTTGCACAAGCAATAACGGATTATTTTATACCGAAAGGTTTGGAAGACCCTGCACATTATTCTCAAGCGACTATCGAATTGAAGGCAACCGTTCCGCAGAACTATTTTGACCTCGGTCTTTGGGACCTCACCTTCCAATATGTTCCAGAACAAGTCTACAATCTCATGCTTTGGATTTTTAGAAGGCCTGAATTCCAATTATCCTAACTGCTTTTAACAACTTAACTCAACAATTATGAGTAAACATAAAAACATTCCAGAAGGTAGTCGTCTAGAAGATGGCCAAGCACATGACGAACACCACAATCAAGGTGTCGGAAGAAGGGATTTCATTAAAAACCTAGGGTTGGTCACTGCAGGAACTGTCGCCCTTTCCAGCCTTCCATTTAATAGTTTAATGGCTTCTCCCCTCGTCCAAAATGCACTGAAGTCTGCAGGTGATCGCGTTTTAGTGATCATTCGTTTAAAAGGTGGAAACGATGGTCTAAACACCTTTGTTCCAGTTTTTGATTATGGTACATATGCTGGTTATCGACCCAATCTTGCCATCGATCAGGCCGACCTCCTTTCTCTGAACACCATGTATTCTGTTCCAAATTATGCCTCTTCACTCAAGGACATGTGGGACAATGGTAAAATGAAGGTGGTGCAAAACGTTGGTTATGCCGATCACGACCTCTCGCATTTTACTTCAACAGATGTGTGGGATTCGGCTCAAATTGGACAAACTAATGCCTCGGGTTGGCTCGGAAGATACCTTTGGGATCAAAACCCAGACTTTGTAACCAATCCACCTACGGATCCTTTAGCCATTCAGATCGGTGGTGACGGAAACATCTTATTTTTCAATGAAGATGATCTCAATATGGCGATGAATGTGGTAGACCCTGATTCGCTTTACCAAATTGCACAGACCGGTTCATTGTACAACGTCATCGGAAACCAAACTTGTTATTATGATGATCAGTTGGACTTTATGAAGAGCATGATCAACAGCACCTACTACCAATCAGAAGCAATTCAAATTGCCTATAACAATGCAAGTAACTCGGTGGCTTTTCCTGCTGGGCTGGGTGACTCTTTAAGTTTAGTTTCTAGGCTCATCCAAGGAGGGCTGCAAACTAAAATTTACATGCTCACATTGGACGGGTTTGATACCCATGCCCAACAAGATACACGGCACGAAGATCTGCTAGTAGAACTGGGGGATTCTGTAAAAGCTTTCTATGATGATCTTCAGGCTGGGGGTAAAGACAACGATGTACTGACTATGACGTTTTCTGAATTCGGAAGAAGAGTAAACGACAACGCATCGATGGGAACAGATCATGGAACAGCTGCTCCTCTGATGTTATTTGGCCCGGCAGTAAACGGAAATGGATTCGTTGGTAATGATGTGGACTTAAACAACCTTGACCTCTACGGCAACCTCAACTACACTACTGATTTTAGGGAGGTTTACACGACTGTCTTGCAGGACTGGATGTGTATAAATGAACTCACTTCTGATACGATCTTGGGCGCTTCTTACAATAAGTTGGCGTTAGGCTTTGATTGTGCTTCAATCGGTGTTAACGAAATAACTTCGGCACAGAAATATCACCAATTGCGATACAATAATAATAAAGCCGTGATCGTACTAAACTTACCTCAAAGCTGTACAGTACAACTGGAGGTCTATGATCTCACGGGGAAAAAAGTTGTCTCTACTGGTAACGAATACTACAGCAAGGGCTTGCATAACATGCAGATTCCTGGACACGACCGACTGTCTTCAGGAGCTTACGCATATCGCCTGTTTATCAATGGCACTATGGAGTCTGGTAAAATGATGAAGCAATAGTTTTTTTACCTTTCTAAATGATCGGACTGGTTTATGAGCTGCTCGTTCTTCTTTATTAAAAGACGAGGGGCACTGGACTAACTCCCTTTAAGACACCTATTCCAAACGAATTATTACTACCTTGGTCATCGCGATTTGGGCAAAATGATGCTTTTTCAAAATACAGTACTCGTTCTACTTCTACTTATTAGTGCTAATGTTTGGGGAGAAGATGCTTACACTCCAAAAGGAGTAAGTGAGGTATACCTATACTCTTCTGACTCCAAGAAGGCACTAGAGTCTTTTGAAGCAATTAAATTCATGCCATCAGACGAATTTACCCTGCTAAAAGAAGATGAACTCAATCGGGAAGTTTCAGCAGCTGCATTCTATTGGTTAAAAATTAGTCTTGATTCTGCTAGCTTACCCAAACACCCCTATCTGGTTTTCTCAAGTAGAAACCTTTTTGATGTACAATGTCTTTTCTATGACAGTACAGGAAAATTGCTGGAGCAAAGTTCTGGGGCAAACCTCCCGTTTGAAAGCCATAGTGTTGCCGCTCGAGACATTGTGTTTGATATAAGCCATTGCACAAATCCCAGCTTCATTTATGTTTTCATCAAAGGAGGTGCGCCTATTTCTTTGGGTTTTGAATTAATTGCTAAAAAAGATTACGAAGTCAAAAGCCTCAATTACACGATAATTACTTCAGGCTACATTGGAATTGGAATCATCATGTGTGTAATAACACTTATTCTCTATTTTGCCTTTAGAGATACCGTTTTCTTGTGGTACGTAGGCATTATCTTATCGACTCTCGTAGGTGTGCTTTCTGAAAATGGATGGGCGTTTCAATATCTATGGCCGAGCTTTCCTGAGTTCAATTTAATGTCTAGAGGAATAATAGGGACTATTAACGTTTTTTTTATCACCGTCTTTGCTCGTTCAATGCTAACGATAACAAAAGAGAATACTATCCTTTACAAATTGTCTCGTATCCAAGAGCTTCTGGCTTTAGTTATTGTTATAACATTTTTTGTTAGTGACTTGGTCATTTTATCTTTCAGTATAGGAGTTTTTCTCACTGCTCTCAACTACCCTTTGATCATTGCTTTTATTTCATCCGCCATTAAAGCAAAACGACCGGTTGCCAAATACTACTTACTCGGCTGGAGTAGTCTAGCGATTGGATCCATGATATATATTTTAAGTGAACTCAACGTTTTCTCCTTTACCAACTCTTATCTTTTTATTGTTGGAGGAGCCATTTTAGAAATGACCTTCTTTATGGTTTGCGTTTCCATCAGGGTCAGGACTATAAAACAGGAAATCACGGCTTTAAGATCCAAGACGGTTGAATTGAGCAAAAAAGAGCACATAATCCACTCGGACGATGTCATATTACCTCCACACATTGCTGAACTCTCCAATCGGGAAAAAGAAGTATTGGAGTTAATGTCAAAAGGATTAACCGACAAAGAAATCGCTGAGAGCTTGTTTCTTTCCACTACAACTATTAAAGCGCATGCTAGAAACATCTACTCTAAACTTCAAGTGAGAAACCGCACAGAAGCAAGCGACTTGGGAAGAAAATACGGCTTATTCTAACCAAAATAGTTCGAAAGAACTAGCCCAAAAACTTATTTCTTCCAGAATTTTGTGCTCATTCATAAATTAAATTCTGGATCATGTTATTAAGAGTATCTACTGCTATTGTTTTTGCCCTTTCACTCTCTGTGCCCTATGCTCAAAAGTTCAAACTAAAAGATAAATTAAACCAGCTCAAAGGCAACTCAAGCGCTCCCAACTTGGACGATTGGAAAAGTGGCCTAGATGAGCTCGTTGGCTCCAACGATTGTGACGGTCTCATTGAGTACTCATGGACGGTTGAAACTAAGGTAGAAATTAACCCCGATGACTTTGAAACAGCAGACGATGGAGAGTATATCCCACCCAACAAAACACCAAACATGGGTGTTTTTCATTTAAACGATGCTCCTCAAAGCGATTTTGAAGATTATTGGATAAAAACAGGAGTTGCACTTGCCAAGTGTGGCGAATTTAAGCACTTACTATTACACTACGATGACCTTGACTATACAGCAGACTATCGTGACGGAAAGCCGAACCAGCCAAACCATATAATGCGCAAAGGAACAGAAGACCATATTGTTAAAAAACTTTGGGCCAGCATCAAGAGTGAAGTCGGTGCTGAAAATGTTTTTGATGCATTTACAGAACTACTTAAGGATAGTTCTATCCCTAAAGAGGAGAAACAGGAGTGTGCAGACCAAATTATGCTGCTTTATAAGTGGGATTACGAATGGTACGAAACGAAGCACGCCTCTTCTCTTTTTCCCTATTTCAACCCCTTCTCCCAAGATTGGATAATCTACATGGCTCAGTGCGAGTTTGACTCAAAAAAGGTAGCACCAGAACTCGTTAAATCCTTGGAATCAAACAACTACAAAACAAGAGTGCTTGCAATGAATCACTTGGGCAATTACAAATACCTTCCTGCGAAAGATAAAATAGCTGCGTTAGCTGAATCGGACTCATACTACGAAACCAAAGACGGAGTAAAAGTCTATCCAGTAAGAGAGGCAGCAACTGAAGCACTAGGTAAGCTAAAATAACTTACACCTTCTCTCCTACTCTTCTCGGTTGGAATTTGGCCGCTACTTCAGCAATAGCTTTGATGTGGTCAGGTGTTGTTCCACAACATCCTCCTACAATGTTCACATAGTTTTCTTTGAGAAAAGCAGTGATGTAACCTGCCATCATTTCTGGGGTTTCGTCATAGGCGCCCAACTCATTGGGTAAACCAGCGTTTGGATGAGCACTTACAAAAAAGTCGCTTTTTTCTGCCATTACTTTTAAGTACGGCTTCATATCCTCTGCGCCAAGTGCACAGTTCAAGCCCACACTCAACAATGGCATGTGACTAATCGAAACCAAAAACGCTTCTGTTGTTTGACCCGTTAACGTCCTACCACTTGCATCCGTGATTGTTCCTGACACCATTATTGGTAGTTCAACACCTTTCTTTTCAAAGACATTCTGAATGGCAAACAAAGCGGCTTTCGCATTGAGTGTATCAGTGACCGTCTCAACCAATAGTAAGTCTGCTCCCCCATCAATCAAGCCCTCCGCCTGCTCTTCAAAGGCGACCACCAGCTCATCAAACGAAATGGCTCTAAAACCAGGATCATTGACATCAGGAGACATGGAAGAAAGTTTGGTTGTTGGCCCCATTGAACCCGCAACAAACCTCGGTTTATCTGGATTTCTGGCAGTAAACTCATCAGCTACTTGCTTGGCAATCTTTGCACCATAAAAATTGATGTCATATACTGCCTCTTCGAGGTGATAATCTGCTTGCGCAACAGAGGTTCCTCCAAAAGTATTGGTTTCTAAAATATCTGCACCCGCTTCTAGGTAGGCCGCATGAATTTCCTTGATCACACCCGGACGAGTCAAAACCAAAATGTCGTTATTACCTTTCAAGTCGTGTGGGTGATCTTCAAACCTTCCCTTTCTAAAGTCCTCCTCGGTAAGTTTGTAGCGCTGAATCATGGTTCCCATGGCACCATCCAAGACCAATATTCTTTCAGACAAAACAGCTCTGATATCCATTGTAAATCCTTTTTGAAGTTTGACTCTGCGAAGCTAGTGCATTCCGTTGAATTATAATAGCATTGAAGACGCTGGATTATGGTAAAGCTATTTTAGAAGAATAGGGTCGATTATTTAGGAAAACACTAAACACATAAACTCCTGCACCATACTTCTCGTCAAGATCAATAACTAGTTGATGTTTTCCTGATGCCATTTTTCCAAAACTGTGATAATCAAGTTGCTTTCCACTGATGTCTTGCGCAACAAAATAGATCTTCGTTGATTGATCGAGGTTAAGTTCTAAATTCAAACCGTTATTCTGGGTGAATATTTTCACTTTCTCCTCTTTCTTTTCAATGCTTGCAAGCCCACCTGCGATGTCGGCAGCAACGACCTTCGAGCCCAAGTAAATCTGATCGCCAATACTACTGTTGTTGTTGTTGGATTCATTTAACGCATAATAAAATGTAACATCTCCAGCAGTGGCTGAAGGAGCGTTCCAAGTAAACGTCCACGAGTCAACACCCGAAGAGGTAGAATGTCTTATATAGTTCCTTCCGCTAGTAGAAATGATAGACGTATTCGGTCCAGTTGAAAAACTACCCGCTGCACTATTAGCATTGTCTAGAGCTGTCATTGCAAAACCCGTTTTACTAGAGCCCGGCTTACTAATCGTGATGGTGTAGGGCTGTCCGCTAATGTACATATTGTTTGCTCCCGAAAAACTGAAGGTGACCACACCATCCGCTGGAAGAGTAGTACCATCGTGACAATCCGTGCAATTCTCCTCTCCCGGGGCCCCCGTTGTGGGTGGTGGGTTTGAGCTAAAATCAACGTTTAAAAAGCTTTCGTAAGAAGGGTGCTTAGACCTTGGCTTGAATGAAATAAACAAGGCTACTGCTAATAATAATGCAAGGAAGAGCGCCCTTTTCATCTTGTTTTGTTATTTTAGTTCACTTAATTTATTCAAACCTATGAAAAAACTACTCATTCTGCCAATAATATTTTTCCTGATGGTAAGTTGTGCTAAAGATACTACCCCCGAACCAGAAGTGGTTGAGGTTGATGTTTGCGACTCTATACCCAAGTCATTCGCTACAGATGTTCAGCCAATTTTTGACAACAATTGTGTGTCTTGTCATAACGCGGCCAACAACTTCGCGAACGGTCAAAGCTGGGAAACGCATGCAGAGATTGCTGCCAACATTGAAAGCATTTTGACGGCCATCAACCATGAACCTGGAAAAACACCAATGCCATATCAGTTACCGAAGCTTTCTGACTCGCTAATTCAAGTCATTGAGTGTTGGGCAGCAGACGGAGCGCAAGATAACTAGTAATGGTCTATTATCATAACGAAGATACACCCTTCAAGGTTACAGGTCGTTTGCTTCTTCGTAAGTGGATTAACTCCGCTATTGAGGAAGAAGGAAAACTACCCGGAGATATCACGTATATTTTTTGCTCTGATCAGTACCTTTTAGAGTTGAATCGATCTGCATTGGATCACGATTACTACACCGATATTATAACATTTGATTATTGCGAGGGAAAAACAGTCTCGGGAGATCTTTTTATTTCAGTGGATAGGGTAGAGGACAATGCTAAAAACCTTGGCAATTCCTTTAGGGATGAATTGCATCGCGTAATGATTCATGGCGTACTACATTTGTGCGGTTATCAGGATAAAACAAAGAAAGAGGAGCAAACTATGCGCGAAAAGGAAGATTATTACCTAAATTTGCGGTCATTTTAAACACAAGCAACTGCTAGTCAATTAATTACAGTTGTTTCACGTGAAACAAGATCATGTTACAAGAATATGACATCATAGTAGTAGGCGCAGGACATGCCGGCAACGAAGCAGCAGCTGCTGCTGCCAATCTTGGCTCCAAAACGCTATTGGTTACCATGAACATGGAGACGATGGGTCAAATGAGTTGTAACCCAGCCATTGGTGGTATCGCCAAAGGACAGATTGTAAGAGAGATTGATGCCCTTGGTGGGTATACAGGAATAATAACCGATAAAAGTGCCATACAATTCAAACTGCTCAACCTAAGTAAAGGCCCAGCCATGTGGAGTCCAAGAGCTCAAAATGATCGGATGATGTTCTCACAGACTTGGCGACTTACGCTCGAAGGGCTTGCCAACTTAGACTTCTGGCAGGACATGGTGACGGGGATTACAACCGAAAAGGGAAGAGTTACTGGTGTCAAAACGAGCATGGGTCTCGAGATCAAAGCAAAAGCTGTAATTTTAAATAGCGGAACTTTCCTCAATGGTACCATACATCTTGGTGAGAAACAGTTTGGAGGAGGAAGAATGGGAGAAAGAGCAGCTTTTGGCATAACGAAGGAGTTAGAAGCGTTAGGTTTTGAGGCCGGAAGGATGAAAACAGGAACTCCTCCAAGGGTGGACGGACGAACCATTGACTTCAGTAAAATGATAGAACAGCCTGGAGATAAAAACCCTGGAAAGTTTTCCTTTAGCTCTGAAACAACATCCTTAACAACGCAAAAATCTTGCTGGATTACCTATACCAACGCGGAAGTTCACGAGATGCTTCGTACCGGTTTCGACAGAAGTCCAATGTTTAACGGAGCCATCAAAAGCGTAGGACCAAGGTATTGCCCTTCCATTGAAGACAAAATAAACCGTTTTGCTCATCGTGAGCGGCATCAGATATTTGCTGAGCCTGAAGGTTGGAAGACAATTGAGTACTATATTAATGGTTTCAGCACTTCCCTTCCTGAGGACGTTCAGCTAGCAGCGCTAAGAAAAATACCGGGACTGGAACAAGCTAAAATGTTCAGGCCTGGATACGCTATTGAATACGATTACTTTCCGCCAACTCAATTAAAGCATACGCTTGAAACTAAGCTCGTAGAAAACTTATATTTCTCCGGACAAATAAACGGCACAACAGGATACGAAGAAGCAGCTTCACAAGGACTCATGGCGGGAATCAATGCCAGCCTTAAACTGCAAGGAAAAGACCCATTTATCCTTAACAGGAGTCAAGCGTATATTGGTGTTTTAATTGATGACCTAATCACAAAGGGAACAGAAGAGCCTTACCGTATGTTTACATCTCGTGCTGAATACCGAATCCTTTTAAGAAACGATAATGCTGATATCCGCCTTACAGGTTTATCGCACGCAATAGGTTTAGCCTCAGACGAACGGATGAAGGCAGTAGAAAAGAAAGTTGAAGAGACTGAAAACCTCATCAATTACATTAAAGGCACTTCCTTGAACCCAGAAGAAATGAACCCTGTGCTCGATGAGATCGGAGATTCGCCCATCAAGCAAAAGGTAAAAATGAACACTGTACTTACTCGGCCTAACGTTTCAATGACGGTCTTGAAGGAAGGGTCAGGAGAGTTGAGAGAATACGTATCGAGCAACCTCAACCTGTCTCCAGAAATAGAACAACAAGCCGAAATTCAAATCAAGTATGAGGGTTACATCAGTCGTGAAAAAGAGGTTGCCGAAAAAATCGAGCGGCTGGAATATGTAGAGATTCCAGAGAGCATGGACTACGATTCGTTCTCAACTTTTTCTACCGAGAGCAAAGAAAAATTAAAGAAAATCAAACCGAAAACGATTGGTCAGGCCTCTCGAATAAGCGGCATTAAACCGAGTGACATTTCTGTGCTATTGATAAAATTAGGTAGATAGTTCCACGTGGAACATCGTAAAAAAAGGAATTATGATTCAACGTAAAGCATGTCCGATTTGTGAAGGAACTGACATCAACCACTTCCTAGAATCCAAGAACTTCAGGATCAACAATACTTCCTTCTCCATTGACCAGTGTGGTGGCTGCGGCTTTCGTTTTACGAACCCATTGCCCGATGAAAACGAGATAGGGGAGTACTACGATACAGAGAACTACATTTCCCACACAGAGACAAAAAAAGGCCTCGTTAACTTTCTTTTTCACGTGGTGCGAAAAAGAACCTTAGCGCAAAAGCATAAGCTTATTAATCGCTACTCCAGCCAACAAACCCTGCTTGATTTTGGAGCGGGTTCGGGCGTCTTTCTCAACTACGTTAAAGAAAAAGGATGGCAAGTAAAAGGTGTAGAGCCTGACGATAATGCGAGGCAGTTGGCTATCAACAAATCCAACATCGAAATGCGCACACCCGATGAGGTTAGCACCATACCTGATGGCTCCTTTGACACGATTACACTTTGGCACGTATTAGAACATTTATATAATTTGAAGCAAGATATTCGTCAGTTTAAACGTATTCTCTCAGACAATGGAACACTCTTTATAGCAGTGCCAAACTGTAGTTCGCCCGATGCTAAGAAATATAAAGAATTCTGGTCAGCATACGATCTGCCAATCCACTTATATCACTTCACACCATCCGACATCAAGCTGCTTTTTGCTAAAGAAGGTTTTGATGTGGTCGAGATGATTCCCATGAAGTTTGATGCGTTCTGGATAAGCCTAGAAAGTGAGAAGTATAAATCGGGCAACTCTGGATTTAGTTTTGTAAATTTGATCAAAGGATTTTGGTTTGGCCTAGTCTCTAACTTCAAGGCAAAAAACGGAACCTATTCCAGCCAAATTTACGTTATTAAAAAATCTAAGAATTAACTTATCATGCTAAACGAAAAACACGGAAGCCTTGAAAATTTGCTAGAAAAGTATGCGGATCAATATCAAAATGCGCACCCTTTTCCTAATGGTACAATCGATGATTTTATCGATGAAGATTTACTAAATAAAGTCTTGGAAGAGTTCCCTGATTTGGATAAAAAACCGGATCAAATTTATTATAAAAACCCCAACGAAGACAAGCACGCCACAAAAGGAGATGAGCTCTTTGGTCCGAACACAAAAAAACTGATTGAATTTCTGAATTCGCAAGAGTTTAGGGATTTTCTCAATAAATTGACCGGCATCAAAGAACCGCTGCTGGCTGATCCTCATTATGAAGGGGGAGGCTTTCACCAAATCAAACCAGGCGGTTTTTTAAAAATACACGTTGACTTTCATAAACACAGAAAACTTGATCTACACAGGCGATTAAATTTGTTGATTTATCTTAACAAGGATTGGGACGAGTCTTATGGAGGTCATTTTGAGCTCTGGGAGAAAGACATGAGTAAATCAGCGGTTAAGATCCTACCTGTCTTTAACCGAATGGCCATGTTTTCTACTACTGGAGACTCCTGGCACGGTCACCCTGACCCACTGACTTGCCCTGAGGGTAGAAGCAGAAAATCGTTAGCGCTTTATTATTACACCGAAACTCGTCCTGAAGAAGAGGTTCAAGGAAAAGATCGTGGTAGAGTTACAACAACTTTTGCTGAAAGAAAAGGAATCGATAGCAAATCGATGACACGCTACAATAAAACGGTCAATTTGGCGAATAAGATACTTCCTAACCGATTAATTACGTTTATAAAGAAATTTAGGAATAAATAAGCTTTTTTAGGCGATTTAAGACGTTTTAAGCCTTCGGTAGTATTGCACCCTTTAATTTTGGAGAACGTTTGAAATCGAGCCGATTGATAAAGTTTTTTGTTTTGTTCTGATTTACAGCAGATTATAGGCCAAAAAACAAAACAACCTATCTTTAGTACATTTTTTTGCTCAATTCTTTGAAAGCAGTCTTTGGCGGAACCTGTTGATACAACATTTCATAAACCGTGTTTGCAATCGTCAATTCAATATTATGTTGAGCGGCTAGTTCATTAATACATGCCGCTGCATAATAACCTTCTGCCACCATATTCATTTCCTGTTTTACCGCATTTAATGAATAACCCTTCCCTAATAAGTTCCCAAATCTCCGATTACGGCTATGAAGAGAATATGCTGTTACTAACAGGTCTCCTAAATAGGCGGACTGCTTTACGTCCCTATGCAACGGGTAGGCGTGATCGATGAAGGACTCGATCTCCTGGATGGCATTACTCACCAACACCGCCATATAATTATCGCCATAACCTAAGCCATGTGCAACACCACATGCCAATGCATACACATTTTTTAAAACAGCCGAAATCTCCGTGCCCACCAAATCATCCGAAACACTACATCTAATGTACCGTCCATCCATTTGATCAGCAATCAATTTTGCTAGTGCTTCATCCTCGCTTGCAATTGTTAGGTATGACAGCTTTTCCATTGCTACTTCCTCTGCATGACACGGTCCACTAATGATTGCAATATCAGACATTGGAATGTGGTGCTTCTCGGAAAAGTAGTGCGCAGGAATTAAATTAAAATCAGGAATAATTCCTTTCACTGCAGAAACAATTTTATGTCCGTCCAGTTTTTTGTCTTCCAATACATTGTGAATAAATGCAGAGGGAGTTGCTACAATGATCACCTCTGTTGACGAAATAAAGTCATCCAAATCCGTCATCACCTCCAACTCACCATCCAAAAACTCCACCGACCTCAAATACCTTGGGTTATGTTTATGCTTCACAATATGCTTAGCTTGATCAGCGTTTCGTACCCACCAATTTATTTTAGCTCCGTTGTCTGTTAATATTTTCGCAATTGCAGTAGCCCAAGAACCACCTCCAAGTATTCCTATTTTCATAAAATTGTATTGTATAGCTAAAGTACAATATTCTTACTTTTAGTGCGTGTTAAGTTATTTTTCTAAACCTTATCCTTCCATTATCGAAGATGGCTACCGTAAATCTACAATCATTAACGTGACGGTGGCTCTGGTTGTGTTTTTCATTCTATACGTATTCAAACCCACCTTATTCTTCGCAGAAGCAGTTTCCTACACGTTCAAAGACTCCATGCTTTTTGCCAGCATAACATTCGTTGTCTCATTTTTCTTTACGAATGTTTTGACGAGAATGTTTCCTAAAATGTTTGATACCGCTTCTTGGACGGTAGGAAAAGAAATCTTGATGCTTTTTAGCATTCTTCTTTCAATCGCTCTTGTGAATTTCTTTGTAGGAAGAGAGGTTTTCTATCCCAACACTGCGTTCGATCTTTCCACGTTAATAAAAGTCATTCTAGCCACTTTCATTGTTGGCGTCATTCCGATGATCGTAGTCGTTACTTTTTATCTATACTTTCATCAAAACAAAATCATGGAAAAAGCAGCTTCTGTAAATGAGGTGATCAACACCAAAAAACAGGAGCGAAGAGAAACTATTTACAAATTAAAAGGAAATGGCAAATACGAAATCCTTGAACTTCCGTTGGGCGACCTTCTTTTTATAGAAAGCGTTGGAAACTACTGTGACATTTATTATCTAGAAGCTGATGTCGTCAAGAAGGTAACTTTCCGCTCTGCACTGGCTTCATTTGCCGAAACGCTACCTTCCAATACCATACTCAAAACGCATCGTAGTTTTTTAGTTAACCTCAACAAAGTCCAGAAAGTGACTGGAAATGCTCAGGGATATCAATTGTCGCTTCAGCACTTTGATGATAAAACTATACCTGTTTCTCGAGCAAACATTGAAACCTTTGATCAGTACTATCAATAATACCAATCGTAACAAATGCCTTGTCCGTCATAATTTTGCCTTGTCAAACATCACAAAACCCTTTCATTCCTACCAAAAATAGATTCCTAACTAAAAATCATTCTTTCTTTGTACAGACAAAAATTATTGAAATGAAACGCTTTACGCTGTTATCCCTTTTCTTCATCTTAGCACATGCTTCTGTTGCTCAGATCACGCAGAACATTAGAGGAACAATTATAGACACAGACACCAAAAGCCCATTGATTGGTGCAAACATTTTGGTTACAAACCTGGAGTCTCCATTTGGTGCAGCAACAGATGTAAACGGCAACTTTACCATCAAAGATGTTCCAGTAGGTAGGATAAATATTCGTGTTTCCTATGTTGGGTATGAACCCTCTGTATTGACCAATCTCGAGCTCACATCTGGTAAAGAATTAATTTTGAACTTAGAGCTTAGGGAAAGCATTGTGATGGAGGAAGTAAAAGTGGAGGCTGATAACAAAAAGGAGAAAGCTCAAAACGAAATGACCACAGTAAGTGCGAGAACATTCTCTATTGAGGAAAGTATGCGCTATGCTGGTAGTTTGAATGATGTTGCGCGTATGGCACAAAACTTTGCGGGTGTTCAAGGAGCAGATGACAGTAGAAATGATATCGTTATAAGAGGAAACAGCCCAACGGGAGTGCTGTACAGGTTTGAAGATATTGATATTCCCAATCCCAATCACTTTGCACTTAATGGAACTACAGGCGGTCCTGTAAGTATTCTTAATAACAACGTACTAGACAATAGTGACTTCATGACTGGGGCTTTTCCTGCTGAATACGGAAATGCACTGGCTGGTGTTTTTGATCTTAAAATGCGTTCTGGAAACAACCAAAAGCATGAGTTTTTGGGACAGTTAGGCTTCAATGGGCTGGAATTCATGGCTGAAGGTCCTATCAGCAAAAAGAAGTTTTCGTCCTATCTGGTTAGTTATCGGTATTCCACACTCCAAATCTTCCAACTAATGGGTATTAACTTTGGAACAGGCACATCTGTGCCAGACTACCAAGATGTTTCTTTTAAGGTCAACCTTCCAAACAGCAGGGGTAAATTCACCATTTGGGGAATTGGAGGATTGTCCAAAGTTAAGTTTCTCGACAGTGAAAACGAAGACCCCAACCTCTATGCTGAAAATGGAGAAGACCTCATCTTTACTTCAAATATTGGTGCAGCAGGGATCTCAAACACCTTTAGAATGAACGGTAACTCCTTCATCAAAACCAGCTTTTCGATTGATGGAACATTTAATGAAATTAGCAACGACACGCTTAACTCATTCACAAATACTTATCACCCTTTTTATCGCAATACCTCGCTAGAAGGAAAACAAACGTTAAACATCACTTTACAGCACAAAATTAGCTCGCGACACCTTATTAAAGCAGGCGTTTACAGCCAGAGAAGATACTACAACCTCAAAGATAGCGTGCACATCAGACCAGATACAGTCTTGGTTCCACCCACTTTTGACACGGTAGTTACACCTGATTACTGGTACAACATCACAAATAATGACGGTGCGACTTACTTCGTACAACCCTTCGCGCAGTGGCAATTTAGAATTAATGAAAAGACAACGCTAAATACGGGGTTGCATGGCCAATACTTTTTTCTGAACAACACTTTTGCGGTGGAGCCTCGAATTGGTTTGAAATATAAAATAGGTAAGAAGTCTGCTATATCTTTGGCTTATGGAATGCACAATCAGCTTCCACCTAGCCGACTATTCTTTCGCCAATTATCAGATGACAACGGTGACGCCATTTTGGGCGATGATGGACAGCCAGTAATTCCCAACCGAAACCTTGAAATGATTAGAAGTAATCACTTTGTAGTTGGTTATGACCAAAGTCTTGGGGCTCGTTCTAGATTAAAAACAGAGGTCTACTATCAACTCATTGACAATGCTCCTGTAGAAATCGTCAATTCTTTTTACAGTACTTTGAACTATGGTGCCAATTTTGATCTCGTTTTTCCAGATACCTTAGTTAATCAAGGAACAGGTTATAACTATGGAATTGAACTTACCGTAGAACGATTTTTACATGAAGGGTTTTATTATTTGTTTACTGGGTCACTGTACCAGTCGAAGTATAAAGGAAGCGATGGTGTGGAGCGAAATACGGCTTTCAATGGCAATTACACGACCAACTTTTTAATTGGTAAAGAGTTTCAGTTGTTTACTAAGAAGGAAAATGCAAAAGCTAAAAACACTTTCGTGGTTGATTTTAAATGGACATTAAACGGTGGTCAACGCTATATTCCTGTTGATTTGGAAGCAAGCCAGGCTGCAGGAGAAGCGGTTTACGATTTTGACAACGCCTACCAGGATCAATACAAAGACTACTTCAGAACCGACCTGAAAATAGGTTATAAACGCAACGGACAAAAAATTACACAAGAGTGGAGCGTTAACTTCCAAAACTTGACGAACCATAAGAACATCTTTCAACAAGTGTACAACTCCTCAACGGAGCAAATCGAAACCCGCTATCAAACGGGCTTCTTACCCATTGCTCAGTACAAAATTCTCTTTTGATGCTGCGTTAAGTTGTTATAAACTCATATCCACAACGTAGTTGGTAATGCCTAAATCTCTATTTTTACCTTCACAATTTTTAGAATATTGAGATGAAAGTTCTGTACAAATTCACCTATTTATTGCTGTTCACAGGTTTAGCGCTAAGCTCCTGCTCCTCAGAGGGAGCAGACACAAGCGATGACGCCTCTTCTGCATCAGATAACGAAGAGTCAGAAGTAGACGAAATTGTTTATGATGAGTGCATTGGAGACTACGTTGTCATGCAGGAGGATGTCATCAAACTGATCATTAAACCCTTCAAAAACGAATCCATTATTCTTGGAAAAACCACCCGTACAGAAATGGAAGAGCTGACTGGAAATGCAGATGGTTTTGAGCGCGATTACAACGGATTAAACCTTACGGCATTCTATTCTTATGAAAATGAAGTACTTCAATCCATTGCGTTAGATTGTTTTTATCACTGTGACGCTGCGCTTGAAATGATTGCGGTAGACCAATCCATTATGAACAACAGCCTTACTTCTGCCCTCAACATTGAAGGTGTTGAAGCTGAAAACAACATTATTTGGGAATGGAATGAAACAACTGTTCGTCTAGCCAATTTCGAAGATGGTTATGGTATTTATTTGGATGCCAAACTCTAATTCATACTTCCTTTATATCTTAGCTCCCCGAATGTTGCTTATGACTCGTTGCTTTATCATACTTCTATCTTTACTTTGTTTCGCTTCTTGTTCATCCAACGAAAGCGCAGAAGAGACAAGCTCTACCGAAGCTAAAGCTCCAGAACTCGTCACGCTAAATGATCATCTTTTGTTTGTTTCGGATTATTTTAATCGGAATGAACTTGAAACAACAAACTACGAGGATGTTAAAGCATCATTTCAAATAGGCGATTTAGTATCAAATTATTCCGATTCGTTGACCTTAGAAAATACTGTGCTTCTTCGTAATTTCTATTTTGAAGGAAATCAATTAAAAGCGGTTAAATATGCGAGTTACTCCGATTCTGCTCAAATGGTTCTTCTGAAGTCGCAATTCGATGAACTCAACCCAGCGCTTACCGCTTTACTGGGAAACCCTATACAATCAACGATCAATGCTTCTAAATGGGTGAGTAATCAAACCTCCTTTAAGCTAAAGACTTTTCCAAAAGAAGGAGTTGACTTAGTCATTTCTTCGGTTAATACTGATACCGCTCAAACATCTTGCGTGGGAGATTGGTACAAAGCCGAATCAACACTAACTAACACAATTAAGGGTCAACTCAAAGGTACGCTTTCTTTAGACACGCTTTCTCCTGAGAAGTTTGATGGTATTACCCTAAGCGCTGCTCAAAATCAGCTATTTTTGACATACGATTGTCCAGTTAGCAAAAAGTTAATATGGGTTGATACTAAATCCATCGTCTCAGCGCTCAATGCCATTTTTGGTTCGAAACCAGAAATTAAGGACGGCATGTACTTTTGGACGTACCCCCAAGGCCAGATTCAACTTGATGTTGTGCACAACGGTTATACGATTCAATTCATCCTTTAGACGGATTAATTCGTCAATTTATAGGATTAATTAAACCTATTTACCGTTGAATCGTTCATTTTTCTCAAAGCTAGCTTTATTAAAACAAAAAAATGTAATACTTTCGTGCGGACACAAAAAATACTAGTTAATATCAAATAAAAATGAAAAAGTTAAGATTACTTACAGTTTCTACATTGCTTTTGGCAGGTAGTATGGCAACATTCACATCCTGCGGAGGCGGAGAGAGTGACGAATCCGACAAAAAAGGAGAAGAAAAAACAGAAGAAAATGGCTATGCCATTGTTAAACAAATGATGGACGCCTTTGACAAAGGAGACCTTGTATTAGAGGTTTCTGATGCTGACGAGGTTAAGAAGGTAATGGACATCGACTCTGACGATGAAGATTACATCTCTATCGACAAAGAATTCAAAGGATATGACTTTGACGTAAACTTCTCAATGGAAGACGGAGCGCTTTCTAGCGTTTCTTGTAACACTTTCTACGATGATGACAAAGAAGATGAAGCAAAGGAAGATTCTGAAGAATTATTGGCTTACCTAAAGAAAACGTTAGGTGATCCTGAGTCTGATAGCGATACTTACTTCGATTGGTCATACGCTGGAATGGAAGTTTCTTTCAGCATCTACGAAGATGGATACTCTCTTTATATTGATCCTTCTTACGAAGAGCCTATCGGAGGAGATTATGATGGTGATTGTGTAGGAGATTTCTACAACTTGAAGAAAGATCTTTCTGATTTGTTCTTAGCTAACGTTAAAAACGGAAAAATCAAATTAGGATCTACTACTAAGTCAGAAATGGCTTCTTTGGTTGGAAGTTCTGACGGATACGACAAAGAATACGATGGATTGAGAGTTTCAGGATACTTCTCTTACGAAGGTGATGTTCTTTCTTCTATCTCTCTAGATTACTTCTACGATTGTGATGGAGCGCTTTCTCTATTAGATATGGATAAAGAAGATATCACTGAAGAAATCAACACTGGACTTGGTGTTACAGGAGAAAAAGACGGTGATTACGAAGATGCTGGTACTAACTGGACGATCAACGGAATGAGCGTTAGACAAGCTAACTTCTCTGACGGATACTCAGTTTACTTTGATATGTAATCAGAGCAACGATAATTAATAAAAAAGGCGGGATGAATTTCCCGCCTTTTTTATTGCTATAAGTTTTCTAACACCTCGTTGAAACAAATCTTAAACCATTCCGTATAATGCTCAGGGTGGCTTTGCATGTCCTCCTTGAGTTCGTTAAGCGCTACATACTTTGTGTCCATCACCTCTTCTGGGTTGGGTTTGATCTCTCCCACGTAAGTACCAAAAAAGACATGGTCCAATTCGTGTTCTGTAAGCCCCTTATCTAGCTCACTTTTGTAAATAAAACTAAACTGTTCTTCTACATCTGTAGTAAAACCCAATTCCTCACTTAACCTTCTAATCGCAGCCTCCTTGGTCGTTTCTCCTGATCTTGGATGACTACAGCAAGCATTGGTCCACAATCCACCAGAGTGATACTTTTCTAACGCTCTTCTCTGCAGCAGAAAACGGCCTTGCTCGTCAAAAATAAATACCGAAAATGCACGATGTAGTAATGCCTTTTCATGGGCTTCCATTTTTTCCATTAAACCGACTTCCTGATCCTTTTCATCAACAAGAATTACATACTCTTTACTCATACTTTTTCTTTAGGCGTTTTTTCTTAATCGTTCTGTTCTATTCGCGATTTCCCAGGCTGTATAAAACACCAATTGTGCTGTTTGTGCCAACTTCGGAAACAAAATCTTCTCTACATCATCCGTAGGTTTGTGATAATCTTCGTGCACCCCACTGAAGTAGAAGATAACAGGGATATTGTGTTTTGCAAAATTGTAATGATCAGAACGGTAGTAGAAATGATTTGGGTCGTCTTCTTCATTGTAAGTATAATCTAATTCAAAGTGGATCAGTTCATCATTCACTTGCTCACTGATGTAATGCAAATCCTTACTGATCCGATCCGCACCAATAATATATACGTATTGATCATCATCATGAAGACTGTCCTTTCTACCGATCATATCAATGTTTAAGTCAACAACTGTATTCTCAAGCGGATAAACCGGGTTATCAGAATAGTATTGAGAGCCTAAAAGTCCTTTTTCCTCTCCAGAAACGGTCATAAATAAGATGCTCCTTCTAGGGCCTTTGCCATCTGCCTTTGCCATTGCAAAAGCTTCTGCAATTTCTAATAAAGACACCGTACCGCTTCCATCATCATCTGCTCCATTGCAAATCTCTCCGTTGTCGTAACCAATATGGTCATAGTGAGCCGTGATGACCACTATTTCTTCTTTCAAATCGCTTCCTTCTAGGAATCCAAGTACGTTTTCTGAACTTAACGACTCGTTTGTTTCTACCGTTAAATCTAGTTCAGCTGTAAAAGCGTTTTGTCCTCTAATTTCATCCCAAATGGAATCAGAAATATAAATATTAGGGATAGAATAGTTATACTGCTGTTTTCCTTTGTCGTGCAACTGCATTCTTGGGTTCTCAACAAACATTCTAATTTGCTCTACGCGATCACTATATTCTTCTTGCACAGTAATCATCCCAATTGCTCCATGCGCCATAGCCGCATCAAGCTTGTTTCTCCAACTTCCCCAAGCCACACTCACGTCACTTCCTTCAGGAATACCTTCTTTAATTAAAATAAACTTTCCAGAAACGTCTGTATCGCTATAATCAGAATAACTTTCATCATCAATGCCGTAGCCCAACTCAATCAATTGAATGTTTTTGTAAACAGTGTCCTTTACATTACCCAGATAGTAAAAATCAGACAAGAAACTCAGTTCTTGACCATTGATATCAAAAAACACTTTGCTCGGATCTTTTAAGAGTACTGGAAAACTTTGCTGATAGTTCTCTTCACTTACGCCTGGAGCCAAACCAATCTTTTTAAAGTGATTCTCAATATAAGATGCCGCTTTTTTCTGTCCAGGCATTGCTGTTTCCCTGCCTTCATACGCATCAGATGCCAAGATTTCTAAATGCCCTTTCAAATCTGAAGGTGTTATCGATACAGCATATTTTTGTGCCATATCATTCGGTAATGTTTCTAAATCTACGTCTCCTTTATTCTTAAAAATTACACAAGAAGAAACTCCCGCAATAAGCAAAATAACAACTACCAAATACTTCATTAACATCCTATTTTATCCACTCTTCTTTGGTGTCTTCCACCTTCAAAATCTGTTCTAAAAAACGTTTCAACGCACTTCAATGCCTCCGCCTCATCTATGAAACGAGCTGGCAAAGAAAGAATATTTGCGTCATTGTGGAGTCTCGCCAACTCCGCAATTTCAGCATTCCAGCACAATGCTGCACGAATTCCCTGATGTTTATTTGCTGTCATACTAATCCCATTACCACTTCCGCATATCAACACACCTAAATCACTCTGTTTTGTCTCTATGTGCTCACAAACAGGATGCGCCACATCCGGATAATCCATACTTTCTTCAGAAAAACATCCAAAATCCTCTACGTTATGACCTGCTGAGGTCAATTGATCGATTACTTTTTTCTTGAGACCAAAACCCGCATGGTCACTTCCTATTGCTATTCTCATTTCTAAAATCAATTAATATATCTACAAATATAACTAGCTTTATGGGAGGATTTTCAGGTTATTAACAAGTTTGAAATATTTGTTTAGTAAAGCTGTTAATATCTGTTAGTTAATAGTAACAAGTTTTACTTGTAATCCTGCAAAATAATTGCATACAAAAACAACTTTCTAACTACAAAATAAGTTCTTAAAGAGTTAACCAACATTTTTGAATACATAACTCACAAAATTTTGGTCTAAAAATTGAAAAAGATATTCATGGTAACTGGAAAAGCTAGTTATCTGCGTATTGTTAACATATTAAATACTAATTTTACAATCAGCAGGTTAGGTAAATATAACATGTTAATTACTTTTAATTCATAGAGAATTGACAGCTTTCTTTCAACGATATCAACAAGCTAATAGAGATAGTAATATTTATTCTTTTAAGTTTAATTTATTTCTATTTATAGGAATTGTTAATTGCTTTTTTTTCTCGCAATTTTTTGCCCAGAACGAAGAAGTAGATCCGAATGGCTACAACGTCTTTTATTATTCCAATGGTCAAAAGAGTAGTGAAGGATATTTAGAGGATGGCAAACCGAATGGGTATTGGATCACCTACTATGAGAATGGAAAGAAAAAAACAGAAGGAAACCGATTAAATTTTGAATTGGACAGCACATGGAATTTCTACAATGAACAAGGCGAAATCACTCAGGCGATCAATTACAAGAATGGTCTAAAAAATGGACCTGTCATCAAGTACGATACTGCAGGCAATCTGAAATCAAAGGATCTGTTTACCAATAACCTAAAGCAAGGCGTTGCAGAAGAATACTATCCTTCTGGCGAAGTGCGGTGGAGTTATATTTACGAAGACGACAAACTTGAAGGTATGGCCTACGAGTATGACTCCACAGGAAGGATCATTACCATAAGAGAATACACTACTGGTTTTTTGCGCAGTGAAGAACAGATTAACAGATACGATGAAAACGGTAAGAAGCATGGGGTTTGGAAGGAGTATTTTGAAAATGGTAAACTGAAATGGGAAGGAGATTTCATGCATGGAGAATTGAACGGTATTGTTAAGGAGTATACCAAAAAAGGAGGGCTCAAGACCTTAGAAAAATATGACTTTGGTGAAGTAGACACAGAGAGTGAGGAAGTGGTATTTTTTGAGTTAGAAAAAGAGATCAGACCCGATGGAAGCATGTTGGTGGGTGGTTATAACAATGACATGAAACAAGGTATTTTTAGAGAATACGATAGCACAGGTGCATTGGTTTCCTCTTACCATTACAAGGACGATAAGAAACTGGCAGAAGGTTTATTGGACACCTCTGGTGCAAAAACTGGAGCTTGGTTATTTTACTACGAATCGGGTGAGTTAAAGGCAGAAGGAGAATACTTAGGTGGACTGAAGGTAAACGAGTGGAAGTATTATTTCAAGAATGGAGATCTTCAACAAAAAGGAAAATACCTAGAAGGAAAACCACATGGAAATTGGACGTGGTGGTACGAAAACAGACAAGTAAAGCGTGAAGAGAGTTACCGAAGAGGAAAAGAAGATGGTACTGTGATTGAATACGATACCTTGGGAAATGTATTGACCCAAGGAGAATACATTGATGGGATTCAAGACGGAAAGTGGTTTTACAGTGTAAATGATCATACGGAAGAAGGGGAATTCAGAGACGATGTAAGACACGGAGTTTGGATTTATAAATATAAAGATGGAACTTTAGCGTTCAAAGGCGAATACATTAATGGTTTGGCCATCGGTAAGCATAAATACTACTATCCCAACGGAAGAATCTACTGGGAAGGAAAGTATGATGCGGGTTTTAAGGATGGTGAATGGACCAAGTACAATGAAGATGGCACAATCAGTATCCAAATCGTTTACAAACGAGGAGAGGAACATAAAATCAATGGTCTAAAGGTGAAGAAAATTGAGGGCTGAGTTGATTAAATATTTTCAAAACTTCTTCAGGAATTCAGGCTACGCCTATTTTTTGCTAGACAGCAAAAAGCTGCAAATAATAGACGTCAATATTAAAGCGTTAGAACTCTTTGCATATCCGGATGCTACACAACTCATCGACCAAAACTTCTATACGATTTCATCTTGCGATTATCGTGAACAGATGAATGATGAAGCCATCGAGAAGTTTCATAAAATGCTGTTGGAGTCGAGCGGATATACACATCAGCAAGAGGTGACTTCTGGAGATGGTAGCATTTTTTATGGCGAGTTTGACTTTTCCATTATCAATTACAATGATATTGACTATGTTTTGGTAGGAGTAAAAGATATTTCAGAAAAAGCAGAACTACTCCAAACGCTAGAAAGTTTTCAGGCCATCTATCATCAACTTCCAGACGGAATAATTAATCATACCAATGGAATAATTATTACGTGCAATGAGAGCTTTCTGAATTACAAACAAGATGACGGTTTATCCTTAAAAGGACAGCACATTACTACATTATTTAGCGAGCAAGACAAAGAAAAAATCCTACAACACATAGAAAACCCAGAAAAAGGGAAGTTCTTGATTGTTTCCAGACAACTGAACAACAATGAGTGGCACAAATTTGTGTTGGAATCATTTCTTACCAAATACAAAGATCAAGACATCATTACCACCATCGTTTCTGATTATCAGTTGCAAGAGGATTTAGCCAAAGAGCAGCTCCGAGCCAACCTCGCTAGTGAAGCGAATATTCTATTAGAAAGAGAAATTCAGAAACATAAAGAAACACAACGAAAATTAGAAACATCTCAAGAAATCAGTAAGAGTGTTTTTAACAGTTCGATCGATACCATTATTTCTACAGATTTAGACAATAACATCACCGAGGTGAGCCCTTCTGCTTGTTATGCGTTTAAATATTCTAAGGAGGAATTTATGACGCTTAACGCACGTCAACTTTATGCTATAAAAGAAGAATTTGATGCGATTGCAAGTGCTCTGAAAAGTGAAGGGTTTTATATTGGAGAAGTTACCAATGTAAGAAAGGACGGAACCGAATTTACCTGTTTTTTATCCTGTGCAGTAATGCGTAATAAAAAAGGTGATCACATTGGTTTCATGGGAATATCCAGAGACATTACGGATCTTAAAAAAGCAGAAGAAGAATTAATCAGAAGTGAGAAGAAATACCGTGATCTATTCGTCAATTTGAGTGATGCGCTGGTAATTGTAGATGAGAACAATAGAATTAGAGACTTAAACAATGCGGCAAAAAAATTATTCGATAGCGAAAACTGTGTAGGCCAGCAATTGTTTGAATTTGTTCATCCAGAGGATTTAGACTTCGTAAAGAAAAGAAGTGAAGAGTTTAGACAAAAAGGAAACATCGTCAACGTTGGTTTCCGAATCCAAAATGGAAATAGGGTGAAATTTGTCAATCTTTCAAGCTCCGCTATTTATGAAGGAGATAGATATGTGGGGAGTAGAGATATTATACGCGATGTTACGCAAGAGAAAGAGTATCAAGAATTGATAGTTAAACAAACTTCTCATCTGGAATCCATCTTCGAAAATAAGTCGGATGTAATCATGTGTACATTGGATAGTGAGTATAACGTAACCGCCTTCAACTCCAAATTGGCAGAGTTTGTTTATCACCATTTGGGTGCCACCATGAGAATTGGAGTTAACTTCATGGATTTATTACTGAATGCGGTGAGTGAAGGTGTGAAGACTAACTTACAGAGCTATTACCAAAAAGCAACAAGTGGTCATCCTACCCAATTTGAAGGTATTCTTAAAAGTAAAAAAGGCGATGAAGTCTGGATTGAGACTTTCTTGAGTCCAATTACGGTAGAAGGAAGATCCAAGTTTGACGTGGCTGTGATGGCTATGGACATAACCGATAAAAAAGAAGCGGAGATTGAGATCACGAAATCACTTCAGGAGAAAGAAGTGCTGCTCAAGGAAGTACATCATAGGGTGAAAAACAATTTACAAGTGATTTCTAGTATTCTCAACCTACAATCCTCTTACGTAAAAGAAGAACATACCCTTGATATCCTTAGAGAGTCCCAAAATAGAGTAAAATCAATGTCTTTCATTCATGAGAGCCTTTACCGATCCAAGGATTTTTCTCAAGTAAATTTTTCAGATTACCTCAATAATTTGATCAACAACGTTCTACACACCTTCTTGCTCCCAGATAAAGATGTGATGCTGACAACCGATTTAGGCGCAGTAAACCTAAACCTAGATCAGGCAATTCCATGTGGGTTAATTCTTAATGAACTGCTAACGAATGCCATGAAGTATGCTTTTACAGGTATTACAGACCCTCAATTAGAAGTAAGCGTACTTGAAGAAGAAGGCAAGGTTTATATTACGGTGGAAGACAATGGAATAGGCCTTCCAGAAGATTTTAGAATCGATGAAACAGACTCCCTTGGACTGCAATTGGTACAGACATTAACCGATCAATTGGACGGTACTTTGGAGTTTAAAACCGGAGGCGGAACAAAATATTTGCTTACCTTTGAGAAAATGAACCAACCTGAGTGAATTACCTTACCCCTTAACTAGATAGGCATGAGCAAGATAAATGTTTTAGTTGTTGAAGATGAGAGTATTGTTTCCAAAGACATTCAGTATAGCCTGAAGAAATTGGGATATAACGTAGTTGGAGCTGCTGCAACAGGAGAAAAAGCCATAGAACTTGCAGGAGAAAAAAATCCAGATATTATCTTAATGGATATCATGCTAAAAGGTGATATTACAGGAATTGAAGCTTCTGCAGAAATCAAAGAAAAGTACAATATTCCTATCATTTTCTTGACAGCTTATGCAGATGAAAATACACTGTCTAAGGCTAAGGTAACTGAACCCTACGCTTACATCATTAAGCCATTTAAGGAAATTGACTTACATACCTCAATAGAAATGGCGCTTTACAAGCATGGAAAGGAGCTAGAGGTGTTGAAAGAAAGAGATATGCTTTACAGCGTGGTGGAAAACAAAGATTCTACGGAATTTATTTTTGTAAAAAGTAAATCACGCCTCATTAAGCTCAACACAAAAGACATTTACTTTATCGAAGCACTAAAAGATTACGTGGTAATTAATGCCGCTTCTGCGAGGTATACGATTCACAGTACTATGAAGGATATTGAAGAAAAAATGCCTTCAGACCATTTTCTACGTGTTCACCGTTCTTACATCGTAAGGCTGGATAAAATTGCGCAAATTGAAGCACCAAATATTATTCTTGAAGACAATAAAAAGATTATTCCAATTGGAGGATCCTACAAAGATGAGTTGTACAAAAGAATCAACTTGGTTTAAGTTCATCTCCCATTTTTCTTTACTTACTTACTTTGTTATCCTATCAACCACTGGTGTGCTGAGCCAGAACAAAGGTTTGGGGGGTACTTGGCAAATGCGCTTGGATGTAGATAACTATTTTTCCATCAGAAATGCATGGTCTTCAGAAGGAAAATCAGTGAGTGTAGTCGTTTATGACACCAATGAAAACAAGCAATATGCACTATCACTTATCACCACTTCTGATGAGTGGAACCATTTTAATTTTCCAGAGGATTTCATTGCACTAAGCGACCAGTCAAAAGATAGTCTTCTAGCGCCCCAATGGCTCACTTTCGAAATACGAGTAAAAAGAAATGTAGAACAACGAAAAGCATTTTATTATGACCCAAGTCCAAATGCTTTACTTCAATTAGAATACTATCCATTTAAGGAAAAACTAGACACCACCATCGTGTGGGGAAAACTCATTGATGCCTATCGTTGGGAAGACAAAAAAGGAGAAAACGTAGTGGTGAGAAGTGAACTGAGCATTCGCTCTGCATTCAGCGATACCACCAGCTACAGCAAGTATCTGTACCTATATCATTTCAAAAAAGAAAATGAAAACCTCCAACTTGTTCGAAAGTTCACGGATGTGTACAGCGGATGTAATGACGTACCTAATGCTAGTTTTTCCTTACCTTCCATTGAATTGACGGACATTGACAGAGATACGGTAGGAGAAATTAGTGTTATTTACGATTTGTATTGTGATGGAAGTGATACCACCAATTACAACAGTAAACTCCTCCTCACGACAGAAGGAAAAAAATTTATGCTAGACGCAACGGTAGATCCCTGTGCAGAAAGTACTTCAAGAATAACAGCTGTTATTTCATCCAGCAGCTTTCAATTTTATCCTTACCTGTTGAGATACATGCAGGATAAATTAGGTGTTTATCATCAACCATGACACAAACCACTATTGATATAGGAAATACCAGAACCAAGATTGCACGGTTTGAAGAAGATCAATTAATCGATTTTCAGGTGGCTACCGAAAAGGATGCTTTAAAGGAGTTGATTGAGCGCACCCAATCGGATGCTTGTATCGTATCTTCAGTAGCAAACGAAGATTTAACAAAGTTTGTGATATCACTGGTTGCTGACCCTCTAGTGCTTAGCGAAAACACCAAACTTCCCATAAAAAACACGTACAAAACTCCACATACATTAGGTAAAGATAGGTTGGCAAATGCAGTAGGAGCGTACCGTTTATTCGGTGAAACCAACTGTTTAATAATTGATGCTGGCACTTGCCTAAAGTTTGATGTACTCAACGGCTCAAAAGAGTATCTTGGAGGGAGTATTTCTCCAGGATTGTCCATGAGATTTAAGGCATTGCACACTTTCACGGACAAATTGCCGTTAGTTAACCCAAATGAAGCAACGGCCATGCACATCGGTGATGATACGTTAACAGCTATACATACAGGTTGTTATACCGGAATGAATAACGAAATTACAGCGACCATCGATTACTTTCAACAAAAGTTTGAAGATCTGAAAGTAATCCTAACCGGAGGAGACATGGAAGAACTGCAAAAAATGGAATTTTCGCAAAAAAATAGCATCTTTGCAGACCGTTGGCTAACGCTGAGAGGATTAAATGAAATTTTACGACATAATGTTAAATCGTAATACGCTTATTATCATAGGGATGTTGGTAGGGCTAACGAACTTTGGTCAAGACCAGAATAGCTCTCCCTATACCCGATTTGGATTGGGAGAACACATACCCATGCTTACCACTCCTTACGTAGGTTTAGGTGGAGCAAGTGTGGCACTCGGAAAAGAAGGAGATCTTACGCAGGTGAGGTTGGGAGAATTTCACCACATTAATCTTTCTAATCCAGCAACATATGCACATGTTTTAAAGCATACACCTGTTTTCGATTGTGGAATAATGGGTAAAGCCAGTTTCATGAGTTCGGATAATGGCAACTACAATCAAACAACAGCTTCGCTTAGAAACTTTGCTTTATTATTGCCTGTAGCCAAGAAAACAGGAGTTACCTTCGGTTTGATGCCTTATTCTACTACAGGTTATGACATCAGCGAGTTAGATCCCAACGAAGGAGATACGATCACCTATAACTATGCTGGAATGGGAAGCGTAAACCGTCTTTTCTTGGGAGTAGGGCAGCAATTGTTCAACAAAGGAGATAGTATTCGTTTGTCAATTGGAGCCAATGTGTCCTTCTTGTTTGGAACCGTTCAGCGAGATCGAACCATCGAATTTCAGGATGTGAGTTACTACAATACGCACGTAAAAAACAAACTGCTTATTAGAGGCTTTTCAGCGGACTACGGACTGCACTACTACGAAAAGATAAAAGAAGGGTTTACCTATCAGATTGGTTTGACCGCCAACCTCGGAAATCAGGTCAGAGCCTTCCAAGACTTTTTTGCGTATACCTATAAACTCAACACGATCGAGGAAGAAATAATTAGTGATACAACGAGCTACTATACCGATAATCAAGGGCACATCAAGTTGCCAAAGTCGTTTGCAATTGGTGGAGCGGTGACCTTTAATAAAAGAGTTACGCTTACCGCTCAATACGAAATGGCAGACTATTATAAGTACTACGAATACTTTGATTCTACAGAGAGTACATACGATGAGTTAGCACAGATGAAAAAGTTCTCTTTTGGTATAAATATTCTACCAAAATCGGATATGAGCTTAAAAGATGTGCACGCCATTCAATTGTGCTCTTATCAGGTCGGATTCCACTACGGATATACCCCATATAGAAGCAATGACATCCATTTGAAACAGTATGGCATAGCTTTTGGTATGTCTATACCGATGTTAAGTTCGGCATCGACAAGCTCGCTGAGTTTAGGACTTGAACTAGGTAAGCTTGGAACCACAGAAAACGGGCTGATAGAAGATAACTATTTGAAATTTAATGTTGGATTATCCCTATCGCCAAATGCAAAATATGACAAGTGGTTCTGGAAACGACTTTATGATTAGTAACTAGAAAGAAAACAATAAAATGAAAAAGTTTTTTACAGCAGTAGCAATGGTAGCCATGACTTTCGCAAGTCAGGCACAGGTAGCGGAATGTATCGAGCAAGATGAACCTAACTACAACGGAGATGAAGCTGGATGCCGTCAGGCTGTTTCGTTGTATACAGAGTTTTTGAAGCAAGAGAACTTCAAGGATGCTGCAAGAGAATGGTGGAAAGCACAAGAAGTTTGTCCTCAGTACAAGCCTTTGCTTTATGATAACGGTAAGTACATCTACAAAAAGCTGGCGCAAGCCGTTACAGATAAGAACAGCGATGACTTCAAAAATAAGATGGACAGTTTAAACCTGATTTATGACCTTTGGGTTGAGAATTACAATGACTGTCCAGAGTTGCAAATGAAACGTGCGCACGACAACATGATGGACGAAACGCACCGTTACAATGTGGCATTCAAATACTTTCAAATGGCATTTGAAAATACGCCAGATGAAAAGATTCAGTCGTACGATGTAGTTTATTATTTCCGAGCAGCTTATTTCATGGTAGGTGCAAAATTGATTGATTGCGATCAAATGATGCAGATTTATGAGAAGTTGGAGAAGCTTTCGAACAAGAAGCTAAAGGAAAACGAAGATGCCGGTAACTCAGGCGAAGCTCAAAACTGGATACAGACTCTTCAAACACTAGAGAGCTATATCGTTCCATGTGCCAACTGTGAGGTATTATTGCCTATCTATAAGAAGAAAACGGATGCAGCTCCACAAGATATTGATCTAGCTGAGGAAGTTTTGGAAAAATTAAACAATTTAAAGTGTGACGATCCATACTTGCTTGAGTTGGCAATTCTGATTGACAAAGCAAGACCTTCAGCTAAATCAAAAATTGATCTAGGGAATACGATGTATGGTTCAGGAAGTGAATCCAAAGCTTTGGAGTACTATCTTGAAGCACTAAAGTTTGCAGATCTATCTGAAGAGAATAGAGAAAAAGCAACCATGAGAATTGCGCAAATTTACTTGAATAAAGGATCTTACAAGAACGCATATAGCTATGCTGGAAAAGTAGGAGGATGTGAAGCTAAGTACATTCAGGCACAGGCTGTTGCGCAAAGCGCAGGGTCTTGTGCTCAGAATAAGACAGATAGAACAGCAGTTTATAGTTATGCACTTGAGCTGGCTGACGCTGCAGGAAGTTGTGCATCTTCGTCTTGGAAAAGTGGGTTGGTTAGTCAACTATCAACAAAACAAGATTTGTTTGTTGGTGGGTTGTCTGAAGGAGATTCATATGATGTTCCTTGTTGGGGAACAAAAACCAAACTAAGAATTAACAAATAATAGCGAAAGTTAAAATAAGGCTTTTAAAGAACATTCCGGTTGCTCTGGCAGTCGGAATGTTTTTGTCTTGTGGTAATACCAATGAAGAAATTCAGGAGGTATCGCACATTTATGACGGACCGCTAGAAACAAGTGAAGGCGTTACGATGTTCTTCTCTGACGAGGGTAGCCCCCAGATTAAGTTAGAAAGTCCCTTAATGCATCGCTATGCGCTTGAGGAGAACGAAATGAAGCTAGAATGTCCCACCGGAATGGTTGTAACTTTTTACGATTCAACTGGAGAAGTGGAATCCATACTCACTGCAAACTATGGAGAAATGTACTCCACCCGAGAGTATATCATGGTAAAAGAGGATGTGGTGTTTATCAACAACAAACAAGAGGAGCTAAATACTGAACTATTGCACGTAGACTTTAAGAAAGATAGCGTTTACACCCATGAAAAAGTAGTCGTATCTTCGCCAAAGGGAACAATTTCGGGAGTAGGTTTACACAGTAATAGTAAATTTACAGACTATAAGGTGCACAACATTAGTAATGGGGTTTACAACCTAGATGAAAATGACACACCTGAAGCAAATAACAACCCATGAGTAAAGTACACTTATATTTAGAGCGTTTTTGGTTGATTGTAGCGATAATTCTTACGGTTATTACTGCCATTTATATGTTTCAGGATGGTTGGAAAAAATCACAACTCTTTTGGCTACTCACCGGACTTACCTGGGGCATGTTCCTCTTCAGAAGAGGTGTCCGAAAGCGCATGGCAAAATACGAGGCCAATAAACCCAAGAAGAACAAGAAAGCGTAATTTATAGGCAACAAAACGTTAACACTTACCTACACTTTTGGTTACATGACCCCTCTAGTTTTGTGGCAAATTTAATCGCTACAAAAAATGAAAAGAATTTTACTTTCCCTGGGGTTAATCATCCCAATGTTCAACCTTTTTGGACAGAACTTTGATCTTCAACACGTAGGAAGCTACCATACCAATGTTTTTGATGGGAGTGCAGCAGAAATCGTTTATTACGAATCTACTGCTCAGCGTGTTTATTTCACCAATGCAGATGCCAACAGTATCGAGGTGCTAAGCATTGCAGATCCAAGCAACCCGGTACACATCAACACAATTGATGTAAGCCCGTATGGTGGAGGTATCAATAGCTTGGTGGTTTTTGATCAGTACATCGCTGCAGCAGTTGAGAACAACAACAAACAACTGGATGGAGTAGTGGTATTTTTCGACACGACTGGAGCTTACATCAACCAAGTAACGGTAGGAGCATTGCCAGACATGATTACGATTTCACCCGATGAAACAAAATTGGTGGTTGCTAACGAAGGAGAACCTTCTGACGACTATACCGTAGATCCAATTGGTTCAGTATCCGTTATTGATATTGCCACTAACCCGATTGCTTCACTGACTTCTGGAGATGTGTCAACTGCAGATTTTTCTAACTGGGAAAGCCACCGTCAGAGTTTTGAATCTTCTAACATCGATAACTGGAACTACACGCTGACGCCTGCTACCTATAATACGGAAGGAGACTCGAGTGTTTCAGGAAGTGAAGATGTTTGGGGAGTAATTGAAGAGTTTTCCGGAGAGATTGAGACGCAGGCGCATGGAAACTACTTTTTCGGATGTGAGGACCTTGACAATGGAAATGGTGGAGGAGCCTTTGAGCATACCATTGATTTTGACGCAGTAGATTTATCGGGAAGACCATCGGCTTTCTTATCGTTTGAATACTATAGTGTTGGTTTCGATACATCAGATAGTTTAGGGTATATAGTAGCTTACGATAACGGAACCACTTGGGACGTTCAGGATTACGTAAACTTGGACAAAGACACGTCTTGGACAAGAGTTATGTTACCTGTTCCTGGAGGATCATCACATGTACGATTGAGACTGCTAGTTGCTCAGAATGGAGCTTCAGATTATGCGGCATTTGACAACGTTAAACTATCATTTATCGATGAAAGCATTAACATCTACGGAAACGATGGTTTTCAAACAGTAGAGCAAGACTTAGAGCCTGAATACGTGGGTGTAGACAAAGACAACATGTACGCTTGGGTGTCTCTTCAAGAAAACAATGCGCTTGCAAAAGTGGATTTACAAACAGCCGAAGTGTTAGAAATCAAGGCGCTTGGTTTTAAGAATCACATGGCACCAGGAAATGGTTTTGATGCCAGCAACAAGGCAGATGATGTAAACATCAATAATTGGCCAGTAAAGGGAATGTACCAGCCTGATGCATTGAAGTGTGCGAACATCAACGGGATGAATTATATGTTCATTGCCAACGAAGGAGACGCAAGAGATTACGGAGCTTATTCAGAAGAAGATCGCGTAGAAGACATTACGTTAGATACGATTGCTTTTCCTAACTGGGCAAACCTTCAGCACGAAGATACGTTGGGAAGGTTAAAGCTAACCCTTTCAAAGGGAGATTGGAATCACGATGGAATGTTCGAAGAAATCTACGCTTATGGAGGAAGATCGTTCTCTATCTTGGATGAAAACGGAAACATCATTTATGACTCAGGAGATGAGTTTGAGCAGATTACATACAATGTGCTTGATACCAATTTTAATGCTTCTAACGATGAGAATGTGGACGCATTCAAAAACAGAAGTGATGACAAAGGACCAGAACCAGAAGCAATTACCATTGGTGTGGTAGATGGCGTAACTTATGCCTTTATCGGATTAGAAAGAGTAGGTGGTGTGATGGTTTACGATGTGTCTAATCCAATGGCACCTCAGTACCGTGCGTACGTAAACAGAAGAGATTTCTCAGAGTTGGCGACAGATTCTGCCGCACTTGATTTAGGACCAGAGGATATCAAATTCGTTCCGGATTCGTTGAGCCCGAACGGACAGAACCTGATCATCGTTTCAAACGAAGTAAGTGGTACGGTTTCGATTTTTGAATTCGTTACACCAGACTACCCAGAAGTTGCTATTTCTGAAACACAAGGAGTGCTATGTCATGGTGATGCGAATGCCAACCTAATGGCAATGACTACAGGAGGAAATGGAACAATCCAATACCTCTGGGACAATGGCGGAACAAACGATACCATCAACAACGTTGGCCCAGGAATGTACTACGTTACAGTTACAGACTCGTTGGGATGGGTAGCTTCTGATACCATTACGATTACAGAGCCAGATGCCTTAGCACTTTCAGAAACGCACGTTATGGAAACCAATGGAAACGATGGAAGCATTGACCTATCCGTTACTGGAGGAACGCCTTCATACGATTATGACTGGGACAACGGAGCCACAACAGAAGATCTTTCTGGCCTATCTGGAGGTGACTACACGGTGATTGTTACAGATGCCAATGGTTGTGAAGAAACACTTATGGTAACGATTACATCCAGTGTAGGCATTGTTGAAAACGAGATGATTTCCAATGCTTATCCTACCAATGTCGCTGATTTCCTTACGATAGAAGTTAGTGAGCAGGTAGAATACGTTGTTTTCTCGTTAGAAGGAAAGTTCATTACTTCAGGACGGTTAGATCAAGGAGCCAATCAATTGAACTTGTCTGATCTTTCAGCAGGGATGTACGTAATTGATTTGTCTGGTGAAAACGGATCAGCAAGCGTTAAAATCAACAAGCAATAAGCTCTTTTAAACACAATCACCCCCAAAGGGCGACTAGAAATAGTCGCCTTTTTTGTTTTTGCTACAGGAACTTACACAGCTGCAATTGCACACACAGAGAACAGCTTTTTGTCTTATCAGTTGGCACTGATCAAGTAGGTTTAAGAACAGTAAGTCCCTTGCAAGAGTGAGGGGCTAAAACTGTATCACCAGTTTTAGGTTGATCCTTCGGGTGGTCAAGGTGTTGGGTATAGAATAACGCCTACCCGTAACGTCTGTAATCCAGTTGTAATTGGTGCTGTTCTCAATGTCAAGTAAGTTAAACACTTCCAGAGAGATCCACATGTTATCAATATGATTGAGAATAGACTTTTCACTGAACTTTGATCGATCCGTTAGCGGTCCAATAATATCCTTGCTGAAACCAATATCTACCCTTCTAAAAAAGGATCCACGAATGGTATCGTTATAGCGATCATCTCCAGGAGGACCGTAGGGCAATCTCGAACCAAACATCAGGTTAAGGTTAACCTTAAAAGTGCTCCATTTAATTTTTTTGGTATTCCATTCTTCTGGCATTTTATCCTGAAAAAATAAAGAGAAGTTGAGGAATTGATCGGTAGGTCTGGGGATATAGCCCGGCTCTACACGTTCAGAATCAACGGCTACACTATTGAACGTGTATCCAGGAACGATCAACTCTTCATCAGAGTTATAATAGTTGTAATAATAATCGTTTGCGAGGTCTTCATAAGTTCTCAAAAAAGAAAGTGAAGCATACGATTCAATACCACTTACAAACTGTCCGTTTAGCTTAAAATCAAGTCCAGTTGCATATCCCTTCGCGCTGTTTTCACCGAAGTAGCGGATGCGCACGTTATCAATTTCGTAAGGAATAATATTCGTTAGGTGCTTGTAATAAGCCTCTCCGGTGAACTTAAAACGCCTGTTCCACATAAAGAAGGTATAGTCTGTACCAAACACAAAATGGACGGACTGTTGTGCCCGTATTTCGGGATTAATTACACCAGATAGGTTCCTGATTTCGCGATAGAAGGGAGGCTGGTAGTAAAAGCCTGTCGCAAAGCGAAACGTCACATTTCTGCGATACATTTGGTCGTTGTGCTTAAAAAACAGCGCAGGCTTGAAATTGATACTCGCTCGAGGCGAAACGACCGTCTGCCCGTTAAAGTCCCAGTAGTGAGCTCTTACGCCAATCGTGGCGTTAACATACTTGCTGGTTTTAAAGGTGGTATCCACCCAAACCAATACGGAGTCTTCGTTAAGTAACGTATCTGTAAAACGGTGCTGGGTTTTAATCTCCCAACCCTTCCGGTTCTGCACAAAACCTGTTACTCGATTACTCGAAACGCTGTTCTGAGATTTTAATGAATAACTTAAGTGCAACTCCTGATAAGGTTGAGCACTGGGATCAACATACCCAACTGAATCAGCAGGGTGTGGAGCATTGAATCGCGCAGAATCAAGCATATACCACTCACTGATCTTATCATTGGTGATTTCGTGCTGATATTTAACACCCCATTGCAGTTTATTTTTAAAGTCTGTTCCCCAATCCAGGGTTCCTCGATGATATCCGTTAGCCACAAAGGCATCCAAATCGTTGCGGGCGTGTTCTAAAAAACCTCCAACACCTCTGGTATAGGCAACGTCCCCAAAGTCATCACTTCCCAAATCCCGCTCTAACTCATCGAGACGATACTCTCCCAGAATGTCAAAGTGCTCTGATTCTACCGTTCTGAAAAATGACGTGGTAAAATACAGTTTTAGGTGATCTGTGGGCCTATTCTCAATAGAAGCCGCACCCATTGCTGTTTTGAACTGAGTGACTTCCTGACCTTCATAAAATACGGTAAATCGCAGCGCTTCGTTGATGCTTCCCCAGTTGGTCTCCCGGTTTTGAGGAACAATTCGATACTTGTTATCGGCATAGGTTCCGAACAAGGTAAGTCGCGTATTTTCATTGATGTGATAGTTCACCATTCCCTGCACGTCTAGAAATGCTGGCTTATAGTCTCCTTTGGTGTCCAACGCTCCAAATAAATAAGCATTGGTTTGGTATCGAGCACCAAAAAGGTAATTTAACCGAACAGACGGACGGTCCTGAACGAATACATTGGCGCCTAGAAAACTTGCTACGGCTGTGGCAGCGAACTCTCTAGGGTCTTTGTAAGAAACATCCAACACAGATGAAAGTTTGTCCCCATACCTTGCGTCAAAACCTCCCGCAGAAAAGAGAATGTTATCTACCATGTAGGGGTTGATAAAACTCATTCCTTCTTGCTGACCTGAACGTGCTAAAAAAGGACGATAGATTTCAATCCCATTTAAGTAGATGAGGTTTTCGTCAAAGTTTCCACCGCGGACATTGTAACCAGCAGACAGCTCATTGTTTTGTGTTACACCTACTTGAGAAAACCTCAATTGACCTTCAATATTCGCAATTGGAGAAGGAATATTTTCAGCACCAACAGGCTTATAATAGTTCGTACCAGAGGTTCCAGGGTCTTTAGCAGTCAGGTCAAACGGGCGAAGCATTCGAGTGGTCAGAATCACAAAAATATCTTCAGTTGCGCCAGCTTTGAGGTTAAGAAATTCTGTATAAGAATCATACTCCGCAGAAGAAACCACTACCTTGATCTGTTCATCGGCTGGAACTTGCAACGAAAAGTGACCTTGTTCATCAGTGGTTGTTCCCTTGGTGGTATTAACGATCTTGACGTTAGCGTTGCTTACGTAATAGCCTTTGTCGTTTTTTACCGTACCCGTAAGGGTAGCCGTTTGCGCAAGCAAGAAAAACGGTGTAAGTAGCGCTAATATGATGACCAATAAACCTCTCAACATCCTTAGAATGGAGTACAAATAACGGAAAAGTTGCGGAATTAGTGTTGGCAAAAAATGTTTGATGGCGTTAATGTGTATATTCGCTTCACTAAGCGAGTAAAGAATGAGATTAACAGTTTTTTTGGCCTTCTTTTTAGGGTGTTTGCAACTTCCCGCTCAGTGCAATGGACTTTGCGATTACTTCAAAATTGAACCTAAGCTGCTTCCTGCTTGCGTTGATACGCATTATGTGCTCAAGTTTGAAGACAACTTTAACGGAAAAGAGATTGATACTAAGGTTTGGAAGCTTATTCCTTGGAAGCAAGGAGCTGACATGGGTGGAGGAGAGTTACAAGTCAACACCATGGATCCCGACAACCTTGAGGTTTCGGAAGGCACACTAAAAATCAGGATTACCAACACCCCAAAAGAAAGGAGACAGGTGGATTGGGAGCCAGCCGATAAAGTTATGGACGACAGTGCTGTCAACCTCCGAACATACCAATATTCGAGCTCAAACATTTGGACCAAAGCAACTGATTTTGGAGAAGGGAAGTACGAAATTCGTTTTCGAATGGATCGGCTGTATGGCATGTGGCCAGCTTTTTGGATTTACAGTGGAGATGGACCAACTCCTGGAGGAAGCATTTGGAATGAGTTTGACATTTTTGAAATTTTCTATGGAAAGAAAAAGTGGGATTTTACCACAAATGTTCACTATGATTACGAGAACGATGGAACAAATAAGGACAATTTCTGTCCATCGCACAAAAAAACGAACGACTTAGATGAATGGCACACCGTAACATGTTATTTCACCGAAAACGAAATCACGATTTACTTGGACGACAAAGTGGTTGAAAAGAAGTACAAATACAGAACTTGGACGGGCAGACCTGTAACTTGTGAACATCCCAAGCGAAAGGCGAGAAAAGAGATGTACGGATGGCCGAGAGAGACGGGACACCTAATTATCAATATGGCATTGCGAAACATGGAGAATGGCATTCCTGATGACCCAGCATTATTTCCATGTACGTTTGAGGTAGATTACGTAAAGTATTGGCAGCTATCCGAAGGCAATTAAGTTACTCGTCTTCGTCTTTCCGTTTAAAATCACCGTTCTTCCAAGCTTTAATAAACTTCGCCCAAGCAATTGGGTTTAAGAGGTTGTTAGGAGGAAGTTGACCTGCATAGTATAGTTTATTCTGAACTTGCTGCATGGACCAATTAAAGTTCATGGAGCCATTCATTGGAATTTGCTCAGCATAAGCAGCCATGGCATCGTCATTGAGATTAGCTTCTGCTCGCTTATAGTCATCATTTGGAATTTTAGCATTGACAAATGCCTCCGCAAATTGCTCCTTGTTTGGCCAAGGGTAAATATTGGCATCATCCAAGAGAATGGTATCCATTCGCATCACATGAATCAAACTATATTTATTACTGGACAAGGTATCTGGAATGTGAAAGTAAGAAGTCTTATACCCCACAGAGGTAAAACGAATGGTATCGCCTTTCTGAGCGACAAAAGAGAAGTATCCGAAATAATCAGAAGTTGTTCCTGAATGACGGCTCAAATCAATGATGTGTGCAAAAGGCACAGGGTTAACACTGTCATTAGATACCACTACTCCTGTAAACTGGATTAAGCCCTCGTAATAAACAGAGTCCTTATCGTCCTTTTGCCCGTAAACAAAAGAACTGATTAGAATGAGAACTAAAAAAAAACTACTTTTGACCTGCATACCATAAAATAATCATTGATTCAAAACTACTCACAAAAAAGCAAAGACTAATCATGAAACTCACTAATCTACTTCTTTTAACTTTCTTTAGCTTCATTTATTACAATAACAGTGCCCAAATTACCATTACCAGTAGCGATATGCCCAATGCAGGTGATATATTTATCTATGACCAATCAACAGACCTTCTTTCAGAAGACTTTTCGTTAACGGGTTCGGCCTATTCTTGGGATTATTCTTCGGCTGCTTCTTCTGGAGTAGATAGCCTTGTTGTTGTTTCTGTAGGAAGCACACCACTGGCCTATCAGTTCTTTTTTAATAATCAGTTCACCAACCCTGATCATTATTCAGACTATGCTCAGGCAGGGCAGGATTTGGATGCACTGGGACAAGTATCGATAGAAGAGCGCTACGATTACTATGGGACGAGTTCAAGCGCCCTTGAAATAAAGGGTTTTGGAGCAAAGGTAAACGGTGTTCCAGCCTCTGTGAAGTATGACACGATTGATCAAATCTATCCTTTTCCCATGACAGATGGAATGGCTACTCATCACTCGGTTGGGTATTATTTGGCAACAGTTCCAAGTCTGGGAACTTACGGACAATGGATTAGGAGAGAGGTTACTGTGGATGGGTATGGCTCACTAACCACGCCCAACGCCACTTATCCAAACACGTTAAGGGTTAAAACGGTATTGCTACAAACAGACACGGTTTACGTGGATCAGTTTATGTTCGGACAAACCATTGATCGTCCAGAAGAAACAATTTACGAATGGTTTACCAATACTGAGAAATCTCCTGTGATGAGAGTCGTTGAGAGAAATGGTCAGCCAACTGAGGCTAAGTATATGCTCGAAGTTACTTCTGGGTTTGAAGATATTGAGGGTGTTGACTTTCAGCTGGAGCCAACAGGAGTCGAGAATGTATATCAGATTGCTAACTATTCCTCCAACGATCAAGTTGTGGTTTACAATACGAATGGCGCTCAGGTAGGGGCTTTTAATTCGGATAAAATTGATCTTAGAAATCAGGTGCCTGGAGCTTATTTGATTGTGGTAAGAACGAAAACATCAAGTCATTGTTTTAAAGTTATTAAGTAAAGCAGATATGGAGAAAGTGGAATTGACAATCGGGAACTTAACGATAGATACGCTAGCGCAGATCATCGAAAGCGGAACCAAGATTGCATTGAGTGAGGAGACAAAACAAAAAATTAAGCACTGCAGAGCTTATCTGGATGAGAAGTTGTTGAGCGGAGAAGAGGTTTTTTATGGAATTAACACAGGGTTTGGGTCACTTTGCAACACTGTGATTTCCAAAGACGATTTGAGCCAATTACAAGAAAATCTGGTCAAGTCTCACGCCTGTGGGTTGGGAGAAGAGGTGGATAAGGAGATTGTTAAAATCATGATCCTTTTGAAAATTCAGGGACTTTCTTATGGACATTCAGGAGTGGCATTGGAGACGGTGCAACGCTTGGTAGATTTTTACAACGAAGACATTATACCTGTTGTGTTCAAAGAAGGCTCGCTAGGAGCGTCTGGAGACTTGGCTCCTCTTGCACACCTTTCGTTACCCTTACTTGGTTTGGGTGAAGTTTACTTTAGAGGAGAAAAGAGAGCTACTGCTGAAGTGTACAAGGAGCTGAATTGGCAACCACTTACATTAAGAAGTAAGGAGGGTTTGGCATTACTCAACGGTACGCAGTTCATGAGCGCTCATGGGTGCTGGGCGTTAATCAGAGCAAAAAAGTTGTCGCATTGGGCGGACGTAATAGGAGCACTTTCGCTCGAAGCGTTCGATGGGAGAAAGGACCCATTCACACCTCAAGTTCACGAAGTAAGAGGGCATAGCGGTCAGGTGGCAACTGCGAAGCAGATGAGAGAACTTCTAGAAGGAAGTCGTTTGATTGAGCAACCGAAGGTAAACGTACAGGACCCCTACTCATTCAGGTGTATTCCTCAAGTGCATGGGGCAAGTAAGGATGCCATTGATTTTGCCGAGAAGGTGTTTACGACAGAAATCAACTCAGTAACTGATAACCCAACCATTTTCCCTGATGAAGACCTTATTGTTTCTGCGGGAAACTTTCACGGACAGCCGCTGGCGATTCAAGCAGACTTTCTGAGCATTGCTTTGGCGGAGTTAGGAAGCATAAGCGAGCGGAGAGTTTATAAGTTGATTGGAGGAACTCGAGACTTACCCTCATTTTTGGTTGCCAAGCCAGGCATTAACAGTGGCTTTATGATTGCTCAGTATGCAGTAGCTTCTGTGGTGAGCAAGAACAAAACACTATGTACACCTTCGTCTGTAGATACCATTGATTCATCTCAAGGACAAGAGGATCATGTTTCGATGGGTGCGAATGCGGTGGTAAAGCTCTGCGAAGTAGTGAAAAATCTTGAGAAAATTCTGGGTGTTGAGCTACTCACAGCTTGCCAGGCGTTAAACTTCAGAGCAGCAGAAAAGACATCCAAGAAACTCTATCAGGTTTTCTCTGACTTTAGAAAAGAAGTGCCTTTTATCGAAGATGACCTGGTAATGCATTTAGCGATGAGTAAGGCAATTAAGTTCCTACAGAAAAACTAGCATCAGTTATTTTTCGTAATATTGGGAATGACCTTGCCGGCTATCAAACACTTCACAACACTGGTCAAAGTATGTTTTGTTATTGCTGTTTTTGTGCAGAATGCTGCAAAAGCACAGACGTTTTCAAAGAGCGAACAACAAACCATAGACAGCCTTTTTCAAGTGGCGAACAGCGCCAACTCGAGCAAAGCTTCGAAGGCGGCTTCCTACATTGAGCTTTCTGAAATGCTCTATGTGATCAGTTTGGATACGATTCTTCCGTTATGTAATGCCGCCAGAGATCTTGCGCTAGAAGGACTTGAAGGTGAGTTGTCAGAAAAAGATAGAACAAGCCTCAGCAAGTCATTGGCTAGTGCCTACAACAACATTGGTTATGTGCACGATGAACGCGGCAACTATGACCTTGCGTTACAGTTTTACCTGAATAGCTTGAACATTCAAGAAGAGGTAGGTGATTTAGCGGGTCAGGCGACTACGCTCAACAATATTGGCTATTTCTACAAGTACCGAGGAGACATTGATAAGGCTCTCGATTATTACCTCAAGAGCTTGGCAATACGAAAAGAGCAAGGAGATGTTCAGCCCATTGCGAACTCTCTAAATAACATTGCTGTGATTTATAGCGACCAAGGAAATGTTCCGAAAGCGTTGGAGTATTATAATCAAAGCCTTGCTATTTATGAGCAAACGAATGACAAGATAGGACAGGCGCTTCTTTTTAACAACATTGGTTTTATCTATTACAAAATGGATGACCTTGAGCTGGCAGAGGAATACTACTATAAAAGTTTTGCGCTAAGAAAAGAAGTTAACGACCAAAAAGGAGTAGGAAATTCTTACAGCAACATTGGGATGGTTCACAAGAGAAAAGGCGATTTAGATTCAGCGCTCTTCTTTTATAACCAAGCGATCGAGGTGGACAAAGCCATTGGTTTTAAACAGGGAGAAGCTTCGTCATATATTAACGTGGGAGGCGTTTATTTAGCACAGGGAGATACCACTAAAGCGAAAGAAATCTTTGAAAAAGGGCTCGAGTTACACCAAGAGGTAATGGACAGAAGCGGAACAGCCATCTGTTTGCAGTTTTTGGGACAAATAGCGATTTCAGAAGGAGATTTGACCAAGGCTGAACTGTTGGCTTCTCAGTCGCTGGAGTATGCAGAGCAGCTAGGTTTTCCGAACGAAATACGAGATGCAGCGAATACGCTGTATAAGGTGCATAAATTTAGAAAAAACTGGGAGCAAGCGCTCGCTATGCATGAGTTATATACCAAGATGAAGGACAGTCTGTGGAGTAAAGAAAATACGATGACGACTGCAAAAAGTCAGTACAAGTATTTTTACGAGAAACAGGCGCTGTCTGATAGTTTGCAGCAAGCGGAGGAACTTAATGTGAAGAATGCGCAAATAGCAGCTGATAAGAAACAAAGAACCTACTTGTATTTTGGTCTGGGCTTAGTTGCTTTTTTTGGACTATTTATGTTCAACAGGTTTCGCGTTACCAATAGACAAAAAAGAACGATTGAAAGCCAAAAAAGCACCTTAGAAAAGGCACACAGTTCCCTAGAGGAAAAGAACAATGAAATCATGGATTCAATCCATTACGCCAAACGAATTCAAGCAGCGGTTTTGCCTTCGGATACAAGAGTAAACCAACTTCTACCCAATTCATTTATTCTGTACAAACCAAAGGACATCGTTGCCGGAGATTTTTATTGGATAGAAGAAAAAGGCGACAAAACCCTTTTTGCCGCAGCAGACTGCACTGGACATGGTGTTCCAGGGGCTATGGTTAGTGTAATCTGCAACAATGGGTTGAATAGAAGTGTTCGGGAAAAGGGAATTCTCGATCCTGCAAAAATCCTTGATCATACACGTTCTATTGTTGTCAATGAGTTTGAAAAAAGTGATGAAGACGTGAAAGACGGAATGGATATTTCTCTCTGTGTATTGGATAAAACAACACTCAAGTTACTTTGGTCTGGAGCCAACAACCCGCTTTGGATTTTACGAGCAGGAGAAGTAATTATTTATAAGCCAGATCATCAGCCTATAGGAAAGTACAGTACTACCAAACCTTTTACACTGCACGAAATAGCGTTGCAAGCAGGAGATATGATTTATGTTTTTACGGATGGATATGTGGATCAATTTGGAGGACCAAAAGGAAAGAAAATGATGTCTTCACGTTTTAAGGAACTGCTTCTTGAGATTCACTCATTATCAGTTTCAGAGCAAAAACTTAAATTGGAGAGCTATTTTGAAGATTGGAGAAAAGAAGAAGAGCAGATTGATGACGTTTGCATAATAGGGGTGAAGGTTAAGAATGTTCCTCATAGAAGAGTTTCCAGCTCAAATGACGCATAAATGGGCGGTACTTAATCACCAACTTTCTAGTTGTTAAATGATTGTATGGCGATTTACACCGATTTTAACTTTAGAAGACGAGCGCAATCCCTAGGTTAAGGAAAGATCGGGCCCCGTGATAGTTGTATTTGATTATATTCCCGTTAGGGTATATAAAAGAGGTCGAAGTTTTTGGGCGGGTAAATTTCACACCTAAAAAAGGCTTTATTCCATAATTGCCCATATGCACGAGACTCCAAAAATGAATATGTAACGAGGGGTAAACAATGGATTGATTCTGCAACTGAAACCTCCCTACTTCAAATCCAAGACTAGGGTCTGTATAGTCGGAATGCACTATGGAAAGGTTGGTGTAATTAAGCAGGCTAACCTCAGTCCCAGGAAAAACATCAAACCCAAAGCTTCGGTTTTTCCTGTCGACCACTTTGTAATTAAACTGAACAGCAATGTTCAACACGATGCTCCTCAATTGAGGAGAGTGAGTGGACGTGACACCTGTCACAAAATAGGTATATGCAACATTTTGTTTTAAAGACCACAGGTCAAGGCCCATTGACAGTTTAACGTTAAGGGGTTTAGTGTGTATTAAACCGATTCGATAATTTAACCCAAAGTAACTGCTTTGTTGGGAAGCTAGCATGATTTCACCATGTTGGGTCAGAGAATTGTTTCCAGCTGACTGGTTGAACAGAATTGAAAATTCGTGTTTATCCTTAAAGTAGAATAGAGAGTCCTCCTGTGCTATTGTACAAGAGAACCATCCATTTAAGAAGAGTATTGATATGAAAAAAAATCTATTCACAGGGATCTCCAAAGTGTACAAATTTAGAACCTTCAAGCCCATTATATCTTACGAAATGGGTGTAGGTTAATGAGTTATGAGACAACCCCCAGTCTTGACCGAAATTGGTTCTTTTCAACCTTTCTTTCTTACAGTCCTCACAACTTGCGCTATTGTCATTATTTGTCTCATCGATGTCGTGTTGGATAGCACAATTGCCATCTTCAATTAGAATTACATGCCCAGTAAAGCGTACAGCCTGGAAGTCCGCTTTTTGTTTTTTCCACCCACCATTGTTTTTTTTACGGTAAAAAGTTTGTTTAGCCCTCATTTTGTCAAAAAGCGTCCCCCAATTAGAAGGATTAGCGCGATCTTTTATTTTTAGTTTGTGGTTGCTATCTCCAAACACATCAAAGTCTTTCTCTATGTACTTATCCTTATCTTGATCACAACATGAGACATCAAAAAGGTCAGTTACTTGAATAAATGTGAATTCATTTGGCAATGAAGTGCTCGTACAACCATTTGCAAAAGTTATGGTTACGGTTGGTTCGTAATCTCCATTTATTTGGTATTGATGGGACACAAATGAAGTTGTTGTCGTTTCTGTTGTTCCATCTCCAAAATCCCAGAGGAAAGAAGTCATAGGAGAACTATTATCATCACCACCTTCAGCAGATAAGTTGACCAACCCTGGCGTGGCAGTTAAATTGGTTATGATGCCTGCATAACATCCTTTTTGATAGAAATCACCCACAAGAACCTCAAGCGATTTAACATCCCAACAACCACAATCCGAATTGAAGGTAGTTAGGCGAACGATATATGACCCTTCCGAAGGAAAAACATGATAAGGTTCTGTTTGAAAGCTTCCAGACCCATCTCCAAAATTCCAGTATTGTATATAATCTTCATTCGGATACAAGTCTTCAGTAAGGCTTTCAAACTGAATAGCGAGAGAATTTGTGCTATCCCTCGAGAAATGAATTAGAGATAGAGGACAATCGAGTTTGAATTCATGAGCTGAAATAATGTTAAGATCTAAATCATAAATATCATCTCCTGAAGACTGTACCAAAGGGACTTTTGCTGGAGGAATTATCGCCATATTCATTGGAATAGAGTTGTTCATCACATCTAAGGTTATTCCATACTGACTTTCTTCGACTGAAGGCTGCTCAAAAACACCTCCATTCCCTTCAAATAAATTTAACGATGCATATGCTTCAGTTAGGTTTTCTTGAAAAACCACAATTCTGCAAGAGTCATATAGTTTATATAGAGCATCTTTGATATATACTTCTCGCTCTACATTATAAATTAAACGTTCAAATTCGAATTTAACCACATCCTTATCATAATCTGGATTTCCTGGATCCATTCCTCGTTCTAGCTGCTTCTTTTCTTCCTCATACAATTCGGAATACAGAGATTTGTACCCAGGAAAAGAAGATAAGAAATCATCAAAAGCAAGGTCTGTAGTCATAACAGTATTTTCCTCTGTTTGTAGCATGATATTTTTGATATCATTCGGGATGTCGGTGTCTTTTAGCGCTTGCAAAACAGGTCCAGACAAAGAAGCATTTTTCTTAAACACAGGAACTAGTAATTCAGAGGCAAAGGAAGGAGTTACTAAGTCATGAGTCTCAAGAAGGCTCAACAAAATATCATCACTTAAAGGATAAGAAGACTCTAAGAGTTTATTGAACTCATTAATTTTTGCTGCATTCCAACCGTTTGACTTAATATCATTTAACGTGTTGGATATTTGACTTTCATTCCCTCTGTTATATGGGAAATTGTTTTCCTTATCAATTAGCGCATCTTCTAGTTCGCTTACGCTCCTGTATTGGTCAAAGACCAATACATTGTAAGCACTCATATGATCACAGTATTGTGCATATTCGTTACCTGTTCCCTCATTTCCCTCATCGATAATATCTTTGATGCAAGAGTTAAATGAGGTGGCTACGACTAATCCAATAGAGACCAAAGCCCCAAATTGCAATGTTTTATTCATAATTTTAAGGTATAAAAATAGTAATACCAATGAGAGGTTTGTGAATTATTATTTAAAAGCACCTAGTAAACTAGTTTAAGGTCATGACAACTCGTTTTTTTGCTAATTATCAACCTTTTAAGTGTAAGGAAAGGAAGAAGAACAAATTGATGATGTTTGCGTAATAGGGGTGAAGGTTTAGTACTTCCGGTTATACGCCTTCTTCTTTGAACCACCCCCCAACATATCAGAAGTTTTATAGTGTAGAACCGTTAATCGAAAGAACAAACCGTTTTGTTGTACCGAAGTTCCCATAGCTGGTTGATCCGTTTTGTTGAGGTCTAAGTGATAATAGAAGTCATAAAAGAAAGCCCAGGCAACTCTTGATTTGTCAGAACCGCTGAACGAAGGTCGAATACCGAGTCCCAAATTAAGCCCGGACTCATTTTTTTCTACAAAATCAAAATTGGACTTACTGGCAAGCCTAAATTTATACTGATAGTCGAGCAACAGCTTAAAGTTTAAGTACCAACATTCTTGATGTTTGCTCTTTCCCATCTTAATCGAAAACAAAGGAACCTTATTGTTCAAACCCAGCCCCAGAAAGCTGGACTTGTTTACTTGGTTTTCCCCAGAAGTATCTACCCCAAAAGATGAGGAGCTGTAGACAAAACCTATCTCTGGAAAGAAAATCTCATAAAAACTGGTGGTGACGCCAAACCCTGCCCCAAATCCGTTTCCAAATGGCTTGTTCATGATGATCCCACCAGAGGCAGAAGCACCAATATTACCTCCAGTTACTGTCGCGAGTTGGGCAGTTACGGCAAAACTAGAAAAGAACATTATGGAGCAAATCACTAACTTTTTCATCGTGCATTTTTTCGAATTTAACTAAATATCTTGATAATCAAACTAATCCATCGCAAGTTGGCGGATAAAATAATAGGTATCCGTGGCAGATTGTCTACCTTTGCCCGCTTTAAAACTGCGAGATGGTAGAATTAATCAAGAAAGAAGTTCAGAACCCAAAGGATGATATTTTATCAGGAATAACGGTTGCTTTAGCGTTGGTTCCAGAGGCTGTTGCTTTTGCTTTTGTGGCTGACATTCCACCAATTGTTGGCTTGTATGGAGCTTTTATGATGGGTATTGTTACGGCCATTTTTGGAGGGAGACCAGGAATGATCTCTGGGGCAACAGGAGCATTGGCGGTAGTGATGGTCGGTATGTTAAAGGAAGCTGGAGAAAAGTTTCCGGAGACCGATCCGCTGCAATTTCTTTTTGCGACTCTTTTGTTGATGGGTCTCATGCAAATTCTAGCAGGAGTACTGAAGCTTGGGAAGTTTGTTCGACTGATACCTCACCCGGTAATGATGGGGTTTGTTAATGGCTTAGCCATTGTGATTGGTTTGTCTCAGTTTGAAATGCTTCCTTCTGTTGCACCGGAGGGGACAACGCTCTTTTCCGCAGACTGGTTTAGCTCGCTATTCTCAAATGGAGCCATTTGGTTGATGGTGGGATTAATTGCGCTCACCATGGGAATCATGTTTGGGCTGCCTAAGCTCACCAAAAAAGTTCCTGCTGGATTAGTAGCAATTTTAGTTGTTTCGGGCGTAGTTATTTTTGGAAACATCGGCACGGAAACGGTTGGTTCATTTGTAGGCGGTGAAGGAATTCAAGGGTCTTTGCCTTCCTTTGCTGTTCCAAATATTCCAGTATCCTGGGAAGCGTTTTTATTCATGTTACCCTATGCAGCTATTTTGGCAGGTATTGGTCTCATTGAGTCGTTGATGACGTTGCAATTAATTGATGAACTTACCGAAACAAAAGGAAGTGGAAACCGAGAGTGCGTTGCTCAGGGAGGAGCAAATATTCTGAATGGTTTCTTCGGAGGTATGGGGGGATGTGCCATGATTGGCCAAAGTATGATCAACGTAAACTCTGGAGGAAAAGGGAGGTTGTCTGGTGTTGTTGCGGCCTTGGGTCTTTTAGCCTTCATTTTGTTTTTGTCAGAATACATTGAAATGATTCCCATTGCTGCTTTAGTTGGAGTAATGTTTATGGTGGTGATAGGCACCTTTGCTTGGAGTAGTTTTAGAATTCTCCCTAAAATTCCAATTTCAGATGCTGTTGTGCTTGTGCTCGTATCAGCACTTACAGTAATCTTTGATTTGGCGATTGCCGTACTTGCCGGTGTTATCGTTTCTGCACTTGTGTTCTCGTGGGAAAATGCAAAACGCATACGTGCTCGCAAGTCGATTCAAGACGATGGTAGTAAGTTGTATGAAATCTATGGACCGCTGTTTTTTGGTTCTATTCAAGCGTTTAATGAAAAATTTGATGTAGCGAATGATCCTGACAAGGTGGTGATTGACTTTTTGGAATCAAAAGTATCGGATCATTCCGGGATTGAAGCGTTGTTTAATCTGGTGGAGAAATACCAAGCAGCAGGGAAAGAAGTCAAATTAAAACACCTGAGTACGGATTGTAAAAAGATCTTACAGAAATCATCTCCTAAGTTTGAGAAAGTCATAGAAACGGATATTGATGACCCCAGATATTTTGTGCTCGCACAGGATTAAAGGAAATCGGGTATTTTTGTATCATGAAAAGAGTCGTAGTTGGTTTATCTGGTGGAGTCGACAGCAGCGTGGCGGCACACTTGCTCATTGAGCAGGGTTACGAAGTAATTGCCTTGTTCATGAGAAACTGGGTAGACGACTCTGTGATTATCAGCGATGAATGCCCATGGGTTGATGATAGCAACGATGCCCTTGAGGTAGCAGAAATGTTGGGAATACCTTTTCAAGTGATCGATTTCAGCAAAGAGTATAAAGAGCGCATCGTAGATTACATGTTTAATGAATATGCAGCGGGTAGAACTCCCAATCCTGATGTGTTGTGTAATCGAGAAGTGAAGTTTGATATTTTTTTGGATAAGGCACTTTCACTAGGTGCAGACTTTGTGGCTACTGGGCATTATTGCCAAAAGGAAACCATCCTCTCAGACGGAAACGAAGTACACAGGCTGTTGGCTGGTGCAGACTCAGGGAAGGATCAAAGCTATTTCCTGTGTCAGTTGAGTCAAGAACAACTTTCTAAAGCACTATTCCCAATCGGACATCTACAAAAAAGTGAGGTGCGAGAAATTGCCAAATCGATCGGGCTGAATACAGCAGAAAAAAAGGATTCGCAAGGACTCTGTTTTATCGGAAAAGTAAAGCTGCCTGTTTTTCTACAACAACAATTGAAGCCAAAAGAGGGAGATATTATCGAGCTGGAGGCGGAGAATGAAGCGTTTGAATATCAAGGAGATTCATTGCCTGAACTGACCAAAGGTTTTAAACTTAATAGAAGTATGGGAGAAGTGGTTGGAAAGCACGATGGAGCGCACTACTTTACCATTGGTCAGCGAAAAGGACTAAACGTGGGGGGTAAACCAGAACCATTGTTTGTCGTAGGTACAGACACTCAAGAGAATATCGTTTACGTAGGGCAAGGAGATCACCACAAAGCGCTTCACAGAAAAGGGCTCTTCATCAAAAGTGAAGACATCCACTGGGTTCGTCCAGATTTGGCGTTGTATAACGGAGAATCTAGAACTTATTCAGGTCGGATTAGGTATCGTCAGCCTCTAAAAAACCTTACGCTTCATCAAAAAGAAGAGGGACTCTACATCATTTTTGAAGAAACGCAAAGGGGAATTACTCCCGGTCAGTTTGCTGCCTGGTACGATGGTAATGAGTTAATTGGGTCAGGTGTGATTTCCTGAATGATTAATCAGCTCATTTCTACTCCGTAAATAAGCGATAAACATCAAGTCCGTTGGCGTAAATCAATAGTCCTAAGAGAATAATCATTCCAATTACTTGTGCTCGGGTTAGGAACTTGTCACTTGGAGCTTTTCCAGAAATGATTTCATAGAGCAAGAAAAGAACGTGACCACCATCCAAAGCAGGGATGGGCAGGATGTTCATAAAAGCCAGAATAATACTAATCATAGCAGTGGTTGACCAAAAGGCCTGCCAGTTCCATTCGCTTGGGAAAAGTCCTCCGATTGCACCAAAACCACCAATGCCAGTAGAACCTTTTTTGGTGAAGACAAACTTGAACTGTGCCACATACGTATAAAGGGTGTTGTATCCGTATCCAAACCCTTTGCCTATACTTTCAAAGAACCCGTAATCTTTATGACTTTTGGTAGCGAAGTCTTCGACCTTTGTTTTAGGACCTACACCAATTTTGCCTTTAGAGAGCTCTGAAGAAAGAAATAGCGAATCATTTCCTCTGAGCACGACAAGGTCTACGACTAAGGGGTCAACATTATAAACAAGGTCATGGAAGCTCTGGTCAGTCTCAACAAAAACAGCGGTTTTTTTAGCCCAATAGGCGGAGTCCAATCGACTAACTTCCGCAGTGAAACCATTCCAATAAGGAGTTAAATTGCCGTTTATTGAAACAATCGTATCACCTTTCTGCAGTCCAGCTTTTTCGCCAGGACTATCAGCCAAAACTGTGTCTAGCACAGGAAGCACCAAAGGAGAGAAAGCAGATTCTCCTGCCTGAAAAAGCGCCATATCCGTTTCAGCAGGTACCTTAATTGTTTCAATTTCACCGTTTGGATGTTCTACTTCAATCGAAGAAACACCGTCAAAGAGGATTTTTTTGTTGACGTCCATTACATCAAATGGAACCTCTCCATTAATCTTCAAGATCTGATCTCCATCCTGAAAACCAATTTCCTCCATAATGGGTGAGGCATCAAATCCATAGAGCATATCTCCTGGTTTCACATGGTCTTGACCCCAAACAAAGAGTAGCATCATGTAAATCACAAAACCAACAATGAGGTTAACCACTACACCACCAATCATAATGACTAGTCGTTGCCAAGCTGGCTTAGAACGAAACTCCCAGGGTTGAGGCTCTGCGTCCAAGTCATTGTCCATACTTTCGTCAATCATTCCGGCAATTTTCACATAACCTCCTAAAGGAAGCCATCCAATTCCGTACTCTGTTTCTCCCTTTTTTACTTTAAACAGAGAGAAGCCTGCATCAAAAAACAGGTAGAACTTCTCCACTCTTGTTTTGAACCACTTGGCTGGAAGGAAATGACCCAACTCGTGCAGAATAATAAGTATCGAAAGGCTCAGCAGCAACTGTGCTGCTTTAATTAAAATCTCCATGCATATTTATTAAAGTGCTGCAAAGATAGTTTTTTCGAAGTAGCAGCGTACTATTTTGCTAGCGGCATGACAACGTAAACAAATAAGACAAAACACGATAAAATGCAGATAAGTTTAATTTAATTGTCGACCAATACGTACAAACACTTGTTTTTTAGTCGAAATGATGTTTTGTGTTATAAGAAAAATGCCACACAAAACATCACAACAACACTAAAAAACAATATAATAGATTAAATGTGGTGTTTTGATTAAAATAATGCGCTGAAAATTTTTCGGTTCAATTAGACTTTCCTTAACTTTGTGGTCAATTAACAATAATTAAACACGGTTATCGTTATGAAAAGTATACCCCAGGAGATTCAATTTGAAATATTGGACATCCTAGAAAGTGAGAGAAGAGATGAGCTGGTGAAGGCGAGCAAAATCAAGCAAGCTAGATTGATTGTAGCGCTGAAGAAGAAATACGACTTTAAAGAAAAGTCGTTGGGTATGAATTAAATTTTTGGCTTTATAACAACCATAAGGTTTTATTGAGTTGTTTCATTGGTTAGAAGGTCGCAACGTTTCACGTGCGACCTTTTTTTGTACCCCATAATGTCAGGTACTTTTCTACCGTGTTTTGAACGGAAAATTGTTCTTTTTCATCTTTACTTGGATACACAGGGTGCTCGAGAAATTCTTTAATCTGACTAACAGCTTGATCGACCGTTGAGTAAATTTTCCACCATGGTTCTTCTTTCGCTATCCCCACTCGCTTCGATACGATCATGGTCTGTGCGGAGATGGCTTCTGGAAATATCATACCAAAGGATTCATAATGGCTCGAATGAATTAGAATTCTTGACTTGCTGAGCAAATCGAAGACTTCTTCGCGGGGAATAAGTCCGGTAAATTGAACATTGTTTGCCAAACTAAGCTTTTTGACCTGAGACTGACACTGGTCTAGCAGCGCTCCTTCTCCTATAAAGATCATTTTTACATGAGGATAAACCTTCTGAACTTGTGCTAGAATAGCAATTGATTCTTTTTGGTTTTTTAACTCATTGAACCAACCAATGTTGATCAAGTCAATGGTTTTATCGAAAGAAGTGGGGTGGTTTGTTGTGGCCCAAGGGATCAAGTGGGCAGGTTTAATTCCTAAATTGCTTACGATGTCTTTGTGCTGAAAGTCTGATAACGCCACCAAGTTGCCTTCCGGGAGATCTATACGTTTTGAATAGCGATTTGCAGTGACTCCTTCCTGACCCATAAATGTGCAGTAAATAGGGATGCTAAGCCGATGTTTGAATTCATTAACTACGTATGTTACTTCATCAAACCAGAAGCCGTGAATCAAGTCAAAAGGCTCTCTTTGATGAAGCTGTAAGACTTGACTTTTCAGCGCACGCCAGTAGTAATATCTCTTTGGAAACTTACAGTTGGCAGCGCCAAGGGCATAAACCTTGCATCCCTGCCAATGATACACATTTTTTTGCTCAGGGTAGTGGAGAGAAATGATTGAAATGGCAAGATCAGGCTCTTGAAGTCTTAGGCCTTTGATAAAGTCTTGCAAAGCTGGAATGCACGTGCTATCGTTTTCATCTGCGGGAAAACCGGGAGTAAGGAACAATATGTTTTTAGAGGGTTTATACATTGTGTTGATAAACTAGCCAAGGAAAAGGGGAATCAGCCTTTAGTTTGGTTAACAGCCGATTTGCTGTTGGCATATAAAACGTAGTAAAAACCTCAAAATCTTCCCACCTGTGATGGAAGTATCGCTCTATGAGCTCTGGATTGCCAATTTTAGTGTAGTACTCCTGAGAACGAATTTTAGCCGCTCTGGCAGCTTCTTTGTTGCTGTAAATAGGAGAATCAAGGATATGAAACTCTCCACCACCGCGCAAAAGGGTTTTGATTTTTTGGAAGAGTTGATCGATGTTTTCAAAGTACTGAATAGCGGCATTGATGGTGATCAAATCAAACTTTTGCGAAGGCTGAAAGTCGAATACATCTAGATATTTAAAATCAATATTTTTAGATGCGAAACATCTTCTAGCTTGCTCCAGTTCCGTTTGATTGATATCAGCACCAATAATTTGTGAATCGGGAAGTGATTTTGCCATTTGATGGGTAAACCAACCATTTCCGCAGCCCAGATCTAGCACACGGGTAAAGTTTTTTCGCTGGAGGTAGTCCTGAAACCTTTTTGTTGTTTTTGATCGCAACTTCCACTCTTTATCTTGCGTAGCATGTGGACTGACAAAAGGGAGCGATCTCACCTGCTCATCAGAATACAATCGTAACTCTTTTCTACGAGCATCAAGATAATGTTTTTCGAATATTTCGTGGTTGTGGTTCATTTACTTTAGGGCGGTCATCATCATTTTAGAATAGACGGCTTTCATTTTATGTCGGGCTGATTTAGTTTGGTCATACTTGACGCTATTCACCACATATCTTATGGCATGATCGTAAAATTTTCTAGAATAGGTTCTTTTAAAATCGATGTCTCGATCTGTGCTTGAAAACCAATCTAAATCGTTAATGATTTTATCGTTGACTTGCTCATAAAGCGATGTGCCTTTAATGGGGTACGTCAAGGTAATCGTAAAATCATCTGGATTACACTTCTTTAAATACCGAACGGTATTTTTAATGTCTTCAATTGTTTCTGTGGGATACCCCAACATGATAAAAGTGCCAGTCGAAATCCCTTTTGTTTTCGTTTTTACAATAGTGTCAGAAACAAGGTTAATGTCCACCCTTCTATCCATTTCATCGATTATTTTCTGCGAACCACTTTCTGCTCCAATCCAAATCTTTGAACAACCCATTTCCTTTAGTTGTTCCAGCACCTTATCATTAATCCGTTCTGCCCTAGTGATACATTCAAACTTGAATTTTAATCCTCTGCTCATCACCTCCTGATGGAAAGCTTCAATCCACTTATGACTTACCGTAAACACATCATCCACAAACCAAAAACTATCTACTGGATATTCCTTTAGCAACATTTCGATTTCTTCGGCCACTAATTTTGGCGACCTTCTTCGATAACTTAGTCCATAAACCGCAGTACTACACCATTTGCACGTATACGGACACCCTCTTTGAGTGGAAACAGATAACATGCTACCCCCGTGGTGTTTTTTCCACGTAGTAAGGTATTTGGAGAGGTCAACAGAAGAGCGATCAGGAAGGGGCAACTCATCCATTTCTTTTATTTTAGTTCTCTCTTCAGTCTGTATAACCTCTCCATTTTCCAAATAGGCTAAACCCTGAACTTTAGAAGGTGTTAAAGAGTTACCCAGCAAAAGGAAATCACAAAGTTCTTTCATCGTTTGTTCTCCTTCCCCAATTACCAAAAAATCGGCACCCGTCTTAAGGTAGTTTTCAATATTATACCGTAAGTCGGGGCCACCCAAAACGAGCTTACTTTGAGTTAAGGATGGTTCGGTTTTGATCCATTTAATTAACCTTATAACATTTAGCTTCGTAACTAAGTTGGTGTAGATGGCGATCACTTCTGGTGTTTGCTTTACGAGGGCTTTTTTTTGTTCTTCAAAGGAAGAGAAAGTAGTGTCAAAAACAGTTGTTTGGAATTCATGTTCCCTTAAATAAGCTGAAATGTACAAAATGCCGAGTGGCACATAAGGCTTCATGATAGTAGACTCCTTTTCATCCTCTTGGATGTAATATGCATGGGTCAGGAATACAGTCATTTCTTTTTAAGAACAATGCAATAGTGATCGGCAAATTTAGCCAAGCTTTTCTTATTAAAACGAGTGGCGTCTTTGTGATAGTAGGATTCGATTTTCTGCGGTTTGTGTATAAATCTTTTTTCTAGATAAGATGGTGGAATAAATAGCCCGATTGGTGAAACCGATTCCACTTTCCATTCCTCAAATTGACGAAAAAAAGAAGGGTTATAATAGTAAGTACGAACGTTCGCTCCTTCCACATTGGCGAGCGCTCCTCCTTTTTTCATCCTTCGAGAAGCTTGAAGTGGCGAAAGCTTGTAGGAGAAATACAGCGTCTCCCAAATAGTGTTTTTGGGCATTATCACCAAAACCATTTTTCCGTTTTGGGTGATGATGGAAGATGCTTTTTGAATAAATGATGCCAATTCCGATGGCTCCAAGCAATTAAGTCCTCCAAAATTAGAGAACAGTAGGTCATAGGGTTCCTTAAGGGTATTCACCTCCTTTAGGTCAAGTTGTTCGGTCTTGGCGTTAGGGTAGCTTTCGAGTTTAGCACGGGTAATTTCTACCATTTCTTTCGAAATATCCGTTGCAAAGATTTCTCCACCTTTTTGAGCAATGAGTGCGGCATCAACCCCTGTACCGCAATTAACCTCAAGAACTTTTAAACCTGAAAAGCTGGGGTAATAACGGTCCAAAACCTTCCACACGAGCTTACGTTGTGCTTTTCCAATCAGTGTGTCGGAAAAATCTCGGTCGTATTGGCCAGCGATATGGTCAAAATCCGCCTTACCCATTTGCAGTATTACTATTTATGCCCATTTTCATTTTGTAATAAAGAATAAATGGAACGTATGCCAAACGCTTAAAAATACCGCTTTGTTTCGCTCGGAATTTTTTGTGAATATATCGATGCAGGGCTTTATAGTAAGATTGATTAAAGGTATTTTGAAACATCATAGCGAGGTCATCAGAGTCCGTCCAATTGGCTTTTTGCGACAGCTGAGACTTGACGGTCTCGTAGAAAGGCGTGCCTGGAAGGGGATAAGAAACACTCACACCGATGTCATCCGGCATGTTTGTCAACAGCATATTGATGGTTTTGTCGACATCTTCTTTTGTTTCATTCAGATAGCCAAATTGTAGAAAATAGGCAACTTTTACTCCTTTGCGTTGAAGCAAGTCAGTGCTTTCCTTTATTTGTTCCAATGTGGTTCCTTTGTCCATTGCATCCAGAATGCGCTGTGAACCACTTTCAGCTCCGATCCAAACCTCATAGAGTCCAGACTCTACCAGCGCATCAATGTTGTCCTCCTTGAGCAGCAGGTCTGCGCGACTTTGGATTTTGTATGAAATGGAGACTCCTTCCTTGTTCAGTTCATCACGAAACTCTTGTACCCAGTTGGGCTTTAATCCAAAAATGTCATCGCACATCCAGAATCTTGTCGTGCCAAAGTTCTCCTTGATCCACTTAATCTCTTCAACCACGCGTTTTGGTGAGCGACTATTATATCGATTGCCATAAATGGGCTTTGCACACCAGTTGCACTTATAGGGACAGCCTCGTGTGGTAGCTACATTGATAGCGAAATCATACCCGTGTTGTTGCCATTTGTCTTTATAGGGTTGAATATTAACCAAGTCCCACGCTGGATTAGGTAGGTCGTCCAGGTTACGAATAACAGGTCTTCTGGTGTTGGTTTTTATTTCATTGTTTTCCGAATAGGCAATACCAAGCACACCACTTAAAGAACTGTTCTGATTCATGGTTGATATGACCTCTTCTAATGATAGTTCGCCCTCGCCAAGTAAAACAACATCCGCTCCTGCTTCTAAATATTTTTGGTAATGATCCGTAGAATCAGAGCTTGAAACAATAATTTTTACATTTTGATACCGTTTGGTTTTTTTTATCATTCTAAAACACTCTTCACGCATGTTGGTGAGGCACATCTTGGTTAAATAATTAAAACCATCATCATAAATAACGAGGTAGTCAGGGTTTTCCTTTTCAAGAAAGTAAGTTATTTGGTTAGCATCTTTTTCCAAACCCACATCGTAGAGCGAAACATCATGCCCTAATGAGCGCATGTAGCTAGCAGCATAGATAGTTCCCAGCGGAGGATAGGGCATTCCAGTATTCCATTGCTTGGGGTCTAGCTGATAATAATATGAATGACTAAACAGCAGTTTTGACATGGCTCTTTGCTTCCAGTTTTTGAATCAATGAGTTATATATTTCCCGATGCCGATCAAGCACTTTTTTTTGAAAATTATTAGGGTGGTGTTTAGAGACATTAGTACTTGTTTTCATGGCAACCTCAAAGTCTTCATCTGAGAGAAACCCAAACTTCTTTTGCCACTTTTTGAAGGTAACTCGCATGAAGTAATTGTCCAATCGATTTCCTATTTTTCCTTTGAGTGGCTTTTCGCTGACTTTTTGCAGAAACGATCGATTTGGCTCTTCAATGTTTGGGTCAGCATGAAAAACGGAGGGATAATAATCTTTTATCCAAGAGTTTTTCTCTAATAAGTCAGCATAGAGGCCTTTATTTACCATGGGCAAAAGGGTAATGAGTTCGGTAGCCGTGAAAATATTTTTTTCCTCTATTTCAAGGTGATGCTCATCTACGAAGTAGTTTACACAGAAATATTCGTGGGAGTTCAATAAAAACAGCTTTTTGTATAAAATCAAAGATGTTCTGGCTATCCAAAGCCTTCCTGGTTTCGTTACAATAAAGTAATCGATGTCTCCGTCATCTCCCACAAATCCCTTGGAAAAAGAACCAGAAACCATCACCCCTCTCACAAAAGGAAATTTGGCAATTAAACGAGCATTGTTTTCCGCCTTGTTAACCAAAGATTTGGCTCTTTTATTTCCTTTTTCTCTACGATCAATCATCTCTCGATTTAATCCACAACCGTAATAGTCCTCTCTAGATTCTAGTATGCCTTCTTCTAATAAAAGCCTGAGTGAATAATCTAATTCTTTTTCAGGCCATTCAAGGAAGTTAAGCATTTCTTTTTTTGTCAACGGATAGTCAAACACTGCAAAGTACCCAACTAGTGAAATGATATTTCTTAAGTCTACTTGGTTCATTATCTTTGCTAAGATAACTATATCGAAGCTAGCATGATTGTTTCTTCCCTAGAAAAGATTAACAAACGAATACTTCCGTCAAAGTACCAATTTGGTCCAAAGTGGATCGTATTAGGGGTCAATAACGTTTGTAATTTGCATTGTAAAATGTGTGATGTGGGCACCCAGAACTTGGAAACCAACTTCGCGCAAAATCTAGTTGGTTCGAAACCACTAAACATGCCTCTGGATTTGTTTAAGAAGGTCATAGACGACACCGCAAATTATTTTCCGGGAGCAAAAATAGGATATGCTTTCACCGAACCATTAGTCTACCCACAGCTCAAGGAGTCGTTGATTTATGCTTCGGAAAAAGGATTAACTACTACTATCACAACCAATGCTTTGAACCTCAAAAGAAAGGCGGAGGATTTGATGGAAGGAAAGGTTGGTGAAATCTATATCTCATTGGACGGTCTGGAAGAAACGCATAATGAAATCCGAGGCAATAAAAAGTCATTTCAAAAGGCAATTGAGGGAATAGAGTACATCAAGTCATTGCCCAATAGTCCTGATGTTTCTATCTTTTGTGTGATCACAGAGTGGAATATTGCCGAACTCAAGCCGTTTGTGGATTACTTCAGAAGTTTGCCCATAAAGCATGTGGGCTTCATGCATCAGAACTTTGTAACGGAATCTTTGGCAGAGGCGCATAACGCTTTATATGGCGGAAGTTATCATGCTACTCACTCAAATGTAGAAGAAGTAGATTTGTCAAGAATAGACTTACATCTGCTACACCAGGAGATTCGGTCAATAAAGGAAGAAGATTATCCTTTTGAGGTTTCCTTTTCGCCCAATGTCAGCACTGCCGAAGAACTAGCTAATTACTACAATCACCCAGAAAATAAGATCGGTAAAATCTGTAATGATGCTTTCTCCGCTTTGATGGTAAAAACGGATGGGACTGTAATCCCTGCCCATGGCAGATGTTATAATGTCTCAATGGGCAATTTATACGAAAACAACCTTAAGGAAGTTTGGATGAGCAGTACTTATGGAAAGTTTAGGAAGGATTTGATGAAAGCAGGAGGATTGTTTCCCGCTTGCACGAGGTGTTGCAGTGCATTTTAAATGAGAAAGGCTTTTTTTTATAGTAGGATTCTCCTTTGGAAGGTAATTTACTTCTTTCAAGACATTCCATTTATGATAACAGCCCAGAAGAGACTTTTGCCAAATTTTTTAATTGTTGGGGCAGCAAAAGGGGGTACAACATCTCTTTACTCAATGCTTGACATGCATCCAAATATTATAATGTCCCGAAGAAAAGAACCCCATTTTTTCTCAAGAAATTATGAGAAAGGAGAGCGCTATTATCGAAGTTTTTTTCCGCTAATGACGAGTGAGAAAGTTACAGGAGAGGCCTCTGTTTCTTATTTAACTGATGCATCAACCCCGAAAAGAGTTACAGAATTGATTCCCGAGGCCAAAATTATTATGCTGCTTAGAGATCCTTTGATTCGAGCTTATTCGCATTATCAAATGCTTTGTGAAAGTCATCCAATAAAAGAAAGTTTTTCTGAGCTCATGGATGAAGAAATAAGGCAACGAAAAACTGGAATAAAAACAAAGTATGGTCTAATTGAAAACGGCATGTATGCTAAATCGATTGAAAATTGGCTTCAATTCATAAAGAGAGAAAACATCTTGATTATTCAGAGTGAACAGTTTGCAAAAGAGCCATTAGAGGTTATGAAAAAAGTTTACGAATTTATTGGTGTAGAAAATATTGGTCTTAAGGAAACACTTCATAAGAATTCACGAAAATACCAAGAGCTATCAACTAGCGAGTATAGCAAATATGAGGCTGTTTTCGAGGAAGATGGAAAGCGGTTGCACAAATTTATTTCGTTATAACTTCTGAACTTCAATGATTTCTTCTAAATAACTTTTGTCCAGTTTTGGAGTAATATTTTCATGAAATGCAAACTCAACACCCTCCATAAATTCATCTTGAAATTCAACAGGATATGCGCTTTTCAAGTTGATCAAAAGTTCAACGTTATCGACAATTTCGCTACTTTTAGTGTCCTTGAAAATGGAAGCGGTTGTGCCCCATCCAACACCAACAAAGTACAGGTCTGGATTTGCTTCACCAGTCACCAATTTTAAAACTTTCTCGGGATGTTTTCCATACTTGTTTGCAAGCACCCATCCCAGTACTTCTTCGTGATTAGTATTGTCGACTCTGTTGGTGAAAGAATAAATGCTGTTTCCAATGAGAACGACAACAATTAGTGCGGGCGCTAAAAAGTTGTTTTTGATGAACTTCTGCCAACCTTCAATTGTAAAATAGACAACAATAGGAATCAAATAAGTCAAGTGTCTAAAGTTCATAAAATGAAACTTGTTTTCAGTTGCAAAGTAGGGGCTAAAGGAATAGAGAAAGCTAAACCCCACGATGAAGAATAGCACATATAAGAAGTTCTTAGTCTTATTCGAGGCTCTAAGATTCAGCGATAAACCAATGATGATAATTAAGGATAACACTGGAATAAAAAAAGAGGTGCTTTCTGTTACAAGTGCAGCTCCTAAGGTATGACTCCAGAATTCATAAACCTTACTAAAACCAAACGCAAATGAGTCCGTAGAAGTATCTCTTGGAAAAAATGGATTAGGATTACTCAATTCAAAACCAGCGTTAAACGAGGAGATGACTAGACAGTAGATAAAAATAGTGGACACAAAACCAAAAGCCACTCGAAGCCTTACTTTATTGGAATAAGGGTGGCTAATAATAAATCCTATGAAAATGAGAATCAAAATTGCATTTGTGTATGAAAACCAATAGGCGAGTGCCGCAATTATTCCTATTTGCCAGGAATAAGAATTTACAAGTTCTTTATTACTGATTAGAAGCAAAAAAAGAAAAGGAAAAACGCATGAAACACTGTGCAGACCGAAAGTCATCATGCCCCAAGGAAGGGTTGCTGGACTTCCAAAAATGCACCACAGCGCAAAACACCAAAAGACAGGTTTATTTGCGATTTTTCTTACAACATATAACTGAATAAACCTCACTAGAAGGTTAAGACAAGTAGATACAATTAAGAGCGGAGAAGAAGCGCCTAAAAAATGAATAAACTTTGAAAAAACAGAAATAGGAATTGTTCCTCCCTCATGAGGATAATGTATCAAATACATATAACTCCATTCACCTTTCTTAATACTCAACTCCCAGGCAATATGGTCTGGGGAGTTTTCCCAAAAATGAAAGTAAACACCATAAATAATTCGAAAGATGCTTCCTATCAACGCAAATGAGAGAAGATAAAGAATACCTTTTTTGTCGAGAAAGTTGTTTTCCAATTTTGCTGATGTCTGTTCGAATTTGTGGAGCTAAGATATATAAAGTTCAATAATCAAATTAGCGTGTTTATGGAAGTAAAAAAGTTGTTAATTTTGATAGCCTCATACAATTGAAGAAAACGATACTCCTATATAACCCTAAAGCTGTCTTCTTTGACATGCCTTTGGCATTGCTTGCAATTGGCTCTGCCCTAGATCAGGAAAAATATGATGTAATTATCGTTGATGGTAGAATAGAAAAAGATGCTGTAAAAAAACTATCTCAACATGCAGAAAACGCTCTTTGCTTGGGAGTTACATGTTTGACAGGCGCGCCACTTAAGGATGCTTATGAGGTTAGTCAAGAGTTTAAGAAAAGGTTTCAACAGATACCAATAGTATGGGGTGGGTGGCACACTTCTTTATTTGGGAAAGAAACGTTGGAAGAGTGCAAATTTGTTGACGTTTCAGTGCAAGGACAAGGGGAAGAGACTTTTTCAGAATTGATAGCCTCTTTCGATGGAGATAAAAAACTAAGTGAAGTCAAGGGAATTTGTTTTAGGGATGGAACTGAAGTAAAGAAGAACCCTCCAAGAGCGATGATCAATATGGACAATTTACCAGCCGTCAACTATAACTTAATTAACGTAGAGGATTATTTTAAACAGAAGAAGAGAAGACAGCTAGATTATATTTCATCTACTGGATGCTATTTTCGATGCACATTTTGTGCAGATCCGTTTGTTTTTCAACGAAAATTTAGTGCAATCTCTCCAAAAAGAATGGTTAAGGAAATTTCATCGCTTTATCAAAAGCATAAGTTCACAGACATCAACTTCCAGGATGAGACATTTTTTACTTACCCAAAAAGGATCAAGGAAATTGCGCAAAGGTTTATTGATCATGGTGTTGATATTTCATGGGCAGCAACCATGAGAGCCGATCAGGGAGTAAGAATACCTGAAGAGGATTATGAGCTACTGGTGAAGTCAGGTTTGAGAAGGGTCTTGATTGGCGTTGAAAGCGGTTCTCAAGAAATGATGGATTGGCTTTCTAAAGACATTAAAATAGAGCAAGTTTGGGAATGTGCCCGAAGATGTAAAAAGTATGGAATTAGTGTCATATTTCCGTTCATAGTAGGTTTTCCAAACGAGTCTCAAGAGTCGTTTGAGGCTTCAATCAGTATGATCAAGGAGCTTTCTGCAATGAGTCGTTCTTTTGAGACACCGATTTTCTATTTTAAGCCTTATCCGGGGTCTAAGATTACGGACGATGTATTGAAAGACGGGTTTAAACTACCTGAGTCGATTTTAGAATGGTCTGATTTCGATTACATAGGAAGCTCTGGTCCGTGGGTGAGTGATGAAAAGTATCTATTTGTAGAACGGTTTAAATTTTACAATAAGATGGCAAAGCGCAATAGCTCCACTTTGCTAAAGCCATTAAATAAGATAGCTTTGTGGAGATTGAGCAAAGACAAGTATGGGTTTCCTATTGAAAAAATGGTAGTAGAACGGTTAAAAAAACAGCAGAAGTTATCGTGAGTAAAGTCATCATTTTTAATCCAAGAAGTGCAAACTCCAAACATAGAATACCAAACAGTATTTTACAAGTTGGGGCATCTATTCACGAGAAGTATGACTATGTTTTTGTAGACGGGAATCTTGAAAGTGACCCAGAATCGAAGATTCTTGACCTATTTGCAACGGGAGAATATCGATACTTTGGGGTTACGGTTATGCCTGGTCCTCAGCTCAAACAGGCCATTCCGATAACCAAGAGGGTTAAAGCTGCCTATCCTGATGTAACTTCTATTTGGGGTGGGTACTTTGCTTCTAATCAATATAAAGTATGCTTAAGTAGTGGGTTTGTAGATTTTGTAATCAACGGACCAGGAGATAATGCTTTTCCATCACTTTTGGCAGCCCTCGAAAAGGGAGGTGATTTTGATTCGATTAAGAACTTGATCTATCTTAAAGAAGGAGTAGCCTTTAAAACAGCCCCTGAAGCTTTACTTAATCAAGACGAGCTTCCCGCTTTTCCCTATGATAAGCTGGATGAGCAATATCCACTAAAAAACTATTTGGGTAAAACTTTTTTAGGCAAAAAAACCTTAGCTTATCACAGTTCTTTTGGCTGTCCGTTTACTTGTTCCTTTTGTGCAGTTGTTCCTATTTATAACGCTAGATGGAAAGGAAAGAGTGCCAAGCTAATAGCAGATGACGTATTAACACTGAAGAAAGAGTTTGGAGTAGATAGTATTGAATTTCACGACAACAACTTTTTCACCTCCAAAAAAAGAGTGGTTGAGTTTTCTAAGTTGGTAAAAGGGGAGAACCTCGTTTGGTGGGGTGAAGGAAGAATTGATACCCTCAATAAATACTCGGATGAAGACTTAAAGACGATGTATGACGCAGGCTGCAAAATGATCTTTTTGGGCGCTGAGACAGGTAATGATGAGGTATTAAAAAAGATGGATAAAGGTGGAACACAAACGGGAGCTGAAATAAGAGCCTTTGTGAAACGAATGGGTCAGATTGGTATTATTCCTGAGCTGTCTTTTGTTTTAGGTCTGCCCGGAGAATCTCCTCAACAAGTAATGAAACAAATTCTAGAAGATATTGAATTCATTAAGGAAATTAAGGTGATCAACCCCAATGCTGAGATCATCATCTATTTGTATAGTCCTGTGCCCACTGAAGGATCAGAATTGTATGAAGAAATCAAGAAAGCTGGGTTCTCTTTTCCTGAAAACTTAGAAGATTGGTTGGATCCGGCATGGGAAAATTTCGACCTCAGAAAGAATCCACTAACGCCATGGTTAACGCCTCAGATGGTAGATAAAATCCAGAATTTTGAAACCGTGCTGAATGGGTATTATCCTACTGCCACTGACTACAGAATTAAAGGTTTTAAGAAGACCTTGCTGAGGTTAGTTTCATCATGGCGATATAAAACGGGGTTCTATAAGTGGCCATATGAAATCAAATTGTTACATAAGTTGTGGAAGTACAGACAGCCAGAAATAGAAGGGTTTTACAGTGAATGAGAAAGTTAGCCAAACGCATATCAACTCCATTTCTTCAACGATTCGTTAGGCATTACTTCAGTAAAGAGAGGAAGTACAAGTACAAAGGAGTTGATGCCATTATACTTCCTGGAGTTTTTTTTCCTCATTTTACGCTAAGCACAAGGTTGTTAATTGACTTTCTCAGTGAGAAAGAACTTAGTGGTCAGCGGTTTTTAGAGTTGGGATGCGGATCAGGAATGATTAGTGTCTATGCCGCACAAAAAGGAGCTGAAGTTGTTGCCTCAGATATCAACCCTACTGCAATTGATAACGTTGCTAAGAATGCAGATCGTAATCAAGTTAAAGTAGAGACCGTTTTGTCAGATTTGTTTGCAAACTTAAAAGGAAGGAAGTTTGATTATGTTGTCATCAATCCACCCTATTATCCCAAAAACCCTAACAATGATGCGGAGAAAGCGTGGTACTGTGGAGAGAACTTTGAATACTTCGAACAGCTATTTTCAACAATGGATGAATACCTTTATGCGTCTTCAAAGGTGTATATGATCTTATCAGAAGACTGTGATCTAAATGTGATCAAAAGTTTGAGCGCCAAGAGTGAATATAGATTGAACACAGTACTAGAAAGAACAAGGTTGGGCGAAAGAAACTACATTTTTCAATTAGAACGTATCTAAATCTCCATAGGTAAAGGCAAGTTTATCCAATGGGAAGTTTGAGCTAAAGTTTTTATAGCCAATCAACCACGAATCGAAGTATGGATAATTACCTTCTAAGTGTTCGAATAAAGATGAATTTGGACTTGTCTGAATGACCACCTTTGATAGTCCGAGTTTCTTGGCAATTGTTGTTAGCTTTTCAACGGTTTTGAGTGTTTTGTCTTTTGAATTGACCTCAAGGTCACCAACGAGCAAACCGCCTAAGGGTTTGATCCAAACTTTTGTATCGTCAACTTTAATAACGTAGTTAGGAGAAAAGCACTTGTATTCGAAATATGTTTTACTCCTGTTTGTTGTAGGGTTTCTATTCGAATCAATGGACTGAAGAGGCTCATCACATAACAAATCTTGAAGCTTCGATTTTATCAACTTTTGATTTCCTTTTTCTAAAACTTTAGTCTTCCTCAAAATTGCTTCTTTTGGAATCGTTTTTACTGGAATGATAAAGCATTTCATTCTTGATTCTCCAGACCAGTTTAATTTGTTGACATAGCCATATTCAGAGTTTTGATTAGGAAAACCCCAAACGAACTTCACACCTAGGTTTTGAAGAACTGTATCTGTTAATTCTCCCAGTGATGTAAATAAACCTTGTCCTGCGAATTGAGGAAGTGTCATAGCATCTCCATATTGAGCGGACAGTTCAATCTCGCCTTTATAATTCATTAGTACAGGAACTGCTCCATGAAAAGCGATTGGTTTTCCCTCAAACAAAGCAAAGTGTCCTTGAGCTCTAATGCCCGAATAGGAAGAAAAGAACTTAGCTTTAATCTGATCAATGTTGTAGGATATATTGAAAACTCTTTTGTACAGGGTGATCAACCATTCTGAATTGGACTCTTCTAAGGGAGTGAATTGATATTTATTGATAGTTGCCACGAATAATACAATCCATTTGATTCTTGAAACTAATGTAAGGGTTTATGCCCATCCTTTCCTTAACTCTTTTATCAATTGCATCCTCGGGATAAATATAGTCTACTGCCAGTTGAGTTTTAAATCCTAAATTTTCCGCCAAGTTCAGGATTTCAGTAGTGTACTTACCATCAGGAAATGCAATGCTATCTACAGGTTTTTTGATAATTTTTTCAAGGTAGTCTTTACTAGTTCGAAGTTCATTTTCAACTTCTTCAATCGAAATACTGTCGAAGCAATTATGATATAAGCCATGCGAACCTATGTCAGCACATGTTGAAAGAGATAACTGTTGAATATCTTGGGCATCCATCAACTTAAAATAGGGATAGAAATCAGGATTATTCATGAAATTACTTTCTGATAATATCTGTTCAACCAATCGTTGTTTTTCGGCCCAACCACCTCTCTTCAAATGAGACTTTAGCGATTGATTATCTCTTTCGTATTCATGCTTTCCTTTTCGATATGTCTTACCGTTAAAACGCCACTCTAAAGGTCCATTCAAGCGGTGAAGATCCAGCGCATCAGGCCATAAAATGTCATATCCTTTCTGTCTAATTGTTGTAACATAAAAAGTGGCTGGTGCCTGATATTTTTCAAGAATTGGAAGAGCTACGGTTAGATTATTTAGATAACCATCATCAAACGTGATGGCAATGTTGAGTCTTTCTGAGTCAAAATTTCCTTCGAAATAATCGTTCACTGAAATAAGGTTAAAGTGACTTTTGAAAAAGGCGAGATGTTTCTCAAAGCTATCAGCGCTAATAAACCTTGAATTAAGACCTTTTATAGTGTTTCTTGTTACACCATGATAGACTAAAATAATACCACCAGCGGGAGGCGAAGCTATAGATCGAACCCCTGTCTGAAAAAGAAGGTCTCTCCATTGCCATTTCACTTTATCAAACACTTTGTTGATCAATTTCTTCATAGGGCATTTAACAAAGCTTCAAACACAAGTTGATGCCCCAAACGATTCCAGTGCACGTCCTCTTCGTATTCAAACTTACTAGAATGTTCTTTATAATGAGCTTGCATAATTGGACCCATATTAACAACTTCGATGTTTTTATCAAGGCAAATTTCTTCGCAAGCCTTGAAAAGTTTTGTCTCTGTACAAGCTTCATAATCTGAAGTGTAAATACAAGGTCTAGAAGCGTCTAAAATTACAATTATTCTTACATCTGGGAATTCAGATAGCATGCAAGAAAAGACGTAGTCAATTCCCAAAATAATTTTATCGGTATTCTCCTCAATTTTTTGCTGGTGTTCCTTGACGGCCTTTTCATACGCTTCTTTACTATGCTGTACAGACCCAATGGTACCAAGCTTAGCGTTGTAATAAAGGTATCTAATCAATGCGCTATTCTTCCATACGGAGTTTGTTCTGTCCTCGGGATATGGCTTGATTTCCGTTTCAACAACTTCTGCCTCTTTAATATCTAAACGAAGAAAATGTTCTGCATTGTTGAGGAGAGAAAGAGATCCGTCAAAATCATTATAAACGACATTAAAAACAAAAGTGTTTGGCTGATACTTTTTATAGCAATACCTCGCCATATGAAGGTATTGTGACAAGGGGGCACCTGCCCTGCCTAGCTCAATGATATCAATTGAATCCGAAACCTCAGTTCTTAGCAATTCTGAAAAACGGTCTTCTACATTTACATGGAAACCTTCCACGTAAGAGTCGCCAATAATGGCAATTCGATTAAGGTCTGTTTTTTCAGAAAAATTAACCGTAGAGTTCCATCCTTGTTCATTGATATGCCACCTTCCTTTTATAGCTGCATCTAAGCCTACAGTATATGTGCCATCGGTTATATGATTACTATACTTAACAATTTTATTTTCTGTGTCATAAAAAGTACTCGGACGTTCGCTTGCATCAAAAAAAATCCGAACAACTAACTCTGCAAACAAAAGCGCTATAATGATAGCCGGAATCGAAATCTTCAATATTTTGAGGGCTACTTTTTTAAATGCCATTGCCGATTAGTAAATACCAAATTTTTTTTTGAGATGATCTCAGGAGAGTTAAGCTGCTCTGCAGAAACCATAACTCCTTCAGTAGTGTAAACGTACTGATAGTTTTTCAAACTTTCAAAAGACTTTCTAGTCCGCTGAAGGATCTCTTTCTCAGTGAAATCTAAGAAAGCAAGATATTGAGATACCTTTAGAAAAACTTTGGAAAGAAATTTGCTTTTAAATCTTTTAAAGACCAAGTGTTCTCTAAGTTGAGAGGGATGGAAAGAGACACAAATTGTAGGGTTATTAATACCAACCCAAAAAGTTGGAGGTATTGAAGAAAACAAATCATATTCAGCGCTTTCGATATCAACTTTTATGAACCCAATATTTTCGACCTTTTCATTCAGCACAAATTCCTGTAGTGTAATTGTTTTTATATTGCTGATACTCTTTTGATCTCGCGCACGATTCATGATGCTGCTGGATGAATTGCCAAAGGCTTCCCTTGCGTAGAGGTTGCTTAACCCGGTAGACTTTGAAACCGCCATTTCGAGACAAGTTATTTTTTCACTTAAGCTAGGATTTAACGAAACATTGTTTTTAAGTTGTTCATAGACCACAGGATCTGGCTCAAAGGCAATGACCCGTTTACTAAGGCTTGCTGCGAAAAGCGTAATTGGACCCGCCCAAGCACCTAAATCCAGAAAGGTCTTATTTTCATCGGAAAAGTTGGTTATTGTGTTAATCGTATCGGATTCCCAGTTGCCGCTACCAATGAGTTCCCAAGTTTCTTTAAAGTGGCATGGATCAACCGTAAATTCTAGCTTGTTAATTGAGACTTTCACTAGAACAAAGAATAAATGAACGGAGCAACAACCGAAGATTCTCCTAACACAACCAATAGCCCTAGCAATATCAAGACAATGACGATTGGATATAACCAGAATTTTCGCTCCTTCTTAAGAAATGCGAATAGTTGTTTTATGATCTGAAATCGTTGCATCAGTATAAGTTTTCGTGAGGTGAATATTCATCTTTAGCCTTCCACCCTGGAATAACCGTTTTTCTTACAAACAGGTTTAAAGGCAAAAGTAAAATAAAGTAAATGAAGGCTAAAACAGCGGTACTTGTAATTTCACCAAGCACACTGCCAATCCACATCCAGATGTAAAGCACAGGCATTATGACAATTGGAAATGCAAACCCTATCAAAAAGATACTCCCGACCAAAACATGAGCTTGATAGCCATCAGAACCACTTAAGAAGTAATGAGAACAAACGATTGCCAAAACCAACATACAAAACCACCTTACTCGCTTATTGTTTTTAGCGAGCTTCAGGTTTTTTTCGTGGGTTCGATTAATCCAAAATTCTTTTGACATGTCTGGATGGTTTAATTGATGGATTCTCTTTTTTCAAAACTACGTAGTTTTCCAAGACCAAAACATCCATTTCAGTATTGGCAAAACAATTTATAGCATCTTCTGGAGTACAAACGATTGGTTCACCTCTTAAATTAAATGAAGTATTGATAAGGATTGGAACACCAGTTATCCGATTAAATTCACGGATTAAGTCATAAAAGTCCTTATTATCGCTGCTGCTCACCGTTTGAACGCGTGAAGTATCATCCTCATGAACGCAAGAAGTAATGCGATTTTTGACCTCATCGCGCACAGAAAAGGTTGATAGCATATATTTAGACTTGACTATTTCTTTAAACCACTCATTTGCATTTTCTTCCAATATGGCAGGAGCGAAAGGTCTAAACCCCTCCCTTTTTTTAATGGCCATGTTGAGTCTAAACTTCATGTCCGTTGGAATAGGAGAAGCTATGATAGATCGATTTCCAAGTGCACGAGGACCAAACTCCATTCTTCCCTGAAACCAACCAACAATTTTCCCTTCAGCTAATTGTTGCGCTGCCGATTTGTGTAACTCTGATCGCTGAATAACTTGATAATTTGCTTTAAACTGATGAAGTGTTTTTTCTATTTCTGAACTACTGAAAGCAGGGCCAAGGTAGACATGATGTTCGGGAGAGTCTACAGTTATTTTTTTTGGATGATTTTTGAAATAATATGCCTGTGCAGCACCCAAAGCTCCTCCAGCATCTCCCGCAGCTGGTTGAATCCAGAAGTTGTGTTCATTAAAAGTTTCTTTTAACTTTTGGTTTGCAACACAGTTTAAAGCGACACCACCAGCTAGGACAATGTTTTTTGAGTTAGATACGGTGGTTGCGTGCTTTACAATTTTAATTACTGCTTCCTCAAGCACCTTTTGAACCGAAGCGGCAATGTTCATGTAGTAGGTCTCCATTGTTGACTCAGGTTGACGAACTCGTTTTTCAAGTAGAGAAACCCCTCTCTTCGACAACATCTTCATCCCAGCATCGAAATTGTAGTTTTTCATTTTTAATGAAATCGTACCGTCTTCTTTGATTTGAATAAAATGCTCTTTTATGAGGTCCACATAAATCGGTTTTCCGTATGGAGCCAACCCCATCAACTTATACTCACCGGAGTTCACCTTAAACCCGCAGTAATAAGTAAAGGCAGAATAAAAAAGACCTAATGAGTGCGGGTATTCTTGTTGAATAATTGGTGTTATTTTGCTGTCTTTTCCTTTACAAATACTAGTACATGCTTTCTCTCCTACAGCGTCAATAACTACTATGGTGGATTCTTCAAAAGGAGAACTGAAAAAAGCGCTTGCCGCATGTGCTTCATGGTGGTCTGTAAAGAAAATTTGACCGCTATAGTTGAGCGCTTTCTGAATGTTTTTAGGTACCCACAGCTTGTCACTTATCCATGATTTAATGGCTGTTCTAAACGTCCAAAAATGTTTAGGAACATTTCGCATGTGAGCATCAATTATTCTTCCAAACTTCACGAGAGGTTTCTCGTAGTAGACAACGGCATCAACTTCATTAATGGTTATTCCATGTGCTTCAAGGCAATAAGCTACAGCATTTGTTGGAAAGCTAGAGTCGTGTTTGATTCTGGTGAAGCGTTCTTCTTGTACAGCGGCTATAACTACTCCATCAACGAGTAAAGCTGCCGCAGAATCATGAAAATATGCCGAGATTCCTAAAACAATCATTTCATATAGTTGAACGGAGGTTAAACAGTTCCTGATAGATTTTTACTAGTTGATTGGCTTGAGCTTGAGCGGAAAGCGACTGGTCAAAATAGGCAGCAATTTCAGCTGATTTATTTGCAATATCACCAAATGTTTTATCAACCGTATTCATCAATGCTTCAAATACTGAATCGACATTATTAACCTCCCAAAGAGCGCCATATTGACCATTGTTAGTGATTTGTTTAAAGGTAGAAATATTGGTAACAATTGGAAATACACCACAAGACATTGCATCTGCTATTCCATAGCCATATCCATCATCAGTTGAACTAGAAATGATATAGTCGGCACTATTAAAGTAGGGCGCTAATTGGTGATGAGGTTTTCGTTCCTCGATTAACGTCACGGATTTTGAAAGCAAGTTGCTTTGACGTACATACTTTTTCAATTCCTTTATCAGTTTTTCTTCGCCATCTGGAATCATCCAATAAAAATGACTATTTGGAAAACCCCCATGCTCCATAAATCTTTCGAAAGCCATAATAACAATCATTGGGTTTCGCCTAGAAATTACTCGGCTGTTCCAGAGCAAAATGGGAGACCCTTGAAAACCTGAGATACCTCTTGCGGTTGTTCGATCCATAAACTTAGACGTTGGCGAACATTCGATGGATTGCCTTATTTTATCACTTGACAAGTTGAAGGTGTTTTGCCATAATTTGGCGGCATTACCGTTAGCAAAAAGAAGTCTTTGAACACTTCTTAGAGCCTGTCCTTGTTTTTTATTTAGGGTGCTAAAAATCGGGTCTGAATGATATTCAGCGACAACTTTAGTTTTGGCAGATTTTAACTTGCACAGTTCTAAAAGCAGCAAAGGGAAAATGAACCCATGAAAATGGATAATATCAGCATCAAGTTCTATGATTTCTTGAATGTACTGTGAAGATTTTTCCCATCGTTTAAGAACAGGTCGCTTTCCATCGTTTAGAAACAAGTAGTTTACACCGTTTCTTTCTTTGTTATCGTTTAAAGCAAATCTTGAAACCACTGTTACTTGGTATCCGAGGGCAGCAATCGCCTCTGCTTGATTAACCTGGCAAATTCCATAATTAAAAAATTCCTCTACAGCACATTTTTTGTAACCGGGCAATGCAAAAACGATATGTTTTCTACTTATTCTCATGAAGGCAGAACGTTATTTCTAAGAACATTAGACCCTTTGTTGTTGTTTCCTTTCTCAATAAAAATGATATTATGATAAAAGTGGATAGCAACAATGTTTTGCTCAAGAAAAGTAGGTTGATAATCGGGAAGTGGAAACTCTTCGTAGTTCAGCCCATCTACCAATGCTCTAAAGTAGTTCATTGTGGTTGTTGAGGTCTTATCCAAATTGCCACCACAGACTTCCCAATAAGAAGTTTGAGTGTCTTCGATGACGTAGATACCGCCATTTTTCAAAGAAGGAAATAGGAATTCAAAACTAGCAATCACATCGTCAGACATGTGACTTCCATCATCTATAATCACATCTAACTCTCCGGTTTTTTCAATAACCCTTTGTAGAAACCCGATGTCCGACTGACTTCCTTTAAAGATCTTGATTCTTCTCTCTTCATGTGGACTCTTATCGTTAATGTCGATGGCGAAAACAGACGAAAAGGGGAAATAACTCCTCCATAATCTAAGAGAACCACCTCCACTCTGTGGGTTTTCATATCCTCCGACACCAATCTCGAGCAGCTTAATTTTTTTGAAACGGAATCGTTTGAGATGCCTCGAATAAAGTGTATAAAAGTCGTAGCAACTTCCCTTACTTGGATTATAAATTTTTGCCAGTTTGTTAAGGTCGTAGCGCACAAATATGGCTAGACAATTGGCAATAAACCGTTTGGTTTTGGGGCTTAACTTTGATTTTAGTCTTGTTATCAATTTTCTAAGAATATCACAAAGTTATAACTCTACATCATTTAATATAAATTCACCTAGAATGCCTTGTCCAAATGGAGTAAGATGTGGATCATTGTTATAGTAAAGAGGAATGTCAATGGCCTTAAAAAACTCAAGAGGAGAAGTTACAGACAAATGTGTATACTCTTTTTCAAGTTGTAGGATCCTCTTTAAAAAAGTAAAATGAGTCAAATCATCTTGATCAATCTTTGCGCCCATTATTTCATAGTTGTTGAAGTACGATTGGTTTGTTTGAACGCAGTGAGGAATAACCAAGACGGTTATCGGAATAGACGTTTGTTCAATCATTTCGATCAAGTCATAAATCAAGTCCTGCATTTCATCATCAAAACCTTCTGAAGGATTAATACTCTGACTAATAATCGAGGGATTAGCTGAGAGGTAATTAATAGTTCTTGAATTATAGAGGTTTGGTTGAAAAGCATGGTCTATATTCGAAGCGTTGGAATTACCAGAAGCTTTAAATTGCCCCATTTTATAGTTTAAAAATTGAAGAGAGATGAGTTGATCAGAAAGCCACCAATAAACGTTACGAGCAAAGCTTATTTTTGAAAAACTTTGCGGTCGATTGTAGTCAATAAGATCGTTTCCTGCGTACAGTTGGAGAATGATTTGGTCGGGATGAAATTCTTCGATTCGATCTTCAAAGAACAGCTTCTGATGAAAAACCGAGGTTCCAGGGATGGCGGAGTTGATAATATTGCAATCTTTCAAAGAGTCTCGAAGGACTTCAACCCAACTTTGTTGAGTTGCTGTAAATGAATCCCCAAAAACGAGAACGGTTTTGTCTTTTGTGAGTTGCAAATCTTCTTTTGGATTCAGCGTCTCCAACTCGTTTCTATAGAAATCAAACCAATAGAATCGGTAGGTCATTTCAAACAAGCAGAGCGTTATAAATAATATCAGACAACCTTGCCAAACTATTTTCCAAGCTTTCTGGAAAAATTTCTTATATCTGTCTTTAATTACCATCTGCAAAAGAGCCTTCTCACCGAAAGTATTCAAATACCATTGTGCCAATAAAACTTTTCTACTTTACCACTTTTATATACTCTTAGGTAGAGCGAGTTGTGTTCGAAGGTCATAACTTTCCGACCGAGTAAATCAAATACGCCAATAACTTCGTCATGATGTTGATATTCAATTGTTTCAACGTCACTTGAATTCGCACAGGGTTCGCTCAAATCAATGTCAACTGACTCTGACAACAGCATACCAATGCCATGATTTACCCAACAAAAATAGGAGCCATCAGAAGCGGCAACAATGGAAGAAGTCTGTTCTCCTGTGTTCCAAATCACACGATTGTAATGACCTGCAACACTTAACTTAACTCCTCCCGTAGTGTCCTTACATTCAAGTATAGGCCTTATTTTTAATCCTGGGAGCGATTGATTTTCGTAACGGCATCGATAAGACACGACAGAATCTTCAAAGAACACTTCAGAAATCAGGTTATTGAATGCATCATTATGAATAAAACTTGGTGACGGACGATAAAGCCAACCATAATTAATTACAACACTCTCATCCGGGGCACGATCGAAGCTTCCCATTGCTCTTCCGTAGATAGTGTCTATATAGCAGTATTCACTTAATTTTGTAGCCTCCCAATTAACGGTATCTAAATGATAAATAACACCTCTTGAATGTCGAGGTGAGAGATTGTTTGAATTATCAAATAAAGAAACAACAGTGTCATTAATAAATCGAGCATCATGCTGCCCTGAAAATCCTCGATCATTTGTAAATGTGAAATTACTGTTTTCCCCACCCAGTCGCCAGATAATTTGTCCGCTTTGATCAATTTTATAAACTGCATCGGTATGGCGTAAAGAGATTAAGTAATTTCCTGATGAGTCTTTATCAATGGAGTTGCCATGTGCGTAATCAAATTTGTTTGGATTGGTTGCTTGGTTATATCCATCCACCATTTCTGATGGGTGGATATGATCGTTAGAATTCCAGCTAAATAGCAGGTTGCCATTTTGAATTTCCTCTATCACAAAACCCAGAACTTTTGCATTGCTCGGTCCAGGAGATCCATTAAATTGATAATTACTTAAGTTCATTATAGAATCTTTTTCCCCCGAACTCAAGTAGGTTCCTTGTGGAGTGATTCTAAACTCGTGACTTTCATAACTTGATGCTAGGTTAGTAATCGTATCGATTATGCTAAAGGTTGAGTCCATAATGACCTTATACTTTTCACCATTTGTCCTGCGAAACCAGAAAGAATAGGTCTGACTAAAATTGTAAAAATCGAAACCTGTAAATGTATCTGTGCCCTTTCTGCAATACCAAATTAAGTTTCCTTCATTGTCAATAATTGACAACGAAGACTTAGCCATAAGGGAATCAGATGAACCAGGGGTAAGTTTTAAAGGTGTTAACAGAAAATAACCAGGATCTTCAGTCTGATGAGAGATAAAATCAAAACCAAGGTGTTCATTGGGATAGAGATTACTTTGGCTAAGTAATTTCATGGGTAAAATTGCGAGTGTGATTATATATAATAGCTTCATAAGGTCTCCTGTTTTGATTCGAGATCGCAGCTTTTCGTATGAAAAGCAATGATTGCAAGACTTCCATAAATCAGCAAGGCCATCTCTGCAATGTCGCTAAATGTATTAAATAAACCATGTATATAGAAAGTTACCAGACCCAGTACCGCAGCCAGAATTAACTTTTTATCCTTTTCCTCTTTTTGGTTATAGTAGACTTTCATTCCAAGAAAAACCATGTAAACCATTATTAACAAGTTGATCACTCCACCCATTAACCCTTGCTCAGAAAGCGCATTGAAAAATTCTGAATGTGCATTTCCTTTATCTCCTTCATGCGTACTTATGCGCGTCATGTACTCGGGAGTTTGATGAAGGTCATAGTAGAATTGATAGGTTCCCGGTCCGTACCCAGTGATGGGTTTAGCCTCGAACATTCGATAGGCACAAACCCATCTGTTAACTCTTTCTAGGTTAGAAGCATCATTTTGTAGGTTAGTTACCGAAGTAAGGTGTTGTGAAACATCATCAGCGTACTTAACTTCGTTTTTTTTCAGGCCGTCATAGATAGCCGTAAAGTTTATAGACAATACAACTAGCCCAGTAAGGACGATTCCCATTAACACCAAAAATTTAACCCTGATCCGCAAAAGAAGATAGAAACCTAAGGCCACAATTAGACTGATCCATGCTCCACGAGAATAACTTGTTAGCACTGCAAACAGGAACAGGATTGAAATCATTAAATATAGGATGTTGAGTTCACCAGATTCTTTTTTAAGGTTAAGTAAAAAGTAGGGCATGACAAAAGCAACAATTGCAGCGTATTGCGTGTGATCATCAAAGAATGGCTTAGCGATGGAAAAAGAAGTTTCTTGGCTAAACCCGTATCTGGCATGCATTATTGCAATCAACACTATTGGGACAATTAAGCCAAATCCAAACAACGAAAAGAGCTGTTCTTTTTTATCCTTTTTTAAAACTCCAAACATCACAAAGAACCCAAAGACAAATAGCACTTTAATGGCCGTTCTTTTGAGCGATACACTTAGAAGTTCGCTGTTTAAGGATGAAAGCAAAAGCCAAATGAGCTCTGCAAAAATTAAAAAGATAATGGGTTGTCTCCAGTTAAGTTTTGGAACGGACATTCCCATTGCCCTTTTCACCATAAAAACAAACACAAGAATTATTGTAAGCACCTCCAATGGTGTCTTAAGGCTTACCCCGCCAATCAAATCAATAGAAAATGAAATTGGAGCTAAGAACAATATGGTTTTGAACAACACTTCAAGTCTTAGAATGCTAAATGCAGTAATTGCTGTGACACCAATTCCAAGAAGCACAAAAAAAAGAAGATGTAGTTGATCACGAACTTCAAAGAAAACCACGCACACTGCCAAAAAAGCGACCAATGCAAGGTATTTCCATGATATGTTCAAGCGAGAAAGCACAGTGCCTAGCTAGTTTTCAACGAAGCGCTCAGGCTTCTTAAGCTCGCTCTTGTTAGCACAAACCCTATGCTTACGACTAGGCCAATCAAAAAGCCAAAAACCAGGTTCCAAACAAACCTTGGAGAAGAGGGTTTAGAGTCAGGAAATGCTTCAGAAATTACATGCACTTTTGGAAAGGGCATCCTTATCGTCTCATTGATTTTTTCGAGCTTGATCATTAATGAATTCAGTGTGCCTAACTTTATGTAATATTCATTCACGAGCTTTTCTATTTCGATGGATGAACCATTTTTAAGAATATCCATTATTATGGCATCTCCAGCCTGAGCATCTCCAGTCTCAATCTTATAATTTAGCTTTTTAACTTTCTTATCGGAAATAGGGGTCGAACCTTTTGACATTTTTGACAAATCAATGATTTCAGCCAATGTACTGTTTACCTGTTTTTGTTCATTTTCAATGTTCAGAGACAACGTGGTTCTAAAGTCCTGAAGGCTGCCAATGAAAATATCTTTTTGAATACTATCCAAATAATAGACAGCTCTATTGGCTATATTTGCAGCTAGAACAGGGTCTTTCATGGTTACTCGAATCATTACAGCAAGGTGTTCTGTTCTGGCAAACGTAATGTCACGTTCATAGTTCTCGTTAAGCCTATGATACCATGTTTTGCTTGTGGTGTCTAACTCGTAATAGTTGATCAAATCAAACTCTTTAACGAGTTGTTCCTTCATAGGTTCGGATTTCAAGAGTTGAAGTGTACGGTCTGCATGAATCTCATAGCCAAAAGACAAGTTAGCCACAACTTCATCAATGTTATTGGATGAAGATGGATAAATTATGGTGGTTGCGGTATACTTCTTTGGAGTAACAAAAAAGAACACTAAGGATAAAATTAGAAATAGCAAGGTCGTAGCGAGAATCATCTTCCGATTGATGTAAAGCTCTTTGACCAGTTGGTTGTTTACCTCTTTTTCTTTCATTTCATATTGTATTAATGTGATCAAAAGTATTAATTCTTCACCTGATATTACGCTAGTTTTTTGAAGCCTAGTACAATTCTCACTATTTTTACCGTCCGAATGGAGAATAAAAAGTACATAGTAGTTACAGGTGGAGCGGGCTTTATTGGTTCGCATACTGTTGTTTCATTGGTCGAAAACGGTTTCGACCCCATCATTATTGATGATTTCCGAAACTCAAAACAATTTATTTTGGAGAGGCTCGAGCAAATATGCAATCAGGAGCTTATTTCATACGATTTTGATTGTGCTGATCAAGGAAAATTAAATGAAGTTTTTTCCAAATTTCCGATCTACGGAGTAATTCACTTTGCAGCTGATAAGGCCGTTGGGGAGTCCGTGCAGGATCCCTTGAAATATTACGAAAATAACCTTCAGTCTCTGGTTTCATTGTTGAAGGTTTGTGCACAACATCAGGTAATGAAATTTGTTTTTAGTAGTTCGTGTACGGTATATGGAGAGCCGGATTTTGTTCCAGTAGACGAGGCCGCTCCCATTGGGTATACCGCATCACCTTATGGTTATACGAAACAAGTTTGCGAGCGCATCTGTAAGGATACTGCTTACGCTTATGAAAACTTAGGAATCACCTTGTTGCGATATTTCAACCCCATTGGTGCGCATCCATCTGGGTTGATTGGAGAACTTCCTTTAGGAGTGCCCAATAATCTCGTTCCCTACGTTACACAAACAGCAGCAGGAATTCGAGAGGAATTGACGGTGTTTGGCAATGATTACCCAACTCAGGACGGAACCTGTATTCGTGATTACATCCACGTTTGTGATTTGGCCGAGGCACATGTGAGCGCTTTGCAATCAGACAAAGCTGCACCAGATGGAGTAGCTGTTTACAACGTAGGAACAGGAGTGGGATCATCGGTACTTGAAGTGGTAAATTCGTTTCAGGAAGTGAATCATATAAAAGTCAACTTCAAAATAGGCCCTCGTAGAGAGGGAGATGCCGCAAAAGTATATGCCGACAACCGTAAGATCACAAGTGATTTGGGATGGCAGGCGAAGTATTCTCTTGCTGATGCGTTGAAACATGCCTGGAATTGGCAAAAACAATTGGATGAGAAATAAGGGAATTTGCATAGTGCTTTTGCTCCTGTTGGTGTCTTTCTCAGGAAGTGCACAAGGTCTGTTTAAGTTTTTTAAGTGGACAGCCTACAGCGATGGACCAGAAAAAATGGACCATATTGTGCTGGATTTAAATCACGATCGATTCCAGTCTTTGCCTGAAGGAATTACCCAAAGCTATTTTAGCGTGGGGGTTGATGCGTATATGTTTCACGATCACCCGATTAACAAAAAAGGAACGATGGCATGGGCGCTTGGACTTGGCTTTAGTGGTATGAACGTGCATCATAATGGTCAGTTGATCTATCATGTAGAAGACGATCAAGTAGAAACGATGCTAATGCCTTATCCAGATGGGTTGAACATTAGAAAGAATAAAATCAACCTGAATTATATTGAGGTGCCTTTTGAGTTGCGTTTTAGAACCATGAATACCAGCATTGAGGAAAGAAACGTGGCGAATTTTAGGTTTTATGTGGGTTTCAAAGGAGGAGTGTTAGTTAATTCTCATACAAAGTACAAAGACGATGAAACGAAGATAAAAGTGTACAATATCGATAACCTGCTGTTGTATCGATATGGCCCAACACTGCGGATCGGTTTTAAGAAGTTAAGCTTTCATGCTTTTTACTCACTTACATCAATTTTTGAAACGGGAAAAGGGCCTGAATTGTACCCGTTTTCAATCGGCCTATGCTGGATGAGACTCTGATTTAAATTGCAAAAGACAGACTACAAAGTACAGATTGAAAGAAAAGCGCAAGAGCTTGGGTTCTCTTTTGTGGGTTTCTCAAAAGCCGGCTTTCTTGAAGCAGAAGCCCCAAGACTTGAGGCTTGGTTACGCTCAAGCTATCAAGGCGAAATGTCTTACATGGAAAACCACTTTGAGAAACGACTCGATCCCAGAAAGCTAGTTGAGGGCGCCAAAACGGTGATTAGTCTTTTGTTTAATTACTATACCCCAAAAAAGCAAGAAGATCCTGCTGCACCAAAAATCTCTAGTTATGCTTACGGAAAGGATTATCATTTTGTGGTAAAGGATAAAATGAAGGAACTTTTTAAGTGGATGCAAGAAGAAATCGGAGAAGTAGGAGGTCGATATTTTGTGGATTCTGCGCCTGTCTTAGACAAGGCTTGGGCCGAGAAAAGTGGTTTGGGCTGGATCGGAAAACATACCAACCTTATCAACAAGGATCAGGGATCGTACTTCTTTATTGCAGAGTTAATTGTAGATCTCGAAATTGAACCCGATGGCCCCATAAAAGATTACTGCGGAACATGCACCAAGTGTATTGATGCGTGCCCAACAGATGCGATCATACAACCTTATGTAGTGGATGGCAGTAAATGCATTTCTTACTTTACCATAGAGTTGAAGGATGCCATCCCGCAGGAAATGAATGGAACGTTTGAAAACTGGATGTTTGGTTGTGATATTTGTCAGCAGGTGTGCCCATGGAACCGGTTTTCTCTGGCGCACCAAGAGCCACAGTTTGAACCACATCCCGACTTACTCTCGATGACGCAAAAAGACTGGAATGAATTGACGAGAGAAAAGTTTCAGGAAGTTTTTCAAAAATCAGCTGTAAAGCGAACAAAATATGAGGGGTTGATGAGAAATATAAAGTTTCTCGGAAATTCTTAGGACAAAGGTCGTGCTATTCCTCTACTACCACTGCTACATGGCTCACATCCCCTTCAAGCGGAGGGTTGATTTTTCTAATTTCAACCCTAGACCTCTCCAAAATAGAAAACTCGTTCTTCATACGGCTGGTAATGCGATACGCAACGGTTTCGATTAATTTAGATGCCTTAGCCATTTCTTCCTCTACAATGCGATTAACGTCTACATAGTTAATGGTGAGATTGAGGTCATCACCATCTGCTGAAGGCTTGAAGTTACACCATAGGTCAACGTCTACCTCAAAGTTACCACCGATTAAGGTCTCTTCTTCAAGACAGCCGTGATAGGAATAGCAGCGGATTCCTTTTACCTGAATAAGATTCATTACTCACCCGTAAATTCAGGCTTTCTTTTCTCAACGAAAGCAGTTGTCCCTTCTTTGAAATCAGCCGTTCCAAAGCACTTTCCGAATTCCGAAATCTCAGCTTTAAAACCATCTACGCCATCTTTGTATTGCGCATTTACAGCGGTGATAGCTGCAGAAATTGCACGTGGAGAGTTTCTAGCAATTTTACTGGCAATTTTTTCGCAAGTAGCAATCAGGTCAGCTTGCGGTACCACATCGTTTACCAATCCCCATGCTTTGGCTTCATCAGCACCGATCATTCCAGCCGTCATAATCATTTCATTGGCTTTTCCTTTGCCTACCAACTGTGGTAACCTTTGCGTTCCTCCATAACCCGGAATCACACCTAGAGAAACCTCCGGAAGACCAAGTTTAGCATTGTCGCTTGCAATTCTAAAATGACAAGACATTGCCAATTCTAATCCTCCTCCTAATGCAAAACCATTTACGGCTGCAATTACGGGCGTGTTTAAGTTCTCAACCAAGTTGAACAGTTTAGTATGTCCTTCTGCAGAAAGTAGTTTTCCCTCTTCAACTGAAAAGTTTGCAAACTCTTTGATATCAGCACCAGCTACAAAAGCTTTTTCACCCGCCCCCGTGAGTATTATAACACGCACATTTTGATCTGCCTCTGCCGCTTCTAATGTTTGGCTCAACTCTTCAATTGTAACCTTGTTTAGTGCATTTAACTGCGAAGGACGATTAATGGTAATTTGCTGAAGTCCATCCTTGTTCTCAACTAGTATATTCTCGTAGCTCATATCTTCTTTGTTTGTCTACAAAGGTAAAAGCATAAATGAATTGTAGTATTAAATTAACGCTATTTCAGTATAGGTGATTTTCATTTTGAATCGTTTTGGGTCAATATGAAAAAATACAACTTCCAAATCAGGAAGTGGCAAAAGGTTAAGCAGCTTAAAAACAACAAGTTAAATCGCTTTTGGCCGTCAGGGATTAGTTTTTGCCACATGAAAAGAAAACTAAGCCATGAACTTACCAAAGAACTATATTGTGAAAATAGCTGTACTGGATGACAGCGCTTTTTACACGTCAATTTTGAAAAGACAGATTGAGAACACATTGTATCACATCTCTTCAAAAAAAGAGCTTGACTTTAACCTATCGGTTTATACACATTCTACAGATTTCCTTAGGAACAATCCCTCAAGTCATGACATCCTGTTTTTGGATTACTACCTCGATGAAGGAATGAACGCATTGGCTGTTTTAGATCAAATTGACCCTTTTAAAAACGACATAAAAGTAGCGATGGTTTCGCAAGAGCAAAACTATTTTACAGCACAAAAAGCAATCTCGAAAGGGGCAATGACCTTTATTCAAAAGGATAAGAGCTTATTACTAAAAACGAGTGACTTTGTTGATTATGTCGTCAATTCTTACTTCCAAAAGCCCTTGTAATGATAGCGCTACCACTCAGAGTACTATTTGCGAGCAGGTATGAAGACTTGAACGCAGCTGTAAAAACGGCTTTTTCAGAAGAGTTTTCTTTGGATGAGGTTGAGGTGATCTGCTATATTACACTTCAAGATTTTCACGAAGGACATTATATCAACTATGATCTTTCTTTTATCGAATTAGAAGCGCTTACAGATTCTAGTTTTCTCTCTATCAATAAACGACACTATAATTGGAACGTGATGAAACTGGTCTTGCTTGTGGAGAGAAAAAGCCTTGATCGATTATCAAAACTGTTTGAAAAGCTTCAGGAGGAAGACCTCCAAATGGAAATGGATTATATCACCATAGATAACTATTCTAACCAATTGATTGGGTTATCATGCATAAGTTATTGTAAGGAATCATTAAATTTAGAGAGATGAAAAGAAAGTTTGGATTTGAATTTAGAGTGACGAGTATTACGTTGCTTTTGTTGGGGATGACGGCTATTGTTGGTGTTTATACCTACAACAGTTACTCGAATATTATCAAGAAACTTCAGTCAAATACATTCGAAGATGTAGAGCTCGTTTGCGCCAAAGCAACCATGGACAATATATACAAGGCGGGGATCAACGTTAAATCGTACACAATAACCAAGGACACACTTTACTTAAATAAGTATAGAAAGTTCAGGGAACAGGTGTTTGTGCAACTCAGCCGATTGGATTCGCTAGATTTTGAAGAGGACCACCTCCCAATAATTGACTCGATCATTAGCCTTTCATTTCTGAAAGTAGATCAAATGGATGCGCTCATGAATATTCATGTCTCGTTGCGTGTGAGCAATGCGTTTGACACGGCCTACGAGAAAATGAAAGATGAGGCAAGCCATCAAAAAGTGGACGAAGAGAAGAAGTGGAAACTCTTTCAAAAACTAAAGATTAAGAAGAAGAAAAATGACGCTGAAGAAGGTGTTTCCTTAGAAGAAATAAAGAAGAATCTTGCGGAGATAAAAGAAAAAGAGACAGAAGTAAACAAGGAACTGATCCAACAAGAGTTAGACTTGATTAATTATGGAAACGAACTAGCCGAAAAAATCGGTGCTCAGATTGCTAAGTTGGAGATGCTAAAGTCAGAGGAACTTGGAAAAACCTCCTCTCTGATCAAAAGAAATATCAAAGGATTGAACAGCCAGATCATTATTTTTTGTTCGGTGTTGATCGCCTTTTTGTTGTTGTTAATTTTCAATATTCTTAGTTACTCTCGAAGCAATAATAAGTTTAAAGCAGCCTTGAGAAGCGCCAAGAAGGAAGCCGAACGATTGGCTAAAGCTAGAGGTCAGTTTTTGGCCACGGTGAGTCACGAAATCCGTACACCAATGAATGCCATTTCTGGTTTTACGGATCAAATTGCCAAGGGTCCTCTTACAGAGGAGCAACGAGAACAAATAGAGATGGTACAGAAATCTACCTCGAGTCTGTTGCACTTAGTAAACGATGTGTTAGATATTTCGAAACTCCGCAAAGGCAAAGTGGTTTTAGAGAAAGTGGATTTTTATGTAGGTGATGTTTTTGAAGACATTGCATCTTTTGTAAGACCCATGGCAGAAGAAAAAAACATTGACTTTTCGTGTCATGTTAAGTCAAATGTTCCACTAGTACTGAATGGAGATACACACAGATTGCAACAGATTTTACTTAATCTGATTAGCAATGCAATAAAGTTCACCAAAGATGGAGAGATCAAAGTAGAGGTTTTCCCCACCTTAATGGAGGGCGAAAATGTGATCCTGAAAATTGTTGTCTCAGACACAGGTATTGGAATGACAAAAGAACAATTAAAGAGGGTGTTTGTGGAATTTGAACAAGCGGAGGCAAGTGTAACGCGTAATTATGGAGGTACAGGACTTGGTTTGCCCATTACCAACAAGCTTGTTCATCTCTTTGGTGGGTCTATAGACATAGATAGTAATGTAGATGATGGCACCCAAGTGACTGTAGAGCTTCCGTTTAGATTGGGAGACAAAGATAAGGTGATCACCGTAAGGAACGAAAAAACGCCAGACACCTCCTTCCTACGAGGCAAGAGAATTCTTGTAGCAGATGATGAGCCGTTTAATCGAAAACTTCTGCAAAGCATGCTAAAGGATACAGGAGTAGAAATTGTAGAAGCCAGTAATGGAAAAGAAGCTTTACAACTCGTAAAAAGCGAGACTTTTGATGTCGTGTTGATGGATGTTCGCATGCCAGAATTAAATGGAATGGATGCCACTAGACGAATAAGAAAGATTAATGACAATTCGAAGAAGGATGTCATCATTATTGCGCTAACCGCTGCTGTTACAGATGATGATAAGCGCAACTTCCTTCATTCAGGGATGGATGGTTTTGTTCCAAAACCTTTTCGGGAATCTCAACTTCTCAAAGCCTTGCATGTCGCTTTTGAAGGAGTTGAAAAGTTAAAAATGCAAGAACTGCCTGTAAAAGAAGAACATCAACTCGAAGTGATTGAAGAAATGGAGACGGAGGTGGATTTCAAAGAATTGGAGAAGCTAAGTGATAATGATCACTCTTTTTACATTGATATGCTCAAAACTTTTGTGGAAGGCGCTGAGGATGCAATAGAAAAAATTAACACTTGTTTTCAAGAAAAAGAACTGCATCAAATACCTAATCATGCCCATAAAATAAGTGCACCAACTAGGCATTTAGGGGCCAACAAACTCTATAAGATCTTGAAAACGATTGAGGTAGAAGGACGAAATAAAAACTACGATAATTACGAACAACTCATAGCATTGTGCGAAATAGAAATGAAAGCAGTAATTAAAATTGTTGAAGATCATATGAAAGGTTAGGTTTCGCAAGAATATTCCGTAATTTTATGGGAGAAAACCATTTTATCGCGGATGAAGAACCTTAAGATTTTTGTTGTAGAGGATGACCCATGGTACAATAAGCTACTGGTGCACACACTTTCGTTGAACCCAGACTATGAAGTGATCAGTTTTACTTCGGCAAAGGAATGCATCAAACACCTCAACGAATCGCCAGATTTGATTACGATTGATTACCGTCTGCCAGATGCAACAGGAGATGAACTACTAGAAAGAGTCTTACAGGTAGTTCCCAACGTAAGGGCAATTATTATTTCTGAACAAAACGAGATTGAGATAGCGGTAGAACTGCTCAAAAAAGGAGCGTATGATTACTTGATCAAAACAGATGACATTCGCGAACGCCTGCTGCATCGAGTACAAGATGTACTGGCAAACAAATCCCTAAAAACAGAGGTGAACACGCTAAAACGCGAAGTACAAGAGAAGTACGCATTTTCAAGCTCAATTATTGGTCAAAGCCCTAGTATTAAGAAAGTCTTCGATCTTGCCTCAAAGGCGCTCAACAATAACATCACAATTTCAATTACCGGAGAGACTGGAACCGGAAAGGAAAATTTGGCAAAAGCTATTCACTATAACTCCGTGCAGAAAGAAGGTCCTTTTGTTGCTGTGAACGTGGCAGCAATACCAGAAACGCTTATCGAAAGTGAATTGTTTGGTCATGAAAAGGGAGCGTTTACCGGAGCACAAATGAGAAGGATTGGAAAGTTTGAAGAAGCAGATGGCGGAACCTTGTTTTTGGACGAAATAGCAGAAATGGATACGACTGTTCAGGTGAAGTTACTCAGAGCATTGCAAGAACGCGAGATCACGCGAATTGGGAGCAACAATCCAATTGGTTTTAATTGCAGAATAATCGTAGCCACCCACAAAGATTTAAAAGAGGAAGTAATAGAAGGAAATTTTAGAGAAGATCTTTTTTATCGATTGCTAGGCTTATCCATTGCCTTGCCTCCGTTGAGAGAAAGGGGTGCAGATGTCATCCTTCTGGCCGAGCACTTTATTCAGCTTTTTGCTAAAGAAAATGGAATGGAGCCCAAGAAACTAGATGATGGAGCCAGAAACAAATTACTCAATTATAACTGGCCGGGCAATATCCGAGAACTCAAATCAGTCATTGATCTGGCATTTATTCTAACCAGCGAAGAACAGATCACTAGCGAACACATTAATTTTTCAGAGTCGAGAAGAATGGAAGATTTAATGACATCAGAAATGACCCTTAGAGGTTATACCCGAAAGATCGTCAAGTTCTTCATGGACAAATACAGTGACAACACCAAAGTGGTTGCGGAAAAATTAGATATCGGACAGACCACCGTTTATCGAGTGCTCAAGGAGATAGAAGAAGGCGAAGATTAATTTCGTTTTGAAAAATTCTCTTTCTTTTTGAAATGAACAAAGAGCACGTTCATGGCTTAAAACTCTGAAAATCAGCACATAATCTTATTGGCATACTTCTGGAAATAGTGAAGTCAAACTATTAAACAGAAGTTATGAGAACTAGAAAAAAAGAATTCAAGATTGTTATTGTAGAGGATGATCTTTACTACAACAAAGCACTGACTCGCTATGTCAGCACAATTTGTAATCCAAAAATTTATCCAGATTTGAAGTTCAACATTGAGTCTTATTTTACAGCTCATGATTGTCTAGAAAACCTTGAACCAGATGTAGATTTGATGCTGTTGGATTTTTACCTGATCAACGATGAAGAGTACGATATCATCTATGGTGATGAAGTGGTAGAGGTGGTAAAAGATTACTGCCCCAACTGTAAAATTATCATGGTAAGTGAGCAGGGAAGTACACACCTAACAGCCGAAATGTTGAAGAATGGTATCTACGATTACATCGATAAAAACACCAATTCAAAAAACAGAATTGGTTCTATCATACAGAAGTTGGTAAAAGATGAAATGGCGGCATAATCAGAAGCCTTTGCCAAAATACTACGTCAAACCTAAAACCGTTTAAAAATGAAAACCATTAGAATCATAGGGCTGTTGTTTTGCGCACTGGCTTTTAACACAAATACGAATGCACAGGACCTTGATCCGCTAAATGTTAATTCTTCAACTTACAGCACTGCAGTTGGATTGCGTGGTGGAGAAACCTCAGGACTGACCATTAAGCACTTTATGAACGATCACATGGCACTTGAGGGTATCTTAGGTGTTTGGAATCGAGGGTTTAACGCCACCTTGCTCGTGGAGCGTTATCAAACCGCATTTTCTGTAGCTGGACTTAACTGGTACTATGGACTAGGGGGACACATGAGCGTGTTAACCAACGGATACATTTGGTACAGAAATGGCAGAAGATATGCTGTTTATGAAAACGACAGAATGGCCCTCGGTGTAGATGGAATCGCAGGATTAGAATATAAAATCCCGAAGACCCCTCTAGCAGTTAGCTTAGACGTAAAACCTTACGTAGAGATCGTTTCAAACGGAAACGTATGGCTATCGGCTGACCCAGGCCTTGGACTAAAACTGACTTTTTAATTAATTGAATCACTTAAACATAAAAGTTGTATGAAAAATTTAAAATTAATTACATCAATCGCACTTATGTTTTCGTTGATGCTCCTCAGTTGCGGAAAAGAAAATGGCAACAGTAGGATGACGGTTAAGCTAACCGATGCTCCTGGAGATTATCAAGAAGTAAACATAGACTTGGTAGGAGTGGAGATACATTATGAGGACGAGTTTGACTCAGAAGAGGGTTGGCTCATTCTTGAGACCTACCAAGGTATTTATGACTTACTTGAGTTGCAGAATAACGTTACTGCGGTGATTGCAGATGAAGATGATCTGCCTAACGGTAAAATAACACAAATAAGACTGATATTGGGTGACGAGAATACTGTAGTCATAGATAATATCGTCTATCCGCTAGAGCTTTCTAGTCAAGATAAAACAGGTTTGAAATTAAACCTGGATTCAAAGGTCAAAAGGTGGAAAGACTTGGAGTTAATCCTTGATTTTGATGCAGAAAAATCGATTGTTGAGACAGGAGTTGGACAGTATAAACTGAAACCTGTAGTTGAAGTAAAATCAATAATGTACAATTAGAAAATTAGCGGAGTTTACTCCGCTTTTCTTATTTCAGAATCCAGAGTTCAGGGTTTACTGTACTCGTACTAGATGATGAAATTTTCCAGATTTCTAAGTGGGCTTCAGATACATTCCCAGTGTCCGAAGGTAGAAGTTTCCCAATCTTCTGTTTAGTATCAATTTTATCTCCTTTTTTTACAAAAACTTCCTGTAGGTTGGCATAGACGGTTCTATAGTTACCATGGCTAATCATTACCACCTTTCCCGCTCCTGGAATGGTAAAAACGCTGCTTACAGAACCTCCAAAAATGGCTCTTACCTCAGCGCCTTGTTCCGTAGTAATATCTACGCCTTTATTATCGATCTGAACGCCCGCGTACTGGTCGTGCTGATGCTTTCCATAGCGCGTTGTAATAGCTCCTTTTTCAACTGGCCAGGGGAGCTTTCCCTTGTTAGAAGTAAAAGATTTTGCTAGCGAAGCTGCCTCAGGGGTTAAGGAAAAGCCTTCCTTCTCCTTCTTCATCTTTTCCATTTCAGCCACAATGGCGGCATTAATTTCTGCCTGAAGTTTTTCCTTTTCTTTTTGCTGCGCGTTGAGTTGAGCAATGTACTTTTGTTCGTTGATTTTAAGCTTTAGCAGCGCATCCTTCTGTTCCTGCTGATCTTTCAGAAAATTTTCTTTCTCTTGCTCCTGCAACGAGGCAATTTCCACTTTCTCGTTCTTTGCAGACTGCAATTGTGCTAAATTACTGTCTAAAAGAGCTTTCGTTTCACGTATTTTTTTAATCTGGTTAGTTCTATAGTCTGCATACTGCTCAATGTATTGCATTCGTTTGTATGCTTCGGTATAGGTTTCTGCAGAGAATACGTAAAACAGGTTGAACTCATCGTTTCTGTTTTTGTAAGCGTATTGCAGCATTTTGGCGTATTCGTCCTTTAGAATGTTGATGTTGTTTTCCAACTGCACAATTTGCATCTCGATGGATTCAATTTCATCTTCAATCTTTCGCATTTGATAGTTGATGTTCAAAACCAACTCCTCCCGGTAAGCAATCTGATGGTTGAGAATAGCAAGTTCGGCAATAGTAAGCTGCTCAGAGTTTTTGGTCAGCTTGATGAGGTTTTTGGTATTCTCGATTTTTTTTTGAAGCTGCTTTTCCTTCTCTTTAAGCTTGTCGCTGTTTTGCGAAACACCTGAGCCTAAGGCAACAAAAAAGAACAATATGACGCAAAACAACTTACTCATTTGAGATCTCAATGGGTTCGTAACTGTCTGGAATTCTAAATGGAAGCGGAAGCTTATCCACACACTCCATTTTGGAATAATTGATTTCCAATGCAATCGTATCAAGAGGGGTTACTAAAGAAAGTGATGCGTACATTGGAAAAATACTTCCATCTATTTCTTCCCATTCATCATACAGAACCGTTAGTTCAGTATCCTGGTCCAGAAGGTTAATTATGACCTTTTTACACCTAAAGTTTTTCGGTTCGATCCAGCACCGATACAGAATAGGTTCATCTTTAATTTTACCCTTACGAAGCAGTTTTTCAATCTTTTTTGACTTCTCTGAACTCACTAAGTATAGGTCATCTTCTTTTTGAACTTTGTAGTCGTTTTCGTAGTCAAAAGCAACAGCCTTTCCAAGGAAGAAGTCTTCCAGTAGCTCATAATCCACATCAGAGTTGATTAGTTCGTTGATCCTATCCATGGTGTTCATGTAATAGCCCTTTTCGCCCGCTTTAACTAATACCTTGATACTGTCTTTAGAAATGAGTGCGCTTGCAACTGGAATCGTTGATTTTGATAAAGAAACCCAAGTAGCACTATCTTTTTTTATCCTAAAATTACCTCGTAGAGAAAAGTCTTCTTGTCGAAAGGCAACTTCTACGTTGCCTTTACTCTTTAACAATTCACAGGTTGGGTTTGACGCGCTCATCAAATCAATCAACTCCTTATCGGAATAGTTTTTTAGTTTAACTTCCTCGTCTCCGTTCTTTCTAGATTTACAGTGCGTAAACCCTATAGCGAAAGCCATCACCACTACGATATAAATACTACTCTTCAATTAATTTTTTGGATTGAATTTTCTGATCAATTAATGCAGACGCTCCTCCTTTTTCCTTGGCTTCTAGCCAATACTCAAGCGCTTCTTCCTTTTTGTCAAGTTGATACAAAGCGTCACCGTAATGCTCTAGCACTTCTCCGCTTTGACCCCCTCCATTATCAAGAGCCTTTTGTAACCAAAGCTCTGCATCAAGGTACTTGCCCTGCTGGTAGAGGACCCACCCGTAAGTGTCCATGTAGGTGGCGTTGTTGGGGTACAAGTCATTCGCCTTTTTTGACATTTCTGCTGCCTTTTCAAGCTTCACCTTGCGAAGAGAGAGGTAGTAAGCATAATTATTTAAGACATAAACATTGTTGGGGTTTAAACTTAGTGCCTGATCGTAGTAATAATCACTTTGCTCAAACTGCTTTGCTCCATTACATGCATCTCCGAGGTATTGAAAAAAGTCTCCTTTTAATTGGTTATTGTCGAAAACCAAGTCTTTTCCAAGATCTAGGATTTCGATGGCTTCATCGTAGTTTTTGGTCTGGATGTTTGCAATACCGTTGAAGTAATAAAACGCAGGTTGATTGGGGAAGAGCTCCAGCGCATTCTCACTGGCTCCTGCTAGTTTTTCAAAGTCAGATGCTGTGGTAAGCGCCACCATAAATTGATAATGTAGTTGGTAATCAGAAGGCTCAAGTTCCAATGCTTTTTCCATCATATTAATGGCTTTGGAAGTTTCTCCGTCACGATTCAGGTAATCGGCATACAAAATATAACCAATGCTTTCTTCTGGATGCACCTCGAGCGTAATGTCCAACAGTTCGTAGGCAAACATTTTTAAATCTTCATTTCGCTCTGAGTTGATAAAAAACTCACTCAAAACTTCAGACTTTGTGTAGGACGCCACACGTGGACTTTTGAAGGCCAGCCTTAGCTCTTCTTCAGATTTGTCTTTTTGCCCGTGATACTTGTAGTATTCATACAAGGACAAGTGTACATACCCGTTTTCGGGATCAATGGTAAGAATTTTTTGATAGGTCTCAAGTGCTTTTTGATTTTCGCCCACCTCCTCATAAATATCGGCTAGAATACCATAGTATCGAGGTTCAGTAGGATTGCTGCTGATGAGTTTGTTCATTTCAGCAATGGCACTATCCGGTTGATTCAGCTGCATGTGAATTTTGTTCTTATGCATAATCAACTCTTCTGAAAGACCCATTTGCTCCTCAATTTTATCGTAGAGAGGTAATGATTCCTTCAGTTTTCCCTGATAGAGATAAACTTCTGCCAGATTAAAGACATACTCCGTATTGTCTGGATCTATCTCTAGTAAACGCTCATACTCACTGGCAGCGGCATCAAACTGATTGGTTCTGAAGTATACTTTAGCCAAGTTTGCTCGATACCATTGATTGTTAGGTTTGAGTTCTACGGCTTTCTTGGCATGTGTAAGTGTGCTTGCCGCATCCTGTTTGATTTGGTAAATTTCAGACAGCTCGAAATGAGCAACTGCGGCTGTTGGCTCAACCTCTAAAATACCTTCAAAGAGACTTTTCGCTTTATCATAATTCTTTAGCAACTTCTCGGTGGTTGCTTCAATCAAGAGCGCTTCAAGTTCAGTATCAGAGTGGGATGATTGAGGTTTTTTTTGTCCATTATTTTGCCGGGTCTTGCAGGAAGCAAGTACCAGTAAACACAACAGCAAATATATCGACTTGACTTTCAATCAATCCTTAATTTCATTAAAATCACCAACGCTCAAATCCTTTGATGAGCCGCTGTACTTCGCCTTGTTTCCAACCATACTGTTGGAGAAGTTGGCGTTTGTTACTTTAGCATCATTTTGAATAATGGAGTTGGAAATAACACTATTCTCAATAACCGTATTCTTTCCAACAGTTACGTGTGGTCCGATTACTGAGTTCTTAATTTTAGCCCCGGCCATGATCATTGACGGCTGAAGTACCACCGAATCAACAACTTCTGCCGAGCTGTCTGTTTTATTCATGTCTTTCTCAAACTCCAAAACTCGTTGATTGGAATGAACCGTAGCATTTTTGTTACCACAATCTAACCACTCAATTACTTTGCCAGTTTTGAATTGAAGACCTTTATTCTTCATGTTTTCTAGCGCATTGGTCAGCTGATATTCACCTCGATCTTTGATGTCGTTGTCGATCAAATACTGAAGCTCGTTGCAAAGGTTTTTACCGTCTTTAAAGAAGTAAATACCAATAATAGCAAGGTCTGAAACAAATTCCTGTGGTTTTTCAACGAACTCTGTTATCGTATTATTTTCGTCCAGCTGCACTACGCCAAATGCCCTTGGGTCTTCAACACGGTTTACCCAAATAATTCCATCAGACTCAGTATCCAGTGTAAAGTCTGCTTTGAACAAAGTGTCTGCAAAGGCAACAACTACTTTTCCTTCCAAAGAGTCTTTAGCACACAAAATGGCGTGAGCCGTTCCTAAAGCTTCTTCTTGGTAGTAAATGCTTCCTTTTGCTCCTAACCCTTCAGCGACAGCTTTAAGATCTTTTTCTACCTGATCTCCAAAATCACCAATGATAAAAGCAATCTCTTCAACGGGTTCGCCACATACCTTGGTGATGTCCTCTACTAGGCGCTGTACGATTGGTTTTCCGGCAACTGGAATAAGTGGTTTTGGAATGGTTAATGTGTGAGGTCTCAATCTCGATCCTCTCCCTGCCATAGGCACAATTATCCTCATAATATGGTTGTTTTGGTTTAATTCTAATTAATCAAAAACAAATAACCGATATATTTTTCAATTAGGGGAATGAAAATAGTCAAGTTATCAAAAGCCCATTTTGGATTACGCTATTCCTAGATTGACCTAGACACTCTTTCCAGACCTAAACCCTAATCCACTTCTTCCTGATTCTTCAAGTGGCTTTAAGCCCTCAAGGTCATCTGGTGTAATGGTAGTAATCATTTTAACGGTGCGTTGGTCTTTAGGGAGGTCTGCCATTCGTAGATGATGCAGTTGGGTAACTTCTTGAACCAGTTTTCTGGCCTCACGAGCATTCCCAAAGTATTCATCCCGATTTTCGTACATCGTTTCTAGTCTTCCTCGGATAATGTCTGCGGCACCATCGTTCATGGATAACTCTTCGTTAAAGAACATAAACTCTGCAATTTTAAAAAGCTCTTCTGCTGTATAGTCATGAAAGGTCAAGGTTTCATTAAACCGTGATTTTAGCCCTGGGTTGGCTTGAAGGAAATCATCCATATTTTTGGGATAACCAGCCGCTATTAGAATGAACTCCGTATTGCGATCCTCCATTTGTTTGAGGATGGTACTGATGCTTTCTCTTCCCATCGAATCATGCGGTCCATCTACAAGCGCATACGCCTCGTCAATAAAAAGCACTCCGCCAATGGCTTCTTCTACTTTAGCCAATGTTTTAGGAGCGGTTTGTCCGGAGTATTCCGCCACCAAAGAGGATCGATCACATTCCACCAAGTGCCCTTTTTCAAGAATGCCTAAAGCGTTGAAAATCTTAGCAAAAATTCTAGCAACGGTTGTTTTTCCAGTTCCAGGATTTCCTTTGAAAACCGTATGCATTACAAACTTGTGTAGAATATCCTTGCCAATATCGTTGTAGTATCTCACGAGTTTTACGATGTCTCTCACCTCTTGTTTGATGTTTTCCATACCCACAAGAGATTCCAACTCATGCAAGGCATCTTTTAATCGAGGTTCGTCAACGGTAAGGTGGAGTCGTTTGGCGTTTCCAGTTACAAACATCTCCTGCACATCGTCTAGAATGATCGTGGAAAGCTTCTCGTCATTGAGGTTTTCTAAGTCTTGCTCTTTAATTAAACGCAGCGCCATGTTCATCTTAGCACCATCTACGAGTGATAACACATACCGTGCATTGCCAAAGGAATCATCTCGATCACGGTAGGCTCTAACCACTTTTTGCTCAAAGTAGTGAAGCGCCTCGTCTTCAATGATAAGTCCTTTGTCATCCATGCTTACCTGTGCGATTTCTATCAGCTCTTCGGGGAGGTAATCAGGGAAATGATAATAATTTGTGAAGCGGGATTTTAGCCCAGGGTTGGAGTTGATAAACACGTTCATTTCCTTTGGATAGCCGGCAACAAAAATGGCGATATTGCCTGGCCCATCAGACATTTCCTTGAGCAGGATTTCAATTACTTCTTTTCCAAAATCCTTGGGAGAGTCATTGGTTCGAGCCAAGGAATAGGCTTCATCGATAAACAGAACACCTCCTCTTGCCTTCTCAATGGCTTCTTTGGTTCTAGGTGCTGTTTGGCCAATGTATTCGCCAACTAGATCAGAACGGTCAACCTCATGCACGTGACCTGCAGATAAAAGCCCCATGGACTTGAAAATCTTGCCTAGTTTTTTGGCTACAGTAGTTTTTCCCGTTCCCGGATTTCCAGTGAAAACGGAGTGTAGTTTAATCTCCTTGTTGTGTTTTAGACCTTTTTCCTCCCTAATTTTTTCAAACTTCAGGTAGTCAATGTACTCGTTAACTTGCTCCTTGATACTTGTAAGGCCGATCAGTTTATTGAGGTCTTCGATAAGTTCTTCTAGTTTTTGCTCTTCAATTTCTCCTGTAGCACCGAACTCCATAACCTGTTGGTCTGGGTTTAGAATTTTGGGTTCTCCCTCTACTGCTTCTACACCGATAGAAAAAGGAACGATAGCAATCAGTTGTCCCATAAAAATGAGCTCACAGGTATAGTTTCCAGGGAGCCAAGCACTTTCACTAATGCTTCCCCAGCCGGGAGATAAAATAAGTGAGTTGCCTTTAAATTCCTTAAGTTCCGCAATGTATCCTTTGTGTTGATTGTGCTCATTGTAAAAGTTGAACTCAATTTCACACCACCAGTTGTAATTAAGTTTGTTGATGAGGTTAAGCTCAGCATGAATATAATGTGCGTCTTCATTCTTGAACTGGACCAAGTACTCTCGGTCACCATATTTAGGGACAGTATCGCTAGATTGGTAGAGTTTTATAGAGGCGATATCAAAATAAGGGTTATTGTTTTTGGTAACTAGCCCTTCTTTTGCAATGTGAAAGGTCGTTGTAGCTACTTCCTCACCATCGATGTATGCTTTCCATTCATAAGAGCCATATTGCCAAAACGTCTTGTTTTCATTCCCCCAGCCTCTTCTTACTGTGAGTACGTTTTGATTTTTGTCACCTTTCAAGTCATGTTCAATTTTAAACATTTCTTGAGTACCGCCTTTCTTAAAGCATTTATAAACGACTTTTGCTTCCCAATCCTCTTCATCAAAAAGAATATTGTAGAGTGCAAGTTCAGCCCTCAGGTAGTCGACTTCCTGATCAACGAAGACAGAACGGAATTTTCTTGCTCCTCCATAGAGCGATTCCAAGGAATAATACATCTTCAGACTCTTTACTTTAAACCGATGCGTTGCCTTTTTTGCCATAAACCAAATTTTGGAGCATTAAAATTGCGAAATAAAACAATTATCTGCTGCTAAAAGATGTTTAAAAGTTTTCTTTTTTTGGTCTTTGAGCTGTTGGTTTGAATAAATTACCTTTGTCCATATGTTAACATATCCACATACTATTTCATCCAAACTGCCAGAGGTCGGAACGACTATTTTTACGAAGATGTCTGCACTTGCCAATAAGCATCAGGCGATCAATTTGAGTCAAGGTTTTCCCGACTTTCCTATTGATCCTCGTCTGGTGGAGCTCGTGCATGGAAGGATGGTGGACGGTTTTAACCAGTACGCTCCAATGCAAGGGGCTTTAACGTTGAGAGAGCTGATTGCCGCAAAGATTGAAAGGGCTTATGGCGTAAGTTATTGTCCAGAGGGAGAGGTGACTGTCGCTGCGGGAGCAACTGAAGCTATTTATAGTGCGATTGCTGCTTTTGTGAAGGAAGATGATGAGGTTGTGGTATTTACTCCCGCTTACGATTGTTACGTTCCTGCAATAAAGGTGCACGGTGGACGACCTGTTTTTGTTCAGATGAGTGCTCCGGAATATCGAATCGATTGGGAGCATGTAAAAAAATTGGTGAGTGCAAAAACAAAAATGATTATCATCAATACGCCTCATAATCCTACTGGAACAGTTTTGAACAAGACGGATTTGTTGGAGTTGGAGAAAATTGTGGCAGACAAAGAGATTATCGTGCTAAGTGATGAAGTATATGAGCACATAATTTTTGACAATCACCCACATGAAAGTGTCTGCAAATACGAAAACCTAAGGAATCAATCAATGGCTGTTTTTAGTTTTGGAAAGACGCTTCATGTAACAGGCTGGAAACTCGGATACATTGTGGGACCAGAAAAACTGATGACTGAGTTTAGAAAGGTCCACCAATTCAATGTTTTTTCTTGCAATCATCCACTCCAATTGGCTATTGCAGACTACATGAAGGATGAAAACACCTATCTTGGCGTAGCCGACTTTTATGAGCAAAAGAGAAATAAATTTCTCAAGGCAATTGCGGGTAGCCGCTTTAAACCCCTGAATTGTGGAGGGACTTATTTTCAATCGCTTTCTTACGAGAACATTACAGACGAGGGAGATGTGGAGTTTGCAGAAAGGCTCACTACAGAAACAGGAGTTGCGAGCATACCCATCTCAGTTTTTTACAACAGTAAGCTAGATGAGAAAGTATTGCGTTTTTGCTTCGCGAAGCAGGATGCAACCTTAGAAAAGGCAGGAGAAATCCTCAGAAGCGTTTAGCGACCAATCCCGTTGGAAGAAAAGAGAGTCATAACGATTGGTATTATTTTGTTTGCTGTTCTTGGTGTACTCCAGGCGTTCTTTCAACCATTGATCCTTGACGAATCCTATTACTTGTATTATGCTCAACAACTGGATGCGGGGTATTTTGATCATCCACCATTGGTCGCATTCTTAATTAAGGTTGGACAGTTTTTAGGAACAAATGAGCTCGGAGTACGACTAGGGAGTTGTTTATTGTCTATTGCAACGTTTGGCTTTTTGTTGAAACTCGTTCAACCACTTAAAGGTCAGATCTGGTTTGCGTTTGCGTTACTTTTTTCTTTTCCTTTTATACACGCACTACACATTGCAATTCCAGATTCAGGACTGATCTTTTTCACGGTTTTATTTTATTTTTTCTTTGAGAAATTCTTGAAAAAAGACTCGTGGGTTGTTGCCATCGGACTAGGCATTATGGCTGCAGGAATGGTTTACGCAAAGTATCACGGACTGCTTACCATAGGTTTTGCCGTGCTTAGCTTCCCTAAGCTGTTACAAAAAAGAGGTTTTTGGATTGCATTCGGCACTTTCTTTGTTTTGTTGATACCGCATGTATATTGGCTTTATCAGAATGACTTTGTTACTGTACGATTCCAGCTATTTGGTCGGGGTGGGGGCGCGTTCTCTGGAAAAAACATCATGGATTACCTGCTATCTTTTGGGTTGATCGTTTTCGGATTGTTCTTTGTAATACTTTTCATTCCTAAATACGTTAAGAAACTGTTAGCTATCCTGCGTAGTTCAGTTTTTGAGAGATCATTGGCGATTACGTTGAGCGGTTTTTTTCTCTTCTTTCTGATTTTTTCCCTAAAAGGACCGATCGAAGGAAATTGGCTGTTTTCGGCATCTGTACCAGCTTTGATTCTGATTGGAAGATCAAAGGTTTCGTTTTCAGGGTTGGGCAAAGGACTAGTCTTGTTCTCCGCAATCTTGTTTATGATTGTTCGGGTGGTTTTGATGACAGGAACACTGCCAGACATAGGCTATTTATATCACTTCACGGGGTATGAAAAATGGGCGAAGGATATTCAAAAAGAAGCAGACGGTGCAGATGTTTATTTTGAGAATTCCTATCAGTTGGCTTCGATGTACACTTTTCAAACAGGAGAGCCTTCTTTTAGCTTGAATACCCTTGATCATCGCTCAAACCAATATGATCTATCATGTTTTGCAGCTGCTGGAATGGACAAAGATGTACTAGTTATTAGTGAATGGATGTCTTGGGAAAGCCCTGCAGACACCATGGTCCACGAAAAGGGAACGTATAAATTAAGAACATACGCTGGCTTAACTTTTTTGAATGGCGTTAAACTGGATTTGGTATCGGCCAAAATCAATGAATCAGGGACATTGGAGCTTCAGTTTGGAATCGATAGAAAATGTAACATGAACCTAGTTGAACTTGAGAAAAATGACCGACTCAAGGTTTATTTGGAGGTGTATCAAGACAAGGGAGACCCTCAGCAGATAGAGTTGGTTTCAGCAGAATATGAATTAAGTACAGAGGTGTTGTCCTTGCGTTTAAACCTTTCTTCTGGAGCACAAGCGCTGAAGGTTGGTTTTCAGGTAGATGAAGGTCCAATATCGGACAACTCAGATAAAATTACCTTGCCTTAGCGTTTTATGGTGATCCAATGTTAACTTTGTGATATGCACCTAAAGTCGTTATCATTATTGAACTTTAAAAACCTCGCGGAGGCAGATTTTGACCTATCGCCCGAGGTCAACTGTTTTTTGGGGCTTAATGGTGAAGGAAAGACGAATATACTGGATGGTATACATTACCTTTCGTTGACAAAAAGTTACTTTAATCACAGGGATAATCAGAACATCAAATTCAATGAGCCTTTCTTTGTGGTTCAGGGTGTTTTTGAGAAGGAGGAGGAAGAGCTCAACATCTACTGTGGGATGAAGGCGGGAGAGAAAAAGACCTTCAAAAAAAACAAGAAGAACTATAGTAAATTGTCAGATCATGTGGGGCTCTTGCCTGTTGTGATGATCTCTCCGAACGATACAAGTTTGATTTTGGATGGAAGCGAGGTGAGAAGAAAGTTTATTGATAGCATTATCTCACAATTTGACAAGGCGTATTTGCAGCAATTGATGGCTTACAATAAGGTGCTTCAGCAACGTAATGCCTTATTGAAGCAATTTGCTGAGCGAGGAAACTTTCAGGAAGATATGCTCGAAGTAATGGATATGCAACTGGCTCCTTTAGGAGATGGAATCCACCAAAGACGCAAAGAGTTCTTGGATGAGTTTATTCCGGTTTTTAATCAGTTTTATGGAGAGTTGTCGAATGGAAGGGAAGAAGTTTCTTTGGTTTATGAGTCCCAACTCAACGAAGGTAGTTTGGAAGAACTCCTATCTGGAGGTAGAATGAAGGATCGGTCAGCCAGCTACACAACGCAAGGCATTCATAAAGATGATTTGGTGTTTACGATCAAAGGCCATCCGTTAAAAAAGTATGGAAGTCAGGGTCAACAAAAATCTTATTTGATCGCATTGAAGTTAGCGACTCACTTCTATACCCGAGAGAAGAAAGGGTTCGCACCTATTTTATTGTTAGATGACATCTTTGATAAGCTCGATGACAATAGAATTGATTATCTTTTAGGGATGATTAAAGAAGGAAAATTGGGACAGACGTTCATCACAGATACGAGTACAGAAAAAGTACCAGGTATTCTCATCCGTTTGAAGATCAACTTTAATGCCTTCGAAATAGAAGATGGACAGGTTAAAAGTCAACTGGCATGAGCAAGCGGAATTCAAACGAAGAGAAAATAGATGAGGTTTGGCTGAAGTTGATCAAGTCCTACGGTTTGGCTAGAAACTATGAAGAGTACCAGATTACACAGGCTTATCATAAGCTCATGGGAAAAGCAATTTCTAAATATACAGATGACCTCTACTACAAAAACCATCGATTGCATGTGCGGTTAACCAATGCCGTCATCCGTGAAGAACTGAGCATGGGGAAGACCAAGTTTATTGAAATGATGAACAAAGAACTGGGAGAGGAGTTGGTGTTGGATGTGGTGTTTAGTTGATCACTCCTTTACAAAAACCTGTCTCTCCTTTTTGCCATCAAAATCCACTTCTAAGATATAGTAGCCAGTAGGAAGGTTTGAGACACCAATAGTCCCGTTTCGGGATAAATCATTTTGCAAAACAACTTCCCCGATTTGGTTGTAGATAACAACGCTTGAAACGGGGCGATTCAGTTGGTCTGAGATGTTAAGTAAATTAGTAGATGGATTTGGATAGATAGTTAAGGAGGATTCATGCTCTCTTATAGAGCCTGGTAAAAAGGAAGAAAAAGTTTCAATATCATCAACGATTACCCCTTTTCGTCCGTTGTGAATAGAATCACTTACAAAGTTAAATCTAAAAACAATGGAGTCATTCGAAGACTTTACTCCATAATAGAAGCTTCTGATTTCTATGGTCTCCCAACCATTGCTTGATCCAGAAACCCCAATTGAGCCATTAAACAAAGTGTCTGTGTTTGGCATGCATAAAACCCAGTGGTCTCCTTGAAAAGGAGAAGAGTTAAAGTAGTTATACCATGTCGAACCCCCATCGTTTGATACCGTTAAAAAGAAGCCGTCTTTTAAAGTGTCAGTATCGAATTTAAGTTTAAAGCGAATTGACTCACTCCAAGCGTTTGTAATAAGATCAAAATAAGAAGAGTCATTGGGAGGATATGAATTTACCGTGTCTGTGACAATAGCTTTGCTATGTGAATAAGAAGAATCAAAACCACTTCCTTTTTGAGGTGTTCCTATCTGCCAGGTTCCCGTGTTCGTAGTATCAACATTTTTGGGAAAAAAATAGTTTCCTGAGATATATTCATAATCCGAAGAATCAATAGAAACCATCAATGAATCGTCAAAATGATAGTGGGCAAAACCGGCATTTAGTTCCCAAAATTCATATGGAGAATAACACCATTGAGCTGATACCAAAATTGAACAAAAGAGAAGACAAGAAAGTAATAAATGTTTCATTTCAAGACTTTGTAAAGAAATGAACGACAATCTAAACAGTTGCCTACTTATAATCTTTAATCACACTTTTCCTCCCAATTTTCATGGTAATGAAATCCACCTTCTTCTTAGGGCTTCTAGCGGGTGAATACTCTCGCCCGTAGAAAATAATCTGCAAGTGGAGTTTGTTACAGATTTCGTGGGTTTGAGTGTTTTGAATTATTCAGATGTGCTTCTTTTTACTTGATCTGGGTGCATTTCAGTGGGGAAGAAGTCCATTATCATCACCGTTTTGCTGCTTTCATTGATATAGTAAACTACTTTTATGGTTGCTTGATTGGTACGTTTATAAAGAATGTACCTGTATTCTTTGTTCCTAGTGTTAATGTGTTCTTCAACACTACCTATGTAAGGATGTGAGACTAAAGTAAATGGTAGTTCTCTAAGTTGTTCGGCAATCTCTAAAACTCTTTCTTCACTATAATACCTTGCTGCATATTCTAAAACTTCAAAGAAGCCTTTTTCTGCTGTGTTTGTAATTTCTATTTGGTATTCTTTCTGCTCGCTATCCATTCCTGTATGTCTTTGCTAAATGATTCATAAGAGCGTACACGATCATTTTCAACGTCTTCCCAAGAAGCTTCCAAACGACTGTTCATCTCTATCTGGGTCATGGCGATTTCTAATTGATCTATAGCCGATTCTTGTCGAAACTTCATAAATCGTTCGATCAGACTTAGTTTACGCGCTTCTAGATTTTTCATTGGTTTAACACTTAAAGACATTTAGTCAAAAATAACGGTTTTTAAGGATAGAGGTTACAGTTTTGGCAACGTTTGGCTGAAAAAGATTGATTAAATGCCTACTTATAATCTTTAATTACACTTTTCCTCCCAATTTTCATGGTAATGAAATCCACCTCCTTCTTAGGGCTTCTAGCGGGTGAATACTCTCGCCCGTAGAAAATAATCTGCAAGTGGAGTTTGTTCCAGATTTCGCGGGGAAACAGTCGTTTTGCGTCTTTTTCAGTTTGTTCTACATTCTTACCATTGGTAAAACCCCATCGATACATTAATCGGTGAATATGCGTGTCTACGGGAAAGGCTGGAACACCAAAAGCTTGAGACATGACCACAGAAGCCGTTTTATGACCTACTCCAGGCAATTCTTCTAGGAGCGCCATGTCTTCTGGAACTTCTCCGTTGTATTTTTCAATGAGAATTTCAGAAAGCCCATGAATCGCCTTTGATTTTCTGGGAGATAAACCACAAGGTCGAATGATCTGTTGAATCTCCTCAACCTCCAATTTAACCATATCAAAAGGGTTGTCTGCTTTTTCAAATAGTAAGGGGGTGACTTGATTCACGCGTACGTCTGTGCATTGAGCAGATAATAATACAGCTACTAACAGCGTATACGAATCTTTGTGATCTAGAGGAATAGGAGTCTCCGGATAGAGACGCTCCAATTCATCGATCACGTATTGTACTTTTTCTGACTTGGTCATCAATGCAATTTGTCCAAATCTCCTTGGAAGTGTTCGCTAAGTTTGAATGAAAACTCATTGATCAAAGCCATTTCATCTTCATCTATTCCGTTGCTTGCTTCCGCCACACGAATCATTACATCGACAAATTCCACATATTCTTCTGAAGGACCATGTCCGATGCAGTAACTCATCACTTTATGATAAACCTCTCTTACGGAATGATGGTGCTCCTTTTCATAGTCAAAAGACCACTTGATATTGGATGCCCATTTGTGGTTAGCTAGAATCTCATTAATGGTATTCTTTTCCTCCTCCTGAATTTCCCCATCCGCCATCGCAATAGCGTAGATGAGTTCACCCATGATTTCGTATAGTTTTTCCTTATCTGTCATAATTCTACCAAGTTGCTTCGGGGTATCGGTTCTTTAAGTATTGCATGTCTGCCAGCAAGAACCCCATATATTCCGTATGTCCTCCGTCTTTTCCGTAAACCAAACTATATTTTGGCTTTTCGGGCTTGGTAAGTGTTGCTTCTTCCAGTACATCAGCTACTTTTTGATTCCATTGTTTTCGAATGACATCCAGATCAGCAGCCACACCAGCTTTTAAAAGTTCTTCCTGTACCTCATCCGTCTCGAAAAATTCATCCGTATACATCCAAAGATCATCCAGACATTGTTGAATTCGTTCTTTACTTTCTGCAGTACCATCTCCCAAACGAATGATCCACTCGCTACTTCTTCGTAAGTGATAAGTAACCTCCTTAATCGCTTTCTTCGCAACTGCAGCGATTGTTTCGTCTTTGCTGTCAACCAATTGCGAGTAATTATAATAATTGAAGACGTCCATCAGGAATTGTCTTGCGATCACATAACCATAGTCCTCATTTGGATATTCAACAATGTGAAAGTTGTAATAATGCTCTTCGTTTCTTGCAAATGCCAGCCAATCTTCATCAACGTCTCCTTTTATTTCGGCTGCGTATTTCAATAGTGCTTCTGACTGACCCAACAAATCTAATCCTGTATTGGTTAGTGCGAGATCTTCCTCCAAAAAAGGAGCACAACTGATGTATTCGGCCAAACGGTGACTTAAAATCAACCCGTTGTCTGCAAGTCGTAAGGTATATTTATATAAGTTCTCGTTCATGATTAAATGTGTTTTGAACCTTCTGGCATAGTATAAAAGGTTGGGTGTCTGTAAGCTTTATCATTTGCAGGATCAAAAAACTCACCTACATCTTCTGGCTGACTAGCAATGATATCTTCAGCTTTTACCAACCATAACGCTTGTCCTTCGTTTCTTCTTGTGTAAAGGTCTCTTGCAGCTTCCATTGCCATTTTCTTATCGTATGCATGAAGACTTCCAGCGTGCTTGAACGCTCTGCCCGGTTTAGGCTGAATAAATACTTCCCATAGATCTCCTTGATTATCCATTGTAATTATATTTTAAGCAGTTTGTAATTTGTTCTTTTGTTTTAATCCGTAAGCTGCAGCAGCCTCTCTCACCCAAGCACCATCGTTATGTGCTTTCTTATGGTGGTCAAGTCGCTTTTTATTACAGGGTCCGTTTCCTTTGATCACATTCCAGAATTCATCCCAATCAATATCACTCGTCTCGTAATGACCTGTTTCCTCATTAAACTTGAGGTTTGGATCAGGAACTTTCAGTCCAATCAATTCAGCTTGCGGAACGGTTTTGTCAATGAATTGCTGTCTCAAATCATCGTTGCTTTCTCGTTTGATCTTCCATTTCATCGACTGACTTGAGTGAGCACTTTCTCCATCGTGCGGACCAAACATCATTAATGAAGGCCACCACCATCTGTCCAGTGAGTCCTGAGCCATCTTTCGCTGCGCTGCATTACCCTGCATCATTCTATCCATGATTTCGTACCCCTGTCTTTGGTGGAAGCTCTCTTCCATACAAATTCTTACCATAGCTCTGGAGTAAGGACCATAAGACGTTCTTTGAAGCGAAACCTGATTAACAATAGCAGCACCATCCACTAACCAACCAATAGCACCCATATCTGCCCACGTTGGCGAAGGATAATTAAATACCGATGCATATTTTGCCTTTCCCTCGTGCAACCACTGTAAGTATTGATCTCTCGATACACCAAGTGTTTCTGCAGCACAGTAAAGGTAAAGACCGTGACCTCCTTCATCTTGGATTTTCGCCATTAGAATTTTCTTGCTTCGCAAGCTGGGTGCTCTTGAAACCCAGTTTCCTTCTGGTTGCATTCCAATTACTTCGGAGTGCGCATGCTGCGAGATTTGTCTAATCAAATTCTGACGATATCCTTCTGGCATCCAGTCTTTGGGCTCAATTTTGATTTCAGCATCAATTTTAGCCTGAAACTCTGCCAGTTTTTTTGGGTCTTCTTGTGATAGGTCGTAAGCCATATTGTGTATGTTTTAGTTCTTAAGTATTTCTATCGTTTCGAGGTTGTCTACACCCCAGTTTTCCAATTCTTTTTCTGTCCAAAGGTCAGGAAAGAAGATTCTTCGCTGATACCTTGGGTGCATGTATTTTCTCCAATCGCTGCCGCCCGTTGCTTCTGCACTGCCTTCACCACTATCGATGTATTTGGCAGCGGCATTGTAGTGTGCCATTACCCACTTCACATTTACGGTATGGTCATAATGACGCATCGCGTTCTTCAAATTTACATCATTTCTCTCATTTTCAGGCAATGATTTGTACCGAGTCCAAAGGTTGATCGTATTGTACTCCTTCATGAACTCTATAAACTCTGCTCGATACTTCTTCTCAAAGTTAGCTAACAAAGCAGACTTCTTTTTTGTTTTGTGATCTTTACCAGCAGCTTGCCAATAGAGGTTCTCAAAGGCGTAGGAATAGGGCGTTTGCCTATTGATTGTTGCTCTGAACCTAAAGTCAATGAGGTTAATTAACTCGGTAGAGGCAAACTCAATTTGACGATATTGTGCACTTTGAAAGCCGCTGGCAGGAGTTAGTGTGTCACGAAACTTCATATATTGAGAGACTTCCATTCCTTCTTTCATCACATCAAAAGAGGTGGCGAGCATGTCAAAATAGCGAGAAACACGGTTTAATCGATCCGCAAAAAACTGAGTCGTCAGCTCCTTATTATGCGCCACCTGATGAATCTCCCAGAGAATCATTTTAAACAGTAGTTCATTGATCTGATGGTACACGATGAACACCATTTCATCGGGTAAGTCAGTTCGTTGTACTTGTAGGTTTAGCAGCGCATCCGTTTGAATATAGTCCCAGTAGGTGATATCCGTGCTATGCAAAAGTCCACTAAGGTGTACATCTAAGTTCTGTCCGGACTTAGCGTATTTTTCTTCTAAAAGTTGTAATAGTTCTTCTCGTGATTGTAACATTTTGGTGAATTGTAAGTGAATAATTATTAGTCATTAGTTTTCTAAAAACTATAATCCTAAAACATTCACCAATGGGTCACGATCTTTAATCAGTATGTACATTCTTGACTTCATTTATACTGCTTCAGCTTGAAAAATCGAATGAATTAACTCGTCAATGGTGTTATTTTCAAATCGAGTTTCAATATCGTTTTCACGCATAATTTTTTCTATAAAATCATCCTGCTCTTTCCCTTTTTGCATCGCTTCAGCATAAGGGATATTACTAAAAGAAACCATAGAATATAACGAAAGGTATTTTTCAGGGTAAAGATCATGAATTCGATGCTCGAACTTTTTCTTCAATAAGAAATGAGGATCTGCAACCAAGTCGCGCATTACTTTATAATTGTGGACAGAAAGGTCTTGCAAAGCATCGCCATTTGCTTTTCGGGTTTCCTGATATTCCTTAAACACGGCAGCCCAATCTTCTTTGTGCTTCTTCATCAGTTGCCCCATCACATAGCAGTCTTCCATAGATGCATTCATTCCTTGTCCGTAGAATGGAACAGTAGCATGAGCAGCATCTCCCATCAAAGCAACGCTTTTATGTGTCCAGGGATAGCAACGCATGATAGCCAAAGAAGAAAGCGGATGTGTTTCCCATTGATCTGCGACTTCTGGCATCATCTTGTGAAAATCTGGGAAGACTTCTTTAAAAAACTTGTCTACATCATCTCTGGTGTTCAACTTGTCAAATGAGAACTCGTGATTTTCAAAGGGCATAAACAAAGTACAGGTAAACGAACCGTCTTCATTGGCCAATGCAATTAACATAAACTCGCCCCTAGGCCAGATATGCAGGGCGTTTTTATCGAGTTTATATGATCCATCTGCATTGGCAGGAAGAAGAATTTCTCGGTAGCCATCTGCAATGTAACTCTGACTAAAGTTAAAACGATCTACTTTTTGAAATCCATTATATCTAACCGCTGAGAACGCCCCGTCACATGCAAAAACCACATCAGATTGGTGACTAATAGTGGTGTTGGACGTCTTGTCTAAAACGGTAACGGTTGTATTGTCGAAATCAACATCGAGACATTGATGGTTATAGTGAATCGTTACATCGCCACTTTCTTCCGCAGCATCCATCATTCGTGCGTTAATCCCGCCTCTTGAAACGGAAAAGATAGCCTGCCCTTCTTCACCATAAGGCTGAAAGGTAAGATTTGCGCTTTCATCGTGCATAATCCTGCCGTACATAGGAATGGCTATATCTTCAACCATTTTATCCAACCCAACCGCTTTTAATGCCGTCCAGCCTCGTTCGGATAGCGCCAAATTAATAGATTTTCCAGCACTTATCTCAGCTTTTCGAATGTCTGGTCTTCTTTCGAATATGGTCACTTTGTACCCTGCCTTGGCGAGGTAAACGGCCCACAACGAACCGGCTAAGCCAGCACCTACTATAGTCGCTGTTTTCATCAGTTCATTAGTTTTGGTTCTGCCATTCGAGTCCCACAGTTTTTGCAAGTCGAGAGCTCCTCATTGGCATAAAACTCATTTAGAATTTTTGGAAGTTGCTCAACGATGTCTCCAAGATGAAATGGCTGTTTGTACATTTCAGCATCGCAGTTTTCACAATACCATGAGCAATAATCCAATTCATCAGGTTTTCTCATTCTTTCAATCACTAAACCTACTGAATTGGCAGGTCGTTGAGGAGAATGTGGAACCCTGGCGGGCAAAAGAAAAATTTCACCTTCTTTGATTTCAACAACTCTTCGCTTGCCATCTTCAATAATAGGAAGCGTCATGTCGCCTTCAATCATATAGAAAAACTCCTCTCCTTCGTTGTAATGGAAGTCTTTTCTGGCATTAGGACCTCCCACAACCATGATAATAAACTCTGTGTCTTTGTATACAACTTGATTACCGACAGGGGGTTTCAGCTTATCCCTGTTGTCGTCAATCCATTGTTTAAAATTAATAGGTGGTAAAATCATCGTTTATTGGATTTTGTATGCTTGACACTAGACGTTAGACCTCTCTAGAGTCTAACGTCCAAAGTCTAGCCTCAATTTATAACGTTCCTCTCAACTCTTGTTCTCTCTCGATAGATTCAAACAAAGCTTTAAAGTTTCCTGCTCCAAACCCTCGTGCTCCCATTCGTTGAATGATCTCAAAGAATAGTGTAGGTCTATCTTCAACTGGGCGTGTAAAGATTTGCAACAAATAACCTTCTTCATCAGCATCAATCATAATCCCAAGACTTTTAAGGGTCTCCAGGTCCTCTCTTAGCTCATGATCAAACTCTGCCAGTCTTTCTGGAGCTGCAGAATAGTAAGTATCTGGTGGTGTGGTCAAAAACTCAACACCTCTTGCTCTCATTCCTTTTACAGTAGCAATGATATCGTTGGTTGCAACAGCAATATGCTGAACTCCTGGTCCTTCATAAAAGTCGAGGTACTCTTCGATTTGTGATTTTTTCTTTCCTTCAGCCGGTTCGTTGATTGGGAACTTAATTCTTCCATTTCCATTACTCATCACCTTACTCATCAATGCAGAGTATTCCGTATGAATTTGTTTGTCGTCAAATGAAAGGAAGTTTTCAAATCCCATGACATCTTCGTACCATTTTACCCAAACGTTCATCTCATTCCAACCAACATTTCCCACCATGTGATCAATGTACTTTAAGCCAAGTGGCTCAGGGTTGTACTCGGATTCCCATTTCTTAAAACCAGGCATAAATAACCCATCGTAATTCTTTCTTTCTACAAATACATGAACTGTCTCACCGTAGGTATAAATCCCAGAACGTACAACTTCTCCGTGTTCATCTTTTTCTACAGTAGGTTCCATGTATGATTTGGCTCCTCTCGAGGTCGTTTCTTTCCAGGCCTGTGTAGCGTCATCTACCCATAAAGCAACAACCTTCACTCCGTCACCATGTTTTACAATGTGCTCATTGATCGGGTGTTTTGAGTTTAAAGGTGTAGTTAGTACCAATTTGATTTTGTCTTGTTTTACAACATAAGAAACCGTGTCTTTACTTCCCGTTTCTAATCCTTTATAAGCATAAGATTGAAAACCAAACGCTGTTTTATAAAAGTGGGCAGCTTGTTTTGCATTCCCTACGTAAAACTCAACATAGTCTGTTCCCAAAAGGGGAAGGAAGTCTTGTGCTCCCGCGAATATTTTTTCTAATCCGTAATCTACGTTCTTGATATCTGACATTTTAATGTGTTTTTATAAAGTTAATCAATTAATCTCATTTTTTGATGCGAGGGTAAGCGAAACCTTTACCACATCGCTCTTATCTGACTCATTAAAAACTTCATTGTTGGATTAATCTAACCAGGATTGATAATATTGTTCATCTGCAATCTTCATCGCCTCTTCCGTAACCTTCAGTGGTTTGAAAGTATCCACCATCACGGCTAGCTCACAGGTCTCTTTTTCTCCAATGCTTCTTTCCATTGCTCCGGGATGAGGGCCATGAGGAATACCTGCCGGGTGCAGCGAAATATGTCCAGCATCAATGTCATTTCTACTCATAAAATCTCCATCTACATAGTAGAGAACTTCATCGCTATCAATATTACTATGGTTGTAAGGAGCAGGAATGGCATCCGGGTGGTAGTCATAGAGTCTTGGGACAAACGAACACACCACAAAGGCTGCGGTTTCAAACGTTTGGTGAACCGGTGGTGGTTGATGAATACGACCCGTCAATGGTTCAAAGTCATGAATCGAAAACGCGTAGGGATAGTTGTACCCGTCATAACCTACCACGTCAAAGGGGTGAGAAGCATAAACCATTTCGATGATCTCGTTTTGCTTCTTTACTTTCACTAAGAAGTCACCCGATTCATTGTTGGTCTCTAATTCTTGCGGTTGACGAATGTCCCTTTCACAAAACGGAGAATGCTCCAATAATTGCCCAAACCAGTTTCTGTAACGCTTAGGGGTATAAATGGGCGAATAGGATTCAACAATAAAGAGACGATTATCTTCTGTGTCGAAATCAATCTTGTAGATCATACCTCTCGGCACAATAAGGTAGTCTCCATACTTAAAATCAAGGTTACCCAACATCGTCCTAAGTTTTCCTGATCCTTTGTGGATGAAGATCATTTCATCGGCATCTGTGTTTTTATAAAAGTAATCCTCAGTTGACTTTTTTGGAGCTGCAAGAATAATGTTGCAGTCGCTATTTGTCAAAACTACTTTTCTACTGTCAAGAAAGTCATCTTCGGCAGGCACTTGAAAACCTCGGAATCGAAAGGACTGAATGTTGTTTTCCTTTGCAACTTTAGGAGCTACAGAATACTGTCTCAGAATTTCTTTGACTTGAGTCGGTCTTTGCTCATGGTACATGTTTGACGACATTCCATCAAAGCCAATGGTGCCAAAAAGTTGTTCGTAGTAAAAATCTCCGTTTGTTTTTTTGAAGATGGTGTGTCTTTTGGGAGGAATTTTCCCAAGTTTATGGTAAAAAGGCATAATTCGATTATTTGCACGTAAAAATATCGAATTGCTTAAAAAAAGAAAATGATATAGATCAGAAAAATTAGGTCGCTTAGAAAGAAGCCTTTACTCTCTTCACTTTGTGTCTACCATATACGTTCTGCCTAGACTGCAATTTGATGTACAAAGAAGCAGTAAAGAACATGTACCCATCATTGTCTGTAGGGTCTCCTCTTTGCTGGCCAGGAGCGGTCACAACGTCCCACAAATTACCCAATTGAGGGTTGCTAAAGTAAGCTGCCTGATTTCCGTGAGCAGCAGCCAATGTGCTAGGGTCGTAATAAACCGTGCTTACATCGTCAATGTAATCGGTGAACGTGAATCGATGCGTCAATTCTAATTTCATCCCAATGGTTCGGGTAAACGACTTTCTCATTCCAAAACCAAAAGGAATGGCAAGCCCAAAATTGCTGTAGGGTTCAGCCCCTCCTGGCAACCCCTGTCCTTCTGTGCTCAAAGGCTTTAAAGGAACTTTTGCCCCTGAAGGATCCAAACCGATAGGGTTGTAATAAAAACCTGCAATACCTGTAGTTACATAAAAACCAAGGCTAAATGACCTCATTCCTAGCTTTTTTCCAGTTGGGCTCTTAACGTTGTATAAGTTTCCAATTTTTTCTTTCACAAATTGATACTCAATACCCACGCCTCCTTCTAAAATGACAGACTCAAAATTCAAGTTTCTGTTATTTCGATAGGGCTCAAGTGTTAATTTATCATCACCTGCTACTTTTCCATATGTAAAAGAAGTTCTAAGAGCAACTTTCTCTCCCAAATAGTACAAGTAGTTAAAACCAGCAGCGAAGCTTGTTTTAGAAAGCTCCAAATCCCAGATGAAGTTAGTACCTATCTGATCTCGCCCTCCAACATCTCCAAGAAAGTTAGAGACACCGAGACTAAAGTTGATTTCGCTTCTGTATTTTTTCCAAAGGTTTCTATTGTAAAAACCTTGAGCATCTGCCTCAGAGGCAGAAAACAGACTAAATACAAGAACGATTGTAAGTGCTCTAAATAGTTGATTCAAGGGTGCTTTCATTGAGTTACACTCATTTAAAATTGGGCACAAAGTTCTGACTTTTTATGGAAACTCCAAAATTTGTTCCATAAAAACAGGAAACTTAAAGTTATTTTAACAATGCTTGGAGGTTGTTAACACCATTTGTTTTGACAAAGAGTTACTAAAGCTATTCTTACAGGCACCTTTTTACGCAATCATCATTTCCTTATATTTGAGCCAGATTAACTGAAGCTACTCAAATAATGGAAAAAGAGTTAACGATCTTCGTTGCGGACGATCACGAACTGGTAAGGCAAGGAATCTCAGCGTTGTTGCAAAGTATTGAAAACATGGGCACTGTTCGTTCCTTTGCGAATGGCAAGGAGCTATACAAAGCATTACTCAATGAAAAACCCAGTTGTGTTTTTCTCGATATAGAAATGCCAGAATGGGACGGAATAAGGACGCTGAAGACAATTAAGGAAAGCCACCCAGAAATCCCCTGTTTTATGTTGTCAATGCTAGAAGAACGTTCGGTAATTGAAGAGTGTGTGGCAAGTGGTGCTTCTGGATACCTGCACAAAGACTCTACAAAGGAAGAACTTGCGAGCGCGATCTCTACAGGGATAAATGGAGGAACCTACTTTTCTGAGGAAGCCAACAAGATTCGAATGGGGCAGCGTAATAAATCTCAGCTCACTAATGTTGAGTTGCTTGAACCACTCACGGAGCGCGAGCTCGAAATTCTTGGAAAAATATGTGATGGCTTAACATCTAAAGAAATAGGAGAACAGTTGTTTGTGAGCCATCGTACCGTTGAGACACACAAGAAAAATCTTATGCAGAAGTTTAATGTCAATACAACCGGGAAGTTGATATCAATTGCACTAAAAAACAGGATTGTCAAGTGAATCCGTAATCTTACTGAATAGAATACCTGCGGAAAGACTGAATTTTGTGAAGTGAAAATGAAAGAACTCTATAAACTAATCGGCATTCTTGCTTTAAGTAGTATCTGGTTAATGCCCAACGCTCAGAACCCTCAAGTCGTGGACAGTATTTTGCTGGAGTTACCCGACCTTCCAAAGGAGGAAAAATGTCCCTATTTAACGGAATTGGCGTGGCAATTTGTGCTAAGTGATATTGACAAAAGCTATTCCTATGCCCAGCAGGCGTTGAACTGTGCAGTTTTTAGTAAAGACTCCAATCAACTTTCGGATGCTTACAATACGCTCGGTGCGGTTTACATGAAAAAGACGAACTACGATTCAGCCATTTTCTTTAATGAAAAAGCGTTGGACATCCGAACGGCACAGAAAGATGCAAGAGGAATTGCAGGTTCCTATAGTAAGTTAGGGAACATCTATACGGATCAAGGCTACTTTGATAAAGCGTTGGACTATCAATTGAAAGCGCTAAAGCTATTCATTCAGGTAGAAGATCCCTATGCAGAAGCACAGACCTACAATAATATTTGTCAGATCTACAGCTATCTAGACAATTTTGAGATGGCGATATTCTACTCGAATAAGTGCATTAAAATGTACGAAAACCTAGACTATCCTTACGGTGAGGGGACCGCAATTGCCAATTTGGCGTTGTATTATGAGGAGAAAAATATGCTAGACAGCGCCATCTATTTTACCAACCAAAGTATCGAGATTTTCCAATCGATTAACGACTGGTCTGATGTTGCCAATTCCGAAAACATGCTGGGAATCTACCTCCGCAAGCAAGGAAAGGATGAAGAGGGCTTGAAGCATTACCTCAAAGCACATCAAATTGCGGAAGAAATGGACGATGGCTTTAGTATGGCGCAGTTCAAGGCAAATGCTGCTGCTGCTTACTTAGATCTGAATAAGCTTGACTCTGCTGTATTATTTTATGAAGATGCACTGAAAAAATCAAAGGAGTTAAACCTTTTGAGGGTTGAGCGCCAGTGCTACGATGGATTAGCAGAGTACTTTGAAGCGAGTTCTGATTTTGAACAAAGTGTTAAGTACCGAAAACTTTTTGAGAAGTTGAACGATAGCATCATCAACATTGACTTGCAAGAAAAAATGGCCAATGCGGATGCTAAATTTCAAAGTACTTACAATAAACAACTGGTACTCGAGAAGGAGAACATCATTCAAAAGGAGAAAAGCGAAAAAGCCATTCTCTCAAAGGAAAATGCAGAAAAAGAGAGTTTGTTGAGGTATAACCAAATGCTTTTTACCGTCATCGTTGCCATTCTGGTTCTTGTAGTTTTGGTGGTTTTCTTCTGGATCAATAGGCGCAGACTCACACGCGAGAAACAGTTTGCTGAAAATCTTGCCCAAGAAAGAGAGGTAGGTCTCCAAAAAATGATTCAAGCACAAGAGGAAGAACGCTCGAGAATTGCAAGAGACTTGCACGATGGAATTGTACAAGACATCGTTGCCATAAAAATGGGCATCAATAAAAATGAAGGTGTTTCGACTTCAGCCTTAATTGAAAGTTTGGACAAAGCAGCCGCAGAAATTCGTGAAATCTCGCACACTATGATGCCTTATTCACTCAAGGAACTTTCGTTAGAAGAAGCCTTGAACGATCTCTTGAACAAAGTTTTGGAAAGTACTTCCATAGAAGCTGAGTTTGATTTCATCGATCCAAATCACATTGTGCTGAATAATAATGTCAAGATCAATACCTATCGGATCGTTCAGGAACTGTTGAACAATACCATCAAACATAGTGAAGCCAATCTTGTTACTGTCGTTATTTCTGTTCGCAACAACTTCCTCACTTTAACCTATGAGGATAATGGAAAAGGATTTGAGAAATCAGGAAGGAATGAAGGGATTGGTATTTTGAACATTGAGAGTAGGATTGGGGCAATAAAAGGAGAAATTAAGTTCGAGTCAGAAAAAGGAGCAGGAGTGTTGTATATTCTAAAAATTCCACTTAAGGGTAAGTGATTCACAGACAAAAACTATTTTTGTGGCATCAATGAAGTTCTGCTACCCCATATTGTTCTCATTGCTTCTCGTTAGTTCCTCGTTTTTAGGTCAGGGAATGCTAGATAGCCTTCTGTCCATTGACCAGTCAAACCGGCCAGTTAGGAAAAATGTTTTCACGAATATCAATATTAGTAGAGAGTACTTCATTCTAGGCGAATACGAGCTGGGAGTAGCGTACGGAAAGAAGGGGATGGAACTCGCAAAAGAAGTCAATAACGATACACTTTTAGGTCAATCGTCTTTTTTTACGGGATTAAATGCTTTCGAGATAAAACCAGATTCAGGTTTTGCGTATTATAAAAAAAGCATTGAACTCCTGCTTCCTCTTCAGCACGACTGGACTGTCTTTGCCATTAACAACCTTTGTACTGAATATACCAAAATGAGTTGGTATTCTGAAGCTCTCGAGTATCGACTAAAAAGTCTGGATTTTTTTAAGGAAAGAAGTGACACACTAATGATCATCCATTCCATGGTTCGCGTAGGGTTTATTCATGATCGCATCGGTGAATTTGAGGAAGCACTAAAGTGGTACTCAAAAGCTGAGCCCATTGCGTTGCAATCGGATGATCCAGCTGGAATTGCTGATGTTTACGCCTACAGAGGAATTGCCTATGATGAGCTTCAGCAGTATGACTCTGCGCATTTCTACAACAAAAAAGCAATCGAACTCTTTCAGCAGATGGGGGATGATTTTGCGTATAAAAACTGGTGTTCGAACATTGGGAATACGTATTTGAAACAAGAGAACTATTCGGAAGCAAAGAAGTACCTGCTCATTTCGCTTGAAAGTTCTGAGGAGATTACGGATGAAGATAACTCCATCAAAATGATTAACCTGTCGAAAGTGTATTATCACGAACAGGAATACACAAAAGGGGACTCTTTATTAAACAGAGCAATTGCTGTCGGAAAAGACTTTAGTCAGTACAAGTTTTTGGGAGAGGCCTATTTTACGTTATCCGCTTCTATGGAAGAAAGGGGGGAAGGAGAGAAAGCGCTCCAGTACTATAAATTGTACAAAGTGTATGAGGACTCCTCTTTTAACGAGGAAAAATCAAATCAAATTGCTTATCACAATGCTAAGTTCAAGACACAGGAAAAAGAGAAAGAACTCCTTGTTCAGAAAACGAAAAGCCAGGAACTTCAGAACGACAAACTTTCATTAGACCTGAAACTTGCAGATAGAAATAACCTTTTAATCCTGCTTTTCGCTGCCTTAATTTTGGGAGGACTACTTACGTTTTTTCTTTTCTTAAGGAATAAAAGAAAACATGAACAGGAAAAGAGCAGGGCTCTGCTGGAAGAAAAGGATAAAGCAGCAAAAGCTGTGATTGGCGCACAAGAAGCCGAGAGAACTAGAATTGCTAGAGAGCTTCACGATGGAATTGTTCAGGAATTGACGCTGCTCAAACGCAACCTCCTAAACATTAAAGGCGCTAATGATGTCCAGCAACTTGCTGAAATTGCGGCTGACCTAGATAAGTCAGCTCAGGAAGTAAGGAATATATCGCACCAATTAATGCCGTATGCTTTGCAAGAACTTGGTCTATTGGCAGCCTTAGAAGATATGTTTGAGAAGACGTTATCTCATGCTGACATTGAGTTTAGCTTTGATGTTATTGGCGTATCAGATCGATTTCCGTCTAGTATTGAAGTGGCCATTTATCGTATTGCGCAGGAGTTGATCAATAACGTTATTAAACATAGCGGAGCTACGGTTTTAGAGGTGTTACTTTCTTACCGAAACGGAGTCATTACCTTTCGCTTAGAGGATAATGGAGTGGGAATGTCTTCGGAAGGAGGACATGGGATTGGTCTGCAGAGCATTCAGGGTAGAGCAGACCTTTTAAAAGGAACAGTGAGGTTTGAGAATGCTGGCGAAAGGGGTGTTGTTACGCTGGTTCGTATTCCTTTTCAGAAAGCTTGAGCATAGCTCCAAATAGACAGGGCAAGGAAGTGAGCTTTGATTCCCTGTTTTTCTGTATTTAATCTTACATTTGCAGACTTGAAAAGAATGCACCATGAAGATTTCTTTAAACTGGTTAAAAGACTTTATAAACATTTCAATCCCAGCTGATCAGGTAGCTGAAATCCTTACAGACATTGGTTTGGAGGTAGAAAAAGTTGGAGAGGTGGAAACTGTGCCTGGAGGATTAAAAGGTTTGGTTATTGGACACGTACTTACGGCAGAGGAACACCCTAATGCGGATCGTTTGAAAGTGACAACTGTGGATTTAGGTGATGGGAATGCCGCTCAAATTGTATGTGGTGCTCCTAACGTAGCAGTAGGACAAAAAGTGGTAGTTGCCGTTCCCGGAACTACTTTATTCCCTAACGCGGGAGAGCCATTTAAAATAAAGAAATCAAAGATTAGAGGAGTTGAATCGCTTGGGATGATTTGTGCAGAGGATGAAATAGGCTTAGGCAAGTCGCATGATGGTATTATGGTGCTCCGCGATGATGCGCCAATTGGTCAGGCAGCTGCAGCGTTTTTTGGTGTAGAGAGCGATACAGTTTTTGAAATCGGCTTAACGCCAAACAGGGCTGACGCCATGAGTCATTTTGGTGTAGCTCGAGATTTGATGGCGGCTTTCAAACATCGTGGCATTCTACCTAAAGAGACCAGCGTTTGCAGGCACAGCATAGCCGAATTTGGAGTTGATTCAACGCAATTACCAATTGCGGTGGAAGTGGAAAACAAAGAAGCATGCCCAAGATATGTGAGTGTAACGCTTACCAATGTTAAAGTAGGTGATTCTCCCAAATGGCTGAAGGATCGACTAAACGCAATTGATGTACGTCCAATAAATAATGTGGTAGACATCACAAATTATGTGTTACATGAACTTGGACAACCCTTGCACGCATTTGATGCAGATGTGGTGGGAGAAAAAGTTTATGTGGGAAACATGGCTGAAGGAGCGAAGTTCATTTCACTAGATGAGGTGGAGCGCAGCCTTTCAACAGAAGATTTAATGATCAAAAATGCTTCGGGAGGAATGTGCATAGCAGGTGTGTTTGGAGGCATTAGCTCTGGTGTGACAGAAAAGACTAAAAATGTCTTTTTGGAAAGCGCGTATTTTGACCCTGTATGTGTGCGGAAAACGGCAAAACGACATGGACTAAATACGGACGCTTCTTTTCGTTTTGAGCGTGGAATTGATCCAAATATTACGGTTAGCGCACTAAAGCGGGCAGCATTGTTAATTAAAGAACTCGCAGGAGGTGAGATAAGCAGTGAATTGTCTGACCTTCAATTCAAGGAGTTTGCTCCATTCGTTTTTGATGTAGATACGAACAGAATAAATCGATTGGTGGGTGTGGACATGCCGGAAGCAACGATGGCAGAAATTCTCAACAGTTTGGACATCGCTACAGAACGCAAAGGCAACGGGATATTGCAAGTTAGCGTGCCTCCTTACCGAGTGGATGTGCAACGGGAAGCAGATATTGCCGAGGAAGTATTGAGAATTTATGGGTTTAATAACATTCCTGTTCCGGAGAAACTAAACTCGAGTTTGACGTATCGAGAAAGAATTGATCAGGAAAAAGTTCAGCATTTAGTGAGTGACTTTTTGGTGAGCAAAGGAATGGTAGAAGCCATGTCTAACTCGCTTACCAAATCAGGTTATGCAAGCTTATTGGACACCAAAGAAATTAGAGAAGACTTTGAAGTAAGAATGCTCAATCCGCTCAGTTCGGATTTGGATGTAATGCGACAAACGTTGTTATACGGTTGTCTAGAAGCAGCCCAGTTGAATCAAAATCACGGAAATGATCGTATCAAATTGTTTGAATTTGGAAAGGTTTATCAGAAGTTCGAAAGTGGTTTTTCTGAACGCAAAATGCTTTCGATGATCCTTTCAGGTGCCAATGAGCCTGAATCTTGGAATACCGCCAGAAGTGAGACCTCTTTCTATACGCTAAAAGGAATCGTGGAAGCCGTTCTTACCAAGCTGGGTATTTTCAAGAACTACAACTATACGGGTGCTAAATCAGCCTTGTTTGAAGATGGGCTTGAGCTGAGCATCAATAAGAAAACAGTTGCGAGATTGGGTTGGATCAACGGCAAACTAAAAAAACACTTTGAACTCAGAAATCAAGTGTTTTACGCAGATTTTGACTGGGATGTTATACTGGAATTGCTGAAGATGAACAGAATTAAATTCAGTGAATTGAATAAATTCCCAGCAGTAACCAGAGACCTTTCGATGTTATTGGATAAAACAGTGCAATTTCAGCAACTTCATGACACAGCGAGTAAGGCAGAGAGAAAGCTGCTGAAAAGTGTTTCTCTTTTTGATGTTTACGAGGGAAAAAACCTTCCAGAAGGGAAAAAGTCCTACGCGATGAGGTTTGTTTTGCACGATGAAAGTAAAACCTTGCAAGACAAGGAAATAGAGAAGAGCATGCAGCGCATCCAGTCTGCGTTAGAGAGGGAGTTTAACATTCAGTTGCGATAGGTTTTTGAGGATTAAGAATTGGAGCATATTATATTCGCTTGGCTACCTGATTGTTTCTGTTGGCGAGCGCACTTTTTATAAGAAAGTTCAGGTCGTAGGGCTAGAAAATGTACCCAAAGACAAACCCGTAATTTTTGCATCAAATCACCAGAATGCTTTTATGGATCCCGTGTTGATTGCGGTTCAATTGACTAAACCAACCTATTATCTGGTTCGAGCTGATGTTTTCAAAAAACCATTGGTGGCGAAGATATTTGACAGCATCAATATGATGCCAGTCTACCGAGAGAGAGATGGAGTGGACACCAAGCAAGCTAACGTTGAGATCTTTAACCGCTGCTATGACATCCTTAAAAAGAACCGCCCTATCATCATTTTTCCAGAAGGGAATCACGGGAAGTTTAAAACGTTGCGACCCCTGAAAAAAGGTTTTGCACGAATTGCTGCAGGAGCGGAGGAAAAACATGGGAAAGAAATAGATGTTCAAATTGTTCCAGTGGGTCTGAATTATAGCGAACATAAGAACATGGGTGCTGAGTTCTTGATCATTTTCCAAAAGCCAATCCCGGCAGGCGATTATTTAAAAGAGAAGGATAACGCCTTTCAAATCAACGAGCTAAAGTCACATTTGCACCAGTCCATGAGCGATGCGATCATCGATATTCAAGCCAAAGGTTACTACCATACGGTTCATGAGCTTCTAGCGATGTTTGAGCATGAAATTGCTGCAGAAAATTCAACCCTTCATCAGAAGTTTTTACAGCAAAAGAAATTCATTGCCAAGGCAGAAGCTTATCTGGCAGCATCTCCAGATGGAAAGCTAGAGGAAGAAGTAATTGCTTTTAGAGATGAAGTGCAGAAGAGTGGTTTGCGTTATTGGTTATTTGCGAAAGAAAGCCACCCTACTTTGTTGTCCCTTATTGGGCTGGTTTTATTTGCTCCAATTCATCTGTATGGGATGATCAACAGTTATCTTCCTTATCGTATCCCGGTGTGGTTTGTGGAGAATAAAATCAAAGATCAGCAGTTTCACAGTTCCATGAAGATGGCCTTGGGAGTCGTGTTTTTCTTTTTGTTTTGGTTGATTCAAACGATCCTAGTGGTTGCATTTACAGATGGATACGTGTGGTATTACCTTTTGTCTTTACCCGTTACTGCTTGGATAAGTTATCACTATTGGATCAGGTTGCTTAAAACAAAGGGACAGTTGAGGTATAATCGTTTGACCAAGAAGAAGGATCCTAGCTTTGTAAAGTTACAGTCAGAATATACAAAGTTTAAGCAACTGTTTCAAGCGATCAGCGAGAATCGATGAGTTTGAATTGTTCAACCAACAGTTTCACTTGGTTTAGGTCTTTCAATTCATGATCCTCTTCAAAAAAGTACCGTAGTTCCTTATTGTTGATGTTGTATAGGTAGATGGTGTTGTAATCATCATCTCTCCGGATAAATGCGAAGAACCCAGCAGCTTCTATTTCTTTGTTTAGTGGATACTTTTCATAAGAAGGAAACTCCAGCAGACGAGCACCTTTTTTATCAAATAGTGAGAAGCGATGGTCTTTGTAGCCATAGATGAAGTTTTCATCGGAGCCGATTTTGTTGAATCGGTGCATTGCTTGGAGTTCGATTAAAACACTGCCTTTTTTGTCCCGAATGGCTGCATTTTCGTAATCATCGGTCGTATAATAATAGGGTGTTTTTCCATTGATTTCTCCCCCAGCATAGTGTGCTTCGTGCGTAAGCGGCAATGTGTAGGTAATGTACTCTTTCTTTGAAACTTTGTAAAGCGGCATTTCCCACTTCCCATTTTTCTTTTGCACAAGTGTGAAGGAGTCTCCCATATCACAAAGTCCTTGCGCTAAAATGATGAATTCATTTGAAAAAGGGTTGGTGAGGACGTCTACCATTCCGTAACCGCATTCATCTTTAAACAAAACATTTCCTAACGAGTCGAGGATCACGGGAGTTCTCATTTCTGTTTCTTCGTGCGTATGATCTCCCAAAAAGTCATTAGGTCCCACTTGAGTATAGAGCGTAAAGTTGTTCATTCGTTTGCTTACCTCACCATGACGATTGTAAAAGACCTCATCCTCAGCATAATCTTTAAAATAATAACCTAGGTCACAATGCCTAATAAAAGATTTTTGACTCTGCAAAAGCGTATCTCCAGAAGTAGATAACAGCACTCCTTTTTCTCCGTTATCAAAGTTTAGAAGAATACTGTAGTCTTTCTGCTGAAAAGAAATTTGATTCATCTCACCCTGAAACTGAGCCACTAATTTTCCTGCTTTGAGGTTGTAGATCGCATATCTTTTTTCATAGTTTTCATACTCACTTTTCAATAAAATAAGAGTCCCTTTATCGTGATCTAGTCCTAGTTTTTCGTAAGAACTTCCGTAGTCGATGATGCTATCGCTGTTTTTGTCTGCGTTGTGTCGAATGAAGTAGTTGTAAGCCGAGTCGCAGGTACTCATTGTGTTGACAAAAACACTGTAAGATTCTTCGTTAAAGCAGGGATTTAAAGCAATGCCCTGAAGGGTTTGACCGATCATCAGCGTGGAGAGATTCAAAAAAGAGAGGGCAAATAAAAGTCTCATAAACTGATGTTAGTGTAAAACGTTTTCTATGGGTTTACAGAAAACCCGTATTCCAATGGAATGCACATTTCGTCATTACAAACCATGTAGTAAACGGTTCCGCTGATAAGGGTTTGAGGAACTTTCGCCAAAACTTGCTTGTAGTAAGCTGCTTTTTCAAAGTATTTTACATCGATACCGAACGCGTCATCCATTTCAACGTGACCTGCTGGTTCGATGATGGCTCCCTTTGTCTCAGGCGCAGGATCGTTGTATACAATTTCTGTAGGTAGCGGACCTCCAGTTGGGTCGGGAAGGTTGGCTGCATAAAGATGCCATCCGGGCTCAATGGTAGCATCAAAAATAAGGGTGTCTTCATTCAGGTGAACCTGAAAAGAAACCGGGTTTTCTTGCGCGAAACCACCGAACGCAAGAAGCAGTGTCACCAAAGTCAAAAGAAACGTATGTTGTACTTTCATTTTTTAAGGTTTAATCGCCAATTCAAAAGCGTAGTCTGCAGGAGGTAAACACTTGGTTGAATTGCAAATCATGTAATTAACATTTCCTGTTAGTACAAATTCCTCGCCAGAAATTGGTTTTATCTCCTGTTTGAAGATGGCAACATCTTTAAAGTAACCGATATCGCTCTTACTTTCCTCATCAAACTTGGTTTTTAGCCCCTCTTCTTTTATTTGTCCTACCAGTTCATAGTGCTCACTTGATTCGAATGAAATGAGGGTTGGCAATGGTCCCAGAAAGTTCGTGTTGTGCACAGAGTACGTATTCCAATTCACATTCAGCCAGGCTTTTACAACAATGAAATTACCTTCTTTGGATGCTTCCCAATGAATCTGCTCACCATCTTTAAACTGATATACGGTTGCGATGTCCTCGCTTTCGCTTGCAGGACTTTCAGGTTCTACATTTTCTGAACTACATGACAGCAGCGCCAGAAAGAGAATTGAGAGTAAGTATTGACTTGGCTTTGTCACGGAACTAAAATAAGGAATTTACTTCAATTCGACTTCAAATTTTTCTTCAAGATTTACACATTGACCATCATTACAAGCCATGTAAAGAATCGTTCCTGAAAGCTTTTGGTTTTCTCCAGACACCTTAATCTTCTGTACAAAAGTGGCTGTACCATCAAACTGAAGAATGTCAGTTTCCCAAACCTCATCATACACACTGTGCACATCGGGCTCCTCTGCCTCTCCGAGTATTTCGATGCTCGCATTGTCATCGTACTGAATCCAGGTAGGAAGTGGTCCTGCAGAAGGGTCTAAAAACTGAGAATACAGGTGATAACCATCAGTAATATTCGCAATAAGCTTTACTTCAAACTCTCCACCTCCCAGGTCAACCACCTCATAGTTCCAATTGGCAGCTACAATTTCTTCTACCTCCACAGGATTGCTTGCTGACTCTTCGATTTCTTCTAGCTCTTCATTCGAGACTTCACCTTTTTGAAGCTTTTCGAAGGCATCTAGACCGCATTGTAACCAGTCCGCATATTCAGTTGGGTCGGGAGTATATCCTACTGGGTTGTTCAGTAAGAATTCATCTGGAGACAGAAGAACATAAAAGGGTTGAGCAACCTGCCCAAATCTAATTGCTTCAAAAGTAGCCCATTTATCTCCTACAGTTTTCAACATTTTTGTTTTCACACCACCATCAGAGAGCGGGATATCAATAGCTTTTTGATCACCACTTGGCAAAGCTACCTTATCGTCAACGTAAAGTGAAACAATAACATAGTCTTTTAGGAGGCTGTCAACCTCTTTCTCAATCCAAACATTTTCTTCCATTTTTCTACAGTTCACACAAGCATACCCAGTAAAGTCAAGTAGAATTGGAACATTGTGCTCTTTTGCGTAGGCTACAGCCTCATAGTAATCTGTAAAATGCTCGTGTCTTACCTCATCTTGGTGTGGTACGTTGTTTTCATACCAGCTATACCATGTAGATGGCGGGAAACCACTTATGAGAGTTGTAGACCAATACTGATTACTTAGTTTCAAGATACCTGGAGAAAGATATATTCCAAATGACAAAAAGATCACTCCAATTATTTTACGCGAAACACCAATTTTATCATCTTTTGAATCATGAGGAAATCTAATAAGTCCGAATAGATAAATGGCCGTTAGAAGAGCTAGAACGATCCAAACAAGATAAAACGTTTCTCTGTGAACAATTCCAAAGCGATAGACAAAATCAGCATTGCTAAGGAACTTCAGCGCCATTCCCAATTCAACAAAACCTATTACCACCTTCACGGTGTTAAGCCATCCTCCAGATTGTGGAAGTGACTTTAGCAACGATGGGAAGGCTGCAAAAATCGTAAACGGTAACCCCAACCCTAGACCGAAACCTAGCATAGCAACGGTAACGAGCCATGGATCAAAATCAGCTGTAAGAGATCCTGCCAGCACAGACCCAAGAAGAGGTCCAGTACAAGAAAACGACACAATAGCTAGTACAAGTGCCATGAACATTATTCCGATCACACCCCCAATGTCTGAAGCTTTGTCTGCCTTGTTTGCCCAGCTCGAAGGTAAAGTAAGTTCATAGTATCCAAAGAATGAAAAGGCAAAGAAGACAAAAATGACAAAGAAGATAATGTTCAATGTAAAGCTTGTGCTTATATTATTTAGGATTTCTGACTCCGCACCAAAATGAAATGGAATGCTTAATGTCACATAGACAAGTACGATACTGAAACCGTAAAGTAGCGCCTTCGCAATTCCGCTCTTATCCTTACCTCCTTTAGTAAAAAAACTAACTGTAAGAGGAATCATTGGAAAAACGCAAGGAGTGATAAGGGAAACGAGTCCTCCACCCAAGCCTAGAAGCAGAATCCACCAGTAGCTTTTTTTGTCCTCATCGTTGACTCCACCGCCCCCACAATCATTAACTGGTTTGTGCAAATTGAGGTTTTTAGGGTTGGGTATTATTGAAATAGCGGAGCTATCTGCGACAAGAACATTTGCATCTTTATCCTCTGTTCCTGAATTTAAATCAAGCGTGAATGTGTAGTCTACCGGCCCAATGCATTTGCCATCTACATCCGTGCATATCTGATAGTTTACATTGCCTGTAATCTGACTAGCGTTGGGGTTAAGCCGCCTTATTTTTTGAGTAAAAATTGCAATTTCATCAAACTGAACTACATCAACTCCAAAAACTTCTTCATAGTAAGTGGTTGTTTCACTTTCTTCCGCAACTCCAACCAATTCAAAATCTTCTCCAGTCTCAAATGTTATCCAAGTTGGCAGCGGACCACCCATGTCCATAAACTGTGAGTAGGTGTGCCAAGTGTCTGCAAGTTCTGCAGAGATGGTGATTTCATACTCTTCATTTCCCAAACTCTTTGAAGAAGAACTCCATGTAACAAACTCTTCGGCTTGTCCAAAAGAAACTAAACTAAATAAGGTTATTATTGCAAATATTACACCTCTCATGATCCTCTTTATCTTGAAATTTTACAACGTCAAAAGTAAGGGAATATATCATTAATATGGACATATTAATTTGTTTCTTATTGGAATCCTATAGTTCCATTTCATGGAATTTCCACAATGCTGTGTGAGGTTTTCGCTCTCAAATCGTAACTTTTTATTGCGGAACTAGTTAATTTAGTAGAACGATAGTCGTTTTTACACATCGAAGTGAAGTTTTTTATAGTCATAGCAGTACTTTTTTTGAGTACAATTTGTTGGTCGCAGGATTATCGCGTCATCGAAACATTTCATCTGGAAGACACTTCTCACCGGTTGTTTGTGAGCACAGATGAATTAGTAGAAGAGCGTTGGGATTTGTTGGCTCAGCCTAATTTTTGGCGAGAGGTGATGTCGTTACCTCCTGATTCGTGCATCATCAACATTGCGGCTACACGAGAAATTTTGGGTAAAGATTCTTTTGTTGAATGGAAGAAGCAAACTGAGGAGGAAAAATCGGCTTACAAGGATAGCGTTAGAAAGGAATTCAACCTAGCAGATTCCGTTATGATTTATGTGACCTCTGGGAAGAACCACTTTTATTTAGTAGAAAAAGTTGTGCCGAGCATTTCTAGAGCGATCGAGATTTTTCAGCAATACAATACAGACCCTTGGTATGCTCAGGCGATCTTGCTCATCGAAAGCCCTGGAAAAATTGAATACAGTAGTGTAGGTGCTTATGGCCCGTTTCAGTTGATGAAATCGGTGGCACGTAGTCACGGTTTGACGGTAAACAGTAAAGTAGACGAACGAAAGGACTTCGATAAATCAGCCATGGGAGCATCAAGCCTTCTTCGGGAAACGTGTATCCCTGAAGCCAAGAGGATTTTGAATAGTCACAACATTGTCTTTAATGAAACGGACACTTGGTTCAGGTTGTTTGTTTTGCACATCTATCACGCTGGGGCAGGAAATGTTTCTGGACTGATGAAGAGCATGGACCCAAAAAGTGGCGGGCAGGAGTTGATCATGGCCATGTGGCAAAACGAATGGGGCGGGTTTAAAAACGCTTCTCAAAACTATTCTCAAGTGGCTCTGGCTTCCTTATTGCGTTTGCATGAGTTGATTTACGCTGATTGTGATGCCCTATTTGAGTGCACTTTTGAAGAAACATTGAATACTCAACCTTAGCCCAAAATATGCAAAGAGTTGTTCTACTTTTAATGTCCGTATTTCTAATTCAATTGGTCTATGGACAAAGTACTGAAGAGCTGAAATCACTGATTGAGTCGGCAAGTGGTCAGCAGAAGTCACAGTATCTCATTCAATTGTCTAATAATCTAAAAAAGGATGCTCCTCAAGAAGCGTTTGATTATGCCGTTGAAGGATTGTCTTTAGTGGGAGGAAATAGTAGTCTTGAGGGAGCAGGAAATGCATTGGCAGGTCAGACGGCTTTGTACTTGAAGGACTATGACAATGCGGTCGATTATGCTGTAGAAGCTGCAAAAATCTACAAAGGGAATGATGATAAGAATTATGCGGTGGCTGTATCCGTTGCGGCAGATGCTTATGCGGCAAAGGGAGATTATACCAACGCCATTACCTACGATCAATTGGGTAGTGAGACTTACCAGAAGCTAGGAAATGACAAGAGCGCAGGGTTTTGTGCGGTGGGAGTGGCAGATGCCTATGGCAAACAGAAAAATCAGAAGAAAGCTATAGAATGGTACCAAAAAGCAGCTGACTTTTTTGGCAAAGCCAACGATGGCGCGAATGAAGTGCAGTGCCTTTCTACGATAGGAGCGCTTTATTCTAATTATGGGGATTACAAAGCTGCCAAAAGTGCTTTTGAAAAGGCTTTGGCAGCGGCAAACAGTCATGGGCTCTCTAAACAGGTTCAGCAAATTGAGCAAAACCTAGCAACTGTAGCCTCCAATCAAGAGAAAGGTGCAGCTACGACCCAATTTGAAGCAGAGCAACAGAAAGAGGCTGAGAATTATATCGAATCGATGGAGTTGACACAGGCTAAAACGTTGGCAGAAATCGAAAGCCTAAGCGAAGAAGTTCAGTTAGCCGAATTAAAGATAAAAGCGAAACAAGACGAAGCAAACCTGCTGCTCTTAAAGAATCAAAAGCTCAAATGGGAGAACCAACAGGCCCTGCTTGCAGAGAGTCTAGCAAAAGCAGAGACGGGTAAAGCTAAAGCCGATAAGGCAAAGGCGGAGGCAGAAAGACAAGCAGAGGCTGCAAAATCGCAAAACCTATACATCATTATTGCAGGTCTTGCAGTAGTTGTCATTTTGATTTTGGTAGGGTTTATTCTAAAGAACAATTCGAACAAAAAACTTCAGGCGAAGAACAAAGAGATTGTTTCTAAAAGCAACGAGATCTCTAATCAGCGGGATGAAATCCTTAAGCAAACTCGAAACATTGAGCAGAGCATTGACTATGCCACCAAAATACAACAGGCGTTGCTCCCTTCGTCCAATTTATTTAAGGAAGTGGTTCCATCTTCTTTTGTGTTTCTCAAACCAAAGGATAACGTAAGTGGAGATTTCTTCTGGTTCCACGAGGTGGAAAATGGATACATCGCAGCAGCAGCAGACTGCACTGGGCATGGTGTTCCCGGAGCTTTTATGTCGATTATCTTTAGCAATTTTCTAGACAAAGTAGTGGTTGATGAAGGAGTTAGAGATCCAGCAGAGATTTTGGAAAGTATTTCAGCGCGTTTAACGGCTAAAATGAAGGAGCGTAAGATTTCTGAAAAAGAGTTTAAGGACGGCATGGATGTCTCGGTGGTTCACGTAAACAGGTATAACGAACTTACTTTTTCAGGTGCTCGAAACCCTATCTATATCGTTCAAGATGGTAACTTGAAGGAATTAAAAGGCACCAAAAGGTCGGTAGGAATGAAGGATGAAAGGTTTGAAACCCAATTTGAGAAACACAAACTACAGCTAAACCCAACAGATAAAATCTTTCTTTTCTCAGATGGTTTCCCTGACCAAAAAGGAGGCCCAAAAGGTAAGAAGTTCTACTACCAACCGTTTAAAGAACTATTGGTATCGATTAGCAGTAGTTCCATTGCTGGAGCCGAGACGGAACTCAACAAGGTGTACGAAGAATGGAGAGGCAAACACGAGCAGTTTGACGATGTCCTCGTGGTAGGAGTTGAAGTTTCGTAATACTATCTAATCAGGTTGATATGGCCTCGGAAAACATGTCGGTCTCCCGTGTAATAGTCTTTTACAGAAATCTTCCAGACATAAACCCCCTGAGGAATTACCGCTCCAGACTTAGTTCCATCCCAGCCACTATTGGTATCAGTAGTTTCAAAAAGGATATGCCCGTTCCGATCAAAAATCAACATTTCGAAATCTTCAGTGTCAATAGCTTCTCCTGTGGGATAAAACAAATCGTTTATACCATCTCCATTTGGAGTGAAGGTATTGGGTACGTAAAAGTTAAAAACACCATTGATAATAAGCGTGTAAGTGGTGTCGTGAGCACATCCTGCTGAATTTTCAACGGTTAATGTAATGTCATAATTTCCTGGGTTGATAGAAGGGTAAGTTACAACAGGGTTCATTTCTGTTGAGGGATCAAGGGTGCTACTATCTCCAAACTCCCAATAAAATGAAACTGCATCATTACTAGCCATTTCGTCAAAAGAAATGGTTGTTTGATTAAGGTTAGTTGGGTTTGGGTCAAAGGTAAAGTCGGCCATTGGATAATCATCTGGACAAATCATACTTGGCTCTTGAAGAGAGAGCACACATCCGTTGATTGTTGTGGCCGTAATAGCAATATCATAACAAACAGGGTCTGGAAAGGTATGTTGTATGGGCCCTAATCCCGATGTTGTGGTGCCATCACCCAAGTCCCAATCAATGTTCTGAATAAGGTTGCTGGGTGAGCTCGTATTGCTTAATGTCACATCAAGAGGATAACAACCAACCGTATCACTGCTCGCTATACTCAATATGGGTAACTCAAAAAGAACAACATCCTGACATACTGTTACTGGGGTTGTTTCGCATCCATCTGCAACAGTAATACAATATTCGGTAGAAACATTGGGAGAAACAATTGTTTGTGCATTTGTACTTACGATTGTCCCGTTAGCTGCCCATTCGTAGCTATAGTTTCCATTGCCGCCTGCCGCTAGAACTTCTAGCATTGCAGAAGCTCCCGGGCAAATGGAATCTGTTGCGGTTACGTTCAAGAGAATAGGAGGTTGATAGTTCACACAAACAGATTCTGTTTGAGAAACGCAGCCATAACTATCCGTTACAAAAACATCATAGCAAGTTGATACACCGGGCTGCACTACATGAGGAGCACTACCCATAAGTCCGTTGGTCCATGTTTCCGTATACGGTCCTGAAATACCCCCACTAGGGTTCAGCGACAAAGTGGACGATCCGTTTTCACAAATAATGGTATCTGATGTTAGGTTTAAAACAAAAGGCTCTTCAACAATTACATTGACGAAGGCCGTGTCTGAGCAGCCACTTGCTCCTACCACATAAATGAAATCGGTGCTACTACTCGAAGAGGGATCAAACATAGATGAAGTGGGTGTAGAATTACCTGATTCATACCAGGTTCCTCCAGTGTCTGGGTTGTTTGGGATCAACGTAAATAAATCTACAACGGGATTTACTACACAATAGTAAAGAGTTGTGTCGTCTCCAGCAAATCCTGCAGTCGTAATGGTTACAGTAATATCGTCAGAACTGATACAGTCTGGGTGAGCAGTTTCCCACACTTCAACAGTATAGGTTTGTGTCGTGGAAACGCTAATTGTAGGATCCTCCTGATTTGGAAGAGTTACCCCAGCAGTCGGAGTCCATGAAAAGGTATATTGTGAAGGAGCGTTGGAGTTTGCCGATGAGGTCCAGACATTATTACCAACGATAGGATCAACTCCTGTATAGTTTGTTCCGTCTTGAAATACAGAATTACCATCACAATCCAGCACCTCATAGGAGATTTCATACAAGAAAGAGCCCGTATTGGTATTAAAAGTAATTTGGTCTCCTTGCGCAACACTAAAAGTTGAGGAACCATTCGATCCTGTTGTCAATGTATGATTTCCCTGGAGCTGTCCATTGATGAGTACGTCAATTGAGAAGCCATTCCAGCCATCTCCGAAATCGTCAAGCATTACTATCGTGTATTCGCATGTATTTGGACCACCAATACCACCAGATGGAGTAGCGTTAAGTTGCACTTGGCCAGGGCAAACTGTGGTATCGTTTCCAGCAAAAATTGAAGGGCCATTATCTACCGAAACAAATATCGTGGTATCATAGGTGCAGCCGTGGTTATCTGTGACGGTATAGTCGTAACCAAAGGTGCCCACTTGGGTAGGTGTAACGCAAATCTCATTTAAATCAGCGGTAGAAGAGGTAATAAAGGTGTTTGCCGGCCCGTTGGCTGACCATGCCGAAGAGTCAGCATTGGTGCCAATGATTGGCGTAAAAGTAGTAAGCGGAGGATAAATGGATGGGTCAAAACTCAAAGACCAATCACAGATAAACCCATCATCACTTCCCCAAAGGTCACAGAATTCTAATGTCCACGTACCGTTTAAGGGGCAGCCTACAAGTCCGTTGAGAGGATTTAAGCTCTCATAAGTACCTGGAGCTAGAGAGTTTTGTCCTTCAATGGGTGCTACTACAACGTTTGGCGTAGGTCCGAAGTCCGCGTTGTCAACCCATGTTCCATTAGTTGCGGTAGGACTCCAACAATACTGCCAACAATTCCCTGGCTGGAGGGAGTCATCAACGTCTACTGGGTCTCCTAAAAAAGTTCCGCCACCTCCTTGTTGGTGAAGAATGACACTCTGACCGTTTGGACAAATAATAGTAGCTACTAAATCTCCCATAAACGAGTGTTCCATGCTTACACAAATGTCCAGTAGATTGTTTACATTGTTTAAAGTTTGACCTGGAGTAAACAGGTTAAAATCGAGCGTGGACTCAAAACAACTTCCCACATCATCTGGCAAATAGGTTGCTCCTCCTAGGTTACTGGATGGCAATTCTGTCCAGGTTGTTGGCATGAGTTCTGGAAAAGCTTCCAGACAGGCACTTTCCCCAAGGCAAAGGCTTGTGTCTCCAGAAATAAATGACAGGTCAGGCTCGGTTCCCACCTGAACATTGATTGTTTCCAGGTTGGAATTAATGCAGCCGTTATCATCAACAACGTATAAGTTCACGGGATACTCACCAGCGCCAGCATTAAAGTCATGGTTGGCGGTAGGAACAGCTGTTGTGTCGACCTCTCCATCCCCCCAGTCCCAAATGTAGTCAACGATGTTGAACCCAGTAGCTGCGAAAGATGCGCTTCCGTCAAAAGAAACATTATCACCAATGCAGATGCGCTGTGGGTTCTGGGCCACCGTAGGTGAGACCATACTTACAGTAGGACGGTCGCAAGGCGTGGTACAAGATATACTCGCAGCAAAAACCCCTGTACCCTGATCATTAGATTCCCAAACAAGGGTTAGACATCCAGTGGTGTTAAGAGAGGTACATGTAACCGTTAGACCTTGAAGTTGATTTCCTGAATAGGTGCCCAAGGAAGTAGCTCCTGTATTATCACCATCATAAATGGTTAAATTGTCGGCATTATTGTTTGGAGCTGCAGCGGTGTTAACGGTGCTCAATGCGAAGTTTAGGAAGCTAAGAGAGATGATGTCGTTCGCATTATCCGGACAAATGGTAAGCGTGAAGCTTTCGTTGTTAGAATAACCTGTGCCTCCTTGTCCTCCAGTGTCAAAAAGTGTTCCATTACAGGTAGATGCATTTCCATCCGAAATGGATACGAAGGTTTGCGAAAATCCCGAAAAAATGGACAAAGCAAGTATGATAAGTATAAAAAACTTCATGCGTAGGTATGATTTGTGCAAGAGTAACGATCACAATCGAGAAGGGTTGCATTGAATGAGAAATATTACATTTTCGTGAGATTTTGGGAATCCAATTTGATAATCAGATGTGTTGGCCGAAAAATTTAGAGAAGCACAAAGTTTTGTAACCGTCTACTACAGGTTATATCGATTTCTATCCGTTTATAATTTTTTATGATTTTCCTTTCCAAGACTATCTTACTTTTGCCTTTGGGAATTATGATGAGAAAGCTATTAGTTATATTTTTTTTGATAACATCTTGCTTGAGCCTATCAGCGCAAGAGATCAATTTATCAGGACAGGTTCGGGACACGCTGAACGATAGGGGATTGGAAAACGCAGTAGTCATGGCAGTAAGAGTGAAGGATTCTGTGCTGACCAATTTTACACGTACCAATTGGAAAGGAGAGTGGGAATTGTCTTTAGAAAGAGATACGTTTCAAGTGTATATCACACATCCTGACTTTGAAGAGAGGGAGTTCTTTATTTTTGGTAACGCACAAACAAAAGATTTAGATTTCGGACAAATCATTTTGCCCTCTAAAGGTGAAGAGTTGCGAGAGTTAGTTGTTTTTTCAAACAATGAACCGATTTATTTTAAAGGAGATACATTGGTAATGGTTGCCGATTCATTCAAAACCGCTGCCAATGCGAATGTGGAGGACTTGTTTAAAAAGCTTCCTGGTTTTGATGTGGACAATTCCGGAAAGATCATGGTTCACGGAGAAGAAGTGAATAAAGTTTACGTGGATGGCGATGAATTTTTTGGAACTGACCCAACGGTTGCAACGAAAAACTTACCAGCCAATGCCATTGAGAATGTGCAGGTGTATGAAGAAAAAGTAGAAGGAGATAATACTGAAGAAACTGAAAAAGTGATTAACCTGACACTGAAAGAAGACGCTAAAAAAGGTTATTTCGGAAAAGTAAATGGTGCCTCAGATTTTAATCAGTTTTATGAAGGTGAAGTTTTAGCCAATAAGTTTAACGGAAGCCAAAAAATATCCGTATTCGGACTTTTTACGAACACGCCCAGAAGTGAGTTTAACATGAGAGATCGGTTTCAGTATGGACTTACCGAAGAATATGGGTTAAGAGATGAGGATTGGAATTACGTTTACGAACCACAGATTGGGAACTTAGGCGAAGGATTGCCTCGAAAGGCAAAAGCAGGATTTTATTATACTGATAAATGGGGAAAAAACCTCGAAGTGGGAACTAATTTTACGTATGACAACCAATATGTTCTTGCCAAAGAAGAATCGTACACGCAGTTTAACTTAACGGATACCACTTATTACAATAGTCAGGTGGATAGTAGTGTTCAGGAACAAAATGCTTATGCGTTTAATGTCAAATTGGAGTGGAAGATTGACTCGTTGACTAAGCTAGACATTGTGCCTAGAGTCAAGCAAATTGAAAATGTGACCGAAGAATATTCTGAAAGCAACTTTTTTTCAGAAGAGAACACCAATAACCGTACAACTGAGAATAGTTACGAGGAGGATGTAATTTTTCAGGAAGGATCGGTGCTCTTAAATCTGGATAAAGACTTCAAAAAGAAGCATCGAAAACTAGAGGCGACTTATCAGGTAAAAAGCCAAACGAATCGGAGCAAAGACTTCTTAATTAATACAGACCTAAATGTGTTGGACAGTACGCTTTACTCATCAACGGATCAAACAAAAAACGGAAAATCTTCTTTCACGCAGCATTTTGGGGAAATAAGCTATACAGAACCACTGCACGAAAAGCTTAAGGTGGAGGTTTCTTATACTTACCAATACGCTAAAGGTTATAACAAGAAGTATGCATTTGACAACAATGGAGAAGGATACAACTTACTCAACGAGACCTACACAAGTGATTTTGATAACGTAACATCCAACCAAAAAGCAGGAGGAAGGTTAATTTTTGGACATAAAATTCACCAGATCATTGGAGGAGCGTATTACAATCATACGGACATCAATAGCACGGATAATTTCTCGGATTCCAGTCTTAGAAAAACACTTGGAAATGTGCTCCCGTACTTCAAATGGCGCATCAAGTTTTCGCAGGCAAAACAGCTTTCATTTAAGTTTGTTTCAAGTGTAAGGAACCCTACGATTGGCCAATTACAGCCGCTTCCAAACAACAGAAATATCAACAACATTAAGTTAGGTAATATTAACCTGATTAGCGAAGTGTCGAACCAAGCAAATGTGAATTACTTCACCTACAAAGCGACTTCTGGGTCTCATCGATATATAGGAGCCAATTATACATGGTTCAAAAACCCGCTGTCGAATGCCTTGTATTTTGATAATTTTGGTCGAGCGATTAATCAAACGGTAAACGTTTCTGGAGGAGAAAGCGCTTCGGTTTATGCGGGAGGTTCTTTTCCTTTCTTTAAGCAGCTATTCAAGTTTGACCCAAATGTCAACTTTATTCGAACGGTAAGTGTTTCGGAGATTAACTTTGAGGAAACGACCAATGAGAACAACTCGGTTTATGCCAATTTCGGATTGCGTTTTATCACCGACTCTCTGGAGATTTTTGCTGGAACCGAATTGGGACTGAATTACGCTAAAGCAGCGCTGTCTGATACCTACCAGAATTATTCTACTCAAACCTATAAGGGAGGGTTTACGTGGAAGCTGCGAGGAAAGATGGAAATCGCATCTGATGTTCGATACATTCTTAATACGCAACGAGCAGATGGGTTTGATCTTAATTACACCCTTTGGAACGCTTCCATTAGCAAAATGTTCTTGCCAAAAGAGAATTTGATCATTTCCATAGAAGCAAAAGACCTACTCAATCAAAACATTAGTAACAGAAGAAGCATCTTTAATAATATGATTGTGGATAGCAAGACGAACATTATTGGAAGATACATCTTGTTGAGAGCAGTATATAAGTTTAACGTTTTAAAAAGCCAGAAAAATGAGGACGACTTACTTCAAGATTAAGCTGCTGTTGGTATTGTTGATTGCAGGGCTTGGAACAATTGAGTCCTTTGGGCAGTATCGGGAAGGAAAAATAATCTTTCAAAGAAAAACGAACTTGTACAAGAGGTTTGGAGATCAGGCAAAGCAATGGATCAAAGAAAAGGATAAGATAAAACTTGAGACGTTTGAACTTACTTTTACTGACTCATTGAGTGCATGGAAAAATGTTCCTTCTGAAGTTCCTGATCCCATGTCGTGGGGCACTTCTCGTCATGAGGTGTATCGAAACTTTAACGATCCAACCTATTATAGCATTCGAGATCTTTGGGGAGATAAAGTACATGTAGAAGATACGCTGCCTCAGCGAAACTGGAAAATAACAGATAGTAAAAGAACCATCGCGGGTTACGTGTGCCGAAAAGCGTTTTGGGAGGTAAATGATTCCCTACGAATTTATGCATGGTATTGTGATGAGATTATACCGTCAATTGGACCAGAGAGGTTCTACGGATTACCAGGAGCGATCTTAGGTTTGGCATCTGAAGATGGAGGAGTAGTATATTTTGCTCAAGAAGTAAAATTCTATCAACCAAAAGCATCGGAGTTTGATTACAAGCGCTCTAAGAAGGTTCAGACCATGGAAAAAACTAGGGAAGAACTTGAATTGGCAATGAGCCGAAGTAATTGGGGAAATCCAGACTTGAGTTACTATTTTATTTGGTGATTAGAAGGCTGTAATCAACAGGTCTAAATCCTTATAAGGAAGATTAAACGACTCTCCTAGGAAGCTTGAGGTAAGTGTTCCGTTATAAATGTAAACACCGTGTCGAAAACCTCGTTGGCTTCGAATTAGCCGTTCTATCCCACCTCCATCAGCAATTTCAAGTACCTGTGGAGCGAAAATATTACTTAATGCATAACTGGCTGTTCGTGCTACACGTGAAGCAATGTTAGGTACGCAATAGTGGATAACACCATCTCTGACGAATGTAGGGTGTTCGTGAGTAGTCACTTTAGAAGTTTCAAAACATCCACCCTGGTCGATACTTACATCTACTATTACGGCACCTTCTTTCATGTTCTCTACCATTTCCTGAGAAACTACACATGGCGTTCTCCCATGTGGAGCTCTTATGGCACCAATGGCAACATCGGCTCGCATCAAACTCTTAGATAGCACTTTGGGCTGAATCACAGAGGTGAAAATTCGAGATCCAAGATCGTTTTGAAGTCGCCTCAACTTGGCAACGGAGTTATCAAATACTTTTACGCTGGCACCTAACGCTAAGGCGTTTCGAGCAGCAAATGAGCCAACAGTTCCAGCCCCTAAAATAACAACCTCTGTAGGTGGAATCCCGGCAACACCACCCATGATCATTCCTTTACCACCATTCACATTACTCAACAACTCTGCAGCGATTAAAACACTAGCATTTCCTGCAATCTCACCCATCGATCGGATGATGGGGTAAACACCGTGCTCATCTTTGATGTAATCCCAAGCAATGGCAGTTACCTTCTTGTTCATTAATTCTCGCAAGGTGTCTTCTGGCTGAACCGTGAGTTGTAAGGCAGAAAACAACGTTTGCTTATGTTTCATTAACTCAATCTCCTTTTTAGAAGGAGGCGTTACTTTAAGAATGATATCGGCTTCATAGACTTTTTCGTGCGAAAAGGCAATTTCAGCACCTGCTTCACTATAATTTCGGTCTGTAAAATAGGCTCCTTTTCCGGCATTAGTCTCTACAATTACCCGATGACCATTTGCAACTAGTAAGGCAACGGCTTGTGGCACCAATGCTACTCGGTGTTCTTGAAATTCAGTCTCTCGAGGAATACCAATAAATAAACTTTGCTTTTTTCTACTGATTTCCAGCATTTCTTCCTGAGGAAGCATAGCCGCCTCGTGAGCAAGGGACTTCAACGCATCTCCTGATGACATCATGTGGTTAGGTTCTCTAGGTTATTCAAAAGGTTAATCAAATGACAGTGATATCAATATTTCTGATGGCACCGTCCTGTTTGATTCCTACCTTTACGTAAGTTGGGGGTAAAAGTTTCGAAATTCGTTCGGCCCATTCCAAAAAACAAATATTTCCACTGTCCAATAGCTCGTCCAAACCGCTTTCCAGTGCTTCTTGCTCGTCTCTTAAGCGATAGAAGTCAAAGTGATATACGTCACCATATTGCTCAGAAGAGTAGGTATTGACAATGGCGTAGGTTGGACTTGAAGCGTCCTCAATTCCCATCGCTTTGCATAGTAGCCCAATCAAAGTTGTTTTTCCTGCACCCATCTCACCATCAAAAGCAAAGACGGCATTCTTAGACACTAACCGCATCAAGACAGACACAACTGGGTTCAAGTCTTCAATGGACTTACAATCGAATTTATAGGGCGTTTGAGACATTAGTGAATTATTAGAATTACTATCTTTCCACAAGAATAATTAAAAAGAAGGAAAATGAATGATGATTTGTTAGATTTTGACGAGGAACAGGTTGATTATACGAATAATGTTGCGAGTGGAGGAACAAGGTTTGGAAACCTGATCATCGATCAAATCGTGTTTGGTGTACTGGTCTCTTCGTTGTTGAATTATCTCATGTATGGAGGTATTCTTGGGCAAGCAAGATCGCTGGACGAAACCATTAACAATCTTATTCTTAACTATCTCCTTTATGTAGCGTACTATATTGTTATGGAAGCGTCTTTCGGAAAGACTGTTGGTAAAATGGTAACAGGAACAGAAGTAATATCTGCAGATGGCGGAAAACCTACTTTTGGACAAATCGTGGGCAGATCATTTGCCAGATTAATTCCCTTTGAGGCATTTTCTTTTCTCGGAGAGAAAGCTATTGGATGGCACGATAGCTTGTCCAAAACGTTAGTAGTTAAAAAATAAGTTATTTTTTTCTAACCACATAAATCAATTCGGCAGGGTCTAACCGCATCCGTTCGTATTGTTCTTTTGGAAACTCCTCTCGGTAATTATAGGGTTCTACTTCAAAACCAGCTGCTCTTAATTTGTCTGGGTAGTCCAACCCGTAAAGACGTACATGGTCGTACTGCCAAAAATGCTTTTCTCGTTCCTCTGGTGAGGTAATGCTTGGGTCTTCATAAGTTTCTGAACGACTGTAGTCTATCGGAACCTGAAAAATTCCCCATCCACCAGGTTTCATAATGCGATAGAGTTCCGTCATACATTGGTGGTCGTCTTCAACGTGCTCCAACACGTGGTTACAGAAGATTACATCGTATTGGTCATTCTCAAGCGGAATGTTGTGAAGGTCAAAGTGCAAGTCGGCTATAGGCGATTCAAGATCACCCGTTGTGTATGAAATGTTCTTCTGCTTTTTGAATAAATCCAAGAAGCACTGCTCAGGAGCGATATGCATCACATTCAGTTCATCCGTAAAAAAGTTGGATTTATTCTTCAAATAGAGCCACATCAAACGATGCCTCTCCAATGTCAGGTCATACGGACATAATACGTTATCTCTGTGTGCAACCTTACTTCCATAAGACAAGAACTTTCTGAACTTCTTTTCACATACGGGGCACTCTACGTTATTTCCCTTGTAAATGATGGGAGCAAAAACCCTAAACACGTAACTCAGCCTGATTAGCCAAGGTCGAGGTATCGCACGAAGTAAGAACTTATAGATTTTTTTAAACATTTCAATTAATCTTTAAGTAACTTGTCAATCTCTTCAGCATAATCCAAGGAGTCGTCCAAATAAAAGACAAAGTCTGGAGTCTTTCTAAGTTGGTTTTTTACTTGCTGACTTACTTCGTAACGAATAGCTTTCGTATTCTCCTGAATGTTCTTGATCACTTCATGCTTGTCTGGTCCTGCAAAAATACTCAGGTAAGCCTTTGCCATAGACAAATCCGGAGAAACCCTAACGGTTGTGACGGTTACCATTGCTCCTTGACATAACGTCCTAGCCTCCTTTTGAAAGATAAGGCTGAGTTCTTTCTGCAATAAACCGGCTATTTTTTCCTGTCTGATTCGTGCCATAGTCGGCAAAGATACATAATCCAAGCTATTTCATTCACAAATCATTTTTAGGAATCCAATAATTACACAAATGATTAAAGCAACGTTCAAATGACCTACTCGTTTACTTTTTAAATTGATAGAAATGAAAAAACTGGCAACCGGCTTTCTGCTTCTTATTGGCTCCTGTACTCTGTACGGACAAGCAACAAAGAATGTGCTCTTTATTGGAAACAGCTATACAGGCGTAAACAGCCTACCAACATTAACCCAAAACCTTGCCACTTCACTGGGAGACAACCTAACCGTGGATTCGAATACCCCAGGGGGTGCAACTTTTAACGTGCACACAGGAAATGCAACTACCTTAAATAAGATTGGTCAAGGAGGTTGGGATTATGTAATCTTGCAAGCTCAAAGTCAGGAACCCAGTTTTTCGCCTGCACAGGTGTCCTCTCAAACTTACCCGTATGCAGAAGAATTAGTGGATTCCATTATTGCTGCAGATCCTTGCGCAGTGCCACTATTTTACATGACTTGGGGAAGAGAAAACGGAGATCAATCTAATTGTGCTGCTTATCCACCAATTTGTACTTATGATGGGATGCAGGCAAGACTCAGAGAGAGTTATCTCGAAATGGGTGTGGATAATGAGGCAGAGGTTTCACCTGTGGGAGCTGCCTGGAAGTATATTAGAGATAATCACCCTACGATCGACCTCTATAGCGCTGATGGAAGTCACCCCAGCATTTATGGCAGTTACCTAGCGGCTTGCGTACATTATTCTTCTATTTTCAAGAAATCACCTGTTGGCGCTACGTTTACCTCTACGTTAAGTGCTGCGGATGCCTTGATCTTACAAACGGCTGCAGAAATGATTGTAATCGACAGCATGGAGAATTGGAATTTTGGAGTTAGAAATGTCACTGCCGCATTTACAAGTTCTATTGCTGATTTTGAGGTGTCATTTGATTATACAGGAAATAACGCAACCGACTTTTTGTGGGACTTTGGAGATGGGAATACGGAGACGGTAGAAGAGCCTGTAAACACCTTTGCTTCTAACGGAACGTATACGGTAGAGCTGATTGCGACAGATGGATGTACTTCAGATACTACTACAGCGGATGTTGTTATTTCAGTGTCTACCAGCACTGTAAATGAAGTGAGCTGGATTCAGCAGATTAGCCAAACAGCCCAACATTGTAACTTGCGGTTTAGTTCCTATCAAACGGGAAGCTATTTAATGTACAACGCAATTGGGAAATTAGTTTCTTCTGGAGAATTTAGTGGAACAAATTTGCAAGTTCAACTACCTGAAAGCAATGGATATTGCATTCTAACGGTTCGCACCAAAGATCAGACCCAAACGATAAAGCTGATAAAGTAGAGACTTGAGGATTATTTCTTTTTCAGTTGGATGATATACCTGAACCCAACTAAAGTGTCACCTTCGCTGTAAGTCGTTTTTGGATTCGATAAGATGTCATTTGCAAATTGAGTATAGTTCCCACCATAAGCTACGCCATTAGTAGAACTCATTTCTGAAACATTTCCAAGGATATTGTAATACCCATTATTATCTGGATAGTAGTCGTCTGCGGCTACAACTCCATTCCGGCTGTTATAAATCTTAATGCGTTCTTCAGTAGAAGGACAATCGTTGATCATATAAAAATTAAAGAGGGGGCAACCTTTTACATTTACACTATCACCCACAGCGCCCTCTCGTTTGGTTTCTGAGATCAATTTCTTATACAGATCCTCACCAGGTAATTCCACTTCGATTTCATAACCTTCGTAACCCGCCAAGTAGATTTCAGTTTGAATCTCCTTCATCCATGTTAAATAGGCCTGAACCTGCTCTCTACTTAAGCCCGTTATTGGAAGTCGCAGGTACCTTTTGATCTTAGAAGATTCAGATTTTTCTTCTTTGGTAAGCCAAAGATGAAAGGTAACAATAGTGGTGTTTACCTTTAGTTTAACCTTCCCATTTTCATTCCAGTTTCTGTTAAAGTACTTCCACAAAGCTTTTGATTCCGACTTTTGAGTGGTTGGAACTAAATGCTTGAAGTCATCTTGATTGGCATCAGCATACTGGTCATAAATGAAAGCAAACCAGTCAGCATAGGAAACTTCCGTATGAGCGATGTGAATGTCATTTTCGTATTCGATAACACCCGTAAACCAGGGCTTCTTTTCTTCCTTTTGCGAAAATGCGAGCAGCCCCGTTGAGAGGAGTAATGTGGTTAGTATTATCTTCATAGCCTGTAGTTTTTGGCAAAGATATTGTATTTTTAAATGCAAATTATTGATAATGAAAGGACTGATACTATTCGCATTTTGCTCACTTTTTGTTTGTGGGTTTGCTCAAGACCAGAGTATTCAATGGACAGCAGAGGAGATGGCGCAAGCAAAAACGGGAGATTCTTGTGAATACTTCGCGCCTATTGAGAAAGACGCATTGATGTATCTTAACCTCGCCCGCCTATTTCCGAAAAAGTTTAAGGAATTGGAGTTAAAAGGCTATTTAGGAACAGAAAAATATGGTGATTACCTAAAAGGATCTCCCTGGATTGCTTCCTTGGATTCAACTCTAGATACGTTAACACCCATGACTGTGCTGATGCCCGATACGGCACTGTTTTTTCATGCCAAGTGCTTTGCCATTGAAATGGGAGATGCAGGCACTACAGGTCATGAAAGAATTAACTGCACAAAAAATAAGAAGTACGGAGAATGTTGTTCGTACGGAATGGAAAATGGTAAAGACATTGTCATGCAAATGTTGATTGACCATAACATCACAGGCTTGGGACATCGCAGACAGTGTATGGATCCAGCCAATAAATTTATTGGGTTGAGTGTTCATGCGCACGCTGAGTGGGGTACATGTTGTGTAATTAATCTGCTCAAGTAAAGCACGTAAAAATCAATCTTTATTGTTTTCTTAAAAGGGAATTTTCGGTACAACCCACTCAATTAAAAGTACGTAAAACTGCAAAATTGCCTCTGCCGGTAGCGCAGTTGGCAGTAAGTTTGGATCATAAAACAAGAACTTATGATTTACAAGGTTTTAAAAGTACTCGTGAAACTAACGATGTTCTTTTTCTTTAGAAGAAGGATCATGAAGAATGTAGACAACATTCCGGAAAAAGGACCTACCATTTTGGTGGCCAATCACCCAGTTACCTTTCTCGACCCACTGCTAGTAGCTGTCGCCACTGATCGACCTGTTCATTTTTTGGCGAAAGGAGCCATGTTCAAAAACAAGTTAATTCGGATCATATTTAAGGCATTTAAGATGATCCCAATTTATCGTGCGCAAGATAACCCCGGAGATATGTCAAAAAACCAAGACACCTTCAGGTTTTGCTATGAGCATCTGGAGGAAGGAGGGCTTGTGCTAATTTTCCCGGAAGGCATTAGTGTTACTGATCGTACGTTAAAACCTTTGAAAACAGGTGTGGCAAGAATAGCATTGGGAGCAGAGGAACAAAATGACTTCAATCTGGGAGTCCAGATTGTACCGATTGGCTTAACCTATGAAGCACCGCATCAGTTCCGAAAAGATGTCTTGGTAAATGTTGGAAAACCGATCCAAATGAAGCAATTTGAAGGTCAGTACGTAGCTGATCAAAGAAACACCGTACGACAAGTCATTGCGGAAATAGGCACTCAGCTTACCACGCTGGCATTGAATTTAGAGACACGAAGCGAAACAAAAGTGGCGGATTTTTTATTGGTAGAAAATGCCCGAAAAGACATGTCATTTGATCAGAACGTAGAGGAGGTAAAAGAGGTTATTCAAAAAATGAAGAAAGAGAATTTTGAATCTTCTGAACTGTTGGATAAGGTTCATGAGGTGGTAAAAAAGAAAGAAGCGATGGGGCTAGCGGGAGTGTCGATTGAAGAAGATTATAGCCTACTCAAGGAAACAGCAATCTTTTTAACGACCTTATTGGTGGGAATCCCAATGATGCTGTACGGTTTTGTACACAATGCTTTGATCTACTACCTTTCACCGATTATCGCTAGAAAGATTTCCAAAGAATACGAGTATCAAGGACCTATTACCATGTCTGCAGGAATGGTGTTGGGGTTAGTACTTTACCCTCTTTTTGGTTGGGGCATGTTTGAATTGACAGGAAACTTTTGGATTGCCATGCTCTATATGGTGAGCATCCCTTTATCGGGACTAATTACCTATGGGTTTTACGAGCAGTTTGACTTGTTGAAATCACAATGGAAATTGATGGTGTTGTTTAACAAGAAGAGAAGTCAAGTTGCCCAGTTGATTTCGGATAAGCAGCAGGTAATGAGCCGTTTGGAAAGCTGTGTGCAATGAAAAGTTGGCGCTTCAAAATACTGATGTTACTTTTAGCAGGCTGTGTAACACCACTTATGCAGCTCTTTGTTCCCATCGGAGGAGGAGGCATTAGCCTGATTTTTGTTTTGTCTGTTCCTATTTTGCTCGGCCTTAGTTTGCTTTTGAGCTTGACCATATGGCTGTTGAACCGAAAGACGGAGCGAACAGTTGCCACGAATTATGTCTTTTACATTGGGTTGTTGGTTTTGAATGGACTAGCACTTATGGCATATCCGTATGTTTAAAATGCATAGCCTAAGCTGAACCCTAGGTCCAAACCTCCTTGTGTGAACCTTGGGAGGTCAACCTGCGAGGTTTTATTAAACCATGATTTTTTCCATTTTCCAGATCCAATGTCTAACCCATAGAAAGCGTTTAAAGAGAAAGCAATTCGTCCAATTAGGAGTCTAGGTTGAATGCCGACCTCAGGGCGAAAGAACTGATTTTTTTGATTAGCGCTTTTGTCTCCCCAAAGCTTTAAACGCCCCATGGAAGCTCCGATCGAGGTTAATATGGAAAAGCTCTTTGAGGGTTGCCAGAGAAAAAGTTCATGAACTTGCCTAAAACAGAAGCCAGAGAGCTTCATTGATAGACTGTCTTGAATGGTTGTTTGATATGGAATCATCTGTGCGTATGAAACAGTTGCCCTCCACGTTTCTGAGTCATTTGCCCCTCCAGCAACGTAGGCCTGGTTTATGAGAAAACAGATATAAGTTGGTTGAACGTCATCAATTTTATTAAATGAATTAAGGTCGTTATTTGAGGTCCTGTTATAAATCACTGAGTTGATTCCAAATTCAAGCGAAATCTGACTCCAAACAACCGTGGGTAGGAATATAAGAAGGTATAAAGAGAGACTTTTCACATTAGTAAAACAATTCAACCCCACCAAAAGTTACAACAAAAAAAGGAGCCCTTTCGAAGCTCCTTTACTTTTTAAGTATGTTAGGAATTATACCAATCCCTGATCAATCATAGCGTCTGCTACTTTAACGAAACCAGCAACATTGGCTCCTTTTACGTAATCTACGTAATCACCTTCTCTACCGTACTGCTCACAAGCTTGGTGAATTGACTTCATAATTCCATGCAATTTAGCATCTACTTCTTCTCTAGTCCAAGAAAGTCTTAACGAGTTCTGAGACATTTCCAACCCAGAAGTGGCAACACCACCTGCGTTAGAAGCTTTTCCTGGAGAGAACAAAATTCTTGCTTCGTGGAATGCTTCGATCGCTTCTGGCGTACTCGGCATGTTAGCACCTTCTGCTACACACTTGCAACCGTTGGCTAATAATGTACGTGCTTCATCACCATTAAGTTCGTTTTGAGTAGCACATGGTAAAGCGATGTCACACTTCACACCCCATGGTCTTTCTCCTTCGAAGAACTCAAACCCTTCAAATTTGTCAGCAATCTCTTTTACTCTACCTCTTCTCACGTTTTTCAACTCCATTAAGAAATCCAAGTGCTCTGAGTGGAATCCATTTTCTGCATAGACATATCCAGATGAATCCGATACCGTAACTACTTTACCTCCTAAGTGAATTACTTTTTCTAAGGCATACTGAGCTACGTTTCCTGAACCTGAAATGGCAACTGTTTTACCATGGAAAGAATCTCCTTTGGTTTTCAACATTTCCTCAGCAAAGTATACTGTTCCGTACCCAGTAGCTTCTGGTCTGATCAAAGATCCACCCCAGTTTCTTCCTTTTCCGGTAAGCACACCTGTAAACTCGTTTCTAAGTCTTTTATACTGTCCGAACATGTAACCAATCTCTCTTCCTCCTACACCAATGTCTCCTGCAGGAACATCTGTATCCGCACCGATGTGACGCGCCAATTCAGACATAAAGGACTGACAAAACTTCATCACTTCATTGTCCGATTTTCCTTTTGGATCAAAATCAGAACCACCTTTACCACCTCCCATTGGAAGCGTAGTCAAAGAGTTCTTAAAGATTTGTTCGAATCCTAAGAATTTCAAAATAGACAAATTCACAGATGGGTGAAATCTTAAACCTCCTTTGTAAGGTCCAATGGCAGAGTTAAATTCAACTCTATAACCTCTGTTTACTTGCTTATTACCTTGGTCATCTAACCATGGAACTCTAAACATGATCGTTCTTTCTGGCTCCACAATTCTTTCCAAAATATTTTCTTTGTCATACTTTGGGTTATCCGCTATAAATGGAATTACCGCTTCGGCAACCTCCTGAACCGCTTGTAAGAACTCAGCTTCGTGTCCGTTCTTAGCTCTTACTTTGTCCATAAATGCGTCAATCTGCGCTTGGTATTGAGACATGTTGTGTGTATTAAATTAGTTTTAAAATATCATGACAAATGTATATAATTTTTAATTCGAGCATCGTTTTTTAATAGGCTATTTCGATATTCATTTTGTCCGGAAAATAGAAATCTTAAAAAATCAAAAAAGTGATCCCATCAATACAACATTTCAGTACCTTTATTGGTTAGAGGAATATTGGATTTCCTATCACATGAAAGAACAAAAGAAGATACCAACCGGAAAGGTGCAACGCGCAGCAAAACTGTTTACTACAGGTGCGAAAATGGGCGGGAACTATGTAAAGTATATTGCAAAGACAATGGCCGGTGATGAGCACGCCAGAGAGCAGCTAGATGAAGACAACGCCAGTGACATTTATGAGTCGTTGAGCGAATTGAAAGGAAGTGCGCTCAAAGTAGCCCAAATCATGAGCATGGATAAAAACATGCTGCCACAGGCGATGCAAGATAAATTTGCGTTGGCACAGTACTCGGCTCCTCCATTGTCTTATCCGCTTGTGGTAAAGACGTTCAGACAATATTTTAGTAAATCCCCAGATCAGATCTTTGACACGTTTACCAAAAATGCGGTTAATGCGGCTTCTATTGGTCAGGTGCATAAGGCTACTCTTGGAGACAAAACACTTGCCGTAAAGGTTCAGTATCCAGGAGTAGCAGATAGTGTGCAGTCTGACCTAAAAATGGTGAAGCCAATTGCTATGAAGATTCTGGGGCTCAAAGAGAGCGAGGTAAAACAGTACTTTGAGGAAGTGGAATCAAAGCTGATGGAAGAAACCGATTACGAACATGAATTGAAGCAATCGATAGAAATTGCTGAGGCGAGTGCAGACTTAGAAGGGTTCGTTTTCCCGAAGTACTACCCTGAGTATAGTAGCAAGCGTGTCTTAACCATGGACTGGCTGGATGGAATGCACCTCAAAGAGTTTCTTAAAACCAACCCAGATCAGGAATTAAAGAACAAAATCGGGCAGCGATTGTGGAGCCTTTACGATTTCCAAGTTAATAAATTACGTGCTATTCACGCGGATCCGCATCCAGGTAATTTTTTGATCCAGAAAGAAGGTACGATTGGTTTGATTGATTTTGGTTGCGTTAAGCGAATTCCAGAGGACTTTTATAAGAAGTATTTTCAGTTGATCAATACTAGTGTGGTGAGCGATGATGAGAAGTTGCGAGAACTGTTTTTTGATTTGGAGTTTATCTTCCGCGATGAACCCAAGCAAGCTCAGGATTTATTCTTTGACGTTTTTAAAAATTCGATGGAGTTATTGATTCGTCCGTTTATGTCGGAGACGTTCGACTTTTCAAATGAGTCATATTTTGAGGAAATGTATCAAATGGGCGAAGACCTAAAATCTCGAAAAGACATCCGAAAAAATGGAATCGCGAGAGGGTCTCGTCACATTCTCTACATCAATAGAACCTACTTTGGGTTGTTTGCCTTGCTCAATGAACTGGGAGCAACGATAGATACGAAGACTTCTTTTGAGTTTTAAATCTTTTTAGCACCCGATGCAGCGAATGATGCTTTGAGTGCATCAATATATTAATGTCCTCTGAAGAAGAATACATCTTAGCGAAATGCAAAAAAGGTTCTTACCGCTATCAAAAGAAGCTTTACGAACTCCATTCCTCAATGGTTTGGAGCATCTGCTTGCGTTATCTTAGAAACCATGAGGACGCTCAAGACGCCTTCCAAAACACGTTTGTTGCGGTCTTTAAAAATATCCACGATTTTGAAGGTAAAGGAGAGTTCGGTGGATGGGTGAGAAAAATTGCAGTAAATGCATCGCTGATGATTTACAGAAGCCGCAAAAAATCAAGTCTGTATGTTGAGCTAGACGATGCAGGGATCACTCCTGCCCAAGATGACGAAATATTGGATCAACTCTCAGCGGAGGACCTGATGAATGCCATACGTCAATTGCCGGATGGATACAGAATGGTATTTAACATGTATGGGATAGAAGGTTATTCTCATGCTGAAATAGCGGAAAAACTGGCGATATCAGAATCAACATCTAGGTCCCAATTCAGCAGGGCGAGAAAGTTATTAATGGATTTTGTCTCGAAAGAAATGACACAGGTAAATGGATAAGAAGAAGAAAAATACCGACCTTTTTTCTAAGCTGAGTTCGTTTTCAGATAAAACGTCCGTGCCCTCATTTGATGATGTTTTAAAAACAAGTGAAGAAGGTTTCCGAGGTCATTACAGCCACAAGTTTTCTGAAACAGTTGTTGAGGCTCCATCTTATCTTTGGAACCCTATCGCCAAGGAATTGGCAGGAAGAAAAAAGAGGAGAGTAATCGCTTATTGGTCAGCTGCTGGCATCGCTTTAATAGTAGCCAGCACCTTATTCGTCTTTAATTCACAGCAAGAACAATTCGCAGAAGCAAAAGCTGGTTCATCAGTTGATGTTTCTAATGAAGCTTCTGGTCTTGCGAGCGTAGTTTCGCAAAAAGTGACTTTTCAAAAACACAGTTGGACACAAGTATTGAACAATATGAAAGAAGCCAACACTGCCTCATCGTCTGTGGAAACCGTTGTAAATGATCCAGAAAAAAAGAAACAACAAAAAGCCCTAGGCAATAGTTCATTTGTGTCGAAAAAAGAGGATCACAGCATTGTGCAAAGTGAAGAGATCAAGCTGGGCATTTTTAAAGGAGCTCCTTTTCCTGTTTTATCTCTTGGTGTAGATTCTACTGACCTTGAGATTGTCCTGTGGAGTATTTTTGAAGAGGATAGATTGCCTAAAAAAGAAGAAAACACGCCTATTCTGCTGGCAAACTTAGCAGGTGGAGGCTTAAGTAGTTCGTCTGCTGTAAATTCAATACCTAGTTCTTTTTCTGCAGACAATACCGGTTTGGCAACATCCATGGAGGCGAGCGTTCCTGTGTATGATTCTCTCGTAAAGCGAGCGCCCATTACTTTTGGGTTAGAAATTAGAATGCCAATAGGAAAGAGGTTTTATTGGAATCAAGGACTTCAGTTTAGTTTTCAGAAGAACGAGTATTATAGTAATGGCTCGTTGCAGTTAGAAAAGAACAAGTATGTGGGAATCCCTCTCGAATTGTTGTTCGTTATTAAGTCATGGAGAAAGCTGAGCTTGTTTGCCCATGCGGGTCATATTCAGGAAGTTTTAATCCATTCCTCAAAAGAGTATGAAACTGGAGGAACGGTTTCGTTTAAACCTTACTCCTTGCAGTTAGGAGCTTCAGCTGGTTTTTCGGCCAATTATCTGCTCTATAAAGGACTAGGAGTCTCGACATTTGTTGGAGCGTCCAACTATTATTTCATGCCAGAAAATTCATATTTCGCAGAGAAAAATATCCTTCCTTCTTTGAGAATAAGCATTGGCTATACTTTTTAATTTTTTTCAAACCACGTGCAGCGAATTGAGCATGGTGCGCATCAAGTAAGTAAACAGTATTAAAGAAAAACGAAAGCTATGCTCAAAAGATTAAACAATAGATTATTATTCGGGATGCTGGTGGCTTCCTTTCTCCTCGTGATGAACTCATGCAGGGATAAAAACTACATCATCGCAAAAGCCAATGTTCCAATCTATCAGGAAAAAGCAGATTGGAGAAACACGACTTTTGAACTGGAGACCTCAAGCGGACCCGCTCAGTCAGGAAAAATATATTTGTACAACGACATGCTGCTGGTGGTAGAGCCTTATCATGGAGTTCATTTTTATGATAATGCAAATACCTCAAGCCCTGTTCTTCTGGGTTGGGTTCCCATTTTGGCTTGTACGGATGTCTCGGTAAGGAATAATGTGCTCTATGCAAATTCCTATACAGATTTGATTGCCTTAGATATTACTGATTTATCAAATCTACAAGTTGTTGATCGCATAGAGGACGCATTTGAATTCAGTAATTATACTTTATTACCAGGATATAACCCTGACTTTCCTATAGCAGAGTATGAGAACAACGATGAGGCCATTATTGGATGGGCGGTGCAAGAAACGGAACTGCCAACGCAAACGTCCAACTATGGGTATGAATCCCTAACGACTTCGGATGCTTTGGCTTCCTATTCTGAATTTGGTAATAGCTATGGTATTGGCGGCTCGATGGCTCAATTTACCCTAGTAGGTGATTACCTGTACACATTAATTGATAACGAACTGGAGTCGTATGAATTGGAAATGGATGGTGCGATGAATAATACTTCAAAAGTGCAAATACAAAGAACTTGCGAGACACTTTTTGGTACACAAGACTATCTTTTTATGGGAACTACTTCAGGGATGCTTGCGTATGATATCAGCAACCCTTCCAGCCCATCATTCACTAGCGACATTGACCACGTTACGTCTTGTGATCCAGTGGTTGTAAGCGGAAATCGGGCTTACATTACATTATCTGCAGGTAGCGGATGTTGGGGTGTGAATCAACTCGAAGTGATTAACATTGATGATGTTCAGAACCCTTCTGTGATCAGTCAATATTCCATGGAAAACCCTAAGGGTCTTGGAGTAGAGAGCAATCTTCTTTTCGTCTGTGATGGCACTCAAGGAGTAAAGGTTTTTGATCGGACGGATGACCAGCAAATAACAACGAATTTATTGACAACTCTTCCTGTTACCAACGCTTTGGATGTCATTCCTCATAACAAGAATCTAATCATTACAGCAGAAGACGGTGTGTATCAGTTTGACTATCAAGACATCAGCAATATTTACCAAACGAGTCATATTCCATTAAACCCATAATATCATGAAATACATCTTATACTTTACACTCCTTTTGATTGCACCGCTATGTAATGGGCAAGAGGAAGAGAAAAGCTCAAAAATGGGACGAAAGTCGAGTACTTTTGTCATGAAAGAAAAAGGGTTTTTTAGTGAAACCGCTTTGGGGGCAAACTATGGAAACAACGCTAACGGTTATAAAACCAGTGGCTTTGTCTTCAATACGACAGTAGGATATCAATATCGAGATTTTGCCTTGGGTATTGGGGTTGGAACAGAAAGCTGGTTCGAAACTTTTGCTTTTCCAGTTTATTCCTCATTTCGTTATTACTTTTCGCGAAACAAGATGGCTCCCTACCTGGCTTTAAATGGAGGTTATTGCTTTGGTCAAGGCAAAAGAGAAGGTGTTTATTACGATTTTGCGCCTTATCCGTACTACCCAAATACAATCGGTGTAAATGGACCGTTTGGGAGCATTCACTTTGGAATCAGACGAAGTATTGGAGAGAATTTTGCTCTTGTACTTTCTTCAGGAGCAAGGTATCAGCATTCCAAAGAGGAGTATTACTCTTATTATTTGAACCAAAATGTAACTGAGATCTCTGAGTACTATCGCTTTGAGGTGAGATTGGGTGTTTATTTCAACTAATCTTTCTTGTACTGATATTTATTCCCTAAGTCATACGATGTTTTCACATGGTGGAGAACTTCATTGACGGAGTTGCTGTAACAAGGTCTGAAGAATATGCGTAGCTTTATCTAAAATGAAGCATATGAAATTGTTACGACACATCAGATCAGTACAAAAGGGAGTAGCTGCAGGTTTCGTTCTCCTTTTTTCATTTAGCCTGAATGCCGGAAATGGTTTTGCAAATTTCGACAATCCAGTTCACCCAGAGGAAGAAGTTGTTGCTCCACCAGATCGGGCGGTCATCAAGTTAGCACTGCTCCTAGATACGAGTAACAGTATGGATGGACTCATCGAACAGGCAAAATCTCAGCTGTGGAAGATTGTGAATGAAATCAATGAGGCCAAGTACAATGGAGACCCTGCCGATTTGGAAATTGCGTTGTACGAATACGGGAATGATGGGTTAGAAGCAGCAGACAATTATATTCATCAGATTACTCCTTTTACGAGTGATTTGGACTTGATTTCAAAGGAGCTTTTTGACCTTAAAACGAACGGAGGCTCAGAGTACTGTGGGCATGTAATAGCAGATGCGTTGAATGATTTGGACTGGGGAACCAACGGAGATAACCTTAAGATGATTTTTATCGCAGGTAATGAGCCTTTTAATCAGGCTCCAGTTGAGAATACAGAAAATGGATCGAAGATCATTAAAAAGGTAGCGGTAAATAATCAGCAAAATGTCTACCAGCAACAAAATAATGCACCTTCGTTTTACTTTGACAATGCTGGAACGAGTGATTTTTACATTACAGCATGTAGAAACGCTGCGTCAGAACAAGTATTTGTCAATACGATCTTTTGTGGAAATGCAGACGAAGGCGTCCAAACCTATTGGAAAAAAGGAGCTGACCTAGCCAGAGGTGAATACATGAACATCGATCAAAATCAGGAGACGTTTTACATTGAAACGCCATACGATGACAAAATCGCTGACCTTAACGGTCAGTTGAACGATACCTATATTCCTTACGGTGCGTCTGGCGGTGATATGAAAAGCAACCAGACCATCCAGGATTATAATGCCTCTTCGTATGGAAAAGCAAATTCGGTATCCAGAATTGTTTCAAAGTCTTCGCACAACTATAAAAACTCATCTTGGGATTTGGTAGATGCGAGTCGTTCAGCGGATTTTGATATGTCTGAGGTTAAGGATAAATACTTGCCAGAAGAAATGCAGGGAATGAGCCTGGAAGAGAAGAAAGCGTACGTAAAGAAAAAGGACGAAGAGAGAACTAAAATACAAGAGCAGATAAAAGAGATCAATGCAGAGCGAATGAAATACATCGAGAAAAAGAAAAAGGAGTTGGGAGAAGAAGAATCTTCATTAGATGCTGCGATGATCAAAGCGATTCATGAGCAAGCTAAAACAAAGAATTTCCTATTTGACTAAAAACGATTCGAAATAAAAAAGGCTCCCAACCACTAAGTTTATCAAAGTGCTGGGAGCCTTCTGCTTTTTATAATATCTTAAAGTTGTTCTTCTTCCTGAAAAGGATATTCCATGGTGAAGTTGGTCAACTCTGCAAATTGTGAGATACGATCTGCAATCTCTTCCATAGTGAGGTCTCTTAAACGCTCAATACCAAATTTTTCTACGGTAAAAGAAGCCAATGCTGATCCCATGATGATGGCATTTTTCATATTTTCCCAAGAAACGTTTCCTGAACTTGCCAAATAGCCGATAAACCCTCCTGCAAACGTGTCGCCCGCTCCTGTTGGGTCAAATACTTCTTCTAACGGTAAAGCTGGCGCAAAGAATACTCTTTCTTCGTTGAACAAAAGTGCTCCGTGTTCTCCTTTCTTGATCACTAGGTATTTTGGTCCCATCGTAAGGATTTTCTTAGCTGCTTTTCTCAATGAATATTCTCCAGAAAGCAATCTTGCTTCTTCATCGTTGATGGTCAAAACATCCACTTCTTTGATAACTTCCAACAAATCATCCAAGGCCACTTCCATCCAGAAGTTCATGGTGTCTAGCACGATTAGTTTTGGTCTTTTTTCAAGTCGGTCAATTACCTTTAGTTGTGTAGCAGGAGTAAGGTTACCAAGCATCAAGTATTCACAGTCCTGATAGCTTTCTGGAATTACTGGATCAAATGTTTCTAATACGTTAAGCTGCGTGTCTAGTGTGTCTCTGGAATTCATATCTGCATGATACTTCCCTGACCAAAAGAACGTTTTTTCTCCTTGCTTCACCTGAAGTCCTTCTGTTGAAATTTCTCTTTCGGTAAACATATCGATTACATCTTGAGGGAAATCTTCTCCAACTACCGATACGATCTTTGCTCCTTTTGTAAAATAAGAGGCTGCCAGACTGATATAAGTGCATGCACCTCCAATGATTTTATCGGTTTTTCCAAAAGGGGTTTCGATAGCATCAAATGCTACCGTTCCAACGTTTACTAGACTCATTTTTGCGTTTTTATTAAAATTTTCCGCAAAGATATTGTTTAATTCCAAACTTTAAATTAATATTGCACCCCGTTTTAGGAAACCTGCTTCTTTAGCTCAGTTGGTTAGAGCATCTGACTGTTAATCAGAGGGTCCTTGGTTCGAGCCCAAGAAGAAGCGCAAGAAATGAAGAAAGCCGATCTGTTAAGATTGGCTTTTTTTGTGTTATAACTCGACCCTAACTCGACCCTCAAGATGATATGAAGCAGAAAACCAACTATTTCGTACATTTAGCCACATGAAAAAAGTCACGATCATTTTTGTAGCGATAGGGCTGGCGGTGTCCATGTCCAATTGCAAGGCTATGGCAAGAGCCGCAGCCAAGTACTGGACAAAAAAACAGATTAAGCAATTCGTAAATAACTGTGAGGAAAAATCCGCCAAGTTTGTAGGTGAGGATAAGGCTCATCAGTTCTGTGACTGCGCAGTAGATCAGGTAGCAGAGAAATACAAGGACTACAGCAGTGTGGAAGATGTCTCTATCATGGAGATCATCAAAATTGCGAATGACTGCAAATAGTTAGATATTATCTCCTTCTAGCTTCTTTCTGCGTTCACTGATTTCTTGCATGAAGTGTCCAGCTTCGCCTACATCTATCCGTCCTTTTTTCTGGAGTCGAACTACCGTTTTTTCTTCGTAATCCAGTAGCGTTCTTACTGCTCGTTGGGTAGAAAGCGTTTCGTAAACCTTTGGATGCTCCGAACGAAGGTTTCGGATAAACGACTGCCCCGCAATCTTATTGGCATTGATTTCTTTTTCGAGCTTTTCGAGGATTTCTAATTCTACATTTTCATTTCGTGCAATACTTTTTAAAAGGCTATTACACTCATCCTGTGCCAGCACAAAGCCAATGGCAGCATCATAGCTTTCAGAAAGTCGTCTAACCGCTATTTTGTGTCGCCATTTTTTCAGGAAATTAGACGATGAAATTCGCTTAACCCACTTTGGAATAGTCCAAAGATCTTCCATATCCGCGCGATGAGACAGCGGTAACTTTCCTCCCTCATCAATCAATGTATTTACACCTTCTGTTAAATTAGGAATGGCCTTTCCTGAAAGCATTCCTTCTTTGAACTGATGCCAGTAGCTACTTTTTTCTTTCTCCAGCAGTTTTTTCCTCAACTCGGGAATCGTCTGTTCCTCTAGCTCATCCCCCGTCTTCGCATCAACATCTGGAGGTAAATAGGTAGCAACGACATCCCAATCTGCCTTCTTTAAATAGCGATCCTGCATACTGCGATTTACCTTTTTCTCACTCGCCATGCGCAAGTACTGATTCACACTTGCTCTCATTTGCAACTTGGATTCGCTGAGTTTAAGCAACCCTAACTTCTCGATAATCATTTTGATGGTTGTGGCGTTCACCAATAGCGTCAACGTCACCGTACCGGCAATGAGAAATAAGAACTCTTCTTTGATTTCTACTGCCTGATCCAACGTAACGCCCATCGAGTTCACCAGATCATTAGGATCGATATTGGCCACGATCAACGCTAGCGCTAATCCAATGGCGCCTCGTAAAGCACCATACCAAACCACTACGCCTTCTTTTTTAGTCAACCCATAGCCTGCGTTTTTCATCAGTGGGAAGAAGAGAGTAATCACAATTGCTCTTACGATATGAATACCGATGTAAATGATGAATAGGATAACAAAGTCACTTGCTGTAAACTGAGTTCTTTGAGAAATCACCAGCCCAACAATTAAGAAAATGATACAGTTAGCGATGAATCCAGCCAACTCCCAGAATTCGTGCATAAAATGCTCCACTTTGGGTGAGATACTTGATCGTCCTGGGCCTCCTAATACCAGTCCAAGAGCCACCAGCGCAAGTACTCCAGAGACGTGTAAAAAATGCTCAGCCGTATAAAACGTCAAGTAAGCTGCACCTACCACCAGCGTGATTTCTACCATTGCATCCGTGTAGATTCTGCTCAACCATTTTACCGTTACCCAACCCATAAACAGACCAATTCCGATTCCTCCAAAGGAAACAATGACAAATTTGAGGATGCCGTTCATTCCGTCTGAACTTCCTGTTAGTGCACCAAAAAACACCATGAAGATGACGATGGCTGTTCCGTCATTCAAAAGGGATTCCCCTTCAATGGTGGTTCCCAATTTTTTACTCGCTCCAAGGTCTTTCAACAGAGCGACTACAGCTACAGGGTCTGTTGCGCTGATCACAGCACCAAACATGAGCGCTAGGCTCCAGTTGGCCCACCCTTCAAGACCAATGTCTAGGTAGTCAATTCCAACCACGATTAGTGCCGTTAGCACCAGCGCCACCAAGATGCCAGGAACGGCAAGCAATACGGAGTTGACTGCTGTCTTCTTGAAGGTGTGAAAATCCATGGCAAAGGCAGCCTCAAAAATCAGAATGGGCAGGAATATATAGAGCAGTAAATGCGGATCGATGTGGGCAGCGTTATACAAAGAGTCCTTGATAAAACTAACATCCAAACTGCCCCACATTTCAAAATAACCTAATCGCGAAAAACTGCCCAACACAATGCCTATGACCAGCAGCAGTGCAGTAAATGGAATGGGGACTTTCTTTAATAAATGCCGAGTAGAAACACCAATGAAGACCGCTAGAATAACAAAAAACAACATCGAAGTGTCTGGATGGTGACCATGTTCTGCATGCTCTACAGCAGCTTGTTCCGCTTCGTGGATCGAAGATTCACTAGGATTTCCCAAAATAGCAAGGTTAATTACAAGAGCAAGTAGGAGAGTAAAGAGCTTTAGCATACCAAGTAATTTGGAGAACAAGGTACGGATTATTTCCTTTTTGTTGCTAAAAGCTTATTCTTAAAAACTTCTTAACATTAGACAAATTCAAAAGGGTGATACCTGTACTTTTAACGTCATGAATAGAGTGATTTTTGCGATGATTGGGCTAGTTCTTTGCTTAAGCGGATGTCTAGCTGAGGACGAAAAGGAAGCACAATCAGGTGCCGAAGCTGTGATAGAAGAAGAGCCTGATAGTACCGCTTACTTTGATAGTGTTTATGCTCCATACAGCTACCAGTTAGACACCTTTTTTTCTAATCGACATGAAGCTACTGAGTTTTACGGAACGGTGCTTTTCGCGCAAAGGGGAAGAGTGATTTTTGAAAATGCTTACGGCTATGCCAATCTAAAAACGAAAGACACACTTACTACCGCTCACACCTTTCAATTGGCTTCGGCTAGTAAGCCTTTTACAGCAGTAGCTATTTTGCAGTTGGTAGAGCAAGGTAAATTAAGCTTGTCTGATGAAATGCATAAATTCTTCCCAGTTTTTCCTTATGAGGGTATAACGATTAAACAATTACTCGCTCACCGAAGTGGGATGAGTCAGTATACCCATTTTTGTGATTCACCAGACAGTTTGTGGCCAGATAAGCACATGACCATTACCAATCAGGATGTTCTAAAGATCATGAATGATATTGTTCCAATGGTCAACTATGCTCCAGACCACACACACTACTATTGCAACACGAACTACATGCTACTTGCATCCATCGTAGAAAAGGTGTCTGGAATGACGTTTTCGGAATACCTTCAACAGCACATTTTTGAACCCGCAGGAATGACGAGTACCGTGCTCTATACTCGTGATAATGAGGAGGAGTTAATTCTACCTGCTATCGGCTATAACGGAGCCTTTAACCCAACCATTGATATTTACCTGAATGGCGTAGTTGGAGACAAAGGGGTGTATTCCAATGTGTACGATATGCTCAGCTTTGATCAGGCACTTTACGATGGAACATTGCTCAACGACACCTTGGTTGACCTAATGATGCAAGATCACAATGAAATGCAAAGCAATGGCCAGAATTATGGCTTTGGGTTCAGAATATATCCCGAGGAATCAACGGGTGGTTTGGGAAGAATTGTGTTTCATACAGGATGGTGGAAGGGCTTTAGAACCTATTTTATTCGCGTTCCGCATCAGCAAAAAACAATCGTAGTTTTGACCCACATTAAGAGGGGTAAGTTTTTGGACGTGAGAGAATTGACAGGATTAATAGCAGAATTATAAAATGGACGGTACAGAAAGAAAAAACATTCACATTGGCAGTAACGTAGCTGTTGTGCAAAAACATCACCAGCGAACAGGTGAACTAACAGAGGGAGTGGTGAAGCAATTGCTTACCAAGTCTCCAAAACATCCACACGGAATTAAGGTTAGGCTCGAAAGCGGAATTGTGGGAAGAGTGAAGCAGGTATTGGATTAATGATTGGAATATGAAGATCATAATATATTATCTCATTTTTTTGATTGTTTCAATTGGCTTTTTGGGATGTCAAAACTCCCAACAAGAAACAGTTGTGGTTTATTTAGTCAGACATGCAGAGAAAGATCTTTCCGACACGACTTCAAATCCCCCATTAACGATGAAAGGAGAACAACGAGCCAATAAATTAGTTGAAGAACTTAAAACGGTAGATATAGATGCTATTTATAGTACGTCATATGACCGAAATATGAATACTGTTCAGCCGTTGGCAAACTTTCTTGGATTGTCCATTCAGTCGTATGAAAGAGATAATTGGAAGCCTTTGATGGAGTCCATCGTTCAACGCAAGGGTGAAGCCATATTAATTTGTGGTCATGGAGAGAACTTATTGCCAATGATAGAGGCATTGGGAGGAAAGAGACCTCTAGAATTCCTTGAAAAGCATGAGTATGACAATATTTTCAAAGTGGTTATTTCTGAGGGTGAAGTTGAGGTAACGACAAAAAAATATTAGTCAGAAGTTGTTTCTAAAAGTAGTTAATCGTAATATTGCGATATAATTATGGGAATAACAAAAACAAATCTATTTACAGAAGAGCAGAATGCATTTGCTCAAATGGGCAAAGTATTTTCGCACCCTGCAAGGGTCGCGATTTTACAGCACTTGTTAAAAGCAAACGCATGTATCAACTCGGATCTCGTTCAGGAATTAGGATTAGCGCAGGCAACCATCAGCCAGCATTTAAAGGAACTCAAGTCAGTTGGAATTATCCAAGGAACGATTGAAGGGACGTCCATGAATTATTGCATTAACCCATCCAAATGGAAGGAGTTTCAAGAAAGCTTCAATCAACTTTTCGAGCAGCATCCGTGCTGTGGAGGAGAAGATTGCTGTTAAAAAAATTTAGACCAACCCATCGTAATATTACAATAATTAAAATTGAAAAATATGAAGCTTAGTGAATTCAAACACATCTTAAAAGAGCAAACCATGATCTCTTTTAAACTTCCCAACGGAACTTTTGTACCCTCTCATTTTCATGTAACGGAAGTAGGAAGCGTGTCAAAACATTTTATCGATTGTGGAGGTACGGTTCGAACAGAAAACAGGGTTAACTTTCAATTGTGGGAAGCAAATGACTACGATCATCGACTTCATCCTGAAAAATTGGTTTCAATCATTGAACTGTCTGAACGTACCCTTGGATTGAAGGATGAAGAGATAGAAGTAGAGTATCAGGGAGAAACGATTGGAAAGTATGGAATAGAATGGACAGACCAAGAGTTTCATTTGGTGTCTCTTACCACCGATTGCTTGGCAAAGGACAAATGTGGAATTCCGGAGGAAAAAATTAAGCAACCGCTGGCAACACTATCAAGTAATAATACATGCACGCCCGGTTCAGGCTGTTGTTAATTGATATCTGATGTTTTCGAGAATTCAACAAGTAATTGATAAGATTGATTTCGACTCCATTTCGGAGGAGAGAAAATCAGAACTAGCAATTCTGACAGCGTTCATTCAAAAGAAGAAAGATGCCAACCAGCCCATATGGTTAAACTTTATCTGTACTCACAATTCGAGAAGGAGTCAATTTTCTCAGGTTTGGGCTCAGGTGGCTTCGGATTATTACGGGATTCCTGCCCAAGCTTACAGTGGCGGTGTTGAAAAAACCGCTTTTAATGAAAGAGCAGTAGCCTCTTTGGATAGATTCGGGTTTAAGATTTCTATGGAAGGCGATGATAATCCAGAATATACGGTTCAGTGGTCTGTAAACTGCAAGCCACTCATTATGTTTTCTAAGATGTATGACGATGAGGTCAACCCGTCTTCCGGTTTTGCAGCCATTTTGACGTGTTCGCATGCCGATGAGAATTGTCCTTTTGTAGCAGGCTGTGAACAACGTATTCCGATTCGATACGAAGATCCCAAAAACTTTGACGACTCTCCGTTGGAAGCAGCACTGTATGACTATAGAAGTTTTGAGATTGCTTCGGAGCTTTTTTATGTTTTCTCTAAGGTTAAAGGATGAGAGCGCTACTCGGTGAGTTTGTTGGAACACTGATTCTTGTTTTCATTGGGTGTGGAACAGTGGCTGTTGCTGTTCTTTTCGGAGTCCTGAACCTGTATGGAGTGGCTTTGTTTTTCGGGGCGGGCGTATCGGTAGCTATTTATGCTTCCAGAAAATGGTGTCCTGCTCATTTGAACCCAGCCGTAAGTTTGGCTTTTTTCATCAAAAAGCAATTGTCGGTAAAAAATCTGTTGGCTTTTATGCTTGCTCAAGTGCTGGGGGCTTTCGTGGGAGGGCTACTTTTGTTGTTGATCTTCAACCCTTTCATTCAAGAGTTCGAAGTCCTAAATGGGATCGTTCGAGGAGCGGCTGATTCGTATCACTCTGCTGTAATGTTCGGTGAGTTTTTTCCCAACCCGGGTTTTGAAAAGACGTTGAGTGTATCCCATTTCCAAGCGATTTTTTGGGAAGGACTAGGGACTTTCCTGCTTATGGCATCTATTTTCTACGTTCAGCGAACAGAGGAGTTGATAAAGATTCCTGCTCCCATAATTGTAGGGCTTACTGTTACCCTTCTGATTATTTTTATTGCTCCGTACACGCAAGGAGGGTTTAACCCCGCCAGAGATTTCGGGCCTCGTATGGTTGCTTATTTTGGGGGTTGGAGAGAAGCAGCACTGCCTTCGGCAAGGATGAGTTTTCTAACAGTATATGTTGTCGGTCCAATGATAGGAGCTGGTCTAGCTACATTGATAGCTCCGAGTGCTAAACATTAAATACGATACTCTTCGTAGAAATGAAATGCGATTTATTCCTAAGTTTGTTGTACTATGAAAACAATACTACTAACGTTAGCGATCGCAATGGTGAGTTTAGGAAACGCTCAATCATTGCTGGATACGAAACTTGCAGATCGAATTGGGGTACTCCGATTGTATTATACCTTTAACGCAACTAGCAACCCTAACCATGCTTACGCACCCTTTCGGAAAGTTCCTTTCAGAACTTTTGGTTTTGATGGAGAAATATATGATTTCGAACAAGGAGGCGAGCGGTGGCACTTCTCGTCAAAGGTTTCAGATGATTTAATTTGGTTAATTGGTTCTATGATCAAAGGAACTGAGGATGAAGAGTACTGTAACGTCACAGGTTTATTAGGACTAAAATTTGGTCACAACCTATTCTCTTCAGACAAGATCAATATCTCTGCAGGGTTTAGCCTTACAGATTACATGGTTATCCTGCCAGAAGTTGACGCCAATGGTTTTTATCAAGGAAATGACATGGAGCCTCATGGGTGGTACTGGGCCGCTGGGCCAAATTTATTTATAGACTACCACATTTTCGATTCGTTTACGCTGCACGCTAATGTAAATTATGACTTCGGATTTTTAACGATCAATAAAGGGTCTGATGTAGCTGTTATCGATGGGTACGAAAAGCCGTTTTTTCTAGGAACTCGGTTTACTCTAAATCATGACTTGGGAATGTTTTTACAGTTTCAAACCACCACTGCATTTGACCGGGGAGTCCACAACCAGAACATTACGAGAAGAGAATTTCAGGTGGGGTATCGCTTCTTTCTTACCAGTAAGTAGAGAAGTGATGTGCCTTTAACGCATTACTCAATGCAACCTTACACTATTATTTTCGTATAATCTATTGCATGTGGATAAGCGTTAATGGAAATGAAATGAGATTGGTGATGAACTTTCGACCAGTCAATTTTCAAGGCACCTTACTCAACGATAAATTTTTCAATCAATGGCCCGTCAGCTATGAGATATACGCCAATGGTGAGCGCTGATATGTCAAATATTTTTTCTAGCCGGTTTTCTTCAAGCAGCCTTACACGAGAGGTAATATCGAGTCCGTCAATACTGTAAAAACGGATGTTGTTATTTCCTGGTGCAGTTAAGGTTAGTATTCCAGTTTTATTTGGGTTTGGGTAGATGATGAGGTTGCTCGTACAGTTCCTGTTAATGGCTTTTGGGCTAAAGACTTCAGTGGTACCATTGAAGTCCATTTGTGAAATTCTATAGAAACTACGACTACAATATGGAGTGAAATCGATAAAGTCATAAAACAATTCGGATGTACTATTTCCTGCACCTGATACCGAGCCTATGTCTTCCCATTGAATGCCATCTTTCGAACGTTGTACTAGAAATTTGCTGTTATTTATTTCCGAAGCAGTTGACCAAGTGACAAGAACTTCAGGTTTCTTTGAGGCCTTCACGTCAAAGTGATTCAGAACTACGGGAAGGGGGCTAACACAGGCGACAATTGGAATCATATCATGATTATCGCTGAAATCGCATTCTCCAGTACTGTAGGGGGGAATATTAAACGGACCAGTTGTTGTTCCCATGTCGTTTGAAACGACTGATAAAGAGAAGTTTCCTCCTTGATCTGGAATGGTAACAGTTATTAATTCATTGGACCCAAAGCTTAGGTTTGAAGTCGTGAAGGTTGTTAGGATACTATTCGCAGTTGTACTGAACGGATTGTCATTATAAAGTGTTATCGGAGTTCCAGACGGAAGGTCTAGATCGCTTGAAAGGTTAGATACGTTGAGTGTAACATCAATTGTATTTGGGCCAGTGTTGCAATTTGAAAGGTCAATATTGTCGACAACAACTGTTGAATTGGTCGCAAGAGGTAAGTTTGGAACACCAGAAAGGTCGGTATAAGTTATTGCACCTGCAGTGTCTAAGGCTGTGGCTTGGATGCTAAAACCATGCGTGGTTGTCCATAGACAATGATTTTGTACGGTTATAGGAATGGTTAGGTCATCGTTCACATTTGTGATATGATATTGAGATTGATTCCAAACCAACCTTGAAGAAAGCCAAGAGTTTGAGGTAGGCCGTAATAGTCTCAAGGTGGCTGCTCTCGAAGTAAAGGTAGGACTAGCGCAAGGGACACATATTTCTGCGTGTCCATCGTTGTTGGCGTCTATTACGATTGGTTTTTCAGTAATTGTTCCAGATAGGCAGGGAAATGAACCTTTCAAAGATCCGTCACTACCGTCATAAATAAATAAAGAGTCCTGATCTCTAACAATGGCTTCAAAGGCTCCATCTCCATCAAAGTCGAAAGTTGAAGCTCCTGTTGTTCCTGAGTCATCGTTGGTTGATCTTGTCCAGAGCAGACCCATACCACTAAAGAAGTCGTCTATAACAACGAACTCGTAACGACAGGATACACCAATCTCTACATAGCCATCATTGTCGAAGTCAGAAATAGTAGCTTCGCCTGCATAATTTGAAGTGCTACCCGTCAGTTGAATGGTAGAACCAATGGTGGAAGATGTTTGGACGTCCCAGACCCACAACAGAGCTGTACCCGCCACTACACCTTCGGAGACAACTACCGCATCAAGGTCTCCATCTTCGTCAAAATCTACTATTGAAGTCGTTCCATCGCCATTTGATGAAGTAGCAGTTGTCTGGATGGTCATTGTTCCACTGCTAATATCTACAGAGTAGACCTGATTACCTGCTACTAGTTCCTTTCCCTGACAATTCGCACAATAACCACTTGGCAATACATCAAATGCAACGGAAGACATCTGTGCCCCAAGAAGTCCGCGACTTCCTGATCCAATAGCTATTTGAACTCCTGTTTGACCATTGAAAATTTGGCGTCCAGCGAATACCTCAGGAACTCCATCACTGTTAAAATCGGATATAGAAGGACTAGCGAATGACTCTAAAACTGTAGAAGACGTCCATTTTATTACACCGTTGTGTTCAAAACAATGAATCCTTCTATTTAGGTCAACAACGATTATTTCAGAAAAACTATCACCGTCAATATCACCTAGTGCAATTACATCTCCTTTTGAACCGCCTACAAAGAATGGAGCACTAAACCGAGATTCAATTTGTCCAGTGTTTCCATTTATAACTAGAATGGAGTCTGTTAGTCCGGGAGTCATCCCTCTGCAAATAACAATCTCAACATCACCATCATTGTCGATGTCTCCCGCTACTGGAGTGGCACTGGGTAATACAAGGTTTTCCGTTCCTGACCATGTATCAACTAAAGTATATGGCCCAGGATGAGAGAATTGACATGAACTGGATGCGACTGCTCCAAAAAAGCTAGTGCTACAGTTGGCAGCTGAATGGCAGTCAGGATCATAGCAATCAATAAGACCATCAGCATCATTATCAATACCGTCTGAACAGGAGCCGATACCTTCTTGTGAATAATTGATTTGAGAAATAAATATGGAAAGAGAAAATAATAAAGATGCCCTCGTTTGAGGCCCAAAAATAGTAATTTTCATAGTAAAATGGGGTTAAGGTTTAGTGTCTTGGTGTGTCAAACAATAGAAGATTTACTTCAGAAAAAGCTGAAAAAGACGATGGACTAATGCTCCACGACAAACTTGAATGACTCAATCGCAACTCCGTAATCAATCGACAGAAGGTAAATACCGTTTGGTAAGTTTGCAATGTTAACATGGTTCTGACTAGTTACTAGCGCAACTTTGCCGAGGGAGTTTACGATAGTGATTTTTTCAAAGCTCTTCGAACTCTCAACTGTAATGAAGTCTCTGGCAGGGTTTGGGAACAAGTTTACCTGAGGTGTTTTGTTTAATGAGTTGACGTCCAAGAAATCATTGTAACGCATTTTGTGAACATAACCATCAAAGTCTCCTACAGAAGTCTCCGTGTCTACTCCATTTCCCATGTCAAAATCAACAGTTTGATTATATCCGCCAACAGTGTAGATACTGCCAGATGGGGAATGAACTACAATATCAAGAGCAGAATCCCAGCTGCTGGAACCACTTGTTCCAGACCATTGATAGTCTCCATTACTCGTTAACCTCACTACGAAAATGTCATGAGAGCCGTTCGAAGTATGAATTTGCGTTCCAGTGCCAGGGTCAAAGTCAGTCGAACCACTAAAGCTCCCAGAGACAAATAGATTGTCGTAGGGGTCGATTTCTATTCCAAGCGCTCTATTTTCATCATTTCCCCCGAAAGTCTTTATCCAGTCTAAACCTCCCTGAGGATCTAGTTGCATTACATATGCATCTTGCACTCCAACAGGGGTAAGAGAATAGACGCCTGCTCCAGGGTCAAAATCTACTGTTCCCCAAAACCTTCCTGTGATAACAGGATTGTCTGCAGAATTGAGCTCTAGAGCGTAGCCGTGATTACTCCAAGAGCCTCCTCCTGTTACAGTAGTTCTAATAAAACCACTCGACCAAATGTGATCCCCCTGACTGTTGAGCTTACAGGCAAAGATGTCTGATCCTGAACTTGTGAGAGGTGATATGAGGTTTTGAACTCCGACACCAGGGTCGAAATCTGTTGTCCCTTGGTAGTCTCCCACGAGATAGATATCTCCAGAGATGCTGCTAGTTACAACTTGATTAATCTCGCAGCTGGCAGTTGAATGGAAAGCTTTGGCCCAAAGGGTATTTAGGTTCAGGTCTAACTTACAGATATAACTATCTCTGCCTAATCCCTGTGATGTTATGGTCAAATTAGCCGATCCAGTTTGAAAATCAACTTCATCAGAAAAGAGTCCAACCGCAACCAGTTCGTTAGTTGAGGTATATGCTATATAATTCCCTTGATTGAAGCCATTTAAGGGATTGGTTCCTTCAAATTGGACTACATTCAGGAGGTTTCCATTATTGTCGAGGTGAGCGATAAACGTATTGCTGTCATTTATTGTTGAGAGAATAGATACATTTGAACTGGGGTCAAAATCCACCATTCCTGTAAATTCGCCAATAACAAAGATTTCGTTGGAAGCATCAAGGCAAAGTGAATATGCTGCAGAACTGTTGTCAATCGGTAAGGCGTCAAAATGCTTAGCCCAAATTAAGTTTCCGCTACTTGAATATTTTGCAACAAACCCACTTTTTTCTCCGTTTGAAGTAAGAAGCATTATCCCCAAACCTGGGTCAAAATCTACTGTTCCGCTGAACTCGCCAACAACATAGACGTTGCCTATATTGTCGACTTGAACATTGTATATAATATCTTGATCTAGGTCACCGCAAGAAATGACCCAGTCATGTATCTGGGCTTTTAAGTGAAATGGGAATAAAAAGGCCAGAGCCAGTAGTAGTAAATAATTTTTTCGCATAATTTTAATCTCTTATATGCTCCAAAAATCTTAATAACTGAAACCTTTAAGTCTTATAATTTGATAGGTGTGATGATTTGTTTAGTTGCTGCCTCTTTAAATAGATAAGTGTAGTTGTCAAGTCTTGGTTAGTTCGAGTTTTTGGTCGAAAGGCAAACTGAAGATAAATTCAGAAAGCGGGTTGGTTTTGAGCACTTGTCAGGTTCAGAAAAACATAGAATAAATTCACCGCAACACTTATCAGAACTATGGTGCGGCTTTTGAAATGATGTAGAACTTTGTCAAAAAAACAAATGAATTACTCAAAGTTTCTTGGCATAACGGCATTGTGTTTGTCTTGTTTTCTAGAGAATCAGGCTCAGTTGATTTTTGATTGGTCTACTACGATTGGAAAGCAGAACACAGACGTAGCGAATGATGTGAGCGTAGACCCCTCAGGAAAGACGGTAACCACTGGGTTTTTTCTAGGAGACTCAATCGATTTTGATCCAGGGGTAGGAGTTTTTAATCTAAGTGCGTCTTCTGAATCTATGTATGTTCGAAAATTGGGGGTAAATGGAGGTTTGGTTTGGGCATACTCTTTTGATAATGGAACTCGAGGAAATGGAGTTCATACAGATCAGGTGGGTAACGTTTATTTGACTGGAACAAACTATTTTGGGTTTGATGCGGATCCTAGCGTAGGTGTTGAAAATATTGGGATCGTTGGAGATCAAGAGGCTTTTGTGATCAAATTAAACTGGGGAGGAGGTTTCGTTTGGGCTCAAGACTTCAATTCTACTGACGAGGTTGTTGGTAGCAGGGTGAAAACAGACCCGATGACAGGAGATGTATACGTATCTGGGTACTTTACTGGAACAGCGGATTTTGATCCCGGATCAGGAAGCTTTGTATATACTTCTAACGGAGGGTGGGATGCCTTCGTACTTAAGTTAAGCAGTGGTGGTGATGTCAAATGGGTTAAGACTTTTGGTTCAACTGCTGATGTTTTGCATGCAGATAAAATTTATGATTTGGAGGTTGATACCAATGGAGATGTCTACTGTGCTGGTGCTTTTTCAACAACGGTAGATTTTGACCCTGGAGTGGGCGTTACATCTGTTTCATCTGTTAATTCATCTTATGATGCATTCCTTCTAAAACTGGATAGCTTAGGAGATTTTAAGTGGGTCAAGACTTTTGGTTCGGGAGCGCATGATAGACTGCAGTCAATATCACTTGATAATGCACAAAACGTTTACGCTTCAGGCTTTTTTAGTGATCAGATGGATGCAGACCCTGGAACATCTTCCATGACTCTAGTTTCGAATGGTCAGCGAGATATTTTCGTGAGCAAATTCGATACGAATGGTAATTTGATTTGGTCTACTTCAGTAGGTGGAAACGATGATGATGAAGGCAAATGCATCAGTTATCGGGAGGATGGAACACTATGTCTGGCAACCAGTTTCAATGGTTTGGTAGATTTTGATCCTACAGCTAATATTGACACTGTTAGCTCATCAAATGATGCTCTGGGTATCTGGTGCTTAGACACGCTAGGCAACTATTTATGGGTGAATGAAATAGAAAGTTCAGAGAGAGTCGTTCCTAATAGTTTGGCCACTGGACCTTTGGGTGAAGTTAGAGTGTGTGGTTTTTTTGATGGTTTAGTTGAATTTGGCCCCACTGATGTTGCAAACTCTTACAACGGATCTGAAGATGCCTTTCTTGTAGCCTATAATTTAGTAGTTATTGATGCAGGAGTTACGGACGTGGAGAACCCAATTAGATGCAAGGTTTTTCCAAACCCCGTAGCAGAGGAATTGTTCATTAAGTTTGAGAACGAGGAGGCTCAGTATGGTTTCGTTCGTATTCTTGATATGAACGGAAGGGTTTTACACTCGCAGACCCTAAGCACTAGTGTGGGCTTGTCTATTCCAGTATCAGGACTGACAAAAGGTGTTTATTTACTTGAGTTGAAACTGAATGATCAAAGTAAGACAGTTAAGTTCATCAAGAAATAACTAGGAAAATAGCCAAGGGTCATTATGTATAGGTTTAGCACTACAAAATGAGGTGTGGTTCAAATGATTAACCTTGGTTAGCAGAGTCTGCAAAACCCATGACATTACGAGAGGTCAAAGGCGTCATGGGTTTGCGGACTTTTTAGCATGAAACCTTGTTTTTCTAGTACTTTTTAGTCCAATAACACCGGATATGAAAAATGTATATTCGACAATGTATCGATTTGCGATCAACATATTGTTCTCATCAATATTTATATCAGCAAATGCTCAACCAGGAGGAAACCTTCATGTATCTTTTCTCCTTGATGATGATATGAAGTCTGGATATACATTATGCAGCCGATTTGAAAGGAACCCTGAAAGTCCTCAGGTCAGTCTACCTGATAGTTCTCGAGAAGTGTCTTTTTACAATTCAAAGTATGACAATGACAAAAAGCTCATTTTGTATCGCGATTCTGAAATGATGACCATTTACATCTATGATTTGGTCGGCTTTATCAGTAACGAGAGTGTTAACCTTGGAAAGATTGAGTTTGCAAACGGGGCGTTTATAGTAAACGCAAAATCTGATTTTGATTTGTTCTCTGATGAAACGATTAACTGGGAGAACTGTAAACTTCATGAAATGGATTCGGGCTATTATTACCAATTGGTTTACTCAGGAAACGATTTGCTGAGTTCAGCCTTAGTTTACAATGAAGAAATGGAGCCTGTAAGAGAGGTTCATTACGACAGAAATGGGCGCATTGTCTTTGAGCTCAATCATGAACCTCAATTTCAGCGATACTATTATCCGGGAGCAAGCTCTAAAAGCGTCAAGTCAGTCACCTCTTTCTACGAAAGAATTGAGCTAGATAGTGTTGGAGTAGTGACAAACAGAGTTGTTTTTGATCGGTCTTGCCTGACGAGTCCGGGTGGAGCAGGCTATCAACAAAGACAGCATATTGGGAAGCATTACCTTGAGATTCTGAGTTCTCTTCCCGTCATGCTGCTTGATCCTTCATTGAACCCTTTACGAATTCATGATGAGTTTGTTTGCTCTCTAGTGATATCAAGACCTCCTTACAGTATTCAGCTTAGCCGAGTAGGTCCATTTCCACAAGATACCATAGACAGCAATGAGTTTATCTCGTATCATGAGCGCATTGAGTTGAAAGTTACTTTTTCATCAGGCGCCTTTGAAATTGGCAAGCCTATTGTTCTTGAAAGTCAAGTTGGTTCTGATGTGCGGTTTGACATTTATTTGGTTGAATCAAAAAATTCATACGACAATTCATGGCAAAGAGAGGTGTTTATTCCTTTGCAGCTTTTGTTAGATAAGACCTATCAAATCCATTTTCCACTGCAAGACCCAAATGGGGTGATCCCATCAGATGGTTTTGTTCAAGCTCCTCAATGGATCCTTCAAGGATACAATGATTCTCAAAATGACTTGAGGCCTGCCATTGTGATACACGGCTGCTTATCTCGAGATTAAATGAGACAATGATGGAAGTGTATAATCTTAGACAGATTGAGGCGTTTGACTTAACGCTCAAAATATTGTTTTGAATTGTCTAAAACAGTGTTGGCTGATACGTTATTGAATAGGAATTGGCAATTTTCGGATACCTCTAGTCGATTCGATATTTCCTCAATTTCGTAATAAAGGCTGCCACCTAGAACCAAGTTTAGCATTGGCTCTAGACCCTTGGAAGGTAAAGGAATTTCAACGTAATATGAAAAACTGGAGTAGGCAGGGATCAGAAAGCTGCTGGTTGAACTTAGTTTGTTTGAGAGTAGAGAGTGAAAGAATTGGCAGGTATCGGGAGTATCAATTTTAGGAGTGTTATGAACTCCGTAAACACGCTTAACATTCAAAACACTATCTAGGCAATTGAGATGAAGACTTATTTCGCTTTGAAAAGTGTGAATTGTTAATTCTACAAATAAACTGTGTGCAGGAGCAAAGGCAATCTTAAACAGTTTATTGTCAATAGTTAAGGCTAGGTTTTTGTCGGTCCACACAACTGTCCCTTTTGCAGTGACTTGCTTTAGCTGTTCATACTGTATCTGTTCACACCATTGCCTTTCTGTTTCTATAAATCCTTTGTCGCAATCTTTTAAATCAACAACGGTAATTTCTTCAATCGTCCTATTATGATGAAATTTCCCCAATTGTAATTGAAGACATATTGAATGAACTTGGTCGTTATGTTTGTAGTGAATTGCAAAAAGAGCTTCACCAGGAAAAGAAGCAATTTTGTATCGACACCTATCCCAGTCGGCATCAAGAATATTGGGACAGGATAGTAACTGGTCTCGTAAGTGATCGAGCGTGGAAGTGTAGTCTGTAACGCCATTAACTCTAAAAACAGACTGACCTTCAAAAAAGGAGCTTAGTTCTTTTTTGAACTTCGCAGCGTCTTTGCAAGAGAAAGAAGAGCAAAAATCATTATTTGCTTGTCCGTGCGAAACAAAATTACTAAAACACAACAGGTTTATTGCTAAGACAACACTTTTTAAGCAATTCATGTTATTACTACTCAGTTCTCACTAGTTGGACGACTAGAGACTCACTATTTTCGCCTAGAAAGAGCTTCACATAGTAAATTCCAGGGGCGTCTGGCAGCTCATATTGAAACTTGCTACGGTTTGAGTAGGTCGTTGAATGAATTAAACTACCAAGATAATTGTATGTAAACAGGTCTATAGTGGATTGCTTTTCCTCAAGTTGGATATATACGCTTCCATTTGAAGGGTTGGGGTAAACAGAAACAAGACCATTCAGACCATCCGTTAGACCTGAGCCCAAAAATGCTTCACAAGTAGATGTATCCACACATATTCCATCATCAATTCTTACGGCATAATTTCCATCAGTCGATGGATAAAAATCTTCTCCCGTTTCACCATTGATTTCCTGATAAGAATTATCACAGTCTAGCCATTGATAGGAGGCTCCAGAAACGCTTGCCGTCAAGAAATTGCTATTATTTGTGATCTGTGCGTTCAGTGAATGAATCGTAAGATCAACTACCACGATGGAGTCGCATCCCATTATGTTTTCTAGTGTATCACTGTGGAGGCCTGTTGTTGTCCAAGTATACATTCCGCTTGGAGAAACGAATTCTTCGCAGGCATCAGCCATTATAGTGCTGCCGGTAGTGAGGCAGTAAATGAGTTTTAATTGGAAAAAATCATTGCCTCCCAGCGAGCTATGTTGCAACGAGTTCTGGTTAACTTGAAAATCTACTGTTCCTCTAAAGTTTCCACAAATATGAACTCCTGAAGAGTTGAAGATGTCGATGGCGTTTGATACATCGCTGCTTGTTCCTCCAATTGAATAGGCGTCAAGGAATTCGGCTTGATCATTTAGCTTAAGCACAAAAATGTCTGTTTCTCCAACTGATGTTTTTTGGAAGACTCCAACTCCTGAATTGAAATCAACAGTTTCGGAAAACAATCCAGAAATGAACACTTCATTTTGATCGCTGATTGCTATTCCTACTCCAATATCGTTCTTATTTCCCCCTATAGCATCCGCTGCAAGAACATTTCCGTTTGGGTCGAATTGTTGAAAAAAGATGTCAACCCAGCCAGAATTTGTATTTGACAGTTCAATCACTCCGACACCTGGGTCAAAATCGATGGTGTCTTGAAATGAACCTGTTGCCCAAATGTTTTGGTTAGTATCGATGGCCAGATCGTAGTACCTGTCATCTGAACTGCCACCAAAAGCATATCCCCAATTGAAATTCAATGAAGGGTTTAGTTGGATAATAAAGGCATCTTTATCACCTTCAGAGCTAATGTTATTTGTACTAGAGCTAGGGTCAAAATCCATGATGCCACTAAAATATCCAACGACTGTTACATCACCAGATTGCATAGTCTCTATGCCATAGCCTTCAGAAGCTCCCGTGCAGTTGAACGATATCGCATTTTGGTACACTCCACTTTCATCGTGTTTTAGAATATAAGTGTCGATATTTGACCCAACAACCAATGTATTGGTTCCAGAGCCAGTATCAAAATCAGCGTTTGCCGAAAAGCTGCCGGTTGAATAGATCATGTTATCCTGATCCACCACAATGGATAGACCCCTATCATCAGCTGCTGAACCTACTTGCTTAACCCACATGAAGTTTCCGTTTTGATCTAATTTTTCCACGAAAATATCCTCGCCTCCATTTGACCCCAAAAGTAAATTTCCGGAACTAGGGTCAAAGTCGCATGTACCTTCAAAAAAGCCCGTAACGACTACATTTCCTGATGTGTCAATAGCAACGTCTTCTATGCAGTCATCTCCACCTCCTCCGATTTGAACAACCCATAGGAAGTTGCCATTGGAGTCGAACTTTTCCACAAACCCATCGGATCCTCCGTTAGACGTCAAGCTGCTGCTGGGTGATGAGGATGTGGGGTCAAAGTTGGTTAGACCAGTAAAGCACCCTACTGTGTATACATTGCCTTGATCATCAACAGCAATGTCTTTGGCGCGATCATTTCCACCATGTCCACCTGTTTGAACCCATGAGGTCAACAAGTTCTGTGACCACACAAGCTGGATCATGAATAAAAAAAGAAAAAGAAGAAGATTTCTCATTTGTAATGATTTATTTTACTTTATTGCATAGTACTTTTTTGGTTGTACCAATCCCATTGTATTCATAACTGCCGTAAGAACCGTTTTCGTAGTTCTGACGAATTCCAATAATTGAATATTCACAGACTTCATTGTTGATTTTTATCCAAACAACAACGTCACAGTGTCGGTAGATAATTGAACCATTCCAAGCTTTTTCGATGGTCCAATCGTCAGAATCGATATATGCTTTGTAAGGCGTACCGTTAAAGTCCTTTTCTTGATAGTATTGAATGGCTTGCTCACAGATGGTCGATGATTTCATCCCTTCGGATGGAGGCTCATTGTCAGACATTCGCTCAAACTCGTAGTCGTCAATAATCTGCTGCCATTTAGATGTCCCTTCGGGTGTAATGTTTAATTCAATTTCGCCAATAGCATGAGCCAACATCCTGTTGGGGTCTCTATTTGAGCTAAAAAGAATGGAGATTTTATGAGAACCATCTCCGAGCTTATTAAAGGCATCTAAGCGATAAACGCGAGCTCCTGCAGTTCTTACAATTTCGATGTCAAGATAATCTTCCCCCCCTTCACAGCTAAAAGACAGCTTATCGGTGTAAATGATTTTACTATCGACTTCAAAGGCTGCGTAGTACTTGTCTCCGTTGAAAATTTGTTTGATGGGTTGATTGAAGAAAACTCTTGCGTAGATCATGTCCCCAGCATTGAACTCAGTAGAACTTGGCGTATAGTGTTTGTCAGAAATTGGTGAGGATGAAAAAACCCATCCCTTTGTCCAAGATTCAATTTCTTTTTTTCTAACGTTCACTGGAGACTTAGCCTCTTTGTCAGCTTGATCTTTTTCCTTTTGAGCCTGAAGCTCGGCATCCCTTTTTTTACATTCTTCATCAAAAACTGTCTTGAACTTGTCATATTCCTTTTTGAAAGGCTCTGTATCAAATTTCTCATCCTTTGAATGAATCTTAGCAATCGTTTCATTTAACTGCTCTAGCTTGTCCTTTACACTCGTCTCCCGTTTTAAGGTATGCTCAAAATCTCCAGCCTCCAACATTTTATTCAAACTTTTGACATGTACTTCGGCCATTTGAATATCTGATTTTGCTGGGCTCTCTTTCTCAGGAACTGCACTCTCTGACTTGCTACCGTTCTTGAGTTTATTTTTGATGTTAAATTGACCAATTGCATTGGTTGACCCGAGTACCAGAACTAGAATAAATCCTAAGATTGTTGTCCTCATGTTTAAAGTGATTTTAGTGATTTGACACAAAATTCAACAATCTCTGGGAGGTGAGGCTGTAGAAATTGACAAGTGTAGGGCTGCATTTAGTTTTCGTTGGTTGCATTCAGTAACTGTTCGCTTTTCTCGTTTCTTTTGACTTCAGCCATACCTTCGTTTAAAAAAGTTACATTAACTTTAGTCTACAAGACTTGTAATGCGGTTCTATTTGTTTTTTTTGATACTGCTTTCTGGTTCGTCCTTCGCTCAAAATTTGTTTTTAAAACAATTTGGTTTGCACGATGGAATAGCCTCAGAAAGCGTCTATTGTGCCTTTCAAGACCAAGAGGGTTATCTTTGGTTTGGCACGGACATGGGTGCTAGCAGGTTTGATGGATATCAATTTGAAAACTACAATTCAAAGCAGGGACTCACAGGCGATGAAGTATTAAGAATATTTCAAGATTCCAAAGGTCGTATATGGTTTCTTCCAATAAATGGGAAAGTTTGCTTCTTTTTGAATGAGACGTTTTACAATGCAAACAATAGTGATGTTCTTGCTGATATAGAGGCTGGTTCATTGATTTCTGGGATAGCTGAGGATTCACTGGATGGAACGATTTACATTTCTACTTTGAAAGATGGTATCTTTTGTATCAGCAGAAACAATGAGGTGTCTCATATTGCTGCGAGTATGGCTGTTTACGGAGTCTGGATTCAGGATGGTGTTAGGTATTGCATTGGTGCAGAGGGAATATATACCTACGACAAAACGGGCATTGTCAATGTGCTAGAAAGGGACTTGCTTTCATATTATCCAAGAGTAAGTCAGTCAAATGGAAGGATTATTATTGGCTATGGGTCAGAGATTTTGGAGTATAAGAATGACTCTCTTTTTCAATGGCTTCAACTCAGTTCAGAAGAGGAAGTCACATGGCTTTCTACAGGACAAGAAAATGAGCTAATTATTGGCACAAGAAATGGTGCTTATTTTGTTAGTAGCGCAGGCAGTCTTGACAAGGCTAGTTTATCTCATAAATCAAAAATAGTGACAGGTTCCCATTTGGACAATGAGGGAAACATATGGTTCACCACGTTGGGAAGCGGAGTAAGTGTATGTAATAATACAAAAATTAGACTAATCGAAGCTCCTGATTCAGAAGCAGATGATCCGGCAACTTGTTTACTTAAACAGAACGACATTGTCTGGATTGGGTTCTCAAAAGGTAAATTCCAAAAACTTGTTGAAGACGAAGTAGTTGAAACATATCAAACAAGGCAAAACCAACCCGTGAAACGAATTAGACCGATTGATTCAAATACTGTTGTTGTGTGTACAAAGAGCAATGCCTCTTTTTTAAGCAGCTCCTCTGTAAAGCATTTTAATCACTTATCGAATGACATACTGATTAAAGATAGCATGGTTTATCTTGCAAGTAACAAATTGTACCGTTTACCATTAGAGGTCTTTTTTGGATTATGTGAGTCTGATCTAAAGCTAAATTCGAGTTTATCCAAACAAATAGACCAATACTCGATTCTGGATGCTCACATTAATGTTCTTTGTGATGCGGGTGAAAGAGGGGTTTTTGCAGGAGGTAGGACAGGGCTTTACCACGTTGCTCAGGATGGAATTCACTCATTTGGAAGCCAAGAAGAGATGCTGTTATCAACGATTAACTGTTTGGCATATCAATCTGATAAAAACCTTCTTTTTGTTGGGACAAACAATGAGGGCTTGGTTGCTATTAGGGATAGCGTCCTTTTTGAATGGAAAGACCCAGACGTAGCGATCAAATCAAACAATATTAGAACGTTGGAACTTGTGGGAGAAAATCAACTTTGGATTGGAACCTCAGTAGGCGTTTACCATTCAAATATTGCAAGTGAGATGCCCTCTGTGGTCAACTTTGGAGCGCTTCAGGGAATTAGTGGTATAGAGGCGAATGATATCAATGTGTTAGAAGATACTATTTTAATTGCCATTGATAATGGATATTTAGTTGCTCCAATCCAATTAGGCAAACCCCAGTCGAATGCTCCCGAAGTGAAACTAACTTATTTTAAGGTGAATACCAAAGAATTCAATATTCCTCCTTCTAATGATATAATTCAATTAGACTTTGATCAAAACTTGATTGAAATTGGTTTTCTGGCTATGTCGTTTCGAAACCCAGAGGGGGTTGTTTATTCTTACAAACTTCAGGGACACAATGATTTTTGGAATACAACCACAGATCGCTATTTAAAGTTTGAAGCCCTGCCACCTGGAAATTATGAGTTGTTGATTCGTACGGAGAATGCACAAAACAATGTGGGTGATATCAAAAGAATAGCTTTTCAAATCGCAAAACCATACTGGCAGAAGAGCTGGTTTTACGTCTTAACAAGTTTTGGGGCGATTTTGATAATTTCGTTATTATGGTATTGGCGAATTTTAGCGATCAGAAGAAAATATAGATTGCAGGAGCAAATAGCGAACGCAGAACTAGAGAAACTTGAAATTCAGAAGTCATACCTAGTTGCAAAACAAAAAGCCGGAGTTCTTCAGATGAACCCACACTTCATTTTCAATTCACTGAATACGATTAAGGGGTTTTATGCACAAAATGAATACAAGTCTGCGAGTAGGTTTATCTCTAAATTTTCTAGACTGTTGAGACTTATCCTCGAAACTCAATCGACATTTATCCCTCTTAAGGACGAAATTGAGATGCTTGAGATATACTTGGAACTAATGATGGTTCGATACTCAGGAGTTTTTAATTATTCAATTACTTTTCCAGAGGGTCTGGTAAATGAAATAATGTTGCCTCCAATGATGCTTCAGCCAGTAGTTGAGAATGCCATCATTCATGGGTTAGCTCCATTAAGCAAAAAGGGTAAGCTAAGTATTGACATCGGAATAGACGAGGACTCAATTATTTGTACGATTGAAGATGATGGAGTTGGATTTGTCAAATCAGGGTTCAACACTACCTCACATCATTCCATAGGGATTGAAAATATTAAGGAAAGGTTGGAAATCCTTTCAAAACAATATAATCACAAATGTTCTTTTACCGTGGATAGTCCAATAGATGGAAAAGAAAGTTTAGGATGCCGAGTAAGAATAAAACTACCAAAAATACAGTATGAAAGTAATAATCATTGATGATGAAACGCAGGCGATTTCATCCCTTAAAAAAGACCTAGAAAGTATTGATGTCCCGATTAAGGTAGTCGGAACTGCTTGTTCAGTTAGTGACGGAATAGAACTCCTTGAACGAGAGAAGGTGGACATCTTATTTTTGGATATTCGATTAAAGGATGGGTTAGGTTTTGATATTTTGCAAAAGGTACAGTTGCCTTATTCAACAAAGATAATCTTCACTACGGCATATGACCAATACGCCCTAAAGGCTTTAAAAAATGGGGCGTTTGATTATTTGCTCAAACCAATTGACCCTGATGAGCTAGCCAATCTTTTAAATAAGATTTGTTCGATGGAGAATTCGTATGAAACGGACTTCCACCAAGCCTTAGAAAACTTTCAAACCACCATTTCCAATTCACGAAGAATTGCGCTAAATACCTCTGAGGGGATTTATTTGAAAAACCTGACTGATATTATTAGAATTGAGTCGGATGGTAATTACACACTTGTTTACACGACAGATCTAAACAAACCGATTATGATGGCCAGAACCTTGAAGGATTTCGAAGCCCAGTTGAATGATTCATTTGTACGAATACATTTTTCCCATCTTATCAATTTGAATCACTTAGATCAGTACAGACCAAAAGATGGTGGTCTAGTTGTGATGAATAATGGAGACGTTGTTCCTGTATCGGCCAGAAAAAAGGGTAAACTAATAAGTGCTCTAAAGAAGAAAATATAGTTTTTTGATGCTGATCAAAGGACTTTTTTCTTGAAAAAGAAAGTTGCTTTCTTTTGCTATTTGCATTTAGGAAACTTTGTAATAAAGTCCAAGTAGTATTTTTTGTTGGTCTGAGAAGTATGAGCGTGTGAATGAAGGCTTAATGGAGATCTTTCCATGTTGGGGTTTTTACAGATGATCAGACAACCCCCACTATTACTAAAGAAGAAACCGCACTTATCAATTTTATGGACAGAGCATTTGTCGTATTGTTGACATTTGCCCCTAGAAAGGCTGTAATTCATTTTGAAGTCAGTATCTGATTGGAAGAGATAAAGACCTGTTGGAAAGAAAAGATTTGAAAGTGTTACAAGTTGTTTTTGCCTTTTCAATGAATCAGTTTTGATCAAGATTAATTGTCCATTATCTAAAATACCTGCTACCCCCAATTCTTTGAACCTCTTCTATTAACCATTTATTGAGCTATGAAACTAACTACCTTATTAAGCTGTCTTGTTTTTTTTACAACCGCTTCTTTCTGTCAAGTGACAAGAACAAATAACTTGGGAGGTTGTTTTACGGATGTAGTAACATCTCAAACGCTAGATTTTACAGGCGATTTTGGTGGAGTTGCCACTGTGGATTCCGTGGTTATTTCAATTAATTTCTCCACGGATTTCAATGTTTGTCCTGGTTCCTTTGGTCTTGCTCTGAATCAAGAGTTAGGCTTTTATTTAGTGAATAACAATACGGGTACAAAAGTTTCATTAATCTATGACGACAATGGAATTGTTTGTAGTCCTTCTAGTTGTTCTCCTTCATATTCTGGAACATTATCGGCATCAAATATTACTGTCACTTTAAGAGATGCAGCTAGCACTATGATTGGAAGTAACCCAGGAGGAGATCCCATTTCTGGCAGTTTCAGACCTGAAGAATCGCTTTCAGCATTCATTGGAGAAAATCCTGACGGTGTTTGGACACTTCATATTATAGAAGCACTTTCTCTTAGTTACATAGAAGTACATGGGTGGAGTTTAACAATTTATCCAACGCCATCTTGCACCGACCCCACTGTTCCAACCTTATCACATACCCCAGCTACTGTATGTACAGGAGGCACGGCATCCTTGAACATTACAGGAACATTAAATGATGCAACAGTATGGCAAGTGTATACAGGTTCATGCGGAGGCACAAATATTGGAAGTACGGCTACGGGTACATTTGCCATTCCTGGTGTGATAAGTGCAGCAACGACTTATTATGTAAGAGGAGAAGGAGGTTGTGTGACGCCAGGTTCATGTGGTACGATCACGATTACCCCACAAGCCTTAGACGATGCTAGCTTTAGCTACAGTTCAGCGAGCTATTGTGTAAGCGATGCCGATCCAACGCCCACAATAACAGGGTTGGCAGGCGGAGGCTTCAGCAGTACAGCTGGGTTGTCAATCAATGCAAGCACAGGTCAGATCGATGTATCCGCAAGTACGCCAGGAACCTATACGGTGACGTATACAACGGCAGGAGCTTGTCCAAACAGTTCCAATGTGTCAGTAACAATTAATGCGCTGGACGATGCAAGTTTTAGCTATGGCGCAGCGAGTTACTGTCCAAGCGAATCAGACCCCACACCAACGATTACAGGTTTAGCGGGAGGAGCTTTTAGCAGTACAGCCGGACTATCCATAAACTCAGGGACGGGAACAGTCGATTTATCAGCCTCCACTCCTGGAACGTATACAGTAACTTACACAACTGCTGGGCCGTGTCCCAATAGTTCTAATGTTGCTTTAACAGTAGGAGATGCGGTCAACCCAACGATTTCATGTCCGGGCAATCAAACTGAGACACCGAATGGAGCCTGTCAGTTTACTTTGCCAGACTATACAGGATTAGCCACAGCAAGCGATAATTGTACGGCTTCGCCAACTGTTACGCAGTCTCCGGTTGCTGGAACGGTAATTAGTAGTAATACAACGATCACACTTACCGCAACGGATGCTTCTAGTAATACGGCAACTTGTACGTTTGACGTGCTATTGGATGATGCAACAGCACCGACAGCAGTTTGTCAAAACATTACGGTAT
>CAYLYX010000001.1:0-481030 GCA_964387945.1 uncultured Flavobacteriales bacterium | reverse complement strand
GAGTCAAAAGTATAGACTAAGGAATAGCTATGAATAATCTGATTAAGAATAAATCCCCAATCTTTATTTTCCTTATGCGTTTGCTCAAGATTATAATGTCTTTCTAAATGATGCCAATTCATGTAGTCTACAATTGTACCCTTACTTTTGTACAAGGAAATCTGTTCTTGTGTCTTTAAGAATTCGGGAGGTATTTTTTGAGCTTCATCTAATTTGCGAATAATATATGCTCCTATTAAAATGGCTTTCTCAATCTTTACATAAGACTGCTCGTATCTCTTTTGCAAAAAACGAAATCGTGCAATGACCTGAAAATTGTCATATAATTCCTTTTTCCAATAGAAGCTTTCGTGTATCATATTTAATTAAGCACAACGTAAGGATAAAAAGCATTCGTTTTATTTCTGCTATAGTTGGAACGCCCTTATCCTTTAGTTTACAAGGCAATTTACAAAATTCTTGTGATGTGGTATCAAATACGATCTAAAAAGCATTGTAGTGGGTAATAATGGGCTTGTTCATAACGATATAAGAGTTGGAAAGTAATCTCAGAACTTGGTTTCAGGGTAGTTTTGTGATTTTATCCTAGAAGACTATTTTAGACTTCTTCAAATAGCCAAAAATAATTTGGTTGTCTGCAAAAGAGAATGCGTTTTATCCGCCCGAATCTAGGGAATAACATCACCTCCATCCAAACATTGTTTCAAATTCAAACATTCTTGGGTAATTGTTTTCTAGCGGTAGAAAGAACAATTCTAATTGGAACGAGTGAAGAAAATTCTTGGATAAGAAAGGTAATTGACAAAATATGGGTCAATTTGCAGGATAAACCAAATAAAAAAACCCTCAACTATCTGTAAGTCAAGGGTTTTTGGAGGTCTCTAGCGGATTCGAACCGCTGTACACGGTTTTGCAGACCGTTGCCTAACCGCTCGGCCAAGAGACCAACTTTCGCGGATGCCAAAAGTAGCAAAAAGTTTTATAATCCTAAAAGTTTAATAATCATAAGTGTCTTCAAATTCACCAAATGGATCATCATCATCAAAATCATCGTCTTCATCACTCCCCAATCCATAGTCATCGTCTCCCCCTAAATCGAGCCCATCAAAAAGCCCTGGAATCTCTTTGCTGTCTTCATCTGGCGCCTCTCCAAAGGTGGTAATCACTTTCGGGTAAACATCTCCTTCAACGGCATCATTCAAATGAATTACCTCCACATAGAAAATCCACATTTTTAGGAAATCGTATACGTATAGCATTTTTTGATGCCTGTCTTTCAAGAACTTACTTATGGACGTGTTTTTCATGCTTGGCGTACTGTTATCACCGTCAAAAGCGCTTACATCCATCAAGCCAATTTCTTGACCCTTCTCCCATTTCTCATTACTCATGTAGAAGGAAGCCATCTGATCACCCCCAAACTCAAAAGATCGAATGATCGCATCATGCAACTCTTCGAAGTTCTGATCCTCACGGATTTCAATGTCTCGAAAAATATCCTCCTCTGTATCAATTACAATCCTAAGTACGAGTGTATTCATTAGGTTCGTTCAATTTAGTTTGCAAAGGTAATGCTTAATAACCTTTTAAGGTAAATTTTAAAGCCCCATTTTCTTGCCTAGTTCGAGCATATACGCTTTTGCTTTTTCAAGATCATTTTCTACTTCCCCATCTAGTATTGCTTCGCGGATCGCTTGTTTGATTTCTCCAACTTTCTTTGAAGGAGGCAAATTGAAGGTTTTCATGATCATTTCGCCAGTAATAGGAGGTTGCCAATTTCTAAGCTCATCTCGCTCTTCTACATCTTTGAGTTTCTGCTCTACCTCATCAAAGCGACTGAGGTAGCGCTTCACTTTTTCTGGATTTTTAGAAGTGATGTCTGCTCTGCACAGCGTAAGCAGGTCTTCCAGATCATCATCGGCATCCACGATAAGTCTTCGCAGTGCAGAATCTGTAATTTCTTCTTTCGTAAGAGCAATGGGTCGGAGGTGGAGAGCGACTAACTTCTGCACGTATTTCATTTTCGCATCCAGCGGAAGTTTGAGCCGCTTGAAGATTTTAGGTACCATTCGAGCCCCCTTGTCTTCATGTCCGTGAAACGTCCAGCCAGAAACTGGGTGAAACCGCTTAGTCGCTGGTTTTGCAATGTCATGCATAATGGCGGCCCATCGCAACCACAAATCATTCGTATGCACGCTGATATTATCCAATACCTCAAGCGTATGATAGAAATTGTCTTTGTGACCTTTTCCGTTCCTTACTTCCACACCTTGCAGTTCAACGAGCTCTGGGAACACTCTGCGCAATAAGCCTGTGTTAAACATCAATTTGAAACCTACTGAGGGTTTCGGAGAAAGGATCATCTTATTCATTTCGTCAATAATCCTTTCTTTGGAGATGATGTCAATACGGTGCGCATTTCTATCGATAGCCTGATATGCCTCATCTTCGATTCTAAATCCAAGTTGGCAAGCAAAGCGGATGGCTCTTAGCATTCTCAGCGGGTCGTCAGAAAAGGTAACGTCTGGATCAAGCGGTGTTCGAATGAGTTCGTCCTCGAGATCCTTAAGTCCGTTGAAAGGGTCTACAATTTTTTTGAAACTGGCATCCGATAAATCAATGGCCAGTGCATTTATGGTGAAGTCTCTTCTTTTTTGATCGTCTTCTAATGTGCCATCCTCAACAATTGGTTTCCGAGAGTCGCGCTGATAACTCTCCTTTCGAGCACCTACGAACTCAAGCTCAAAATCATCGTGCTTGATCATTGCCGTCCCGAAGTTTTTGAAGACACTAATTTGCTTCGTTCCAAGAATTTTGGCGACTTCTTCTGCCAATTCGATTCCACTTCCTTTAGTCACAAAATCAAGGTCTTTGCACGGCCGACCCAAGAGCAAGTCCCTTACAAATCCACCGATTACAAACACGGGTTGTTCCACCCGATTTGCAGCTTGTTGTACCTGCCCAAAAATAGTTTTAAGAGTAGGACTAAGTTCCTGGATTTGGTAGTTGGAGAAGCTATTTTCTGATGATTCTGAATTCACCGTTTAGTTCAATTTTGATAATAGAAGACGCCTGATTTGTTGTACTGGTCGGCAAATCTACTATTAAATCTACTTTTGATGCAAGGTCTGGGTCAATTTCTGCAATTGTTGTAGGCGAAGGTTGACCCGATAGATTGGCTGAAGTAGAAATCAGCGGTTTTCCAAATTGATGAATCAAACGGTGCAAAGGTCCAGATTTGATCATCCGGATGCCAATACTTCCGTCTTCGGCAATAGCATTTGGAGCTAGGTTTTTGCCTTTTGGATAAATTACCGTAGTCGGTTTGTCGGCAAGATCGATAATATCCCATGCGACTTCTGGTACCTGATGAACGTAGCGTTGGAGCATACTGTCATTGGCAACCAACACAATAAGGCTCTTGCTTTCTGGACGGTCTTTCAATTCAAAAATTTTGTCAACAGCAGAAGGGTTGGTAGCATCACATCCCAATCCAGGAATGGTGTCGGTATTGTAAATGATCGTACCCCCTTGTTTTAAAACTTCAAAAGCGTTACGAAAGTCTTCCATTATAATTGTTGGTAAACGTTTAACAATTGGTGGGTGAGTATATCTGGCTCAAATTTGGAAACATACTTCTTTCCTTCGAACAACATTTTTTGCCGCAGAGCGCTATCTGACAAAACGAGGTCGATGGCTTCTCCAATTTCTTCTGGGTCATCTGGGTCAACAAATTGAGAGTAGGGCCCTGCCGCTTCTGAAAAACACCCTCCGTTTGAAGTGATTACGGGCACTCCCGAATGAAGCGCTTCAATAATTGGGATTCCAAAGCCTTCGAAATGTGAAGGATAAACGAAGACACTCGCCATTTGATAGATCGCAGGAAGTTCTTCGATTGAAACATTTTTAAGAAAAATAATTCGGTTGGGATCAATTTTCAGTTTTTGCATCTGTACTTTAAGAAAATTGAGGTATCTCGTCTTTTTGCCAACCACTACGATGGGCAAGTCATTTTTCATCGAAAGTGTGGCTTGAATGATACCAAAAAGATTTTTACGAGTTTCAATCGTACCTACATTTAAAACATATTCTGAGGGTAGATCAAACTTTTCTTTGATGTGCGCCTTCACCTCTTCGGAATATTGCTTCTTGAAGCTCTCATGACAAGTTTGGTAAATCACTTCAATCTTATCCGAAGGAATGCCGTAGAACTCTACAATATCTCGTTTGGTTTGCTCTGAAATGGCGATGATGCGATCAGAATTCTTACAAGCATACTTGAACTTTGTATTGTAAATTCTTCGGTCAATCGCCTTATAATTTCTTGGGTAGCGCTTGAAAATAAGGTCGTGAATGGTTACGACATACTTGATTTTACTTCCGTTTCCTTTTCTTGGAATTTCATTGCTCAAACCATGAAATATTTCAAGATTATCTTGCACAAGCGTTTTTTCAAGGTTCACAGATCTCCACAACCCTTTAAACGTTTTGTCAAGCTGGGTTTGGGGAGTGGTCACTTGAACATTGTCATGTTGGGCAATAAATTTGACCGTTGGAATCTTTGTGATTTTAGGAGCATATAGAAAATAATCATTCTCAGGTGCTAGCTCCATGACGCTGCGAAGCAAATCTCTGGAGTAGTTTCCGAGTCCGGTATAGTTCTGATAAGCACGTTTTGCGTCAAAGCCAATTCTCATTCCTTGTTCATTGTAGTTGAATTCAAAAATAGGAAGAATTTCCAAAAAGAAATTTTATCCCTTTCAATTGATACAACTTTTTGCCAAATTTGGAGTTTCTAAGGAAAACAAGAGAAGAGAATTGAAGAATACCCCAGTACACAAAACACTTAAAAGAAGCCTATGCTTGTTAATGGTGTTCTTATTTTCTAACCTGTCACAAGCACAAAAGGTTGGCGTTGTGCTTAGCGGGGGTGGAGCACTGGGCTATGCCCATATTGGCGTGCTGATGGCGCTAGAAGAGCATAATATTCCCATAGACTATATAGCAGGTACGAGTGCTGGTGCTATGGTGGGAAGTATGTATTCGGCTGGTCTTTCTCCATGGGAAATAGATAGTTTGGTGATGACTGAGAAGTATCAATTGATGTCATCGGGTGGGATTGAATATCAATTTGATCACTTCTTCAGAAAACCTTCTTTAGACCCCTCATGGATTGATGTGAAGCTAACGCCTGATTTATCGCTTAAAAAAATAGTACCCACTAACTTTACCGACCCGATCCTGCTCGATTATGAGAGCATGGCAAGTTACAGCAGTATCAGTGCGCAAGCCAACTATAATTTTGACAGCTTGTTTGTCCCTTTTAGATGTGTGGCAGCTGATGTCCAAAGCCGGTCTCCTGTTGTTTTTAGAGAGGGGCATTTGAACCAGGCGGTACGGGCTTCAATGACCTACCCTGGATACCTAAAGCCCATACGTGTAAACGGTCGATTGATGTTTGACGGAGGATTGTACAACAACTTCCCAACAGATGTCATGTATGATGAGTTTTTTCCTGACATCATCATTGGGGTTGATTTCTCGGACACTAGTTCAACAGGACCCGCTGACGATGATGTGTTCTCTCAATTAAAGTCGCTCATCATAGATCGTGCTCCGTCTTCTATGATATGTCAGAATGGTGTATTGATCAAGCCAGATGAAACCATTTCTATTTTTGGATTTGACGAAGGAGACAAGGCTATCAAGGCTGGTTACGATGCCACCATAGCCATCATTGATTCACTCAAATTGTTGATTCCAAGAGAGGTTACAGCAGAAGAGTTGGCTCAGAAGAGAGCGGCTTTTTTCAAATCGATGAAACCTGTTGTGATTGAAGATATAGAAGTGGATGGTGTGTCTAAGAACATTGCAAAGTATATCAAGCGATCTATTTTTTACAATGAAGATGAATTGGATTTGCCTACGCTTAAGAATCGCTATTTTCGTCTTGTTTCGGATCGCAAAATCAAGTTTATTTATCCGTTGGCAAAACTCAATCCTGAGACCGGAAAGTACAAACTTCATTTAGATGTCTATCCAGAAAGGCCGCTGTCCGTGAGTTTTGGAGGGCTCATCAGCTCCAAGCCGATCAATACGGGGTATGTGGGGCTCAAATATGCTCGTTTGGGAAGGGTTGGTTTTCAGGCAACGGGAGAAAGTTCGTTTGGGAAGTACTACGGTTCGGCTAAGCTAGCTACGCAGTTTGATTTTAACTTTAAAATACCATTCTCGGTAGAAGGGTATTTTACCCTTAACAGATTTGATTATTTTAAGAGTTTTGCCACGTTTTTTGAAGAGTCAAAGCCCTCATTCATTATTGAAAATGACCGATACGCTGGGATAAATGTATTTGCTCCAATCAGCTTTTTTGGTCGAATTGAAGCTGGCTATGCCTATGGCTCGATAGAAAACAGCTATTATCAGACCTCTGCATTTACGCCTAGCGATACAGCTGACGTGACTAACCTGACGGGTAATTTATTTCATTTGGCTTACACGCAATCGAGTTTAAACCGAAAGCAATTTGCCTCTGAAGGAAGTTCAATCTCTCTTAACCTCAATTATTTCTTTGGGGTGGAGAACACAGTTCCAGGGAGTACAGCTATTCTGTCTATTCCTACCCAAGATAAATCGCAGGAGTTTGTCAGTGCACGATTAAAATTGCAGAAATACTTTAACCTCACAAAATCATTGCACTATGGCTTGAGCTTGGATGGTAGTTTCTATTTCACGGAGAGGTTCCTTGATAATTACACGGCAACGATCATTAACTCGCCTATTTTCCAGCCCATAGCGGAAAGCCGATCTTTATTTTTGCAAAACTTTGCATCACACAACTTCATAGGTTTGGGGATGCAAGGAATTTATAATATCACAGATAACGTAGACTTCAGAGGAGAAGGATATGCGTTCATTCCCTTTTACCAAATTGACAAAAATCGTTACAACCAACCCTTTTACAGCAACGATCTTTACAGCCTCAATTGGATTGCATCTGGAAACTTAATCTATCATTCTCCCTTAGGACCGCTGAGTGCTTCACTCAACTACTATCACGGTAGTGATAAACCATTGAGTTTCTTGGTCTCGTTTGGTTATGTAATACACAACAAGAGGTTCCTGAAATAAAGTAGAAAATTGTTACTTTGCAGAACTAAAACTAAAAAGACATGGAAATTTTAGCTTGGATTGGCATTGTTTTATTCGGGATAGCACTTATCGTTGTGATCATAGGTTTTTTGAAGCCACGAAAAGCCTTCATGAAACGAGAAATTCTTATTAAATCTGATAAAGAAACGGTATTTGAGTACGCTAATAACCTTCAGAAATTTGTGGAGAACTGGTCTCCTTGGACTGAAAAAGATCCAGATATGGAAACCACCTACGAAGGTCCTGCAGAAGGAGTTGGTTCTACTTACAAATGGAAGGGCCATCCAAAAAAAGTAGGTTATGGAACCATGAGAATCATTGCTTCTGATCGACCAAACAAGGTAACAAGTTTTTTGAGCTTTGGAGGTAGAGGTGATGCCGAAGTGTCGGTAACCATTGAAGAAGCAAGTGCTGATGGGTTAAAAGTGACCTGGGATTTTGAAGCGGACAACGGAAACAACCCAGTTGCTCGAATTTTTGGTTCGATGATGGATAAGTTTCTGGGGCCGGATTTTGAAACGGGGCTCAATAAACTAAAGACGGCATGCGAAAAGTAACAACGTTATGATTCTCTTGCATGAAGAAATAGAAAACGAACAACAACAAAAAAGAAATGAAAGCAGCATACATATTTGACGCAATTAGGACACCGGTTGGAAACTTTGGAGGCACATTGGCGCCAGTGAGAACAGATGATCTGGGTGCACTGGTGATGAAAGAATTAGTAAACAGAAACCCTTCGATGAACGTGAATGAGATTGAAGATGTGTTGTTTGGCTGTGCGAATCAGGCAGGTGAGGACAATCGTAATGTTGCCAGAATGTCTTTGTTATTGGCAGGTTTGCCAACTTCAATTGGAGGTGAAACAGTCAATAGATTGTGCTCTTCTGGAATGGCTTCTACCATCAATGCGCATCGTGCTATTGCGATGGGAGATGGAGATTTGTACATCACCGGAGGATTGGAACACATGACACGTGGACCTTGGGTAATTTCGAAAGTGTCAAAACCATTTGGTAGGGATGCGGAAATGCACGATTCTTCTTTTGGGTGGAGATTCATCAACCCAAAAATGAAAGAGATGTTTGGAGTTGACGGAATGGGTGTTACAGCCGAAAACCTAGTCGAAAAATACGGGATTAGCCGAGAGGATCAAGATCAGTTTGCCTACTGGTCTCAGATGAAGGCTGTAAAAGCTCAGGAGTCGGGAAGATTGGCCGAAGAAATAGTTGCGGTTGCTATCCCTCAGCGAAAAAAAGATCCAATTATTTTCGACAAGGATGAATTCATTAAGCCGCATACTTCATTGGAGAAATTAGGGACACTCAGAGCCGCGTTTAAGCGCGAAGGAGGAAGTGTTACTGCAGGTAATTCATCTGGTTTGAATGACGGTGCTGCGGCAATTCTTCTTGGTTCTGAAGAGGCTGCGAAGAGAAATGGTCTGACACCAAAAGCAAGAATTGTGAGTAGTGCGGTGGCTGGTGTGGAGCCGAGAATTATGGGAATTGGACCAGTCGAAGCCAGTCGAAAGGCGTTGAAAAGAGCTGGACTTACGCTCGATCAAATGGATATTATTGAATTGAATGAAGCGTTTGCAGCGCAAAGTTTGGCCTGCACAAGAGCTTTGGGAATCGCAGATAATGACCCAAGAATTAATCCAAACGGAGGAGCCATAGCCATCGGTCACCCGCTAGGTATGACAGGAGCACGTATCCTTCAAACTGCAAGTATCGAGCTACATAAGCAAAACAAAAAATATGCTTTGGTGACGATGTGTATTGGTGTAGGACAAGGATATGCAACCATCATTGAGAGAGTTTAACCAAAAAGTTGTTCGTATGACGGAAAAAGTCAAAAAAGCAATTGATAAGATATTGGCGAATAAGTCAGAGGAGATTAGCGATCTATTTTTGGAGATCAGAGAAATCCTTGTTAATCATGATGAGCGTCTTACAGAAGGTGTGAAATGGGGCATGCCCAGTTATGATTATAAGACCATCGTTTTAGGCTTAGGAGCATTTAAGAATCACGTTTCAATATGGTTTCACAAAGGAGCCATTATGAAAGATGAACTCGGCCTCTTTGAAGAAGGGGATAGCAAAGAAATGAAGCAGATTAAGTATGCTCCAGGAGATGAAATCAACGTAGAGGGAGTCAAGCTTTATTTTGATGAAGCAATTGCATTGAATGAAGCGGGAGTTACGATTAAAAAGACAAAAGCAAAAGCCAAGAAAGTAGTTGTTGATTCGGCTGATTTAATGACAGAGTTGGTTAAGCATAAAGAAGCAGCTGCGTTTTTCAATACTTTGACAAAGAACCAGCAGAACAATTTTACCTCATTTGTAGAAGAAGCCAAACAAGAAGCTACCAAGCAAAGGAGAATCGCCAAAACGATCGACAGACTTTCTAAAGGCTTTAAGACTACTCACTAACTAATTGCCAGACTTGGTGATCGTTAAATCCTCATTGTAGGTGTATGCTGGATGTATCGCAAATTGGTATCCTCCTGCGCTCATGGTGTCAACGTTATTTTCAAAGATAGAGCGCAGTTGATCCTCTCGTTCTACAAAGTCAATGATTGAAAACTCGAACTCCCTTTTTTGATCGTTGAAGTTGTTCTTGAAATACCAGCGCTTATTGTTAGCATGAAAGTAGGGCACAGTATTGTAAAAGGTTGGAACGACTACAACTCCTTCTTTTGAGAAGAGTGTGATAACCTTTGCATCCCAATAGTCTCCTGTTCCGTACTTCAATCCAGTTAAGCGCGCAAATTCATCCGCAGCTTTTGCCTTTGCAGGGTACAAATTGAAGTATGCCTGGAGTTGGAGATGGTTAGAAGAAAAAGTAAAAACAGAGACACTAACGACCAGAAAACTCAGAGAAACCTTAAGAGCATTTGAGGTAACTTTTTCTGGGAGTTTAATAATCAATACAAAGGACATAATAAGAAGAATGAAGACGTGATAGTTGTATCGGATCGTGTCTGGCCCAGTATAGTTGCCAGCAAGAATTGGAGCTAGAATAAGACAGGTGCTGGACAAAACGATAAACAGTTGAACGAAAAATAAAGCAGACCCAGTGCGAGAAGACCTAAAGCTTTTAATCAACGATAAGATATGAACAATGAGCGCAACAAACGACAGACTTACAACAAGCGATTTGAAGTCAAACGCAAGCAAATAGGATTTCATTTGGGCAGCGTATATCTCAAAAGAGTTGGAGATGTTATCGAAATTCATGAAAGAGTGTGGCTCTTCAATGTCCAAAATACCATGCTCTGTGAGCAGTTGCCTAGAAAGGTCACCCAAATAAGACCCTGCGGCTAAAAGGACGAAAACCAAGAGTAAAGGCTTTCTTTTGTTTTTCCAATTCAGGAGTAATACAACTAGAAGACAAACCAAACTAGGTATAGACAGTCCAATTAGGAGTAACCGATCACTTAAAACCCCAAGAGTAGTGCAAACCAAAATCAGAGTTGCAAATACCATGCTGCGTGCTCGTTTTTCACGATTTTCAAGGGATTGGGTAAACTGCATGATGAAGTAGATAATCAGCAATGTATTGACAAAACTTCCCGTGTGATAGGAATTGGAAATGAAGTAAAAATAAAACAGGAAGTCGCCATTTACCCAACTCACCAAGGGAAAAAGAATGAGCAGTGGAATAGCAATCAAAGAGGTCTTTTTCCAAGGCTCTTTGACTTCACACTTCTTCAGAATGAGCGTAAAAAGAAGAAGAATAATGGAGGTTTGGATAAGAAAGAACAAAAAGGAACTCCAGGTTAGCGAACCGGTGAGCATCATCAGAACAAAATACAATAACGAGTCTGGCAGAAAATTAGGAGCAGGATTAAGTGTCCAAGTCGATATGGAGTTGTCATGAACGATAAGGTCTTGATAAAGAGAAGGTTGGTAAAGCGTGTCGGTATTCATGAAATGCCCTTCGATTACTTCCATCGAGACTGATCCAAAAGCAAGGCTCATAATCAATAGTAGAGCCAAAAGCATCGCTAAGAAACCAATTCTATTTTTTACACGTTGATTATTGAGCACTTGCGTTGGTTTATTTTTGATATTCTAATTCTACCATGTACTGGGCATCAATAAGAACCGCTTCTTCCAAACTAATCCCCGCTTCAGTAGCTTTTTGCTGCACTTTTTCTTTCCATTCAGGCGTATTCATGATTTGATCAATGTAGTAGTTAAGCAAGTCGTTGTCATTTGCAAAGTAATCGCTCAGACGTTCAAAAGAACCAAAGCCAAATTTATAGAGGTTTGCATCCGTAATGATGAAGAGAAAAACATCGTGCTGTGCAATCGCTTCTCCAAGATCAACTTCGCTCGGTTTCAGCGCTCCTTCAATGTCTTCGCTGTAGATATGTTCGTTATAATACCAAAACTGTCCCCGATTGAAATAATCTCTTGACAGCCCAAAGTTGTACATTCCCCAATAGTAACTATCGGCTACCGTTAGCACCTTAAGTCCTTTTTCGCTACCAGAGGAGTCTAGATGAAAGCGTGGGTAGCCCATGGTGAGATCTTTAATGTCAAAGTAGAGGTTCATGCCATCCTCAATATCATCGTCTGTGTCTTCCATTTCCGCTGAGGAAACAATCGTGTCAACAACAAGGTTGGGAAGTTGACAAGAACATGTATTTTCGATGTAATGGAGCAAAGAATCTACCGCAAGAATCTCTCCGTATTTGCTCCAGTGGATACCTGTTTTGGGCACTAGAGGATAAGGAGAGGAATCTTTCTGATCTCTAAACCATTGATTGAAGTCAAGGAAATGAACGTCAGCATCGACAAGGTGTTTTTTATAAACTTCGTAATTCGTTGGATTGGCCTGGTCTGGAATCCATGAGTCGGGGACGAACTCAGGATAGAAGCTCGCTTTTCCAGGAGCAAAAAGAATGATTAATTGTTTCCCTTGCTTTTCCAACTCCTGACTTACTGAAACTACTTTTTCCACTTTTTTGGCAATGGCTTCTTCTCCCACATAATCCAACCCAAAATGGGCTTTGATGTAATTTTCTTCGTACAGATAGCCGTTTTTTCCAACAATAACACCGTTGGCAATGGCCACATTATACAATTGATAGTGCAATTCATTGTGAATTCTTACCAAGGAAGGTTGAAATCCACCCGTTCCTTTGATATAAACATCAACGCTGTCTTGATACTTTCCGTCCAGCCAGTTTTTGGTGGTAAATTTGGGTTTTACGTATTCTGGCAGTGCGCCCTTTAAAGGTTCCTCTTCAAATACCTTCCATTTCTTTTGAATAGCCGGTAAAATCATGAGTCCGAGAAGAACCAGATACAATGCTGTTTTAATGATATTTGAGTTGCGTTCGTTCATTAGAATCGGTAGTAGATGAACGGGTTAAACCCAGATGAAACAATATAACTCAAACACAAGATAAAGAGCAGGATGCTAACTCCCGAGAAGATGAGGTGTTCTTTTAGAAAGTAACTCTTCTTTTGGAAAAAATAAAGTTCCAACTTCTTTCCAACTTTGAACGGATAGGAAAAAGTCAAAACAAAAGCGATGATGAAAATGAGGTAGAAGGAGTGCGTGGTAGACCATTCCCAAATCCCATCAAACAAAAACAGTTTTTGAAGGTAAATCCAGAGAGCATCAATATCTTCGATCTTAAAGATTACCCATCCGATCATGGTAATAAAAAAGGTTAGCGCAATGGAAAGCGCACTTCCTATTTTTTTGGTAAAGTCTTCTAAAAACAGACGATCTAGAATCAGAAAAAAACCATGAAAAGCACCCCACAAAACAAAATTCCACGAAGCGCCATGCCAGAGCCCAGACAATAGGAAAACGGTCACGAGGTTGACATACAGGCGCGTTGTAGATACCTTGTTTCCGCCCAAGGGGATGTAGAGGTAGTCACGCATAAAGTTGCCAAGAGTCATATGCCACCTACGCCAGAATTCCGTGATATTTTTTGACGTATACGGAGCATCGAAGTTCTCTGGAAATTGAAAGCCCATCATTTTGCCCAATCCGATTGCCATATCTGAGTAGCCTGAAAAATCGAAGTAAATCTGAAAGGTAAAAGCTATCGTCCCAAGCCAGGCATTGGCCCATGATAGCTCGTTGTAATCACTCGTGAAGATCACCTCAGCCTGTTCTGCCATGACATTTGCAATGAGCACTTTTTTTGCCAATCCAATAACGAATCGGTAGATTCCCATTAGTTTATCATCAATTTCATCTGGGCGATCGCGAATCTGTTGAGCAACTTCCTTGTAACGAACAATTGGTCCGGCAATCATCTGAGGAAAAGATAGAATATAGAGCAGGTAGTCCGTCACTTTGGTGAGCGGCTGATCCGTACCACGATACACATCCACGATATAAGTAATGGATTGAAAAGTGTAAAACGAAATCCCGATGGGGAGCGCTACCTTATCCCAGGATATTACATCTGCTCCAGAGTACGTCAAGACATCATTTACGTTATCGATAAAGAAGTTGGCGTATTTGGCATAAGCTAAAAGCCCCAGACTTTTGACAATAATAGTAACTAGCAGTTGCTTTTTACGCCTTTTGTCTTTGATGCTGTGCATCAGTTTTACCAGATAAAAATCAAGGATGGTAGACCCGAGGATGACGAAAACAAACTTGGGCGCACCCCAGCTGTAAAAGATGATGCTGAAAAGTAGAATGATATAGTTTTTTGCGGCTTTTGGAGTGATAAAGTAGATCCCTAAAAAAGCCGGCAGAAAATACATTAGAAAAAATGCATTGCTAAAAACCATAGAGCAAACTTAAGATTTTATGAATCATGGAAATGTATTTCACTCCTAGATTTTATCTTTGCGGTTCAAACCAAGCAAAGCGTATGAATTTTATTGAGGAAATGACCTGGAGAGGTATGGTGCACGACATCATGCCGGGCACAGAAGAGTTGTTGAACAAAGAGCGCATCACCGGATATATCGGTTTTGACCCAACGGCAGATTCGCTGCACATCGGAAATCTGGTTCAGATCATGACGCTGGTTCATTTTCAAAGGGCAGGTCACAAGCCAATCGCTTTGGTAGGTGGCGCAACGGGTATGGTCGGTGATCCTTCCGGAAAGTCAGCAGAAAGAAACCTGCTGGATATGGAAACACTTCAGCATAATTTAGATTGTGTGAAGGCGCAATTGGAGAAATTTCTTGATTTTTCGGACCCAGAAAACGGAGCAGAAATGGCCAATAACTACGATTGGTTCAAAGAATTCAACTTTTTGGATTTTATCAGAGATGTGGGGAAGCACATTAGTATCAACTATATGCTGGCAAAGGACTCGGTAAAATCAAGGTTGGAAACCGGAATGTCTTTTACTGAGTTTACGTACCAGTTGGTGCAGGGGTATGATTTTTACCATTTGTGGAAACATAAAAATTGCAAATTGCAACTGGGTGGTTCAGACCAATGGGGAAATATCGTCACCGGGACGGAGTTGATTCGAAGAAAAGAGGGCGGAGAAGCCTTCGCGATGACGACTCCACTCATCAAAAAAGCAGATGGAACCAAATTTGGAAAAACCGCTGGGGGTAGCGTTTGGTTGGATAGAGAAAAAACATCACCATACAAATTTTACCAATACTGGATCAATGCTTCAGATGAGGATGCGGCTAACTTCATTCGAATCTTTACCTTAAAATCAAAAGAGGAGATCGAAGCGATAGAAGCAGAGCATAAGGAAGCGCCACACCTAAGAGTGTTGCAAAAAGCATTGGCAGAAGATATCACCGAAAGAGTGCATAGCAAGGAAGATGTTCAGTCAGCCGTTGATGCTTCTCAGATTCTATTCATGAAAGGAGATGAAGCAGTAGAAGCTTTCAAGAACTTATCGGAGCAAATGTTCAACGATATATTTGATGGTGTACCACAAGGAGAAGTCTCAAAATCTGCATTTGAAGAAGGGGTTGACATCATTGCTTTGCTAGCAGAAAAAAGTGGGTTCTTAGCTTCGAATGGTGAAGCAAGAAGAGCATTGAAAGAGAACTCGGTAAGTGTAAACAGAGCAAAGGTTAAAATGGATGCTCAAGTAACTACCTCCGATCTTATTGCCGGCAAGTACTTGTTGCTACAAAGAGGTAAGAAAAACAATTTTGTGGTTAAGGCGGTGTGAGTTACCCCTCCAACTGTTTAAGCGCGATATAACTCATTAATCCAGGAGCAAATTTCAGTGCATCTTCATCAAGCGTAAGTGATGGGTGGTGTAGGGAACCCCCGATGTTTTTTGAGGAATTGGATGTTCCTAAACGGTAAAAACATCCGTTTGCCACCTGACTGAAATAGGCAAAGTCTTCAGCCGTCATTCTAAGGTCAAGATCTACTACGTTTTCTTCTCCCAGAAACTCAATGGCAGCTTGTTTAGCAAGAGCTGTTGTCTGTTCGTCATTGGCCAAATAAGGGTAGCCTACGCGAATATCTACCTCAACTTTTCCGCCCATTCCTTCTACCGTAGTCGTGGCAATTTCATGAATCAACGCATGGGCTTCTTTTCGCCACTGTTCGTCAAAGGTTCTAAATGTGCCTTTGAGGTTAACTTCGTTGGGAATCACATTGGTAGCACCATGCCCTTGAATATCTCCAATAGACAAAACAGTGGGTGTGGCAGGATTCGCTTTTCTACTGCTGATTTGCTGCAAGGCAATGATCAAATGACTTGAAATCAATATGGGGTCAATCACTTTGTGCGGGAGGGCAGCATGACCACCTTTACCAATGACCTTGATATAAATCTCATCCGTTGAAGCCATGTACATCCCGCTTCTAAAACCTACTTTTCCTACTTCTAGATCAGGAAAAACATGCTGTCCGATAATGGCATTAACTTTTGGGTTTTCCAACACGCCTTCTTCTATCATCAACTTCGCTCCACCGGGAAGCACTTCCTCTCCAGGCTGGAAAATGAGTTTTACAGTGCCTTCAAAAGAGCCCTTGATTCTATTCAAGATGATAGCACAACCCAAAAGAGATGAGGTGTGCATATCATGTCCACATGCATGCATCACACCTTTGTTGTTGGAAGCAAAAGGAAGTCCAGTATCTTCTTGAATCGGTAAGGCATCCATATCTCCTCTCAACGCAACGCATTTTTTTGTGGGATTTTTCCCTTCAATGATTGCCACAATACCCGTGTCTACAATTCCTTTTTTATAAGAAATTCCATGTTTATCCAACACATCACAGATATATTTGGAGGTTTCATATTCTTGAAATGACAATTCGGGGTTGGCATGAATATGTCTACGGTGTCCAACAACCTCTTCAAAAATCTCTTCAGATATGGCCTTTATTTGTGCTTTCATTCCTTGTCAGTAAAAACGCTCCAACCACTCATGATCATACGAATGGCTACATAGAGCATCAATAATCCAAATAACAATTTAACCACGTTTACCGGGATTTTCAATGCCAGTTTGCTGCCCACATAGCCTCCCACTATAAACAAAGCCGCCATGATACCGGCATAGGCAATGCCCATCTTGTCAACGTGTCCTTTTTGGTAGTAATTATAAAATGCCAACACGCCAATGGGAGGTAACATCAAGGCAAGACTCATGCCTTGCGCCTGCAATTGGTCATAACCTAAAAAGTAAATCAATGCAGGAATGATAATAACACCTCCACCAACGCCCACAAAACCACTTAAGATGCCAGCTGCTAAGCCGATTCCCATGAGGATCAGAATAGTAGATATTTCCATTTTTTGCTTGATATTAAAAGTCTAAAGCTAAAGAAAAATAGGTAACTGGTTTGAGCACCACACCATCATCCACACCCCATGCGAGGTCAAATCGAACGTAGTAACCTAGCACTTTAGACCTTAATCCACCACCATAACCATAGATGATTGGTTCTTTTTGATTGTCAAGAATTACCTCGTAGTTCTTACCGTCTACAATGGTCGTGTTAAAAGAGTTCTCAAGGTCATAAGGGTTGGTGCCTGTCCACGCAGAACCAATATCTGCAAAACCGATGATCATGAAGTTGCTAATGAAGTCAGATCGAATTGGGTTTTTGGCCAAATACTTGAAAACAGGAAAGCGCAGCTCATTGTTAATCACCGCAAATGTATTTCCATTTCGGGCGTTTTGGTGGAAACCTCGCATGGGCGTAGCGATCGTCTGAAACTGATAATTCTCATACGGAGAAATTTGAATCGAGTTATCAAACTTAGCACCCATCCAATTGTCTACACCACCTAAGAAATAAACCAATCGTTGACTTCCCACCGATGTAGATACAGCCACGCGTGAAGCAAATACCAGTGTGCGGTGAATGCGTTGATAATGACGAAAATCAAGACCAAATGTGAAGAAGTCTCCCTGTGAAGTATTGATCTGTTGCATGTATTCTCCCCAAGCCTTGAAACGTGTTCCAAAACGAATATTCGTTCCTACACTTCGAGTTATGTCATAGACATACTCCAGCTTCAAACCTCCGTAAATGTCATTCTGATTGGGGGCTTCAAGTGCAGCTTGATCAACGCTAAGTGCAGTATTGATATCATACCTTGAGTTGATGGTAAGTCTCAAGGAAGATACTTCACTAAACGGATACTTAAGCAATGCTTTGGCTTCATAGTTTTGAATTTTGAAAACGTAATCCCCTACGTTATCCCTGAATGCTCTTCTAGAAATCATGTATTTCTTGTCGAGTCTGTTTTTCAGGTTCTCAAAACTTAGAAGATATTCTGTGTTCGAAAAATTCACAGGATACCTAAAACCACCGATGATTTTATAATCTTCAAAAACATCTTTTAGACCAATCTTAAAGATTCCGTTGAATCCTGGGTTAATGTATCCTGAGGGAGAAAGTCGCTGGTACGTTTGATTTAAAAAGCCATTGTCAAACTGTGAAACGACAAAATCATTAGCGAAATTAAGCACATATAATTCCCTTCTTGGGAGTTCAAACGGAATGGAATCTAGATCTGGTTTTCCTTGCTTGAAAGCAATAATGCTGGAATCTGTAGTGTCCTCTTGCGGAGTAATGATGATCTTTTCCGACCCGGTATTAACATCCGTATCAAACTGATAATTATCGATATTAACAGCGTTGGGGTCATTGTTGATTTGGTTATCCTCTATGTCATCATTGTCTAATGGATTATCCTGCAGACGAAGCTTCGTTTCCATAAACTTCGTCAGGTAAGGACCTTCTTCGTAAGCCAAATCTTTTTCTTTATCGCCTTTTAAGAACTGAAAAGCACCATCATTTTTCATCAGCACGAAATAGTCACTGCCTTTGGGGGCCAACTGATAATCCAGTGCACTGATGGGGTAGTTCGAAAGTTGATCTGCTACCGAAAAATACCGATAGTGAACAGAAGTGTCAATGTAGCTGATGGCGCTATCATAGTAGGCAATGTAGCGGTTGTAAATTCCGTTTTCATCGGACAAGTAGGTGTAATGACTATCGTCATACTGAGCAGGTTGCGTTTCGTTGATTAGCGGTGTGCTCGTAATTCTTTGCAACGGATCCTGTGGACGCTTAACGTCAATAATAAACAAGTCAGTATGCTCATCATAACTTTGAATCGGAACAGTTTTTCGGATGGTATCGTCTACTCGATTACTAGCAAAAATGATTTTGGTGTCTCCGTCTACAAATGCAGGCTCAAAGTCATCAAAGATATCATTGGTCAACTGCGTCTGATTATTCCCAATTACATTGTAAATGAAGATATCCGTTTGACCATCCTTTACGGCTGACATTGCCAACTGCTTTCCATCAGTATTGTAACTCATGGAGAGTACTTTATCCATTTTTGGAATGACACGTGGAGAATTCTTTTTGGCATCCACATCGTAGATGTTCATCATCAAGTTTCCTTTTTTCTCAACAATATAATTCAACACTCTTCCAGTAGGATGCCAAGACATGATAGGGTAGGTGTAATCTGGCAAACGATCCAGTTTATGATCCCCCTTGGCAATTTTCTTGAGTTGATCTTTTTGCAGATCATAAATCCAAATTTTGTACTGCCCCAACTCATTAGTAGCGAAGGCAATTTTATTCCCATCTGGACTTACAGAAAGGTTGTAATATTTATATTTCTTTTTGATTTTAAACGGAAGGACTTCTTCAGAAGGTTCGCTGCGAGTTTCAGAATCAGCGTCATAACGAGCATTGTAGTAGGCTTTTACATCACGTGATAAACTTCCTAAACCAGAACCTAAGACATAAAGGAATCCGCTCTCAACATTTTTACTCAAACGGGTCATGTAAAGAATGTTGGGAATCATTTTGTCGCCATAAACTTCAGATACATAGTTCCAAATTGCATGACCAGCCAACCTTGCTTTTTCCCCTTCCAGGTGATTTAATCCATCAAAGAGTTTAGTTTTAACATCAGCTTTTAAGGTATTATCCAGGGTAGTATTCCAAGGTCCTTCCATGTAGGCTACAAATCCTTCAATGTACCACTGTGGAAGCGCTAACAGTGAACTGTTTTTCAAGGCTTCTCTCCAACTTGAACCGTACATCATTTTAAACGCAATGATTTTCGCAATTCCAGAACGAATCTGTCGTTCCAACTGGTCGTGACTCCCTTCGTAGTAGATAAAAACCTTTTCGCCTTCTATTCGAGTAGTCCCGCCAATGTTCGTTTCGGAAGTGGATAGTCCAATGTTACTTTCTTTAAACTGAGACTGTGAATTGTAAACAATAAATTCCAATTCTTCACCAACATCGTAATCCATGATTTCAGAAAGCTCTAGCAAGTATTTCTCAGCAGCTTTTGCCGTAAAAACAGCATGATTCTCACCACCAGCCGTAAAGTAAACCTTGAACTTTTCAAAGTGATAATACTGCCAAAAAAAGCTGTGATACTGCACCCTGTTTTGACCAAACTCGACATCCGAACCGGTATAGAATTGTCCATAGGATTTGCTTACTGACACCAGTAATAAGAAAGACAATATGATGTATAATTTCCTAAACATTTTACTTTGGGTAGTATCCAGAACGTAAAGATATTGAAAATAGTCTGAAAAACTCCCTCAAAGTGCGCTAATGAGGTATTGGTCGTGCAATATTCTTAACACGAATTGCATCAAGGACGGTTTAAATAAAATTTGAGCTCGTTTTCATAAATAGGTAGTAACTTAGTGATCACTTAAATTTATTTGGTATGCGCAGACTACTTATTTTAATATCAATTGTAAGTTTTAGCACAGCTTTTGGACAATTCCAGTCAGACATTGCCACCAACTTTTGGACGCATTATTTCATCGACTACCAAGCGGATACGGTGCAGAGTGTTGGCGTTTTTGTGAAAGGTAAATCGACCGATGCAAGGTCGTTTGTTGAAACAAATGGAGGTATTTACCGAGGCGAAGTAAAGGGGTGGCAATACATTCGCATACCTGGAGTTGCCATGAAAGAATTGGTGCTAGATAAGCGATTCTCATACGTGGATTACGCGCCCTATAAAGGAGTGCCGATGAACGATACCATGCGGGTGAACAATAGGATCAATCAAGTGCACGCTGGGTTGTCTCCTCTTACTACTGGCTTTAACGGAAAAGGGGTGGTTATGGGCTTCATTGATACGGGTATTGATTTTGAAAATAATGATTTCAGAGATACTAATGACAACACGAGAATCTTAATGCTCTGGGATCAAACGAAGTCGAATAACAGTTTTACACCTTCTGAGTTTGGTTATGGAAGACACTGGAATTCGGCTCAGATAAATGGTGGGCAATGCCAGAATCATGATCAGTGGGGGCATGGATCAACCGTTGCTGGAACGGGTTGTGGAAATGGTTTGGCAAATGGAACGCATATGGGGGTTGCTCCAGAAAGTAACTTGATTGTTGTTGAAAGTAACTTCGGTGCATCAGATTGGTTATCCACGATTGCAGACGCTACAGAGTATATCTACAATTATGCTGACACCAACAATATGCCATGTGTAATCAATGCAAGTGTTGGAACCTATCTCGGTTCCCACGATGGGCTTGATCCTCAGGCGCTTTATATCGATAGTTTGATCGCTGCTAAAGACGGAAGGTTATTCGTGGCATCTGCTGGAAACAGTGGACACTGGGAGGATTACCATTTGCACACTGATGTAACTACGGATACCTCGTTTACCTGGTTCGATGTCAATCCATCCTCAGCATTTGGTGGAGCAGCTGCCTTTTGGGAGTTATGGGCGGATACAGCAGCTTTTAATCAGGTTAATTTTGCAATCGGTGTCGATCAGGTTGATCCTACTTACTCTTTTAGAGGAAGAACTGACTTCAGAGACATAAGCAGTAACCTGAACGTCTTGATCGAAGATACCATTTGGGGGCCAAATAACGATACCATCGCCACTTTAGTAACCTGGGCAGAACAACGAGACGGACAGTATTTGTTTCAGGTACTCATTCAAGACCCAGACAGTGCGGATTATAACTTTAGGTTCGAAACATTTGGTTCTGGGAGTTACGACTGCTGGAGCGTTGAGCCTTATGGAATGAGTAAAATTGTCGATTCCATTCCTGATGTTGCTACATTTCCTGCCATAGCGAAGTATGTATTGCCCGATTCGCTGCAAAGCATAGTAAGTAGTTTTCAATGTTCACCAAACGTTATCGCAGTTGGTAATTATGCCAATGATTCGGGCTATGTGAACATGTATGGAAATTGGATTGACATTGGTTCGAATAGAGGCGAAATCTACCTAACCTCCTCCAAAGGTCCAAACCGACTGGGGGATATTAAGCCAGAAGTAGCGGCTTCTGGGCATGGTAACATGAGTAGTGCTCCATCGCACCGAATTGCAGATTATTTTACAGACGGGATAGATACTTTGCTCGCTTATGGTGGTCAGCACATGCCGAATGGAGGAACCTCCATGTCATCTCCTGTGGTAGCTGGGGTAGGAGCGCTTTTATTGGAAAAATGTGGGAACCTGTCTCAGACCGAGTTTATGAATATCATCACTTCAACGGCTTATGAAGACAGTTGGACAGGGAGTAATTTACCAAATTATGCTTACGGCTACGGAAAGGTAGATGGTTTTGCTGCTGTCTTGAGCACAAGTTTTGTCCCCTCTTTTATTGGAGATACTGCGTTTTGTGAAGGGGGAAGTACTTCAATAAATGTTAATTCGTCCTATCCAATTATTGAATGGGAGAGTGGATCAAACACCTATTCTGATGTCTTTGTGGATTCAGAGAGTACGTACTTTCTTGTACAAGATTCCTCAGGCTGTATGGGTGATACGGCTTGGGTGAACATCGTTGAGCACCCGCTTCCAACAACTCCATTGATCAATCTTTCTGGAGATTCTTTGATTGCATCTGGCGGTTATGCAGATTATGCCTGGGACTACAACGGTTTGCCGTTTGCTTCAACGGGTACTGATAGTGTTTTAACAGCGGTGAATAATGGGAATTATTGGGTAACTATAATAGATGAGAACGGTTGTGCATCAACGTCAATGGTGTTTGAGTATCAATCGGCAGGTATTACATTACCTAACAGTGAAGTTTCCATTTATCCCAACCCCACCGCTGGCATATGTCATATCGAAACGAAGGGGCTGTTTAAAGTGGTAGTGATGGATGCTGCAGGAAAAATACTGAAAAGGTATAATCAGATATCCAAAAAGATTACGGTGGATTTAAGTCCTTATGCAAATGGAGTTTACTGGGTGGAAGTGTTAACAGAAGACTCAAGGTTTGTGCAAAAAATCGTGTTGAATAAATAGTAAAATCAAAAAAAAATTACTCTCTTCGTGGGAGAAATTAATAAATGAGACGATGAGTTTAAGAGGAATTATTTCAATTTCAGGAAAAGGAGGGCTTTATAAAGTTGTTGCACAAGGAAAAAACAATGTGATTGTAGAGTCGTTAGAAGACGGGAGAAAGTTTCCGGCCTTTGCTTCTAATAAAATAAGTGCGTTGGAAGATATCAGTATTTACACCATAGAAGATGATGTGATGTTGTCTGAGGTGTACGAGAAAATGTATGATAAGCTGGATGGTGCGGAGGCAATGAGCCACAAGAGTGATGTTTCAGAGATGAGATCATTTCTTGAAGAAATACTTCCTAACTATGATGAAGAACGAGTAAATAATTCGGACGTAAAGAAGTTATTTCAATGGTATAATATTTTGCAAAACACCGGACTATTAGCTCCTGAGGAGGAAGATGGAAAAGAGGAAGAAGAGTAAAAGGTCTGATGTGATTAACTAATTTAAAGTTCCAAAGCAAATGATGTTTTGGAACTTTTTGTTTAAAACCGAAAATATGAGCACACTAGAAATACCCGTAAAACCAGAAAGGAAATTTGTACCAGAGAACATTAACTGGGATGATTGGAATGAAGTTGAGCAACTTTTGGAAGATTTAGCAAATCGCTCCATCCAGTCATTGGATGAATTAAAAAAGTGGCTGCATGACAGAAGCGAAATGGAAGCTGTAGTCGCAGAGGACGTAGGGCGGAGGTATATCAAAATGACGGTGGATACAACTGATGATGCCGCAGCCAAGAGCTATGAGTATTTCGTTACGGAAATCAATCCCAAAATATCTCCGTATGATGATCGACTCAATAGAAAGTTGAACGACTGTGAATTCAAAAAAGACTTAAAAGCTAGTGGCTACAAAATTTATTTCAGGGGAATTGCTTCCGCGATTGAAATTTATCGAGATGAGAATAATGAATTGGCAGCAAAAGATGCACAGCTAGGTCAAAAGTATGGCGCTGTTTCTGGAAAGCAAGCGATTACCTACAAAGGAGAGGAAATTACCATGCAAAAAGCTGGGACTTTTTTGAAGTCAACAGATAGAGCGGTAAGAAAAGAAGTTTTTGACCTTGTTGCCGAGAGAAGAATGGAAGATGCAGAGGAGATGGATAAGATCCTCAACGAAATGGTAAGGATTAGAACGCAAATGGGAAAGAATTCCGGATTTGATAATTATAGAGATTATAAGTTCAAATCCATGGGGCGTTTTGACTACTCTGTGCAGGATTGCTTTAATTTTCACGACAGCATTGAGAGTGAGATTGTTCCCATTGTAAAGACGTTTACTGAAGAAAGAAAAGAAAAGTTGGGTTATGAAGAACTGAAACCTTATGACACAGCTGTTTCGTTGGATGGAAAGCCGCCTTTAAAACCTTTTGAAACGGGCGAAGAGATGCTTCAAAAGACCATTGATCTTTTTTACAAGATCGACCCATATTGCGGTGAGCGACTGGAGATCATGAAGGCAATGAAGCACCTTGACTTAGAATCGAAAAAAGGAAAAGCTCCGGGTGGCTATAACTATCCACTTTATGAAATTGGTGTGCCGTTCATTTTTATGAATAGTGTTGGTTTGCAAAGAGATTTGGTGACCATGATCCATGAAGGAGGTCATGCAGTACATAGCTTTTTGAGTAGAGACTTGGAGATCACACCTTTTAAGAGCCTTACGAGTGAGATAGCCGAGTTGGCTTCCATGAGCATGGAGTTGATTTCAATGGAGCATTGGGAAGATATCTACGAGGATGAAGAAGAACTCAAAAGAGCAAAGAAAGAACAATTACAAGGCGTTTTGGATGTATTGCCGTGGGTTGCGACTGTAGATGCGTTTCAGCATTGGCTGTATGAGAACCCAGACCACACGGTAGAGGAACGACATGAAGCCTGGCTGGTTGTAAGCTCTAGATTCTCGAGTAATCTGGTAGATTGGACCGATTATCCGGAATACCGTCAGGTGACCTGGCAAAAGCAATTGCACATTTACGAAGTTCCATTTTATTATATCGAGTATGGAATGGCACAATTGGGAGCCATTGCTATGTGGAGAAACTACAAGCAAGACCCCAAGAAAACGATGGAACAGTATAAAGCTGCGTTAGCATTAGGTTATACAAAGTCTATCCCAGAAGTGTACGAAACAGCTGGAGTAAAATTTGACTTTTCGAGTGAGTATATTGGGGAGTTGGCTAAGTTCGTTAGAAAAGAGTTAAGTAATTTAGATTAGTCCATAATTACGTTGACAGGAATTGTGTAGCGAATTCGACATTTTTCACCATTGGGTCCAGTAGCAGGAATCCAATCTGGCATTTGCTCAATAACATCGATTAGATGTCTGTTTAGAAGTTCATCAGGGCTTTTAACGATTTTGACATCTGTAGTCTTGCCCTCTTTTGTGATGGTGAATTGGACATATCTTTTGCCGGGTTGATAGTTGATAGTATCATTTAATGAAACGTTTGCTCTTAGATAAGCGTACAAAGAATCAACACCACCTGGAAACTCGGGTTGAGTTATAGGTTCAATCCATTTTTCTTCTTCTATTGTTGGTAAAAGGGACTTTGCCAGATGGTATGAACTGTCGATAATGTCATAACCGTATTTCGAATGTAGATAACTTCTAATCGAATCGTTGTAGCATAAATATCCATTCGAAACAGCACAACCAAAATAATTGTAAAACACGTTGTAGTTCGTCAATAAAATCGAGTCTTGAATCTCCTCAATGAAATGACTTTCTTTAGAAGGAAAAAGCAGTCCATGGCTGAATAAGGTTAGTGTTCCTCCTTCATTAATTTTTGAGTTGGCTATGGAATTCCCTTCATCGCATTGAGCCCATAAAAGTTCCCTTTCAAAATCTAGTGCTTGGTTTTGACTGATGCCATTTTTGACGATAAGTAAAAGAAGAAAAAACAACAATCTCATAGTTGCTAAAATACCATCTTTAGACATTTTGATGCGTATCCACTTATCATAAGGCACACCTCAAATATGCTAAGGTCAAAATAACCCCAACTGTCCATTTCTGATCTTTCTGAACTGCGTGCTATCCAATTGAATGCGCTCTGCATTGGTAAAGTACTTCTTTGCATTGATTCTGAAAAGATCTCGAATCTGTTCAGCCACCGCGCCAGCCCCCCGCATTCTGGATTTGAACTTAGAATCACCCAACTTGCCACCATGAATATCACTCACCAGTGAGAGGATCTTCTCTACCCGCTCTGGAAAGTGTTCTTCCGCCCATTGGGTGAAAATATCTCCCACAACATGATTTAATCGAACGATGATATAGGTAGCATCTTGCGCACCAGCATTAGCAGCAGCTTTCAAAAGTTTGGGAATCTCAAAATCATTTACTGCTGGAATGATAGGAGCGATATTGACCCTTACAGGAACTTTATTCTTAGCCAGCGTCTCAATAGCTTTGAGTCGATTGTATGCAGAAGAAGTTCTAGGTTCCAATACTCTCCGAGTTTTTTCATCCAAGGTGGTCAGAGAAATGGTAACACCTGCCTGATTTTTCTCTGCCATTCTTGACAAGATGTCCAAATCGCGAAGAATCAGACTATTCTTGGTGATGATCCCAACGGGATTATTAAAATCTTCAAGTACTTCCAACATACTCCTTGTTAGTTTCAGCTTCTTTTCTAGTGGCTGATAGCAGTCGGTATTTCCAGAAAAGAGAATAGCTCTGGGCACGTAAGAACGAGCGCTCAATTCCTTTTTTAGCAGTTCCGGAGCATTGGTTTTATAGAGGATTTTACGCTCAAAGTCCAACCCAGCACTATAGCCCCAGTATTCATGCGTGGGTCTGGCATAGCAATAAATACAACCATGTTCACAACCTTGGTATGGGTTAACTGAATAGTCAAGAGGCACATCTGGACTTGGAACTTTGTTGATGATTGTTTTGGGAGATACTTCTAGATATTCAGTTTTCACTTTCAGGTCCTCATCTTCAAACCTGGTGTACTCAAGGTATTCACTATCTGTTTCAATGTTGCTTTTATCAAATCGATTCTTTGGATTGTATGTAGCGCCTCTACCTTTCATTCTGTAAAGGTAATGAAGGTACGCGTAAAAATGTTACGTTATGAAACAAAAAAGCCGATACAATTTAAATTGTATCGGCCAATACTAGTTTTCAAATATTTTAGTCGATATTGTCTTTATCAGTGTTATTGCTCATCATTTCCGAAGCGATTTCAGCCGCCATCATTTGAGAAGTAAAGCCTTGTCCGTCTGGAGAGTGTGGCATAAAAATCACGTTTGGATTATCTCTAGCCATCTCTCGCATCGTGTCATAATACTGCGTCAGTATTACGAAATTCATGATTTCTTTCTGATCAATGTTTGTATTTGCACCAAAAGCACTTATTGACTCTTCAAAACCTTTAATAATAGCGTTTCGCTGATCTGCAATACCCTGACCTTGAAGTCGTTTGGAATCAGCTTCCGCTTCAGCAGCCTTGACCTTTCTGATTTTAGCTGCTTCACCTTCTTCTAGTGCAGCAATTTTATCACGCGTGGCAGCATTAATACGGTTCATGGCATCCTTAACATTTGGATCTGGATCAATGTCCACAACTAAGGCATTTTGGATGATAAAACCGTACTTTTCAATCGCATCAGAAAGCCCTACTTTCACAGCCATTTCAATGTCTTCTTTATTCTCAAAAACCTCATCTAGCTCTTTTCTCGGAACCTCCGCTCTAATTTCATCAAAGACATACGAACGAATCTGGTTTCTAAAATCAGAAAGTTCATAAGCCGAATTCTTGATACTGTCTGGGTGATCTTTAATATAGTACTGAACAGCTACACGGATATGAACTGATACTTTGTCTTTCGTAATTGTTTCGATATCAACTGCCAACTCATTAATTCTAAGGTCTTGCGTATAGGCAATTCTATCAATGAATGGAATGATTAACGAGAACCCTGCTCTTCTAATGGACTGAAACTTACCAAGTCGCTCTACCAGATTAGCTTGCTTTTGCTTGGTAATTACAACTGCTTTGTAGATCAAAAAAATGAGGATAATACCTCCGAATATCAATCCATACATGTTTGATGAGATCATAATGCTTAATTTTCTATAAATATAGCGATATCTTGTGAAAAAGTATTGGCGGTATTTCAAATTTACATTAGCGGCAGCTATTATCTTTGGTTGGTATCAAATCATGAATTATGGCTAAGGAGAGAATAACTGAACTGACTGAAAAGTTGAATCGATGGAACCATGAGTATTACGTCTTGAGTAATCCTTCCGTTAGTGATTATGACTTTGATATGGCGTTGGAGGAGTTGCAGCGATTGGAAGCCCAATTTCCTGAACTTGCTGATCCAAACTCTCCAACTAAACGCGTAGGGGGCGACATAACCAAGAATTTTGAGACGGTAAAGCACCGGTACCCGATGTTGTCACTTAGTAACAGCTATTCACGAGAGGAAATTGAAGAGTTTGTAGAACGCATTGACAAATCGATTGGTGGCGAAATTGAGTTCGTGTGTGAGTTGAAATATGATGGTGTTGCGATTTCATTGACATATGAGAACGGTCTACTAGTAAGAGCGGTAACCAGAGGTGATGGCACGGAAGGAGAAGATGTAACGACCAATGTACGGACCATAAGAACAGTACCATTAAAGCTAGACGGTGACTACCCTCCAATTTTTGAAATCAGGGGGGAGATTGTTTTTCCACTTGAGGCATTTAACCGACTTAACCAGCAGCGCGAGGAGGCAGGAGAGCCGACTTTTGCAAACCCTAGAAACACAGCTTCTGGAACAATAAAAATGCAGGATTCTGCAGTAGTTGCAAGTCGCGGGTTGGATTGTTATTTGTACCATGTTTATGCGGATGAAAACATAGCCCAAGGTCATTTAGAGAGTATTTTGGAAGCAGAGCGATGGGGTTTCAAAGTGCCACAGATCAGTGACAATTATATCCGTAAAGCTTCGAATATTGATGAAGTGATGACATTCATTGATTACTGGGATGAGCACCGAAGCAACTTGCCTTTTGAAATTGATGGTATTGTGATTAAGGTAAATACCTTTCACATACAGCGAGAATTAGGGTTCACAGCGAAATCACCTCGATGGGCGATCGCTTATAAATTTAAAGCAGAAAGAGTAGTCACTGAGCTGCAGTCCATCACCTATCAAGTAGGTAGGACTGGAGCGATTACACCTGTTGCTAATCTCTCTCCTGTACAATTGGCTGGAACTACTGTGAAAAGAGCAAGTTTGCACAACGCAGATCAGATCGAGAAATTAGACTTGCGGGTTGGTGACCATGTTTTTGTTGAAAAAGGAGGTGAAATAATACCCAAAGTAGTTGGAGTTGACTTGAAACAACGACCGACATCAGCAGTTCCTGTTGAATACCCTACTTCATGTCCGGAATGCGGAAGCAGTCTGTTGAGAAAAGAAGGAGAAGCACAGCATTACTGTCCAAACGACACGGGTTGTGCTCCTCAGCTCAAGGGGAAAATAGAGCATTTTATTGGTCGGAAAATGATGAACATTGACGGCTTAGGTGCAGAGACGGTAGAGCAATTGTTTGAAGCTGGGTTGATAAGAAATGTGGCGGATTTGTATGACCTGACTAAAGAACAAGTGCTTCCTTTGGAGCGGATGGCCGAGAAGTCAGCAACGAAGCTAATTGAAGGTATTGAGGCCTCCAAACAGGTTGCTTTCGAAAAGGTGCTTTTTGCATTTGGTATTCGCTATGTGGGAGAAACCGTTGCAAAGAAGTTGGCAAAGCACTTTAAAACCATCGATCAACTTCAAAAGGCTTCCTTCGAAGAATTAGTAGGAGTTGATGAGATAGGCGGTAAGATTGCCGAAAGCATCAAAGCGTACTTTGCCAATGAAGAGAATATCGTACTATTAGATCGATTGAAAGCTAGTGGTTTGCAGTTTGAGCTTGGCGAACAAACTGAGGCTGCTGGTGATACATTGAAGGGTAAAACATTAGTAGTAAGTGGTGTTTTTATACGTTCTAGGGACGAGATGAAATCACTAATCGAACAATATGGCGGTAAGGTTGGATCTTCCATCTCTTCGAAAACGGACTACTTGGTTCGAGGCGAAAAAATGGGACCCTCAAAACTGCAGAAAGCAGAGAAATTAGGAGTTCCAATGATCTCAGAAGATGAGTTTATTACCTTATTAAATGGTGATGAAAAACCCGCTGAAAAGGAGCAAGACCTAGAATCAAATCAAGGAAAGTTATTCTGATTTTAAATAGGTTTGCCAGAAATACGGCAAGAAGTGGTATCAAAAAGTTGGAAATATTTATTTAATAGTAGTCCTCTTCGTAGGCGTCTACTGTTCTAAGCCAACGTCTGTAAACGGCACTACTAGAGCTTTCTGTTGAGATTTCATCTGGTGGTGTATCTCCAAAGAAGTGGTGAATACTTCCCTCTAACACCATCGAATCACCTGGATCAAGAAATTCATCGTCAGGAATGTCGTTTGCAAAACCATAAATAACGTACTCAAGAACTAAATCTACTTCACTATCGTTGACCAGCGTCCACTGAGCCATTTCATTTTCGATTTTGATTTCCTCCCCTTCCGATGTAGTATAAGTCGCTTGACCATAAACCCAATATTCAGAATAGCTATCCTCACCATCTACGACATAAAGACCAGTAGACATTACTACCATCATAACAGCAGGTACAGTTCCTATAAAGAAACCAATGGTTCCTCCAGCAACTGGCTTTTTATTCATTTTTTTCCAAAGAAAAGCAAACAGGGCTATAATAGCTACATAAACAACTCCGACAAGGATTTTTCCGACTAAGGCACTAACGATCATCTTGATATAAATTAAATTAAAAGAACAAGATAAGCGTAATTTTCTATTTGATAAATTTTTCCTTTAATTTTCTTCTTCTTCTGGGAAATGTAATTCTCGAAGGCGTGGTAGTTTTGCTCCCATTCCTATTACGATGAGCAGCGTTAGAACACCTCCGCCAATAACAGCCTTTACAGGTCCAAACAATTTAGCTGTCACTCCACTTTCAAAGGCACCTAGTTCATTTGAAGATCCAACAAACATACTATTGACGGAAGCTACTCTACCTCTCATTTCATCAGGGGTAAAAAGCTGAAGGATGGTACTTCTAATAACGACTGAAATACCATCGAGCACTCCGCTCATAAAAAGTGCAAATGCCGAAAGCCAAAACCATTCTGACCAACCAAATACAATAATGCTCACGCCAAATCCAAAGATGGCATAGAGAAGTTTCTTCCCAGCATTTCTAGTAATTGGAATATAGGCCATAACTAAGATGGTAAGAAAGGAGCCAATAGCCGGAGCCGCTCTTAAAATTCCGAAGCCTACTGATCCTACGTCTAAAATATCAGTTGCGTAAATGGGCAAGAGCGCCATTGCTCCACCAAAAAGTACGGCTACCATGTCAAGTAGTATGGCTCCAAACAATTCTTTGGTTCGATAAACAAATAGGATTCCTTTTTTTAAACTGGTGAATATAGGTTCTGATGTTTCTTTGTTCATGATGGGTTTTGGACTAATCTGAAACAACATAATGAATCCGATTAGCGTCATCAATAAGACGATTGCAAGAGACCACGAAACACCAAATTGATGGATGGTCAGCCCTGCGGTTGCCGGCCCTATCACAGAACCCATTTGCCAGGCAGAGCTACTCCAGGTAGTAGCATTTCCGTAGAGTTTTTTTGGAACAATTAAACTAAGTAGAGCAAAGATGGTGGGGCTTATAAAAGAGCGAACAATCCCTCCAACAAAAACGCACCCATAGATTCCGTAAAGAATTAGCTGCTCGTTCAATGATTGAAGGGCATACGTTGAGGTCAAAAGTACAAGCGTTAAGCTCAAGCATGAAAAAACGAAAATGCAGACCATGAGTAGTTTACGCTTTTCACTTTTATCAATGATATGACCAGCGAATAGTGCTATGGACAGCGCAGGGATTATCTCCATTAGTCCAATTATTCCAAGAGATAAAGGGTCTTTTGTTAAATGATACACTTCCCACTCGATGACAATGAACTGCATTGTCCAGGCAAAAACTAACGCAAACCTCATGATTAGATACGGTTTGAACTCCCTTTCACGCAACGCAGCGTAAGGATCTTTACTTCTTAGTCTACCCATAAGTCAGTTTAGCCGGTTGATTTAAGAATAGCTTTGTTAATCCCCTTAACCAACTTCGGACCTTCGTAAATGAAACCGGTATAAACCTGTACGAGATCAGCTCCCGCATCAATTTTTTCTAAGGCATCTGCTGCAGAATGAATTCCTCCAACTCCGATAATTGGGAATGCTTTGCTTGATTTTTGCGCCAGATATCGAATCACTTCTGTGCTTCTTTCCTTTAACGGAAGTCCGCTCAAGCCTCCCTTACCGATTTCTTCAAGCCTTTCAGGTGAAGTCGATAAATTAGATCGATCCGTAGCTGTATTGGTTGCGATAACCCCATCAATACCAGTCGCAGCAATGACTTCTATCACCTCATCCAAACCTTCATTCGTCCTATCTGGACCAATTTTTAGAAGGATTGGCTTCTCCTCACCAAGTTCTTTGTTGAGTCCTTTGAGTTTAGTAAGCAATTCAATGAGGAATGCTTTGTCGTTTAACTTTGCAATGTTTCCAATATTCGGACAGCTCACGTTAATGACGAAGTAGTCAACGTAGGCATGCAATTTTCGATAGTTGTACTCGTAATCTTCGAGAAGATGATCGTCTGTTGTTTGGGTGTTTTTACCGATGTTTCCACCCACAATGATGTTGGTTTTTCTTTTCTTCAATCGTTCAACAGCAGCATCAACCCCCTCATTGTTGAACCCCATTCGATTAATCAAACCCTGATCATCTTTTAATCGAAACAACCTAGGAGTTGGATTCCCTGCTTGCGGTTTTGGCGTTACGGTACCGATTTCAATAAATCCAAAACCATAGTTTTCAAGCTCATTGAACAGCACAGCGTTCTTATCAAATCCCGCAGCAATTCCCACGGGGTTTTTAAACGTTAAGCCAAACAATTCGCGCTCAAGTCTTTTATCGTTTACAGAAAAGATGGCACGATTAATAGCTCCAAAACCAGGGATGGCATTGACAATCTTTATGAGTTTGAAGACAAAGTGATGAACCTTTTCAGGGTCAAATAAAAATAAGAAAGGGCGAAGAATGAACTTATACATATCGGAGCACAAAGTTAGCATTTCCCGATTAATTTGGGGGCTAGAAATTGAACCAAAATGTCACTTATACGTATACTTTATTATAGCAATCCAAGGGATGAAAGAAAGAAAATTGAAATTTTGTGAATTCCTTGCGACTTTTGAGGAATTCGTTCGTTAGTACTAAAAATAGAAATGATGAAAAAATATTTTTTGTTCGCAATAGTAATGCTTGTTGGTTTGGTTTCTTTTGGACAGGACAATGCCAAATTTAAAACAGATACACTAAAAGTCTACGGTAATTGTGAAATGTGTGAAGATCGAATTGAAAACGCATGTGATGTGATTGGTGTGAAGCGAGCCAGTTGGGATGCTGAAACAGGAATGCTAACCATTACTTACAAACCGACTAAGATTTCCTTGGAGGAAATTCATCAACTCTGTGCCGATATTGGTCACTCCACTGAGAAGTTAAAGGCAAATGAGGAAGCGTATGCGAATTTGCTCCATTGCTGTAAATACGTAGAGCACGATCATGATGGAGATCACGATGATTGCGAAGGAAAGTGTGGAAAATCATGTACACACAAGAATGAATAGACTGCTATTCATCTGCATATTACTTGTAAGTTTTTCTGCTCAATCGCAGGAGTTTTTGGAGGGAACCGTTTTTGAAGCGGGAAAGGGTAAATCTGCAACTCCGATTCCTGGCGTGAATGTCTATTTCGCAGGTTTTGAAGGAGGAACAACTACGAATCCAGATGGGTATTTCAAGATTCAAACCCCTGATGAGGCTCATCAAGTAGTGTTTAGCTTTGTAGGGCTCAAAAATGACACATTAGCTGTTCATGAATTAGAAAATCCGGTTTCTATCGTGATGAAAGACGGAGATATTTTGCCAGATGTTGTGGTAAAAGGAGGTAAAGATGGTTACCGATTTGAAAAGTTTAGTCCGCGCGATTCGCACATTATGAATGAAGGAGAGTTGCGTAAAGCGGCTTGTTGTAATCTTTCGGAAAGTTTTGAAACCAACCCTGCAATTGACGCCAATTTCACAGATGCGGTTACGGGCACAAAGCAAATTCAGATGCTTGGACTTTCGGGTAGGTACGTGCAGATGATGCAAGACAACATTCCAATGTCGAGAGGCTTAAGTACCATATATGGACTGGAGTTTATTCCCGGTGCGTGGGTGCACAGTATCCAAATCTCCAAAGGGGCAGGCTCTGTAGTAAACGGCTATGAAAGTATGACGGGACAGATTAACGTAGGGATGAAAAATCCCGAAACGGGTGAACCCCTTCATGTTAACGTATATACAAATTCAGCTTTGCGCAATGAGCTGAATATTCATTCTTCTTTCAGAGTAAACAAGCATTGGCGATCAACCGTTTTAGGTCATGCAAAATATGCTGGGATGAAGATGGACATGAACGGGGATTCCTTTATTGATAATCCGTTGAGTCAAACCTTTATTGTACAGAATCAATGGAACTACACAGGCCCAGTGTTACATTCCGAATTGGGAATTGGTGCCGTATCGCTGGACAATCGTTCAGGTCAATTTTCGGAGCTATCTCATGGCTCACACGAAGAGCACGATCACGGACCAATTACTAACCCTTATCGTGTGCACAACTTTTCTGGGAAGGTAAACGCCTTCGCGAAAGTGGGTTACTTATTTCCAGAGGAAAGGTATAAAAGTATCGCCATTCAATTAAACGGATCCTACCACTCTCAGCTGGGAAATTTTGGATTGAGACATTATGAAGGTGAGCAGTTATCGGGCTATGCCAACTTGATTTTTCAAGATGAGATTGGAAAAACCGATGAACATAAATATAAGACTGGGGCAAGTTTAATCTATGACAACTACGCTGAATCGACTATTAATATACAAGAGATGGATACGGCTTATAACTGGACAGAGGTTGTGCCAGGTGTATATGCCGAATATGCCATGAATAAAACCCTTTTTAGTCTAGTGGCTGGAATTCGTGCCGATTACCACAATATTTACGGTCCGTTTATCACGCCTAGGCTAAATGCGCGCTGGAGTTTGACAGAGAAGACAGCGTTTAAGTTTGCTGCGGGAATGGGCAGAAGAACCCCCAACGTTTTTATGGAAAATGTAGGAGCCCTCGCTTCTTCCAGAACGTGGGTAATTGAGTCAAGTTCTAATAGTCCGGTGTATGGACTGGATCAGGAAATAGCGGCCAACTTTGGGGTTAGCTTTAATCAAGATCTTAAAATTGGTAGGGAAGAAGCCAATTTGAACCTCGACTTCTATCATTCCAGATTTGTTAACCAAATTGTGGCTGATTATGATAATTCTACTCGCGAATTGAGACTCTATAATTTGGAAGGAGAGTCGTATTCAAATAGTGTTCAGGCAGAGTTTAATTTTAAACCGATTAAACGATTAGAAGTAAGAATGGCTTACCGTTGGTTGGATGTAAAAACGCAATACAAAACGGGAGTTTTAATGCAGCCTTTAACGGCAACACACCGGGGGTTTATTAATGTTGCTAAAGAAACCCGGAAGAATAAACATGGAAGTTTTTGGAAGTTTGACGTCACAGCACAGTGGGTAGGAGAGCAAAGGTTGCCACAAACCATTGACAATCCTGAGCCCTATCAGCGCGAGGCGTATAGTCAGGATTATCTTTTGCTAAGCGGGCAGGTAACTTATCTTCTTAGAGACAAGTGGGAGTTTTACCTCGGATCTGAAAATATAACCAACTTTAAACTGGAGGAGCCAATTATCGCTGCTTCAAGTCCTTTTTCAAAATACTTTGATGCTTCAATGGTCTGGGGACCTGTTTTTGGTAGAATGATCTATCTGGGGGCGAGATTCACATTAAAGTAAGAGCCGTATTTTAGTTTTTAATGGTCTGTAAATCAGGATTGTGGGTTAAAATCTACTAGCTTATAAGATACGGATACCTCAAAAGTGAACGTGTAAATGACCATTTCGTAACCCATCTTTGCTTCGAATCATTAAATAATGAGTTATGAAAAAAGCAAAGAATAAAAACACAGCAGCCTTCTATGCGTTGGCTTGGATTGCATTTGTGGTATCAGCAGCCGGCACTTTAATTGGTTTGTATTTATTTGAAGCAGACATTCAAACCAAAGGTTTTTTTGTAATGTCTTATCTGTTTAGTCTAACAGCTAGTTTTACCGTTGCCAAAGTGGTTAGAGATCGAGAAGAGGAAACGGAAAATTGCGAATAAGTTTCATCTGAATGATCTTTTAATCCCTTTTTAAATCAGGTTATATTGAAATGTTGAAGACCCAAAATGAGAAATTTATTTTGGGTCTTTTTTCATGTTTTTCAGGACGAATAAGCATTTTTTCCTTACCAAAGTCATTAAAAGTTGGTCTAATTTTAGAATGATAGTTATTTTTTTGTTAATTTTGACATGAAACTACTAGCATTACCTTACATGAAAAAACTTTACTCAGGCATTATTCTATGTCTTTTGGCACTCAACGTATTAGGACAAAATCAAGCATTTGAATCAAGTTCAGTAAGTACCCAGTCGTTCATTAAAAACGAAGGACAATTTGACGGTAGAAATTGGAATTCTAATGATGAGGTGGAGTATGCAATGGCGCAGAACCCGTTTTATATTTTCTTTTCGAAATCAGGTGTCACCTACCGTTTAGATAAGATTGTTAGAAATCCAAATCGCGATAAGAAAGACCCCACGTCACCTAAAAGAACGAATGTTTCTGAACTTGTAAATGTTAAATGGATTGGTGCTAATCCAAACGTACAATTGATCGCATCACAGGAAAAGAGCAATTATTACTCCTATGCTGTTCGTGATTTCACTACAGGAGCAACGAGCAATATTAATCATGTGAAAGGTTTTGAAAAACTCACCTATAAAAACATCTACGACCACATTGACGTAGAGTATGTTTTTCATCCACAGGGAGGAGTAAAGTATAGTATTATTCTACATCCTGGTGCCGATCCCGCAGATGTTCGATTGGCTTATTCATCCTCGCACACAGGAGTTCAGAATGAGTTTGTACAAATTGGGCTGGAAGGAGATGGAAAAATGCACATCAAAACATCACTTGGAGAAATTTTGGAGCACGAGCCTTACTCTTTTATAGAAGGAACAAACGCTGTAGTTGCATCGGCATATCAGTTTCAGAATAACGAGTTAACGTTTGATTTGGGGAATTATGATCCTAGTGAAACGCTTATCATTGACCCATGGATTGTGTCTCCTACGTACAATACCTCTTCTGCAGTTTGGGAAGTTGAGACAGATGCTGCAGGTAATGTTTATACCATCGGTGGTGAAACGCCAATGGAGTTGAAGAAATATAATGCGGCAGGAGCGCTACAGTGGACATATACTACACCATGGGATACGGCCTCAGTTTGGTTAGGAACACTAGCAACAGATGCGGGGGGTACAAGTTATATTACCTCTGGAACTACTCCAGAAATCGAGCGGGTGGATAATGGTGGTACAATGATTTGGCACAATGCTTCGGCTGGAGGTTTCTTGTCATCAACGGAATTTTGGAGCATCTCTTTTAACTGCGATAAAACGAAACTTATCGTAGGTGGGACTAAGGCAGCGGGACTATTTGATTATTATGCCGCCATTTTTGATATTGACATTTCCAACGGAAACATACTATCCGATCAAACTTTTGCGTATACGAATATTGGTGGCTTTGGCGCCACCCCAGTTGAGGTAAGATCAATTTCGTCAGCTAGAAATGCGAAGTTCATTTATTTAACGCACAATGAGGTTGGTGCCATTAACCAAAACTTAGCTACCTGTCCTACCATTGAACCAACTTTTCAAGTTGATAATCAACACAACTTAGGCTACAAATGTGAAAACTACCTTCCAGAGACACAGAATGGAGGGGGATTGAAAGCATTAGTAGCAAACGATAACTTTTTCTACACCCACTCAGGGGATGAAATTCATCAGTGGGATTTGAATTCAGGAGCATTGCTGAATTCCGTTTCACTTCCGGGAGGTGCTAACTCTACCGTTCCGCTTATTGGTGGAATAGTTGTGGAATGCAGCGGATTGGCCGTAGATAATTGTGGTAATGTTTATGCCGGTTCTACCAACCAAGTTGTCAAATTTGATGAAAACCTTACCCAGTTGGCTTCTAGTCCTACTTCATTTGCAGTTTATGACGTGAGCGTAAATGCGAACGGAGAGGTCTTGGCAGTAGGTGCTCAGAGTGATAATTCTGCAACCAATAGAAACGGTCGAATAGAATCTTTGGCCATGAGCGCTTGTGCGCAGTATTCATTGGTTTGTTGTGATGCGAGTTTCTGTGAACAAGATGACCTGTGTGAATCAGATGCTCCAGTAATGTTAATCCCAGCAACTACTGGTGGAACATGGAGTGGGAACGGTGTAAACCCAACCACAGGAGAGTTTGACCCATCTGCAGCAGGGCCAGGGACACATACGATTACCTATACATTACCTTGTGGAGATGAATCTCATGATATCGTGGTATCAAGTTGTGCATCGCTTACAGCTTGTATCGAAACAAATGGTGATGTGACGGTAACAAGTGGTACAGGACCATATACTTGGTATGAATGGTCGGCTGGTGGTTCAACACCAATTACAAACCAAACAGAGTGTCAGAATTGTGGATACACTTGGCAAGGATTTCCTTTAAACCAGTGTTTAGATGGTATTATGCCAGTGAGCAATTGTAACTCGCCTGCTGGCTATGTAATGTTTGCTAATGGCACAACTGTTACACCATCAACTTATCCGATCTATGTGATTGACAATGTAGGAGACTCATTAATTATTAACTCGGCAGGTGATCTTACGGCATGTTCATCAACGTGTACACCACCAACATTGTCGGAGTCAATTACGGATGTAACTTGTACAGGTGGAAGTGATGGAGCGATAGACGTTACAGTAACAGGTTCATCAACGTATACCTATTCTTGGTCTAACTCGGCTACTACAGAAGATATTTCAGGAGTAACGGCAGGAAGCTATACGATAACAGTTACAGATCAGGCTGATCCTACTTGTACAGCTACAGATACTTACACAATAGCAGATGGTAGTTCACCAACAGTTACTGCTAACGCGACTGCAACGACCATTTGCGATGGGGACCCAGTAACATTAACGGGAAGTGGAACAGCCACGTCTTATTCATGGGATAATGGTGTTACAGATGGTGTTGCCTTTAACCCGTCAGCCACGATGACATATACCGTAACAGGAACGGATGGCGCTGGTTGTTCTGCAACTGATGCCGTAACGATTACAGTAAACACGTGTACCAATCCTTGTGTCACTGCCGTGAATGAAGGTTGTGGTGCTACTAGTGGTTACATTTGGGAGTACAATCTTTCAGGAGGAGGAGAAATTGATGTTACCTCGTTGACACCTGCCGGAGTTTGGTATGTATCTTATGATAATGGTGCAACTTGGACACCGCTAACCGCACCGTCTACTATAAACACGCAAGGAGATGTTTGGATCATGTCTGAAGATCCTGATCCTGCTGATGTTTTGGTGAGCTCATTGGGAAGCTGGTCGTATGAAGATTGTTCTACAGGAACAGCTAACATCACAGCAGGAACAGATTGTATTTTAGATGGCTGTCCGTGTACAACGTGTACACCACCCACTTTGTCTGAGTCAATTACGGATGTGACTTGTACAGCAGGAAGTGATGGAGCAATTGATGTGACAGTTACAGGTTCGTCAACGTATACTTATTCTTGGTCTAACTCGGCCACTACAGAAGATATTTCGGGAGTGATGGCAGGAAGCTATACGATAACGGTAACCGACCAAACAGATCCTACTTGTACAGCTACAGATACTTACACAATAGCAGATGGTAGTTCACCTACAGTTACTGCTAACGCTACAGCTACAACAATTTGTGATGGAGATCCTGTTACCCTAACTGGAAGTGGAACAGCTACCTCTTATTCGTGGGATAATGGTGTTACAGATGGTGTTGCATTCAATCCGTCAGCTACGATGACATATACCGTAACAGGAACAGATGGTGCTGGTTGTACTGCAACAGATGCAGTAACAGTAACAGTAAACAGCTGTACCGGACCAACAGCAATCTTTAACGTGTCAGCAACTAACCTTTGCGTTGGCGATTGTATTGATTTTACCAACACAAGTGTGAACGTACCTACGGGAGCACAAATAGGGTGGAACTTGCCAGGTGGAACTCCTTCAACAAGTACACAAAATAGCCCAACAAACATCTGTTATAATACACCAGGAACTTATTGGGCTACGTTGGTGATCGCTGATGCTACCTTTAATGTCTTGGATTCTACTGGAATGGCGATTACCGTTACCACATGTAACCCTCCTGTTGCTGGGTTTAACATGTCTGCCGGACCCTTTTGTGCAGGAGATTGTATAACGTTTACAAGTACGAGTACCTACACATCACCTGCAACTTTTGCATGGGACTTTGGAAATGGTCAAAGCAACGTGTCTGAAAATCCAGGATCGCCTGTTTGTTATAATGATCCAGGAACGTACGATATAACCTTGATCGTCACCGATGCAAATGGGGCAGATACAATTACACAAACCGTTACGGTTAATGACTGTAACCCTCCAACAGCTTCGTTTACAGTAGACAATAATACGCTTTGTGCAGGTGAATGTGTAACCATCACTAACACTTCTACAAATGGGACTTCTTATCAATGGACCTTCAATGGTGGAACACCAAGTACCTCAACAGCATCCGATCCAGGTACGGTATGTTTCTTCGGGGATGGAATTTACGATATCTCGTTGGTGGTGACCAATGCCTACGGAACGGATTCAACAGGGACTACCATTACTGTAAATCCAGTACCAGCTGTAGAAACGATTGCTGATACTACGATCATCTCAAGTGTAGAAATAGAGCTAGAAGCTTATGGTGATAGCGATTTGGATTATGTTTGGACGCCTTCTACCTGGTTAGATTGTCCAGATTGCCAAAACACAATTGCAACACCTCAGGATACGATGTTCTACATCGTTACAGCTACCAATGATTATGGTTGTATTGACACTGCAGGAGTGCTAATTAGTGTTGAATTCATTGAAGCCATTGGTGTTCCAAGTGCATTCTCACCAAATGGTGATGGTGTAAATGATGTGCTCTATGTTCAGGGCAGTGGAATCAATGATATGACGTTTAGAGTCTATAACCGTTACGGACAATTGGTGTTTGAATCGCTGGATCAATCCTATGGATGGGATGGAACCTTCCAGGGCAAACCAGAAAACCCGGGCGTATTTGTTTATTATGTGCTTTACACCAATAGTGCCGGAGAGGAGCAAATATTGGAAGGAGACGTAACCTTAATCCGATAAGTATGAAAAGAGTTCTGATAATAGTCGCATTGGTGTTGGGAGTGGCTTCGGTACATTCACAAATGGATCGACACTACACCATGTTTTATGGAAATGCCTTGAGCACTAACCCTGCTGCTGCGGGAATGCTGAATGGTGATGCACGTTTTTTTGGCTCGTATAGAAGTCAGTGGTCAAGTGTGACTAACAATCCCTATAAAACGATGAACTTCTCAGCTGATGCAAGAATTCTAAAGGAAAAAATCAAAACCGGTAGGCTTGGTGTAGGGTTGTCGTTTTATCATGACAAGGCGGGAGCTGGAAATATGTCTAGCTTGAATGCGGGTCTTGCCGCTAGCTATGGTATCGAGATTTTTGATGATATCCATTTATCCGTTGGGGCTCAGGGAGCTTATGGTCAATATTCAATCAATACGGCCAATTTTACGTGGGGTACGCAATGGACAGGGCAAGATTATGATCAGAACCTCTATAGTTTTGAACCAGGATATGCTGATGTAAATGCATTCTTTGACTTGTCCGCAGGAGTTTACGTTTATGGAAGTTTGGGAGATCATATTGACTTAAAAGGTGGTTTTTCTGTGCTTCACATTACAGCGCAAGACGTATCGATGGCTGGCCTAGAAGACCGTTTGTATAGAAACTTTACAATTAGTCTCTTCCCAGAAATCAGAATTCCTTACCAGCGCATTGGTTTTGTGCCAGGAATTATGACTTTTTTCCAAGGTCCAAACAGGGAGTTTATGGTGGGTACGGATGTGAAGTATTACATCAAAGAGAGTTCACACTATACAGGTTACTACGAAGAGGTTTCTGCATCACTAGGTTCTTTTTGGAGAGCTGGAGATGCTATTGTGATCACTGCAGGGTTTAACTATAGTGGAATCTCTGCGGGCGTTGCTTATGACCTCAACTATAGCACACTAAATGCAGCATCCAACTGGATGGGAGCCTACGAGTTCTATCTAAGATATCGTCTCGGTTTTAGCTACAGATGGACTGTTGGCGGTAAGGGAAGATTCTAAGAACTTTTTGAACTAAATATTGTCCAACAAGTCTTCTTGATTGGTCAAATGCTTTTGTTTATTAACAGCTTTCCGATGTTTGAAAAGTGCTTGAATATTCTTAAAGTGCCTCAAGACAACCCCTATAATTAAAGCTCTAAAACAAATAATTATTACGTTGCCAACTGCTAAGTCAACAAAATATAAAAGAGTGATGCAGGCAAACATTACTAGTGAGACATAATAGACCCAGATGTGACCCTTCCGAATGAGAGTGCCAGATACAATATAAAAAATGGAAACGGTCATCAAAACACCAAATATGGTTAGTCCGAATGAGTCGCTAAATACTCCGGGTAAGAATAAAAAGGACAAAGAACCAACCGTAGAGAGAATTCCAATAAACATCCAAATAGCTGAAACTGTTACAAGTGCCTCCTTTGCTAATATTCTGGAATTCTCAAGATATAAATCCCCTACCTTTACTTCAAACCCAATTGGATGTGAGCATAATTTTATGAAAACATTTCCAAGCTTTTCATGAAAAATGGAAACACCAGTTTTTAACTTACCTATGTTTGGACTTTCAAAGAACACATCGTCATGGTATGAAGCCTTAAAGTTTGTTAAACCCTGCTGCCACCTGATAATTATCGGGTTCGATTCATCTCCTTTCACGAAATACGTCAACTTGTAGTTCTTCATTCTTAAAACTTAAAGACTAACAAGGCTCTTACTTCTGACTTTCTATTGGATTGAATGGCATTATTGCCAGAACTTATGGACTCTACGTTATTGTAAAACCACTGACTGAAGCGCAGCCAAATGTCAATGCCTCTGGTTATTTTGTATCGGGTTGTTAAGTACATTCTTGTACCCCTATTAGAATAAGCTGGTATGCTGAAGTAGTAGAGCACATCGTTTTCATATGCATATAGTCTGGAGTTGTAGCTATCCGTATCGAACAGTGCATACCTGAAACTAAACGAAAATGGGCTGGATAAGGGTTTTACGTTAATGTCCTGAAAGATAAGAAAGCCTTCTTCTCGTTGACCACCGCCCCTTTCATAAGTAATGTACTCAACCCTACTCTGGAGTCGTACCGCTTTTGAGACTTTATAAATGACGTTGAAACGATAATAATTTTGATTAATACTCGTCACATTAGGAATGTCATCCACCTCTAAATCCGTGTTGTAGGGCTTAAAACGGGTTCGGAAGCGGGCATACATGTCCAAGTTTCTCGATGGCTTGTAACGCACCTGCAATACCCCGTCATATCCAGAGGAGTTAGGTCCGTCAACCTGATACTTCAGCCAAGGATATTTGTACTGATCCATGTACGCAGAAAGTGTCCAGTTTTTGTTGATTTTCCCGTCAATCCCTAAAAATATTCCCGATTCATTGGTAGCAAGACTGCTCTCTGCAAAAGCCGTGGTTTTGAGGTTTTGAAAATCTTTACTATAATTTCTGTAGATAGCGGATAGGATGAAATTAGGACTTAGTGAAGCCATTGTCCCTGCGAGGATTCCAGTTCCACCATTCTGACTTCTGGCTATCTCGCCAAAAAAGTTGAAGTTTTTGTAAACAAAGTTATAGTCGGCACCCAGCAGTGTACTTGTATTACTATTAAACTGAAACTGGCTGTACGGTTGTAAGTTTCGTTCCAAGTTTGCACCGTAGATGGTATGAGCGCCCGTCACACCAATGGTTAGTTTTCTGGATGTATAAGCCAAATGTCCACCTCCAATTGTTTCCTGAATCGCATCCTTGTCTTCTAGCTCGCTCAGTGTTGCATGAGAACCAGTTGCTTGAAATGAAGTAACGGTTATATTGTCCAAATTGGGATCAAGCGTATCGCTCAATGCGCTAATATTGGCATCAATTTTTTTTCGCGAACCGAAGGCAGTGAACTCAATGTGGTCTCCAAACCCAAGTGTCACTCCAGCTCCTCTGAGGAATAAATTCTCGTCTGCGGAAGTATATGGACGCAATCCTCTTGGTGTTTTTTTTGCAGTGAGGATATTGACAGACTTACCGAATGCCAATCCAGACCAGAACGTTAGTCCCTGACCAAATTGAGCCTGAAAATCACCAATGGCTAAGGCCTTAAATTTCCCAACATCTTTAATGAAGAAGTGCGCAGAGTAATAGTCAAACCCTTTGGGTGTTTTAACACCAAACAAATCTTCTGCTCGTTGGTTTCCAAACAAGCTTTCTCCCTGATCCTTGTCCATCGTAAAACCAATACTGAGGTTGGTGAGGTATTTAAAACGATATCTTACGTACAACCTGCTTGGGTCTCCTAGGTAATGACTGTTGGGACTTTCCAGCCAATTGCTATCAGAAATTTCTGCAAATCCATCTTGTTGTTCTAATGTTTGCGAGTAACGGATAAAGACTTCATTCGAAGCATTTTTAAACAGCTCCTTGATTCCTGTGTGAGGAGAGTAGAATTCAGCAGACACAGTCACAAAAGGCATGATATTTCTAATGGTTTGGAGGTCATAACCTGGAACAGCCTGCAACTCGTAAATAGAAATCAACTTTCCATTTTTATCAATGTGATCGAGCAGCCTTTCAACCTGATTTTCGGACAAAAGACCCAATTGAATAAGATCATCCTTGATGTTTTTGTTGTTAAGGTTAATGGGTTTTTCATAGTAGATCGAAAGGACGTCAAACAGTGTTTGAAAATCAACATTCTCATCTTCTAAGCTTTCGGAAAGTAATTCAATGCTCTGTTCAATCACCAAGTTTTTCTGTGCCTCGTACTCCAGTTTTTTCTGTGACTGAGCCACGGCTAATGAAACGATAAAAAGTGGTAATATGACCAGAATCAGTTTCACTTTGCATTCTTTCCTTTGAGTTGATACTGAAAACTTAACTCAGGCCAAAATCCAAGTGTTGTGTGGTAAGAAGCCGCAATGTCCAACTTCATTTGATTGAGTTGTAATCCAACACCAAACGAAGCCAAACTTGGCGTTGTTCCCACACCAGCTCTTAAATAGAGCATGTCATTTGGACTATATTCCACCCCAGCTTTAAAAGTAGGTGAGTGAAGTAAGTCCTTTTGGGCTTCCAATACGGTCAGTACCTTATCCGAAAAGGCGTAGCTTAGTCCCAAGCGAATAATGGTTGGGATGCGTTCGTCATTGTACTCATTCAACTTACTTCGAGTAGGATTAAACAAGTGAGCGGCAAGCATGAAATCTTCGTTGAGATAGGCCTGCATTCCTAATTCAGCAGTAACCGCAGAATGACTGCCATAATCGTATGCAATTCGTGTGTTATGATAGTTGATGGCAACACCGCCCGAAATAAAATCACTAAACTTCAAACCATAAGAAATACCCACCTTGCTTTCGCCATAGAGGTTAGATCCAAAGTTGGTAAAAGAAGCTCCGAGTGTTCCTGTCTTCAAAGGGTGAGCATAAGCAAACCCCATATAGCTGAATTCCTTGAGCAGATTTCGGTTTTGAAAAAACACGCCAGCTGATGGATTGGTCAGCCAACCCAATCCTGCTTGATTATGGTGCGTACTCCATACGTCAAATAATGATACAGAGGCATGACACATACCAGCAGAGCGACCTCCATAGTGGCTGTTATCCTGACCAGACCAGGCAATAAATGGAACGAGAAAAATGAAAATTAGAATCCTTTTCATTGGTGCAACTTCAATTTGGACTAATATAATTAAAATTGTCACATATCTTTGGATTTTATGACGGTTAGCAGCTTTATACAGCATTTCAATTGGGTGAAGCACTTCAGAGGTGATCGAAATGCTTTCAACGCAACGCATCGAACGCTTTTGTATCGAATAATTTCCGTTTTACTTTGGTTTGTGCTGATCCCGATAAAATTGCTTGACTTAGTTGGTTTTTATTATTTATTTGATGCGTTAAGACGGCTAATATTTTCAACGCGCTCGCTCTCTTCCTATGAATTGAAGGAAGCAAAGAAGGTATTTGGAGAATGCATCAACTGGAGAAAGGTGAGAATTCGAGAGAACTCCTGGATGGCTCGTTTGGGAGCTAGGTCTGCTAAGAAAAAACACATTGGCTTCGTGCTCTTCAGGACGATTAACTTTTCAAGAAAATTAGATCATGAAAACTACAGTGGAGATATGCCTTGGCTGATCCATGAGTTGGTTCATGTTGTACAATTCAAACACCTTGGAGCACAGTATATTGTTGAAGCACTTAGAGCGCAGCAAACTTCGGGCTACAACTACAAAGGAAAAGCAGGTCTGCTGGAAGCCAGTAGTTTGGAATCGTTTAATTTAGAACAACAAGCCGATATTGCAAAACATTACTATCAGACGATGCGTAACCATCAGGATGTTGAGATTTATCAGTCCTTTATTGAGGAAGTACGATTGGGGAAATTCTAGCAAATACGAATACCGATTACAGTTACATCATCCACTTGTTCAAAGTTGCCTTTCCATTCCTCGAATACCTGCTCCAAATTATTTTTTCGATCGTCCATGGAGAGTCCGTGCATTTGGGCTAAGACATTTTTGAAAGGTCTTAACTTCATCTTCTTGCCTTTCTCTCCTCCAAACTGATCGGCATAACCATCAGAGAACACAAAAATACAATCTTGCCTGTTGAGTGTTACCCGATGCTGAGGAAAAGGAGTGTGATCTTCATACTTTCCAATGGGTTGTTTTGCCCCTTTTACCTCTTCTATTTCTTCGGCATGTTCGCGCAAAATCCACAACGGGTTATTTGCCCCAGCAAAAGTGACCTCAGCACCAGAATCCGTATAGCACAACTTACATAAGGCAATATCCATCCCATCCTTAACATCGGTACTTGTACTCTCAAAGGTTTCGATGACCAAGTCTCTTGTTTTGTTTAGAATCTCTGAAGGTTCATGCAGTCCGAATTCCTTTACCGCACGATTCAATGCGTTGGAACATACCACACTTACCATCGCTCCAGGAACTCCGTGACCTGTGCAGTCTGCTGCGGCAAAGAGTACACCATCAGGAATGGTTTGCATCCAATAGAAATCTCCAGAAACTACATCTTTGGGTTTAAATAGGACAAAGCCATCCTTCAGGGCAGTATTTAGATCGTCCATTTCGGGAAGAATAGCCGCTTGAAGTCGCTGTGCGTAACGGATTGAATCACTAATCTCCTTATGTGTCTCTTCTAGCTGAAGGTGTTGCAATTCAATTTGGTTCTTTTGGGCTTCAACCTCCTTTTTTTGGTCGTCAATAATTTTCTTTTGCTTTTGCGTTACTTTAAGCCGCTGGAAAATGACAATTCCGAGGGCAAGTAGTACCACCGCAATAATCGACAAATAGAAATTTCTTGTTTTTTGCTGAGCTGTTTTTGCCTGCTCTAGGGCAAGGTTTTTCTTCATTTCAGCTTCATGAAGTAGACTGTCCTCCGTAATTTTTTTATCAAAATCAAACTGATATTTCTGTTGAATGAGTTCCTCTGCTTTGTCAAGGTTGTAGAGGCTATCCTTTAAATTGACGTACGTTTCATACCACTGGAGCGCTTTTTGGTGATCACCAAGTCCTTTGTAAGCGTTATATCGAAGATGTCCGAGTTGCTTCATTTCATTGACAAAGCTGCCCATTTTGATGAAATGATAGGCTGAATCGCCATACAACAAGGCGTTATTGTAGTTTTTTAATAATATTTCGGTAGTTCCATAGGCAATGTATCCAAAAACTAAGGTGTAGTTTTTACTCACAAGCTTTGAGATTTTAATAGCCTCATTAGAATGGTATTTTGCAGAATCGAGCCCAGAGTTTTTGATCAACTTTACCAGTTCCTCTGCTTTCGTGCTTTGGAAACTCTGTGGGAAATTCTCAAGAGAATCGTAATACTCGTTAAACAAAACAGCGATGTTGATGTGACATTGGGGAAGAGAAGATGTATATCCAGCCTTAGCAAAAGATGAGAGCGTCTGATGATACAAGTAATAAGCGGAATCTATTTTCAACTGCTCTTTGTAAACATTTGCCATACAGAAGTAAGCGGATGAAAGTCCAAATAAATCGTCAGTGGTTTTAAATCCATCCAATGCTTTTTGGTAATAAGACTCAGCCTCATGAATATTTTTTGTGAATTTCGCGATATTTCCAAGTCCAAAGTAGGTGTAGGCAAGCTCAAGGGTATCCTGGACTTCAGCAGCGCAATCATAAGACTTAAGGTAGTAGGCTTGAGCCATTGGATAGTTTCCTTTGTCGATATAAATGTTGCCGATGTTCCCATAGGTCTTTGACATTTTTCTCAAGTCTTTTTCGGCTTCATAGTAGTACAAAGCGCTATCGTAAAACATTAGAGCACTATCCTGCAAACTCAATTGTTCAAGCACAACTCCTTTGTTGTTTAATATACTACCTACACCCATCATGTCTTTTGCCGTCTGATAGTGCGTTATGGATACATCATAGTAGTAAAAAGCGCTGTCCACATTACCCGTGGCGATGAGGTGGAAGTTACCCATTCCAGAAGCAACATCTCCTAGAATTTCTTCTCGTTCTTTTTTTGTAATCAGCTCTTCAGCGAAAAAAGATTGACATTTTTTCTTTAAGGCTTTAAAAAGTGACATTGCTTCATCAGGGTCACTGTAAAGCAAGTTTTTAGCATCGTCCTTGAGTGCCTCCAATTTTTCTCTAGGCGTGTTTCCATAAGCTAGCCCGGAAAGACATATAAGCAAGAAGAGAGTTTTAGCCAGACTTTTCATGGTTGGGAGAGTAGATAGCTTCCCCGAAGTTAAGGAATTTATCTAAATGGTATCCAGATTGAATCTAGACTATGTCATCCATGGAGTTAGCGTTGTCAAGAAGTTCCGATTCTGCTGATTCGTTGTTTTTCCTTTTTATCTGAGCTCGTAGGATCAAATAGACTATGAGTATTCCTAACGCACCAGCAGCCAACCCTAAGAGTGTTATCGTAAGCTGATCGTTGAGCAGGTGAGGTGCCAATAGACCAACAAAAAGTCCAGCTATAAAAGCTCCTGCAAAATAACCTATAACGGCTAGTAGTGCCCAAACCCAAGCAATGAGACCATTGTCTTTTGCTAATTTAAAGAAGCCTACTGCAGCTCCGGCTACAAGTCCAATTTCTAACATTTTTTTAGTTTAAAAGTTTTTCATCGACAATATTAGGAAGCGTCACTTTTAAGTTGGGCGTGCGTTCCATTTCACGTTTTATGGCAAATATTGCTTCTTCATTTCTCGCCCAACTTCTTCTGGCAATTCCATTGTTTACATCCCAGAACAACATCGACTTTAATCTTCTGTCAGCATCTTCTGAGCCGTCTAGTGTCATCCCAAAACCACCATTAATGACTTCTCCCCAGCCAACGCCACCACCGTTGTGAATGCTCACCCACGTGGCTCCTCTAAACGAATCACCGATCACATTGTGGATAGCCATATCTGCTGTAAATGAAGAGCCATCATAGATGTTTGAAGTTTCGCGATAGGGAGAATCAGTTCCACTTACATCGTGGTGATCCCTACCCAAAACAATCGGAGCAGAAATTTCTCCTTTTGCGATGGCATTATTAAACGCTTCTGCAATTTTTGCCCTTCCCTCGGCATCTGCATAAAGAATTCTTGCTTGAGAACCCACTACGAGTTTGTTTTCTTGAGCTCCTCGAATCCATTGCACGTTATCCGTCATTTGTTGTTGGATTTCAGCGGGGGCAGTAGCTTGAATTTCCAAGAGTACATCACAAGCAATATCATCTGATTTTTTCAGGTCTTCTGGCTTTCCCGAGGTACAAACCCACCTAAAGGGTCCAAATCCATAATCAAAACACATCGGGCCTAAAATATCCTGCACATAAGATGGATACTTAAAACGAATGCCATCTTCTGCCATCACATCTGCCCCGGCTCTAGAAGCTTCCAGTAAAAATGCATTTCCATAGTCAAAGAAATAAGTTCCTCTAGCCGTATTTAGGTTAACATATTTTGCATGTTCTCGGAGAGACTCCTGTACTTTTTCTTTAAAAAGGTCAGGCTGGTTGGCCATGAGCTCGTTCGATTCTTCGTAACTTAATCCAACAGGATAATATCCTCCAGCCCACGGATTGTGCAATGAAGTTTGGTCAGAACCCAGGTCAACGTGAATATTTTCTTCATAAAACTTCTTCCAAACGTCAACAATGTTACCATCATAAGCGATTGAAACCACTTCATTATCAGCTTTTGCTTTTCGAACTCTTTCGCACAATTCATCCAAGTCGGTAATAACTTCATCTACCCAGCCTTGTTCATGTCTTTTATAGGTTGCTTTTGGATTTACTTCAGCCGTTACAGAAATCACTCCGGCAATATTCCCTGCTTTGGGTTGTGCGCCACTCATACCACCCAAGCCAGCAGTAACGAATAGTTTAATTCCTTCAGTTCCGAGTTTTCGAGCAGCATTCATCACCGTAATCGTTGTTCCATGTACGATTCCTTGAGGGCCGATATACATATAACTTCCAGCGGTCATTTGTCCGTATTGTGTAACGCCAAGGGAGTTGAATTTTTCCCAATCATCGGGTTGAGAATAATTCGGTATCATCATGCCATTGGTCACGACTACTCGAGGAGCATCTTTATGCGAAGGAAATAACCCCATTGGATGTCCAGAATACATTACTAGCGTTTGCTCATCGGTCATTTCAGCGAGGTATTGCATCACAAGTAAATACTGCGCCCAGTTTTGAAAAACAGCTCCGTTCCCTCCATAGGTAATGAGTTCTTCTGGGTGCTGAGCCACTGCGGGATCTAGGTTGTTTTGAATCATGAGCATTATCGATCTTGCCTGCTTTGATTTTCCTGGGTACTCGTCAATGTGGCGAGCATACATTTCATAGTCCGGACGGAACCTGTACATGTAGATGCGACCGTATTCTTCTAATTCTTCTTTGAATTCGGGAAGTAGGGTAGCATGATGCTTTTTGTCAAAATACCTTAGTGCGTTCTTCAGCGCCAATTTTTTCTCTTCGTCAGAGAGAATGTCCTTTCTTTTCGGGGCGTGACTATAGTCCGAATTTAAAGGTCTTTTAGCTGGTAGTTCTGATGGTATTCCCTGAACAGTTTGTTCTTTGAAGTCGCTCATGTCAAGTATTTAAATGAAAGCCAAAATTAAGGTTATTTTGGGAATCCAGTATTGAGAAAACAAAAAATCCAGACTCCAAACACGGTGGTCTGGATGCCTGGATTTGTATATCAAACTAAACGTTGTTTCCTAGTTTTGTGAAGCCTTAAATTTCTTAATTGCTTCGTTAAGTGCTGGCAATACCTCAAAAGCATCACCTACTACACCGTAGTCAGCCGCTTTAAAGAAAGGTGCTTCAGAATCAGTGTTGATCACAACAATTGTTTTACTGTTGTTTACACCCGCTAAATGCTGAATCGCTCCTGAAATTCCAGCTGCAATGTATAGGTTCGGACGAATGGCAATACCTGTTTGTCCTACGTGCTCGTGGTGAGGTCTCCATCCAATATCTGCAACGGGTCTAGAACAGGCTGTAGCTGCTCCCAAAGTAGTTGCTAGGTCTTCTACCATACCCCAGTTTTCAGGTCCTTTTAATCCTCTACCAGCAGAAACTACGAGTTCTGCCTCTGGTAATGGAACACCATCTCCCTGAGATTTTACTTCTTTCACTTTAATTCCGGCACTTCCCAAATCTGCGTTGAAATCAACTACTTCAGCTGATCCTCCTGTAGCTTCAGCAGGAACGGCATTCGGAATAAGTGAAACGACTTTCTTTCCAGTGTTGATGCCTACGTTAGCGTAAGCTTTTCCAGAGTATACATTCGTTTTAACCACAAATCCATTGCTTGTATCTGGTAAAGCGATAGCTCCTGAGGCATGACCTGCACCTAGTCTGGCTGCCACTCTTGGTGCTACAGCTTTTCCTAGTTGGTCTTGTGCAATAATCACTACATCTGCTCCAACTTCATTTGCAGCAGCTACGATCAAGCGTGTAAGTTGCTGGTCGTTTTTATCTTCTACTGATCGGTTCACCAAAACTTTCTTAGCTCCGTAGTTGCCTAAACCAGCCAATACTGAATTGTCAGCATCACCGAAGGTTACCACTGTGGTATCACCAATTTTATTTCCATATGAAACGGCCTCAAAAGCTGCTTTTGAAAGTTGACCGTCTTTTGTTTCTATAAATACTAATACTGACATCTTAAATTACTTTTGCTTCGTTATGTAATGCTGCTACCAACTCATCCATCTGATCTACTTCAAAGTATTTACAGTCAGATTTTGGTGCAGGTAATTCATAAGACACAACAGAAGAAGTTGCGTCCATCGCGACTGGTGGAACCACATTTAAAGGTTTCGTTCTTGCAGCCATAATTCCTCTCATATTAGGGATACGTTGCTCCGCCATTCCTTTTGCTGCACTCAGCACAAACGGAGTGTTCACTTCTACTACCTCAACACCTCCAGGAACATCACGTTCTAACGTTCCTGTATTGCCAGCTAAGTCTAGTTTTTGTGCCAGAGAAACAAATGGAAGATCCATAAATTCTGCTACCATTGCACCCACTTGAGCACCATTAAAGTTAATGGTCTCCTTACCTGTCAATACAACATCAAAACCTTTGTCTTTTGCATACTCAGCAATTTGCTTCGCCACAAACATGGGGTCAGTTGGTTCAGCGTCAATTCTTACCGCATCATTTGCACCAATTGCAAGAGCCTTTCTTATTGTTGGGTCATCTGTAGCAGTTCCTACTGTAATTGTGGTAACTGTTCCTCCATTAGCCTCAGCTAACTCCAATGCTCTCACTAATGCATACCATTCATCGTAAGGGTTTACGATGTATTGAACTCCCGCTTCATCAAACTTCGTATTACCATCTGTAAAGGCAATTTTTGAAGTAGTATCAGGAGCTTTACTAATACAAACTAAAAACTTCATTATATCTTTTTTAACGTTATCAATTGGTTCGTCTTGACAAAAATAATCATTCTGCCTTTCGAGCCGTAAATATAATTGAAAAATGTTATGCATGCATACGTTTTTAGACAATTATTGCCGTTGCCGTCTATTTTTTCATATTTTCGTAATATGATGAGATTATCACTGATTTATGCGTTGTTTTTTTTGACGTTCAATGGTATTGGACAAACAAAAAAAACAATCAACACAGAAGCTTATTACCGATGGAAAACGATCAGTGATGAGAAAATTTCAAAGGAAGGTAACTGGATCGCTTTTAAGGAAGAGGCTTACAGAGGGAATGATACCTTAGTTTTGGTCAAGAATGGAAAGTCTTTGCACCGCTGGGGTAGAGTGTCAAGATTTCACATGGATCCAGATGAACAATTTGTGGTATTCCAACAAACATTGACCTACGATTCGATACGTCAGTTAAAAATTGACAAAGTCAAGAAGAAAAAATGGCCAGCTGATTCGGTGGGGATTTTTCGTCTTGGAGTAGATTCCACCCTTTGGTTTTCAGAAGTGGATAAATTTGAAACGGGTGATGAAGGTTCGGTGGTACTCATTTCGCACAGTGATAAATACGAACTACCGAAGGAAGAAGAAAAGCCAGAAAAGAAACGGAAATGCTTGTTTTTTAAGAAGAAAGAGCCAGAAGTAATTGAAGATCAGTCTAAGCTGGAAGGAACTGTGCTGAGTATTATGAATCTTGGGAAGTCCAGCATAACCTACCAAGTTGAACACGTCAAAACTTCAAGTGTCAATGAAAAGGGTACGAAGTTCGCATACGTTCAGAACTTCTGGAAGGACACTCTTGAAATGGATCGGTTAATGGTTGGGTCTGATTCATTGGGCGAGGAACTCTTTTCTATTTCTGGGGAAATATCTAACCTAACTTGGTCTGAAAGTGGCGATTTACTTGCGTTTAACGTTTCAACCGACACCACAAAAGCAAAAAAACAGCAGTTATATTTATTCTCCACAAAGGATCAGAAAGTGCAACAGGTTTTGGATACTGTAAGCGACTACTTTGCCAAGCACCAGACAGTAGCAGGAAAATCGATGCAATTTTCAAAGGACGCAAGTAAACTTTTTTTTCAGGTAGGAATCAAACCGATGGATGAGCCCAAAGACTCTGTTCCGGAGGATGAAAAGGCGAAATTGGACGTATGGAGCTGGACAGATGGAGAAATCCAACCCCAGCAATTGAAATCTGCAAAAAAAGATGCTTTAGGGTTAGTGGATTATGTCTATCATCTTGACGAGAAAAGGGTGGTACAGTTACAGGACACATCAACACAGCGACTACGTTATTGCCAGGATCGCAATGGCTCATTTGCCTTGCTCTCCGATCAAAGTCCCTACCTGCAGGAAATGACGTGGGATTTTTGGTATTATGACGTGTATCGGGTGAACCTCAAAACAGGCGATAAAGAACTCTTGAAAGAACATGCATTTGGTTGGGAGTACGATCTTTCTCCAAGTGGTCAGTATTTTACATTTTGGAGCCCGAAGGACTCATCGTGGTACTTGAAAGTAATTGAGACAGGCGCAGAACTTAACCTTACCAAAGACATTGAGGATGAGTTTCATAGCCGTCATCATGATGTGCCTTCAAAGATAGGTGCTGCTGGGAGTGTACACTGGTTGGTGAATGAAAACGCTTGTGCGATAGAAAGCCAAAATAATATCTGGATCATTCCTATGGGAGGGAAGTCGTATACCTTTACAAAAGGAGAACAGAAGAACGAAAGTTATCGTGTGCTTCAGTTGGATAAAGACGCGCATTACCTGGATTTGGTCGATGGATTTTATTTGAAGTCATTTAATCACCGAACAAAAGCTGAAGGGGTTTACCATTATACTGTTGATGGTCTAGAGAAGCTAGGGGAGTGGGATGCAAAACTAATGACCATTGTCCAATCTGAGAACAAAGAAAAGATCGTCTTAGAAAAGATGTCGTTTACAGAATCTTACAACCTTTTTGTCGGTACTCGGAAGTTAGGTAAGTTAAAACAAATTACTGACATTAACCCGCAGCAGGAGGAGTATAAATGGGGAACAGTGGAGCTTTTTAACTGGAAAGATTACAATGGAGATAGCGTGAATGGTTTACTCTACAAACCAGAAGATTTTGACCCAGCTAAGTCTTACCCAATGATCGTCTATTTTTATGAGTTGTACACAGATGATATCCATTTTTATTATCGTCCCAAACCAACGGCTTCTATTGTTTATCCAACAGAATATGTGAGCAATGGTTACATCGTTTTTATACCAGACATCACCTATGAAATAGGACACCCTGCAAAGAGTGCTTACAATGCCATTGTGAGCGGAACGGATGCGATCCTGAAAGCTTATCCCAATATTGACTCAACCCGAATGGGATTGCAAGGACAGAGTTGGGGAGGATACCAAACGGCTCAGTTGGTGACCATGACAACAAGATACGCCTGTGCGATGGCGGGAGCTCCCGTAAGCAACATGTTCAGTGCCTATGGCGGTGTGCGATGGGGCAGTGGATTAAGTAGGACTTTTCAATACGAAACAGGGCAAAGCAGAATTGGTGCGACCATTTGGGAAAAGCCTGAATTGTACATCGAGAACTCCCCTCTATTTCACTTACCGAAGGTTGAAACACCACTACTGATTATGCACAACGATGGTGACGGAGCGGTACCGTGGTATCAGGGTATTGAGTTGTATCAAGGACTTAGAAGACTTCAAAAACCTGTTTGGATGCTGAACTATAATGACGATGAGCACAACTTGATGAAAGATGCAAACCGTATGGATCTAAGCATCAGGATGCGGGCATTTTTTGATCACTACTTGTTAGAAGAACCTGCTCCAGAATGGATGATTAATGGTGTTCCAGCGGTGAAAAAAGGAAAAGAATGATTTGATCATTGATTTTGGCTGCTTTGAATAAAAAAAAGCACCTTTTCAAATGGATTGCGTCATTATTGTAGAACAAACCTGATGATTATGAAAAAACTATTTGCACTTCTCACCTTCGTTAGTCTATTGGCGGTTTCGTCCAATGCACAAATTGGACCAGCAACAGAAATTTGCTTGGTTACCGTAGATACCTCGCTCACGCACAACGTTGTGGTTTGGGAAAGAGCTGATCAGATTTCAGCAGTTGGAATTGACAGTATGTACATTTACAGAAGAACACTTGGTGGGAATGATTCGCTTATTGCCATTGTAGATTATGATTCGTTGAGTGAATATCATGACTATAATGCAGACCCTAACCTTAAAGGATGGATGTATCGAATTGCTGGAAAGAATAACAATGGTGTTTTAGGCCCCATGAGTTTACCTGCAAGAACTATTCACTTCATTTTGGTGGAGAATCAATCAGGAGAATTGTGGCTAAAATGGACACCCTATATCGGTAAGCAGATCGACTACTACCAATGCTGGGATATGACACAATCAACTCAAACGCCCGACTTGATTAACTCGACAGTCGATGATCAAGATACATCATGGAATTTTTCAGGAGCTACTCCCGGAACGTATGACATGAAGGTTGACGTGTCTTGGGTGGCAGGCTGCACCTCTACAAAAGCCAATCACAACACTACACGATCAAATCAGGCTACTGGAATTTTTACTGGAACAGGAGGAGCTTCTGCTGTAGAAGAAAGAAGTTTGCAAGAGGTCTTTGCAGCTCCTAATCCTACGAATGATATCGTGAGAGTAACATTTAGTTCTACTTCTTGGCATCCCATCAGAATCAAAGTAATCGACATTAATGGAAGAACTGTGTTGACATATCCAGAAATGAAAGTTATGGGACAATATTATCAAGATATTGATTTGTCAAACTTGAGCCCAGGAATTTATAATGTATTGCTAGACAACGGAAAAATGAAGTCCGTGCGCGTAGTGAAAAACTAGGGTTGATTTTCCAAACCTACTGGAATGCGATTATCTTTGTTGTATATGATGAGGATAGTCGCATTTTCTTTGTTGTTCTTTTTTTATTGCTCATTTTCTCATGGGCAGGAAGACTATTCGTTGTTGGGGTCGCTTAAAGTAACCAACTATTCTCAAAAAGATTATAAAGCCAACGCTCAGATTTTTTGCATTACGCAAAGAGAAAATGGAGTGATGTACTTCGCTAATCAGCGAGGAGTATTAGAGTACGATGGTACAAAATGGAAGACCTTACCACTGCCAGATAAAGCAGAGAGTCTTGAACTGTTGACAGGAGAGCATTTTCTTATTGCCAATACCTCTGGACTAGGTGAGTTTGTGCCTAATGAAAAAGGAAAGTGGGAATACAAAGACCTCAACGAGTTTTTAGAAGGTAAAGTAAGTAGGCTACATAATGTGGTGCAGTACAATGATTTCTATGTCGTCTCTAACTTTGAGAAAGTCATCGTGTTGAGTAAATCTTTTGAGCTAATTGATGAGTACACGAATGTTGACAACAACACAGGTACATTGACCATACTGGATGACGGTGTTTACTTTAGAGGTGAGAACGGTTCATTGATGAAGTATGGAAGCAATGGCTTCGAATTGGTTTGGAAGTACCACGATGCTGATGACAATCAGATTATCGATGTGTTACAATTTAATGGGTCGCATATAGCCGTTACCGAACTTGGAACGTTGTATATCATCGATAATGGAATGACTGTAAAAGCCTACGAAAATGAGGACATTACGATAAAGTCAGCGTTAGCGGTAGATGATCAATATCTGGCCATTGGTACTTACATCGATGGAATTATCATTTTAGATAAGTATTTTGATCCAGTTTATGCGATAACTACAGATAAGGGATTGATCGATGGAACAATTTTGTGTCAGTACGTGGATGCTGAGAAAAACTTATGGTTGGGTACTTCAAATGGTATTTCTAAGGTAGACCTGATGTCTCCCATCACCACATTTGAGAGTGTGTTTGACGATGCAACCATAGAAGACATAGCGGCTTATCGAGATGGATTGTTTTTAGCAACAGGAGGGGGTGCCTATAAATTAGGTGAGTCTGGAAGTATCTCAAAAATTACGGGCATAGTTGATGATTGTTATGGGTTGAATGTATTAGCCACTAAAAGAGATACGAGCCTTTATGTATCTGCCTTGTACGATCTGTTTAAGTACGATGGAGGTATGGCGGAGTCCATTGCACAGGGTGGTCCCTATAATGTTAAGCAATCACCTTTCAAGGAAGATCAGTTTGTCGTGCTGCATTATGATGGAATTCAGTTGTTGGAATATGCAAATGGAACTTACAGAGAATTGGTATACCTCCAAAACTTTAGCAATGGAGAGCCCTTTAATTTTGTCATTACTGAAGCAGGAGACGTTTGGATAGGAACTAAACCTAACGATGGTGTTTACAAAATAAACCTGAGTGACCTTTCAAAAGGAACTCCTGAAGTTAAGCATTTCTACACAGGAGAAGGACTTCCAATAGGACAGACGTATCTTTTTGACTATGAAGGAGAGGTCTTTTGTGCCACCAATGTAGGAGTTTACAAGTACGCTGATGGGAAGTTTTCTAGAACTTCGAAGTTTGGTGTTGACTTTGATGAAACAGGGCAAGGGGTCCATCGAATTAATGCTGATCCAGCAGGCAATGTCTGGATGGTCTTGTTTAAAGATGACGACAACACGTATGAGATTGGGTACGCAGCAAAGGCAGAGAATTATAAGTGGCATTCTGAGTTCTTTTCTGGTTACGATGAGTACATTGTGCATGCGGTTTATCATCAAGATAATAATGTCTCATGGTTCGGTGGTCCAGGTGGCTTGATGCGATTTGATAAAAAGAGAGTCTCTGAAAACGTGGCGCCTTTTAGTGCTTTAATTCGAGAAGTAGGCTTTGGTGGAGAATTGCTCTATGGTGGAAATGGAGAACAGTTGGAGAGTTATGAACTTGCATACGGATCAAAAGATAAGGTTGAATTTGTTTTTGCTGCAAACAGTTTTAAATCAGAGGACAAGACACAGTTCTCTTGGATGCTGGTAGGCTTTGACGATGAATGGTCAGAATGGTCATCCATGAACAAAGAAGACTATTCTCTCCTAGAAGGTACGTACACGTTTAAGGTGAGAGCGCGAAATGCAAAAGGAGAAATTTCGCAAGAGGCTTCTTTTACATTTACGATTTTACCGCCTTGGTATCGTACTTGGTGGGCTTATCTCCTGTTTATTGCTTTGCTTGCCGTGGTCGTGTACGTATTGATTATGCTGAGCATCAGAAGAGTGAAGCAACAGAACATCAAGCTCGAGAAGATCGTAGAAGAACGAACAGAAGAGGTGGTTGCACAGAAGGCAGAAGCTGAGAAGCAGCGAGATATTGCTGAACACCAGAAGCATTTAATCGAAGAAAAGAATATGGAAATCTTGGATTCTATTAATTATGCGAAGCGCTTACAAAATGCCATTCTTACACCGGTAAAAACAATCTATGATACTTTTCAAGAATCGTTTATCCTCTACTTGCCAAAGGATATTGTAGCAGGTGATTTTTATTGGACCAACCTGGCACGATTTAACAAACGTGAGAAAAGAAATATGATTGCTGCGGCAGACTGCACGGGTCACGGAGTTCCAGGGGCGATGGTAAGCGTGGTGTGTAGTAACGCGTTAGACCGAAGTGTGAAAGAATTTGGGTTCACCAAGCCAGCAGATGTGTTGGATAAAACAACCGATTTGGTGATTGAAACATTCGAAAAATCGGAGGATGAGGTAAAGGATGGTATGGATATTTCGCTATGCTCTTTCGAACAGAAAGAAGACCATATGGAGTTGCAATATGCAGGAGCCAATAACAGCCTTTGGATTGTAACGAAGAGATCAACCCTGAAGGTGAATGGTGTAGAGGAAGTTCCCGTCATGGAAGAGAACGGAATTAACCTTTTTGAAGTAAAAGCCACCAAACAGCCTGTTGGAAAATACATGGATCGAAAGTCATTTGAAAATAATGTAATTGAGCTGCAGAAAGAAGATACGGTTTACATGTTCACAGATGGATATGCCGACCAGTTTGGTGGGCCAAAAGGTAAGAAATACAAATACAAACCTTTTAAGCGTTTTCTGATCTCAGTGTCTGAGCAGGATTTGCAGACCCAAATGACAGGTCTTCACGATGAGTTCAATCGTTGGAAAGCGGATTACGAACAAATTGATGATGTTTGTGTAATTGGGGTGAGAGTTTAATAATCCCACTTTCGTTTAAAATCATTATAGAAATTGATGCCAAACTTAAAGGCTAAGTCTGCAGTGGAGACATTATTATCTACCGTTACAGCATAAACACCTATTTTAATTAACTGTTTCCACAAGACAAAAGGCCGCTCCAACCCCGCAAAGATTTCTACCTGACGAAAACTCTCGTCTTCGATGTACAGCATTCCGCCTCCGCCAGCAAGTTCTAGTTTAAGCCTGTTTAAGAAAGGAACCTTACCAAGAATGGCTCCTTCAAAATGATGCACATAATTGGCTTGAAAATAGTCGTTAGGAGTAGACATGGTGGCGTCTAGCAACTGCATCGACCGTGTGGGACTCGAAAAGAAAAAACGATCTGACCCTCTGAAGTATTTGTGTTCTAGGACTCTAAGGTTCGTTTTGTTGAGGTAGGTTCCATACATTGCCTGCCAGTTAGAAGACCCCCATCTTTTGAGTTGGGTATGATGAGAAGCACCAATTTCAATGAAGTCATAGTTTACTTCACTACCAAAAAGCCCAGAGATCCCTTTCTTAAACTTTAATTTCAAGATCGGATGCTTCGCTTCAAAGATGATTTTCTTATTGTCTTTGTACATGTATTTCTGCTTAATGCGATACTTTAGTTCAAGGACAAATTCACTTTTGATATAGCGATCAAACTCAATGGGTTCATTCAAAGATCCAAATAACCGATCGCTCCATTCTGATAGCTGCAGGTTATCAATGGGACGTTGGTCTGAAAAGTTAAAGGTAGCTTCTGCAAAAAAGCCATTGAAGATCTCCATGCGCTGGGCTACAGAGAACATCACCGTTCTTACGTAGTTACTTCTACTGAAGGTTTGGGCCACAGAAGCGTAATCGTTCACCATGTCATAAAAGTCTCCTGCACGAATAAATGTCCTGACGAACTTTTTTGGAACATAAGTAAGTCCGACTCCTACTTTCCCTTTTACGTCTTTATTGCGGAATCCATAATCGACCATTCCATCCGTCTCAAGCAGAAAATTATTATTGAACTCTTTAGTGAAATTACCTGGGAGTTTGTGACGGTAGCCTCCAATCCCAAATGGATTAACTTGCCCCAATAAACCTTCTATGTACCATTGATATTTCTTGAACGAATTCTTGTGTCCAACACCTATGATAGGACTCCAGATCGTGATTCGATTAAAGCTGCTATCTAGTTTTTTGTAGTACTCTTCACTTGTGAAGTATTCCTTTAAGCTGTCGCAAACATGAATAAAATTCAGTTCCTTTTCCTTCATTTGGATCGGACGCATTGTAGCCCAAAACTCTTCGCTTCTATCTAGCGCTTCTGGATCAAAAGACTTCACTTCATTGGTCCACTTGATTTTTGCTTCATCTACATTTACCTTATAATTACTATGGAGCACCTGAGTATTGCCTAAAATGTAATCGCCACCCTCCTTAAAAACGTAGTCAATCTCTCTTCTTACAGGTACGTTGACAAACTCTTCCTGCTGTTGATAGTTTTGGATGATGTGAAACTCCTTACAAACGGTGAGTGCTTGTTTATTGATAAAGAGATCAACAGATCGCAATACCCAAGTGCTGTCTTCAATAAATAAGTAGCCAGAAAACGCAGCGTCTGTGACAAATAGAGGAGATACTTTTATTTTGTAGACCAGCGTACTGTCTTCGTAAAAAGAACCTTCCAAGTCAAATCGGTAAGTTAATGGAGCCGTTTCAGCGAGTGGAGATAAAATGGGCTTTTGACAAATTTCAGGATAGTTAATTTGATTGTCATAGAAGTTAAAATCACAACTAAGAATATCGTTATAAATAATCAAAGGATTACTCGTAACTTCTGGAGCAGGAGCGATGTCGTCTTCTCCAATCTCAATTCCAAACGAGACTTCTTGTCCAATTCCGCTTTTTGTTTCAGAATAGTCATGATACGCATGGAAAACCTCCTTAAAACGACTAGGCTTATCATAATAGGTTGTGGAATAGGACTCCACTAAGTTCAGATTTTCCTGTTTGAAGAATTGATTAAGATCCGAAGAATAGCTTACTTCATTTCCGTTAGCCGGAATGCTATCTGGGTCGAGTTTAACCTTTTTGTCAATGGCAGTTTTGATGTAACTCTCACAACTAAAAAACTGAACCCCCTGGTTGAAGTTAGATCGTAGTTTTCGTACTTCTCCCATGATTTCCTTTGCCCGGTCTCGCTTATCAGCATAGACCTCAACCTCCCCCAAGGAATTATCCTCTTTTAGGATAATCGTGTCCGTCAATAGATTGCTGGACTTAAACATGTACGACCTTTCCACGGTGTTGTACCCCACAAAGCTGTATACCAAGATGTGTTCTCCTTTAGGCAATTCGAGTTCAAACTCGCCTTTGAGGTTGGTTACAGTTCCTCGAGTGGAGTTTTTAACGTAAACACTAGCAAAAGGTAGTGGCTCTTGTTGTTCACTAAGCACCACACCTCTAAGCACGCCAGACCAAGATATAACAGGGACAAATAGCAAAAGAAATATGTAGACCGCTCGTGTAATAGTTAGCTGTTTATCATTTAAGACGATTAACGTTCGAGTATGTTACACAAATGTAGTACATTTATAACCCTTCAAACCCGTAAAATATGTTAAAGGTGAATAAGCTGTTTTTGCTTTGTTTGAGTTGGATGATTGGTAGTTATGCGTTGTTAGCACAAGTGAACGATGACTTTTCGGATGGTGATTTTACATCCAATCCAATCTGGAGTGGAGACGTATCCTTGTTTACAGTTTCAAATGGTGAGTTGCAGTCGCAATCTCCTGGAGCGGCAACCTATTATTTGAGTACTCCCTCTACCATCGCAACGGATGCTGAGTGGGAGTTTTATTTTGATTTTCAGTTTGGAACATCTGGTGCAAATTATGCAGATTTTTATGTGATGGCAGACAATGCAGATCTGAATGCTGTCACTAATGGATATTTCGTGCGAATGGGAGGTACGGCTGATGAGATTTCACTGTACAAAATGGTGGCAGGAACAGAGACCTTGATCATTGATGGTGCAGACGGTCTTATCAATAGTTCGTCAAGCAATCCGTTTAGGATAAAGATCACACGAGATGTATCAGACAATTGGACGTTACAATACGATGATTTGGGAAGTAGTCCCACGGGTGGTTATGTGAGCGGAGGTTCGGTCAATGATGGAAGCGTGAACAGCTCAACTCACCTTGGGATGATCATCACGCAATCTGCTGCCGCTTCTCCCGTAAACGGGCACTTTTTTGATGATATTTATGCGGATAACATAGCTCCAGATGTTACGCCACCATCGGTTACGAGTGTTACGGTGATTTCAGATACACAATTAGAGGTCGTCTTTGATGAACCTGTGGATGCTGTTACCGCTGAAAATGAATCCAATTATTCGGCTAGCAATGGGCTAGGCAACCCGTCTTTAGCAACTATAAATGGTGGTAATCCTGCTCAGGTCAATCTGACGTTCTCTACGTCATTTTCACAAGGTGTTACGAACGTCCTCACCGTGAACAATGTAGAAGATGTAGCTGGCAACGGAATGACTGCATCAGATCATGATTTCCTTTATTTTGTTCCGGTTCCAGCGGTATATGGAGATGTTATTTTTAATGAGATTTTTGCTGATCCATCACCTCAATACGGCTTGCCTTCTGCTGAGTACGTTGAAATTTACAACACCTCCACCAATATTTTTGATTTGGATGGATGGATTTTTTCGGATGCTTCTTCAAGCGCTACGATTCCTAGTCACCTCTTGATGCCTGGAGAAGTCGTTGTAATCGCAGATGACGACTACGTTTTGGATTTCAGTATTTTCCCCAATGTGATCTTCGTGAGTTCGATGCCTTCTCTAAACAATGCCAGTGATGACCTTTATTTGGAGGATGATGCTGGAACAGCAGTTGATTCAGTGTCCTATTCGGATGAATGGTATCAGGATGGGGATAAAGAAAATGGTGGTTACTCGTTGGAGTTGATTAATCCGGAGCTCCCCTGTTCTGGTGCAGCCAACTGGATTGCCTCTAATAGTCCAGATGGAGGAACACCAGGTACACAGAATTCGGTTTATGATATAACACCAGATGTTACCGCTCCTGATATTGTTACTGCAACTGTTCTGAGTTCATCGGAAGTAGAAATATGCTTTGACGAGAGTATTGAAATAGGTGGGATTACACTATCCAATTTTGCGATTGACAATGGAAATTCAATTGCAGCTATTGATTGGTCTGGAGATTTAACCTGTGTTGAAATTACGACTGGAGCACCATTGGATACAGGAACGATCTATACCATATCCTTGAACGGAATAATGGATTGCTCGGGCAATGCTGGTTCGCCAAGTGTCGAAGTTGTATTACCGGCCACTGCAGTAGCTGGAGACTTGATCATTAACGAGGTGTTGTTTAACCCCGTGACGGGTGGAGATGACTTCGTAGAGATTTATAACAACTCAGAAAAATACATTGACCTGATGGGTTGCTTTTTAGCCAATTGGGACGATGGCATTATTGATAACTATAAAGAAATCGAACAGCATCGCCTGATGTCTCCCGGTGAGTTTGTAGTGTTAACCAAAGATAGCGCAGATATCAAGATCAATTATTTCAGTGCGGTGGTAGGCTCATTTTTAGAAATGTCAACACTGCCTACCTATTCAAATGATTCGGGAACAGTATATTTGATATTACCTGATTCCATAGTTTCTGACCAATTCAGCTACGATGAGGACATGCATTACCCATTAATCAAAGATCCAGATGGTGTTTCCCTCGAAAGAATTGATTATAATCGAGAAGCTAGTGATGTTACCAATTGGCACTCGGGCGCTGAGAACGTGGGATGGGCTACTCCAGGAATGGAGAATTCACAATACTACCCAGGAATGATCACTGATGAGATGGTCAGTTTATCTCCAGATGTTTTCTCACCAGATAATGATGGCGTAGATGATGTCCTGATCATTTCCTACTCGCTGGATGCACCGGGATATGTGGGGAGTATCACCATTTTTGATCGAGAGGGAAGAATTGTAAAGTACGTCTTGCAGAACGAGCTATTATCAACTGAAGGTATTATTGCCTGGGATGGAACGAATAATAACCGTGAAAAAGCACCGATTGGCGTTTATGTGCTCTATTTTGAAGTTTTTGACCTAGACGGGAATGTTTCGGGAGTGAAGAAATCTACCGTGCTGGGTGGGAGATTTTAACCAGTTTCCGCTCAAATTGCACGAATAATAAACCTACTCCTGTTGAGAAGCTGATTTTTGTAGTTTTGAAGAAAACAAACCATTTTGAGAACAATTCTTTTCTTATTATTCGTATTTACAGGAGGGTTTTACTGGTCGCAAAGCGATATTTATTACATGCGGGTGGGTAATGACTTTAGTATCAAATTCACTGATTTTTCTTTAGAAATGTGTTCAAGTGAAGTCGGGTTTTCAAAGAAAAATGATTCTACATTTATCTGTAGTGAGTCCTTAGATTTTGCAGATTTAGCACAGGTCATTAAGCTTAAAATGAAAGTGGAGTACGATAGTGTGGTTGTTTGTGCAGGATATGAGAATCGATACGGCATTTTGTACTCAGAAACGGAAGGAGCTTATATTTATGACGGGAACGAAACAGAAGCTATTCATTTCTCGGGTTGGAGAAGAGCGGAAGTGCTCGATGCGAATAGAAAGTACAGCCTGAAATTCTTCGGCTACGGTAAGGGGTTTGTCAACAATGATCCTCCAGAAATGACCAAAAAAGCTGTAACAAACTGGTGTAAGACCTTAGAGTGGTGCCCTGCTGATAAGCCGGTGAGTGTTTTTTGCGCCAAAATGATTATCTGTGTAACGATCCATTTAAATGGTCAGGCAAGAAATTACTACCTCAACTTTGACAGGCGCGTGGGTGAATGTTAAGGCTGTTTATTCTTTTCCTTGATGTTGCCCTTTTCGGAGAGCATAATAGCAATGGGTCTTGTTTGCGGGAATTCAGAGAAAATGATGATCATAATTACCGTAATCGGTACGCTGAGAATCATTCCCGTTACACCCCAAATTGCACCCCAAATGGATAGCGATGCGATGGCAGCCAAAGCGCTAATGTTCATGCTATTACCCAAAAGTCGCGGTTCAAGGATGTTTCCAACAATCACCTGAATCGCCCCAACAAAAACGAGCACCATAACACCAGGAGTAAACTCGCCAAACTGCAGCAAGCAGAATATGGCAGGAAAAAGTGTTCCAATCAAAGAACCGATTGTTGGAATAAAGTTGAGTAGGAAAATCAAGAAGGCCCAAAAAACAGGAGAGTCAATCCCAATAATAAGCAGTACGACATAACTAGCAACACCCGTGATCAAACTAATCAGCGTTTTCATGCCCAGGTATTTTGTGACTGATTTTTCAATGTTGCTGAGGATATGCGTCACTTTTTCGAACTGATCATTTTTAGCAAAAGCATGCCTTAGTTTTGTTCTAAAATAGACCTCTTCCAAAAAGATGAATAGACCATAGATTAAAATCATAAAAGCACTGCTCAAGATATCTGTGAGCGAGTCAAAGATCGAGCTCAAAATAGTCCCAAAATCCAAATCACCCGTATGACCAGTGAGTATGCCCATAATATCAATGCCGAGGGATTCGCTGGCTTGGGTGATCAATGCATCAATGTTTGCTTCATACTTTTCATAAGACGTTGCAAGGTCTTGAATGCTATTGGATATGACTTTGGAGGTAAAGCCCAAAATGACCAAAATAACCAATGATGGAACAAGATTTTTGAGCCAGCTTGGAAATCGCTTTTTGATGAACGATACCTTGTCCAACTGTTTGCGCATCATCCGCACAATAAACCACAGTAACAAGGCAAAAACAAAAGGAACAATCAAGCTTTGTCCAAAGGTGAGGGTCACAACAATGGCAATCAAAATGATAAATGTGTAAGCTGTTTTCTGAATCATCATGACGAAGTTACGCAAATATGCTTAGCGCAACTGAAGTTTTATAAGAGCGATAAGAGACAGAGGGTTGCTATAAGTGTTGATCCATTGATCCTCCGGATTGTTTTGCAGAGAGGAAGGGGTTCCCCGAAAGTATTCGGGATAAACTTCTCACCTCTTTTTCAGACTCATTAATCTTTCAGATTCTCTTGCAGAGAGGAAGGGATTCGAACCCTCGAGACGCTCACGCGTCAACACGCTTTCCAGGCGTGCGCCTTAAACCACTCGGCCACCTCTCTGTGTGAAATGCAAAACTAATAAATTGAATTTCGTTACAAAATTTGTGAGTAGATTGTTTTTGAAATAAGAAGCAACTCCTGTCTAATGTTTAACTTTGAGAAATGGAGATTAAATTAGGATACACCCCTAAGCAAACTTCCAATGGTGAAAAAAATCAGTTTGGTGATGGTGATGTGGAGGATTTTTTCAAGGATGTCTCTTGTGATTACGACCGTTTCTATTTCAAGCACTACATTGGACATTATCAGAATCTCTGGGGCCACGGTTCTTACTCCGTTACGGATTATCCTGCCATTAGCAAAGTATTGACCAGCAAGGGTATGGACAAGTTAAAAGGCTTTTTAAAGCGTAGGTATGACCACCCTATAAAAGTCATTTGGGATTATGTCATTGGAGAAGCTGGTTCTTTCCAAAAAGTGGTTGCATCTTTAGAAGAAGAAAATAATAAGCTTTACCTTAAAGTTAACATCAAATCAAACAATGGTGTAACAGAGAAAGTTCCAATAGATGAGTTTAAAGCTTTTTGCAGAAAACAATATGAAGAGACAGGAGTAAGATTCAATTTCTCAAGTGAAATGCAGAAAGAATTATCAATGGTTTGCAATCATTTGGGCTATGATTTGACTCAAAAAAAACTTGGAAGAATTAACAAGGACTTCTCTAGGTCTATTAGGGGAAATGATGCTCAACAAATTAGTTTGTCAAAGGATAAGAAAAGTGTTTTTATTTTTCTGTGGCGGAAATGGGGTGCATCTGATTTCGTTGTAAATGAAATCAGGTTGCCAATGAATAAAGTTACGTTTGAACAAGAAGCTTCCAATCAGTACATCCGAACGATGTATGAAGAAGTAATAAGTTTTCTTACACCTTTACTGCCAAGAAGTGAGTGGTTTCTGTCCTCCGAACAAAAAAGTCAGTTTATTGACCATTACCTAAGCGAACCCTCTTCAAAGGATGAGCAGAAAATGGAACCTACCAAGGTGAAAAATTACATTCCTGTGGAGGTGAACGTGTATACTTTTACGTTTGATGAAGTGCCAATTGATGAAGATATTCATCTTTTTAAGCAGATTGGTGTCTCCGTGCCATTTGCTGCGCAACGAGAAATGTCTGATATAGAACTGAAACCAAATCGAGGTTTTGCAGTTATTCCATTAACAAGTAAAGCGAATGAGGAATTATGCGTTTTGCCAAACGAAGTTTATGTCAGAAGTAAGACAGGCGTAGGTAGAGAGATTGAGAACCTGCCAAATGTAGTGCTGAAAAAGCGATATACAGTAGATGCAATTTTTGAGGCAAAAACAAAAATTCTTTTGGTTTTAAGAGAATCAAATAGTGGGTCAGAGCACCTGTTTTTATTAGATAAAGCTTCAGGAAAACTGATAAGCAGAAGGTTCTGATTCAAAGCAAAGGTGATCAAATAATCACTAACAAGGGGCATGTAATAACTATTGAAACATGGCTCATGTTTCATATAGGAATTATACATAACTTTGTTCAGGTCTGTAAGTTGGGCGAGATAGGAGGAGATACGAGACACAGACATTGCTTAAAGAAAGAGAAATGAGTTGTTCGAATTGTAGTAATAATAGTGGGGGAGTTCCAAATGGTTGCAAGAGTAACGGAAATTGTGGCTCCGGAGGATGTGATAGAATGGCCGTTTTTGACTGGTTAGCTGATATTCAGGTGCCAACAGGGCGGTCTGTTTTTGATGTCATAGAGGTTAGTTTCAAGAATGGAAGGAAAGGGTTTTATCGGAATGAAAAGGGATATCAGATTTTCAAAGGTGATGCTGTTGTGGTAGAAACATCCCCAGGGCATGATGTTGGAATTGTGACCTTAACGGGCGAACTGGTGAAGCATCAAATGAAACGGAAGAATGTAAAATCTGCTCCGCACGAATTGAGAAAAGTTTACCGAAAAGCCACCGAAACCGATATTGATCGATGGAAAGAAGCTCGCTCCAAGGAGTACGATACCATGCATGAGGCTCGCGAATTGGTTGTTCGTTTAGGGTTAGATATGAAATTGGGAGATGTGGAGTATCAAGGCGATGGAAATAAGGCTACATTTTACTATACAGCGGACCAACGAGTAGATTTTAGGGAACTGATCAAGGTAATGGCAGATCAATTCAAGATAAAAATTGAAATGCGCCAGATCGGAGCTCGTCAGGAAGCAGGAAGATTGGGAGGATTAGGAGCTTGCGGCAGAGAGTTATGTTGTTCTACTTGGTTGACCGACTTTAGATCGGTTTCAACCAGTGCAGCAAGGTATCAACAGCTGTCATTGAATCCACAAAAATTGGCAGGGCAATGCGGTAAGTTGAAGTGCTGCTTAAATTATGAGCTAGATCAGTATGTGGAAGCGTTAAAGTCTTTCCCTGATACTAAAAAGACCATTCATACCGCCAACGGTGCGGCTATTCACATCAAGACAGATGTGTTTAAACGGAAGATGTGGTACTTGGTAAAAGGAGAGCGATCTTCTTCAATCATTTGCCTTTCTGTGGATCGAGTTTTTGAACTTCACAACTTGCAAAAATCTGGAAATAAAATTGGTGATTTGAATGAGTTTGCTGAGATTGAGGAACCAAAGAATGAACCAGAATACTCCAATGTGGTAGGACAGGATGATCTTACTCGTTTTGACCAGAAATTCAGAAAGAAGAAGAAACGAAACAAGCGAAAGGGGAATAAGAACAAAGGAAACCAACAAGGTGGTGGTCAGCAAAACACGCAAGGCAAGAACCAACAAAAGGGTGACGGAGGGAACAATAACCGCAGAAATAACAAAAGGAAAGGTAGAAATAACAACAACAAAGGAAAAGGGAACAACCCTCAAGGGTCAAAAAACAACAATGATAAGAAAAGTGACTAAACATATTTTCTTGCCGGTTGTGATGGCGTTTGTGCTATTCACGTCCTGCTCTGATGGCGATGTGCTGTTGGAAGATACGACTCCCATTGCTGGGCAGAATTGGAGTTCATCGGATACGGTTTCTTTTTCTTTTAAAATTGACGATACCACAAGTCACTTTGATTTCTACATGGACTTACGAACCACTACGAGTTATGAATACTCCAATTGTTTTGTATTTGCAAAAATGGAGTCGCCAACCATGGTTTTTGTGGATACGATAAACATCCCTTTAGCAGATGGTGCCAACGGAAGGTGGCTGGGAGATGTATCTGGAAGCATGGTAGAGAACCATGTGCTATTCATGAAGAATGTGCGTTTCCAGGAGTTGGGGAAGTATCAAATCAGTTTTGTACAAGGAATGAGAGACGAGCCCTTGCGAGACATTTCAGATGTAGGGTTAACGATAAAAAAAGCAAATCAATAATAGTGTTGCTTTGGCAAAAAAGAAGCAAAATAAAGTTGCCAAAAAACCAGGTGTAAGCGCTAAGCAAAAGAACACAGCCAATGGCTTGTCTAAGAAGCAGAAGGTGTTCTTGCTGGTCGGTACTTGGGTAGTGGTTTTCATTCCGCTCATATTCGTGTATGGAATGTTGTGGTCTATTGGTGAAGACGAACTGCCGTCAATTTATCAATTGGAGAATCCACGATCAGACGAAGCTAGTTTGGTGTATGACGCCAATGGAGAGTTGCTGGGAACGTATTACATACACAACCGTACCAAGGTGGCTTATCAGGAGTTATCACCTTATTTGATAGACGCATTGGTAGCTACAGAAGATGAGCGTTTTTTTGAGCACTCTGGAGTAGATGGTTGGGCGTTAATGCGAGCAGTGGGAGGAGCAATGACGCTCAGAAATAAAGGAGGAGGAAGTACCATTACGCAACAATTGGCAAAAATGATGTTTCACGATCCTCCCGAATCTACGATTGGACGAATCCGACAGAAATTTGCGGAATGGATCATCGCAGGAAAGTTAGAGCAGCGCTATACCAAAAAGGAAATCATAGCAATGTATTTCAATGAATTTGATTTTCTCCATACTGCCGTAGGTGTGCACTCGGCTGCACGAGTTTATTTTAATAAGAATTCCGCAGATCTTGAAATTCAAGAAGCCGCCATGCTGGTGGGGATGTTCAAGAACCCAGGAACGTATAATCCGCTTAATGACTCTACCACAGCCGTAACACGAAGAAATGTGGTATTGAAGCAAATGCAGAAAAACGAGATGCTCACCCAACAGCAATACGATTCGTTAATTCAGTTACCACTCGTTACCGACTATCACCCTGAAACGCACATTACAGGCTTGGCGCCCTATTTTAGGGAAATGGTTAAGCAAGAAGCCAAGTCCATTTTAGCTTACACAGGAGCCACCAATAGTTATGGCGATCCGATCAATATTTATACGGATGGACTCAAGATTTACACCACGCTAGACGCTAACCTTCAGGAACATGCCGAGTGGGCGGTTGAGGAGCATCTTTCCAATGAATTGCAAGCGATTTTAGACGTAGATGTAGCGGACAATAAGAACTATCCGTTTTCCAATGATATTTCATCCTCCAGTGCGGAAAAGTACCTTATGGCAGAAATGCAGAAGTCAGACCGATATAAAAACCTGTCTGCTTTGGGGTGGACTGAGTCAAAAATCCTAGAAAACTTTAACACCGTTACAACGCTAAAGGTCTTCGATTGGAAAACCAAAGGACATTCCAAAACGATGGAAATGACTCCGATGGACAGCATCAAATACCATATGAAGGTGTTAAGAGCAGGTTTGGTCTCCATTGATCCGCATACTGGTTTCATCAAAGCGTATGTAGGAGGTCCTGATTTCGAGTGGTTCAAGTATGATTATGCCAAAGATTCGAAACGACAGGTAGGTTCTACGATCAAACCATTTGTGTATGCGGCAGGAATCGAAGCAGGAGTGATTACTGCCTGTACTGAAGTGCCCATGATTGAGTATTGTATTGAGTTAGAAGATGGGAAAATGTGGTGTCCGTCAGGTTCCGACTTTGATGGGACAATGACGCCCATGTATTGGGCGCTTGCCAGCTCAAACAACCCAATCACTACTTATGTTATCAAAAAGACAGGGAGTAATAACTCAAGAGTGGTAAAGTACTTAAATACGATGGGAATGGACAATGCAACTGTGCAGGAAGTTCCATCCCTTGGTTTGGGGATTTGTGATCAGTCAGTGTTGGATATGACGGCTGCTCATGCAACGATCACCAACCATGGCTTTCACAATAAGCCCATTGCCATTTTACGAATAGAAGATGCCAGTGGTAAAGTGTTATACGAAGCAAATGTAGAACCAACCCAAGTTATGGAACCCGAAACGGCATTTGAGGTTTTAAAGATGATGAAAGGCGTTACAGGAGTGCAGCGACCAGCAGACGGCAAGTGGGGAGGAACGGCAATGCGAATTAGAAGTTCAAAATATGCCTATCAATTTAGCGGTACAATGGCTGGAAAAACTGGGACTACTCAGGGGAACACTGATGGCTGGTTCATCGGTCATACGCCAGATTTAGTAACCGGAGTTTGGGTAGGTTGTGATCATCGTGGTGTAAGATTCTCAAGCACCAAATACGGTCAGGGAGCAAATACTGGATTACCCATTTGGGGCTACTACATGAGCAGAGCGTACAAGGATAGTAAGGTTAAAATTTCACATGGTGATTTTGAGCCTGTTCACCCGGGCGAACCAACGGTAATCGAATGCCAGCAGGATAGCACGGGCATTGATCCTTTTAACGATTGGTTTTAGGGTTTGATTCCGTCCGTAAAAGTCGTCCAAAACATAAAGTCAAATTGCGTAGTTTCCTTTTTAACTTTTCTTAAATGACATTTTGTCACATTTTTCCTTTTTTGATGTACCTTTGCGAAACTAAGAGAAGGACATGGAAAACAAAGTTATAGACGAAGGTAGACAAGGAGAAGCTTTAGTGCGAGAAGGTAACGAGGGAAGCAGAAAGCTTTACATTGAAAGTTATGGCTGCCAGATGAATTTTTCGGATAGTGAGATTGTGGCTTCTATTCTAGAAAAGGAAGGTTATGCCACCACACGAAACGTGGATGAAGCGGATGTGGTGATGCTAAATACCTGCTCTATTCGTGAAAAAGCAGAGACAACCGTAAGAAACCGATTACAACACTTCAAAAAGCAAAAGGAAACCAATCCAAAAATGGTAGTCGGTGTGTTGGGTTGTATGGCCGAGCGAATGAAGGAGACTTTGCTAGAAGAAGAGAAGTTGGTAGATGTAGTGGTTGGTCCTGATGCTTATCGTGATTTACCCAACCTGATCGAACAGGTAGACAGCGGACAAAAGGCGGTGAATGTATTGCTTTCGAGAGAAGAAACATATGCGGACATCAGTCCGGTGAAATTGGGAGGAAATGGAGTAACAGCCTTTATTTCTATTATGAGAGGTTGTGACAACATGTGCTCGTTCTGTGTAGTTCCCTTTACCCGAGGACGAGAAAGATCTAGAAACCCTTTGAGTATTGTAGCAGAAGCAAGAGATCTGTTCGAAAGAGGTTACAGAGAAGTGACTTTATTGGGTCAAAATGTGGATAGTTACAGATGGAATATTTCCAAGAAAGGAGAAATTGTAGATGAGAATATTCCAACCACCAATTTTGCTCAGCTATTAGAAATGGTCGCTAAAGTACATCCCGATTTAAGGGTTAGGTTTAGTACTTCTCACCCTAAGGATATGACCAATGAGGTGCTAGAGACCATGTCAAAATATGAGAATATCTGCGAGTACATTCATTTGCCTGTGCAAAGTGGTAATTCGGATGTTTTGAAGAAAATGAACAGAGGATATACCCGTGAGTGGTACATGGATCGAATCAAAGCGATTAGACGAATCATGCCGGAGTGCGCCATCTCTACTGATATCATAACGGGATTTTGTGAGGAAACAGAAGAGCAGCACCAGGATACACTTTCTTTGATGAGAGAAGTGCAGTATGAATTTGCCTATATGTTCTTTTACTCAGAAAGACCAAAAACATTGGCAGAAAGAAAATACGAAGACAATGTGCCAGAAGAAGTAAAAAAGCGCAGATTGCAAGAGGTAATCGAGATTCAGAATGAAAGTTCGCTGAAGGCGAATCAAAAAGCTGTTGGCAAAGTACACAAGGTTTTGATTGAAGGTCCTTCAAAGCGGTCAGATGATTTTTTGTGTGGTAGAAACACCCAAAACGCAATGATCGTTTTCCCAAGAGAAAATTATGAAAAAGGAGAGTACGTAAATGTCCTTGTAGACGATTGCACGCGTGCAACACTATTAGGAAAAGTAGTGAACTGATTTTGATATTGAAAAAAATAAAGAACTAAGACTTTTAGAGTCAAGATGCCTAGTGTCAAAAGTTTTTCTTGGCACCGTGTTCCCTGACAAAAAATCTTAGGTTTAAAGTAAAAACGAATGGCACATAATTTCAAAAATCTCAAAATTTGGCAAAAGTCGATGGATTTGACAGATTTGATATTTGAATACAATAAAGGCTTGCCTAGTGCCGAGCGGTTTAACTTAATCGATCAAATGAATCGATGTTCTTGTTCCATAGCTTCAAATATTGCAGAGGGCAGTGGTAAAAGAACAAGAAAACACTTTGCAGAGTTCTTATCCGTATCGATTGCTTCGGCTTTTGAATTGGAAACTCAATTGTTGATTTGTAAAAGAAGAAAATATGGTAGCCCAGATTTATTGGAGAAATCACTAGAACTTGTAACTGAGGTTCAGAAAATGATTTTTTCATTTAAGAATAGTGTTGAAAAGGATAATTAAGATAAAAGCTTGGTTCTATGAGCTTACAGGCTTGGATCTAAAAAAGAAATAATGGAAGTACAATCAGTAAAGCAACGCTTTGGATTAATAGGGAATACTCCAGCGCTCAATAGGGCTTTGGAAGTAGCTGTAAAAGTGGCTCCAACAGATATCTCCGTAATGGTGACCGGAGAGAGTGGTGTAGGTAAGGAAACCATTCCACAAATTATTCATCAGTATAGCAACCGAAAGCATCATGGTTACATTGCGGTCAACTGTGGAGCAATACCAGAAGGAACGATCGATAGTGAATTATTTGGTCACGAAAAAGGTGCATTTACAGGAGCGCAAGGTGCCAGAAAGGGATATTTTGAAGTAGCCGATGGTGGTACCATCTTTTTGGATGAGGTAGCTGAATTGCCGCTTCAGACGCAGGTAAGGTTGCTTCGTGTCCTCGAAACTGGAGAATTCATCAAAGTGGGTTCCTCGAAGGTGTTGAAAACAGATGTTAGAATTATTGCGGCCACCAATGAAAAAATGGACGCAGCGATTCGAAAGGGAAAGTTTAGAGAAGATCTGTTCTACCGTTTGAGTACGGTGCCCATTACACTACCTCCGTTAAGAGACCGAAGAGATGATATTCATCTTTTGTTTAGAAAGTTTGCGGCTGATTTCGCAGAGAAATACAGAATGCCAACTATCCGTTTGTCTGATGATGCTGTGCATACCTTGTTAGCTTACCCTTGGCCAGGAAATATTCGGCAGTTGAAAAATATTACCGAGCAGATTTCCGTTATTGAACAAGAGCGCGATATCACCAAGGATATTTTGATGAAATACCTCCCATTCGAGGATGCTAATAACCTTCCTGCGGTGATTGACGATTCAATTCCTTCTGGTGGAATGGATGCCGCTGAGAAGGAAATGTTATATAAGTTGCTTTTTGAGATGAGAAACGACATCACCAGCTTGCAGCAGGTAGTGTTTGAACTGATGGAAGGGAATCATGAGTTTAGTAGTTCGGAGAAAAATGCGATCATCCAGAAGTCCCGTGATACGGAAGAAGGGGCAGGTGGTTTTATGACTCCCGTAAGACGGCAGGATTTTACTTATTCTCAACCCACAAAAGAAGAATATTATTATCATGATCCGATAGAGGAGCATGTGGAAGTAGAGGAGAGTTTATCGTTAGAAGAACGGGAAAAAGAGCTGATCATTAAAGCGTTAGATAAGCACAATGGGAAGCGTAAATATGCAGCTAAGGAATTGGGTATTTCAGAGCGTACACTGTACAGAAAGATTAAAGAATACGATATCAAGAAATAGTTGAAAAGGGTAGCGTTTATAGGAGCCGTTGTGCTAATTACATTGATTTCTCAATGTAAGTTGCCTTCCTTTAGTCTTAAAGCTGGTGGGAAAAGTAACGATGAAGTACCCGGAAAAACCATTCAGGTTGATTTTTTTGAGAATAGGAGTAGTTTGGCAAGTTCGAACTCAGCCATTGTGCTCACAGAAGGGATTCGGGATATCGTGTTGACACAAAGTAAAAAAGAGTTGGTTGCAGAATCTGGTGATTGGGTCATTGAAGGGGTCATCAGTGATTACCAAATAAAGCCGATTTCGATTCAGGCAGGCTCAGAAGATGCAGCCCAAAACCGATTAACCATGACGGTGCGTTTCTCTTGGGAGTATTTGGGGGAAGATCGCGAAGCACTCGAAGATAGTTCTGCTTATGAGTTGGTTGGGATTGATCAAGTTGTTTCGTCCTACGTTGATTACGATAGCTCATCGGATTTTAATGCAGTAGAAGATGAATTGTTGACTGAATTGGTTAGACAGTTATCACAAGATATTTACGACAAAATTTTTGGCGGTAAGTGGTAAAACAAAAGCGACCGCACTTCTTTAAGTAACAGCCGCTTTCTACCAAACCAAACCTGCCTGTTGACAGGTATGAAAAACACTTTTTGGTTTTTATACTCCTCCTAGGGTAATCCCTACAGAGAAAGGATAAACTGCCTGGGTCTTTCCTTCCTCAAACATGGTGGTGAATGAGTAGCGGGCAAAGACACCAATACTTCCGTTGAACTTTAACTTCAAAATGGCATCCAACTTGAATGGATTTACATTGAAATCATCTTTGATTTTCTCCTTGTACTTCACACTTCCAAGATAGTAGCGCTGCTTTACAATGGAACCAATGTTAATACCTCCTACAACACCTGCCTGCACTGTCAGATAATTCTTGTCCAAATTCCCAAGTCTAAAACCAAGGGTAATTGGCAATTCTGCATAGGTAGAACGTAGCTTGTACTTGTCAAATTGAATGGTGCTATCTACCATAAACATAGTGGTGTCATTACCAGTGCTGAGACTTACATTTTTGTTCTCAAAATGGTATCCGTTCCAAGTGAAACCAAGACCCGGAGAAAGAAAAACGTGCCCTTTGAAGATGTCAAGTCCATGCATCATCATATGCATTCCGAATGACCTTGATCGGTTGAGCTGCAAACTCATTTCACTGTATTCATCGCTGAAAACAGTAGAGTTGGATGAATTGAGCCAGCCGTTCATTCCGAGCGTGAGATCCATGTCAACCCCAACGTTATTTTCTTTTACTTCAACGGTGTCATCGTCCATGTTAAAGTCAAAGTCATCTTCGCCTTCGTTGTCATCATTAACGATAATGGTAATGTTTCCCATTTTGATTTTGGTGGTATCATCGTTGATGGGTTGCTCATCTTGAGCATAGGTTAGTGCAGTAAGAAATAAAGGTATTAGGATAAGGTTAATTTTTTTCATTTTACTGTGGTTTTAAGTTTTTAAATGCTAACCGGTTTTAGTAGTAAGACGACCGAGTGCAAATTTTGTTACACTAAAAAACGCAACTAATTGTTTTTTTTTCGTCAAAAGATATAATCAACCTTACTTTATGAACAGAATTATTACCTATATATCCCTTTTAATAGTGGCTTTGACGCTGACGTTGCCTTATTATGGTCAACTTGTAATCAATAATACAGAAACCCCAGAAGATTTGGTGCAAGATTATCTAGTAGGAACGGGCGTAGTTGTTTCCAATGTCACATTTAACGGAATGCCAGGCACCATGGTAGATAATCAAATTGGCTTTTTCAATGCGATCAATACAAACTTAGGGATCGATTCAGGTTTGATTATGAGTACGGGGGTAGCTATAGATGCTCCTGGACCCAACAACATGAGTGGAATGGGAACCGACCATTTTACATCGCTCGGTGATCCAGATTTGAATGCCATTTCATCAGTTTCAATCAACGATGAAGCAATTCTGGAGTTTGATATCGTTCCAGCAGGTGATACCCTGAAGTTTCGATATTCCTTTGCCTCTGAGGAATACATGGAGTATGTGGGAGGAGGAATCAACGATGCGTTTGGAATTTTTCTGAGTGGAACTGGTATCACAGGTCCTTACAGTAACAATGCCGTCAATATTGCTTTGATCCCGGGAACAGCTACTCCCGTAACCATTGACAATGTGAATGCTTTTACCAATGCCGCCTATTATGTAGATAATGGAGATGGTTTTACTGCTCCTTACAATACCAGTAATACTTATGTCCAATATGATGGTAGAACGGTGACCCTAGTAGCGAAATATCCAGTGCAATGCGGAGGTTCATATCATTTGAAGTTTGCAATTGGTGACGGTGTTGATGGAATTCTAGATTCGGGTGTGTTTATTGAGGCAGGTAGTTTAACTTCCACAGGAGTGCAGGTAGATATTCAGTCACCTGTTGGTTTTTTCTCAAATACGCCAGGCGTGGTATATGAAGATTGTGCCATAGGAAGTGATGTTGATTTTATTTTTGTGAGACCAGACAGTACGTATTCAGATACCGTTTATTTTGATTTAGGAGGAAATGCGATAAATGGTACAGATTATACCAGCGTTGCCAACAATTATGTGGTATTTACCAACTCGGATACTGCAGTTTTAACGATCTCCGCTTTTGGTGATGGACTAGTAGAAGGTGTTGATACCATGTGGATAGCAGTTCCCATTGCTAACTCTGGTCCATGCTCTAATCTTTACGATACTACTTTCTTGTATATTTCAGATCCCTACCAAGTTATGCCAAACGCAGGTCAGGATTCTATTTATTATTGTGTAGGGCAAATTGTAGATTACTTGGGAGGCGTTAACGTAGGTGTGCCTCCTTATAACTATACGTGGAGTGATGGAACTACAGGAAATAATGTAAGCTACACAATCTCCCAAATTAATTCCGACACCCTAATTCTGGATGTGGTAGATGCTTGTGGGTTCGTAGGAAGTGATACCGTCTATTTTACACAACAAGCACCTCCACCTATTTTGGTGGATGCAGGTCCAGATACTGCTCTCAACTGTGCAGGAGAGTCCGTAAACCTCATCGGTATGGCCAGTGGGGGAGTACCTCCTTTAAGTTACTACTGGAGTAATAGCAATACCTCCATGACCGTGCAGCCCCTTCAAACGACAGCGTATGTTCTTACGGCAACGGATGACTGTGATAATGTCCTGACGGATACCGTGGAAGTTACCGTACCGCCCTATACTCCGTTTACGATAGTGAGTTCGGACTCTCTGAATCAATTTGATTGTGTTGGCGATGTAGACAGCATATTTGGTTACGCTACAAGTGGAGGAACACCACCTTATAGCTATCTGTGGTCTACAGGGAGCACCGATTCGCTTATAAACGTCACATTCATTAATCCTACTGTAAATTATTACCTAACCATTACGGATGGATGTGGTTTAGATTCTACGCTTCAGTTTACTTATTTTTCCAATCAAGGCACGTTAGATTTACAATTGAGCGCACCTAGACAATGCAGAAATGCAGATAGTACGGCATCCATCTTCTTTGAGATTGAGGGAGGAAACCCTCCTTACACGATGGCTGATGTTTCAGTACCATTTGGGGTAACTGGATATACCATTTCAGATACTACAGATGCTATTATTGTTGAGAACGCGAAAGAAGGACTGTACATCTTTGAAGTCGCTGCGGGTTGTAATGAAGTGGCGCAGGACAGTGTTTCACTAACGCTGATAACGTGTGAGGTTTCCACTCCCAATGTAATGACGCCAAATGGTGATGGGGTCAACGATGAATTGGTTTTTGATGGATTACAGTATCATCCGAATAGTGAGCTATACGTTTACAACCGATGGGGAAGTTTAGTTCATTCAGACATGAATTATCAAAATAATTGGAATGGCGGGGGGCTGAATGATGGTCTTTATTATTATGTTCTAAGATTGACGGATGGGACTGTGCCTGGAGAATTCCATGGACACATCAATATATTCAATTAAGAACTTTTGTAATGACTAAGTAGGGGCCAGATCTACTCTGAACAAATGAGCCTTCATCATCAGAAACATCCCAGAATCCCTCACGGATTTCACCTTCAATTCCAATTGGTTTGTTGAGTACTGCCATGGCTTCTGCATCTGAGATTTCAGACTCCGTGAATTTGATGAAATAGAAATCTTCACTAGTTTCAAAATAGAGATCTTGCATCGTCTGAGATGTTTCCCCAACCTTATTAACAAACGCCTTGATGACGATTTTGCCATTCAGGGTCACGGGTTTTGGAAATTGAGTTGACTTATCTGAGGTTTTGCTTTTTGATGTTGAACAGCCAATGCCAAAAAGCAAAATAGCACATGAGAAAAATGGTATTAGTCTATTAAGTAGCACTTTGTTTCTTAATTATTTTGTGAAATAAATTAGGGAAAAATCGCTGAACCTTTAGCGACATCATTTCCTTTCCTCCAATAAAAATGTCTCTTTTATTATTTTGAATGCCCTTGATCAATCTCTTCGCACATTCTTCAGCGCTGATACCTTTATTTTGATTGTCATCCATTTGTTCGTGGGTACTACCAGTTGCGTCAATGGCATTTTTGGAAATATTGGTTTTGATAAACCCAGGAAAAACAAGATGAACCTTTAGGTTGTTCTTTTCCTCTTCCAAACGTAAACTTTCATAGAACCCAACGAGCGCAAACTTACTGGCTGCATAGGCGCTGCGAAGGAAAAAACCGAATTTGCCTGAAAGACTTGAAATAACGATGATTGATCCGTTTTGCCTTTCTTTAAAATGAGGGAGAAGCGCTTTTGTGAGGGCAATGTTACCAAAATAGTTGACCTCCATCACTTTTCTATCTACCTCTAAAGAAGTTTCTGCTGCTATACTTCGCTGAGAAATACCACCATTGTTGAGCAATATATCTACCTGACCAAAAGCATTGATTGCGTCTGTCGTCTTTTTCGAAAAGTTTGAGTTCTCAGCAAGGTCCAAGGGAAGGATATAGGTTTCACCAGGACATTTCTCAGCAACCCTTTCCAATTCCATTTGCTTTCGCGAAGACAAAATCACACGCGCACCAAGTTTAGAAAAGGCAATGGCACTAGCCTCACCAATCCCAGAACTAGCTCCAGTTATCCAGATTACTTTTTGCTCAAAAGATTGCATCAGAGCAAAGATAGTAAGTTCTCTCGATCAATTTTTTGATTCTCTTCATTTGGAATTAAAAATATGTATTATATTTGCAACCCAATTTAAGGCTGGTGCCTTAGCTCAGTTGGTAGAGCAACGGACTGAAAATCCGTGTGTCCCTGGTTCGATTCCTGGAGGCACCACACAAAAAGAGAGACTGTTTTGGTCTCTCTTTTTTGTTTATGTCTTTTCGGTAGCACGAGCAAAAGCTTATTTCGAGTTTTGCATTTATTTATACCTTACACTAAATTATTCTGCTTCAGAATAAAAGTATCATTTGTTTTCTACAACTTCTCCTTACTTTTATCAAAACTAAAAATAAATAATATGAAAAAACTTGTACTTCACTTATTTGCCTTTCTACCATTAATTGCGTTAGCGCAAAACATCAACGATGACTTAATTTTATACTACCCGTTTGATGGTAACACGATTGATGCCTCTGCAAATGGGCTGGACGCTACGCCTAATGGTGTGACACTGACTACAGACAGGAACGGAAATGCCAACTCAGCATACCTTTTTGACGGGTCTTCAGATATTCATTTCCCAGAGTCAAGTTTAATCAAGAGAGACTTACCAATATCGGTCTCTTTCTGGGTGAAGCCTGCCTCTCTTGATCAAATTAACAACCCGTTTTTTGATACAGATCATTCTTACAACGTATATGCAGGTATTCACTCTACCACTTCAGCTGACAACACAGGTAAGGTGACCGTTGGGTTTGGAGGTAATACTGTTTCAGGACCTGCAGGACGAAGAAGCAAAGTGAGTGATGTACCCTTGACTCTTGGAGTTTGGCAACACGTGGTGCTCGTGATAAGAGGATCGGAAGACATGGATATTTATATTGATTGTGAGGATGCTGGTGGCACATATAACGGATCAGGTTCAACCACAATTGCTTATGGAAATTTAGAGCCTTCCACAATTGGAAGTATTGGACCAAACTCGGGTTCAGCGACAAAATATAGGACTGGGGAAATGGACGACTTTGCCATGTGGGGTAGAGCTTTAACACCATCTGATGTTCAGGATCTTTGTAATGGAGTGCCATTAAAAGTATCTGAGACTGACTTAGCGAAAAATTTTCAGGTTTATCCTAATCCAACAACGGGATTTGTTCAGTTCGAAAGCAACAATACAGAATTGTCAACTTATCAAGTATTCGACATTACTGGAAAGCTTGTAAAGCAAGGAAAAGTATCTGGAAATGCAGGGTCATTTGAGTTATCAGATTTGGACAAAGGACTTTATACGGTTGTGTTCGAAAATGAAAGCGAAGGGCTGGTTTCCATAGAAAAGGTCATTTATCAGTAAGCATTTAAGTGGATCTCAAGTTATAAAGGTGGACTCGTTTGGTCCACCTTTTTTATTTTAGGAGTCTTTCAAAAAGCTGTCTTCTTCCTCGGGCTATTGGGATGTCTCCAAAGCCTTTTAAGGAGACTGATTGTGAATGAATAGTCTCACAGTAGGTAAGGTTAACAAGATGAGATTGGTGAGTTCTAAAAAAGCCTTTTGAATCGATTTCAACTTCAAGTTTTTTTAAAGTTTTGGCAATTAGAAATTCGCGCTTATCGGTTAAGTAAATATTTGAGTAATTTCCTTCTGCCTTGCAGTAAATAATATCGCTTACCTTGATAAACTCACCATCTGGGAGTTTAATCCGCTTTTGATAGAAATCACCTTCAACCATGAGATCAAGTTTTGAATGTTGAAGCTGCGAAATGGCTTTCTGAATGGCTTTGATTAACTCCTTTTTTTCAATTGGCTTCATTACATAATCAACAGCATCATTCTTGATTGCACGAATGGCGTAGCCATCATAGGCCGTAGTAAATATTACCTTAGGTTGATGATCAATTTGCGCTAAAATATCAAAACTCGTCTTGTTGTGCAGTTTAATGTCTAGAAGAACAATGTCAGGTTGATTTTGATTAATCGACTTAATAGCCTTTTGCACGTTATTACATGGAGTTAACAGGTTCAGACGGAGCTCAGAATCGTTGATGTAATTTTGCAGAAGCGTGATTGCGTGCTCCTCATCGTCTACTATTAAGAGAGAGTGTTTCATTGTTTGTAAAGAGTTATAATAACGACAGTTCCAGTTTTTTGTTCCTTCTTCTTGATAAGAATTGAGTTTCGTTTATCCAAGATAGTAATTCTATCAGATACCATATTCACACCGTGAGATTCGTGTTTAGCGCTTGACGGTGTAGGGTTGTATCCCACTCCAGTGTCAGTTATACTGATTTGAATGGTCTTGTCATTATCCTTGATTTCAATTCCGATTTCTCCCTTCCCTTCTAAAGGAATTAATCCGTGAACTATGGCGTTTTCGAGAATGGGTTGTATGGTGAGAGGAGGAACAATTACTTTGTCGGGATCAATAGTAGGGGCAATGTCCAACTTGAATTGCATTTGGTTTTTTACCCTCATGTTTTCTAATCTAAAATAGTCTTCACAAAAGGAAAGCTCTTGTGTTAATGTTATGATTTCATGTTTGGAGTAATTCAGGGCATTTCTAATCAGTTTGGATAGTTTTACCAAAACATCAGAGGATTCATCAAGCTTCTTAGAGGAAATTAAGCTCTGGATAACGTTCATTACATTAAAAATAAAGTGCGGGTTCATTTGTGCTCTCAGCGCTTTAGACCTAAGTTCTATGAGTTGCCCCTCAAGTAGCGTTCGCTTTTCGCGTCTTCTGTAGACAGCTGTTATGATTATTAAACCAACTATAATGATAAAACTGATAACACCCACTACAAACCACCATTGTTGCCAAAAAGGGGGGCTAATGGTAAAATGAAGCACTTCAGATTGAGAACCATTGGATAGATTTTTGAAGTAAAACTGATAGCTTCCCGAACTGAGTTGCGGATAAGAAATAATGTTGCCATACAAATCCGAAGTGATGGTATCGCTGCCAATCAAGACGGCTTGTATCTTATATTCTTTTTCAGGTATTGGAAACTTGATTCCTAGGTTAAACGATAGGTTGTTTTCGCCTGTTTCGAGGTCGGTTTTGGTTGTGTTTAGACCATTTACGGCATAAGATGAGATATAAACGGCTGAATTGTCACTTCTGTTGTAATCTCTGAAGGTGATCAGTCTCTTACTGGTTGCAAATAGCACCATTCCCTTGGAGACGCTAACGAACTTAACGGACTCTTCCCAGTACTTTTCCGTTTTATTCCCTTTTGTTTTTAAAAGCCCGATGCTCGTGGCCAGCCAGATTTGTTCTCCATCAATTTCAAAATCGAGCAAGTTAAGTCCGTCCAGACAGTAAATTTTTTCAAAGCTTAAGGTGCTTACATTGAGCTTGTAAATACACCCCGATTTGGAACAACAATAGGTACCCGAGGGGTAGGTTTTAATTTGTTGAATTTGTTCGTTCAGTAAGTCCCTAGTTTCAAATTGCACGGAGTCTCCTGTTATAGTATATATTCCACAGCTGGCGCCACCTGTGGTAAAAATATGATCATTGAAGATGAATACGTTTGATGTGCCAAAATCTCCGTTCAGTGTGAACTTTTTTCCGCTCAGATGATTGTGAACTGTAATTTTTTCATCGGATGTGATATCCAGAGATTTGTTTTCTGAAATGAATCGCTTGAAAAATATCGTAGCTTCAGGAAGTTCCAAAGTGGAAATAGTTTTATCATTAACTAAAAAAAGATTTGAGTTTGACATGAAAATTCCAAGGTAACAATCACCGTAGGATTTATCAATATTAAAGAAAGATGATGCAACAAAAGGTGTATCTATCCGTTTGATTAAGGATAAGTCTTGTTTATTGTAGACCTCAATGTCCTGCTCGGAATCTATAACGTAAACGTTATCCCCAAGGATTTCAACATCATATATGTTATTAATCTGATTGCAAATAGTTGCGCTCCGATAACTGAAGTCGGTCACATAGTAAATACCGCTTTCATGGGTCGCAAACCAATATCCATAGTTCCGATCCTTAAGAATAGTACTAACAGAGCTACCCTGAAAAAAATGATGTTTTTTGATCCATTTGCCATTTTTCTTTTGGTAAGCTTGGGCACCATTATTTAACATTCCAAACCAAAGCAGATCGTCAATTTGCTTTGTATACGTAATTGGTTCTGGGAAATAAAGCGTGTCAATTCCTTTTGTTTCGTTTTCGATAAAAGCTACATTTCCAAAGGTTCCCACTAGATAGCCGTTGTTCAATCGGCATGAATAACCATAATTTAGAATACTATTCCGCAGTCCACTTAGCTTGATAAGAGGAATAGTAGTAAGCTTGAATTGAATAAGATTATGCTCAGGGGTACTAAACTGAATAGAGTATTTACCAAATTTACGGATGGTGTACTTTCTTTTTTCTTTATTAAGAAGCTTATAAGTTCCATCAGGAGCGAGTATGATTCCCCCTTTTGATCGATAGCCTATCGCTAAAGAATCGTTAGAGACCGCCAATGATATAGGCAGCATACTCGATGAAAGGTGTTTTGGAATTGCTTTTTCTAATGTGTCGTTCCATTCGTAGGGAACTATAGAGTCGTTGGGAAGAATTTTACAGATTTTGTTGTTGTATGTAGTACACCAAATTATTCCTTTGTCATCTTCAAATAGCTTGAAAACGACATTGTCTGTTAAGCCATCCTTTTTGCCAAAGAAAATGAATTCTTTACCATCGTATTTCGCTACGCCATTGTCAGTGGCAATCCAAATGTTACCTCTTCGACTCTCAATAATGTGGTAAATTTCGTTACTCGGCAGACCAGATTCTAAACTCCAATGGTGGTAGGGAGGCATTTCTGTTTCTTGACCATAAAGACTTGTTTGGCAGAATCCCACCCAAAAGCAAGCTAGCGTTATTGCGAACCTTGATAAGATCTTAAATAAGAATGGTTTTAAGCTCGATGCCATTATTTTTAATTCGAGTATTCCAAGGTAATGGTTTTGTATAAATAATTGATGTGGGATTCTTAAAAAGCTTCAGTTATTCTCGCCTAGCCTCCCACTTGATCCATTTCCACTCTCACGCAGTCCGTCTGGTCGACAGCACGTCTTAAAAACCTTAATAGATGAAGCATTTGCGTATGCGCTTGGGTTTTACCGAATTTAGCTGTGTAGAAGATAGTCGATAGAAGAGCAATTGTGAGAGGAATAATGAAAATGTAGGCTAATGTATCGTGCAGTTGCCATTGAACAAGTGAAAAAATGCTGCCAAAAGTGCCAAGGGTTCCCGTGGCAATATAAAAGAACATGAACTTGGTCCACACCTTGTCATTGGGTCCAATCAATCCTCGAATTAAAGTTCCGTCTTTTTCTTGGTCAAAACTCAAGCTTAATACAGGTGTCCAGTAGTGACGCTCCTTTTTGGGGATAGTGAGTTTGATAAATCGACCATATTTACTGTTTACTACTGTGTCATCTGCTTCACCATGTTGATGAATAATGTTCATAATTTCATCCATTCCAAGAGTCGTTTTTAGTCGAAATCTTGGTCGGATTTTTCCTGCAGGCGTGTCATCAAGTTTGTTAAATGGCATAGTTAAGCAACTGAGTGCTATGCAATTTACGAAAAATTGATTTTGAATTAATCTAAATTGCGCAAAGCTGATTTGCTCAGATAGTTGCTAGAAAGCTTCTAATGCCTGTTCAATATCCGAAATCAAGTCACCATGGTATTCAACACCTATTGATAGTCTTATTAGCTTTTCAGTTATAGACATAACTTCTTTGTCTTCTTTTGGGACATCCGCATGCGTCATTGTTTGTGGATGCTCTGCCAAACTTTCGGTGCCTCCAAGAGAAACGGCTAATTTAATGAGCTTCAAATTGTCAAGGAATGCAAAGGCTTCCTTTTCTCCTCCCTTTACATCAAAAGCAATCATCGCTCCAGAAGAAGAATATTGTTTTTTGTAAATTTCTTTGTCCGATTCACTTCCTTCTGTTTCAACGAATCCCAGATAATACACTTTCTCTACCTTGGGGTGACTGTGCAGGAATTCAGCAACTTTTTGAGCATTGGCTGCTTGCTGTTCCATTCTCACTTTTAATGTTTCTAGTGATCTCATCAAGAGCCAACCTGTCCATGGTCCTGCCATGTTTCCTAAGAACGTTCTTAAACCTTTGATCCTACCCATAAGTTCTTTTGAACCCAAGCAAGCTCCTGCGATAACATCAGAATGACCTCCAATGTATTTAGTAGCGGAATATAAGACCAAATCTGCTCCGTGTTTAATGGGATGCTGCCAGAGCGGTCCCATGTATGTATTGTCCACAGATAAAATAACCTCTTTATCTTCAGTGCTAAAGTGTTGTTTGATTTCAGCACACATTTCAATGTCAATCAAAGCATTGGTGGGGTTAGCAGGAGTTTCAATGTGAATCATGCCTAACTTGTCCGCTTTTCCTGATGCTTTGATTCGGTCGATAATCTCAGCTTTCGATTCATTAGCCCTAAAGCCTATGGCGGTAATGTTCAGCTTCTTTAAGAAGTGGTTGATAAAGTGATCGGTTCCACCATATACAGGTCGGCTGTAAAGTAGCAGGTCTCCGGGTTGCAAGATTTCCATCATTGCTGTTGATATAGCAGACATTCCGCTTTCGAAGACGGCTGCATCTTCTGCACCGTCCCAAAGGCAAAGGCGATTTTCTAGAATTTCTAAGTCTGGATTGTTCAAACGACTATAGATCAATCCCAATTCTTCATTTTGTTCTTTTTCCCTCAAGCCGTAAGCGACCTCAAAGAAGTTTTTTCCCTCTTGCGCATTGTGAAACACAAAGGTTGATGTCTGAAATATGGGACATTTAATCGCTCCCTCAGATAAGTTGGGGTCGTACCCGTAGCTCATCATTAAACTCTCTGGCCTCAGTTTTTTATAATCCATTTTCTTTCGTTTTATTGGTTGATTAAAAATAATAAAACATGGGTTTTGATGATAGATAAAGTAAAACAAACTAAGTTAATCCATTTTTAAAGAAAAATAATCTGTAATATTAGCGTTGAACGATAAAAGTTAGAAAAAAGTTATGGTACAATTAGATGCTATTGACAAGCAAATATTGGAACACTTATCACAAAAGGGAAAAATGTCTCATAAAGAGTTGGCCAGTCTGGTTGGACTAACCATTTCTCCCACTTACGAGAGAGTGAAGAGACTAGAGCGGTCGGGTGTGATCAAAAAGTACACGATCGAGGTTGATAAGAAGGCAATGGATCGTTCCCTCCGTGCGCTTTGTCACGTGAGTCTGAAAGCACACAACAATGAGGCGATTAAAAACTTCGAAAACAATATTATTCACTTGGATGAGGTAGCTTCTTGTTTTCACATTGCGGGAGCGTTTGACTACTCACTACTCATTGAAGTAAAAGACATGGAAGACTATGAGTCTTTCTTAAAAGGAAAGTTGTCAAAAATTCCCGATATTGCTAATGTGCAAAGTTCGTTTGTGATGAGTGAGTTGAGGAGAGATTAATCCCACCTTTGTTCTCTCCAGGCTTTTTGCTCTTCCCTCGAAAGGTAAGTCCAAGCTACAATTCGGCTTGATTTATTGCCAGTTCCCATTGGAATAGTTCTTACATCCAACGCTCCATATTTATTCAGCGTTTTGTAGATACCTTTTAGGTTGGACTGTTTCGAAACAATAGTCGAAAACCATAGACAACTTTTGTAGAATTTCTCGCTTTCGCGAATCATTTTATGGATGAATTTGTACTCTCCCCCAGGGTAGACTAACTCATTTACATTTCCACCAAAATTAAGTGTTGGTTTTTGAATGTCTCTGCCCCCCAAATTGCGAACTTTTCTCAAAGCTGCTTTTTTTGCTTCATCCACAGATCCGTGAAAAGGAGGATTGCAAATGGTAAGGTCTATTTTTTCATCTTTTCTCAAGATACCATAGAAAATGTCATTCGGAGAGTGCTGCAGTTTGCAGCTTATTTTCCCTTTGAGCATAGGATTGTTCAAGGCGATGTTTTGAGCTGAATTAATAGAGTCTGCATCTACGTCAGAGGCGATAAAGTTCCAGCCGTATTCTGAAACACCAATCAATGGGTAGATACAACTCGCACCTACACCCACATCCATACAAGTGATCTTATTCCCTTCAGGTAATTTTCCAAAATTGTTTTCCATCAGCAAATCTGCCATGTGATGAATATAGTCCGCCCTTCCAGGGATTGGAGGCGTGAGATTTTGATCAGAAAACTCCCAATATTCTATGTCATAGCTGTCCATCAAGATGGCTTTGTTCAGCAACTTAACGGCATCTGGATGTGAAAAGTCTATTGAGTCCTCACCAAATTTGCTCGGCACTACGTACTTTGCTAAAGCAGGGACAACCTTCACCAATTGTTTGAGGTCATACCGCTCACGATTCTTGTTTCGCTTGTGTAGGCGAGGCTTTTGAGGTTTTCGTTTGGCAGTAGACATCAGAAACTCCAATTGTACTTGTCCATACCTTCAATACTCTTCACCAATAGTTTGATACTGTTGTCAATGTCTTTCTTATGCGCCATCTCAATTACTTGATGAATATGGCGGGTAGGAATGGAGATCGCGCCTGCAATAGAACCTCCAGCCGTCATTTGCTGCAAAGCTGAAGTGTCGGTGCCTCCTGCGGTTAGCACCTCATTTTGCCAGGTGATTTTATTCTTTTTAGCAACTTCCTTTAGGTATGCAACCATACGATAGTCACAAATGGTTCTTGAGTCCATGATTTTGATAGCTGTTCCTTTGCCTAGTTCGGTTACCTTTTCATGAGCTGCTGCTCCCGGTACATCAAACGCAATGGTTGTGTCGAGATTAATACCGAAATCTGGTTGAATGGCTTGCGTTGCCACTTGTGCCCCGCGTATTCCAACCTCTTCCTGAACCGTAAAAACTCCATACACATCATATGGTGGATTCTTGATCTTCTTTAACGCTTCAATCAAAATGAATACCGAGACGCGGTTGTCAATGGATTTGCAATTCACACAATCTCCCATCTCAATTAGTTCACGCTCGCGAGTAATAGGATTGCCGACTTCAATGTACTTTTCAACCTCTTCCTTTGGCATGCCCATATCAATGAAATAGTCTGTGGTCTTCGGAACTTTATTTCTCTCTTCGGGAGACATTACATGAATAGGCTTGCTCCCCATCACCCCGATCAAGTCTTTTTTTCCATGCACGATCACGCGTTGTGCAGTTAGCGTTTTAGGATCAAATCCACCAAGTGTATGAAAACGTACAAAACCCTTGTCGTCAATGTGCGTGACGATAAATCCAATCTCATCCATGTGGGCTGTCACCATGATCTTTTTACTACTGTCTTTCCCTTTGATAACTGTTGTAACGTTACCCATATTATCTAATAAGACATCATCAACCAACGGTTTTACTTCCTTGATCACCAGTTCTCTGATTCGTTGCTCGAATCCCGGAGCTCCTGCAATTTCGCAAATATCTTTAAGTAGTTTTAGGTTCTTCATGAGTGTTAATTATAACGGAATATTTCCGTGTTTTTTCTTTGGTAATGTCTTTGCTTTGTTCTCCAGCATTTTGAACGCTCTGATCAGCTTCTCACGCGTTTGATGTGGTTTAATCACTTCATCTACATAACCCCTCGCGGCAGCATTGTATGGGTTGGCAAAAAGCTCAGCATATTCTGCTTCCTTTTCCTTTAATTTCTCTTCTTTGTTGGCTGCTTCCTTAATTTCCTTCTTAAAAATAATTTCAGCAGCACCTTTAGCTCCCATTACCGCAATCTCAGCAGATGGCCAGGCGTAATTCATATCGGCTCCGATGTGTTTTGAGTTCATTACATCATAAGCTCCTCCGTATGCTTTTCGCGTAATCACTGTGATTCTTGGAACGGTTGCTTCGCTGAACGCATACAGCAGCTTCGCTCCATTGGTGATAATGGCATTCCACTCTTGATCGGTGCCCGGTAAGAATCCAGGAACATCCTCAAAAACAAGGATTGGAATATTGAAAGAATCACAAAAACGAACGAAACGAGCTCCTTTTTTAGAACATTCAACGTCCAAAACACCCGCTAGCACTGCTGGTTGATTCGCAACAATTCCAATTGATCGTCCTGCAAGTCTAGCAAAACCAACCACTAAATTCTCCGCATAGTCTTTGTGCACTTCCAAAAAACTCTCACCATCCACCACATTGGTAATCACATCCTTGATGTCATAAGGGAGATTAGGGTTATCTGGTACTAATGTGTCGAGCACTTCTCTTGTTTCATCTTTTCCAAACTCGTAAGGAAGCACAGGTGGTTTTTCCTCACAATTCTGTGGGATATAAGACATAAGCTTTTTCAAGTGATTGATTGCATCCAGTTCATTTTCGCAAGCAAAGTGCGTCACACCTGATTTTGTGGCATGCGTACTGGCACCTCCTAATTCTTCTGAGGTTACCTCCTCATTCGTTACGGTTTTCACCACGTTTGGTCCAGTAACAAACATATACGAAGTGTGTTCTACCATGAGGATAAAATCAGTCAATGCAGGGGAGTAAACAGCTCCACCGGCACAAGGTCCCATGATAACCGATAGCTGAGGAATTACTCCTGAAGAGAGAGTGTTTCGATAGAAGATGTCTGCATAGCCCGCAAGAGATACCACACCTTCTTGAATTCGTGCTCCTCCAGAATCATTTAAGCCGATAACGGGCGCTCCATTTTCCATCGCCAAATCCATGATTTTGCAGATCTTTTGCGCATGCGCCTCTGCTAACGATCCACCGAGAACCGTAAAATCCTGTGAGAAAACATAAACCAGCCGTCCGCTTATAGTTCCATAACCTGTTACAACTCCATCACCGGCAAACTTTTGCTTGTCTAGCCCAAAGTTGGTACTTCTGTGTTCGACCAGCGCACCGATTTCTTCAAAAGAACCTTTGTCTAACAAGAAGTGGATGCGTTCTCTTGCAGTAAGCTTCCCTTTCTTATGCTGCGATTCAATTCTTTTTTCTCCTCCTCCAAGTTTAGATTCTCGGATTTTTTGGTCTAATAATTCTGTTTTTTCCATTCTCTTTGGACTATATTAGTTCATAATATCTTCAATTTCATCCACTTCAATCGGGATGTTTCTCATGAGGTTAAATGGCTCGCCACTTCCCTGTACAACGACATCGTCTTCTAGCCTGATGCCTAAATTTTCGTTAGGAATGTAGATGCCAGGTTCAACCGTAAAGACCATGTTTTCTTCGATCGGACGGTTCCAATGCCCTACGTCATGTGTGTCCAAACCAATAAAGTGAGAAGTACCATGCATGAAATACTTTTTATAGGCTGGCCATGCAGGATCCTGATTTTTGATGTCTGTTTGGTCAATTAATCCCAATCCAAGCAACTCGCTTTCCATCAATTTGCCTACTTCACGGTGATAGTCTGCCATCATCGTACCCGGAATGAGTAGTTTGGTTGCCTCGTTTTTGACGTTCAACACAGCATTATAAACCGCCTTTTGACGTTCTGAAAACTTTCCACTTACAGGAACGCAACGCGTCATGTCTGAAGCATAATTTGCGTACTCTGCACCAAAATCCATCAGTATAACTTCTCCGTCATTACAGGCTTTGTTGTTTTCAATGTAATGTAGAACGCATGCTGAGTGTCCTGAACCTATTATGGGAGTGTAAGCAAAACCTTTACTTCGATTATTAAGAAATTCATGCATTAATTCGGCCTCGATGTTGTACTCCATAACACCAGGTTGAATGAACTTCAAAATTCGTCTGAATCCTTTTTCAGTAATATCACACGCCTTTTGCATCAGCTCCAGTTCAATTGGATGCTTCACCGAGCGAATGGAATGCATGATAGGTGCAGAACGTTCGTACTCGTGCAAAGGAAAGGCTTCTTTACACTTTTTGATAAAGCGATCTTCTCGCGTTTCACCTTCTGTATTTGCTCTTAAATGTTCGTTTGTGTTCAGGTAAATGCGCTCTGCTTCACAAGCCAATTCTTTAAAAACTCGCTCAAACTGATCAAGCCAATAGACAGTTCGAATTCCGGAAGTTTCATAAGCAGCTTCCTTTGTAAGTTTTTCGCCCTCCCAAACGGCAATGGTTTCGTTCGTTTCTTTTAAGAATAAGATTTCACGGTGAGCCGCTTTACTACTTTCTGGAAAAATGACTAAGATGCTTTCCTCTTGATCTACGCCTGATAAATGAAAAATATCGCGATGTTGCTCAAAGGGTTTGGTGCTATCCGCACTAGTAGTGACAATGTCATTAGAATTAAAAACAGCTAAAGAGTTGGGTTTGAGGTGTTGCGCAAAGCGTATTCTATTTTGAATAAAAAGTTCCTTGTCAATTGATAAGTATTTCATAGCGTGAATTTAGTGAAAAATAAAGTTATTTAATTCCAGACAACGGCAATTTTTCCAGTTGACTTCCTGCTTTCGAGATAAGCATGTGCTTCTCCAATTTGATCGATGGTAAAGGTTCCTCCCTCTGACGGATCAAGAATTCCTTTTTCTGTCATATCTACGACTTCCTCCAGACATCGTTTTAAGACAAGTGGTCGATGATCGGCAATGCGGAGCATATTGATTCCAATAACTCCTTTCGAATGCATCAATAATTGGATCGGAGAAAGAAGTCCAAAATTCCAAGCCAGTCCAAGTGTGGCAATTGCTCCTCCCTTTTTTCCAGACCGTTCGGCAGCGCCATAGATGACGGATTTACCTCCTTTTTCTAGAAGTTTAAAGTCTTTTTTAAAAGTAGTTCCACCCACAGAATTGAAGGCTACATCCAATAGTCTACCACCTCCTAATTCTTTCACCTCCCGCTCGTAATCGTTTTTTCGATAATTAATGGGATGATCAACACCATTTGCCTTGAGATAATCAAATTTGACATCAGACCCAGTAGTTCCAAAAATCGTACATCCCTTGTGTTTGCAAAGTTGCGTTAGAGCTGTTCCAACTCCTCCTGCAGCGGCATGAATCAGAATGTAATCACCATCATAGACATTCGTGCACTCATATGCAGCATAGTAGGCAGTACAGTATTGCGTAGCAAGTGCAGCTGCTTTTGTAGCGGAAAGACTATTGCTAATCACAGCGCAAGCCCGATAGTCCGTTTTTGCATATTCGGCATAGCCTCCAAATCGGGTCATGGCTACCACACGTTTTCCTACGAGGTGTTTGGCTTCTTCTGTAGCTGTTGCTACTACTTCTCCTACCACATCATAACCTAGAATGCTGGGTAGAGGCGGAGCATCCTGATACAAGCCGTTACGCGCCATCACATCGGCAAAATTCAAACCGAAGGCTTCCACCTTAATCAATACCTCCAATCCATCGATGGTAGGTTGATCTACTTCTCTTATTTCAAAGGCTTTATCTGCAGCACCTGTTTTAGTAAGCACCGCTGCTTTCATTTTTGACATTTCTTCTCTTTTTTCGGAGAAGCAAAGCTAACGATTATGCAGCACTCTTAAAACAAAAATCCTGACCACTCCAGTTGGGATAGGTCAGGATTTGACAATAGGCTATGTCGAGTGAATTTATTTTACCGCAATCGATCTTACCGTATTTATTTTTGCTTCATCTTTTTTGGCGATGCTGACTTTCAAAACACCATCTTCGTAGGTAGCGGCAATCCCTTCTAGGTTTGCTGTGTTGGGCAGGGTAAATGATCGACTAAACGACTGGTAGCTAAATTCTCGTTTAGCATATTTTACCGCTGTATTCTTTTGCTCGGTTTCTCCTTCCGTAGTGGTGGATTGCTCAACGGAAATAGTCATCAGGTTTTTGTTGAGGTTGATTTTAAAATCTTCCTTCTTCAAACCAGGAGCTGCCAGTTCAACCAAAAAATCATTCTCACTTTCAGAAATGTTGACAGGTGGAACCGTAAATTCTGAGTGCCCATTTAAAGGGTGAGAAAATAGACTTCTTTCAAATAGATCATTCCATATCGATGGTAATGAATTCTCATGCTTTTTTATAATTGTCATAACGTTTAATTTTTAAAGTTTGATTTCAACTTTTCAAATTAAATACCATTATCAGTTGACTGAAAAAATGTCTTAATAAACGTTGTAAAAAGCTGATTACCAAGACAAAAAGTCAGTTTTTGTGATTTTTGAATGACGTTTTGACGGTTTGAGTTCAAGGACGGTACATGCAATCCAAAATTGATCGCATTTCTCGTTCTCCTTTGGCAATTTCTTTTACGATTTCCCATATGTTTGGAGAGACATATTCTTGAAGCGGTTGCTGCACTTTAGGAATGTACGGAAACGTGTCAATTAGTTTTTGATCCCATTCCACATGATACTTCTCCAAGTCATCCGGGTACACCATTTTGCGATCTACTCCTTCATCGATGGCTTCAAAGGGCTCTTCAATGTTAAGGTATCCATAATCATCCGTAAGCTGTTCTCCCGGATAGATGTCTCGAACGGCAACTTCAAAATCATAAGCCGTAGTAAGGCAGTTTGAGTTGAAGCTGTGATTGACATACCGCCCATGATCCCAGCAAAGGACATAATTGCCCCTGTTGTTTCGGTAAGTGTAGAAGTTTAGAATCTGTTGATATCTGGCAGATAAGCCAGCAAATTGTTGAGGAGTAAATTCCCTGTCGAGTGCATCAAGTGCCCAGGTTATTGTTCCCTTTGGTATAAATTCGGTGGCCACCACGCCATAGCCTATTTCATCACTAATGAACTTAAGCTCAGTTTTTGGGAATATCATTTTTATAGATCAATTCATGGACGCAAATGAATGAATAAAAATGTCATATTGTATCTCAAGTAACCCATTATTTGACAAAAAAAGCTAAATAAACTCATAAGAATGAGGGGGGTATGTTCCTATTACATACTTTTGCCGAATTATTAGTTGATAGACCGGAATGAGTGTTATCATAAAAGAGGTAAAAACCTCCTCTGATTATAAAGCGTTCGTACAGTTTCAGTTTGATTTGTACAAAGGAAATAGCCATTGGGTTCCACCTATCTTTAACGATGAGGTAAAGGCAATTCAGCGAGAGCATAACCCCGCTTTCCAGTTTTGTGCTACTAAGTTTTGGTTGGCTTACAGAAGTGGTAAAGTAGTGGGTAGAATTGGTGCCATCGTGAATCAGTTGGCACTTGAGAAAGACGGAGAAAACATCGGAAGATTTACGAGGTCTGAATTTGTCAACAACGATGAGGTAGTCGATAAGCTATTCGCTACGGCAGAAAAGTGGTTGATTGAGCAGGGAATGCAAAAAGTTCAAGGTCCACTTGGTTTCACTAACTTGGATCATCAGGGCATGTTGATTGAAGGGTTTGATCACCTTCCAAGTGCAGCCTCTGAGTATCACTTGCCATATTATCAAGAGCAAATGGTTCGTCTGGGCTATGAAAAGGAAATTGATTGGGTTGAATTTCGATTGTTCATCAAAGAAGTTCCAGAAAAAGCACAACGTGTGGCCGATATGATGGTCAAGCGAAATAAGTTGGAGGTAAGGCATTTTGAATCAACCAGTCAGTTAGAACCTTATGCAAAAGAACTTTTTTCACTATTGAATGAAGCTTTTAGCGAACTTTTTAGTGTGATTCCGCTCAATGAGCAAATGGTAGACTATTATATCGATCGCTATCTGACGCTCATGAATCCAAAGTTTGTAAAGCTTGTTTTCGATGAGCACAAGAAGTTAGTTGCTTTTATTATCGGTTTGCCGTCTTTATCAGAAGCACTTCAGAAAGCGAAAGGAAGAATTTTTCCTTTTGGTTGGTGGCATCTTCGCAAGGCGCTGAAGCATCCTAAGGTTGTGGATTTGATGCTAACGGGCATCACACCCGAATATCAGGGAAAAGGTGTGGCTGCTATTCTTATCAACGAGTTGCAAAAAGTTATGCTTGATCATGGCGTGAAGGATGTCGAAACCACAGGAATTTTCGAGACCAACAGTAAAGCGATTCAGAACTGGAAGAATTACGATCATATTCAGCACAAAAGAAAGAGGTGCTGGAAGAAAAGTCTGCGTTAGTCTCAGCGTAACGAACTTCAAAAATCAGGTTATTAGGACGTGATGCAGCAATGCAATCATCACTGTTGATTTCTTTTTGGGTATAAAAAGGAATGGATATTGATTGTATGTAATTTTGAGATATGACTAGAGGATTAATATTTTGTTTTGTTTTGCTGTTTTCGGGAATCATGTTGGCACAACCCGGAAGCAATACAGGTTTATTGGAGCTTAAAAAGGAGAAAACCTATTGGGACAAAGATTCGACTAAACTTAGAAGTGAAGGGTACTTTCAAGTAACCGGTTTTACAGGTGTTGGTGACAAATTTGGGAAATGGAAGTACTACTATTCCAACGGACAAATGGAGGAGATTGCCCACTACTATTACGGAAAATACAATGGAAGTGTTCGGCAGTTTTATGACAATGGCAAGCTCAAAATGGAAGGTGCTTTTTTTCTCGGAATACCCGATGGTGAATTCAAGGCATTCTACAGAAACGGAAAGATAGCGGAAGAAGGGATGTACCACAGTATTGCGGATAGTATCAGAGATACGACTACCAAATATTGGAACATTATTGAGTTCCTACCAGAAATTAAAATAGGCGATTGGAATACGTATTATGAAGATGGAAAACCTTGGGCAACTTATACTTATAAGCCAAATGATTCCTTGGAGTACCTGATGACTTACTACAATGAAAAAGGAAAGAAGTTGGTCAATAATGGTAACGGAAAGGTAGAAGAGTTTTATTCTACGGGTAAACCAAAGGCTTTGATGTCTTATAAAGAGGGGTTACTTAATGGAAGCTACAAAACGTGGAGTGCAAACGGAAATGTGAAAGAAGAAGGAGCTTATGCGGATGGTCTCAAGGATGGTGAGTGGAAGTATTATCACATTGTTTCGGGTAAGCTGTTTCAAAAGATAGGTTATCGAGAAGGAGAAAAGCATGGTGCTTTTGTAGAGCATCTTCCTAATGATTCTGTTTCAGTGCGCGGGGAATATGCCGATAATAAAAAGAACGGTCATTGGACGTATTACTTTGAGAATGGTCAAGTGGATATGACTGGAGATTTTAAAGATGATCTTCAAGAAGGTCATTGGACATATTACTATCCGAGCGGACAATTGTACTACGAGGGAGATTATGAAAAAGGGAAGAAGACAGGATTGTGGCAGTTCTTTTATAACAACGGACAGCTTTGGAGAGAAGGAAACTATGGGAATGATATGAAACAAGGTGTTTGGAATTTTTATTATGAGAGCGGAGGAGACCTGATGGTGGGTTCCTTTAAAGATGATGTGGAACACGGGGCATGGGTATCTTACTATGAGAACGGGCAGGAAAAGGATAGAGGAAGCTATGATAACGGTTTGATGACGGCTTATTGGGAAGGTTATTTTCCAAACGGTGAAAAGAGCTACGAAGGAAACTACGAACGTGATATGAAGACCGGTTCATGGAATTACTACACTTCTAAAGGTAAGTTAAAGGATGTTGGTAACTACAAAATCCTCAAAACAAAGAATGACGAAAGCGTGGGGTACAACTTTGTACTGGTGGAGGAACAGAGCTATAAACATGGTTCATGGAAATCCTACAGTGATATCGATGGCAAAATTGTGAGCGAGGGAACCTATACCCGAAATCGTCAAAGTGGAACTTGGAAGTATTATTACCCCGGTGGAGATGTAGTGGCTTATGAAAATAGTTATGACTCCAACGGAAAGTTAGACGGCCCCAGTAAGAATTACAGTAGAAAGGGAAAACTTGTTTCTGAAATTAACTACAAAGAGGGCAAGAAACATGGTGATTTCAAGGTCTATGGAAAAAAAGGGAGGCTTGAAGTTCATTACATTTATAAGAACGGTGTCAAAGTAAAAGATGTCATCGCCAAGAAGGCCTACAAGTATGGAAAGGGAGAGTAACGGTGGTCGGCTGTTTTGAACATTCTGTCGAAATTTTAAAGAAATTTAACTTTAATTTACAGTATTGTTTAAATTAGAATTTCCAAAACTACACACATGAGGAGATTCTTTACGGTATTGTTCCTGTGCTTTGCCATTTTTGGGTATGCGCAAAAGGCCATTTTAAAAGGGAAAGTGACGGATAAAACGTCTGGTGAAGCACTTATAGGTGCCAATGTTATTTTAGATGATGGAAAGGGAGCAGCTGCTGATGTCAACGGAAATTATTCAATTTCTGTTGAAGCTGGAACCTATATTGTTACTTATAAATTTATTGGTTACGAAGAGCATCAAGAAAAGGTCACACTTGAAGCTGGCAAAACGGTTGAGCTAGACATTCAATTGGCAGAAGGAAATCAGTTAGATGATGTGGTGGTCTCCGCCAGTAAGTTTGAACAAAAAATCGGTGAAGTAGCCATCTCCATGAACGTCATTAAGCCAGATTTGGTGGATAACAAAGCCGTAATGACACCCGAACAAATTGTTGATCAATGTCCTGGGGTAGAAATCAAAGAGAATCAGATTTCCATCCGTGGTGGATCGGGGTTTAGCTACGGTTCTGGTAGTAGAGTGCTATTAATGGTTGATGACTTACCTATGTTGGCACCAGACGCAGGCGATGTAAAATGGAATGCATTACCCATTGAAAACATGGAGCAGATTGAAGTGCTAAAAGGAGCTTCTTCTGTACTTTACGGTTCTAGCGCATTGAATGGGATTATTAATATCCGAACGGCTTTTCCTCGTGCCGAGCCCATGACTAAAATTAACGTTTCTCATGGTTTTTATGGTAACCCAGGAGGAACCCAGAAGGGAACAAAACCTGTTTACGATGATGCTGGCTTGATTGTCGGGTATGAGGATAGTACTATTGACAGAAGTGTGCAGCAGTGGAACCCTAAAACGAACTATTATATTGCCTCAAACTTCTTGCATTCAAGACAAATTAAAGAAGTTTTTGATTTGGTTGTAGGGGGTAACTTCACCACGAACCAAAGTTATAGACTGGGCGAAGAGGAGCACCGTGGACGTATTAACTTCAATACACGCTACCGCCCAAAAAATATAGAAGGATTGAGCTTTGGCTTAAACGGTAACCATAATCAAGCAACAGGGGCGTATTTTTTCCTTTGGCAAAACGCAGATAGTGTATTTTATCCTCAAGGGTTGTTGGATACAGCTACTACCACGATCAGTGGTTTTCACACTTATCGAACGAATTTAGATCCGTACATTACGTACTATGATTCCACTGGAAACAGGCATTCCTTTAAAGGAAGATGGTATAATACTTATAACGATCAGGAGAATGAGAGCCAAAGTTCAAATGCTAATCAATACTACGCAGAATACCAATACCAGAGACATTGGAAAAATGAGTTGACGACCACATTTGGATTAATGAATAATTATTCCACCATTGCTTCTGCACTTTACGGAGATCATTATTCAAATAATACAGCCGTGTTTATTCAGGCGGATAAAAAATGGAAAAAACTGACCTTTTCTGGAGGAGTTAGAGTAGAGTACTTTAAGATTGATTCAGTAACCACAAAAGAATACATTGGTTTATTGAATGATACCCTTCCGGTAAAACCGGTAATTCGTTTGGGAACAACCTATCAGTTATTTGAGCATACTTACCTTAGAGCAAGCTACGGAGAGGGTTATCGTTTCCCAAGTATTGCTGAGAAGTTTGTGAATACCTCTGTGGGTGGTTTGAATATTTTTCCCAATCAGAACATTACAGCAGAAAGCGGATGGAGTGCCGAAGTAGGGATCAAGCAGGGAGTGAAAATAGGAAACTTTAAAGGTTATTTTGATGTGGCCGGTTTTGTAACAGGATATAGGAACATGATGGAGTTCACCTTCGGTTTTTATGAGTTAGATGGAACACCTTGGGACTTTGATAATCCACCAGGAGTCTTGACCATAAATAACTTCGGTGCACAGTCTAAGAATGTAGAGAATGCCATCATCAAAGGAGGAGAAGTATCGTTAACAGGAACCGGAGAAATTGGAAAAATCAATGTGACTACGTTGATTGGCTATACGTATATTGATCCAAAATCAACCATAGATAGAGATAACATGGATGCCGCTGACTCGGCTTACTTTTCTACCTTTAGTGATACGACTGCGTTGACACTGAAGTATAGAAGTAATCACATGTTTAAGGGAGATGTGCAGTTGGATTATAAGAAATTCTCCTTTGGAATGAGTACAAGATATAACAGCTTTCAGCGTAATATAGATGCCACGTTTATCGATCCATTTATCGGAAACTTGCTCCTAAGTGGATATGGAGATTACAGAAATGCACGAAGAGTTGGAGACATTGTATTTGATACGCGTTTGAGCATGCAGATTACAGAACACGCCAAAGTTGCATTCTTGGTAAACAACCTCTTTAACAGAGAGTATTCTAACCGACCTGGAAATGTGATGCCTCCAAGGACATTTATTATGCAGTATTCGTTCAAGTTCTAAAGCATTATCTTTGAGACTCGTAATCAAACGAGTGAAGAGAATAACTCTGGTCATATTAGTAGTGCTTTTTGTTACTCCGTTGTTCTTGCACGGACAGCAGAAGTTTAGCGACAACCTGAAGGTTTCGGCAAACCTACAATATGGATATTCGCTACCTGAATACTCCTTTATTTCATACTTCACGGATAGTTACATCAGCTCTTTGGAGCTTAACCTGATGAAGGAAACAACAGGAAAAAGTTATTGGGAACAACTGTATAACTATCCCGAAGCTGGACTTTCTATCTATTACACTACACTGGGCAATGACAGTCTGTTTGGTCGAGCCTTCGCACTTAATTATTTTTTCAAGTTAAAACTGATTGACAAGAATCGCTTCACTTTTTTTAATCGAACAGGTATAGGATTAGGATATGTGACAGAGCATTTTGATTTGGATAACAACAAGTCGAATGTGGCGATTGGTTCTCATGTAAACATTCATTTTGCTTTTAAATGGGGCGTTAACTATCGGGTTACTGAAAAATTTATTCTCAATGGAGGATTATCATTTGATCATTTTTCCAACGGAAATACAGCAGATCCCAATAGAGGATTGAACAATTTTACAGGCTACCTTGGGGCTAGCTATTATTTAGGAGGGCGTTCAGAAAAAAAACAACTTCAACTCGATTCTTTGATCCGCTCTAATTACTGGGAAGTCTTTGCTAACATTGGAGGGAAGCAGCCCAGATCGTTGTCTTCTGGCTACTTCGTCACAAGCTCGCTTTCCGTTTCACTGTCACGATCCTTTTTTCGGGCGGTGCATTTTGGAGTTGGAGCAGACGTTTTTTACGATTCCTCTGTAGAAGGTGTTTTAACAGATCTAGGACAATCATTTAAAAGTGCTGATGCCTTCCAAACAGGCTTTTTTCTGACGCAGCAATTCATTTACAATCGAATTCGAATTGGGTTAGTGGAAGGAATTTATGTGGGGCTTGGAAACAAGGTTTACAATAAACCCATTTACACAAAGGCGTTCATTCAATATGCTTTAACAAACCATTTATCGGTAAGACTAACCATGAAATCTCATCTCCATATTTTGGATTACCCGGAAATTGGAATAGGATATAAATTTTGAAAAATATCAAAGGACATATTGCTTGTTGTGTGCTTCTCTTTGTCTTCTTCGGATGTGGAAAGTATGCTCCTATAGAAGAGACAACCGATGGCATCGAACCGTTTAATGAGATCTTATTGAACAGTTCTTTTGACGTCTACCTATCTGAGGGAACGGATTATTCAATATGTATTGAGGCAGATGAGGATTTAATCGATCACATTCGTTTTGAAGTCAACGACAGCCTACTCACCATCGAGAACGATAAGAAATTCAGGTGGCTTACACCAACTCAGAATAAGATCAAAGTTTATATCACCTCGCCTCCTTTAAAGACTGTGATGGCTAATGAAACTTGCTTCATCAGAACTTTGACACCTATTACTTCCGAGGAATTTGGGATGGTCTTCCTCAACAAAGCCAATAATGCAGAGCTAGACTTGGATTGTGATGTCTTTTACTACTGGAATAATTACCCTTGTGGGGGCACATTAACATTACATGGAAGTTGCAATTGGTTGAAAGTTTGGAATGTTGCCATTACTGATGTTCAGGCAGCTGATCTCGTTGCCAAACAGGCGGAAATCTCAAATAATTCAAAGGGCGATTGTGTGATTCAGGTTTCAGATTATCTCAAATATACCATTCTGGGAGAAGGGAATATTGAAGTATCTGGATCGCCTACAGAAGTATTTGAGTATGAACCATCAACTGGATCGGGAGAGTTAATTCTCCACTAAAAGAATTTCTCGATATTTTCTCCTTGTAGCTCCACATCAGACATCACCAAGGATTGCAAGTTCACAAAATCAAAGAGTTGGTGATCTAGCAAGTGAGAATGACTCACATTTTGGAGCGCATTGAAAATAATCGCTTTTCGATTCGGGTATTTCTCTTCCCAGGTATTGAGCATTCCCTTAATCACTTGCCGCTGCAAGTTAGGCTGCGAACCACATAAGTTGCAGGGAATAATAGGATGCTGTTTGGCTCTTGAGTATTTTGCAATATCCTCTTCCTTACAATAAGCGAGCGGTCGGATGACTACAAATTTCTCATCATCGGTTCGATACTTAGCAGGCATCGCCTCCATTTTTCCAGAAAAGAATAGGTTCAAGAAAAATGTCTCAATAATATCTTCACGATGATGACCCAAGGCAATTTTATTGCACCCAAGTTGTTCGGCCTTTTCATAAAGCGTGCCTCTTCTCAGTCTTGAGCACAAACTACAGGTGCTTTTCCCCTCAGGAGTCTTTTCTTTTACAATGCTGTAAGTATCCCTTTCAATAATCTCAAAAGGCACTCCTTTCTCCGCCAAATAGGTGGGAAGCACATCTTCCGGAAAACCGGGTTGCTTTTGGTCAAGGTTTACAGCTACAATCTCGAAATCAATATCCGCATACTTCTCAAAATGCATCAATATTTCCAGCATGGTATAGCTGTCCTTTCCACCACTTAAACACACCATCACCTTGTCGCCATCCTCGATCATTTTGAAATGATCAATGGCGTTCCAGACATTGTAACGCAATGCCTTTTCTAGTTTTCGATAGTTATTTGATGTTGTTGTTGCCTCCATATCAGTGAAGTGGAGTGCAAAGGTAGGTAAAAACTAGTTGAGTTAAATCAAATTGTTTCTATAGTTATTGCCACCGTTATTTAACCGACTCGTGTTTCGTGTTGAACGATCCAGAAATCTCAAAAACAGAACCATCAGACAGTAGCTTCCCATTTAAATGATAGGTTCCTGCTATTTGCTCATCGGTAATAGCAGTAATTTCAATTGATCCTGGATCGTCCACAGCTGTGTTAATCGACATAGTACCATCTGCAGATTCAACTTGAGCGAAACCTTTATTGAAGCCGTTTTCATCGCCATTTGGAGTATAGGTGCCAGGTTTAAATTCTCCATCTTTTGGGTTGTGAAGAAAAACAATAATCTTGACTTGATCGCCTGTTCGTGTGCCGTAGTCACTATCTTCTGATTTGTCATAATTGAGGTACATTACTCGGTAAGATCCGTAGGTTTTGCTGTAGTTAGCGTAAACATACTTTTGATCAAACGATTGCTTAGCACCATTGTATTGCAATGAGGTAATCTCATTTTTTAAGTCGCTACTAAATCCAGAAGCACTGCTTTCCTTTGTTTCAGAGGTGGTGGTTTCATTGGTTCCTTCCGCATCTTCAGACCCTTCTTCTCCAGAACACGCAGATAAGCAAAGGGCTGAGCATAGGAAAAGGCTGATGTAAGTTAGTTTTTTCATAGTTATTAGTTTAGTGGTTGTGAAGATAAGAATTAATTAACTTCAAAGTACGTTTTGATATCCTGCTGGAACTCTCCAAAGTCAATGTTTATTTCATCAAAGCTTTTCCCATCGAGTGGTTTCGCTTCCAATATTTCTATTCGGTCTCCAGTAGCGGGATGAGTACTCATAAAACTAGCCACGCCAGGCATATCTCCGTGTTGATGTTGCAACTTGTGAAAAAAGTCAATCATCCCAGTTGGATCCAGATTGGCTTTCAACATAAGGTTCCAGCCTGATTCATCTGCCTCTAGCTCATAATCTCTACTGTATTTCAAAGATTCAAGAGTAGCTCCATAAGCAGAAATTTCTGCCACGAAGGATGCATCACCCAAAAATGCTCGGATCAGCATGAATAAACCAAGTTTATCTACCATACCTCTCACGTGATGTCGCCTGGTGACGTGGGAGATTTCATGTGCTAGAACACCTGCCACTTCGTTCACATGATCAGCTTCTAAGATCAATCCAGAATGGATCACGATGGAACCGCCCGGTAAAGCGTAGGCATTGAGGGTTGGATCCTCCACAATCGTGAAGCTGAACTTAAAGTCCTTGTCCTCAACTGCTGCAACCAGAGGAGAAGTGATTTGGTCAAGCTGATCAATGATATTAGGGTCTTCTACAACATTTTTTCCAGCAAGGGCACTTTCTAGCATGGGCTCGGAAACTTCCTGCTCCCAAGAAACAGGTATGGAGGTAGCAAGAGATTCTACGATTTGTCCTCTGAAGATAAAGAAGAGAATAATCAAACTCAAACAAATTCCCACTAGTCCTTGAACGGACAACCACAAAAGCCTACGGTTATTTTTAATCTTCCGCACGGATTTTTGGTGTGTCTTGTCACGTGCAAAAACAGGGTTCTTGAGAATCGATTTATCATCCGTATAGAAGGTCCAGTCTTTTCGTTCAGGATTGTTAAAGTAAACATAGCGATTTCCAGTGCCACCTTGCGTAATTTCTGTTTTAGAAATCGTAAAAGCCTGCAGTCGTTTTCCTTCATCTTTGAAGATAATATCTACGTCATTGACTTCAATTATACCAGATTTTCTGCCTCTAGGTAAAGATTCGTGAAGTGCTATTCCTTCGTATTCAGCCATAGAATTGAATTTCAACAAAAATAGCTAAACTAGTTCAGGTTTCCTATTCTGATCAAATCTGAGTACACACCTCGTGCAGTGACCTCTGCACCTGCACCCGCTCCTTGAATGATAATTGGCTTTTGTCCGTAGGATTCGGTAAAGATTTGAATTAACGAATCCGTATCTTTTAAATTTGCCAACGGCTCATCAGGTCGATACGTCTCCAGACCTACACTCATTCTTCCAGTTTGATCCAATGAACCAACGTACCGAAGTACTTCACCTTTCTTCAGTCTGGATTTGATTCGCTGATAATGTTCGTCTAGCACATCCAGCCTTTCTTCAAAATCATCCCAGGAAGACTCATGCTGCAAAGTTGGTGGAATGAGACTCTCGATTTGAATATCTTCGAAGTTGGCTTCGTAACCGATTTCTCGAGCAAGAATTAAGAGTTTTCGGGCAACATCATTCCCTCCCAAATCTTCTCTTGGATCAGGTTCTGTGTAGCCACTATTCTTGGCAGCAAGCAGAATTTCCGAAAACCTTTTATCTTCAACAGAGAACGTATTGAAGATATAACTTAGGGAACCACTAAAGACACCATTTACGGCATGTATTTCCTCATCCGCATCTACGAGGTGTTTCACCGTATCAATGATTGGCAGACCGGCACCTACGTTGGTTTCGTAAAGAAAATGACGGTGTTTGTCACCTAACCTTTTTCGAACCTGTTGATAGGTTTCAATGGGCAGCGTATTAGCAATTTTGTTTGAAGCAATAAGATCAAAGCCTTTTAAAATTAGCTCTTCGTACCGTTCTGCAATGGACATATCAGCTGTGTTGTCTACAATCACAACGTTCTCCAAATCAGAGCAACTCAATGCTTCAATAATACTTTCTAGATTAGATAATTGAGAACTTTTTTGAAGATCCTCTTCCCAGGTGGATGAGACTCCTGCTGGATCAAAAATGTATTTTTTAGAATCGGCCACCCCAACGATTTTGATACCAAGTTTCCGCTTTGTGGAAAGTTCTTCCTTCGTTCTGAGCACTTGGTTAATAAATGTCTTGCCCACATTGCCCTTTCCTAAGGCAAAAACATTTAACGTTTTGAGTGCTCCAAAAACATGGTTGTGAACTACGTTGACAGCCTTTTTTACCAGTTTTTTATCTGTGACAAGTGAAATGTGTTCTCCGCTAATCGAATTGGCGATCAAGTGAAGCCATATTTTGTTTTTTCTTAAACCAGCGATCGCTTTCTCAAGGGCGTAATTGTGTCGCCCCGTAATAGCAATGATGGCGATTTCCGTGTTGACGTCAATTTTGTTAATGTCATTTCGCTCCAGTTCATGTTTAAAGTTTTCCTCAATGATTTCTTTGACATTTTCTGCGTCTTTTAGGTCTACAACAAAGCCAATGCTACGCTCTGAAGAAGCCTGTGAAATAAGTTTGATACTGATGTTATGTGCACTTAAGGTATTGAATATTTTAGCATCTATTCCCACCTTGTCTGCCATTCCTCGACCTTCGATACTTACCAAAGCACAGTCTTGAACAATGTTTACTGCTTTTATCCCTTTACCCGAACCCTTCAAGTCAATAATAGTTCCCTGTAAATCAGGGAGAAAAGAGTTCTTTACGACCAAGGGGATGTTTTTTTCAATCAGCGGTGTAATTGTTTTTGGGTGAATAATATTAGCCCCAAACTGCGCAAGTTCATTCGCTTCTTTGTATGATAGGTGTTCAATAGGTTTACTATCATTCACCAGTTGAGGGTCTGCCGTATAGAAACCATTGATGTTCGTCCAGTTCTGAACCTCTTCCGCATCCAAAAAATTAGCCAGTAGGGTGGCGGAGTAATTACTTCCATTTCGCCCCAAAGTAATTGTTCCTCCTTGCGAGTCTTTAGCAATAAACCCAGTAATTATGGGCACGCTGTTATGATTAAGTTGATTAAAGAAATCAATGGATCGTTGACGAGACGTAGCAAAATCCACGATAATTTCTCCATTTTTTCGATCCGCAACAATCAGTTTTCGGGCATCAACGGCTATTGCCGGAACGCCCATAGACTGTAGTTGATGCGTAACTATTCTACTGCTAATTAGTTCTCCAAACGAAACGATTTGGTCCAGTATAGCATCGGACAAAACTTTTAAAGATTGGACTGCCTTGAGAGTGTCATAGATTGCAGAATATTCCAAATCAAAACTCAATGTTTTCGAGCACGTCTTCTGGTAATCAAAAAAGGCAATTAGCTCTTCTCGGAAGGATTCACCTTCCACTGCAAGGTGTGCGATCTGAACTAATTTGTCCGTGTCCTGTCCGCGAGCTGAAACAACCACAAAAACTCGATCTGATTCGTGAGCTGACTTAATGATTTTTAAACTGTTTTTGAGGGCTTCTCCATTCGCAAGATTTCCTCCAAATTTTAGAATTTTCATAATAATAACTTAGTATTTGGTGATAGTAGAGTCGATTTCATCACTCCACGCGAGAATACCTCCTTTGAGGTTGTAAATATCCTGGCGATCCAGATTCTGTTGAACATATTGTACAGCATCCGCACTCCGTTTGCCCGACCGACAATAAATGACTACAGGAGTGTTTTTAAACCGTTCCAATGAGCCTGGGATGGTAGATAGTGGAATGAGTTCACCTCCAATATCTGCGATCTCTTTTTCATTTGCTTCTCTCACATCTACAAGTTGAAAATCTTTTTGATGTTGAATGCATTCATGCAATTCTTTGACGGTAATTTCTTTGATCATAATTTTTGGTTTTAGTTAAAGTGATTAGTGATTATTTTAGAAATTTTTTGAGCTTCAATGAGGAATCCATCGTGTCCAAAATCTGAGCTGATTTCTTCAAAACATCCCTTTGTAAGGTGCTTTGACGCTTCCGCTAATAGTTCTGAACTAGCCAGTAAATCCTCCTTAATTCCAATGCAAAGACTTTTTGATGATATAGAGGATAGGGCATTAGTTAAACTACCTCTGTTTCGACCAAGGTCATGCGTATCCAGGCAATCGATAAGCGTGAGATAAGAATGCGCACTAAACCGATCAGAAAGCTTTTTCCCTTGATAACTGACATAGGAGCTGGCATCAAAGTTTTCGGTTTGATCTTTAAACCTTGGTTGCCTTGTATTGTAAGATGCTGGTGTTCGATAGGTAAGTAAGCCTATGCCACGAGCAGTTTCAAGCCCCTTTTTTCCTCCTTTGGAATACGATAATGTGGCATCGCTGGTAATCGCCATTCGTTGGGTTTGATGAATCGCAATATTCCATGGTGCTTCTATAGCTGCTGATGCAATAACGATCAAGTTTTCGACTTCTACAGAGCCTAAGGCGAATTCAAAAGCTTGATAACCCCCAAACGAACCACCGATGGCATATTTAACGCGTTTGATTGCCAAGTGGTCAGCCAAGAGTTCATGCACTCTTGTTACATCTCTTACGGTGATTTTTGGAAAGTTGAGTCCTTTGAGCTCTAGTGGAGTTTCTTCAGCACATGGACCTGTTGTTCCGTAACAACTCCCCAGCACGTTAGCGCAGATGATGAAGTGCTGATCGGGAGAAAACGTTTTTTTATCACCTACTAAACCCGACCACCATTCTATAGGGTTGGCATTGGCCGTTAGCGCATGAAAAACCCATACAACATTACTTCCGTCTTCATTCATCTCTCCTGCCGTACAGTATTGAATCTTTAATTCGGGAAGAGTTTCTCCAGACTCCAACTCAAAAGACCTTTTTATAGCTAGCGTGTGTGATTTCATAATCGTTCAAGTGCTTGATCAATATCATTAATGATGTCATTTACATTTTCGAGCCCGATTGAAAGGCGTATGAGCCCATTGGAAATTCCAACTTCTGCTTTTTGCACATTGGATAGTTTTGACGCTGTTGTGGATGCAGGATGCGTAGCAATGCTCCTCGCATCACCGAGGTTTGCTGTAAGGCTGAAGAGTTGTAGCCCATTCAGAAACTTAGCACCATCTTCCGTTCTATTCCCTTTGATGACGGCACTAACTAATCCTCCTCCTTTCAATAATTGCTTTTTGGCAAGTTCGAATTTTGGGTAGTTGGGAAGGTGAGGATAAATAACACGGTCAATTTTTGGGTGCTGTTCCAGGTATCTTGCCACCCGTAATGCGTTGTCACAATGTCGATCCATTCTTACATGTAAGGTTTCTAACGATTTGGACAACACCCATGCGTTAAACGGTGATAAACTGACACCAGTTCGCCTCAGGAAGTCATAACAAAGGGCCACATCACTTTCATTCCCAGAAATGGAGCCACCTAGTACACGCCCTTGCCCATCGATCCATTTAGTAGCAGAATGTATTACAAGGTCAGCGCCCCATTTGATGGGCTGCTGAAGGTAGGGTGTCGCGAAACAATTATCAACCACCAGTTTTGCTTTGTGTTGATGTGTAAGGTTGGCTAACCACTTTAAATCGATGATGTCGAGGGTTGGGTTGCTGGGTGTTTCCACTAGGACGAGTCGCGTATTCTCTCTAAAGCTGTTTTCCCAGGCTTGGTCATCATTAAGATCAACGAAAGAAGTGGTTATACCCCATTTGGGAAGAATCTCACGTAGGATGTAGAGGGTATTTCCAAACAGTGCTTTTGAAGCTACTACATGATCCCCAGACTCAAGAAGTGCTGATAAGCAGACAAAAACGGCCCCCATTCCAGAAGCAGTAGCAATGGTGTTTTCAGCTCCTTCGAGGAGACTTATTTTGGAGCAAAATTCATCCACGTTAGGATTAGAAAATCTTGAATACAGATTGCCTTCTACTTCTTTGGCAAAGAGGGCGGCTCCGTGTTCGGCAGAATCGAACGTGAAGCTGCTTGTAAGGTAGAGTGGTGCGGCATGTTCCCGTTGGGCTGTTTGCTCAATTTGGGTGCGAATGGCCAGTGTTTCAAATGCAAAGTCTTTCATTTTGATTGTGGTTTTTGAATGAGATAGGAATATGTTATTTCCACACTGCTGCTAAGCATACGTGCGACAGAACAGTATTTGTTTTTAGTCAGATCGATCGCGCGTTGAAGTTTGTTTTCGGCAACTTCTCCTTCTACAATTACTTGTAGTTCGATGCGCTCGAAAACAGCAGGAATTGCGTCTGCGCGAGTCCCAGATACGATGATCTGTAAGTTCTGAAACTGAACTTTTTGTTTTTTGAGTATGTTTTCGATGTCAATTGCAGAGCAAGATGCCAACCCAGCAAGGATGAGCTCCATAGGTCTAAAGGTCGGTGCTGATTTGTGATACTGATTGGCCCCTACTTCAATTTGAGCATGGTCGTTTGCAGCGATGTACTGCAGCGGACTTGATGTTTGTGTAACGGTTACTTTCATGGCATTTTTCAATAAACTTTTTATCAGCTTATCCGAAAATCCATGGCAGAAAAAAAGCCTTGTTAGCAAATCACTAACAAGGCTTTCTATATTGAATTTAATTATTCGTTGTTTGTGACTTATCTACCCCAAAAATTTGGGTTGGATTTAGCACCTTCTGCAATTCTGCAGGGTTGCTAAGGTTTCATAGGGCCTTTCCCTCCACCTTTCTTGATAAATTGATGTAAAGAACTTGGTGCAAAGTTAAGTCATAAAAAACTTCATCTCCAAATAAGTTAACAAAAAGAGTGATTATTTTTTAATAATTTTTAAGACTTCAGTCTGGTTAATCAGTTGATATTTAAGATCTAAGAAGTACATTCCAGCTGATAATTCTTCAAAGTCCTCAAGTACGAAGTGATCTGCATAAATCTCAAATTGACTGATCAATCTACCGTCTGAACTTCTCAACTTTAGTACTGCATTCACTACGTGGCTAAAGTTAATTGAAACCGAACTACTAGCTGGATTGGGATAAATACTCACGAGAGGTTTTATGACTTCGCCTATGTGGAGACCAGGGTTGCCATTGCCCCCGTTACCAGTTGTGTCAGAAGATCCCGGAACGTAGTTACAAAATACATTATTAATGGTATCCGCAAGAGGTGTGCCTGAAATGATTCCAGATCCCGGACTTGTTTCCATATAGTCTCCTGTAATTTCCCAAATAATTGCTCCAGCTAAGTCTTGTTCTACAATATATTCAGCCTTGAGCCCAACCGATCTTTCGTCATCAAAGGACAGGAAGGTGTTCAGTCCGTTTTTACCTGTGAGATAGGGCGTTTTTGCTAAGTTGTCCCAATGATAGTCAAATTGACCAAGACTAGACATGACGTTGTAATACAACGGTGTCCCCTGATCTGTCCCAAAAGTGTTTAAGTCAGCTTGTCCAGTTCCCTGTACATGCAGTCCGGGGGATGAAACTGTAGTTTGAGACCGGCCATAAAAAGCTATTCCAGCATTAAGTTTTGAGGGATCAACCTGATAGGTGTTCAGAAGTGTTTGAACAGCAGCATCTAGATTGAAGGCAGGATTCCCTTGCGCTGGTGCTTTGAGCGGAGAATTGTGGTTGGTGATAGGGTCAAAAGCACCAAAAAAGTCATAACTCATGAGATTGATAAAATCTACATGTTGAGCTACTGTGTTCCAGTCAATGTCGTCCATTTTGTTGGGGTCAGCACTTACGCAGGCAGACAAGATCATTGTTTTACCAACGGAGTTTCCGTAATTGTCAATGGCGGTTCTGATGTCTTGGAGAAGTAGGTTGAAATTCGTGATGTCCTGAGCCGTTCCTCCGTGCGTAGCAAACCCTGGATACTCCCAATCAATGTCAATGCCGTCAAAATTATAAGCTTGAATTAGGTCGACACATGATTGCGCAAACGTTGCTCTTTTTTGAGGGTCGGCTGCAATAATTGGAAAATTGTCTGAAAGTGTCCATCCACCAATCGCGGGTATGATTTTAACACCATTATTGTGAGCTAGTTCCACAATTGAAGTGTTAGGATAGTAACCTCCAGAAGCCCAGTTGATTTCTCCTAGCAATAGGTTCTCATCAGCCCAGTCATCTGTAGCGTCAATCGTGCCATCAGCTTGAGGAGCAAAAAAGCTGTAGTTGATGATGGTGTACTTAGAATAGTCAATGGATTGAGGGTTGACAAGTTTATTCCTATCATACCATTGCCAATTGGGGTAGTACCCAATGACTTCCTTGCAGTTTTGAGCGCTTGCGAAATTTACTTTGAGAATTGGTGTTCCTGAAATAATGATCAGCAATAGGGTTTGTGTGATCTTCTCGATTAAAAGTTTTGGTTCCATGTTTTAATAATTTTAGGTTTAATTGTGGAGACAAAACTAGATGCGAGTAAAACACATGTCAATTAGATGTATTTCAGATTGGTAAAGTAGACCTACAGATTGATCAATTAGGAAGTGTGGAAGCCTCTTGTAACCCTTATTCGGTGCGGTTTTTTCGTAAATAGGATGGGGTGATTCCTGTTGACTTTTTGAAGTTACCATTGAAGCTCGAAATCGAAGCAAAACCAACCGTATTGGCTATCCCTTCAATGCTCAGGTGATCAAAGGTCGGATCAATGAGCATCTCTTTTGCGGATTCAATTCGAAGTTCGTTGATCAACTTCGAGAAACTAACGTTGTAATGAGAGTTAATGGCTTCAGACAAATAAGTTCTATTGGTTTGAAGCTTTTTTGAAAGCAGTTCAATAGACAATTTGGAGTCGTGGATGATTTTTTCATCAGCTAAAAGCTGGTTCAGATTTGCAACCAAATCTTTGTACTGATGGGTCGTATCCCGTTCCTCTCTTGATTTAGTTTTAAGTGTCTTTTTCAAGAGAATTTTATTCTTCCTTTTAAGTTGAAAGAGGAGAATTAGAATGCTAAAAATAGCGAGTACAAGAACGCCAGAGAAGATAGACAGGAGAAGGTTGTGCCATTTTTCAGTAGCTAGTTTTTGAGATTGGATTTGATTTTCCAGCTTTTCCTTTTCAATTTTATGGTTCAGTTCAAGTGCAATGATGTCTTCTGATATCTGGGATGAGTTGTACTTATTGCTCAGACTGTCTGCTTGCATGCGATGGGAGTAGGCGGTCTCAAACAATTGATGTTGCGCATATAATTTACTGAGTGACTCATGAAACCGAATTAAATCAAGTACCATCCCTGTTTGCTGAGCCAGTTGCATACCTTCTAGATAATAGGATTTGCTCAAGTCAAACGAATCTTGTTGGGCATAGATGTCTGCTAAATTTCCAAGAGTCCGAACTTCGGCAAAATCATCTGACCCGAGCTGAATGATGGTCAACGCCTTCTTGAAGTAAGCCTTCGCCTCTTCAAGGTTTCCTAAAAAGCTATTGGTCAAGGCAATGTTCAACCGAAGATAAAGTGAATTTCTATTCGTACCCTTGGTTTCGAGTGCCATTGCCATGGAGAGGTAGTCCATTGCCTTTTCATGTTCTCCCAAAGCATTTAATCCTTTTGATAGTCTCATATAGAGGTTTTGAACATGGGTTTCAGAAAAACTCTCATTGATGAGGTCAACGGATTTGTAATACTGATTAACGGCTAGCTCTGGATTTTCGTTTCTTAAAGAAATGTTGCCCAATATGCTGTTGTATTCAGCTATGATTGCAGGTGGAGTAGTTGATGGAACCATCTTATTTTGAAGTTCCTTCATCAACTTCAAGGCTTCAAGATGTTCACCTTTAAGGTCAATGGCATCGCAATAAGCAATATTGTCTAAAAGTTTGTCATGTGCTGATCCAGATTGGTTTTGAAAATTCTCATGGATCAGATAAATAGAATCTATCGCTGCGATGACTTTGTAAGACTTGCTAAAGGTGTATGGATCCACCGTCTCTTTGTCGTTTTGACCGTAAGAAACGATCATGCCTTTCAAGAGGAAAATGACCAGTATGAAAGTTTTAATGGTTTTCAAGTAGCTGATGTTTCAATACTTACAATAGTGATGTCATCCATTTGAGGAGCGTTTCCTTTCCATTGATGGATAAAACTGGTCAAATGATCTGCTCGGTTTTGATGGGGTAGACGGGAGACTTCCTTAAGTAATTCATTAAAGGGTTTGTAGAATAGTTTCTTTCCATTCGTACCCCCTTTTTGATCGGGCATTCCATCGGTATAGATATAAATTATATCACCCTGATCAATGGATAGCCTTTGTTCTGTAAAAGATTGATTTGATTGCCCAATGGTAGCCTTATTCCCCTTTAACTCAATGGCTTCTCCATTTTTCTTAACCATGAGCAGCCGTTGTTTGGTTCCAACATAAATCAGCTCCTTTTTTGTGTTATCAATTTGACATAGGCTGAGTTCCAAACCAAATTTGTCATTGTCCGTATTATTTCCTTGCAGCTTTTGAATTAGCATTTCATTAAACTGATGCATGATTTCGGAGCAGGTGCCTGATCTTTGTTGTTCCAATTCGTCCAAAATGTTTAGGCACAGGATCGTCATGAAAGCACCAGGCACACCATGTCCAGTACAGTCGCCAATTGCAATATTTGTGATGTTTTCATCATTCTTAAACCAGTAAAAGTCTCCAGATACAATGTCTTTGGGGAGGTAAATAAGGTTGGACTTTGGGAAGGTTTTCTGGAGTTCTTTCCAATCAGGCAGTAAACGGGTTTGAATTTCCCTAGCATAGTTAATACTGTCTTCCGTAGCTTGCTTTTCTTTATCAATGATCTTCTTCTGGGATTCAATCAATAATTTTTGCTCTTTGATTTTTCTAAATCGTGTAATCGTAATGACCAGAACTAGCGAAACACTTCCAATCAGGATAATAGAGATGATAATCCAGAAATTACGTTTCGTAATTTCATTCTGGCTTTCCAACTGCTCTTGTTGATGTTTAGTAGCCAGTAGCTCCTGTTCAAGTTGATTTTGGTGGTGAATGTTTTTTACTTCTAGCTGCGTGATGTTGTCCAATACGTTAGAACTGTTGTAAATGGCATCAATACTATCTGACGAGACTTTGGAGTAGTATGCCTTTTTAAAATCCCCCTGTTTTACATAGATACTGCTCAATCCCTGATAAAAAACGAACAGATCGTTATGCTGCTCATAAAGCAGTGCAGCGTCAATAGCTTTGAGGTAAAAGATTTCAGCCTTGTTTAGTGAGTCCTGAGATCGGTAAATGTCTGCAATGTTTCCGTACGTTCGAATTAGAGCGTAATAATCTTGCTGCGCCTTGGTGATCTCAATTGCATCAAGAAAGACTTGTTTAGCTTCTTCGGATTGATCCATGTTTAGAAAACAAACAGCCTTATTGAGTTTTAGATAGAGTTTATTCCGTTCATGCGTGCAATGAATGTTAAGTTGTTCCGCTGCTTTGAATTGTTGTAGTGCTTCTGCATGTGATCCCAACGCATTTAGTACCACACCTCGCCTCATAAGTTTGTTTTGATAAATGTTAAATAAGGTGGTATCCGTCATAAATTCAATAGCCTTATTTGCATATTTGAGGGCCAACTCTGGATTTGCCGATGAAAGAGAAATTACTCCGAGTACACTGTAGTAATCTGATTTTTCAAGGTCTGAGCAGAGTTCGATTGTGTCGGCAAGCTTGTCTAATAATTCGATGGCCAACTCATTCCCTCCTTTTCTATTTACGGCTTCAGCGTAGGCAAGTTCTAGACTGATCATTTGATTTGCATGTGGAGGAATGGCAAGAACCTCTTGATAGATGGAATCCACCTCGCTTTTATCTGTCCCTACGGTAAAAAGGTCACTATACCCTAAGGTTCCTAACACATTTCCTCCTTTGATAAAAGGTGCCATAGACGACATGTCTTGTTGAGCGGAGCTAACGAAGCATGAAAGCAAAGTGATTGACAAAAGTGAAATCCTAACAAACAGTCTCATGGGGCAAAAAATGATATCCTAAAGTACAAGATAATGTGCTTAAATAGCTACAAAATCGATGATAATTAATCGTAATTATTGAAGTCCTATCAAAATGATGCTGGAAATTAATGCAATTTATTGAAGAGGAATTTCCTTTTGTAATTAGCTTTGCCCTGCCAATTACAGAATGAAAAATGAGCTTGCATCCAGACTATAACGGAAAGTATCAATACAAGTGGGAGAATCTTCCTATGATGAAGCTAAGTGGTCTTGAGCCGCTGGTGGTTACGCCTGAGTCGAACTTTGTAAATGTTGGTGAAAGAACCAATGTTACTGGGTCGAGAAAGTTCTTGCGTTTAATCAAAGAGGAGAATTTTGATGAGGCTTTGGATGTGGCAAGAGAGCAAGTGGAAGGAGGGGCACAAATCATTGATGTAAACATGGATGAGGGGATGTTAGATGGAGTAGAGGCGATGACCAAATTCCTCAATCTGATTGCCGCAGAACCGGATATATCACGCGTACCCGTAATGATTGATTCTTCCAAATGGGAGATTATTGAAGCAGGACTGAAATGTATTCAGGGAAAAGGAATCGTTAATTCCATTAGCCTTAAAGAGGGGGAAGAAAACTTTATTTATCAGGCGAAAAAAATTAAACAGTACGGAGCAGCAGTAATTGTGATGGCTTTTGATGAAAAAGGTCAGGCCGACAGTTATGAACGAAGAGTAGAAATCTGCGAACGATCGTACAGAGTTCTTGTCGATAAGGTAGGGTTTCCTCCGCAGGACATCATTTTTGACCCCAATATTTTTCCGGTGGCAACAGGGATGGATGAGCATAATAATAATGCCCTCGATTTTTTTAGAGCTACACGGTGGATTAGAGAGAATTTGCCAGGTGCTCACGTAAGTGGAGGAGTGAGTAATGTGTCTTTTTCTTTTAGAGGAAACAATCCAGTTCGTGAAGCCATGCATTCGGCATTCTTGTATCATGCGATTAATGAAGGAATGGACATGGGAATCGTAAACCCATCTATGCTTGAGGTGTACGATGATATTCCCAAAGACCTCCTGGATAGAGTAGAAGATGTCCTGCTCAACCGAAGACCAGATGCAACCGAGCGCCTGCTTGAATTTGCCGATACGGTAAAAGGGGAAGGTAAGAAACAGGAAAAAGATATCGCATGGAGGGGTCAGCCGTTGCAAGATCGGATTACCCATGCTTTGGTAAAGGGGATTACCGAGTACATTGAAGAAGATGTAGAAGAGGCTCGCCACCAGTATGACAGACCGATTCAAGTGATTGAAGGTCCGCTGATGACAGGAATGAATGTGGTGGGTGACTTGTTCGGAAGTGGGAAAATGTTTTTGCCTCAAGTAGTTAAGTCTGCAAGAGTTATGAAAAAGGCAGTAGCCTATTTGATGCCATTTATTGAAGCACAAAAGGAAGAAGGGAACTCATCTGCAGGGAAGATCATCCTTGCCACCGTAAAGGGAGATGTGCATGACATTGGAAAAAACATTGTAGGTGTTGTTTTAGGCTGTAATAATTACGAAGTAATTGACCTTGGTGTTATGGTTCCAGCAGACCAGATCATCAAAAGAGCAAAGGAAGAGAATGCACAAATAATTGGGTTGAGCGGTTTGATTACACCTTCTCTGGATGAAATGGTGGATGTGGCAAAGGAAATGCAGAAAGCTGGATTACAAATGCCTTTACTGATTGGAGGAGCAACAACTTCACGAGTTCATACTGCCGTGAAGATCGAAAAACACTTTGAGCTGGATCAAACTGTTCATGTGCTAGACGCTTCAAGAAGTGTTACGGTAGTCGAAAGACTTTTAGGGAGCAATAAAGGCGATTACGTAGCAGGTATTAAATCGGAATACCAACAGGTGCGTGAAATGCATGAAAAGAAAAAAGGTCAGAAAACCTTGCTGCCGATTGAAGTGGCTAGAGAGAATAAACTTAAACTGGATTGGGGGAATTTTGATCCAGTGAGACCCAAAAAAATGGGAGTGCATGTGATTGAGGAGCAAGATCTCAACGTTTTGAAGGATTATATCGATTGGACACCCTTTTTTCAGACTTGGGAGTTACACGGTCGATTTCCCAGAATTCTCGAAGATGATGTGGTAGGTGAAGAAGCAAAACGCTTGTTTGCGGATGCTCAAAAAATGCTTGACACCGTTATCAATGAGCGATGGTTAACGGCTAAGGCAACCTTTGGTTTTTTCAAAGCGAACAGTGTCCACGATGACACACTTCAAGTGGAACATGAAGGAAGTACTGTTGAATTGCATCACCTGCGTCAACAGGTAAAGAAAGCAAAAGATCAGCCCAACTTATCCCTAGCGGATTTTATAGCACCTAAATCATCAGGTAAGCAAGATTATATTGGAGCGTTTGTGGTCACGGCTGGATTGAATATGGAATCCAAGGTGAAAGAATTTGAAGCCGATCACGATGATTATCACGCCATTTTGTTGAAAGCATTGGCTGATAGACTGGCAGAAGCATTTGCTGAGTTTTTACATGAAAAAGTACGTACAGCGTATTGGGGATATGCCGATAATGAAAAGTTGGATAACGAAGATTTAATTAAAGAAAAGTATCAGGGAATTCGACCGGCTCCCGGTTACCCGGCCTGCCCTGATCATACGGAAAAACCTACACTGTTCAACTTGTTAAATGCAGAAGCAACAACGGGTGTCTCTCTTACTGAAAGTTATGCAATGTGGCCGGCTGCAAGTGTGAGCGGATGGTATTTTGCTCACCCAGAAAGCAAATACTTTGGTGTCGGGAAAATAGGGATCGATCAGGTGCATGACATGGCAGATCGGAAGGGAATAAATAAAGATAAAATGGAACGTTGGTTAAGTCCAAATATTCATTAAAAGAGTTTGAGGAAAATTGGGACGAGTGTAAAAAACGCTAAAAGATTTTGACCAAAGAATACGGCAAAGAAACATTCACAATTCTTAATGTCAAAGAGTCATAGTAATAACTACCAACTTTTCAAAACCAATAATTCGGTAATTCTACGTAGTTCGATCCTAGGAGTGACTTTTATCTTGCTCAAAATTAAAGTCATGAAAAAATCTAACTTCCTTTTACTCTTATTGTTTTGTTGTTTTACCTCGATTTCCTATGCCCAGCGATGGGGCATTGCTGGTTTTGGAGTTGGTTTTGAAAATCACTCCATCACTAATACCTCTAGATTCTTACCATTTCAGCAAGACTCGGGGTATGTGAATTTGGCGAATACACAGTATACTAACTCATTTATTTCAGCACAGGGCGATTTGTTCAAAGAGCATTTGTACTTCTCTTATGATTTTGGCTTTAGCCTCAAGAGGTCTTATTTAACGTATGACGGGCCTATTTCCTCATCAACTTTTAGTGAGGTATATAGAAGGTTTTTGAAACTCGATTTGGGTTGGGGGAACTGGAAAGGAGAAGGTGTAGGCTGGTGGTTCGGACTGAAATATGAGGCAGAAGCAATAAGTCAGAGTATGCAAGGAGGAACTTATTTTCATACAGAGGATTATACTACCAATGAGTTGGGAAAAGGCTATGTGATTACTCAGTCCTATTTTGGTTGGAAAGGAATTGGGATATTTGCCAGAGGGATGTCGTCTTTTATGGATAATCACCTCATGATTCATGGGTCATTGAGCGTATTTCCTCTAAACACTATTGGAAGCGGGAAAAGAGAGTACGGAACCTTTGGAAAAATGGCTTTTTCTCCAGAATTGTCGGTAAACTATCTCTTCGGTAAGGGAAGAAATTGGGGGCTGGGTCTATCTGCTTACACACTCAAGCGTGCTGCTGATGAAGAACAGCCAGAAGAGCACGATGCCGAAGAAGTTTACGTCATGCCAGCGCAAGTGTGGAAATCAACTAGCGTAGAACTTAAGTTGTTCATGGGTATTGGCAATGCAGAAAAGTATGAAGTCAGAGTGTATTAATCACTTCACCATCAAGCGCTGTACTTGTTTGGTGTTACCACTTTCCAAGACAATCATGTAAGCACCCGCAGCATACTCGTTAGCATGAATGAAGTACTTCGATTCGCCTTGTGGGAGATCTCCAGAAAAGATCGTCTTCACATGATTTCCTAGGATATCATACATGTTAATCGTAGCTGCTTGCTGCCCAGTAGAGTTAACCGGAATACAGGTGATGGCAGATGCCGGATTAGGAAAGATGTCGAGTAATTCAAAGCTCACGTTTTCTGCAATACCAACAGATCCATTGTCGAGCACCTTGAAGTGAAAATACCCATCAGGAGCAACAATCGGACGTACTTGAGTCTTACCGCTATTCGCATTTCCCTCCACGTAGTAGTAAACCGTTGTTTCTGCGGCTTGAGCAGGAATGTCAGCCGTCCACATGTCATTTCCAGAAGCCGTCATCGTTACCGATTGATAGCTGCCCGTCAATGAGGTTTTGTAGTAGAGTGTTGCTGAAGCAATGCCAGATTTGTGCTTGATCAACGCATCTACGGTATACGGAGAAGTCGTTACATACGTATCGGGTAAGTTCTGATGTCTGATCAAAAGTGGATCGGCAACACCAATTGTATTGGTGATACAGTGAATCGCACCACTTTGCGAAATCAAGTTTGATCCAGAGTTATCCACGTCAATTGGAACAATGTTATAACCTGGTAGTGATTCTTCCAGAATTCTGAGTCCTGTCGTATCGTACTCTTCTCTGTAAGTGGGTACGATTAACGTTTTATTAATGAAAACACAGTTGGTATAAGTTCTGTAATATGCATTCCCAAAAGGCGCACCCGGAAACCCACCACTTGTGCTTGAAGGCATTGGAATTCTGATAATTTCATAAGGTGTACCATAAACCGAGTTGAAGTTGCTCATCACGTACTGGATGTTTGCCTCAATCTGAGGTCCATCTGATTCTCCGGTTGGATATTCACCAATCAGTAACCTTTCCTCATCCAGAAGCTTCATGTGCATATCGATGTGATTGATTCCATCATAAGGAAGTGCATCCATTTTGATGTAACGCTCTACTCCTTGAAAATTCTTGACAATGGTATCGATCTCTGCTTCCGTTTTTGACGTTACGCCATACGGATTGCCAGGTTCATTTTCCTCCAAAATAAGCGCAGAAGAAAAGGCCGTTCCGAAGCCATCTACCATCCAGTTACCTCCTGTATTCACCAAATCATTTGGAGCCTGTGTAGTACTGTACAAAGTAATTCCTTTATGAGCCGCTTGTTCTACAGGCATAGCATCATCATCCGGTCTTGGACGGTTGTAAATCCATTCTACCAAAACAAGGGAATCCACATCATTGAGATAAGCCGTATGCGCACTATAGTCTCTCAGCCAAATGGTGTTGTAACCCACTTCTAAAAAATCTAAGTTCGTTAACGGCACGCCAGCATTTGTCAGGTAGCTTTTTACCGAATTAGAATCATCACAAGAAATAAGCACCTCGCATTCTTCTTGAGCAGCATCTACAATTTGCGCTTGAATAGATGGATAGCTTGTCCAGGTAATGAGTAGCGTTTGCACCTCTTCCCATTCACCGGCCGTTCGGATAGGTAGGGTAGGAGGAGTGGTAATTCCTGCACTACTACCTCCTTGATTATACATCCATTCAGGAGCACTTAACTCGGAAGATGCAAACCCGACTGGTAAGTTATGTTGGGCAAATGTAAAAGTGGATAATAATAGGGAGAGTAAAGCTATTCTTTTCATGGTTTCAGGTTTCGGTTGGTTGTAAATAGATGCTTAAAGATACAAAAAGTTGCTTAAGCACTATTTGATAATGCCATTTCCCACATACTGTCCCTTTTCAAAAATTGCGATTCGGTCTAGCAATCCATAGTCGTCATAAATATAATACTTGCCGTTGTAAAGCGTATCATCTCTGAATTCTCCATCTATGAGGATGTCTTTATTGTCATTGTAGCACTTATCATACTCTTGGAATTGGCCACCTTTACATAGACAAGCGCTGGTCTTGCTGGGTGAAGAGATATCCTCATTAAGTATTGGATCAGATGAAGAAGACTTGGCGTCCTCATAGGTTGGTCTAGGCCAGTAGTCATAACACGGTAAACTGCTTATAGTAGGTTTTATTTCAGCAGACGTTTTCGAAGCAATAGTACCAAAGAAAGTATTATTACAGTCATCATTAAATGTTTGATAGTGAATAGAATCTGCGGTTTGAAACGTCCAAAAAGAAATGCATCCTGAGTCAAAATAGCCATAACGTTCATAGGAATGATGATTACTTTTGGATTCATAATCTGAAAAAGAGCATGACATGGTAGTGCTCGTATTCCAACATCCTCGTTCTTCCAACCTTCCGTTTTCATAATACGTTTCATAGGGACCTTTTGCTTTGCCTTTCACATAGGTTATCTTGTTCATAAGCCACCCGTTTGCGTAGTACTTTTTCCAAAGCCCTACTTTTCGATTTCTTTCATAAACTCCTTCTTCAACTTTGCATTGGGGACAATACTCGGGCATGGCTTTCATTTGTCCAGTGAGTATCCAATAACCACTTTTCTTACCATCTTTATCCAGTTGATTTATAGTATCGGCTTCAAGCAGTGCAGACTCACTTATCCCGTTTCCAGCATACTTTCCATCTTTATAAACCAGAATATACTCTAATAACCCAACCGAGTCAAAAACGTATTCATGACCGTCCATGAATTGACCGTTTTCGAAGTTACCCATAACCATTAAACGAAGAATATCGTTTTCATAGTGCTCAAAGCAATGCTCTCCAGAGACTTTTTTGTAGGAAACAGGGGTTAAAGAACCGTTCTTGACAAGTTTGACTGTTTTACAATGCTTGGTCGATTGGAGATGATCACCACAGCCTTGAGAAAAGTTTGTAAGAGAAAATAATAGGATCAATATGACTCCCAGCTCCCTCATCATCATATATGCCCCTGCTGATGAATTGCACTGATAAAAACAGGAATGAACATAACACAAACTTTGTGAACCTCATTTGTGATGGCATAGTTTTTAACCTGCCAATTGTCGAAGTCATTCGAAAAGTCTGTTTCCATGTCCATAACCAGTTCACCATTGAGTCTTACTTCCCAATTGTCCCAATCTTCTGAAAAACTAGTTTGAACGCGATAAATGTCTCCTGTGTTTTGATCTTTTACCGTCCAGCTATCCCAATCGTTGGAGAAGTACGTTTCGATATCAATGTCGTAACCACTTAATTTAAACTCCCAATTGTCCCAATCTTCGGAGAATTGGGTGTCAATTTGTCCGGTAATGTTTCCAATTTTCACATCCCAGTTGTCCCAATCTTCAGAAAATGCTGTTCTAAAATATCCCGATGTACTATCAATCGTAAATTGCCAATTATCCCAGTCTTCGCTAAAGTTAGTAGAGAGATTACCCCAGGAAGTGTAGTTATAATTGTAATTGTTTGTATTGTTAAAAGATTGTTGCTTCTGACAGGAAAACAGAAGCAAAAGTAAGGTTAAGGTTAACATTACCAGTGAGATATGTTGTTTGATACTGTGCATAGTTGAAATCCTAGCTAAGCTACCAATTTTTGGGATATTTTAGGAAAAACTCGTCTTAAAGCGTTATTTTTGTTGACCTTTTAAGTAAATCGAATGACGAAAAAAGAAATACTCGAGCAATTAGTAGCTTTAAAAGAAGAAACAGACCATAAAGTTTTGAAAAGAGAAATCAAAAACTGGTCAGATGCATTTAATGAAATCAGGAACGAAGAAGAGAAAGAACTTCACCTGAAAAATGAGAAGAGTGAAGAGGAAGAGCTGTTTACGCTCCCAGATGAAGAAATTCAACTCAATGAGGAAATTGGAGAAACGCTTACAGCGCTGAAAGTACTGCGCAATACCCTAAAAGATGCTCAGGATAATGAAGAGAAGGAAAACTTGTCGAAAAAGCAGGTTATTCTGAAGCGTTTTCAAATGCTGTTGCAGGAAGAAGAGAACATTGGAAAACTATTCAATACCATCAAAGAAATTCGAGAGGAGTGGAAAGCGGTTGGTGAAATTCCAAAAACAAAATATCAGGATATTCAGAGCCAGTATAGTCAGCTAAATGAACTGTTTAACTATAACGTTAACATTTACAAAGAGTTGCAGGAGAATGACTTGAAGCGAAACTATTCACTCAAGAATCAAGTGATTCACAATGCAAAGGAGCTGCTCAAAGAATCAAGTCTGGGAAAGCTGGATAAAGGCGTGAAGGAAATTCAAAATGAGTGGGAGGAGATCGGACCAACTTTCACAGAGCATTGGGAAAAGATCAAAGAAGAGTATTGGGAAATCGTTCGAGCGATTTATGATAAAATCAAGGACCTAAGAGAGGGTAGAGAGAAAGAAAAGGAAGCCAATTACGAGCAAAAAAAGAACTTAGTGGAGCAGGCAAAAGCATTGGTGGAAAATCTGCCCAATGGACATAAGGAGTGGAACGAAATGACCAAGGCGCTGAATGAATTGCAAGATGCCTGGAAGAAAGTTGGGTTTGCTCCAAAAGAGGTGAACGATAAGGTTTGGGCTGAGTTTAGAAAACCTTTTGACCTGTTTTATGAAGCCAAAGGAAAATTTTACGCTTCCAGAAAAGAAGAGCACAGCGAAAAGAAGGATGCGAAGGAGAAGATCATAGAAAGAGCCGAAGAATTAGTGGGGTTGACGGATTGGAGAAAAGGAACGGAATTGGCAAAACAACTGCAAAGGGAGTGGAAGAAAGTAGGTCATGCCGGTCAGTATGCTGAGCAGCGCTTATGGAAAGCATTTAGAGAAAAATGTGATGCTTTTTTTGATGCAAAGGATAAGCATTTTGCAGAATTAGACAAAGCCAATGAAGAGAACCTCAAGTTGAAAGAAGCCCTTATCGAAGAAATCAGAGCATTCGAAAAAGGAGAAGATACCAAAGCAAATATTGAAGCACTGAAAGGATTTTCTGCTCGGTTTGCAGCAATCGGAAATGTACCGTTCAAGCAAAAGGATAAGATCTATAAATCGTATAAAGATGCCTTGGATGAGCAGTATGCCAAGTTGAAGTTGGATGGTAAGGAGAAGGAAAAAATGATGTTTCAAGCTAAGTTGGATAGCATGCAGGGAGCGGCTAATCCCGTTTTTGCGATCAGAAAAGAAAAGGACTTTATTCGAAAGAAGATCAACGATCTTACCAAAGAAGTAACCAACTTTGAGAATAACCTTGGCTTCTTCGGTAATAGCAAAGGTGCAGAGGCATTATTGGCGGGTGTGAAGAAAAACATTGAGAAAGGAAAGACAGAGATTGAGAACTTAAAAAGAAAGTTAAAATCCCTAAGTAAGTTGGAGAAAGAGGCGGTCAGCAAGGATGAGGCATAGTTGTTGTCTTAAGTAGATCATTACAGCGCTGGAAATTGCGGTGCTGAATTATTTTAATTAGAGATTATGAAACAAGTAATTGGGTTGGTTGCGTTGTTCCTTTTCACGGGAGTGTTTGCGCAGAAGAAAGATTTCACCATTGAGGATTGCGAAATGGGTTATTACCAGGGTTTGTACCCTGAGCGATTGGGAAGTCTGCAATGGCATACTGAAGGAATGTACACCTACACACAAGGTGATAGCTTGGTGATGGTTTCTACCAAAGGGAAGAAAAGTTATATCTCGAGAGACAAATTTGTGGAAGCAGATGGAGATTTGAAACGTATTCCTAGGATTAATTGGTATGCAGAAGGAGTGGGGTTTTACATGACAAAAAACAGTGTAAAGAGCTATGACGCGGAAGGCAATAAAGTGGTGACGGAGTTGAAGTTTCCTGAGGCTGCTGCAAATCAAGACTATTTTGAGAAGGGCAATATGTTGGCCTACACGTTAGACAACAACCTTTACATTGCAAATGAAAATCAGGAGAAAATTGAGGTCGTAGCTTTAGATGATAAGAACATTGTTTCTGGTCAGGCGATTCATCGGTTTGAATTTGGCATCAGCAAAGGGACATTTTGGTCACCAGAAGGGTCTTACCTTGCCTTTTATCAGAAAGATGAAACCGATGTGGCGGATTACCCACTGTTAGATATTACTACCACACCGGGAAGCTTGAATTCAGTAAAGTATCCCATGGCAGGTCAAAAAAGTGAGTATGCAAAAGTGGGAATCTTCAATGCAAAAACCCGCACGACTAATTACCTGAACATCGACATGTCTGAGAAAGATCACTTCCTCACCAACTTGTCATGGTCTACAGATGAAAAGTACGTCATCTTAGCTGAGATCAATCGGGATCAAAACCATGTTCGGGTCAATCAATATAATGTTGAGACTGGAAATTTTGTCAAGACGCTTTTTGAGGAAATGAGTGGAGAGTGGGCTGAGCCAGAGAACCCTGCCTACTTTATTCCAGGAAAAAACAATGAGTTTTTGTGGATGAGCGAACGAGATGGTTTCATGAATCTATACCATTACCACCTCGATGGCAAACTCATCGGGCAGGTAACGGATTTTGATTTCGTGGTGCAATCCATCGTTGGTTTTTCATCAGATGCAAAATCTGTTTTTGTGGAAGCAACAGGTCCAGATGCTAGAGAAAACCATTGCTATAAAGTGGATATAGCCTCACATGAGTTTACTAAGTTGACTTCTGCTGCTGGTAGCCACCATGTTGAATTGTCGCCAGATGGTAAGTACTTGCTGGACTCTTGGTCAAATTGGGAAACACCCAACCAAGTGGATTTGATTGATATCAAAAAAGGTAAAACGACCACGATCCATCAGGCTGCTAATCCACTTAAGGATTACAATATGGGACAGGTAGAGTACATTACGTTAGAGTCTGAAGATGGATTTGACTTGTTCGGAAGGTTGATGAAACCCCACAATTTTGATGCGAGTAAGAAATACCCTGTTTTGGTTTATGTCTACGGAGGACCTCATGCGCAGTTAGTAACCAATAACTGGTTAGGAGGTGCACGACTTTGGATGCATTACATGACGCAACAAGGTTATGTTATTTTTACGCTCGATGGAAGAGGTTCGGCCAACAGAGGATACGACTTTGAAAAAGTGATTCATAGAAACCTAGGTCGAAACGAAATGGAAGATCAATTGGTCGGTGTGGAATACCTCAAATCTCAACCTTATGTGGATGCCAATCGAATGGCAGTGCATGGATGGAGCTTTGGAGGGTTTATGACTACATCCTTAATGCTAAGACACCCAGGAGTATTTACTTGCGGTGTTGCGGGCGGACCAGTGATCGACTGGAAGTGGTATGAAGTGATGTACGGAGAGCGGTACATGGATAGACCGGAACAAAACAAAGAAGGTTATGAAGAGGCCAGTTTGTTGAACTACGTAAAGAACCTCGAAGGAGATTTACTCATGATTCATGGTACGGCAGATGATGTAGTAGTAATGCAGCATAACCTCGCATTTGTTCAAGCGTGCGTATCAGCAGGAAAGCAGATTGACTTTTTCCCTTATCCAATGCATGAACACAATGTGAGAGGAAAGGATCGCGTGCATCTCATGACCAAGATATTAGATTACATCATTGAGCACAATCAATAAGTCTGCGTACAATCATATCCTTTGCTGATGAATGTCAGTTTTAACTGTCATGCGCTCCATAGCTTTGTAGTGTAACAAAAAAGATAACCTAATACACTACGACATGAAAGATCAATTAGAGATAAATCAAGGAGAAATTAAATTAACGTTCAACGAATCACATAAGGGTAAAGTCTACCTTTCTGATCTTGGACTAACTAGAGCAGACATGGACTTGGAGGCAGGTCTCTTGAGGTTCGTCATTGAAGTGCAAAACTTAGATCAAGTACATTTCTCAGCGGTTCCAACTGTGGAATTTACCTATACAGAGGAAATGGGAGAAACCCATTGGCAGTGTGACTTTAATGGGACTATGATCGCGGATAGATACGATCATCATGGACATTCTACGGTAATTCTTTTGAAGAGAAAAGGAATTGAAGAATTGATTCAAAGACACGAAAATACAATGGTCGTACACGCTGAGTTTCCGAAACCAGCGGTAATCGATCCAGAAAAATCTTATATCGCGCTTTTCTAGCAGAAGAGGTTAGCTGTTAGAAAGTACAAGTTGAAAAACTTGTTCCTTTTTTTAGTTGTTACATTAAAGGTATAAAGACCACTCACTATGAAGTTTTTATACCTTTATGTTTTTCTACTGGTTAGTCTGCTGCAAACCCATGCTCAGGAAAGTTATTCTGAGCAAAAAAAGTCTGCAGAATCTCGAATTCGAAATGCAATTGATTTCAGTGAACAACTCCATCAGGAGTTAGTCTATAACCTTTTTCCTTATTGGTACGGAACACCATGGGATTATAACGGATATACGAACACTCCCAATGAAGGAGCAGTAGCATGTGGTTACTTTGTCAGTACCACAATCAAGCATGTAGGCTTTAACCTCAATAGGTATGACATTGCCAAGATGTATTCTTCAGATATTGTAAAGGTGCTTTGCCATGAAGACTATTGGATTGAATCTGATTATGGCAAGTTTCTTGAAAAAATGAAAGACCTGGAAGATGGCGTTTACATCGTTGGACTTTCCAATCATGTAGGTTTCATTGAACGAATCAACGGAAGAACTTACTTTATTCATTCCAATTACATGGGAAGTAATGGCGTAGAACGAGAGCTGGCATCTGAATCTGATGCATTGAGTTACTCTACTACTTTTTGGGTTGGTAACTTCAGTAATAATCCAAAGGTAAAGGAAGCCTATCTTAACGAAAGTGAGTTTAAGAAAATTGGGAAGTAAGCAAAAGATTATTCAAAGCTGCCTTTTGCATTCTTACTATCATCAAACGATTGCTGTTTGTTGAATTTTACACCCAGCATCAACTCATGCGTCCCGTTACTGTAGTTGTTTAGATTACTCAAGGTAAAGTCATAGCCATAACCAATCTGAAGATTTTGCTTATAGGTAAAACCGATCATCGCACTTGCAGCATTGGAAGCCAGTCCATCAGCACCAATCATCCCACGATATACGCCTCCGATCCAAAGTTGATCCCTCCAAATAACTCTTACCATTGGGTCAAACTGAATAGGAGCTGGTGTCACAAATTTAATGATCATCCCAGGCTCGATCTGAAAATCATCGTTGATATCAAACTTATAACCACCATTGATGTAGTAATGATCCGCCAGTCTGCTTTGAGCCGTATACTGGGCATTTCCAAACTTTAGTTTGTTTTGCAGCAAGTTGGGTGCACTTGCCCCGAAATACCATTTGTCATGGAACAAATGAAACCCAAAAGAGGCGTCAGGAACGATCGTCCTCATCACGGCATTCACCAAAACCTGATCACCAGCAGAGTACAAATGAACTTTGTGCCCATCAAGTTTCCACTCTAGAACACCTGCACTTAGTCCTAAGGATAGTTTTACCTCCTCTGTGAGCTTAAAAATATAGGAATAAGAGAATTGTAATCCAGTTCTTCTCGTTGGCCCAACGTGATCGGTAAAAAGAAACGCTCCTAATCCCATTTTTAGGTTTTTTGTAGGACCATTCACCGTAAGCGTATATGTACGAGGTGCGTCCTGCAAACCAACCCATTGATAGCGGTGGTTGGAAGCCACGTCTACCGTTTGTTGAGTTCCTCCAACAGCCGGGTTGTAAGCGTAATTGTTGAAGAAATACTGACTGTACATCGGAACTTGCTGAGCGATTAACTGAGCACTTCCAATCATCAATAATCCTATGATGAATAAGCGTAACATATGTCTAGGGTTAAATTTCATATTAGTAAGTCTATCTCATAATCGTCACTGGTCCGGAATAAGTTTCTGGGAACAGCGGATCATTTAGTTCAATAATGTAATAGTACGTTCCTACTGGTAAATCTTTACCATTGTAAGTTCCATCCCATCTTTGCGTATATCCGATACTTCTAAATAATAATTCTCCCCATCGGTTATACACCTCTACAACACTTTCTGGGAACTGATCGATGTAGTCAATTTGCCAATCGTCATTCACCCCATCAGCATTAGGTGTAAATCCATTTGGAAATACGATTTGTGGGATGGGACGAACGTGAATGGTATCCGAATTAACACATCCGTTTGTATCTGTCACAAAAACATAGTAATCTAACTCATTGAGTAATTCAATATCCGGATTACTTGCATTCGTATCACTTGGAAGAACAAAGTTTGTATTCGGGGTCCAGAAGTAAGTTGAACCAGCTGGTCCGGTAGGGCTTCCGCCTAAGGTCACCGTGGTGCTCAACACATCTTCAATATCTTCACCCGCGTCTACAGTAGGCAACGGATACATTTCTACGTCCACTGTATCTGTGTGCGTACAGTTAAGTGCTGAGATGGTCAATGTCATTTGAGTAATACCTTCTGAAGTTGGACAAACTTCAACGGTATCTGCCGTACTCACCACAGCCGTTGCAGGTACGGTGTTCCATTCAAAGGTTGGAGCAACAGGAGCATTAAACGTTCCTGTCAGCACCGCACAATTATTCAAACAGAATGCAGTATCCAATCCAGCATTGGCAAGTACGATGGTTACGGTGTCTACCGCTGCTGTTTCTGTGGCCGTACATCCATTATCATCCGTCACGGTTACTTCATAAGTAGTTGGGTTAAGTCCAGTAAGGTCTTCATTTGAGCTTGTGAAACCACTTGAAGGGTTATCCACCCAGTCGTAAACCAACGTTCCAGTTCCTCCAGTAGCAGTAATATCAATGGCACCATCCTGAGAGTTCACGCATTGTGCATCTGTTATGTTATCTACGGTGATCACAATAGCAGAAGGTGCGGTTAACAAAACATCACCATTCGTTGTACATCCATTATCATCCGTAATGGTAAGCGTTACCACACCATCACAAAGAGCAGACTCTGTTGCAGAAGTGTTGCCACTACTTGACCAAGCATAAGTGTAGGGCAGTGTACCTCCGTCAACAATAGCGCTCACTTCACCGTTACAGTCTCCATTACACAATGGATCTAACGCAAACTGAATACCTAACGCAAGGCTGTCTGGCTCATTGACAATACCTGAGAAAACCGCAGCACATCCAGTTCCTTGATCTGTTGCCATCACAAAGTACTGACCTGCAGAAAGTCCGTTGAGTGTTGCATTGGTACTTCCATCTTGCCATTCAAAATCTAAACCAGCACCAGCTGCAGTTGCAGAGCCATCAGCTGCTCCAAAGCAGTTAACATCTGTTGTTGTCACAGTAGCGTTAGGTGGATTGGTTGTACTCAATGGAATCATAATGGTTTCAGAGCAACCATTGTTGTCCGTAACATCAATCGTATAGATACCAGCAGCAAGTCCTGTTTCTGTCAACGATGATCCTGAGAAGCCTCCAGGTCCAGACCAAGAAATGGTGTATGGAGTAACTCCTCCTGTAATTGAAAGGTCAATACTTCCATCGCTCACGCCACAATTGCTTCCCGTAGAAATGTAGCTGATATCAATTGTATTTCCGTCACCAATAGTAACGGGCACTACTCGTTTACAGTCATTTGAATCAGAAACTTCTAAATTGTAGGTGCCTGCAGGAACATTCGTTAAGGTATTTGTAGTTTGCCCCGTTGGAACCCATAGATAGGTATAAGGAGTTGTTCCTCCAGTAACCGTTACATCTGCACTTCCATCTGCACCACCACTACAAGTGACATCCGTTACTACTACTACGTCATTGTCAGGTCCACCAATATTGTTGATGGTAGCTTCCAAGTCGGTAGAACAACCTGTTGTGTTATCGAGTAACGTATACGGATAGATACCCGCACATAGGTTAGAGTGACTTGTTCCCGTTGCACCATCGTACCAAGTAATTGTATAGTTTCCAGAGCCTCCTGCACCAGTCACGGTTGCCTCACCGTCACACAAGCCACAAGCGGCATCTGTTTCAACTACCGTTGAGTTAAGTAAATCTTGATAGCCAACAGTTACAGAGGTCTGAACTTGACAGCCATTAGCATCTGTAATATTTACGTTATTCACTCCTGCACAAAGACCCGTTGCGGTCTGAGATGATTGTCCACCATCCCACGCAAAAGTATAGTTTAAGGTGCCTCCTGTTAAAATAATGGTCGCCTCACCGTCACAAGAGACATCACAGCTAGCATCAATTACACTTGGCATTCCAAGAATTAATGAGTCAGGTCCATCAATTTGTACAGAGCCATTACTTACACAACCAAGCGCATCCGTAACCGTCACAAAATACTGGCCTTGCGAAAGTCCAGATTCAATATCACTATTTCCTCCAGAAGTCCACGTATAGCCAAATGGATTGTTTCCGACAGCAACCACAGAGCCTTCACCATCTGAGAGACCATAGCAGCTTTCATCGGTTGAAGACATGGTCAACGTTGGACCATTAGTAGTTCCCAATGGGATATCAATCGATTCTGTACAACCAGAAGCATCAGTGATTTCTATAGTATAGACACCAGGAAGCAGACCTGTTTCAGCATCATTCACACTTCCCACAGCACTTGGTCCAGCAGTCCATAGATAAGTATATGGATCGTTACTTCCCGTTACAATTATGGATATAGATCCGTCTGCATTTCCACAAGACCCATCCGTAGCAATGTATTGAATGTCTGGAGAGGTTGGCTCCGTAATGTCAACAGGAACATTTCGGGTACAACCGTTATCATCGGTTACTTGAAGTGTGTAATTCCCAGCCATCACGTTAGTGAGTATATTGGTTGAATTAGAAATACCAACCCAGTTATAATTATACGGAGTTGTACCTCCTGTTGGAATCACTTCAGCAGACCCATCTGATCCACCATTACAGGTTACATCCGTAATGTTAATTGTTTCTCCAGTTGGACCACCGATGTCATTAATAGTAGCATCCATTTGGACACTACATCCAGTAGTCGCATCGGCAACTTCAAATGGATATAGCCCTGAACAGAGACTTGAAGCAGTCAATCCGTTGGTTCCGTTCGACCAAATGACATTGTAAGAACCAGAACCTCCTGCCGGAGTGATGGTTGCTTCACCGTTGCAATCACCACAGGTAGCATCAGTAGCTGCCACAGTTGCACTCAGTGTAAAGTTGGTATCAATCATAACAGAAGATTGAATGATACATCCATTGTCATCCGTAATCGTTACCGTATTGAGTCCTGCACATAAGTTAGAGGCGGTTACCGATGTAGATCCAGAAGACCAAACGTAGCCGTAGCCCAATGTTCCACCCGAAACAACTGCCGTTGCCTCACCATCACAAGAGATATTACAGCTTGCATCAACAGTGTTGGGTACAGAAAGCACGAGAGCATCGGGTTCATTAACAGTTGCAGTAGCATTCGCGATACAACCTGTACCGGCATCTGTAACTTCTAATGTATAATCCCCGGTATTAACTGCAATAATATCTGGGTTTGTTTCACCGCCAATCATTGCAGGTGTTGCGTCATACCATTGATAAGAGATGACACCAACAGCACCAGAAACCGAAGAAGTGATTGATCCTGTTGCATCTCCATTACACAACACATCAGCAGGAGTCAAAGACACGGTAGGAGCGTTGATATCGCTGATCGTTATGTTTTCAGTTACCGAACAAAGGTTTATATCTGTTACCTCCACCGTATAAACACCGGCTGATAAACCGCTGACACCTGGTGTAGTCGGTCCAGCAGGATTGATCCAATTAATCGATAGAGGAGATACCCCTCCGCTAGTGGTAATGGTAATTGATCCATCAGCATTTCCACATGTGGAAGGAGATACTACTGAACTCAGAACGATAGGCGTAGGTTCTAAAATGTCTACTGGCACTACTCGAATACATCCGTTGTCATCAATCATTTCAACGTTATAGGTTCCAGCCGCTAAACTTGTTTGTGTGTCTCCTGTAGCACCATTGTGTGGCCAGAAGTAAGAATAAGGAGCGGTTCCTCCGATAGCTTCCACAACGGCAGTACCATCATTGTCGCCAGCACATGTTGCATCTGTAGTCGTAAGGTTTTCACCAGTTGGACCTCCGTTATCGTTGATGGTCACATCTTCATTTACAGAACAACCATTATCATCTGTAATCTCTACCGTATATACCCCTGAACAGAGTCCAGTGCCAGTTGTTCCTGAATTACCGTTTGACCAGACATAAGCCAAGTTTCCAGTTCCTCCGGTTCCTGTCACAGTGGCTTCACCATTGCAGATTCCGCATGTTGCGTCTACAGCAACGGCAGTAGCTGATAATTCATCTGGGGTGTCAATAACAATTCCCGGTAGAGTAGTGATACATCCTGCATTGTCAGTTACCTGAAGCGAGTAGGTGTCAGCAGGAGCATTGGCTAAGTCTTCTTGTTGGGAAATTCCGTTTGGATTCCAAATGTATGTGTAAGGTGCTGTTCCTCCAGCTACAGTAACATCAATGCTACCATCGTTGTCTCCAAAACAACTCACATCTGTAACATTGTCTAATGTGATAGTGGGAGCATTGATGTTATTGATAACAACAGTAGTATCTTCCTGACACATGTTGTCATCGGTAACAAAGAAGATATAGGTTCCAGCGGGTTGGTTTATTATATCAGCAGTTGTAGCAACAGAACTTCCACCAAACTCCCAATCGTAGGTATAGTCTGGAGAGGTCAATGTTCCTCCGCTTACATTACTTGTCGCACTACCATCAGAGAAAGTACAGTTGGCATCAATTGTTGTCACGTCAAAGATAATTGGAGCAGGCTCAGTGATAGTAAAGACGCTGTCTTCAACACAACGATTATCATCCGTAACGGTCAATGTATATGTTCCTGCTCCCAAGTTAGAAAGGTCTTCATTCGATGAAGGAAGATCCCAACTGTATTGATATGGCAAAACTCCATTGGATACGGTAACGTCTATTGCACCATTGGTTTCCCCATTACAGAGGTTATCTGTAACCACAGCTGTTATGTCAATTTGAGCTGGCTCAGTCAACGTGAAATCATCGATAGCTAAACAACCGTTAGCATCTTCAACAGTGATCTGATAAGTACCCGCATTCAGAAGAGACAAGTCTTCCGTATCATCTGCATCACCGGTACCGTCATTATCCCAGTCAAAGGTATAGTTAAGTGTTCCACCAGTTACTGTGATATCAATCGCACCAGAACCATCGTTAAAACAAGCCAAATCTGTTCCCGTTCCTGAAACCGCAAGAACATCAGGTTCGATAATTGTTGCAGTAGCAGATGAAATACATCCCGTTGGACTTTCTAATACCTCCACATTGTAAGTGCCAGGAGCCAGACCGCTCAAGTCTTCCGTATCGTCCATGTCACCCGTACCATCGTTGTCCCAGTCATAGGTATAGCTGTTTACTCCATTTACTGTGATGTCAATGGTTCCATCTGCGTCACCGTTACAGTTAACATCAGTAGAAACAACTGTTATAGTTGGTGCCTGATCATTACTCACCGCTGCCACATCGGTAGCCGTACAGCCGTTGTCATCTGTGATGTCTAGCTGATAATTTCCTGCATCGATGTTAGTGATATCGGCATCTACATCTGGCATTACCGTTGGTCCACCCAAGTCCGTCCAAACATAAGCGTAGTCTGCAGCCACCGTACCTCCAGTCACGGTAGCTGTTACTGTTCCGTCTGAAAGTCCACAACCAGGATCCACAACTACGAAAGTGATTTCAAGAGAGTCGGGTTGGTTGACATCGATTGAATTAGCAAGCAGAGTACAACCATTATCATCTGTAATATCTACAGTATAAGTCCCAGCTTCTAATCCATTGATATCTTCTGTTGTAGCAGTAAATCCATTTGGACCAGTCCATGCATATTGGTAAGGAGAGGTTCCTCCTGCTGGGGTAATGTCCACTATACCAGACAGATCTTCAAAACATGTTAAGTCAGTGGAGTCCATTGCTACGGACAATGGAGCAACTGGCCCTGTCACATCAAATATTTCGTTGGTGATACAACCGTTAATATCTGTAACGGAAACGGTGTAGGTGCCTGCCTCCAGTCCAGAAAGGTCTTCAGAAGTTGACGTAAATGCATTTGGACCAGACCATGCAAAATCAAACGTTGGGTTACCTGTAACGGTAATATTAACGGTTCCGTTGGCATCTCCAAAACAATTTACAGCAGATGCAGCTCCGGTAACGGTCGGTCCTCCAACATCAGAAACGGCAACTAAATCCGTTGCGGTACAACCATTTAAATCAGTGACTGTTACAGAATAGGTTGCGGCCGCTAGACCATTTTCTGTAGCGTTGTCGTCATTGTCTCCGGTACCATCAATGTCCCAATCGTAGGTATAGGTGATACCATCTGTTCCTCCAGAAGCAACTACTGAAACTTCACCATCACTATTTCCACAAGAAGAGCCAATACTACTCATGTTCAAGGAAATGGCAGTCGGTTCAGTAAGTGTATATTGATCTGTTGCTGTACATCCATTAGCATCAGTAACTAGAACATCATAAACAAGAGCAGAAAGACCTGTCACGGTGTTTGAGCCAGTTCCATCCGTTGTTGTGCTGATTAAACTTCCCGATTCGGTCCAGTCATACGTATAGTCCGTTGTTCCTCCAGTAACAGTTATGGTTACTTCACCAGTTGCAACTCCGTTACACGTTAAATCTGTTTGTACACCAACAACCGCCAATGGAGCCGCTGGCTCACCAATGGTTGCTGTCTCTACATCTGTACATCCAGCGGCATCGGTTACCGTAATATTATAGGTTCCTGCAATCACTCCAGTAAGGTCTTCATTGTCATTGTTGTCTCCAGTACCATCATTGTCCCAATCAAACGTATAGTTTGGAGTTCCTCCAGACACTGAGATAAAGATATCACCTGTACTGTTTCCAAAGCAGTCAACGTCATTAGTAGCATCTATTGCAATAGTAGGAGCACCTGCTTCGAGAACTTCTTCTTGAGCTGTGCCTGAACAACCGTTTAGATCAGTGGCCTCAATATAATAGATACCAGCACCAAGACCTGTAACGATGTCACCAGCAGGTCCTGCGGTTATTGTTAATCCAGCATCTGCATACCACTGATAGGTATATCCTGGGTTTCCACCCGAAGCTAATGCTGTAACCTGACCAGTAGGAGCACTACAATCTGAATCAACAGATGAGGTAGAAACGGTAACGCCAGACGGTGCTGTTAACGTAATACAGGTGTCTAATGAACAGGCATTTGCATCTTCAATGTGCAAGCAATATTGGCCAACCTCTAGACCTGTTATGTCTTCTGTGGAAGCTGTGAAACCATTTGGTCCAGTCCAGCTCACTACGCTAAGGGGAAGTACGGCATCATTTATAGTAATGTCAATTTCACCATCCGATGTTGTAGAGCATAGCGGATTAGATACAATTGCATCAGCCGAAATAGCATTTGGTTCAGTGATGATGACATTCAATCCTGCAGTACAGCCGTTGTTATCTGTTGCTACTACCGCATATTCGTCAGCGGCTAAGGTATTAATGTCCTCATCGTTAACGGTCGGACTAATTGGGCTTCCTCCTAAGGCTGACCAAGTAACAGAAACCGGCATTGCTGTGGATACGATTGTTAAGTCTATACTTCCGTCAGTTCCACCATTACAGGTAGCATTGACATGCGTTTCTGATAAAGTAGGTCCAGGGTTATCAGAAATACACTCGGTGGTGGTAGCCGTACATCCATTAGGTCTATTTTCTGTTACTAAAATATCATAGCATCCAGAAGAAAGATTGGATACTGTAGCTGTATTTCCTACTTGAGCACCAAGTCCGTCAGTCCACACATAAGTGTATTCGTTAGGAGGGTTTCCAGGTGTTCCGTCTGCTGCAGCCACAGTTACAGAACCCGTTGCCTGCGTACAAGCAGAAGTTGTGCTGGAGGTGTTTAAGGTAATGTCTGTTGGTTCGTTAATGGTATAAGGTCCTCCATTTGCAGTACAGCTGTTATCATCTACAACAACTACGTTATAAGTACCTGCTGGAAGAGAAATGTCTTCGGTGTCTGTGAACGAACCAGTTCCATTATGATCCCAGTCGTACCCGTAATCAACCGCCACAGTTCCTCCGCTAACCGTAATGTCGATTGATCCGTCATCACCAAAACAGTTGGCATCTGTAATTGCTTCAGTAATTACAATTGGGTCGGGTTCATCAATAACAATTACTTCCTGACTGTTGCACAGAGCTCCATCGGTTACTGTTACAACATACGTTCCCCCATCGAGTCCTGAGATGTCATCAGAACCAGCACTAAAACCAGATGCCGGAATGGTAGCCCATGAGAAGGTAAGTGCTCCTGTACCTCCCGATCCAGTTGTTGAAATCGAGCCGTTTCCAGCATTAGCACAAGTAACATCTGTAAAACCATCCACAGTAACAGCGGGGCCATTAGTTGGGTTTACAGCTACAGAGCCAGAAACAGAACATCCATTGTCATCCGTCACGATAACGGTGTAAGCGTTATTTAATAAGCCTGTTGCCATGGCTGTAGTTTGTGATGAAGGATCATCCCACAAATAAGTATAATCAACTCCTACAGTACCTCCACTTGCCGTGACGGTAGCTGATCCATTAGGAACACCACATTGTGAATCCGTGGAACTTAAGTTATCGATTACGAGTTCCGTTGGTTCCGTAATGACAAAACATGAATCGGCTGCCAAAGAACATCCATTATCATCTTCAATATTAACACAATAGTTGCCCGGATCAAGGTTGCTGACATCTTCAGTTGAAGCTGTAAAGCTATTATCACCAGTCCATGTAAAGGTGTAGTTTCCGGCAACTGTTCCACCAGCGGCAGTGATATCGATAATCCCATTATCTGCACCGAAGCAGTTGATGTCTGTAACTGAAGTGCTTGACAATTCTAGTGGAGTAGGCTCACCAATTGTTACCGTTTCTATAGATTGACACATATTTGCGTCTGTTACAGACAAGGAGTAATCACCAGCACACAAGGCAAAGATATCCTCACTAGTAGAAGAGTAGGTAGGGTCAGTTATTCCTGTCCACTGAATGTCGTAAGGAGGAACACCTCCTGAAATGGAAACCTGTATTGCACCCGTGCAAACACTGTTACACAATAGATCGGTTTGACTATCTACTGTGATAACTGGAGCCGAGTCTGTGATAACTTCAATGTTATCTGTGACTACACAGCCGTTGTCATCGGTTACTTCTGCGGTATAAGTATCCGGACATAAGCTTCCTTCAGTTAGGTTGGTTCCAATAAATCCAGCCGTAGCCCCAGACCAACTAATTCCATAAGCTCCTGCCACTGTACCTCCAGAAGGGGTTACTGTTACTGTTCCCGTACAAAGTCCACAGCCAGCATCTGTGCTATCCAATACCATGGTGATTTCCGTAGGCTCGGTAACGGTAAATGTCGTATCATTAGTACATCCGTTATCGTCAATTGCTTGGATCGTATATGCACCATCACACAGTCCGTTAGCATTATCTACGTTACCGGGATCGCTTGCACAACCTGGCACAGTCCAAATAAAGTCATAAGCACCTGATTCTGTACCTCCAGAAACACTCAAGGATATGGATCCATTGTCAGCACCAAAACAGGTCATATCAGAGAAGGTAGATCCACCAAAGAAAATGGAGTCTGGTTCAATAATTGTGAAACAAGAGTCAGCTGCTAGCACACATCCATTGTCATCTTCAATATTTACGCAGTACGTTCCTGCTAATAGACTTGTAAGGTTTTGTTGGATTGAAGTATAGCTATTTGGGCCTGTCCAAGAATAAGAGTAATCCGCTGCAACGGTTCCTCCAGCAGGCACTATGGTCATCGTTCCATCTGGAACTCCATTACAAGTAAGGTCTGTTCCCGTGATGGTAAGACTTAACGGTGCTGGAGTTGTAATTGTGATGTCTACGAATTCACTACATAGGTTTGCATCCGTTATGGTAGCTGTATAATCTCCAGGTTCTAAGTTTGTGGGGTTGTAGTCATCTACTGCCGGAGTTGTTCCAGTATTGGATACCCATGTCAATGAAACGGGAGCAACACCACCTGATGTCGTAATGTTAATTGAACCGGTGTTGGCGTCAGCACAAACCAAGTTTACATGCGTTTCAGAAATAGTAAGCAACGGAGGATCTACAATGGTAAACGTTGTATCATTGGTACAACCGTTATCGTCTGTTGCAACGATGTCATAAGTTCCAGGACAAAGACCAGAGGCATTGTCCACGTTTCCAGGGTCTGCTTCACATCCCGGCACGGTCCAAGTAAAATCATAGGTGCCAGATTCTGTACCACCTATTACGGTAAGAGATATGGACCCATCGTCATCACCGTTACAAGTTATATCGGTATGAAAGCTTCCGTCAAAGAAAATAGAGTCAGGTTCAATGATGGTAAAACATGAATCGGCAGCAAGTGTACATCCATTATCGTCCATGATGTTAACACAGTAGGTTCCAGCAAGCAGCGCTGAAAGATCCTGAGCATCGTCAAAATCACCCCTTACATCAATATCCCAATCGTAGGTGTAGTCTAGGGCAACTGAACCACCACTTGGTGTAATGTCAATGGCTCCGTTTGGAATTCCATTACAGGTTAGGTCAGTTCCGGAAATGGCGACTTCTAATGGCAAAGGCTCATCAATATCGATCGTCACCGCATCCGTACAGCCATTGGCATCCGTCACTGTAGCAGTGTAAGAACCCGGACCAAGGTTGATAGGGTTGAGTTCATCATTTGGAATCACTGTAACTCCGCCAGACCAAACGACCGTTGTGGGTGCAGTACCTCCGGTTAAGTTCAAATCGATCTCTCCATCATCAAATCCAAAGCAACTGATATCGGTATGCGTGTTTTCAGTTAGCTCCAATAGCGGAGGTTCAATGATTACAATGGCAGTGTCCTTGTCACAACCGTTGAAGTCTGTGAGCGTAATGTCATATGTATCGGCAGAGAGACCAGATTGCGTAAAAGGACCATTTACTTGGTTGATTGGGTTGCCCCAATCTACTTGATAGGCAGGAACACCGTTGAAAGGGTTGAGTTCGATCTGTGCATCGTTGTCGCCAAAGCAGTCCATATCGGTTATAACGGCACCAAAGAAAAGTTCTCCGGGTTTGATAAGATTGAATGAGGTATCGTAATTACAACCCAGTGCGTCTACAATGTTCAGGGAATAGATTGCGCTATCAAGACCCGTTTGATCCTCCGTTGTTCCATCCACAATGTTCCCATTGGGAGAAGATGTCCATGTCCAAACGTAACCTCCATTTCCTCCTGTGGTGGTAACGTCAATTTCACCATCGGTAAGATCAAAACATGAAACGTCCGTAACCACGCCATTTGTAAAAATGGGCTCTGGCTCAAAAATAACAATGTCTGCAGAGTCTGTACATCCCAAGTTGTCTTCATAAACTACACGATAAGTACCTCCAGAGAGTCCTGATTGGTCTGGATCATTGGTTACCAATCCTGATCCTGGAACAACGTATGACCACGTATAACTGTAACCAGGTGTTCCGCCAGTTAGTGTAGTGTTAATCAGTCCATCACCGTCACCATTACATGTCACATCATTGTGCACTTCAGAGAAGTTTAATGCGGGAGGAGCACTTACTGGAGTTAGTTGGAAAGACCTAGTACAACCTTGATCATCAGAAACCGTAACAAAGTAATCAGTGTTTGGACAGAGATCACTTTGTATAAGAGAAGGTCCTGCGGCATGTGTACCCACAGGTGAAGCTATTGTTCCTTCAAACCATTCAATTTGTGTGTAGTTTCCAGAACCACCGGTTATGCTGATTTCGATTTCACCATCGCAGGTATTGAAACAGGTAGCATCGGTCGAGCTAATTTCAGTAAGTGCCATTGGAAGCACGTCTGGAATTGTAATAGTGGTATCAAACGGACAGCCGTCTACATCTTCAATCTCAAGAAGGTATTGTTCATTTTCACACATTGCTCCTGCGGTATGACTCGGTAAGTTAGAACCACCACCAAATGGCACGCTCCCAGAAACCTGAGTCCAAGTAAAGTTAAAAGGACCTCCGTTAGAACCTGAAGGAGTACTCGTTGCCTGTGCATCGCATATACCGTCACAGGAAACATCCTGAATTGCCATTCCGAAGTTAATCTGCGTTGGGTCATCTACAGACACCTGTGTTGTGAAGAAACAGCCGTTACCATCGGTTACCTCAACGGTGTTGACACCTGTACAAACTCCAGTTGGACTTGCTTGCATTGAACCAGATTCCAACCAAATAATGTTTAGCGTTCCAGTCCCTCCACCAATGTTGGTAAAGATGCGCCCATCACATGAATCAGGACACGTTGGGTCTTGAAACCCTAAAACGTTTACACCAATGTTATTGGGGTCAGTAATAATTACACCAAATTCGGTACACGATTCGTAAATGCTTCCAAAAATGAGCTGAGCTGAATCGATTACCGTAAAGTTATAGTTGTCTGCACAAAGCCCTGTGAACGTAGAGATCGTTCCACCCCCAGGAGCGTCAGCAGATTGTGTGCTGGTAGCAGATCCGTCAAACATTTCAAAACCGTAAGGACCTCCGCCACCTCCTGTAACACTGATTTCAACGGTAGCATTGCAATCTCCGTTACACTCTATGGCTTCCCCGTTGTATGGAGTTAAAACAGTGACGGTGAACTGGATACCGTTTGCACAAGCTGCTTTTTCGTTCATAACTTGTGCGCTGGCAAAATTGAATAATCCCAGAAGGGTAAACGCGAATAAAAATACTCTCATTAAAGTAGGTTTAATGTAAGGCATATGTAGTAAGGTTTCTTTATACTCAAAATCAATCAAAAGGTTGCATAAAACCCCTAATCTATACGAATATACATATACAGACGCAATCCAAAATTGTTTCGTTGCATTAATTTGAACAAATGACTGCTAATAGATATTAAACTACTCAAATGCAGGACAAATGAATGTGTCTCCTGAGTTATGGGAGCAAGAGGAAATGCCAATGATCACCTCATGCGTGTTTGAACTAACGTGTCGAAGTTTTGAGGTAGTGAAGTCAAAGGCATAGGCCAGCGTAAAGTATCTTGCAAACTTAAACTTGGCGAGTGCTGCCAGAGCGTCTTGATTTCTCCACAAGAGTCCCAATTCAATTGCTGGTGTGATTTCTGCCATTAAATTGAGTTCGATTGAAGGTGCTGAAAATCCTGCATACTTGAGCATGGCAGAGCCTACAAGGTTAAATTGGTCGTTGAGTCGTAAACGTTTACCTCCCACGAGAGACCAGTGAAAACGATTGCGGGCATCTAAACCAATAACCTTGCTCCATTTGTTTCTCACCATTTGTCTTACCGCAAGACCTGCAAACCAGTCATCATGGTTCAGGAAGATTCCTGGCGTAACATAGGGCACTAGGATTGCGCTGTTTGAGTTAAACAAGGCAGGGTCGTTGTTGTTTACAGTTACGATTTTGGACCCATCTGCTTTAAATTGTTGAATTCCAGCAAATACACCAACGCTTGCCATCACGTCTCTTCCTAGTGGAAAGTGATAGGCGTACGCTCCATTTAGAGTAGTTGTTCCTAGGTAGCCTAAAACATCGTTTTCGATGTAGCCGCCAACACCATGGTAGGTTCGATTTGCTCTGGTTTTTTTGAATTTGACTCTCGTATGAAATGACGCAAACCCAGTTTGAGGATTTCCTTCAAAGTTTAACCATTGCATCCTAAACCCGAGTTTCAACTGGTAGCAATCTTGGCTTCCTGCCAGCGCAGGATTGTAGGCAAAATAGTTGTAAGTGAAATTTGAGTATTGGGTAGTTTGCTGAGCATTCAAAATTCCAGTTAATCCTAAGAGCAATATGGTGGCAAAGTGTTTTATCATCTCACAATCGTCACATAGCCTGCGTAGACATCTTCCTCATTTCCTGTTTTCAAATCAATGTAATAATAATACACCCCTTCTGGAAGTCTTGCACCAAGCAGCGTTCCATCCCATTCATTTTCATTGTTGTACCCTACACTGTGAAAAACGCGCTGACCCCAACGATCGTAAACGGTGACGTCTGCAGCGGGGTAGTTTTGTATCGCTCGGATCGCCCAAGTATCATTGTAACCATCTTCGTTTGGAGTGAAGGTGTTAGTTACCAGCAATTCAGCCCTAACGATGACTACCACATCATCACTGTACGTGCAGCCATCGGCCGTTTGGTAGGAATAGTAATACGTGGTTGTTGCAGATGGTGTAGCAGTAGGTTCTGGAGAGTTCGGGTCGCTCAGCGTAGCAGCGGGGGTCCATACAGCATTGGTGGGGCCACTTCCCTGCAGTTGGACTACGGAATTGTAGTTGATCGTTGTGTCTTGTCCTGCATCAATGGTTTGTTCAACACCTTCTCCAGAAAGCAATACGTTAAACCCACATTCTGCAGGGTTGGTATCTGCAGTAGTGGAGTCACCATCAATTTGTACATAATAAGTGGTGTTAGCTGCCAGCCCGCTGGCGGTAAGCGAAAAAGCCGATGCACTGCCAGATTCACAATTCGAAACCAGTGAGTAAGTCGATTCGTCACATGGAGAGGTGGCCGAAATGATCGCGGCTTGAAGGTTTGTGTTGTATCCAGCATCGGTATTGCAGTTGAGGTTTGAGAAGTCAACCGTTACATCACCACCTATATCGTTGGTTGTAAACGACAACCAAATGCTATTGTTGGGAGCAAAGCAGAAGTTTCCTGCAGCTGAAGCTCCATCTTCGCAACCAGAACATACATTCACCGTTGCGCCTTCATTGCTGGCAAATAGCGATTGATTATAACAGATAACTGCTGCGTCTGAGCAATTATCGCTAGTTTGTGCGAAGGTGGATAAACACCAAAAAAATATTATTGTTGCTGAAAATTTCAATGGTCACAAAATTAGGTAATAAATGAATAACCCCAATTTTGTGCCATTTATTTTCGATGTTGATTGATAATTTGTTCGATTTGATTGGCTTGAAGCACCCCAGATTGCCTCCACACCTGCTGCCCACGCTTGAATAGAATGAGTGTAGGCACTCCTCTGATTTGGTATTTGGCGGCCAATTCTTCGTTTCTGTCCACATCAATTTTAATGATGCTTACATCTGGCGCAGCACTTTTTACTTCTTTTAGGATCGGGGCAACCATTTTGCATGGTCCGCACCATTCTGCAAAGAAATCTATGAGCACGAGTTCTTTTTTTGCTAAGATGTCTGAAAAGCTTGCCTTCATGAGGATAAATTTAATCAATTCTGCAATTGCCGGCAGCGCAGCCATAGCCAAATACCGCTTGGCTGGTTATAAACAAACTGAAAACTATGCCGAGAAGCGTATAGTCTACGATAGAGGAAATTAGATAGATAATTCCCAGTGCAAGCATGATGCCCCTTGAGAAGTTCCACCCGTTCCAGATTCGTCTGATTAGCTTATTTTCGACTGTAGTCTTGCCCATCCTTTACCGTTATATACTTCTTTAAAACCGTTTGATTCTAGTATGTTCTTAGCTGAGGAACTCCTTACTCCGGAGGCACAGCACGTAATAATCACCTGATCTTTCTTTAGTTTTTTCCATTTGTTGTTTAACTCCTGCAATGGGATGTTTACACTTCCCTTGATGTGACCTGATTTGTATTCTGAGGGAGTTCTAACGTCTACTATTTTTGCCCCATTTTGTATGAGCAATTGATAATCAATAGGGTCTTCTAGACCGAGCATTGTTTTCAATTTTCCAAACATAATTCAATAATTTATTAATGTTGAGGTGCAAATTTAAAACGTTGAATGTTGGAATTTCGTAACCGATGTTACAAAAAAAACTCTTCCGAGTGATCAGAAGAGTTTTTGATAAATCGTGATTTTTCAGGATTACTGAAAAACTTCATTAATAATGTCTGAATACATAGCAAAAGATGCTAAACACCAAATTTTTAATTGATGGTATTCATCTTTTCCCAGCCATGCTGTAGCCTTTCTCAACTCCTTTTTAAATAAGGACTTATCAAAACTTACATTCTTCAAAACGTTCTTCGTTAACTCTAACATCTCTGTAAATTTTTTCGTTGAATTATCGTTATTCGTAGATTAGTGGATATCAAATATAGACTAATTAGTACTAATAGTCAAATCAACTTATTAACAAATCGTGAATAATTAACGCTAAAGTTACCCGAGATATTTTTTAGATGACTGTTAAAAAATGCAAACAACTAGGGAGCAAGCGGAGTTTTGATGACTTGCATTACTTCGTACGTATCCAAATCGCATACAAACGAGATAATGGAAAGGTTGTTTACTCTGTAAGTTGTATCTGCAACTGGGTCTGGAAGTTCATAGGTGTAATGATTGTAAAGCTTATCCCCCGTAACGATGTCACCAGAAATGATAGGTGTTCCCCAGATGCCGTTGAGATCATCTGTTAAAACGCTATGGTGATCATAGTGATGATGAACGGCACCGCCTTGATCTTTTTGCGGGGCAACAACTGAGTCTCGAATCAATAGATTAATCAAGCTGTAATTACCAGAAACATCATTAAGCGCTTCTACTTCCGTGTGTAAGAAGAGACCATTTGTTTCGTCAAAGTAATTGTATTGAGCTTGGATATTAAAGTCGGGAGATTTAACGAGTTCGTCATCTACTTCTGTTTGCCAAGAGGCTGGAAGAAACCAGTATTTCGATCCATCTAGTTTTCTGTTGATCGTACCCAAAGGGTTGCCAGCAATGGTCATGGCATTGGCATAGTCATCTCCAGCTTCTGTGGTGTGATCCAACGGTAGTTCTGGTGGCTCAGGAGCTTGGAAGCCGCCTGTAGTACTGGCATGTACAGACATGACGATCACTTTTCCTGCGTTAGCATCTTCAATATCTTTTGCAATTACTGCAGCAGATGGACAGTTTACGCAGGTATGTCCTGTATAGTCTTCTAATAAGACGTGTCTAACCGTATTGACGTTTGTGGTCCACACAGGCCAAGGGTAGGTAGATGTATCAGTATCTGGATAGAGGTCCCAGTTGAGTATGGATTCATTATTAACCACAGGGTTTTCAATTCGGTCACACGAAATCGAAAGCATTACTGATGCAAAAATGGTAAGGAGTATGTAATTTTTTGTTCGCATAATCTAAAAACTTGAAGTAAATGTAAAGGTCAAACCGTTTGAGGCAGGAACCACTCGACAAACACCTCCCACGCAAAAAACACCCGCTCTTTGTCGTCCATAAGATATGGTAAAACGATGAGAGTCTTTAATGTATCCTGCCGTTCCTAGTATATAGTGTACTTGTTGGTCTTCGCGCGGGTTACCGTAATTGTACTGGTCTAATATGGCAACAAACCAGTGCGGACTGAATGTATACTCCACCAATCCATAGGCCCAATCTCCCTGGTCTTCTTGGGTCCAGAGTCCTTGGGCTTCAAAACGAAGTGTGTGTTTACTTTTTACTTTCCAGGTTAAATCTGCCACTGCAATGTCTGCATAAATAAGTTCGTGTTCTTTTGCTACCAGTACTGCTCGGTCATCAAACAAGAAGTTAAAGTACTGGAGTTTCAGTTTTAATTTCTTGTTTATTTTCTTGGTGATTTTGAAATTGATATCTCTAAAGAAGATACTGTCTGACATTTTGAAAGGTGTCGTTTCGTATCCTAGTCTTGAAGTGGAATCGTCATTCAAAAAAGTTCTTTCTGGTGCATAAGCCGTAGCCATGTTGAGTGCTAAATCCACTCCATATTTTCCTCCAAGGAAGGATTTTTTAGGGATTTTGTAGAGCACATCCAATTGAAAAGCCACTTCTCCTCTTGCATTAGGGGCATAGGGATAAAGAGTTCCTGCTAAAGCATACGTGTGTTGTGTGGAAAGCGCGGGAAGATAACCAATCATCAATTCGGTAGGCTGAACGGACATGTTTGTGCTTCTCCAAAGCATGTTGTCCATGTGTTTTGCCGTAAGGTCGATGGCAAATCCTTTGGTCGAATATCCGAGATTTAAGAGGATTCCTTCGCCTTTTTTGTAAATGTAGTTGAAGTCTTCGTTTGTTGGATCTGGATAGGGATCGTTTTCTTTGATGATGTATTCTCCAGAGAATCGGACTTTTCCATATTTCAAGGCAATACGTCCACCATAAGCACCTACGTTTTTGGGTAGGACATAATCTGGAGTATTATTATCATCGTTGAATTTACTTACAAAGCTACCTCCAATGGTGATGCTGAGTTTGCTATCTGCCATGGTGCTGTCAAACAACTCATTCAGCATGATCTCACCATCAAAACCTCTAACGATACCGTTTCCATTGTTTACAGTACTTGTAAACGTGTGACGTTGCTTTCCGATCAACCCTTTAAGGTAAATTCCTTTGTAGGGGCTGAACTTTACTTTTAAACCGTCTAGCATGTTGTCGATACCTAGCTGTCTGGACTCCCACAATTGGAGAATCATACCACTTCCAAACCTTTCGTAAAAGTTTCCGATGGTTACATCGAGCCCATTGTCACTGTAGTTAACAAACCGGTAGCCTAAACCTGTTCCTTCAAACCCTGTTGGATAGCCTTCCAGCGGATTTAAGTAAGATTCAAAACGAATCCCTGCATTAAAGTTACCGTAATTGAAGTTGATATTAGCAAACGAGTTGCTTCCCAACTTGTGGTCTGGGAGTGCAGCATCAATCAAGGTATCTTCATTGTAAAGTTGAACGGTTGAAGATACATTACCCGATACTTTCAGCTGTTTTTGGTCCTGCTCTTGAGCATAGACGCTTCCAGACAGAAAGGCTACAGCAACAATTAAAAGCGACTTTTGTCGCATCAAAGGTTTAAACATGTGAATAATAGTCGTAGGTTAAAAGGTTGGTGCAGAAGGTTATTTTGAGATCTTCAGTAGCTCTTCATAAAGTTCTTCTTCGTCTCCAGAAGCGTAGTTGTTATGATCCCAAACAATGTTTCCATTTCCATCTAATAAGAAAGTGTGTGGAACGTTATTGACGTTCAACCCTCTTTTAAAATCTCCGTTTGGATCCAAAAGAACTTCATACTCCCATCCTTTTGAATTTACCAAAGGTTCTACTTTTCCAGTGCTTCTTGCATCATCGATTGAAACAGCAATCAATAAAACACCCGTTTCATCCACCCAATCATCGTATTCATCGGCAATGGTGTTCAGTTCTTCCATGCAGGGTTTACACCAAGTAGCCCAGAAGCTAATGATAATTGGTTTTCCATCGTTGCTAATTTCAGATACGTCTACATTTTTCCCATCTAGGTTCTTAACCGTTACGTTTTTGGGAAGTTGCGCCATCATAACAGATGCTACGAGAAGACCGAGTGTTAGGCTTAAAATCTTTTTCATTTTCAATAAGTTTAAATATTATGAGTTGGTGTAAATCAAAAACTTTACCAAAGTCAAACAAATTTAAATTAAAATGATCTGTGAGAAAATTCTTGGAATATGTTTTTTGAGGAAAGGGTAGTAATTATTGGATTCCTAGAATTGACTGTAACAGGTGATGTGTTTGTGTAGCTTATTTAAATGAGGATTTACTCTTGGGTTTGTATCATAAAAAAAGGGAGCAAACATGCTCCCTTTTCTTGTAGTATTAAATGGCTTAGCTATTATTTGCTAAGAACAACTCTTTGAGTAGTTGTTTTGTTTCCAGCTTTAACTGTTACCATATAGATTCCAGCTTCAAGGTTGTTTCCGTTCAACTCATAAACTTGTGTTCCTACAACTTCTCCTAAGAACTCGTTTACCACGATTTGTCCAACCATGTTCGTTACTTTAATTTCAGTTTCAACAGCAGAACCGTTTTCGAAAGAAATAGTAGCAATGTTTGAGAATGGGTTAGGATAAACACTCATGTTAGTAAGAACGTTCTCTTCAACACTAACAGAAGAGTTGTCTCCTGATTTGAAGTTTCCTGTTGCAACATCCGCGAAGTCACCAACTGAAATCAGAGTAGTTCCACCTCCATCAACTACTCTTACATATCCAGTTCCATATCCAGCGTCCATACCATCACCATACGAATCGTTCACTGTAAGTGTGTAGCAATCATTTGGATCAAGTGTTGCGTAAACTGAAGTTTGAGGATAGGCACCTGCCGAACTTTGATCAGAATAGGGACCTCCACTAGCAACAGTAGCACCACTTCCATTCTTCAAATTCCAAGTAGTTTCACTTCCGTAAGCATCAGTAGCAATTTCAACAGTAACTGCAGAGTAGTTTGTTTCATCAGCCAAAGAAACTGCAATTGATTGAGAACCGTTTGAAGTGTTCACGTCACCAGAAGCAGTAACCTGAGCAGTTAACGTTGTGTTTGCAGAAATAGAAACGGTAATTGTTACTGTTTCAACATCGAACTGATCTAATGCAGTTGTTGTAGTTCCAGAACCGATTACAGTAGTACCATCTAAAATTTCAACTGTTGCACCAGCAGCAAGTGTTTGGTCTCCTTTATTCTGAACTCTGATATCCATTTCAAGGTCAGAACATGTAGCTGTTTCTCCTTGGTACAATAATACGTCAGCATCTACACCTCCTGTAGCAGCTTGGTGATCTGGAAGGTTGTTCTGAATATTTGTGTAGTGGTTAGTTGCAGACATTGTTCCACTTTCCTCTAACGTTCTATCAGGATAGATCGTATAAATAGTTGGGAAGTAAGAAATTCCTGTAAGCTGCATTAAAGAAGCGTTGGCATCAATGATTGGAAACAAAGTTCCAGAAATCCAGTCTCCCTGAGTTTGGTCTGCATAAGCATTTCCAGTAGACCCTTGGATACCGTTAAGCTGATCCATAGTGTTAGTAGTTTGCCCTTCTATATAGATAACCATTACGTCATCGGTAGTAGAAGCGGAAACTCCTGTCATTCCTGCAGGTCCGTGATTATAGAATAAGTCATCCAAAGCACCTGTTTGGTGATATGACCAACAAGGACCACACCAAGCAGCTGACACGTCAATAACTACCGTGTACCCTTGATCTAAATAATCTGAGTACAACGAGTGCGTGTATCCAAGATTTACGTCAGTAGCCGTAAAGTCTGGGAAGATTGTTCCGTCTGCGTGCTGAGCAGATAACGCTGCTGTTGAAGCAGCCAAAACAGTTGTTAGTAAAAGTTTTTTCATGATTAATTGATTTTAAATGTTGGGTAAATTTAAGTTAAATAAGGGTTAATAAAGAATGAACAAATGGGGAATAATTGGATTCCTAATTTTTCATCAGATTGTTAACCAAGGTTAAATATACTGCATTTTGACTTAAATTGCATTATATTTGTTAGTGTATTAATAAAACGATTATGAAAAAAATATACGCTTTAGGATTTTTAATGCTAGCGGTGGTTAGCACTTGGGCACAGATTAAAATCATCGAACCAGGAAGTTCTACCGATGTAAATGGTCAAACGTTAGAAGTAACAGATTTACCTTCGGCTTCAGATATGGAAGTCGATTTCTACGTAATCAATACATCGGGTTCGTCTTTGACTATGGTTTGTACTAGATATGAAGTAGATGGTCTTTCTGGAACTCAGAATTCGACTTGCTGGCAGATTTGCCCTGAGATATTGAATACAGGAGCAAAACCAACTTATACCGTTAACATTAGTGGAACAAATTTAGAAGAAACGGCTGCTGCAGGAGATACTATTACTTCTTTCGCTGGACATTATTACCCTGAAGGTCTTGACGGCTGTTCGCTTTTTAAGTATGAGTGGAAAGACGCTACTACAGGTACGGTTTATGGGCATGTTTACGTTAGGTTCATACACATGACAAGTGGAACGTGTACGGCTTCAACAGGAGAAGAAATGGCTTTGAATTTTGAGGTTTACCCCAATCCAGCTGATCAAAACATCAACATTCAGTTGGATGAATCAAGTTCGAAGGAGATTAACGTGAGCATTGTAGATGTTCTTGGTAAAGTAGTTTCGACTTCTACATTAGGTGCTGGAACGATAGCTACTTCTATTGCTACGCAAAACTTAATGAACGGGGTTTACTTTGTGACGTTTGCCACAGACAGTAAGACGTTGTTGACCAAGAAGATAGTGGTAAGACACTAACCTAATAATTCTATTAAAGATTCTGCCGCAATTGGGACACCAATTGTGGCTTTTTCGTTTATAATTTTTAAGCGCTTGATGTTTCCAACACGATTGAGGTTGGGATCTACTAAGTACTTGATTGCTCTTTCGGGTGCTACATGTACCAATCCTGCCGCTGGGTAAACATTAAGGGAGGTGCCAACAACCAGCATGGCATCTGCTCCCCTTATGATGTCTGCCGCTACAGGGATATTTGGAACCTCTTCTCCAAACCACACGATGTCTGGGCGCAATTGGTACCCAGCCGAGCATAGGTCTCCCAGTGCAATGTCTTTCCCGTTAAGGTGTACTTGTTCTCCTGTAACCTCACTTTTGGCCATGTCAATCATTCCATGAAGGTGTAAAACCTGAGAGCTACCTGCTCTTTCATGAAGATTATCAATGTTTTGTGTAATGACATGCACATCAAAATGAGCCTCAAGCTGACGGATCACTTCATGTGCTTTGTTCGGAACTGCGTTTAGCGCATTCTGTCTGCGTTTATTGTAAAAGTCGAGCACTAACGACCGATTGTTGTACCAAGCTTGTATCGATGCAACTTCTTCTACATCATATTCCTCCCAAAGACCATCTGAGTCTCGGAAAGTTTTGATGCCGCTTTCTTGGCTAATACCTGCTCCTGTGAATACAACTAGTTTTTTCATTGTGCGCTGAACAGGTGCAATTTATAAATATTCTTTTAAAGCTAGCTGTCTTTTTGACAAGTTCCTGTTATTTCGTTTTAAGCAATTCTTGAGCATTCTTTAGCGCAGCACTCGTCACATCAGAGCCACTGAGCAACTCTGCTATTTCAGACAGTCGTTCTTCCTTACCAAGTTGCTGGATGTGTGTGAGCGTTTGTCCATTTTGCTCTTGCTTAAATACTTTATAGTGCGTGCTCCCTTTGGCAGCTATTTGCGGAAGGTGGGTAATACTGATTACTTGCATCTTTTCTCCCAAGGTAGCCATGATATTACCCATTCGGTTGGCAACTTCTCCACTTACACCAGTATCAATTTCATCAAAAATAATGGTGGGCAGTGAACGGCTTCTAGATTGCAGCGACTTGATGGCAAGCATAATTCTTGACGTTTCTCCTCCAGATGCAACTTTTTTCAACGGTTCGAACGAACCTCCCATATTTGTTTTGACGTAAATATTCACATTGTCTATCCCATTTCTGCTCAACGCACTCAAGGGTTCAAACCTAAAGTCAATCTCTGCATTTTTCATGTTCATTTCCATCAGAAGATTTCCTGCATCAGCTTGCAATTGATTGGCAATCGTTTTACGGTCTGCAGAAATTGAAAGTGCCATTTCTTTCAGGTCTTTCTCCAATAGTTTAACTTCTTTTTGAAGGATTGCTATTTCTTCTGATAAGTTGTCGATTCCAGAAAGTTCTTCCTGAAGTTGGCGATATTTGCTCAGCAATTCTTGTGTATCTGACAGTTGGTGCTTGTGAAGCATACGGTTGATAAATGACATGATTTGCTCCAATTCTTGAAGTCGCTGTTCGTCAAGCTCTGTTTTATCTGATAACCGTTCGCAATCATCTGCAATGTCTTGAAGTTCTATCAGCGAAGAGGCAACTCGTTCAGACAATTCTTCAAACGGTTTACCAAAGCCAGAAAGCGTGCTCAATTCTACTTGCGCCTGTTTTAATGCACTTAGCGCTCCATCGTTGCGTTCACTCCCATTGAGAAGGGCTGTGGAACGGTCTATTTTTCGCTTAATGTCTTCTGCATTGGTGAGTAATTGAAATTCCGCATCAAGATCGTTCTCAATCAATTCTGCAAGGTTATACTCCTCCAACTCTCGAATTAAAAAGGCTGTAAAATCTTTTTGATTTTGCGCGTTGGCTTCTTGCTCTTCTAATGTTTCAAGGGTTTTCGTTTTCTTAACATATTCGTTGTACTGATCTTGGTAGGAAGTGAGTTGCTTTTGGTTTTTCAATTGCGAATCCATGAGTTCAAGCACAAATTGCGGATTGTTGATCATGAGTGTCTCGTGCTGACTGTGAATATCGACCAACAAGTTGCTAATTTCCTTCAAGGTGGATAGACTTACTGGAGTATCATTTATAAAAGCTCTCGATTTACCAGAGGTTGTGATTTCTCGCCTGATGATGGTTTCTGATTCAAAATCAAGGTCAAATCGATTAAAGTACTTTTTGTGGTCTTTTTCAGACACAATAAAAGAACCTTCAATCACACATTTTTTTTCTTTGTCTCGAATAGAAGTGTGATCAAATCGGTCTCCTAAAATTTGTCCTAGGGCTCCAAGAAGAATTGATTTTCCAGAGCCAGTTTCACCCGTTATAACAGAAAAACCATCTTCAAATCTGATTTGAAGATGGTCTATTAAAGCAAAATTCTGTATTAATAATTTTTGTAGCAAGTCAACTTTGTTTACTACAAAATTAGATTTTATTCATTGATGGCAGCATCGTTTTCGATAGTTATTCCATCAGCTGTTGGGTAAAGTAGTGCTACTTGCTCTTCTGTTAAACGCTTGCCGTCTTGGAAGTACACCAAAAATGCACCTTCATAACCTTCGTCAATCATCCTCAGACGGTGTTCTAGGGCTAAGCTTTTGTTGATAAACGCACCAGACAGGTACTTGTAAAGTCCGTCTTCATCTTTATAGAAAGCAACTTCTAATGGGGTTTCAGTAAACTTCGCATTATCAAGTTTGCTAGAAAATGCGCCTAATTGCACCATACAAATCACTTCTTGCGAAATGTCTACCGTAGCCACTTCATAGTTGTTGTTCACTACTTCTTCTTCTGGTTTGTCTTGCAGTACAAATTCGGTGTTGGTAGTTTCAGTTTCAACAATAACCTCCTCAACTTCTTCTGTAGGTTGCGCTTCCGCCATTGGCTGATCTACTTCGAAGTGTACTCGTCTGTTTTTCTGCCTACCTTCAGGATTGTCCGTTCCATCGTTATTTTTGTTTGGAGCGATTGGCTTGTCTTCACCATACCCTTTTGTTTTCATTCTTCCCCATGCAATTCCGTCATCGTACAGGCGGTTTCGAATCTTGTTGGCACGCGCGCTTGACAACCACCAGTTATAATCGGAACTTCCGTGCGAATCTGTGTGACCCTCGATCAAGACTTTAGCGTCTGGATGATCTTTAAGGTACTTTAGTGTAGCGTCATAGTCTGGCTCTGACTCATCGATCAAGATGACCTTGTCATACAAGAAATAAAGGTCTGATAAAAACTCTCCCTGACTAGCATATTCTGTTACGTTATTGTTGTCAGTCGGATCTGTTTCAGGTTCTTTTGTATCCGTAGAGTCTGTGTTTTCTGGGTTCTCAAGATCTACTAAAACCTCGGTGATTTCAAGGCTAGTAGGGTCTTCGTTCTCAACTAGCGAGATGATGTCATTATCGTCAACTTCTCCAGTCGCCACTTTCAGTGTGTTTCCTTCTCTCACAATCACTTTTACGATGTCCTGGATCCCGCCAGCATCTGGGACGTCTACATTGTCTAGAGCCATGTTGCCATCCGAGTCATATTCTACTTCGTAGCGCTGGCCAGGTTGTAGAATAAACAGGAATCGTCCAGAAGTTTCATTGGGTCTGTAAATCCCCACTTCTTCGCCCGTTTCTTCATCAAAAATGGTAATTACAAGGTCTTTGATGATTTCTCCATCATTGTATTTAGCAATCCCCTTATAGATGGCAAGTGTCTTTGGTTCGAAGTTGGGAAGTTCAAGAAGGTAAATGTCTTGATCTCCTTTTCCTCCTTTTCTGTATGAAGAGAAATAGGCTCTCAAACCATCGTTGGTAGGGAAATAGAATACATCATCACCTGTAGTGTTAATTGGATATCCAATATTTTCAGGTTCAGACCAGGTCCCATCGGCTTTTCTTTCTGACTTGAATACGTCAAATCCACCCATTGTTTTGTGCCCTTTTGAAGAAAAATAAAGTGTTTTTCCGTCTGGGTGTAAGTAGGGTGCTTCTTCGTCATATTCTGTATTGATAACTGGTCCAGCATTTTGAACATTGGCCCACTCACCACCAGGAAGTCGTTTCATCATCCAAATGTCTCTTCCTCCTTGTCCATCTGGTCTGTCTGAGGTAAAGAACATCGTATTTCCATCCGCACTTAAGCTAACATCTGTTTCCCAGTAGTTGGAGTTGATATCTGCGTTGAGTAAGGTGGGTGCAGTCCATTTGTCTCCTTCTAATCGAGTCTCATAAATTCCCCCTTCGGTAAGGGCAGCAGAACTCGCTCTAAAAAGTAGCATATACTGTCCGTCTGGAGAAACGTAGAGTACGGCATCGTGACTGGCGAGATTGATTGTTTCGTCCATCATCTGTGGCTCTTGCCACACACCGTATTTTTTCACAGAGAAGTATATATCTTCGTAAGGAAGTCCAGATTCATCGGTTTTCTTATAGTGTGGATTTTCTCTTCTTGAAGTGAAGTACATGATTTTCTCATCACCCGTAATCTTTGGTCGATACTCTGGGTACTCCGTGTTGATGTTTGCTAGGCCGTTTACCGTCATTTCAACCGGGTTTTTCTCCAGTTCTAATGCGTTCATGGTAATTTCAATGTCTCGATTTACCTTCTTAAGGTATTCCTTGTTGTTGGGGTCTAGCACATCTTTATACTCGTTGTACATCGAAATGGCTTCTTCAAACTGGTAATTGTAGTGGTAGGCTCTACCCAGATAGAGAAGGGTCTCAACGGGAGCTTGTTTTTCTTTAGAATCACCCACTTTGTAGTGAATCGTCATGTTTTTATAGTCCTCAAGGATTTTTTCGTAGTAAGGAATTGCTTTTGCTTTGTCGTAAATGGTGTGCATATAGCAATTCCCGATCGAAAAGAGTGTATTTGCATTCTTAGGCTTCATTTCTTCCATCTCCAAGAGTATGGGAAGTGCCTTAGAATAGCTTTCGTTACTCAAGTGTATGAAGGCCTGGTCAAATTTCTCCTTAAAACTATCCTGCGCGTGCAGGAAACCCCCCAGCAGGAGAAAGGCAAGAAATATAGATCTTTTCATATCAATGTGGTTTAGTGTGGTTCGTGTTTGTTGTTGTTGTTGTTGTTGTTGTTGTTGTTGTTGTTTTGTTTACTGCTGAATTTTTACTTCAACTCTTCTATTTTTTTGTCTTCCTTCAGGGTTATCGCTGCCATCTGGGTTGGTATTATTCGCGATGGGTTTAGATTCACCGTATCCTTTAGTGGAAATTCTATTGGATGCCACTCCAGCGTCCACTAGTTCATTTTTCACTTTTAAGCTTCTTTTTTCCGAAAGGGCTTGGTTGTAATCATCTTCTCCTTTGAAATCCGTGTGTCCTTCAAGTACAATTTTTACATCAGGGTTGTTTGTCATGTACTTGATGAGTTTTGAAAGGTCTGGCTTACTATCGCTAATCAGCTTTGTTTCATCGTAAACAAAGTATAGGTCGTTCAGCACAATTGGTTTGCCTGAATTAAGTGTTTCGGATACCTCATTGTCTGTAAGGTCAGTAATGTTTTCTGGCTGGATTGCCACCAATTCACCATCAACAACTTCTGCGTCTTGTAGCGCCAATTGATTGTCAATAACGGTAACAATCTTCAAGATGTCATACACTCCACCTTGGTTTGGAACCACAATCGTGTCTCTCAATGTCATGTCTTCAAGCTTGTAGTCTACGTAGAATGTTTCTCCTGGCTGAAGAATGAATAAGAACTTACCATTGATATTATTCGGTCTATACGTTCCATGTTCTTCATTACTGGTGCGGGTGATGTCAATTTCTAAATCCTTAATCACCTCACCGGTAGTGTATTTTGCCAGTCCTTTATACACTGCAAGTGTTTTCAGATCGTAAGAAGGAATTTCGATCATGTAGATGTCTTGCTTTCCTTTTCCTCCTTCTCTAAAAGAAGAGAAGTACGCTCTTTTCCCATCATTGGTTGGGAAGTAAAAGACATCATCTCCTGTTGTATTAATCGGATATCCTAAATTAACAGGTTCAGACCAAGTACCGTCTTCTCCTAGAGTAGAAGAGTACACGTCAAAACCTCCCATGGTGCTATGACTCTTAGATGAGAAGTAAAGTGTTTTTCCATCCGGATGGAGGTAAGGAGCTTCTTCATCCAAGTCAGAATTTACGGGATATCCCAAGTTTTGAACCTTTGCCCAATCTCCTGTTGGGAGTTTCTTCATTTGCCAAATATCTCTTCCTCCCTGTCCACCTGGTTTGTCGCTCGTGTAAAATAAGGTGTTTCCGTCTGCACTAATGTTGGCATCTGTTTCCCAGTAAGAAGAGTTGACTTCCGCTATCATCAATTTAGGCTCAGACCACTCACCGTCCACCAATTGAGATTGGTAGATTCCTCCTTCATTATTGTTTTCGATGTGCGTGCGATAAATGATCATGTTCAATCCATCCGGAGAGAGATAAAGACATGCATCATGGCTTTCGGAATTGATTGCTCCGTCCACTCGAACAGGTTTAGTCCACTTGTCGTTTACCTTTTTTGAGTAATAAATATCTTCGTAGTAAAGTCCCTCTTCATCCACCAGAGGATTACTTCCGTAAGGTCTTCTGGTAGTGAAGTACATTTCTGTTTCATCCCCGTTGATTTTAGGTCGATACTCAGAGTGCTCTGTGTTTAAAACGGCAAACTCCTGAAGTTTCACATCAACTGGGTGCTCCTTGTAAGCAATTGCGTTTCGTGTAATTCGAATGTCTGTTTTAACTTCAGAGAGCATCTTTTCGTTATCTGGATCCAGCAGGTCCTTATACTCGTTATACTTTTCTAGCGCCTCATCAAACTGATAGTTGAAATGATAGGCTTTTCCAATCCAATGAATCGTTTCAACGGGAGCTTTCTTCTCTTTGTGGTTTCCAGCTTGATAGGCAACTGTTAAGTTTTTATAATCATTCAGAACCGCTTCAAAGTAAGGGATAGCTTCAGCCTTGTCAAAAGTTGTTTGTAAGTAGCAATACCCGATGGTTGATAAGGTGTTCCAGTTTTTATCGTCCAACTTTTCCATTTCAAGCAGAATAGGAAGCGCTTTGTTGTATTCTTCTTCATACAGCAGATCAGATGCTTCATAGTATAAATCTTTGAAGCTTTTATCCTGCGCGATAGCCAGATTACTTGCGGCCAACAATACAAAAACAATTAGTCTATTAAAGGTGTTCATATTAATTATAGAAAGGGGCAAATTTGGTTAGTAACTCTTGCGGTATTTTCATGGGTTTATTGTCGGTACTTTTAACGAAAACTAGGGTTGTTGAAGCTTCGTTAAGCAATGTGTCTTCCCGAAATGTTTTATAGTCGAAGGTGATTTTTACTCCAGGTAGTTCTCGAACATCACACTTAATGATCAATTCATCATCGTAGTATGCAGGGTTTTTGTAGTCGATGTGAAAACTAACAACAGGAAGTAGAACGCCTTTGTCTTCAAGTGTTTTGTAGCTTATACCCAATGAACGTAAGGCTTCCACGCGAGCAACCTCAAAATACTGTGCATAATTTCCATAGTAACAGAAGCCCATTCGATCTGTTTCGGCATATCTCACGCGTATTGCTGTTTCGGTTGAGTACATTTACTATCTTTGTTGGTCACCAAATAAATTGGATGAAAAACATGGCTTTAAAAGGGTTATTACTAGCGTTCGTTACCACCTTGTTATTAGGTAGTTGTACGAACAGTTACAAAGTAATTGAAACAAATAGCGGGAATGACACCGTAATTTCGGAATTATCAACAACAGATTCTTTGTATGTGCTCGTTAAACCCTATAAAACGGAGCTTGAAGCAAGCATGTCGGAAGTGTTGAACACAAGCAATGTAGATTTAGAAAGAGGCGTTCCAGAGGGACTGTTGAACAATTTTGTGGCGGATTTGACCCTTTCTACGGCACGAATGAAGAGTGAGGGTTTTGTGGATATTTGCTTGCTTAATAATGGTGGACTCCGCGTTCCTATCATGAAAGGAGATGTAACCAGACGGATGATATTTGAATTAATGCCGTTTGAGAATGAATTGTTGGTGTTGGATTTGAAAGGAGATGAAATGGCATCGCTGATCGAGTATGTGGTGAAAAGGAGTTCTGGAGCCAATACAAAAACAGGAGTTTCAATGAGCGGAATGCGTGTAACGATTTCAAACGGTGAAGCTTCTCACGTAATGATTGGCACGGAGACTTATGATCCTGAGAAAACATACAGAGTTGTTACGTCAGATTATTTGGCTGGTGGAGGGGACGAAATGACCTTTTTTGCTGGGGCTGTTTCAACAGAAAAACTAGATGTGAAGCTGAGGGATGCGATCTTGGATTACATCATTACCCTTTCCGATAAGAATATTAAAATTGATGCTGAATTAGATGGAAGAGTATACATTGCAGAATAGAAGAAGATTCCTGAAAAACCTTGGGCTTGGTGCCTTTGGTGTAACGGCTTTGTCAAGTTTTGACTGGGCATCAACCTTGGATGCTTTGAGTAAAAAAGACTTGGTGCATTTAACGGTGCTGCACACCAACGATATGCACAGTAGAATTGAGTCGTTTCCAGCAGATCATAAGAAATATCCTGGGCAGGGAGGTATGCTGGCGATGGGAAGAATGGTAAATGCAGTGAGAGACGAAGTAGGAGAGGTGTTGCTTTTGGATGCAGGTGATATTTTTCAAGGAACGCCTTATTTTAATGAGTTTGGAGGCGAGCTGGAATTCAAGATGATGAGCCAGTTGAGATACGATTGCTCTACCATGGGAAATCATGATTTTGACAACGGGCTGGAAGGTTTTGATCGAATGCTAAAACACGCAGAGTTCCCATTCGTAACGTCAAATTATGATTTTAGTGACACCCTTTTGAATGGTAAAACATTACCACACAAGATCATTCAGAAAAAAGGTCTAAAAATCGGAATTTTTGGAGTAGGGGTAGCTTTTGAAGGTTTGGTGAGCAAAAAGAACTACGGAAATACGCAATATTTGGATCCGATTGAGGTGGCAAACAAGAAAGCTGCTTACCTCAAGCAAGAAGAAAAGTGTAATCTAGTGATTTGTCTTTCACATTTAGGGTATCAATACAAGAGTACAAAGGTGTGTGACATTGATTTGGCACAGCAGACGGAGCACATTAGCTTGATAATTGGAGGGCATACACATACTTTTTTACCAAAAGCTGAAACTTATTCAAATAAATCCGGTAAAAAAGTAGTAGTGAATCAAGCTGGATGGTCTGCATTAAGCTTAGGGAGGGTAGATTTCGTGTTTAGCAAGAAAACTGGTGAATTGGTTGAGAATGAGTATGCTGAAGTTTACAGTAAAAACTATGCCAATTTTTCGTAACTTGCCGAAGTAAAACTTTTTAAAAAAACAAGGGGTAATCCACTTTTTTTTTAACTTTTTTATGTAAATATTTGTACTCCTCAAAGGTGTGGCAAGTATTTGCGACCTATTGAAATTTACGCAAGGAAGAATATTTAATCTATTTATAAACAAAAAAACTATGAGTAAGAACCTGGAAAAAGTTTGGAATAATTGTATGGCGGTTATCAAAGACAATGTTCCATTACAGGCTTACAAAACTTGGTTTGAGCCCATTCAAGCGGTAAAGCTGAAAGGAAATGTGCTTGTTATCCAAGTCCCTTCACAGTTTTTTTATGAGTGGTTAGAAGAGCACTATGTTGAATTGTTAAAGAAGACAATTCGAAAAGAGATAGGGCCAGATGCTAAACTGGAGTATAGCATCGTGATGGAGAATAAACAAGGATCAGCGAGTCCATATACTGTTAAAATTCCAACCTCTGATAAAAGAGCTGTTAAGAATCCTGCCGTGGCGATGCCATTGGACATTAGTTCTAACCCGATTAGAAATCCATTCATCATCCCCGGTTTAAGAAAAGTAAATGTTGATTCAAACCTGAATCCCAATTACTCTTTCGAGAATTTTGTAGAAGGAGACTGTAACAGATTAGCACGTTCCGCAGGTTATGCTGTGGCGGAAAAACCAGGCGGTACAGCCTTTAATCCCCTATTGATTTATGGTGGAGTAGGATTGGGAAAAACCCATCTTGCCCACGCAATCGGAATTTCTATCAAGAATAGATTCCCTGGAAAAACAGTGTTATACGTTTCTTCAGAAAAGTTTACGAATCAATTCATTGATGCCGTAAAGAACAACAATACTAATGATTTTGTGCACTTCTATCAGATGATTGATGTGTTGATCATTGACGATGTGCAGTTCTTTGCTGGAAAGGAAAAAACACAAGAAGCTTTTTTCCATATTTTTAACCACCTACATCAGTCAGGAAAGCAGTTGGTATTAACGTCAGATAAACCACCTGTTGAGTTGCAAGGAATGGAGCAGAGATTATTGTCTCGTTTCAAGTGGGGGTTATCGGCAGATCTTCAAGTTCCAGATTTGGAAACAAGAATCGCCATCCTACAGAAGAAAATGTACACCGATGGTATTGAGTTGCCAAAGGAAGTTGTAGAATATTTAGCGTATAGTATTTCGAGTAACATTAGAGAAATGGAAGGAGCGTTGATCTCGTTGATCGCTCAATCATCTCTCAACAAGAAGTCTATTACGCTTGACCTTGCTAGACAAATGATCGACAAATTCGTGAAGAACACGGCAAGAGAAGTTTCTATCGAGTACATTCAGAAAGTAGTGTGTGATTATTTCGACCTACCGATTGAGTTGATGAAGTCTAAGACACGTAAGAGAGAAGTAGTGCAGGCAAGACAGATTGCGATGTATTTCTCTAAGAAAATGACGAAATCTTCATTGGCGAATATCGGAATGCACTGCGGTGGTAAAGATCACGCAACGGTATTGCATGCTTGTAGAACCGTAAATAATCTAGCAGAGACAGACAAAAACTTTAGAGTATACCTAGAGGATTTGGAGAAAAAGCTAAGCGTTCAGTAAGAACAAATTAAAACGATATATAAAGGCTTCTCATCATTGAGAAGCCTTTTTTGTTACCTTCGAAATACCTAAGTGGTATGTTATTTGTGCTTACCAAGAAAACTAAGATTGATGAAAAATTTTTTACTGATAACGCTTGTCTTCTTTTCATTCCAGCTTTTTGCACAGCAAGTTAAGTTCAAGAAAGGAACTATTTTGGTGGATAAAGAAGAATGGGGTTATGTAAATACTGAATTGCTGGGTAAGATCTATTCTTTCTCCACTCTGAACAATGAGGAGTACGTTACGGCCTCTTTTGAGAGTGTAGGTACTGGAAGCTACGGGTCAAACGGCAAAGAAGTAGAAGACCACTTCATGATCATCCGATTTTTAGGTGTTGATATTGAACCGTTTGAAGTAGAGGCGAACAACAGAAAATTGATCGTTCGTTGGCTCATCAGTACAGAGGTAATCAAAGATGGTGTCTTTAACTTAGAAAATGCGGTGAAGTTCAAAGAAAAGTATGCCTATGATGTTTCTGGGAAATACGGGAAAGGGACAACGATTATTATTAATAACTGATTTTTAGAAGCCTGTCTGATCAGACAATCTCCCAATACTCGTAATACAGGTTATGACACATCGGAAGCGTTTTAATGATGTCATTTAATTCGTCTTCTTGCACCACCTGAAACTCCAACCAAATATTGTCCATCGCCTTATTCATCTTAACATTGGTGACTACTCCCTCACGCATAAGATCAGAAATACGTTGTTGCTCACGCATCAACACATCTGCAGTAAAGGTCATAATAGGATTTCGCTTAAAGTGAACGAAGAACTTTCTTTTTGGTGTATTCATTGGTTCAATATTTTATAAATAACAGGTTTACACGGAGAAGCATCATTCACAAAGCTAGCCGGCTGTAAGTTTAACATATACAAACCATCTTTTACTTCATCCGGAACGTAAATCATTTCCGTAATTGTTGCATTCTTTCTGGTGTTTTCTGGGTAATTCCAAAAGGCACGGTGCGATAATAATTTCCCACCATCGTGCTCGCGATCTAGAGAGGGTAAATCGATCAGCAGGTGTTGGATGTGATTCTCGGCAATGTATGCGACCGTTTCTGGCAATAAAAAAGACCAATTGGTATCAGACCATTGCATAGACTTTTTTTGTTCCGTATTTGGCGTTGTGCGAATGATTAGTGCATCTACCCGTTCAGCAATGCGATGTTCAAACGCTTTTTTTGGGAGAATTTTATCACCTCGTTTTAACCACTCTTCTTCTTCTCCTTGGTATTCTTCTGGCGTGATGGTAATGAGTTGTGCCTTAAAGAAGTAGTTCGTAAGGCATTCCTGTAAATTAACCACCTCTTCAGCAATGTGTCCCACAGACTCCGTGTGCGTGGTATTTCCATGCGGGTTAAAACTGATGTTTCTAAAGTTAACGGCTCCACCTTCTGCAACGCTTCCCAAAAAAGCCTCCGTTCTCACGGGCTCTATTTTCACAGGATCCACATACCAAGCCTTTGCATCAGAATCAGCATTTGAAGTATGAATCGAAATGTCAATTGGTTTGGAAAAGTCTATTTCCAAGTTCCCTGTGCTGTGCTCAATGGTGGCTTTCATGAGCTACGAAGATAAACAAATTGATTCGGAAACGGAAGTGCGAATTAATACTTATGGAGGTATACTTTTAGCGCTAACTTTGAATCGATGGTCGCCTTGTAGTCTAGATAGAACTGTTTGTTCGAGATAATATCTCCCACATACTTATACGAGCCAAGGTTATTTGTTCGAGGTTGTGTTTTTAAATAGACGTCACCGTATTTTGTAATTTCAATGGAGCCATATTCTTCTGTTAGCTTGTCAGGATCATTCGCAAATTTCTTGTACAATTTTTTAACAGATTGGGTAGAATGAAATAAGTACACACGGCCGTAGGCATCAATGTAAACGATCATTCTTCTAAAGTCGGTCGGTGGTTCTCCCGGACGACCTGTACTCAAAGTAAATGGCTCTGAATAAAAAAAACCAGTAAGTTCAAATGAAGGCGGTTCGTCTACTCGAACTGCAGGAGCAATCGTATCAGCCGCAGGAACAGCGGCTTGTGTGGTGTCGTTTTTCTTCTTGACAGAAATGACATTTTGCCCAATTGTACTGAAGGTTGTAAAGAGAAAAATAAGCGCAAAACAACATTTCGAAAGCGATACAGTGCCTGAATAAGACAAAGATCCCTTCCGAAATGAAGCAAGGAAACTGATAAGTATGTTTAGTTTGTTTTTGATAGGTCGGTCTCTTGGTTCTCCAACGCGTTGAGTTGGTCGAGGTTTTCTTTATAAAGTGCTTTTAGTTTTTCTTCCTTGCTCTTTTTTTCTTGCAGCTCTGCCTGATAGGTTTGAAGGGCTTGTTCATACTGACTCATAGCTGTAGTATAGTTGCTTCCCTGATAAACAGGAAACACCGAAAACGTTTTGGAAACATTACCTCTAAAAAGACTTAAGTAATAGGTTTTTCCAGGTTGTTTCGTCTTTAGTTGAATGTCCTCCCATTCTTCATCGTAAACCGTAGGTGAGAAGTTGGGGTCATTTTCCTCAACCTCAAAAAGAAGGTTCTTGTACAAAGCAAGTTCTGGAAAATCTTTAGGGTTTACGTCCAAAACAAATTGTCTTTCCGGATTGCCTTTGTTCACAGGAGCTTGAGGTTGCGTTTTTTCAAATGCGAGTCGAGCATTCAACGCCTCTTCATATGCCATTTTAGCGGAGAGCATTTCTGATTTTAAGACTTCAATGTTTTGGTCAATATTAACTTCGTTCTTCTCCGATACCTCGTTCTGAGTGCCAGGTTCACCTGATTCCACTTCATGCTCCATCTCAACATTGCTCACAAAGGACACTTCTAGCTCCTGCTCGGGGTCAGTCATCTGATTACTGGCAATCAATGGACTGACTGATTCAGATGGTGGAGGAGTTGCTGTGCTTACAGAGGCGGTTAATTCTTGGTTGGGTGTAGAAGTCTTTTCATTCAAAACAAAATAAGTGGTGATTACTGCGATTCCGGTGACGGATGCTACCGTTGTGATAAACCATCCGGTTTTGTAAAACGGAGGTTTGGTGACCTTGGGTAGCTGATTCATTAAGCTGGAGAAGTCTTGTCGGGAGGCTATCTCCTGGGAGCTTAAATTAGGTCGGTCAATGTTAATTTTTCGCTTCATAATTTTTCATCTTTACTGTTGCTGGAAGGCTTTTCTTAATTTTCCAACAATTCGAAAAGACTTTACTTTCGCATTGTTCTCGGCCATGCCAAGAATTTCCCCGATTTCGCGATAAGAACGCTTTTCAAAATACCTCATTTCAATTATTCGTAATTCTACATCCGGAAGCTCGCCAATCAGTTCAATCAATTTCTGCCTATCTGCTATTCGTTCTTCATCCTCCATGTCATCCATAATTTCTGACAATCCTGATGTGTCCACGTTCACAGTTCGTTCTGCTGAACGATCTTTTAAATACTGGTAAACTTCGCTCATTGCAATGCGGTACAGCCAAGATGAGAAGGGTACACCCCTAAACTCGTATTTGTGCAGCTTGGTAATGGCCTTCAGAAAAATCTGAGAAGTCACATCAAAAGCCTGATCCTTGCTATCCATTCGCTGATACACATACCTAAAGATCTGCTCGTGATACTTCTTATAGATAGGCTCGAATCGCTCAGGATTCTTTTTAGCCGCCTCTATAATTTCGTTTTCACGGAGCAATTGCTCTGAGGTTTGGTGATACTTACTGGTTTTCTTCACTTGCATATTTGCGAATGTCTAACTGGTTAATACTCTGGTTTACGTTCAAACAGCCACTTCCTAAACGTTATCAGGAATTGCTACGTGGTCAATAAGAGTGTAAACAAACTGTACTGCAGTTGCTTAATGTAGTTTTGGTTGTATAACTGTAACAAGGTAATTGGTTACAGCGCAAGGGGAATTAATTTTGGGTATAGTATCTAACGCAATGAAAGGTAGAATGTTACGTTAACTTATTAACAATTGTTGATAACCTTGTTTTTTGCAATAAAATGGAGGATTTTGGCTATGTTTGTAGAACAAATACGACTATGAAGAAGATTTATTTACTCCTGATTTTCACACTTGCAATTGTTGTAGATTCCTGCAATCGAAAAGGGTGCACAGACGAAGATGCGATTAATTATGAAGAGGAAGCTAGGAAAGAAGATGGCTCTTGTGAATACGAAGAACTTCCCCCTATCGATGAGAGCTCGGAAGTGGAAGGTTATGGGATTTTGGAGAAGCTACCTGGAATATGGATCGGTCCGGTTACCTCGCCAACGCCATTGGGTTCATTCTCAGAATGGATTGTGGATTTTAGGCCCATCTCGTCTTCTCAAGTGAGTGCCAAAAATGAGTTGGATTCACTGAATGATATCTTCATGAGTTTTTTCATTTGTAAGTACGACAATGCCTATAAAGTGGCATTTAGAAACGGAGGAGGTTTTGCAGGAAACGTAAGAAACTCCTATATGATCATTGATAGTGTTAATGAGTCAGGTTCGCAATCATTTTATCGGTTTGTTGATCCAGTAGCAGGTGGAACAAGAGTCTACACGGAGGTTACGTTTAAGAATGACAGTATCATCATGCATACCTACACCAATCAGTACAATACCTTATCTCAACCGGTTACGCACATGATTTGGCGAGCAGACCTCCGAGATGAAACATCTGCAGCGGATGCAGTTGCAGTATTTGATTACCCTCAGAAGGAGTTGACAAGAGATTTCTCCACCACTTTTGACGATGAAACAGAAGCGGTTTATTATTCGGCAGCAGCAGATCCGTACCCTGAACATGAGCAGCCTTATTTGGGTGAAAGCAATGTGTCGATCTCCATCTCTAATCCAACTTCCGTTGATCCAGCTAAGAAAGTGCTCATCATTATCACTACACAACCTCTTTTTAACGGATTTTCCTTTAATCCTGCTAATTTAGACTATCGATCGCGCTACGTGTTTGTGGGAGCGCAAGGTACTACAGGTTATGATTTTAACTACATGCATCCAGGCGATTATTACCTCAATGCGATCTACGATGAGAACGGAGATTACAACTTCTCAAGTGGGGATTATATGAACAGCCAGTTCGACCAGCCGTTTACCTTGTCAGCCAACGGATCTACTAACGTCAACCTGAACATTGACTTTCAAATTCCTTAGGACGATCTAAAAATGCCTAAAAAGGTTTTAAAGATCAGCTTCAAATCCAATAGAAACGATTGTTGCTCAATGTATTTTTGATTCAACTTCAGTTTGGCAGGCATGATTTCTTCTATATAGGTTTTTTCGGGATCCTCTGATTTGCCTAGTAGCTCGTTTTCATCAATGTATTCGAGGGAAGCAAAATCAGTTAAACCTGGACGAACAGATAATACCTTTAACTGCTTTTCGTTGTAAAGGTCAACGTATTTTTTGACTTCGGGTCGAGGACCTACGATGCTCATATCTCCTTTTAGAATATTGAGAAGTTGAGGGAATTCATCCAACTTAAATTTCCTCAAAAAGTACCCAATTTTGGTGATTCGAGGGTCACGTCCGCCTACGGTGATTTGTCCTTTCTTTTCTGAGTCTGGGCGCATGGTTCTGAACTTTAACAGTCGGAAAGGTTGTCGATTTCTTCCAATTCTTTCTTGAGAAAAGAATACGCCTCCTTTTCCGGAAAATAAAATAAGAATGCTAATGATGATAAAAAAAGGCAGTCCGAGAATCAGCACAATGAGAGAAAATAGGATGTCCAGAAATCGTTTGAGCGTAATCCCTTGATTAAAATTCACGATCTTTTTGTCCAGCCAAACAAACATCACTAACGTCCCGAGCGTTCCGATGATCGTTCCAAGAAAAACATCCTCCATAAAATGTTGCGACAGGTAAACACGCGAAAACGAAGCAAGTATGGCCAATGCCGACAGAATCAAGCCAGTCCATTTTCTCCTTTCATTAAAAATGAGTGCCAACAAACAAAAAATGCTCATGGCAGAAGTTGTGTGACCACTAGGAAAGGAATAATGCACCTTCATGCCCACTCTGGGGATTGCCAAATGACCTTCTCCCCCCTCTTGAAAGAAGTCCCAAAGGGATAGTAAAGGTCGGTTGGCGTCATGAAAAACAAAGAACTTTAATCCATGAGTAATGCCTGATGTAAACAGAAAGGCAAAGAGGGCGATGTAGCCGTATTTCTCTTTCCAAATGAACAGTGCAACAATAATTAAAATGGCCGTTAATCCATCACCAATATGGGTAATGTATGAAAAAGCAGTGTCCCAAAAGTCATTGTAGTGCTGGTTAATTAATTGATGACCTTCCTTCTTTTCGTACGATGCAACAAAGTAGCCACAAACTAGCAGAAAAACAGCAATCAATCCGAAGTAAATCCAGCTATTTTTGATGCTTTTTAGAAGGTTCTTGAACATGCGCACAAATGTAATGTTTTAATCACTTCGTAACTTTGGCTACACCGAAGAACGTTTTTTAAGGTAATTTTGTATTCATGAAGACGAAAAATCCAGCAAAAAGAAAAAGTGATCTAATCTTCTGGGGTGTAGGTCTCGGAATTATAGCCTTCTTATTTTTGACTCCCTGGGGTTTCAAGGTCCAGTCTTGGATTAGGTCATTGATGCTGGGCTCCCCAGACACAGAAGAGAGTGCTGTCACTAATGCAGATGAGCAGGTTATTGGTCATGATTGGATGATCATGGCAGATGATGGAACCGAAATTTATATCAGTGATTTTGAAAACCCAATATTTCTGAATTATTGGGCTACTTGGTGCTCTCCATGTCGAGGAGAAATGCCTTCCATTGTTGATCTTCAAGAAAAGTACAAAGGAAAAGTAGATTTTGTTTTAGTCAGTCCATCAGAAGATCTCAAAACAATAAAAGCGGCAAAAGAAGACGAGGGCTGGGATTTCCCAGTTTATGGTAATGCCAGCGGGATCCCAAAAAATTTAGGTTTTGAGGTTTTTCCCACCACTTATATCATCGACAAGAATAAACAAATCGTTTATAAGTTTGAAGGTGCTTACGATTGGGATTCTGAGGAAGTACATCAGATGCTGGATGAGTTGGTGAAGTAATCTTCTTCTCTCAGGTTTAAGATTGTTTGCTTGAGTGAGATACTTATCTCAGAAAGTATTACTTTCGATCCATCAAGAAATTTAGATTTAATATTGCCCTATTAGTCTATGTTGTCACGATCTCCTTTGGCGCCTGTACGTCAGAAGCAGATCGCCCATCAAACAATGGTTTCGAGTCGATTCACGGAAATGAACTGAGCTGGTCAAATGATGTAGCCATTGCAGAAGTTTTCTTGGAAGAAGCATTTTTTGAAGACACCCTCCTTTCTGCAACTGCTTATCCCAATAAAGGAGACATTAAGTCTGAGATCATTGTTCCACACAAAACGATTTCGCTGCTTGGACCTCCCAAAGTGATTCAGTTTGGAAAAGGAGGTATACCTGATATTGTTAACGTTGATCTCGAAGATCCGGTCAAAACGAATGTGTTGACAGAAATAACTGAATCTAAGCCCTTTCACAAAGCGGTGCTCACCAGTATAAGTTACTTCGAGATTGGCGTAAACCAAGGTTTGGAGTCTCCGTTTATCTCTTCTATTTTTAAAGATAGCCGAGGGTTGTTTTGGTTTGGTTCGAGAAGAGGGATCACAAAATATGACGGTTATAAGTTTACCTATTATCAACTCGCTGAAGATCATAAGCATCGGCTAGTAGGAGGTATTTGCGAGGATAAACAGGGAAATATTTGGATTTCTTTTAGTGCGGAGGGTGGATTGATGAAGTTTGACGGCCGCAACTTCTTTGAGTATCCTACCAATGAGAGTTTGGGGTTAAACGAGGGTTATTTAGGAATCATAGGTGTTGATCCTTCTGGAAATATCTGGTTGAAAGGGCATTCCACCATTTTAAGGATGAAGGATAAACACTTGACCGTATTCCCATACAAGTTTCAGGACTTAGAGGACCTGAATGTGATCATGAAACTAGGCAAAGAAGGTCAAGTTTGGTTAAGTGCGTTAGGAGGACTTGTAAATGTATCCTCTGATGTAATGACTTATCATCCTATAGAGGATTTTGACCAGAAGAACTTATGCCACCCTATTATGATTAATGGAGACTCTTGTTTTGTCTCTACTGGGAAGGGTGTAACCATCATGACCAAAGATTCGCTAGTCATTTACAAATCAGATTTTATTTCCAACAATAAGATAAGAAATAGTCTTGCAATTGACAAAGACTTCATCTTAGCATCAGAAGAAAAAAATAACGCCTTTTGCTTCGTTAATGGTCTCGAGATAAGGGTCGTTTGGGAGGCGATGCCTGTGTATTCAAACGCTCGTCCTTTATTCGTAGACAGCGATAAGAACGTTTGGTTGAGTGAATATGGCAAGGGAGTCTATAAATATAACCCATACGGATTAAAGCACTATAAATTTGAAGGAATACAGTATGGAGGCCCAGTTTCTTCTATAGCGGGAGATGCCAAAGGAAATATATGGTGTGGTGGGCATGGTTCAGGATTGATAAAGTATGCCAACAATCAGTTTCTAGGTTTGGACTTGTTGCCCGAAGTTGAAGAAATAAGAATACGGTCCTTACTTCTGGCTCAGGATGGACGGTTGTGGGTAGGGACTATTGATCAGGGGTGTTTTGTTGTTTCTGTTGATTCCGGAAGCGGTCAATATGTAGTAGAAAGACTGCGGCTGGATGCAGAAAACTACGGCATCTATGCGTTAGAACAAGACCAGAAAGGAAATGTATGGGTAGGAACATTTAGCAATGGTCTTATAAAAGTTTCCAGTGATGGTTCTATTGCTGAGGTTAAATATCAGTCGGGTGATTCGCTGAGTAGTATTGCTGCAATAAGAAGTATCGTTTTGGATGATAACGGAGATCTGTTTGTTGGGTCTCAAAGTCAGGGTGTGTTCAGTATTAAGTCGAGTACGAATGAGGCGATGAGGTTGGGAAGTAAGGAGGGGCTTCCCAGTGACGCTGTTGTATCCATGTTTGTCGATTCAAAAAATAGCTTGTGGTTGGGATATATTGATGCCGGACTTTCATTGGTTTCGGGAGATTCTATCTGGCATTTTAATGCCGATAATGCATTGACAAGTAACGCTGTGTGGTCAATTGTAGAGGATAAAGGAGGAAATATTTGGGTAGGAGCAGACAATACCATCAATCTCATTCTGAACGATACCGATGGAAAGAATTTTCAGTTTAAAGCGCTCTCCAGTCTGGCAGGCATGGAAGGAGGTGAGTTTTACTCAAATGCGGTATGGTCTGATGGAAAAGGAGATCTGTGGTGGGGAACGGATCAGTTTGTTACGAAGATTGAGAACACTGCGTACTACGCTCAACTAGAAGTGCCCGAAATTTATTTGAACGATTTAAAAATTGTAAATAATCAAATCGATTTTATAGAACTCGAAGAGCTTACCAATAGTCATAAAACAAAGCTCATTGGTGTGGATGAGAGTTATGATTTATCGCGGATTGAATTTGATGGCATTCATTCGTTTACAAACTGTCCGAAGGAACTCAGTCTTCCCGCCCAATTCAACGATCTCACATTCGAGTTTGCATTGAATGACCCTGTTCGTGCTCCAGAAGTAGTTTATTCTTTCATGCTGTCAGGTGTTGACAATCAATGGACAGAGCCGTCTTCAAAAAACAGTATTTCTTATCACGCCCTCCCAGCGGGGAAGTATCAGCTCAAGGCTAAGGCTTCTATGGTAAGCGGAATTTGGAGCGAACCTATTGTTTACGAGTTTGAGGTATTACCGGTTTGGTATAAGACATTTCCTGCAAAGTTACTTTGGGTTTTACTCTTCTTAACGCTCGTGAGCTTGGTTTTCTTTTTCTTTCGCAAAAGGAGAGTAGAAAAAAGAGAGTCCGAAGCGATTAAGCAGCTCGTTGCGATGAAAACGGAGCTGTATTCTAATGTAACGCACGAGTTTAGAACCCCCCTTACACTTATTATGGGAATGGCTGAACGACTCAATGCCTCTTCACGAGAGAAGGAAGTGATTGTGAGTAATAGTCAGAAGCTACTGCGCCATGTCAATGAATTGTTGGATGTAGCAAAGAATGAGTCAGGATTGCAAACGTTGTCATGGGTTCAGGCAGACTTGGTGGAAGTATTGAAGGTCAATTTCGATTATTTTAAATCGATTGCTGCCGAAAAAGGGGTCGCCTTGACATTCTACACAGAAGAGGACGAGATTTTAATGGATTTTGATGAGGAGAAAATTCAACAGATCACCTATAATTTGCTGTCTAATGCCATAAAATTCACGTCTAAAAATGGGAAGATAATCCTACATGTTAAAAAGGAAGTTAAAGGAAGCCAAAGCTATGCAGTTTTTAAGGTAAAGGATAATGGGGTAGGGATAGCCGAAACAAATTTAGATCAGATTTTTGATCGGTTTTTTCAGACTGAAGATGGAAGTTCTCAAAAAGGAACAGGTATTGGCTTGTCCTTAACCAAAGGCTTTGTAGAACTCATGAAGGGAAGAATTAGCGTGAGCAGTCGACTAGGTGAAGGGACTGTTTTTGAGGTAAGCCTGCCCATTACTCAGGAGGCTCCTTTGCTTGAAGAGACTGATGAGATGGAATCATTAGAGAATGAAGGTTTGACAACCAAAGACTTAGATCGTAAAGAGTTGTTAATCATCGAAGACAATGTAGAATTAGCGCAGTATGTTTATGAGTTATTTGCTGACAGATACAAGGTCTATCTTGCAAAAAATGGCGTAGAAGGTGTTCAAATGGCACGAGAAAAAGTGCCCGATGCTATTATCTCTGATGTAGCAATGCCAGAGATGGATGGCTTTGAGGTTTGTAATGCCCTAAAGACAGATGAAGTGACCAGTCATATCCCTATTATCTTGCTTACCGCAAAAGTGCTTCACGAAGATAAAATGAAAGGGTTAACCTTTGGAGCGGATGTGTACCTCACCAAACCCTTCAAGCAAGATGAGTTATTGCTGCGAGTGGATAAGCTCATTGCACTCAGACGTGATCTGCAGCACAAATATGCGAATACCAAGATCGATAAAGGTGAGGTTTCAACTGATCCAGAAGATAACTTCATGACAAAACTTGCTGATGTGGTGACCGAAAATTTGGATAACCCCGATTTTGGAGTGACTCAGTTGGCGGCAGGCGTTAACCTCAGTCAAATGCAATTGTACAGAAAGTTGAAGGCACTAACGGGGAAAACACCTACTCAGCTCATTCGTACTCAGCGATTAAATGAGGCAAAAAAGTTACTCATGGAGTCAGAATTGACCATCTCTGAGGTGGCTTATCAGGTTGGTTTTTCCGATCCAAATTATTTTTCAAGGGTCTTTCACAAAGAATTTGGGGCTCCCCCAAATCAAGTTCGTAAGTAGTTAAAAATCATATTTTTAGCACTTTTTTTACGATCATTATGCAAGAATAATGCTAGTTTTTTTAGTGCAATTTTTAGTTCAATGCTATCAATTGAAATTTCTCTGCTATTGATTTATTGCTCTTCTCCTCAAATTTGTCTCAAGCAACAACGAGATGAATTATTCAACTAAAATAAAAACAGTTTTAAGAGCTACAATCGTCATGCTTTCATTCTTGTTTTTTGGAAAAGACTCTCACGCACAGTCAACTCATTTAATCTACGCTTCTGCGGACTCGAGAGGACAAGAGGTTAGGGTGGTGAAAGTAGAGGGTTTTATACAAGGAGTTGATTTTCGAGTTGCAAAAAATGAGGAATGGAGTGAGACGAAGATCATTGACTCTGATATTACACAGGAGTATTTGAAGTTGATTGTGCTGCCTCAGCGAGATACGGTTGAGGTTTTTCTGGACATCTATTTTGAAAAAATGGTGCTTCAAAACGGGAAAGGTGCAAAGCGCACTTTTTGGTTAAAGGATACACAAGTGAGTAATTGAAAAATTAAAATTTAAAAACCCAAATAAGATGAGAACAATTAAGATGGCAAGTTTGCTAATGATGCTCCTCGGTTTATTCGCTTTCAGCGAGACGAGTGCACAAACCACAACCTATCAATTTGATGGAGGTGATGGAAAAGGAGGAATTCGAATCATAGAGAAAAGCTATGAAATTACTGATGTGTATTTGTTATTGACAGACGGCACTTGGGGAAAAGCTTCTATTGAATACATCGAAGACGATTCTGATACCTACATGAGAATTAAATACAACTCACAGATTTCTGAAATCTATGTGTATTGGTACGATGATAAACTGGTACAAGTATGGTCAAACGGAAAAGAGAAGGCTTATTGGCTTAAAAAGTAAATAATATAATAATCACTAAAAACTAAAAAACATGAAAAGTATTAAACTATTCGCAGTGCTAGCAATGATATTCGGGATGATGTCATTCAATCAAACAAAAGCTCAAACTACAACTTGGATCTTTGACGCAGGAGACGGAAAAGGAGGAGCGATTAAGGTAGTAGAAAACGCTCACGCTATTACTGGACTTTATCTTTGGGATGTAAGTGGAGGTAAGTGGAATTCCACCGTAATTCAGTCTATTGATGATCAGGGAGATTACACTTATGCAAGAATCAAGTCAAACGTTACTAACAGAACGTATGAGGTATATGTTTATTGGTATGATGACAAGATGTATTTCTCATTGCCAGAAGGAGATGAAAAGACGTATTGGTTGAGAAAATAAAATGAACAAAAGAGTGAAGAGAGTGGGCTGGTTTCAGCCTGCTCTTTTGTGCTTTTGGCAACTTCCAGCATAGGACCCAGACAAGAAATTAAAACTAAACTTTACCAAGATGACAAAACATATTTTAAGCATCGTTTTTCTTTTAGCCACCTTCCAACTGAAGGCGATAGATGCCACGTTTACGCTAAACGACCAATTGGTCGTTTTTGTCCAAGGAGACAAAGTAGTTAAATATAACTTTTCTGAACAACGTGTGGTAAGCGCTGGCGTGCTGACGCAAAACGGTTTGCCAGGAGTGAACTTCAAGCAAATTGACGCTGCAGTCAACTTTGGCAATGGAAAGGTTTATTTGTTTAGCGGAAGCCAATACGTGCGCTTTGACTTAACCTCATTCGCTGCTGATCCAGGCTATCCTAAGTCAACACAACAATATTGGCCAGGTATTAATTTTTCAAAAATAGATGCAGCCATGAACTGGCCCAATAAGTCCTATTTCTTTGCTGGTGATCAGTACGCCCGATTTGATGCTAAAGCAAATCAGGCAGATGAAGGCTATCCCAAAAAGACAACTTCCTCTACTTGGCCGGGGTTGACATTTGCTAAGATAGATGCAGCCTTTACACAAAATGGAATAACTTATTTTTTCGCAGGAGAAAAGTATACCGCTTATGACGTTACAACCGACAAGGCTTTGGCTGGTTATCCCAAGAATTTGAAAGATCTAACTCCGCTTTGGAGTGCACTCAATGAGGTTAAGCCCGAAGTGAACACGGTTGCAACAATCAATTCTGGTAACTACAGCTATCATAGCGTGAGTAAGCAGGAGGTTTCCGTTGCACCTTACAAGTTGCAAGCTCCCAATAGTGTATTGGCTGATTTTATGGCTGCTGCTGGCAAGTACATCTATCTTGGTTTTCAGCAAAAGGATGATGCGATTATCTACAAACTAAAAAGCAACGGAGAGCAAGTGGGAGAGGCTATTGTGTTAAACGATTATTGGTTGTCAAAAATACTCCCTTTGGCTGATGGTACATTGTTAGTTGCTGCAGGTAAATCAAATAACAACACTTACATTGAAGGTTATCCAAATACACTTTATTTGATGAAGTATGATCCGTCTGGAAAAAGAGAGTTCGTTCAGGAGATTTTTGGAGGAGAAGGACATGGTCCAGGAAAGTCTTGGTTTGATGGTCGGTCAGAGGCTCGTCTGGCGTACAATGGGTATGAGATCGGACTTTATTTTGAGGTGCAGAAGAATTTTGCGAAAGTAGGCGAAGACATCCACAATGGAGATATGTTTGTGGTCACCGACATGAACGGAAACATAAAAGAGGATCGCACTCATTTTTGGACCGCGAGTCACAGTAGTACAGTAAATACGTTTGCAGCTGCTTCAGGTGAGTTTTATACCATGACGATTGGAGATGCTCATCCTTACGGTTTGCAGATCTATAACCGAAATACAAGCAAATCCTTCGTTCCATATCCTCCAGAAGAAGATTATGTGCCTTATGAAAAAGTGGAGTCTACATGTGCTGCTGGTATTTTGGAATTTTGCGATGAAGCCAATGGAAATTTGATCGCTGTATTAGGTAGTACAGAACATCCTAATGTGGGTGTTTTCACAAAAGTGGATCCTCTATTTCTAGTGATCGATAAAAACGATGGAGTAATTGCCAAGAAATGGTTAGAAGTAAGTCCAGAAACTGACGAATCAAATATTTCTGTTCACCCACTGGGTGAGCACTATTTGATTGCATGGGGAGCAGGAAACGATTACGATAACGATTGGAAAGCAGGAAATGTTGAAATTGCCATCGTTGATGCCAATGGAGACTTTGTGGTTAAACCTGTTGAGATCGATGCCCCTTTTGGTATGGATAGCGAAATATTTCCAATATCCGAGACGGAATTTGGATGGTTTGAGCAAACGTTGAATGGTAGTGATTTTGTCAACTTTTATAAGGTAAACTTTACGAAGAACCCTGCGCCATAGTTCTAAAGTTGGAACGTAACGAACGAGAGCAGATAACCTAAGATTGAACCTCCTAAAACGATATGGATAACGCTCACCTTTTTAAACCCAAAGACAACTCCTGCACTGATTGCAGCAATAACAATTGATTTCCAGTCGATGAGGGTTTCATAACTCATGGTAAACAGTACACTTGTCATGATGGCTACGGCTGCAATGTTAACAGCATCCAAAAAGGAACTTAAAAGCTGGGAAGATCGCATTTTTGGAACAAGTGGATTTAAAATCCAAACGAAAAGAAATGAAGGAAGGAAAATACCAGCGGAAGCAGCTAAAGCCCCTGAGATGCCATTGAGCTGGTACCCAATGAAAGTAGCTGTAGACAGCACGGGGCCAGGAGTGAATTGTCCCATTGCGATGGCGTCCAGTAGTTGTTGCCTCGTCATCCAGCCTTTTTCCACGAGTTCAACATCTAGATAGGCAAAAAGGACATATCCGCTTCCGTAAAGGATAGCTCCTACTTTAAGGAAAGTAAGAAACACCTTGATGGTCGAAAGTTGAGCAACAGATGCCGTGGTTGCCGGAAGTATGGCCAGCGGAAAAAGAGATCTAAGAGATGCCCCTCCTTTTCGTTTAGCATAGAAGTAGACGGCTCCTAGAAATCCAGCTCCAAGCAAGGCGAATATCTCATTGACATAGCCAGACAGGCTTACTCCAAGTACCAAAATACCGATGATCCAATATTCCGTTCCTTTTAATGCTTTCTTACCTAGTTTGTAAATTGCCGCAGCGATAATGGCGAGTACAGCCGGTTTGATTCCGAAAATAAACGGTTCCACGGCCGGTTTTTCACCATAAGTAACATATAACCACCCGAGAATTCCCGTGAGGACGATGGCAGGAAATATAAAGCTAAGTCCTGCCACAAAGAGACCTTTAGCTCCTCCTCTTTCATGACCGCAATGCATGGTCATTTCTGTGGAGTTCGGACCTGGGATGAGGTTGGTAGCACCGATAAGATCAAGGAAATGTTGCTGGGACATCCATTTTCTTTTCTCAACGACCTCTTTCTCCATCATTGCAATATGTGCGGCAGGACCACCAAAAGCAAAAAGTCCGAGTTTAAAGAAGACTTTTGCAATTTCAGGGAGATGCTGCGAACGTTTTTTTGTCATAATCAAAGCTGCGAAACGGTAAGAATTAAATTCATATTCCCATTACGCAAACATCGTCAACTTGTTCCAAATCTCATCTCCATGGTTCAAATTTTTCTGCCAGTTGTAACCTTTGATCGCTCATGGGCATACTTGTAATGTCAAGAAAAAGCTGTTTGAACCGTTTGTTTAAAGTCTAAGTTTGGAATGTTCATTCGATGCTTTTGTCCTTTAAGTGTTCGACAAATCTCAAAAAGGCATCTAAGTCTTTCTTAGTGGTTGCAATACCAACAGAAACTCGGGTTGCGCCCCTCATTTTATTAATCACTTTTATCATATCCCAATAGTCTCCTTTAGACCTTGTTTCGAAGTATTCTGCAAGTTCCTCATTTGTAAGACAATTGTTAGCTTCGTCCAACCCTGGGTTACAGAAGCAGCCTGATCTTATGGAGATATTTTTTGCATTCGCTAAGGATTCAATTTTTTCGAATCCAATTTTTGAACCATCAGGGTTTTTAAAGCACATGATCATTGTGGCTCCAGTATTATCTCGATTGGGATGTCCAAATATATCTAACTGATTCATACCGTTACTGTGATGTGCATTTTTGAGAGTAGAAAATAGGTAGTCCATCATGGCGTTGACACGTTCATTTATTCGGTCTATCCCAATTTCTTCAATGAATTCAAGTCCATTTTTTATTGCAGGAATACCAAGGTAATCAATTGTCCCATTTTCGAAGCGTTCATGGTTATCAGTTAAGAAGTGATAGGGCGCATTTACGCTGGCAAGACTTACAGTACCTCCAGCAAACCATTTTTTCTGGAGTTTGCCAAATGTTTTTTTATGAATCAACAAGCAGCCTAATCCAGTTGGGTAACCAAATATTTTATAGAATGAAACTGAAACGAAGTTTGGTTTATGTTTTTTTAAGTCAAGTCTAGAGGTTGGAACAAAGGCAGCTGCATCTAACAATACATCCCAGCCTAAATTTTGTGCCTTCGTAATCCACTCAAGATTGTGTTTTATGCCAGAAACATTGGATTGAGCTGGAAATGCAAACAATTTATTTTCGGTATCAATGCCGCTTAATTTGTTTTCGAGTGTTTGAGAAGAAATACATAAGTCTTCAACGTTTACGGGACTGTACTCAAAGGATCCCCCCATGTTTTTGCAATATTCTCGAATTCCGTTGACGGAATTATGATTGTCTGCAAGTAATAGTAAATGCCCATTGTTGTCAAATGGATAACATTCCCCTATAATTTTTAACGCACCAGATGCATTGGCCGTAAAAACACAATGATAATCTTCAGCATTAAAAAATGCAATTACTTTTTTTCGAGCTTGTTCTACTAGAAACGTAGAATGCTGAGAGGTAGGGTTGGTTGAATGAGGGTTCCCAAATGTGTTTTCTTCAAGTTGATGAAAGTGCTTTTTGATTAGAGAGTCTGGATAGAGATTCCCACCAGTATAATCTAGATAGACATGATTGGTATGATCTAAACGACTGTATTCCTTTTTTCTTAATGTGTTGAAAAATGAGTCCTGATTCAAAGTGTTTTTTTCCTTTCTTCTAAGTTTTATCACGTTTTAAATGGTATGGATTTGGGTTATAGTTTTGGTATTATACAATAATAAGCTAATAACTGTTGAGTGGAAATAACATATGTTAATTTCGTCTTCTCTTTATTCGCGAGAGAGAAACAGTTGTTACTCCTAAAAAAGATGCGAGATACTTTTGGGGGACTCTTTGTATTAAATCAGGAGATTCATCAAGCAACTTGTTATAACGCTGTTCTGGTGTAAGAGTTGTAAAGAACTCTATTCGATTAATGGCTTCAAACAAAGCTTCTTTGAGACCTTCTTGAGTCAACTGCAGGATTCTGGCATTGGTCTTACCAAGCTCATTCAGCTTTTGAATATCAATACCTATTACTCTACAATCTCCAATAGCTTCCAGGTATTCAGAGGAAGGGTTGTTGTTCAGAAAAGATTGATTACAGGTCGTGAAGTCCCGTTCTTTTGCCAGTCTAGTAGTGCGTTCATCCCCATTCTGCGTAAGAACATATGTCCTTATGATTCCTTTTTTGATCAGGAACATATAATTGCAGTATCTACCTTCTTGAGCGAGCAATTCGCCATTACTGAAAGACTTAAAAGAGCAAATTTTATACAGGGAAACTAAGTCGTTAAACTTTAGGAGACTAAATCGACTGAATGCTTCTACAAAATCTTTTCTCATAGTGATGAAAATTCAGTTTAAAGATATGGATTTCACTGATGTACTCACAAAGTTCATGGTATGTAGCATGTAGCCTATTGTCACAAGGTCCGGCATCGCTATGATATAGGCTTTTTTCGTACTCGCAATGATTGCATTGTCGAATCAGGTGCATAATCAAATAATTACTTCCCATAACTATCATTGAAAAGTATTTATGGGAAGTAAATAATTGTTAGCTAAAGCTTCTCGAATACAATTATTAGCTTCCCATAAGCTGAATTTATTACTATCTTTGGGAAGTTAATAACAAGATCGAAAATGATTGGAAGAACGTATGAAACTGATAGACTTGAGGAAAGTCTCAAATCTCAAAACTCTGAACTAATAGCAGTTTACGGTAGAAGAAGAGTAGGTAAGACATACTTGATACGCAATGTCTATGAAAAACACATCAGATTTGAAGTCACAGGGCTCTATGGTGGCAATCAGGATAAACAACTTGACATCTTTTTTGATGAACTTAAAAGAGTGTCAAACAAAGTAAAGAAAGATGATAGACCTCAAGATTGGAAACATGCGTTTGAACTTTTAAAAACCTATATCAGTAGTCTAAGGAGTAAAAGTAAAAAAGTAATCTTCATAGATGAAATGCCTTGGCTGGATACACACAAATCTGATTTTAGAATGTATTTCGGTCATTTCTGGAATACATATTGTGAAAAACGAAATGATATTATCGTAGTGTTATGTGGTTCGGCTGCATCCTATATGGTACAGAATGTAATATCGAACGAAGGAAGCCTGCATGCACGATTAACCTATAAACTTCAGATTAGACCCTTTACATTGGCTGAAACGAAAGAGTTTTTAAAAAGTAAAAACATAAACTGGGGCCACTATAATATACTTCACTTATATATTGCTCTTGGAGGAGTGCCTCATTACTTGAATAAAGTAAGGAAAGGAGAGAGCGTTGTGCAAACAGTTCAGAGACTCTGTTTTGACTCAAATGGAGATTTGACTGATGAATTTGCTGAAATTTTTGAATCATTATTTAGTCATTCTTCATCTCATATATCTATCGTTCGAGCACTTGGTAGCTTAGGAAAAGGAATCACACGAGGAGAGCTCATTAAAAAGTCTAAACATGCTGGAGGAGGAGCATTTACAAGAGCACTTAATGAGTTAATAGCCTCAGGTTTTGTGGCTAAGTATCCAGCATATGATAAAAAAGTTCGAAACACGCTGTATCGTTTGAGTGATGAGTACTCAAAATTCTATCTAAAATATATTGAGCCAAATAAGAACCAAGGTGAGAACTTTTGGAAAACCATGTTTCAACAACAATCATATATCTCTTGGGCAGGATTTAATTTTGAAACAATATGCCTGAAACATGTTGCTCAAATTAAAAAGGCCCTAAAAATACAAGGAATACATTCAACTAATTCAAGTTGGTCTGTTGAAGGCGCTCAAATAGACTTGGTCATAAAAAGAGCAGATAATTGGATTAACTTGTGTGAAATGAAGTTCTACAACAAACCATATAAAATAGGAAAAAACCAACTTAAAGACTTGAGAAATAAAGTATTTAAATTTAAAGAAGCTACTGGAACAAAAGATGTAGTAGTGATAACAATGATAACAACCTATGGCGTTGTTGAAAATGAGAACTTCCATGAGATAGTAGAAAACTCCTTTGATATGGATATTTTATTTGAAGAGATTCAATGAACCAAGTGTCGAACCGCTTTTCATTAGCAATGACAAGACTTTCAAAAGATTTAGTCTCGTAAACATATTTTGGTCAATCCATCAAAAAAGCCCTGCAACTCTACGTTACAGGGCTAAATGTACCCGAGGCGGGACTTGAACCCGCACGACCAGATGGTCACAAGATTTTAAGTCTTGCGTGTCTACCAATTCCACCACTCGGGTATCTCTCAGACTGGTAAGTCTGAGAAGTTTCACTTTCCTCATCAATCAAAAGACCGACAAGATTCGTGGTTTGGCATTTTTAATATACTGAATGCGTTAGAGCGAAAGACGGGGTTCGAACCCGCGACCTCGACCTTGGCAAGGTCGCGCTCTACCAGCTGAGCTACTTTCGCATTACATACGTTATTTCAAATAAGTTACCCTTTCGTTTAAGGGACGGCAAAAATAATTAATTTTTGACAATAACAAAATTAATTGATGGTGAATTGATGTTCCTCACATTGGGATAAAATAAAGGAAACACGTTCTTCTACGGATGCGTGAGGTACTTGTATTAATTCAAAACCCAAAGCCTCATAAGTGTCTGCTAGCGCATCGCCAATCGCCATGGCCTCCTCAATGTTTTCTTTTCGTTCCTCGTCTTGGGTATAGATATCTGGCCAAATCGGCAGAAAAAATACTTTACGCGCATACCCCACAGCCATCGCCTCTTTTACATAGTGATCTGGAATGTTTTCGTTAGCAAATTTCATGTATCCGATGAGGTCGACCATGCTCCTGTCGAGAAACTGAATGGCAGAAGGGTCAAACGTCTGAACTAGCGTTTTCATACGTTCCAATACAAGGTCTGAAAACCGGTGCATGTCATTCCATGGAAAAATATCAGTGCCCGTGTCAAGGTTCTCACGGATGATTTCACGCGCTATTTCTTGATGACACACGTATCCTCTATCTCGAAGAATGTTGAGAATGGAAGTTTTTCCTGTGCTTGGTGCCCCAGTGATAATATAATAAGGATTCCCTGACATGGAGGCGCAAATGTAGCAAAAATAGTTATGACACGCATGGTCTATTGGCAGGTGATTAGTTCATGGTTTGTCAGTAAGTTGTTGATATAATGAACGCTTGTTTATCCAATAGTTCACCCTGTATACAACAGGTGTAACACTTTAATAATCTGATAATCAACATATTAAAATGCAATTAAGTAAAATTGTTATCGGGTTGTTGTATTTTGGTACACCTTTTGACCAAGTCAGATCGAAATTATAGACTGACAATTATTTAAATCGAAATACACAAATGGAAACGTTAAAGAACATTGTATATGCGGGAGTAGGTTTGGCCAGCACCACATCAGACAAAATTAAAGAAACGATCAATGAGTTGGTAGAAAAAGGAAAGATATCCGATACAGAAGGAAAGAAAATTATCGATGATATTTTCAAAACTACTGAGTCAACCAAAGAAGAGATCGAGGCAAAGGTAAAGTCGATGTCAGATCGATTCAACGCGACTTTTGACTTCAAAGGAAAGAAGGAAGAGAAAGTAGTTTCTTCTTTAGAAAAAAAGATCGCAGAACTAGAAAAGGAGTTAGCTGAAGCAAAGAAAGCTGCAGAAGCGAAACCTGCTGCAACTAAGGCTCCAGCGGCTAAGAAAACAACCAGAAAGGCACCTGCCAAAAAGACAACCGCAAAAAAAGCAACGACTACTAAAGCTGCGGCATCAAAAACGAAAACGACAAAATAAATACTTAAACTTTATAATTTAAACGGATATGAATCTTATCGAAACATTAGCTTACGCAGGACTAGGATTGGCTGCAGAAGCAAACGACAAAGCAAAAGCAAAATTTGACGAATTGGTTGAAGCTGGAAAGAAGTATGACAACGAAGGAAAAAACTACGTTGGTGATTTCTTCAAAACAGTTGATTCAACAAAAGAAGACTTCAAAACTGAGTTCGAAAAGAACAAAGCGAAGTTGGAAGAGACTTTCCCATTCTTGAAAGAATTGGAAGAAAAGTTTGAAAAAACAAAAGAAGACCTTACTTCTAAGTTCAATTCTACAAAAGAGGACTTGACAAAGAGAGCTGAAGAGGCAAAAGAAAAATTTACAGCAAAAGCCAAAGAAACGGCTGAAGAAGTTAAAGAGAAGGTGAATAACATCACCAAAGATGCTAAAGTTGTCGAAGAGACAAAATAAGCGTGTGTAGTAGTTTTAAAATCCTGATCCTGACGAACGAGTCTGGGATCAGGATTTTTTGTTTGTTCAAATAAAAAATGGGCTATTTGGTAAGGCAGTCCTATCTTTGCCGAAAATTTTAAAAGCCATGAAAGCCAGACTTGCTTTATTCGCTTCAGGAACTGGAACGAATGTAAGAAATATCATCGCCTATTTTGAAGGTAATGCTGCTGTTGAGGTAGACTGCGTAGTGTCTAATAGAGAAGATGCAGGCGCCTTGAATTTTGCACTGGAGAAAGACATTGACTGTTTTGCGTATTCAAAATCGGAATTCACCGATGGAACGGTGCAGAAGCTTTTAGAAGAGAGAGGAGTTACGCATATTATATTGGCAGGTTTCTTATTGATGATTCCAAAGGAAATGGTGGCGGCATTTGAAAACAGAATGTTAAATATTCACCCCTCGCTTTTACCTAAGTATGGAGGAAAGGGAATGTTTGGAATGAATGTCCACAATGCGGTTTATGAGAATAAGGAGTCCGTTTCTGGAATTACGATCCACTTGGTCAACGAAGAATACGATAAAGGAAGAGTGCTTGCTCAATTTGAAGTCGATATTACGGGTTGTGACCCTGAAGGGATTTCATTAAAAGTTAGAGAGCTTGAGCAAAAGTACTTCCCTGGAGTCCTAGCAGATTACATCACAGCAACTTAAACGTTTAGAATCATGGATTTTTTCTCAAAATTTGACTGGGCGCAATTGGGAGTTACCACGATGGTACTCTTTGCGGTAATTGATATTGTTGGATCCATCCCAGTTATTATTAAGATTAAGAAGGATGCAGGAGACATCAGTCCGTTTCGAGCAACAGTCATTGCTTTCTGCATTATGATAGCCTTTCTCTTGGGAGGTGAGACCATTTTGAATTTTATGGGGGTAGATAAGAGTGCCTTTGCCGTGGCAGGTTCGTTTATCTTGTTTGCACTTGCGCTAGAGATGTCTCTGGGAATTCAAATCAATAAGCAAAAAGAGGATGTTTCTCCAAAACTTGCGACCGTTGTTCCTGTTGCGTTTCCCCTTATTGCGGGTGCTGGAACAATGACCACGTTGGTTTCATTACGTGCAGAGTATGAGATGATCAACGTCATACTGGCAGTTGTGATTAACATGATTGTTGTTTATTTTGTGCTCCGATTGACCAAGAAGATTGAGCGATTACTCGGTAAAGGAGGAATAGCAGTTCTTGAAAAAGTGTTCGGAATCATTCTATTGGCAATCGCGATTAAACTGTTTACGGAAAACGTTAAGGTATTGTTCGATTAATTGGCTAAGAAGTACTACGTCATATGGAAAGGGAAGAAGACAGGAGTTTTTACTTCTTGGGACGAAGTGAAGCGACTCATAAGTGGTTTCCCTGGAGCAAAATATAAATCCTTTCCATCGCTAGAAGAAGCGAATCGAGCGTTAGCCGACCCTTCGTCCGTGAAATCTACGCCAAAAGAAAAGAAAGCAAGATACTATGTCGTTTGGGATGGTCCCAACTCTACGATCTACACAGATTGGGATGAAGCTAAAAAAGCACTGAAGGGCTTGTCGATGGATCACTTAAAGACTTTTGGAAGCAGGGTGTTGGCAGAACGAGCATTGCAAGAAGGTCCTGAAAACTACAAAGGCAAAGATTTTAGAAAGACAAAAGACCTTTCTCAAGCTGAAATTGACCGAATCGGACAACCAATTGAGTTGAGTCTCTCCGTAGATGCTGCCTGTAATGAAATGACAGGCATTATGGAGTACCATGGTGTGTGGACTTTTGATAAGGATCAAGTGATTTTTAAGAAAGGGCCTTATCCGGGTGGGTCAAATAATATCGGTGAGTTTTTAGGTTTGGTGCATGGATTGGCTTGGTTAAAGAATCACAAAGACGAAAAGATGCATCAATTACCGATTTATTCCGACTCAAGAATTGCCATGGGTTGGGTAAAGGCGAAAAAATGCAGAACAAAATCTGTAGGATCTACCGAATTAAAAGACTTGATCAGTCGTGCAGAGGCATGGCTTCAAAAGAACACATACAAGAATCCGATTCTGAAATGGGAAACTAAGGTTTGGGGAGAAATCCCAGCAGATTTTGGTAGGAAGTAGTTGTTTTATTCAAATATACTCTGGATATGTTCTTTTACTTCTCTTTTGCCTACCACTGTTTCAGTATTAAGCAGTTTTCCGCTTATACTGTAGGTGTTTATTTCTATATTGTAATGATGGTGGTCATTTAAGAATTTGTTGTACTTGTCATAATGCAGGTCCAGTGATTTTTTGCAGTTATCTATTTTAGAATATGCTTCTTCTCTATCTGGAATGATCTCCTTAGCATTTGTATAGTGCTTTATTGCTTTCTCGTATGCTTTCAAGGAGGCAAAGGAATCCCCAAGAAGGATTAATGTAGTGTATCGAAGTTCCAAGATTTCATTCTTTATCTTTTGATCGCTGCTGTCAGTTTGAAGATCATTTATCAAGCTTTCTATTTTCACTAACTCATCGGGAGAATTGAATAAGTTTTTTCCTTTGTCAATTAGCTGTCTGCATTTGTCATAGTTTCCATCGAGAGCTGTCTTTTCTATGGCTCCTAGATATTTGACAAGTTGAAGAATCTTTTCTGCTTGAAGTGAAGCTTTCTGTAGGCTGTCCAAATGCAGTTGACGGGCGTCTGTAGTTTCGTATTTGTCGGGGGAAATATCATGCGCCTTATCATACATGTTTTGTGCTTCTTGAAGTTCGCCAGCCTCGATAAGAAGATCTCCTTTTGTCAAAAAGAAGTTGTACTTATTCGTTGGATTTGGAACTACTTTCTTTGTGATGAATTGTTTATTCGTAAATTCAACCGAGAGATTTTTAGGTTCAATTAACCAGCTTTTTGTTTCAAAGTTCCATACTCCACTTTCTTGATCATAGCCCCCGTCCTCATAGATGGGAGTTCCATTCTCATCTACAACTCGTGCTCCATTTTCCAAACCGAATATCGGTTGATCCGCAATGTCTACAAAAGATGTTACTAATACATGTTTTTTGTAAACCGATAGATTCAAAGTGTATACACTGCCTTCAACTTGAATAAATGGAGTGTTTTCAGCTGTTAGTTCATTCCATTGGTCATTTCTGTCCAACAGAAATTGATTTTTTAGGTTGGAGAAGACAACTCCACTAGCGGTTTGGAGAATGAATGGATATTTATCAATCGAATCATTCTTGAACTGATCTAATGCTGGGTGGCAGTTCTTTTGTGCATAACAGGTAAGAATACCCAAAATGGCAATTAAAAATGGTAGTAATTTCATGCCGTAAATATAGGTAAACGCTGTTCAGAAAACTACGTAAATCTCCGTATTTGAACGATTATACGTTGACCTGTTGTATTTTACTAATTCCCACTCTCATTCTTTCAAGTGTCTCTTCTTTGCCTAGAAGCTCAGAAATCGCAAACATACTTGGCCCCATTCCCATTCCCGTAACAATCACACGGAAATTGGGTAACACAGCTCCCATTCCAAGTTCTTTAGTACCAAGAAACTCTTTAAATACCGCTTCAAGGTTTTCAGCCGTCCAATCGTCTACACCTTCGTATGTGGTGATCAGTTCTCGCATAATCTCTGGAGTCTGCTCTTTCCACTTTTTTCGCACGGTCTTTTCATCAAACACCGCAGGTTTTTCAAAAAAGTACGTTCCTTCCAGCATTTCGTCCACAAAAGAAGCACGTTCTTTCATCATCTCTGCAACACCGGCTAGAAATTCGATGGAGTAATCTCCTTCAATCTTCTCAGAAAGCAATTGCGCCAATTCTTCATTGCTCTTTGCTCGCAAGTAGTGTTGGTTAAACCATTTCGTTTTGTCAGGGTCAAATTTTGCTCCACTCTTGCTTACTCTTTCGAGGGTAAAAGCTTCTACCAACTCTTCCAATGAGAAGATTTCTTGAGGTGTGCCTGGGTTCCAGCCCAGAAAAGCGAGCATGTTGATAAAGCTATCTGCAAAATATCCTTTCTCTCTATAACCGGAAGAAACTTCACCAGAAGAAGGATCTTTCCATTCAAGTGGAAACACAGGGAATCCCAATCGATCACCATCTCGTTTACTTAATTTGCCATTTCCATCGGGTTTCAGAAGCAATGGTAAGTGTGCAAACAGCGGCATAGTATCTTCCCATCCTAAATATCTGTAAAGCAAAACGTGTAAGGGAGCAGATGGCAACCATTCTTCACCTCGAATAACATGCGAAATTTCCATCAAGTGGTCGTCTACAATATTGGCCAAATGATATGTGGGCATTCCGTCTGACTTGAAGATGACTTTGTCATCTAAGTTATTCGTGTTTACTGTAACCCATCCACGAATCACGTCATGAAAACGAACATCTTCGTTTCTTGGCATTTTAATTCTTATCGTATAGGGTTCGCCTGCGTCAAGTTTTGCTTTTACTTCATCCTCCGAAAGCGAAATCGAGTTTTTCATTGATCCTCTGGTAATGCTATTGTATTGCCAGTTAGGCATTTTTGCCTGTTTTGCCATTTCTCGCATCTCAGTTAAATCTTCTGATGTATCAAAGGCGTAATAAGCATGTCCACTTTCTACCAACTGCATGGCATAGGGTCTGTAAATATCAGCTTCCTTTCTTTCTGATTGTCTATAAGGTCCATAATCTCCTCCGATTCCTTGTCCTTCGTTAGGCATAATTCCGCACCAATTTAGCGCTTCAATAATGTAACCTTCAGCTCCTGGAACAAATCTAGTTTGGTCCGTATCTTCTATTCGAAGGATGAAATCACCCCCATGTTTTTTTGCAAATAGATAGTTATACAGGGCTGTTCTTACGCCTCCCATGTGAAGCGGTCCAGTGGGACTAGGTGCAAATCTTACTCTAACTTTTCTTTCCATAATAAAACCGTTGGATGGTAAGCCATCTCATTAATCAGTTTGCAAAAGTAAGGATTTACCCGAAAAAAATACGATTATCTCATGATATGTACATACCCCGTAACGTGGGTCTGAAGACTCTCGTCTTTGTTGTCGTTGTACAAGTATTTGCGCGAATTCGGTTCCACGATGTAGTAGTATACACCACTCGCCAAATCATTTCCAGACTTGTAATGCGTGCCGTCCCAATCGTTTTGGTAATCTTCATTTTCATAAACAATTTTACCCCATCTGTTGTAAACGGTGAGCTTAGAACTTTCATAGCCGTCTAGGAACTGAACAATGAACGTTTCGTTTTGACCATCTCCATTGGGTGTAAAAACATTCGGTGGAACGACAGGGCATTGCACCCAGACGGTTACTGTATCTGAAGCTGGAGAACCACATTCGTCTGAAGCAGTAAAAATATAATCCATTGTTTCTTCGGCAAAAACAGTAATGGACGTTGAGGTGGCTCCCGTGTTCCATGCATAAGAAACAGGAGGAAGTCCTCCAGAGGTCGTAGCATCTAGCGCAACATTTTCCAAACAGACATTGAGACTATCAGGCAATTCAACAACCAAGGGGTCGTAATCCGAAATCGTTAGTTCAGCCGATATGGTATCAAACTGTCCGCTACATGTCTCATAAATGATCAACATTTCAACCGTTTCAGCGGGCTCATCAATTCCGTCCACGTAAGGGTTGATAAAAATGGTATCCGAATAGACACCAGCAGGCAAGGCAAGGCTGTCTGGCACTTCCACATAATCAAAGCCATTGAGTGCAGTTCCACTCATCTCAAAATGAACAGTAAAATCTTGAGTGGTATCCGGCCTTGTGAAAGCGAAAAAAGCAGAGTTACACCCTTCATAGAGGGCTGTGTCTCCGTTCAAAATTCCGGCATTTACATCCACACCTACAGAAGTAAAACTCCCTCCCTCCAAGAAAACTCCGGAGTCAAAGGCAGCGTCACCACCATCTCCTATCGCCAACTTGATATGATAGGTTTCATTACAGACTACCGCTGCTCTACACGTTAAAACTACGGTGTTACCATCATATTCATAGCTGGTAGAAGTATTGTTGCCAGCATAAAAAACATTGTATGTTGCCCAGCTCGGGTCAATACCAGAACAATTACTTGGTGTACCCGAAGAACCTGCAACTCCTGGGTTTACCGTGTTAATCGAAACAGGAGTCGTGGTGTAGACATTTGGATTATTTGGATCAGGAATAAGCGCTAAGTTCTGAGCGTTATATAGACCACCTGCCGGATTCGTTCCGGAAAGAAAGAAACCAAAAGCATCATTTACACTACCACACACGTATTCTGGATACTCTTCGGATGCAAAAACATAGCTAAAACTAATGGAATCTCCAACGGGTACAAAGTCGAATTCAACGACACATTCATCCCAGATTTGATTGGGTGTAATGGAGGCTAAGTCGGTATCTGAACCAGTGGTTCCTGATCCTCCCAAACTTGATCCTGTTCCTGTATTGGGTTGTTGAGCCATAGTTACATCTCCCGAACCAAGAATTAGACCTTCACCAAGACCAATGGAGAGCGTAGCATCAGAAAATTCTCCTACCTGTTCATTTTGAACATTCGCGGGCCCACCATTAAACTCTACGTTCGTAATGTTTACACCCTGACCTGCCAAAACATTCTGAATGTACCATTCTACGTTCTGCGTGTTAGACACAACTACCTGACCATAGCTTGCTATGCACATTGACGTAGAGGCTACTAAAACAAGGGTTGATTTAAGAAACTGGTTCATAATATTAAACTACTTTAAAATGATAACTTTGTATTCTGACGATATTGTCAGAAAAATGGTTGCAAATATAACAATATGACGAGTAAGAATTTTGTGGAAGGAAATCAGGAGCGTTTGATCGCGGAGTTGAAAGAGTTTTTGAAGATAAAGTCTGTAAGTGCTGATCCCGCTTACGCTGGTGATGTGAAGACTTGCGCAGAATTTGTAAAGAAAAGCTTGTTAGAGGCAGGAGTGCAGCACGTGGAGGTGTGTGAGACAAAAGGTCATCCGATCGTCTATGGAGAACATATTGTTGATGAAAACCTTCCAACGGTTTTGGTTTATGGACACTACGATGTTCAACCAGCTGATCCATTAGAATTGTGGGATTCAGATCCGTTCGATCCAGTGGTTAAAACAACGTCAACACACCCAGAAGGGGCGGTGTTTGCGCGTGGAGCATGCGATGATAAAGGTCAGGTTTATATGCATGTAAAAGCAACTGAATACATGATTAAAGAAGGTAAACTTCCTTGTAACCTAAAATTTATGATTGAAGGAGAGGAAGAGGTTGGCTCAACCAATCTTGGAATCTTTGTAAAGGAGAACGTAGAAAAACTTAAGGCAGACGTTATTTTAGTGTCTGATACATCTATTATTGCCAATGATGTTCCTTCCATTACAGTTGGTTTGCGAGGTTTGTCTTATATGGAAGTGGAAGTTACAGGACCAAACCGTGACCTGCACTCGGGGATTTACGGTGGCGCAGTAGCCAACCCGATTAATATTCTGTGTGAAATGATTGCTTCTTTGCAAAACGAACGTAACCAAATTACCGTTCCGGGGTTCTATGATAAGGTAATGGAGGTGTCTGATGCTGAACGTGCCGAAATGGCAAGAGCTCCGTTTGATTTGGATGCGTACAAGAAGGACTTGGACGTGGAAGAAGTAAGAGGGGAAGAAGGATTTACAACGAATGAAAGAACATCGATTCGACCAACGCTTGATGTCAACGGAATTTGGGGAGGATATATTGGAGAAGGAGCAAAGACGGTTCTTCCTAGTAAAGCATATGCAAAGATCTCTATGCGTTTGGTGCCAAATCAAGATTGGAAAGAGATTTCAGATTTGTTTCAGAAGCACTTCGAAGCCATTGCACCGAAATCAGTGAAGGTGAAGGTAACCCCACATCACGGTGGACAAGGAGCTGTGATTCCAACTAATTTTGCGGCTTATCAAGCGGCATCAATGGCCATGGAAACCACTTTTGGTAAGAAGCCAATTCCTGAAAGGAGTGGAGGAAGTATTCCAATCATCGCTTTGTTTGAAGAGGTGCTTGGGCTCAAGTCAGTACTGTTTGGTTTTGGTTTGGCATCGGATTTGATTCATTCACCTAATGAACATTATGGGTTGTTCAATTATTTCAAAGGGATTGAGACCATTCCTTTGTTTTATGAGAACTATGCTCAACTAAAAAAGTAAAGTATGAGTTTGGTTAGATTTTTTAAGGTTTTTCTTCTTGTGGGGATGATGATTTCTCTGCAAGGCTGTTTCGATTACGAAGAAATACTGTTCAAGGGTGTGCAGAATGTGAGTGTCATTGAACGCAACGATAAAGAAGTAAAAATTCAGATTGACGTGAAGGTGGACAACCCCAACAAGTTTAACGTTAAGGTTAAGAAGTCTATCATGAGCATTTACGTGAACGAAAAGTTTGTCGGAAAAACGGAGCTAGATGAGAAAATAGTGTTGAAGAAAAGAACAGAAGATGTTTATGCTGTGGTTTTAAAAGCTGATCCCAAGGAGTTAGTTAAGGCTGCAATTGGTTCTTTAGGTGGTTTGTTAAAAGGTAACGTAACGGTTCGTTTAAAAGGGGACGTTAAAGGATCTGCCTATGGTGTAGCCAAGAAAGTACCTGTAGATATTGAGCAAGTAATTGATCTCAAAGATATCATGTAAGAGGGCTTAATTGCCGGTTTGTCCGTTATTCTCGAAGACATGGATAAAGCCGCTAAGAACGACAGGCTCGATACCCGTTAAGCGAATGGTGTTCACCGTGCAGAGGTAATAATAGACCCCATCCGAAACGGGTTCATTATTCTCTTGATGTCTCCCATTCCAATTGATGTCTGGGTCAGTCGTGCTAAAAACAACTTGTCCCCAACGATTGTAAATCTCCAGTTCAATGCTTTCCACATATTTGTAAGGAATCAACGGATGAAAAAGGTCGTTGTTGCCATCTCCGTTAGGTGTAAACACGTTTGGCAAGGCATACTCTGGACAATTGTCAAAACAAACCACATTGCTAGAATCACTCTCGTTTCCATATTGCACAGAATCTATAGCCGTAACCACATAGCACCCCGCCACACTTCCCTCGTAATTGTGCGTAAGTGTGGTGTCTTGATTACTTGGTAAACTGGCAATCAAAAACATCGTATCTCCTTCCACAGGTGTGAAATAAACATTGTAAGACATCACATCGTCTGCACAAGAGTTGTTTGGGTTGTTCCACGTTAGAACGTTCTCTCCAATTTCACAATCGCCCTCAATGCTCAAGACTGGTGGGCACGGAGGAGTAAGATCAATCGGTGAGTCACAAACCACCTGACTTAGATTTTCAATAGGGTTAATTATACTCGCATTTGAATAGTATCCGATACTTTTCACGTAGTAGCAATAATTCACACCGTTTACTAGCCCAGTATCTCGATAGCTTTTAACCGTTGAAGTTCCAATTAGGGTATAAGGTCCACCAAAGTTTAGCGAACGGTAAATCTCGTAATCTGTGTTGATCCATGGGACGTCCTCATCCCAAGTCAAAAGAATCTCATTGTCATTGGGCACAGTGGTCACAAATACACTTCCACCAGAGTTGGACGAACCGACCAGGCTATCATTACCTGAATGATTATAGAACAACTCAACACGGAAGAAATTGTCAAAATCTTGGGTGTTCAGACCCATAGCGGTAAAGGTAGTATCTGTTTGATAGAGTAGTGGGCTACTTACAGTTTGGCCTATTAATGTGTTGATGTTCTGGATAGTTGTTCCGTGATAAACTTTATAAAAGTAAGGACCAGGGTATTGATTGGTGTCCAATTCAGTTGGTTTCGACCACATTACAGAGTCAATTCCTGCCGCAGCGTCTGTAGCGTTTACGGTAACATGAGTTAAGATAGGAACTTCTTTCTTCAAACTTGCGCAAGCGGTGTCTGAAGGACAGCTTTCCACTTGATTAATACTGTAAAATCCAGTGACAATATAGCAGTAGTTAATGCCAAGGGTCAAACTTGTGTTATCTGTAAATGTATTCGTAGCAGCTCCAAAAACGCTCCCTACAAGCGTGAAGCCTTCATCTTCGGGAGAAGGAAAATCGCAACAATCGCCAAAGGAGAAAGAAGGACTAGTCGTTCTATAAATGTGGTATCCTTCTGCATTACTGCACGAAGAAGGGGTCCATGATACGACTACACCATTGCCAAAGGGAGTAGCTGTGACACCTGTAACTACAGGAGGTAGCACGGTAATGTCAACACTTTCGTAATCACTGAACACGGGGTCTCCATTGTCTTGTACAGCAAAAAGAACTTGGTACGATCCTGGTTTAACATGACTACAGTTGGTGTTCCAGTTGAAATTGCCCGTTAAGCTACCAGAGCCACTAACAGAAGGAAATGTAGCTGGGCTACTACTCACCGACATTGGATTGCCAGAAGCCGTTAGAGAAATTACATCACCATCGGGGTCTGTGGCACTTACATTAAAGCTAACGTTATCTCCAGCTGTTACGCAGACGTCATCTGGAGCATCTATCACGGGTGGATCGTTGTTACAATTTCCATCAACTGTAACCTGAATATCACGATAAACATACCCTACAACAAAGCCATTTCTCCATTCGGTAATTTTGAAAGTAATGTTATATTCTCCCACCATTCCTGGAGATGTCCAGCAGTAAGTGCCCGTTTCGTTGTCCATGCTCGCTGAACCACCTCCCAATACGTGCGGAAAATCATACGAACTCCCAATGCCCAGCGGTGTGCAAGATCCTCCTAAAGGAGCTACTAGCTCATAGCTGAGACTATCTCCATCTGGATCTACCGCTTGAGGATTGTAGCAATAAGGAACACCTACGCAAGCGATAGCTGGGCAAGGACATTCATCAAATTGTACCGAATTGTTAGCGTTGCCTAAGAAAGGACTGATTACCAATTGCGTTTGGAGCGAGAAAATAATCGCATCAGAACTTCCCCATCCCGATTGTTGATTTCCAGTGCCGTTAATGTTAAGAATGCCATTGTTTCGATTTGGATCTTCCATGCAAATGGTATACGTACCCGCACTCGAGAAAGTGTGAATTCCCTTGTAGATGTTTTTTTGATGATCAAAAGGTTGTGGAACCTCCTGTACTCGTGGTAATGTGTCTATTACACCATCACCGTAGTTAATATACAATTCATCTCGATCAGCTTGAGCTGCTGGTCCCACATCTGTACATGTAGTAATGGTAAACTCATAGGTGTTACCTCCTAAGTGTAAATAGGTGATTTCACCTCCTCTGTTATGAGATCCGAAGACCGCTAAAAGGGGTGCACAAATGGATAATATGGTAAGTAACCGTTTCACTAGGATAAATTAGAACTCTAAATTACCAAATTTGTTGTTTGTTGACTACTAAAATTCACGGTAATTATTATAATGACGTTTTTTTAAGTAAAAGGTCTCCTAGAAATTGTAATTTTGGAAAAAAATGCGGCATGGGGGAAAAGAAAAAGGAAGTTTATTCTTCAATAGAGGTAATAGCTACAAAGAAAGAGCTCGATAATACCCGTTTGAGTTCTGATCAAAAGAATTTTGCGAAATCAGTATTAAAAGATCAAGGAGATCATGTGATTTTTGATCAACTGGGAGTTTTGTCGGTCGTTGTGTTGGCAAAAAAGAAGCAAGACTATAAAGGGTTTGAAAAACTAAGAAAAACAGGAGCAACGATAACCAAAAGACTGAATGAAGTCAAAGCAACGAATGTGCTGGTTAAAGCAGTCTCAAAGAATGACGATGCGCTATACGTAGTTGAAGGAATGGCACTGGCCAATTACCAATTTTTGAAGTATTTCTCTGACAAAAAGAAAAAGGCAAATTCTCTTCAAAACATTCTGGTTGAAGAAGGTAATATCTCTTCAGAAAAAACAGAGCAGATGTGGGCCGTTGTTGAAGCAGTACTAAAAGCAAGAGACTTGGTCAATGAGCCACAATCATACCTTTCAGCACCCCAATTTTCTGAAGAAATGAGGGAGATGGGTGCATATGCAGGGTTTGACGTGAAGGTGCTAGATCAATTGAAAATTGAGTCGTTAAAAATGGGGGGATTACTTGCTGTGAACAAAGGAAGTCTTACACCCTGCACGTTTAATATTCTAGAGTACAAGCCCGAGAAAGCTAAAAATAAGAAGCCATTGGTGTTAGTTGGGAAAGGTGTGGTATACGATACGGGTGGTTTGAGTTTGAAGCCTACTGCCAATTCCATGGACATTATGAAGTGTGATATGGGAGGTGCGGCCACCGTTGTGGGGATCATGCAGGCAGTTGCCAAGGCAGGTCTGGATGTGCATGTGATTGGTTTGGTCCCAGCTACAGATAACAGACCAAGTGGGAATGCTTATGCCCCCGGTGATGTAATCAAAATGTATGACGGCTCTACTGTTGAGGTCTTAAACACAGATGCAGAGGGTAGAATGATCCTAGCGGATGCGTTGGCTTACGCAAAGAAATATGACCCCGAGTTGGTCGTTGATTTTGCCACCCTTACAGGCGCAGCGATGAGAGCAGTTGGTTCGCATGCTTCGGTGGTGATGGGAAATGCTTCTGAGGAAGTTTTTCAGCGACTTTCAACTGCAGGAGACAATACCTACGAAAGACAAGCAAGAATGCCTTTCTATGAAGAATATGGAGAGGAAATTAAGTCGAAAATTGCTGATATTAAGAACTTAGGAGGTGCTACTGCTGGCGCTATTACAGCAGGTAAGTTTTTGGAGCACTTTACGGATTACCCATGGGTTCACATGGATATTGCTGGTCCAGCTTGGGTTGATGCCCCGAAGCACTATACAACCTTTGGTGGTTCAGGAGTTGGAATTAGAATGATGTTTGAATTCTTAAAAAACTATTAAGAATAAATGAGAAGAGTTAAAGTTGGAATTACGGTTGGTGACACCAACGGTATTGGAATAGAAGTTATCCTTAAATCACTGGAGGATAATAGGATTATGGAAAGTATTACTCCCGTAATTTATGGTCCTCCCAGAGTAGTTTCCTTTCATAAAAAAACGTTGAATTCAAACACGAATTATCAGAAAATCAAAGATGCAGGAGAAGCTAAGGGGGGAAAGGTTTTTTTATTAGGCACGAATGAAGAAGAAGTAAAGGTTGAGTTTGGTGTAGCCACCAACGATAGTGGAAAAGAAGCGTATTCAAGCCTTAAAGAAGCGGTTAGTGATTTAGCAGGGGCTAAGATTGACGTTTTGGTAACGGCTCCCATCAACAAGAAAAACATTCAGGCTCAAGGGTTCGAGTTTCCTGGGCATACGGAGTTTCTTACAAGTTATTCTAATGTAGAAGACTCATTAATGTTTATGGTGTATCACGATATGAGAGTAGGTGTGGCGACTAACCATTTACCGCTGAATGAAGTGAATAAGCATTTGACCAAAGATGTGATTATATCAAAGCTAAAGTTGATGGATCAATCCTTAAAAAGAGACTTCGGAATTGATCGACCACGAATCGCTGTTTTGGGATTAAATCCTCATGCAGGTGAGAACGGTGTCTTAGGTGGTGAGGAGTCTGGGGTCATAATCCCAGCAATTGATGCAGTAGGGAAAGAAGGTATTTTGGCATTTGGCCCCTACGCTTCGGATGGCTTGTTTGGCTCAGGAAATTTCAAAAAGTTTGACGGCATATTGGCAATGTATCACGATCAGGGATTAACACCTTTTAAAGCTATAGCTGGTGGTGAGGGTGTTAATTTTACAGCTGGTCTTCCCATCGTACGAACGTCACCCGATCATGGAACGGCTTTTGAAATTGCAGGCAAGAATGAGGCTGACCCAGCTTCGTTTAGAAGCGCGATTTATTTGGCGGTCGATATTTTTAACAATCGCAGACGACATAAGGAGCTGACCGCTGATCCGTTGGTTTCACAAAAGAAGTAGGTGTTACTCGTACAGGTTAATCCAGTTGGAATGACCAAATGTATTAACTTCAACTTCAGTGAGGTCAATGTCTTGGTCGATGACAACGCGCAAAGGTCCTCCGTTCAGCGAAGAACCAAAGAGCGTGTAGACTTCTACATTTTCGATTCCCTTCGATCGGGCATCTTGCTCCATAAAGTCAGCAAATTGTTTTGCCAATACCGGAAAATAGGATAAGCGCGCTTGCTGCTCACTAAGGAGTGCTTTGTCCAAAGGGATTAAATATTGGTCGCCTGTTGCCGAATCCACCATCATGAATTCTATTTGACTGACTTTGGTAAATGACTTCATCTGCCATGAAATGAAGTAGCCTTCGCCTGTCCAATGCACATTTCCGGGAATGAAATAGTGCTTGAAGGGAATCAGAAGCTGAAATATCACGAAAGTTGCAAGCATTACCTTTGTTAATTTGGAGACGACCGCATGCTTTTTTGGTAAGGCTTGCTTTGCGAAAATTTTGTCCTCAAAGAAAAATAGACACGATGCGATCATCAGAAAGGGAAAGATGCCAATATGAAAAATGTATGCGTTTGATAAATTAAAGATTAGGACAAGTGTTAACGCAATCCAACGTGTTTTTTTCCAGACGAGTAGAGGAACAATAGCTAGATCAAATACGAGTCCTATGTAGGTAATGAAGAAACCAAACCCAGCAAGCCAGTTTGCCGACTTTTCTGGAAAGGAATAGCTCAACATTTCACTCATTACGTCCCCACTAAGCCAATCTGAGTTTAGTTTAGCAATGCCACCGTAGAAATAGATAATAAACAATTGAAAAATAAAAATACTGGTCTGCCAAGAAGGAATTTTTTCCTCTAGTTTGAAGATGGATTTATCCAACGAGAAGCTTCTGTTGGCACCAGTTACTGCAAAAAATAGTAAAAACAGAATGATTACATAGTTGTGGTTGTTGTGATACGCTACATCAATGAGTTCGAGATAAGCCATGCTTAGAAATAGAAACAACGCAGCAAATCGATACATAAAACCAACCACAAAAAATAGAATAGTAATCCAATTGACGATGTGAATCAGCATCATTAACTCACCTCCCAAAGGCTGAACGAAGTCAAGACCCGGAAAGGTAAAGTGGAAGCTGGTGTCCACATAGTAAAACTTGAAGTTGGACGATTTAGAGAATACGCTAAAATGGATCAGAAAAAGGATGCCAAAGAGTATTCTGAAAAGTCCCAGTATTCTGGATGATTTTTCAGTAAGCAAAATATTTCGGAGCGTGCTATTCATTTTCTTCTAGCGGAAGTACCCATGGATCGGCTCCGAAGGGATTTATATTTACTTGCGTAAGATCGAGGCCAGGATCGATCATGTATTGGTGACCTCTACCGTTTAAACTCACTTTCAGAATTACGGTTACCTCTGGGTCGATTAGACCATCTCTAATGGCAATTTCCTCCAGTAAATTGGCAAATTGAACCGACAAATGTGGGTAGCGAAATAAGAATTTATGTTGTCTCGGGTTGAGGTGATCTTCAGGGCTGATCCAGAAGACTTCGTTAGTGATCTTGTCTCTCACCTTAAACTTTACCATACCACCACTAAAACTGGTCATCATGTGCCATGAGAAGGCATAGCCATCTCCAGTCCAAAGTATATTTCCTGGAATGGCAAGGTGGCGAAAGGGAAACAAAACTTGAAAAGAAATAAAAAGTGTTAAAGCAAAAGTAATTACGGTCTTCTTTAAGCGTGTTACGGCTAGTTGTGTCGAGATTGGTTTGACGTTGATTGACTTGATTTTCTTCGATAGAAAATGCTCCACATTTGCGGGTGGAATGAAAAGAATAAAAGAGGCAAGCATGAGCAATGGGAAAATGTCAATCTCATGCATAAATCGATTGGTAATGTTAAAGAAGATGATGATTGGCAATGCCCACTTCCTCCCTTGCTTAAAGAACAGCATGAATGGAATGATCAAGTCAAATAAAAGACCTCCATAAGCAAAGAATGCGGCAAAGAAATTAGCTAGTTGATCAGACATTTCCCATAGTCTTCCATCCACCATTGCTCTAGTGGTTTTTAGGGTAAGCCAGTCTGAATTGATTTTTGCTATTCCACCCATAAAATAGGCCATGAAGAACTGAAAGCGAAATAGATTAAGGTGCCATGAAGGGATCGAAGTCTGGGTTTTGCGAAACTTTGCATCTACAGAATAGTAGTGATGACAATTGGTTACAGAAAAGAATAGGAATAAAATAATGAATAAGTAAAAGTGATTGTTACCCAAGGTCATATCTAAAAAGAAAAGATAGCCATAAGCAATCAGTAAATAGATACTCACCACCCTGTAGAATAGACCGATAGTAAGGAGTATGGCTGCCACACTCAGCGAGTAACACAGTAAATAGATTAACCATGAAGGCCCAATTTCAATAAACTCTAACCCCGGATATTTGAAAAGGATTTGAGCTTTCACAAAAGTAGCATCAATGTAATCTTTGTTGGCAAAGCGCACTAGAAAGAATCCAGAAAGCAATAAGCCACATAGAATCCTGAATATACCTAAGCTCGCACCAGATATAGGTTTGTACAGAATATTGTCTAATTTTACTCCCACGCTCAAATAGAGATTGATTCAAAAGTATAAAAAAAGTGGGGTTAAAAATTTTTGTAATTCTATCAATTGCGCTAATTGCCGTTTCATGTGGATCAAAGCGAGATAAAGAGTTTGTGTCTAACGAAGCCTATTGGGCCACTTTTAATCACAACTATGAAGAAGCAGTTCAATTGTATTCCGAGTTGATTGAATTGGATGCCAGTGATGCTAAACTTTATTTACAAAGGGCTAAGCTTTATCTGGAGTTGGGAAATATGGATGCTGCTGTAGCCGACATAAAGAAAGCGAAAGAGTTAGCGCCAAATGATTATGAAGTATTGAATTTGATGGCTTATGTTTCTGGTTTGTATGGCGATATGGGAAGTGCGTTAGGTTATTTAGATCAAGCCTTGAGTAATAAGCCAGAGTATTATGAGGCACGGAAGCAAAAGGCAATCATGTTGGCCAATAATGAACAAGTAGAAGACGCTCTTTATGAACTTAATTTATTGCTAGCGGTAGATACTGCAGATATTGATGTGTTGATTTATCGGTCAATGGTGTTTGGGAAGCTTTCTAAGTTTGATGAGGCGAAAAAGGATTTGAATTTGGTTTTACAGTTCGATTCAAACAACGTTAAAGCATTGAGCAATCTTGGTGTGCTGGCTTCGCAACAAAATCAGACGGACTCAGCTTTATATTTTTATAACAAGGTGCTAGAAAAGAATCCTGAGAACAGCTTTGTATTGGATAAAGTTTCAAGTCTACACATTAAGAATGAGAACTATGATTTGGCAATGGAGACCTTAAATGACCTGCTAAATAACCAAGAGATGAGGTCGAGGGCGTTGGGGAAACTCGGATATATCCATTTTGAGCTTTCAGCGTACGATTTAGCCAAGGAGAAGTTCGAAGAGTCAACTCAATTAGACCCGATGCAGTACTTCAGTTACAAGTATCTTGCCTTGATTGAAAAGGAAGTGGGAAATGATTCTATTGCATGTGAACTCGTCAGAACCTCCATCAACAATGGCCTCCCTTTTGATGGGAATGAGGAATTGATGGTAACTTTCGAAAGTTGCCTCAAATAATTTCTTAACATATTCGTAATTGCATCAATGTAGTTTTATTTGACCATCGTCATATTTTTGTCGCGATTATTGAATTGTTTCATACATTTACGAACAATACTTTATATTTAGACAACTAACAACTCGATTATGAGAATATCTTTAATGAAGACTTTCGGTCTTATGGTGTTTTGTCTTACCCTAGGCATGACGATTAAAGCACAAAATGTAGATTACACGATGCGGGTTCAACAACTTCGTTGGAACGACAACGATAACGGAGACCAGTCAGGAGGACGTGACCCAAGGTGGAAAATTTGGGGTGTTGACAATGCTGGTTCTGGAACCCAAGGAGGTGCGTGTCAAGCGCAAGATGATATCGCTGGTGCTCCTTACACATACAACGTAGCAGATTATAATGTTTTGAATAGAACGAACGTGACGGCTACTACCATCCAAGTAGAACTGAAAGCTTGGGAGGATGACTGTGGAGAGAGTTGTGATTATGAAAGTAGTTGTGGTGTGTTTATGGAAGATGATAATCACGCTGGCCAAGGAAACGCAGGTTCAGCAATTAGTTTTAGAAATGATCCTCCATGTCAGTGGAATACCTACGGATGGCTTGATAGAACAAGTGATGCAAGATACGGAGTGGAAGTTGGAGTCTATTGGCAATACGTTTCTCTAACCCCAGGTTCTATTACAGCTGATCAAACCGTTTGTCAAGGTGGTGACCCCTCTCAGTTGAATGGGGACGGCAATGAATCTACCCACGTTTCATACCAGTGGCAGATGTCTACGGGATGTACGGGTACTTGGACTGATATTCCAGGTGCTACTGGGGCCAACTACGACCCACCCTCAGGATTGATGTCAACCACTTGCTACAGGAGGCGGGTAAGGATTTCTTGTGACACGGGTATTGACGCTTTTTCTAACACGATAACCATTACGGTTGAGACACCATCAACAGATCCGTCATCAATTACGGCTACACCTACGGTTCTTTGTGGGGCTGGTACAGTAAATCTTTCTGTAAATGGAGGTTCTCTCGGAACAGGAGCGACCTGGGAGTGGTATGATGGTGATCCCTCTGGAGGTGGAGTTTCGATTGGATCGGGGAACCCTTTAAATGGGGTATTGATCTCATCCACGACTGATATCTATGTTAGAGCAGAAGGGAATTGTAATAACACAAATGCCGTATCACAGACTGTTACGGTAGGTACGCCCAGTGTTGACCCTACAGGAGTTACATCTACTGCTACTACTATTTGTAATGGAAGTACAATTGATTTGACAGTAAATGGAGGTTCTCTCGGAACAGGAGCGAACTGGGTTTGGTATGACACGGATCCAACTTCAGGTTCACCTGCCCCGATTTTTTCTTCAACCTCTAGTTCTTATAATGGAGTAGCGCCAACGGCAAATACAACTTATTATGTCCGTGCAGAAGGATGTAATACGACAGCTGCAGTCTCAATTGGCATTGTGGTTGAAACGCTATCTACTGATCCAACATCGATCACGGCATCTGCTACAACGATTTGTGTTGGAGCAGGCCCAGTGACATTAGATCTTGTGGGAGGGTCACTTGGAACAGGAGCTTCTTGGGAATGGTATGACTCAGGTTGTGGTTCAAATAATGTCGGTTCAGGAACGCAGCTGGTGGTTAACCCAGCCGTGACTACAACTTACTATCTACGAGCCGAAGGAAACTGTAATACAACTAACTGTGCATCGGTAACGATAACTGTGAATCAGGAATCTACAGATCCAACAGGGGTCCTCACACCTAATACGAACTTATGTTTAGGACAAACAGCTGTGTTAACAGTTTCAGGAGGTTCTCTTGGTGCGGGAGCGACCTGGGAGTGGTATGAGGCTTCTTGTGGAGGCGTGTCAATTGGTTCAGGGAATGCAGTTAGCGTTTCTCCTACGGCTACCACTTCTTATTTCGTAAGAGCTGAAGGAACATGTAATACGACAAATTGTGCGTCCACAACCATCACAATTGGTTCGGGTGCAGCTGATCCTGATTCAGCAACAGTGGACATGAATAACATTTGTCCAGAGGATACAGTTACGCTTACGGTATGGTCTGCTACTCCACTTCCAGCTGGATATACTTATGTATGGTATACAGGAGCGTGCGGTGCAGTTCCTGTAGGAGTTGGACAAACGCTAGACGTTTCACCAAGTGCAACCACAACTTACTATGCGAAAGCAGTGGGAACATGTGGAGAGTCATTGTGCGCAAACGTAACGGTAACTGTTTTACCTGGTTCGGTATCACCTAATGGAATTACAACGGATAACAATAACTTCTGTATTGGTGGCTCAGCAACGCTGACGGTAGACGGAGGTTCTTTGGAGGCAGGTGCCAACTGGACGTGGTATGAAAATTCTTGTGGTGGCGGAACCGCGATTGGAACAGGTTCCTCGATTACCGTGACACCAACATCTTCTACTACCTACTACGTAAGAGGAGAGGGAGGTACATGCGGAAACACGCAGTGTGCAACAGTAAACATCGTAGTGTATGGAGCTCAGGTTTACCTAGTTCCTTTTGATACCGTTTGTGTGAATGGTAATACAGGATTTAACCTAACAGGAGGTCTGCCAATTGGGGGAACCTATTCTGGTACAGCTGTTTCTGGTGGAATGTTTAGTGCATCAACTGCCGGAGTTGGTTCTCACACCATCACCTATACATACACGGATGCATTTGGATGTTCTAATTCAGCAACTGAGGATATTGTTGTTGTAGCCGCAAATACGGCTGCTACAAGTATTACTGCAGATAACAATGTAGTATGTAACAGTGGAACAGCAAACCTTACCATCAATGGTGGTTCGTTAGTTACTGGAGCAGATTGGTACTGGTATGAGAATGCTTGTGGAGGAGGAACTCCAATAGGTAATGGAACGACCATCGCTGTATCACCAACTCAAACAACTACTTACTTCGCAAGAGCAGAAGGAGGTAATGATTATTGCGGTGCTACGGAGTGTGTGGCCATAACAATATCTGTGAGCAGTCCACAAGCTAATATGTTGCCATTCGATGATATATGTGGCTCTAACTCGGTTGTTTTGTCTGAGGGTATTCCAAGTGGCGGAACTTATTCTGGAACAGGAGTTTCAGGAGGTATGTTCGATGCTGGAGCAGCAGGTGTAGGTACACATACAATTACGTACACTTATACAGATGGAAATGGTTGTACAGCAACTGCTTCCGGAGATATTACAGTTCAGGCTGGAAGCATTACAGTTGAAACAGCAATTGAAACACAGACTTGTGCAAATGGTGGTGTCCTTGTGCACGCGATCGCATCTGGAGGAAGTGGGTCTTATACGTATACTTGGTCTGATGGCTCAAACGAAAATCCACGCTACTGGACAGAGCCCGGAACATATACGGTTACCGTTTCTGATGGTTCAGGATGTTCTGCTTCTGTAGATAGCATTGAGGTAAGTGAAGATTTGGCTTGTTTAGAATTGGCCAACACATTTACACCAAACGGAGATGGTACAAACGACATGTGGAACTTAGACCTTACTGCATACAGTTCAGCTGCGTTAGAGGTTTATTCTAAGTGGGGAGTATTAGTGTACCAAACCGATGGATTGACCATTCAGTGGGATGGAAATGATATGAATGGAAATGCACTACCTGCTGGAACCTACTATTACGTTTTAGAGCTAGACGGAGGCAGTAAAACACAAAATGGACCAATTTCAATTGTTCGATAATTTAGAACGACTTAATAAGCTATGAAGAATAAATTATATATCCTTGTTATATTGGTAATGACCGCAGTGTCAATGAATGCTCAGCAGATTGCACTGTCTAGCCAATATATGTTTAACGAGTTTTCTTTCAACCCAGCGGTTGCCGGAACCAAGAATTTTGCACCACTCACTTTTTCTTTCAGAAGGCAGTGGATGGGAATGAATGAGGCTCCCGTAACACAAAACTTGTCTTTTCACTCGTTTATCGGTAAGAATACAGGTGCTGGTATCCAGTTGTATAATGATGTGGCTGGACCAACGAGACGAACAGGTCTAAGTGGTTCGTTTAGTTATCAGATTCAAACTTCAGATATGACCAGACTGTCATTTGGATTGTCTGCCAATATCACTCAATTCATGATGGATAGAGATCAAATGATTACGGAGACGCCAGACGATTTTGCTGTTCAAAACAATACATTTAACCAATTGATTCCAGATTTCAATTTCGGGCTTTATTGGTATGGAGAAAAGTTCTTTGTTGGAGCTGCTGGGTATAATTTGTTGCAAAGCGAAGATGACCTGTTCGATTTAACACAGCCTGTTACCAATACATTAGACAGAACAATTTTCGCGCATGCAGGATACTATTTTCCAGTAGGTGAGAGTTTTGGAATTGAACCAAGCGGGATGTTTAGGTACATGATGAATGCTCCCATGTCATTCGATGCAAATTTGAGATTTGTAATTAAAGACTCTTATTGGTTGGGAGGTTCTTATCGATATCAAGACGCAATCGCCATCATGATTGGTGCTGACCTTGGTTTCTTGGAATTAGGTTACTCGTATGATTTAGGAATGTCAAATCTTGCAACCTACAACGCTGGTTCTCATGAGGTATTTTTGACGGCTAAGTTGAGTAAAGGAACCAAAAACAGATCTCCTTGGCACAAGCGGAACAGAATCTATTCGTCATTTTCTAAGAACTAAACCTAGGTATTGACGTGAATCGAGTAATGAGGAAGTTTTTAGTTGGGTTTTTATTTCTATTTGGAGCGTCAGCTGGTTATGCTCAAGCCGAAAGTATTGTTGCGGATCATCTATTCGATAACTTTGAATATGAGGAGGCCATACACTATTATCTTAGAGCAGATGAGTTGTCTTTAAATCAGGAGGAGAACTTAGCTTATGCCTATTATGCGATCAAAGACTTTAAGAATGCTGCACTTAAGTATAAAGTCATCGTTGATAGAGAAGAAGACTTAGACCCTATCTTCTATTATTTTTATGGGGTTTCTTTAAAAAACGATGAACAGTTTGATGAAGCAAAAAAGTGGTTAACGAAATCACTCGAAAAGGATAGCACACAATATTTTGTAGCCAATGCGCTCAAAAGTGTAGATGTGCTTAAGTCAGAACAGCAGAAAAAACCTACTAAGGAAGTAGTTGTTTTAGAAGCAATAAACAATGGAGCCTCAACATATTCTCCTCAGTGGTATAAAGGTGGGGTTTTGTTCTGTAGCGAGTTAAAGATTGATTCTTCCAAACGAAGACCAATGGTTGATGTAGGAGGATACTCGAATGTTGATAAGCTTCATTATGGACTGGCAGAAAGGCCGCATTCTCAAGTTTTTTACATTGAGCTCGATGATGATTTTAAAGTGACAAAAAGCGAGTTAGTGGCGAAGTCAGATGATTTCCACATTTCGAGTTTTTATGTGAATGGTGATGAAATTTATTTTACAAAAATTGACATCAATCGATCATGGGATCCTTCATCTAGAAACCACCCTAGGATATTTAACGGAACGTTAAACACTTCAGATAAGTCAATTACCGACCCGAAAAAGACTCCGATCAAAAAATTGAGCAATGAAGTAGGTGCTGGTCATCCTTTTTTGACTGAAGATGGAAAAACGATGTATTTCTCATCGGATAGACCAGGAGGTTACGGTGGAGCTGACCTGTATCAGACAACATTGAATGATGATGGTAAATGGACGGAGCCAGAGAACTTAGGTCCAAAGATTAATACCAAGGGTGACGAGATTTACCCCAACATCAACGGTGATGACTTTTACTTCTCTAGCGATGGACATCCAGGTTATGGAGGTTTAGACGTATTTAAGTTGCCATTGGCACAGCTGTCAAGCGGTAAGCCTGAGTTGCTGCAAGCCCCAATCAACTCAGTAGCAGATGATTTTGGAGTAATTGTAGATCCGAATGATCCAGATTTAGGGTTTTTCACATCCAATCGATTGGGAGGTTCTGGAGATGATGACTTATACATGTTCAAGAAAAAAGTTTTAGGTCACTTGGTACAAGGAACGGTTAGAGATATCAATGGAGACCCAGTAGCTAATGCCGTTGTAAAGATTTATGATGAGAACGGAAATGAAGTTGCTCAAACCAAAACTGATGAGAATGGAAATTATTCATTGGTTGTTGAAGAGGAAGGAAAGCACGAATTGGTGGCGACTGTTCCAGGCTATGGAGATAAGAAACCTGTAACCATTGGAGAAGACTGGGATGATAACCAGAAAATAGACATGACGTTGGAGCCCATGTTGACAGCACAAGGAGTTGTAAAGAATGAAGATGGCAGTCCAGCTGGAAACGTTCACATCGAATTAAAAGATGAGGACGGTAATGTTATTTATAGTGGAAAAACTGATGAAGATGGTTATTACCAGTTCCCATTAGAAGAAGACGAGACCTATACAGCTTTCGCTACAGATGGCACAATGGCTGGGCAGGAAACGTTTACAACAGATTCAGACTACAATCCTGAGGAGGACACTGATATTGTTTTAGGACCTGTTCATACGGTAAATGGAGTAGTTCTTGATGAAGACGGAAACCCTGTGAAGGATGCGCTAGTTAAAATCTACGATGAGAACGGCAACGAAGTGGCGCAGGTCAGAACGGATGAAGACGGAAAATACAGTATTCCAATTTACGAAGAAGGAGCTTATGAAGTGGTGGCCACCATACCAGGCTATGGAGACATTGAGCAAGTAGTAATTGATGAGAACTGGAACGATGATGAAGAAATTATCATGAATCTAGAGCCAATGCTGACTGCTCAGGGGATTGTAAAAAATGAAGACGGTAGTCCTGCTGGAAATGTACATATCGAACTTAAAGATGAGGACGGTAATGTAGTTTACAGCGGGAAAACAGATAAAGATGGTTATTATCAGTTTCCATTAGAAGAAGATCAAACTTACACCGCATTAGCAAGGGATGGTATGCTCTCTGGAGAAGAGACCTTTACCACCAATGAAGACTATGACCCACTGGAAGACACCGATATTGTGCTGGCACCAGGAACGTTTGTAGAAGGGGTAGTATTGGATGAAGATGGAAATCCCGTTGCGGGAGCGGAAGTTAAGTTATACGATGATGAGGGCAATCTATTGGCGACTACCACCACAGATGAAAATGGCGAATACCATTTCGACCTAGAAAATGATAAGAATTATCAAATTGTGGCTACCACGGATGGCTTTGAAGCCGTTGAAAACATCTTTACGGGAGACAACTATGACAGCGATGATAAACTAACGCTCAGTTTAGAACCTGTTGGTAAAGAGTCTTTTGCACTTGTGGCAGATAATGATAGCAAAGAGGGAATTGCTGGTGTGAAAGTGATTTTAGTAGATGGCGAAACAGGTAAGAAGGTCATCACCACTACAGATAGTGAAGGTAAGTTTACTGTGAATATTAAGCCAAACCGTGATTACTCGATAAACCTCGAAAAAGATGGTTATTATCCAAAAACGGTGAAGATTAAGACGGGTAAACTACCAGAAAAAGTGAACCTGAATCAAATGGGAGACTTTGGGATGGACTATGCTGGGTATGATGTTAAGAAGATCTATTTTGATCTGGATAAATATTCAGTAACAAAGGAATCAGCTGAGCAGTTAGATAAAGTAGTGAAATTGCTAAAGGCTAACCCGAAAGCAACGATCCTGATAAAGTCATATGCGGATTGTCGGGGATCAGACAAGTACAATGTGTCGCTTTCGTGGAAAAGATCTAAAGCGGTTAAGGAATTCTTGATGGAGAATGGTATCAGCAAGAATAGAATCTTAACGGAGTCCTACGGTGCTACTAACTTTGTGAATAATTGCGCTACTCCAGACGCATGTTCAGAAGCAGAGCATGCCTTAAACAGACGATCTGAGTTTGAAATAGACTTTAATAAATAATTAAGTCTTAACTTAGCGACTTCTAATTTGAGTATGGAATGAATAAAAGTGCAATTGGACTCATCGTTATCTTGATGAGTATTTTCTTGTGGAATTGTGAGCCTTCCTCGGATGAAGGTAAAGAAACTGGTGAAGTTAATGAGGAGGTTAGTGATGAGGTTGAAGCTGGCGACTATCTGCTTAAACAGGGTTATTGGATTGGTAAATTAAGAATCAGTAAGACGAATTCGATCCCGTTCAACATGGAAATTGTCAAGGATTCAGTCTATTTTGTTAATGCAGAAGAGAGAATTGGAGCAAAAGTCGTTCAAGATGGAGAACAATTGGTGATTGAAATGCCAATTTTTGATAGTGAATTCAGAATATCGAAAAACGACAAGGGAGTTTTTGGGTTTTGGCATAACTATGCAAAAGGTCCCGATTATCAGATTGATTTCACAGCTCACCCAATAGACAAGGAGTCTTATGATAACCGATTCAGCATCCCCAAATCAAGCAACGTTACTAATTTCGAAGGCAATTGGGAAACAACTTTTGATGTAGGATCGGAGGGCGCGTATAAAGCCTTAGGACTCTTACTGCAAGTTAATCAAGATGTAAAGGGGACTTTCCTTACAGAAACTGGTGATTATCGCTTTTTACAAGGAAATGCGATCGGAGATTCCCTATACTTGAGTGCATTTGATGGGTCTCATGCGTTTCTTTTCGCTGCAGAAATGGATGGAGATACGCTAAAGGGGACATTTTATAGTGGAAACCATTACCAAAATAATTGGAAAGCGTTTAGAAATGACGAATTTGAGTTAAGAAACCCTGACTCATTGACTCGATTAAAAATTGGAGAAGAACTTTCGTTCTCCTTCCCAGGGCTAGATGGTAAACCAGTGAGTTATCCTTCGCCAAAATACACAGAGCAAGTGGTGATCATACAGTTGCTGGGTTCGTGGTGTCCAAACTGCATGGATGAAACCAAGTTTCTTACAGATTTGCATAATAACTATAGAAACAAAGGCTTGCATGTTATTGGAATTGCTTTTGAAAACCCAGAATCTCTTGAAGGGAAAATGGCGCGTGTTAAAGAATTAGCCGATTTCTATGGAGCGGAGTACGAATTTTGCGTGGGTGGCTATGCCAGCAAGAAAGAAGCAGAGGCTGCATTGCCAGCACTTAGCGAAGTGTTGTCTTTCCCAACGACCATTTTTATTGATAAAGATGGTCAAATAAGGAAAATTCATACTGGTTTTAATGGACCGGGCACAGGACCTTATTACTTGAAGTTTGTAGAATCTACTAATAAATTTGTCCAAACGTTGCTAAACGAGTAAGCTATGATGATAGCTTCCAAAAATGCGATTTTGAGGTACCGCATCATAGATCGGTGCATACGTTCTACCGCATTTCCTTTTCCATCAAAGAAGGAACTTCGTGAAGCTTGTGAAGAAGAGCTTTATGGCTCTCAAAATGGTAGTCATATCTGTGACTCAACCATCGAAAAAGATCTCTTTGCCATGCGCAATGAGCACGATGCCCCCATTCAATATAGCAGAAAGGAAAAGGGCTATTTTTACACGGATTCAACCTATACAATCGATGAAATTCCTCTGAATGATAAAGATGTGGATGCCATAAAAATGGCAGCAAACGTATTGTATCAGTTCAAAAACTCCAACCTGTTTCAGAATTTTGATTTTGCCATTAGTAAGATCCTAGACAGGGTCAACATTTCTAATAAAATAGACGATAAGGAGATCGATGCCTTCGTCCAATTTGAGAAAGTAGCTTCGCCCAAAGGGGGCGAATACCTAGAAGAATTACTCGCGGCCATCAAACAGAAAAGAAAAGTTCAGTTTGAATACCAAGGGTTCAAAAAGGAGGAAAAGTCGATTAGACGACTGCATCCTTATCTTTTGAAGGAATACCGACATCGGTGGTATGTAATTGGAAAAAATGAAATGAAAGATAGGATCCAAACCTTTGGATTAGACCGTGTTTTAAGTCTTCAAATGTTAGACGATAAATTTTCTGTAGATGCCTCCTTTGATCCGGATATGTTCTTCAAGCATTCCATGGGTATTACCGCTAATGTTGGAACACCTCTCAGTATCAAAGTGGCTGCGGAAGAAGTCTTGTCAAAGTACCTGAGGTCTCAGCCCTTGCATCCCTCACAGGAATACTTAGGAGAGCAAGAGGGTAAGCACGTCTTCGAATTTTTCTTGTTACCCACCTACGAACTCAAACAACAAATTCTAGGATTTGGTTCAGAAATCAAGGTGCTTTCACCAGAACCTTTTGTGGATGAAATCAAGTCCATCATCCAAGAAATGAAGACACTCTACTAACATCTGCTGGTGGATGGATAGCAAAATTTTCGGCACCATTACAAATCAAATCGGCTACTTTTGTACTTCATATGCTGTCAAAAGCCATTCATTGCATATCGTCTTTATTCCTGATTGTATTGTCTCTCAGTGCTTCCGCTCAACTAGTGGACAACATGGAGTGCCAGGCATTTAGCGATGAGCCCTTTTTTGACGAAATGTTTATCCGTCAGAACGGAATTAAAGTAATTAACGGAGAGATTAAAACAAAAGGCAATCTGGAGGTAATCAAGGATCCTAAGCTCGTGTCGCGATTTGAGTTTGATTCTACAGGAAAACTGGTTATGCAGTACACGTCTTTTAAAGGAGCTGGAAGTAAGGATACTACTTTTGTCAACTATATTTACGATGAGCGTGGAAACATGATTACCAAGCGAACCAATGATGCGTATGGTTTTTTTTCTTATAACTATGAGTACGATAGTCTAAATCGACAAGTGCTAAAGACGTATTGCCGAGAGGAAAACGCGGGTACAGATAGGTATAATTTTGAGCTTGGAAAGCAGTATACAATTGTAAGAGAGTCTTATTCTTACACTAAAAAGGACTCTGTGCTAGTGAAATCAATTTATAACAATCACAATCGAATCTACCAGACAGATAAGTACTTCTACAATGAATTAGACCTCCTGACAAAAATCGAAACGCAATACATTATCAATAAAAAACGTTCTGTTACTTCCTTCACCTATTCTGATCTTGGAAAAGTAGCTTCAAAAACCTATTACAAGGATTACAAAAACAAGGACGACTTTGAAAAATGGGAATATCAGTACGATGAGTTTGGCAATTTGACCTACATGGATTTTTACAAAGGAACCGAGCATATCACGCATAAAGAGATTCTTTACGACAAGTCAAACTATACGCTAAAAGCACTTTTGGTGCAGGACGTAGCTTCCAATTTTATCACAATTATTAAGTACACCACATCCTTTTACGAGTAGGTCTTTCAACAATTCAGTCTTAAGAATTAGGAGGGGTTGGGTTTTGATATCCTTGAAAAACTTATATATTTGCTCACGAATGTTTAATTTTTAAAACTTAGAAAGATGAAAAAGGTATTTATGATGATGGCTTTCGCTGCTTTCTTCTCAATGGCTGCAACTTCATGTGCTGAAGGTGATGCTGACGGTGAAGAAACTGAAGCTGAGTCTTCTGAAGAAGAAACTGAAGAAGAAGGACACTAATTAGTGTTCACTTCTTTTCGAAGAAATTAAAGCTCTCTATCAAGGATAGGGAGCTTTTTTTTATGTTTGTAAAAATTAAACGCTCATGAAGTACATAGCTCACCTATTTATAGTAATTAGTCTATTGCTCATTGGATGTTCGGCTCCAACGGATGAAAGAGCAACTGCATTGTGCGATTGCTATAAAGAATTACACCGCATTGATGCGGATACAGATTTTGAATTGATGAACGTAGTAGCCGACAGCTGTAAGAACATGCACATCGGGCTGCTTAAAGATCTCGAAGGAAAACCAGCCGAAAAGGAGAAGTTTGATGCAGCCTATGAATTCTGCCAAAACGAGAAGTAATTAACCTTCGTCCCTATTTTCGTATAAAATGTCGAAATATTATTTCACGTTTTTGTGACATTATTATCTTCGCACCCACAATCTTAAAAATATACAGAAATGACTTTTATGGATGAATATGTGAAGCCGTTTATTAAAAACGACTTGGTTCCTTTTGCGATTGATGCTGCTATTGCTGCTACAATTGTTATTGTAGGGTTTGCCTTGGTAAAGAAATTGCAAAAATTGATGCGTAAGACATTGGCGAAAAGAGGAGTTGAAGAATCTTTGATTCCATTCTTGTCGAATATTGTAGCCATAATCCTTAAGGTTCTGCTCGTTATTACTGCAATCGGGATCATTGGTATCCCAACCACCTCATTGGCTGCAATTTTAGCAGCTGCTGGTTTGGCCATTGGTATGGCATTGTCGGGAACACTTCAGAATTTTGCTGGTGGTGTGATGATCCTCATCTTTAAGCCTTTTAAGGTAGGAGATTATATCGAGGCACAGGGATACGCTGGAACCGTTAAGGAAATTGGACTTTTTATTACTACAATGACAGCTTTGGACAACCGTACGATTATGCTTCCAAACGGTGCATTATCAAGTGGTTCAATGGTTAATTTCTCAACAGAGGAAAACAGAAGAGTTGACTGGACATTTGGAATAGGGTATGGAGATGAGCCAGCAAAAGCAAGAGAAGTCCTACTCAAATTAATCAACGAAGACTCAAGAATCCTTAAAGGAGAAGAGGCGTTTGTTCCTTTTATTGAGGTAGGTGAATTAGGAGATAGCTCGGTTAACTTAAAGTGTAGAGTGTGGGTTAAAAACCCTGACTACTGGCCAGTGTATTTCCAAATGTATGAAAAAGTTTACAACGCATTCAATGAGTCAGGCTTGAACATTCCATTCCCTCAAATGGATGTGCACGTTCACAATGCATAAAAAAATAGTGCTTATGAGAAAGATTTTTTTAGGGATTTTAGCCCTGTCGATCTCTACCTCTTTGTTCTGTCAGCTTGATGCAGACGAGAAAAAGCTTAAAACGAAAGCAAAAGGATCATCTGATAGTACCAAAACTTGGGATATTGGAGGGAATGTCAATTTGAATATGACACAAGTGGCGCTTTCCAATTGGGCCGGAGGAGGTGAGTCGTCTATTTCCCTGCAAGGATTGTTTGGTGTTTATGCCAATTATTCCAAAGGTAAGTCAGCATGGGACAATAGCTTAGATTTGGCGTACGGTATGATTAAAACAGGCAAGTCGTCATGGTTTAAAAATGATGATAGAATTGAACTCAATTCAAAGTACGGATATAAAGCTTCCAAGCGCTGGTATTATGCCGGACTCATGAATTTTAGAACGCAGTTTGTAGAAGGATATAGCAAGGTTGGTGATACCGATTACATTTCCACCTTTATGGCTCCTGGATACATGACAGTGGCTTTAGGTATGGATTACAAGCCGAATGAGAAATTAACCATGTTTATTTCTCCTGCTACCTACAAAATGACGGCTGTACTAGACCCAAGGTTGTCAGCTGCAGGAGCTTTTGGTGTAGATGCAGGGCAAAATATTCGATCAGAATTCGGAGGATACTTAAAAGCATCATTCAACGAACCAAAAGTGTTCGGAAATGAGAACTTAGGTTTTAAGTCAGCGGTGTCGCTCTTCTCTAATTACAACACGAAACCGCAAAATATTGATATAACTTGGGATGCAACGTTGTCTGCGAAAATTGCAAAGTATTTTACCGTAAGCCTCACCTTTAACTTGATTTATGACGATGATATTGATATTCAACGGTATGAATCAGATGGTACTCCTGTTTATATTCGAGATGAAGACGGTAACATCTACATGGATGCCGATGGTAATCCTATAGGGTTTAAGGGGCCAATCACACAGATGAAAGAAGTATTGGCGTTGGGCTTTGTTTATAAGTTCTAGTCGTTATTTAGACGCATCTAGGTAAAGGCTCTTTTTTCTGTATATCATGTCATGGGTAGGTTTTTTTAGTAACTTTGCGGAAGCAATAAATTAATGGTCATGACAACATTATCAATCGAAACAATGCAGGCGGGAGTTTTTGGACCTTGGCAGGTGATCCTAATCGCAGTGATCGTTTTGTTACTTTTTGGAGGTAGAAAAATTCCTCAACTAATGAAAGGATTAGGACAAGGAGTCAAAGAATTTAAAGATGCTTCGAATAACAGCGACTCTGATAAAGACAAAACAGACGATAAAGAAAACAAAGCTTAACACGTTTAAATAGAATATTTTGCAAGAGTATAAATCGTATTCTGACGTTAGAAAAGACTTATTAGCAGGAGCCACCAATTGTGTGGCTCTTGTGAGTTATTACACAAACAAGATTCAGTCATCCCAAACCAATGCGGTTTTAGAGCTTTTTGAGACCTCTGCATTGGATAAAGCCAAGGAAGTTGATGAGAAAATAAAGGCTGGTACTGCCGGTAAGCTGGCAGGCATGATCATCGGACTTAAAGATAATATTTGTTACAAGGATCATAAAGTTTCGGCATCGTCAAAAATTTTGGATGGCTTTGAATCTATTTACAATGCCACCGTGGTTGAGCGCTTGCTTGCAGAAGACGCAATTATCATAGCACGATTGAATTGCGATGAGTTTGCTATGGGGAGTTCAAACGAAAATTCATCTCTGGGTAACGTTTTGAACCCTATTCAAATGGATAAAGTGCCGGGAGGATCATCAGGAGGTTCAGCAGCAGCTGTTGCAGAAGGATTGTGCATGGTAGCATTGGGTAGTGATACCGGAGGGTCGATTCGCCAACCAGCTTCTTTCTGCGGAATTGTTGGTTACAAACCAACTTATGGAAAGGTGTCTCGATATGGATTGTTGGCTTATGCCTCTAGTTTTGATCAGATTGGTCCAATGACGACTAACGTAGCCGATGCTGCTTTGCTTTTAGAAGTAATGGCTGGACCAGATGAATATGACAGTACGGCTTCACAACAACCAGCGGAGCAATATAGTGCACTGCTCAACGATTCCAAGAAGTACAAGATTGCTTACATCAAAGATTGTTTTGAGAGTGATGGAATTGATCAGGAGGTAATAGATCGTCATCAAGAACTTATAGAGACACTAAAAGCTGACGGACATGAGGTAGAGGGAGTGAATTTCTCCTTGCTTGAGTACATGATACCTAATTACTATGTGCTTACCACCGCAGAAGCTTCTTCCAACTTGGCTAGATATGATGGAGCTCATTTCGGCTTCAGAAGCGAAGACGCAGTGGATATTGAGTCTACCTATATTAAGTCAAGAAGTCAAGGCTTTGGAGAGGAAGTTAAGCGAAGAATCATGCTCGGAACGTTTGTTTTAAGTGCGGGATATTACGATGCTTACTATACCAAGGGACTCAAAGTTAGGAGGTTAATCAAGGAGCAAACGGAGCAGCTATTTGAGAAGTATGACTTCATTTTATTACCGACCACACCAACCACAGCGTTCGGTATAGGAGAAAATACTGATGACCCAATCACCATGTATCTGCAGGATATTTTTACCGTGCATGCAAATCTTGCTGGGATACCAGCCATCTCGCTTCCAATGTTTGACCACTCGAATGGAATGCCTTTTGGTACGCAATTGATGGCAGCCAAACATGAGGATGCAAAACTACTAGCGTTTAGCAATACGCTGATGAACGAGCACTAATCATGAACTTCTTGAAGGTCATAGCGTTTTTGTGGCTGTTGCTTCTTGCTTGTGCAACTCAAGCTCAGGCAGATTTAACCCCAGAAGAACGCAAGTTCATTGATCGATGTGATAGTTTGCTTGTTGCTCATTTTCGTGAGTTGGATGCCTTTACATGGGATACTTCAGAGTTGAATATGTTTAACTATGAGGCGGATGAGAAGCCCGTTGTTTCGGATGAAGAACTATTGGCTAGAATAGCAGAAATGGATGAGAATTCACCCTTTGACTTCATTGCCAATGATGCTTCTCTTGCTATGATCAAGTTGTACATAAGAAAGCGTTATCGTTTGACATCTAGAATGTTGGGGTTGTCAACACTTTATTTTCCGATTTTTGAAACCAAACTCTCAGCCTATCACATTCCTTATGAAGTGAAATACCTTCCTATTGTGGAGTCGGCACTTAATCCTAAGGCCATTTCAAGATCAGGTGCAGGTGGGCTTTGGCAGTTTATGCCGCCAACAGGTAAGGATTATGGGCTGAACATTGGTTCGATGGTAGACGAAAGGTTTGATCCGTATTTGGCTACAGAAGCTGCTTGTCAATATTTGTCCAAGCTGTATGCCATTTATGGTGATTGGAGCCTGTCATTGGCTGCTTACAACGCAGGTCAAGGAACGGTTAACAAAGCCATTCGTAGGTCAGGAGGGCATGTGGATTATTGGAGTATTCGAGAGTTCCTCCCCAAAGAAACGCAAAACTACGTTCCTGCTTTTATTGCTGTAAACTACGTCATGGAACACGCTTCCCATCACAACATTTACCCAAGAGTTCCAACGTTTTTTGAGTACGAAATGGACACCATTCATGTGCACAAGCGCATCGATTTTGGAGTGATGGAAGAGTGGTTGGATTACAACCGCATTAAGTTATCTTACCTCAATCCCATGTACCTTTCTGAGATTGTTCCTGGTAAGACCGATAAAGGATTGCCTATCAAAATGCCCATAGAGCTCATCGGACGCTTTTTCGATCTTCAGGATTCGATTGTAAAATACTCGAGTTTGGAGTATAAGTATTGGGTGGCACAGCATCAACCAGCTCGCGAGGAAGTGAAGCATGTCATTAAGAGTGGTGAAACACTAGAAAGTATTGCAAAAAAATATCATTGCACGGTTCAAGATATTAAGGCTTGGAACACCATGACAAAGATTAGGATGAAATCGGGTCGAAAACTGGTGGTTTTTAAATTAATCCATGAGCCAGACAACTACAAAGAGAAGTTTGTTCATGAAAAAGCTGGAGGCGGTGAGATAAAAGATGTCCAAGTTCAAGACGAAGAGTATATTTATCATGTAGTGAAGAAGGGAGATACCCTTTGGGACATCGCAAATACCTATAACTGTTCGGTGGATGAAATCAAGAACTTAAACAAGGGTAAGGATGTGTCAACCTTACATTCCGGAGATAAACTAAAAGTCGTGAAACGATGAAATATGCCTTAGATGAGGAATATGATTTTGACTTTCACCTACTTGGAATTTCTTGCCATGAAAAAGATTATCGCATCTGTTGGGCTGTGAATCAAGTGCTGGGGACTAACCTAGCAAAGGAAGAAGATGATATTGAAGTAATTTTAAAAAAGAACAACCGTTGCAGTCTGCATGCTATGTTTACACATTTTGATGAAGAAACGGAAACAGAATTTAGACTCATTGCCAATAGAAGTACGTTAGGCGTTTTGATTCCCGAAAAGGCGCAGGCAGACTATTTATTGATGGTTTCAGAGAACGCAGAATATTCCATCGAAGAAATCAGAGGGAAAATAAATGAAATCGCTTTTGTCTTGACTTCTTTTGTGGTAGACGTACATTCGTTAAAGTCAAAAGAAAACCTTATCTTTTGATAATATTTGCTTAATTTTAATCTCCGCAACTTCGGTAATCTTTGCAGAGAAGAAGTAATCCCTTTATAGTTATGATGAATAGAAAAACTAAAATAGTTGCTACGCTTGGACCTGCCTCCAATTCGTATGAGCAAATCCAAAAATTAATATTGGCAGGAGTTAATGTTTGTCGATTGAATTTTTCGCACGGCAAGCATGAAAAATTGGTAGAAGTCATAGCCTCAATTCGTAAGATAAACGATGAGCTGGGAGTTCATACCGCCATTTTGGGTGATTTACAAGGTCCAAAAATTAGAGTGGGTGATATGGAGCCAGATACCGTTTTGGAAGATGGACAAGAGTTTATACTTACCAATACAGAATGTGTGGGTAATACACAACGCGCTTACATATCCTATCAGGAAATAGCAAAAGACGTCAAGCCTGGAGAGAGTATTTTGATGGATGATGGAAAACTACACTTAGAAGTGGTGAGTACCAATTTTCAAGATGAAGTGATACTAAAAGTCATTCATGGCGGAATATTATCTTCCAAAAAAGGAGTCAACTTGCCAAACACGAAGATTTCGCAACCCTGTCTTACAGAAAAAGATTTAGTGGATTTGGACTTCTGCCTCGAGCACAATTTAGATTGGATTGGACTGTCTTTCGTTCGATCTGCTAGAGACATCATTGAATTGAAGCATATCATTTCTTCTAAGAATAAGGCTTCCAGAGTTGTGGCGAAGATTGAAAAGCCAGAGGCAATTGAAGAACTTAGCGATATCATTAAAGTAACGGATGCCGTGATGGTGGCAAGAGGTGATCTAGGTGTTGAAATCCCCATGCAGGATGTTCCAATTTTGCAAAAACTGATTGTTCGTAAATGTCAGGAGAACGCGAAGCCAGTCATTATTGCAACACAGATGATGGAGAGCATGATCGAAAACATAGCACCAACTAGAGCTGAAGTGACGGATGTCGCCAATGCCGTAATGGATGGAGCCGATGCCGTAATGTTGAGTGGAGAAACGTCTGTTGGAAATCACCCAGTAGAGGTGATCAATGCCATGTGTAAGATCATCGACAAGGTAGAAAGTGATTACGATAAAATGTACGAACACGATCGGGTACCTGAAAAGAATCAAGATCGTTTCATAACGGATAGCATTTGCTTTAATGCGTGTAGATTGTCTGCACGAGTGGATGCAAAGGCGATTGTTACCATGACGCATTCAGGGTATACAGGGTTTAAGATTAGTAGTCAACGACCGAGAGCTAGAATCTTTGTGTTTACGGGGAATAAGCGTTTGCTTACTACCATGTCACTGGTTTGGGGAGTAAAAACGTTTTACTATGATAAAATGGTAAGTACAGATCATACCATTGCAGACATCAAATACCTTTTGAAAAAGGAAAACTATGTGCTCGAAGGCGACTTGATCATCAATACTGCATCCATGCCGATTGAAGAGAAAGGTAACACCAACATGCTGAAGTTGAGTTACATTGAGTAATTCCTTAGGCAATTATTTTATTTTTGTTGCGTTACTTTGCTGAATAATAATCCTATGCGAGTAGTAGTCGTTTTGTTGAGTTTGTTCTGTGGCTTGGTGAATCAAGCCCAAACAATCATTTCAGGTTATATCACAGATAAAACCTCAGGAGAACCGTTGATTGGGGCAACTATCTATGAGGAAAACTCAGAGAAAGGAACTACCACCAATGTTTACGGATATTATAGCATCACTCTTGAGGGTGAAGATGCCGTGCTGAAATTCTCATTTGTGGGTTACACCTCTCAGCGCTTTGAGTTTGAATTAGATGAAAACCTCAAGTGGAATGTGGAGTTGGATCCATTCAATGAATTGAATGAGGTGACTGTAAATGCGAGTGAGTCAAGTAATATTGAGGAAAACACCCAAATGAGTTCAATCGAACTCTCAATGGATAAAGTAAAGGCATTGCCTGTGTTTTTAGGTGAGAAAGACGTTATGAAAACGATTCAATTGCTCCCTGGTGTTCAAAGTGGCTCAGAAGGGTCAAGTGGAATTTACGTGCGTGGAGGAGGTCCAGATCAGAACTTAATCCTGTTAGACGGTGTTCCAGTTTACAATGCATCACATTTATTTGGGTTCTTTTCGGTTTTCAATGCAGACGCTATCAATTCGGTTCAGTTGATCAAAGGAGGATTTCCAGCTCACTATGGTGGTCGACTTTCGTCAGTTATCGATATTCGAATGAAGGAAGGGAACATGAAGGAGTTTCATGGAGAAGGCTCGATCGGACTTATTAGTGCAAAACTGATGTTAGAAGGTCCCATTGTGAAAGACAAGACCTCTTTTGCCATCTCTGGTAGAAGAACCTATATCGATTTGTTAGCCAGACCCTTGATAAAAGCTGCAGCCCAAGATCAGGGTTTTGGAGGATACTTTTTTTATGATGTCAATGCAAAGCTGAACCACAAGTTTTCGGATAAAAGCAGACTATATGTGAGTGGTTATTTTGGAAACGATAAGTTCTATGCTACCCTAAGAGATGAGTTTGTAGATAACGGAACAACCTATAAATACGAGTTTGAGAATCAGCTCAAATGGGGAAATGGTATCGCAGCCATTCGATGGAACTATTTGATCACTCCTAAACTCTTCAGCAATACCACATTAACTTTTAGTAAGTATAATTTCTTGGTAGGTTTTCACGAAGAAGATGAGCAAATATCATCTAGCGGTACGGAAAGTCAAGAGTTTTCGTTTGAGTATTTGTCTGGCATTCGAGATTGTTCTGCCAAGGTTGACTTCGATTATACTCCTCATCCTGATCATTACATCAAATTTGGTACAGGGTATACCTACCACACATTTACCCCTGGCGTTAACACCTTTAAGCAAGAATTAGGGGGTAATGTAGAGATTGACACATCTTTTGGTGCATCATTGATCAACGCGAGCGAGTTTTGGGCATATGCAGAAGATGATTACAAGATCACACCTCGATTAAAGGCAAATTTAGGTGTTCATTTTTCTGGGTTTTTAGTGGAAGGTGAGAACTACCTATCTGTTCAGCCTAGAGCGTCTGTGCGATACATGCTAAACGAAAACAGCTCCATAAAAGGTTCTTACGCACAAATGGCACAGTTTCTACATTTGCTCACGAACACAGGTATCGGATTACCAACTGACCTTTGGGTGCCACCCACGGATACGATTAAACCGCAATATTCATCTCAGTTTGCGTTGGGTTATGCCCAAACGATCGCCAAGAAATATGAGTTTAGCGTAGAAGGGTATTACAAAACCATGTCCAATCTGATCGAATACAAAGATGGCGCATCGTTCTTTGGTAATCAAGAGTCGTGGGAGGATAAAATCGAAGTTGGCGAAGGAGTTTCCTATGGTGCAGAATTGCTGTTTGAAAAGAAAGTAGGAAAAACAAGTGGATGGATTGGCTACACACTTTCCTGGAGTAATAGAACGTTTGAAAACCTGAATTTTGGAGAAACGTTTCCCTATCGTTATGATCGGAGGCACGATATTGGTGTAGCGGTAACCCATAAGTTCAATGAAAGAGTTGACGTAGGTGTTGTGTGGGTTTACGGTACAGGGAACGCTGTTTCTCTAGGTGCAGAAAGATACTTGTCTTATGATGCGGCTTTTGAAGGTTATTATTGGGAGGGACAAGAAATAGAGCACATTGACTCTAGAAATGGTTATCGCATGCCATCTTATCACAGGTTGGATATAGGTGTCAATTTGCATAAAAAGATGAAGAAATGGGAAAGAACATGGTCGTTTGGTGTTTACAATGTTTACAGTAGACAAAACCCATTTTATCTCTATTTTAGTTACGATGATGACGGAAATAGAAGACTTACTCAAATCAGTTTGTTTCCGCTCATTCCATCATTTAGTTACAGTTTTAAATTCTAATGAAAAGAAATAGATACATAGCTGCTTTTACAGTCCTAACCACAATCATTGGATTGGGTGTAGCCTCTTGTGAGAAGTACATCGATTTTGATGAAGAAATCAAGCAGCCTAAACTGGTGATTAATGGCGTGATTAATCCAGATAGTACGTTCGATATTCATATCAGCAGAAGTTTGAGTGTGTTAGACAATGCAGACTTATCCATTGTGGAAAATGCTACTGTGAACATTTTAAGTGAAAACGGCAGCGTCTATGAGACGTTGGCATACGACTATGAAGGTCATTATTTAGGAACGCTTCAGCCCGAGAACGATGAAGTTTACACGGTTGAAGTAACTGCCCCAAATTTTGATCCAGTTAGCGCTACTACACACATTCCCAGCCTTATTGATTTGAGTTCTGTCGATACGCTTGGTGTTGAGGATGTAAATGGCTTTCAAGAGTTGCAACTGACCATTACCTTTCAGGATGTGCCCAACGAGAGTAATTTTTACATGCTAGAGGTTTACGCTGCTGATATTGTAAGTGGACAGATTTACCTCTATCCAATGACAATGAGGTCGGATGATGTGACTTTGGGTCTTGAAGAAGACGGTTATAGTGATCAGATTCTTTTCTCTGATGAACTATTTGATGGAGATCAAAAGACATTGATCATTTATGTAGAAGACACCAGAGATTATGATGATTACATCGAGATCAGAATGACGAGCATTACCGAAGATTTGCAGCGATATGCAATTACCCAAAACGCTTATGAAAACAACAGAGGCAATCCATTCGCTCAGCCTGTTCAGGTGTATTCAAATGTAGAGGGTGGCTTTGGTATTTTTGGAGGTTATCAGGTGAGTAGAAAGAAAATCAGTTTTTGATGTTACCACTCATCGTCAAGAGTTTCTTTTCTAAAAGCCATTCGATAGAGCTCCCCTAGCAGTAATTTAACTTGAAATTGATAGTAAGGAGCATTCAGCGGACGTTTGATATTCTCTTCTCGCGTAAGCATGGTTCGATAGCCACCACCTGTTCCTAAGGCTAACCATCGCCAAATTTTAAATTGAACGGACCCACCAATTCCAAAAACAAATGAGCCGCCATTAAGAAATGGAGCACTTCTCTTTCCAGTTGTGTCCTTGTAGGTGAGTTCTATTCCACCCACACCAAGGTGCGTAGGCGTTGTTAATTCCCAGCGCTTTGTTCTCAGCCAAATGTAATCGTAAAAAAGACCAGTATAGTTAAAGTTGAAATAAAGCGTGTCGGTAGCGTCAGGATATTTCATTTTATCGATTCTTCCCACGAAATTTACAGGTTGACGTAGCCCATAGAAGCCAAGTCCTACCTTGTGTTTTTCGAAAAGTTCAACACCAATCTTAATTCCGTTGAATTTTACTTTGTTCTCCAAAACGAACGATCTTCTTGCGTCTAACGCGAACATCAACTTGGCTTTTTTAGCTTTTTTCTCTGGGCCAATGATGCTGTCCGAATCGTTGTGACCATTATGCTGAGCCAGCAATTGAATGGAAAACAAAAGGAGTAGTATGAAGAACCATTTACTTCTCTGCATAAAGTATCCTAGGGTTACTATTGATGTCACAAAATATCTCTACGTTCACATAGCCCATAGCCGAAATAAGGTGTTGTGTTTCTTCTGCCAAATACTGGTTGATCTCAAAAAACAATTTACCACCATCTTTTAGCAAGTGCTTACTCTTTTCTGCAATTGTTCTGTAGAAGATCAGTGGATCATTGTCTTCCACAAATAATGCCAAATGTGGTTCAAAATTAACAACAGACTTCGTCATAGTGGTTTTTTCCTCCTTGCGAACGTAGGGAGGATTGCTTACAACCGCATCAAAAAGAGATGGAAAAGAAGGAGGAAGAGGGTTTGTCGAAAGAATGTCGTGCAAGTCGATGGTCACCTGGTTACTCAGTTTTTTAGCGTTTTTCCGTGCTATCTTTAGAGCAGCATCAGAGACATCGGTAGCAAAAACGTTCGTTTCTGGACGAAGATGTTTGATGGCGATCGGAATGCATCCTGATCCCGTACCAATATCGAGTAGAGAGGCGTTGGGTTCAATTTTTTTTACGATGAAATCAACTAATTCTTCAGTTTCTGGTCTGGGAATCAACGTAGCCGGACTAACCTTAAAGTTGAGCCCCATAAAAGGAGCTTCCTCTAGAATGTACTGAATGGGCTCATGTTGTAACAATCGCTTGAGTGTAAAGTGGAAGTCCAGCAGCTCAGATTCGCTGAGTCGGGCATCCTGTTTTGTCCGTTGCTGGCTTTTATCCCAACCTAGGAAATGCTCGCATGTGATCTCAAAAAAAGCACAAATTTCCCCTTTGGAATAATGAGAAATCAACGCCTCATAAAAGTAGTCATTGACAGCCTGAAGTGTATTAACCTGGACAAACATTCTTTACAAAAAGATAAGACGAAATTACAGTTATTTCAATTATGATGTCCATCTTTAGGCTATGAGTACAATAGAATATGATGTGGTGGTCCTCACAGAGGATAGATATGCATTTCCTTCGGAAGTTTCAGATTATGTAAAAAACGTTTTGGTAGAAGACGCTTTATTATTGAATGCGTTAAACAAACAAGGTTTACGTGTTGGGCGATTTTCCTGGTCGGATAAAGAAGTGAATTGGTCAAAAGTAAGATCGGTGGTGTTTAGAACCACTTGGGATTATTTTGATCGTTACGAAGAGTTTAAAGCCTGGTTCGATGAATTAAAAGATCAAGTCAAGATGTTCAATGATGCTAAGATTTTGGAATGGAATCAGGACAAGATTTACCTAAAAGAGATGCAAAGTAAAGGTGTTAGAATTCCTGAAACCATCTTCGTGCAAAAAGGAGATGCGCAAAAGCTTTCAGCGTTGGCTAAGCCCCTTTCTACCAATGAGTTTGTGCTTAAGCCCAATGTTTCTGGAGCGGCTAGACATACGTACCGATTGAACAAAACGAGTTGCAGTGAGTTTGAATCAACCTATCGAGAATTGATTCGTGAAGAAGATTTCATGCTTCAGGCGTTTCAACAGCAAATTATGACCAAGGGAGAGATCTCGTTGATGCTCATCGATGGTGAGTATACGCATGCCGTCCTCAAGCGTGGTAAAGAAGATGATTTTAGAGTACAAGATGATTTCGGAGGAACAGCAGTTCCCTATGAACCGAATACCCAAGAAATTGAATTTGCCGCTCGTTGTTATAATGCCTTAGAAGTAAAACCTCATTATTGCAGAGTGGATATCATTTGGGACAACGAAGATCAATTGGCACTGTCAGAACTGGAGCTAATCGAGCCAGAACTGTGGATGCGGACATGCCCTGAAGCTGCCATGAAGTTAGCAAAAGCCATTGCAAGAGATCTTGCTAAATAATAAACTCTGGGTTGAAGTTGACAAAGTAAACCTTGTCAGAAGCTCTGGTAATTGCGGTATACAACCACCTCATATATTCGTAATCGATTCCATCTGGTGGCAAGAAGCCTTGATCAATAAATACAATAGGCCATTGCCCCCCTTGCGATTTGTGGCAAGTAACGCTGTAGGCAAACTTCACTTGCAACGCATTAAAATAGGGACTTTTCATGATTTTGGCCATTCGCTTCCGCTTATCTCCGATGTCTACATAATCCTCTTCAATAGCTCCAAAGAGTTCGTTCTGCTGTTCCCAAGATAATGAAGCGTTGTTGCTCATGATAGCATCCAGAATGATTTTGCACTCAAACTCGGGCTCATCGGGGTAGTCTACAAATCGTGCAGAGATGTCCGCAAAATTAAACCCATACAGTTTTTCCGTTCGCTTGATGCGCAGTACTTCGATGGCATCTCCATTGGCAATAAAACTGATCTTACTTTTCGGGTCAATCCAGAAGTAATTGTTCTTTAAGACCATCATCAAATCACCCGAGGCCACTTCTTCTTCTCGATACAAAATTCGGTGTCGTATGTTTTGGTTGAACAAATTCGCACGTTTATTTGAACGACAGATAACGATAACATTCTCTTCTCCTTCACGACTGATGGCGGACTCTAATTCGTCTTGCAAAGTATAGCCATCTATGGCTACTGCATCCGAAGAATTGCATTCAAGTTGCAAAGCAAAGTTCTGTTGGAGCATTTGAACACGCAATTTGGTTGCGTTGTAAAGTATACCAGAATCTTCTCCTTGCCGCACAACCGTTTTAAGCTGAATAGAACCAAAAGGAATTCCATAAGCTCCTTCTAGAAACTGTTTATCAAGAGCTGGGCTGAAAGAACTTCCAACCGGTGGTAACTGAGCGGTATCTCCAATAAATAGAAGTTTGCAGTTAAAACCGTTATAGGTAAACCGAAACAAATCATCTAGAAGATCACGAGCATCCGAAAATTCGGTTCCACTTTCAGAAGAAATCATACTGGCTTCGTCTACAATAAACAAGGTGTTTTTGTGTAGGTTTTTGCCAGGCCGATAGACCATTTTCCCTTTGTCCCTAGATTGAAAGTAGATTTTTTTATGAATGGTCATGGCATCTCTACCGCTATGTCCAGCCAGTACTTTTGCGGCACGACCAGTAGGTGCCAAAAGCACACTTTTCATTTTGTTTTGCTCGAGTGTCTTTACCAAAGCACCAATCAAGCTCGTTTTACCCGTACCAGCATATCCTTTAAGAATAAGTCCTACTTGAGAATTGAGCGAATAAACAAATCTTGCCAACGCATTGGCTGCCTTGGCTTGATCTGTAGTTGGGGGAAACCCTAAGTTTTGAAGGAGTTGACTTTCGAATTCTTGCATGATTAGGTGCTCAGAATGTAGTCATCATGAATCAAAGGAAGCTGTTGGTACTTTCGCATGAGATGAATCGTTGCAATCACGTCTTTTTCACAGTAAGTAATGATTCTGTCAATGTCTCCCTCCTCATAGAATACGGAAGCTACCTGACTCCCATCAATATCTTCTTTTGGTGTGGGAATATCAAAAACATAAGTCAACAGTTCCAAAGAAGTGTAGTTCTTGTAATCGCCAAACTTCCACAATTCCATCGTGTCCAAATGGTTAATCTCCCAAGGCTTTTTACCTGCAATATTCAACATTTCTGGCAAGCGCAGACCATTGATTAGAAATCTTCTGGACAGAAAGGGAAAGTCAAACTCCTTGCCGTTGTGTGCGCACAACAGATAACTTGGGTGCGCAAATTTACTATTGACCATATCCGCAAACTCTTGCAGAACCTTCTTTTCGTCAGTGCCAGCAAACGACTTCAGTCTGATTTGTTCTTCACCCTCCTTGCGTACAACGATTCCAATACTGATGCAAGCCACCTTGGCAAACTCAGAATAAATTCCCGCTTTTTCATAGACCTGAGCAGGAGAAAGCCCGTCCCTGTCTTGTAGAAATCGTGTTTTTTTGTCCCAGAGTTCTTTGCCACGTTCATCTAATTCAGAAAAGTGATAGACAACCGGAACGGTTTCAATGTCGATAAATATGATTTTCGAAAAGTCGAGATTATTGAGCATATATTTAGTTTTGATCAAATATAAAAAACTTCGAGGCTTTAAAAGGGACCCCTCCCTAATAAAACCTCGAAGCTACTACAAAACTACTACCTCTTACTTTTCCGTCTGAAAAAGCAACTCGATGACACTTCCTTGCTTGCATCATCGATGTCGTTTGAACTTTACGTTCTGCTGTGAGAGAAGGATTCGAACCTCCACGAAGCGGTTAGCAACACTGCAAAAATCGTTTAACCTTGCAATAACAATTGGTGGTCATTCCGATGGCTATCGGAACCTGAAAACATGTCTTTCTACAATTAGATCTGCGACAATTGTCTTCTACAATGTGTTTATCCCTTATTCTCACCCCCGAGACAGGAGGGCATGTCTGCCATTTCATCACCTCACAGTATAAATAAGAACTTTTGTTGATACAAATTTATTAAATTAACTAAAACAATGCAAATAATATAATTAAAAATATATATTTTTACATATAGCATAAAAATTATGCGTAACTTTTATTAAAAATGTAAATTATGTATCAGAAACATGACGTCCATTACGAGATTGATGATTTGGATCGGGATATTTTGAATATTTTGATTGCAGATGCCAAGACTCCTTATACAGAAATTGCCAGTAAATTGATCGTTTCACCAGGAACAATTCATGTTCGAATGAAAAAGTTAGAGACATTAGGTGTGGTTAGAAAATCGACCTTGATTGTTGATCCCGTGAAATTGGGGTATGATATGACGGCTTTCCTAGGTGTTTATCTAGAGCATGGATCGGATTATGAACAGGTCGTAGAAGAACTGAAGGAAATTCCAGAAGTAGTAGAAGCTTACTTTACTACTGGTGAATACAGTATTTTTCTGAAGTTGCACTGTAGAAACACACAGCACTTATACGATTTGTTGAATCATAAGATTCAGTCCATTAAGTCAGTGGTGAGAACGGATACGTTGATTTCTTTAGAGGAAAGTATTAAACGTCAGATCAAAGTGTAGTTATCGGTTCCAGAAGTATTGCCATGCCATAAAGACAAGTCCCGAAAGCGCTATACTTCCATAAATAAAAGACTTTGTAAACGAGTATCCACGAGTTTTGCCGTGTTGAGCAGACAAAAAGCTAACTAGCACGGCAAGGACAAGCCCGCCAATCAAAAAGTATTCTTCTCCAGAATTCATCGAGGTCAAAATTAAAATTAATTTTGTGCTCAATACGTGATTCGGGTTACATTCATAGCAATTTTGATCATCTTGGGCTTTGTTCGATGTGTCCATTCAGAAGAAGCCTCACAGGAAGTGTATGACGAGCCAAATTTCCCTCAGTCTCCTGTTGAAGTAAAGTATGCAAGCGGGTTTAAAATTGACACTGTAGATGGATTTCAAGTGTTGGAGATCAAAGATCCTTACTCGGGGATGGAACAAAAGTATACATTGGTTCCCAAAGGAATGGAAGACCCTGATCATCCTTATGTTATTCATACACCTGTGGATGATCTTTCTTTATTTTCGGTAAGTTTCATTGGTTTTTTAGATGAACTGGATGCACTAGATAAGATCAAGTACATTGAAAACAGTAGTTATGTTTACAATGAAACGATCATTAAGGCTGTTGAAGATGGGAAAATCATGGAGTCTGGAATGGTTGGACAAATCGATTTGGAGAAATTAATTCTAGAGGCTCCAGAACTCATTTTGCTCAATGATTTTACAGAGAGTAGTCAGGATATAAATACGTTGCTAAAAGCGGGGATAAGAATTTTGCCAGTTGTGGAATGGCAAGAGGAGCATCCTTTGGCAAGAGCCGAATGGATCAAGGTTTTTGGGGCGCTCTTAGACAAAGAAGAGCTGGCAGATTCCTTATTTAAGAGTATTGAGCAAGAATACTTGAATGCGAAGGAATTGTGTTCGCAAAGTGAGGTCAAAACCAAAGTGATTTTCTCATCAGTATATCAAGGCGTTTGGTATGTTCCGGGTGGAAATAGTTATGTAGCCAATCTCCTAAGGGATGCCAATGGCACTTACGCTTGGGAGAATGATGAAAACGTAGGGAGTCTTCCGCTGAGTTTTGAAGACGTTATCCTGAAGTCTGCTGAGAACGATGTCTGGATTAACCCAGAAGCGGATTCTTTTGAGGAGCTATTTGCTAGAGATGGTAGATACGAAAAACTTACTGAAAAACTAACCATGGGAGCCTATCAAGCTAGTGCACGAATAAATGCACATGGTGGGAACGACTATTGGGAGTCAGGGGTTGTCCGTCCTGATCTGATTCTAAAGGACTACGGAAAAATGTTATACCCCGAGCGTTTTTCAGAGGTGTCGTTGTACTACTTCAGAAAGCTCAATTAATCTTCCTCAACCAACGGAAGAACTTCTATCACCTGATCGTCTTTGTAAGCAGCTTTTTCTACTAAATTTCCTTCCTCATCGTAAGCTCTTCCAATTCCATTGCGCAGTCCATTTTCATAGTTGTGTATTACCTTCAGCTTCTCACTGGGGTAATAAAATCGCCATTCTCCACTCTTAAGGCCGTCTTTGTAATCTCCTTCAAATGCTAAGGTTCCGTCTTCATTGTAGAACTTCCAATGTCCACTTTCAGTGCCTTCTGTGTAACTTCCCGATTGTTTGATAATACCATTTGGAAAATAAACATCCCAAATACCTTCTCGCTGACTGTTTTCATAAGTTCCACGGTAGTAAACTACATCGCCATCTGGGTAATAGATCGTCCATGTGCCGGTTTTTTTGCCGTTTTCAAATTGTCCAGTCATGTAGGTTGTGTTAAGGGAATCATCAAAAAATTCCTCATACTTTCCTTCTTCCTTATTGTTCGCAAAAGTATACCGGTTCATAAGGTTTCCAGAAGGATAAAAGCCTTCAAAAAGACCTTCTAGACTTCCGTTTTCGTAGATGCATTTTTTCTGAGGCATCCCTTTATGATCCTTGTAGTACCCCGTGTATTGACCGTGGAATTCGCCATTCTTTTTAGTTGTTTCTTCGGCAATAAACCCGTTTTCAAAATAGCGAATGTACGTGCCGTTAAAGGCTCCTTTTTCGGTCATTGCAGTGTAGTGAAGTTCTCCGTTTTCATAATAGGAAGATACTTTTCCAGAAAGTAATCCGAATTGATAGTTAGAAGCCTCTTTCAGTTGTCCGTTCTGATAATAAATCTTTACATCGCCATGAAGCACATCGTTCAAGTAGTTCATGTCCTCGTGGAGTTGTCCAGATCTGTAGTAAGTTTTAGAGTTACCCTGAAGAAGTCCAGACTGAAAAACCATCACTTGCTTCAGTTCGCCAGTTTCATGATACAACTCCCATTTGCCTTCGAGTTGATTATTCTTGAATTCGCCCGTTTGACCTAGCTCGCCATTCGGATAATAGTAATTATATACTCCCTCCCGAATCGTGTCTTTCTTTTTTTTGTCTATCGTGGCATGAAACGACTCTTTTATCGTTCCATCAGCATATAAGATTTCAATTTTCTTGACCTTTTGACCAAAACCAGATAAACAAAATAGAAAGAGGAATGTCAGCAGTACGTTGATGTTAAACATACGATGCATCATAAATCAATCATTATTTGGGTTCCCTCTAGATCAGACCCATGGCCGTAATCTAGGATGGCCGCTAAGGCGTGTTTTCCAGTTCCTTCTCCTTTGGGAAGAGATAAAATGAAAGTTCGTTTTTCTCCAGGGTAAACGCGCTGCATCTGAGCTGGGTATTTCTTCTCGCTTGCAGTAGAGAGGTTAGCTAAATACAGTTGAACTCTCGCTTCTAATATTTTGTCTCCCGTGTTTTCCACCGTCACTTGATATTGGAAAGTAGAGTCTTCAGCGGTAGTAATATCTTTTAGGTCATAAATCTTACCTCCAAAGTTGTTGTTTGACTTTGGTGATTGATTGATAAGAACAGCAATTCTTGGCTTAACTCTAATACCCGCCTGAAGTTGTTTATCAACAGGGTTTTCTGTTTGTTCTTCTGCCGTTTGTACATATAATAAGCACCATCTGGTGTCGTGCCCATCCTTAGGAACCGTCATCAAAACCGAAATGTTTTTCTCTTCATTCGGATTCAGCTGGATAAAAGAAGGTGTTACTGTGGTCCAGTTTGCACAACTCTTATTCGATTGTCCAGCGGGAATTCTTTTTTTCTCTCCACTTTCGTCAATGATAAAATCTCCCAGAGTAACGGTGTAAGACTGCTTAATGTTCGCATGGTTGCGAATGGTAATTTCAGCCTTTTGAATCTCTCCTGGGTTAGCATCAAAATTCACGATAACTGGAGCTACCTCAAAGTCCTGAGCAACTAACAGGTGGGAAAGCAGTATAAATAGGAACGAAAAGTAGAGTTTAAATGTATGCATGTTCTATTTTATATATAATGTATAGATGACCAGATTCAAATGTAAGTAAAAAATCTATGAATTTCTGGACAAAAATGAAGTCAAAAAAATTAAACTAAATCTTTAAAATAAGTTTTCATCAAAAAAAATAGGGATTTCAAATAGCGATCAAAAGCGTTCACGTAGGATTTCATTTTTTTTGTTGAGAAATTAGAACCAAATTGAAAAAAAAACGTAAATTGCACTAAACCTATAAAACTTAAGAGGATGAAAGCAAAAAGTATTGCATTAATTGCGGCTGGTATGTTTCTAGGAATTACCAGCATGAAAGCTCAGGCAGTTAGAGACCGTAACGTTGTGCCTGTTGCTGTTAACCTTAACCAAGTGTTAAGAATGACCATTACCAATGGAGGTAATATTGAATTTACGTTTAACTCGATCGATGATTATCGTGATGGACTTTCGGGAGACGCTGCTACTTCGGCTTCTGCTAACCCCGCTACGTCTGATCCGATGTACATTACCGACTTTACCATCGCATCATCTACAAGATGGGAATTGAGCTATGGTTCTGAGGAAGCTACTTTCATCGGTACGGATAACCCTGCAAACACGTTGACATTGGATAACGTTGGGTATAACCTTGCGTCAAACGGAACACACCTTTTTGGTACGGAGATCACATCAGCTCCAACGACAGATGGAACTGTTATTGCTGATTTGGACGTATTCCCAGTTGTGTTGATTACAGACAACGGAAACGTACTTTCTTCAGCTGGTGACGTTACAGATAACGACTTTACCATTACTTGGAGATGTGGTACTACTGAAGGAGATATGAACGCAACTTCTATCTTGGAGCAAGATCCTTCTCCAACCCCAGACAGATACATCACGAATGTATTGTTTGAATTAGCGTCTATTTAATAACTTATTCATAAAACTGGGTGTCGCTATTCATTCATTTGTATAGTGACGCCCATTTGTTTTATGGTTTATTAGATGAGGGTTTTTCTAGCTGGGATATTATTAGTAATAGGTAGCTTAAACGCTAGCGCACAGGATAATTATGCTCGCTTAACAGTCTTGATCGGTTCTCATATTGAGTTTAACTTCAATACGTTAGATAAATACAACACGGGAATTCAGATCCCTGATGGAACAACATTAGGTGTGGCGATTGGAGAAATCGCTCCGGCTGTAATGTCGGGATGGCATTTGGATGTGCAAACTTTTCTTGGAGCTACTGATTTAGTAGGTAGTACAGGAGCAACGCTGCCTTCTGAAACCATTCAGGTTGAAGCAACGGATGCAAATGGAAATTTGGGTACGGCCATTTTTGGAGGACCTAGGGATCTTACTGCAGCTGGCGCAACATTAATGAGTACAAATGACCTGTCTGATATTCCTGCTGATCCAAACACTCATCAAATTAATATTACTTATGACTGTGGTACAACACCTGCGACCAATTTATTAGGAGCAGTAGCGGATTACTACACCATTGAGGTTGAGTTTATCTTAATACCGGATTTTTAGGTATTTCTGTCAATTTGTCAAAAACGAATAGATGATTCGAAAATTACATCTATTGATCGTATTAATCTTTGTGAGCCTTGTTCTTGAAGTACGAGCATCAAACGTCATGCCTAGCATCGATGGGGGAGAAGATAGTACCAAAAAGGATCAAGATGGCATTGACGAATTAATTCTTCAGGATAGCCTGAATGCCCTGAACAAAAAAATACAGGTCGCCTTTAAACTGAAGAAAGTCGAACAAAGCGCTGACTCTGTCTACTTCAACGTAGTTACCTTTACCAATACAGATTCAAAGCCCGTTTCTGGTGCTTTGCAAGTAAGAGTTCCCAACGACTGGAAACTTATTGCTAATCCATCTATGGAAAATGTGGAGCTTGCTCCCAATGAAACGATTTCTTTACCTGTAAGAATTTCTATCCCGTTTGACGCTACAGGAGGAGTGGCCTATGTTATTGATGCTTCCTTTACCACCAAAGAAGGGATTTATTCGGGTGCGGCATACATTAAAATTCCCATGAAGTCCAAATGGGATGCTGAAGTATTCGAAAAACAAGTTTACTTCAATGAATTATTTGATCGCGTCCCCTTCAAACTCAAAATTGTCAACGAAGGAAATGCAACCGAATTACTTAAAGTAAACCTCGATGTAGGTAGACTTTATAATATTATCGAACTCGATAAAGAAGAATTTTATGTAGAGGTTCCTCCACTCTCCGATACGATCTTGGAGTATACCGTAGAATCGAATACACTGTTAACAGTGGAACAAAAAATGGAGTACGGAATGATTTGGGATGAGTCTTCCGTAAAAGTCAAAATTGTCGGTTCTAATGGAAAAACCTTTCAAGATGCCGTTCATTATCTCGATTTAGAAAATGAATTAACCACGCAACGTCAAGAGAAGAATACACCACTAAACGTTGACCTGAGCATCTATAACCTATTATCACCCAACCCAACGTTTGTTAATCTTTTGGTATACGGACAATTGTTGTTCAAAGGAGATCATGACCTGAGTTACATGGCTAATTTTAGGAATATCTACAGAAGCGGTAGATTTTTTGGTCCTACATTTTGGAGTAATCCGAATAACATCAGATATCAGCTCGGTTACTCGTGGAAAGACAGACTTCACGTGAATGCTGGGCTAATCACTAACTATACACTACATACCGGAAGGGGAATCGGAGCACGTGCATCTTATGAAATCACGGAAAATGATAGAGTGCAAGCTTCTTTTATCAGTAATCAGTTCCTTCCCATCATGATTGGAACGGCCGAATATTACAGAAGGTTGAATAAAGGGATTAGTCTTAACGTTGGACTAACTTATGAAGATAACGACTATGTGAATTATCAGGCCTACTCCACGCAGCTGGGTGCAAGCGCTGTTTTTGCCGGAAGTCAGAGTATATCAGGTCAAATCCTTCTTACCAATGCGCGATTTGATGCTTCAGCATTTGGAGGAAGTCCGGATTCATCACTCATCGGAGTTTCTTATAACTTCAAGTACTCTGGAGCCTTTATAAAGAACAAACTTCGAGTTTCGTTGTCCACTAGAAATGATCAGTTTAACTTTTTAAGAATGAGACCAGTGCATGTGATCAGTGGTAACGGTCTCTACAGAATTAACAATGTGAGCAATATTAAGGTGATCGGAGTTTACAATGCCGTAAAGCCTAGCCGATATACACTTAGCCCTTTCTACACAGGGCTCTATGCTGAAACACAGGTTTATCGTGCCACCTACCAGTACCGGTTTTCTAACAAAATTACGAGCGAGGCAGGTCCATTATTTAAGATCTTATCAAGACGAAGCTTTGACAATTCACTTGGACTGTACGATGATTTTGATAACTATTTTATAGGAGGCTATTTCAATACACGATTCAAACTGAACGAGCGCACATTTATCACACCTACCTTAACGATTGGGCGCACATCTTTTAGAAATATCCTAAGCGACTCAACAATTCTTAGTCCAATTCTAAGTACTTCCGTTGGGGTAAGTATAACAAGTAGAAACTATCGATTCAACGCAAGCTATATTCGCGGGCCGATGTTTTTCGTGGATGACGATTACATCCTTTTTGATGAGATTTCTATGGAAACGGTATCGTTGAGAGGTCAGATGGACAAGTTTATTTACAAGAACACCGTTAAGGTTAGCGGGTATGCGAATTACTACTTAAGATTACCGTCTAACCGACAAAGTATCGTGCTTTCAGGGCGAACGGACTTCTTCTTCCCTAAAGGATGGCGAGCCTATATGACGGCTGGGATCTATACCAATAGTTACGTAGACGAAAGTACTCAAGGTATCAGTGCATCTCGTTTCTTTAGTTTGAATGCTGGTGTCATCAAATCCTTTGGGTTTAATCAACCAAGAATCAAATACAGCGATATAGAATTTATTTGCTTCAACGACTTTAACGGAGATGGCGAACGACAAGATAACGAACCATTATTGCCCAATATTAAGGTGAATATATCTCTTGATCCCAACTACGATGATCCAAGACAGATCAAGTGGGGAGAACGTGAGTTGATGACTTCTGCAGAGGGAAAAGTTGTAATACATAACATGCCAGATCTCAACTACTTGGTGAACTTTAAACCAATGGTTAACCTGGGTACATTGTATAATGTGAATGGTGATAATCAAATTATTTCGGTGAGTGAAGACAGAACCATTTATGTTCCGTATGCAGAAAGCTACCGCGTTTATGGAAGTGTGGTGATGAACAGAGACGAGTTCTCATCAAAGGGATTGATTAATGTGGGTGGAATCAGAATCACAGCAACTAACCTTAAAGGAGATGCATACAGCGTCTTAACCGATAATGATGGAAGTTATGTATTGAACGTTCCACAAGCAGGTAGTTATGTCATTTCTGTAAACAATATCTTCGGAGACGAGTTCTACATTGACAAAGAGTCTTTTGTGATTCAGTTCGATGGATTCAAAACCTACCAACTAGACTTTACGTTCTATGAAGGGAAGCGTAAGGTGAATTTTGGTGGAGACAATATTTTCAACTTCCAGTCGCTGAACGGAGGTGACGATGAAGGAGAGGATTCTGAAGGAAATGGTGATGGACAAGGAGATGCAACGGAAACTACAGCTGATACAACGAGTGTAGATGGTGATTTCATGCAGAATGCACAAAAACTTAGAGAGGAAATCGAAGCGATTAGCAAGGAAAATGAGAAAACAATCGAGACACCCGTGAATCCGGATGATGTGCGTTACATGGTAGAGATTGGAGTTTTTGATAGCGAAATTGATACAGACGTGGCGAACTTGATTCTAAGTCTTGGATTTACACCTACTACCATTAAGGTGGATGGGGTAACGGTTTACGCTACACCTGTTGAGAAAACACATGCTGAAATCAGTGAAGTATTACAAGCTATTTATGATGCCGGACTGTCTGAAGCTATGATCGTGGGTGTTTATCAAGGCAAAATTATTACCGAAGAAAAAGCCAGAGAATTCAGAGGTGAATAACTTTGTTGCATAGTTTTCGGATTTTGTCAAAGTCTTCTTACATAATTATTGGTTTAGTAGCACTGGCGCTGCTTGCACTAGCAAGTCTTATGCTAGGTTCGCAGATCATCGCACCTTCCGATTTATTTTCTGGTTTGCGCGAAGACAATAAATTTAGATTTGTTCTTCTGGAACTTCGTTTGCCAAGAGTTTTAACGGCAATTCTATCTGGTGCAGCCTTGGCTGTGTCTGGTTTACTCATGCAGTCTTATTTCAGAAACCCATTGGCTGGCCCATATATCCTCGGTGTAAGTGCCGGAAGTGGCTTGGGGGTAGCCATTTTAGTAATGCTCGGCACTACCATTGGATGGGAATTGGTGCAGCTGCATAATGGAGTAATGCTCTTTGGTGTGCTCGGAGCCGCAGGAGTGTTGTTGGTGATCATGATGCTAGCCAAGAAAATCGGCAACGGGGCGATGCTTCTGATTGCAGGATTAATGGTAGGTTCGTTTGCCAGTGCCATTGTAAGTGTTTTACAGTACTTTGCTCCAAGCGAAAGCATCAAGAAGTATTTGCTTTGGACCATGGGAGATCTATCAACTGTTGAACTTTCTGAGATGTTAATATTTGGGACAATCATTCTTGTTTTTATTTTACTATCCTATCTAAAGGTAAATGCACTCAATGCGCTTTTACTAGGAGATGATTCAGCAAAGAGTCTCGGTATTGAGGTAAAAAAAATACGGTTTACAATCATCATAGTTGCAGGCGTACTTGCGGGTGTAGTAACGGCTTATTGCGGGCCAATTGCTTTTGTGGGCTTGGCGGCACCTCATTTGGCAAGAATGACAACGAAAACAAGTAACCATGCGTTGCTGATCCCTTTTTCAGCGATTTTAGGGGCTTTGTTGTTGTTGTTTTGTGACTTATTTGCCCAAGTGCCAGGCTTCGATTTGAAACTTCCGATAAATGCTGTGACTTCGTTGATTGGTGCTCCATTGGTGGTGAGCATTATTCTTAGTTATCGAAAAACTTGGACCAATGGATAAGAACAGACAAATACTGGAGCTGATTGACGTATCCATCGGATATGAGGGGAAAGCTTTGGTGCAACATATCAATGCACGAGCAAATCTGGCGAAGTTTGTCTTGCTATTAGGAGCGAATGGAAAAGGAAAGTCTACATTGCTTAAGACCATTGCAAATCATTTAAGTTCGATCAATGGAAAGATCATTTTGGATAATCAAGAAGTTACTAGCTTGAGCAGTAAACAGATGGCACAACAGCTCGCTTTTTTACAGGGAAACCTTACCGTACCGAATGAAGTAACAGTAGCCGATATGCTGCACTACGCGAGAATTCCATACATTAAAGGTTTGGGGAGGTTATCGGAGGCAGATCAACAAGTAATTAATGAAGTAGTGGACGAACTTAAACTTCATTCTTTGTTCGCGAAACCTTATATGACATTGTCAGACGGTCAGAAGCAATTGGTGAATATTGCAAGGAGCTTGGTGCAACAAACGCCTATTATTGCACTAGATGAACCCACTGCTCATTTGGATATTGTCAACAAGCGCATGGTTTTTCAGCTCCTGAGCGATCAAGTGAAAAAAGGAAAACTGGTTATCTGTTGCACACATGATCTTGCCGAAGGGATGAAATATGCAAATGAAGCCTGGTTGATTACAAAGCGTGGAGAGTTTGAACAGTACGCAGATGTTTCATCAGCCGATATGAGTTCGATTGAATCAAAATTATTTTGAGTTATACCAACCACAGCTTAATACTCGCGACTCCTAGTACACCGGCTAGTACGTATTTAAGCAGTTGCATGTTTTTTAATTGACTTCCCCAATAACTACCAGCAAAACCACCCAAAACCGCCAAGGCAATCACCAAAGACAATTGCTTCCAAGAGAGCGCCATATCCAATTGAAAATCATTGAAGTAATTTCCTAAAAGTCCCAAAGCAGAGTTGGTAACAATAAAAAGTGCTGAAACGGCAGCGGTTTCTTTTAAGTTGCCCCATCCGAGCAGCAAAATTACTGGGCTCAGGATAATTCCACCCCCAATACCAATCATACCGCTAAAAAAGCCAATTGCGGCACCAATGAAGGTTGCGAGCGGAAGGTGGATGTTTTTTTGCGTTTCAGTAGACTTTGATCTCAAAAGAAAACGAACCGTAGCTAATAATAGAAAAATGCCGAGAATGCGTTTGTACCAAAAGCTATCTATTTCTAACATCCCACCGACAAAAGCGGCAGGAATTGAACCCATCACAAAGGGGTAAAACAGTTTAGCGTTAAAATGTCCTTCTCTGTTGAAGTGGTAAAAACTAATTCCTGCAACAAATAGGTTTAAAATCAACGCAATCACCCGAATGTCTTGACTCGCAAAAGACAAGAGAACCATAAGTGCTAAGTAACCACTTGCACCCCCATGTCCCACACTAGCGTACAGGAACGCTACAATAGGAAGGATCATAAAAAAAAGAAGTTCCGTCAGCATAACTCAATAATTTCCACCAAATCACCGTCTTGGTATACCGCTGCTGCTGGAAAGTAAATCAATGCGTTGGCCTCAGAAAACGAACGCAGCATAGCAGAACTCTGACCTTCTAAAACGGTGACCTCTCCGTTTTGATATCGTCCCTTTAAGAACTGCTCTCTTGCGTTGCTCCTTGTCGGAGCGCCTGATATTGCAGCTGTTTTTCTTGGCAGTTCCTGAAACCCCAGTCCAGCCATTTTGCGCAAAGCAGGCAAAACATAAACATAAAAGCACGTTAACGCAGCCGCAGGGTTTCCCGGTAAGGCAAAAACAAGTTTTTCTCCTTTTGTGCCAAAGAACAGTGGCTTTCCAGGTTTTTGGTTGACCTTATAAAACACCTGCTCTACACCATTTTCAAGCAGTGCGTCACCCACAAAATCGTAGTCACCCACAGAAATTCCTCCCGAAAGTATAAGTACGTCAGAGGTTTGTAGCGCCTGCTCAATACCATCGCACACAGCCGCATATGAATCTTTCAAATGGATTGGTGGTCTGGATGTTAACCCAATTTTTTGCAAAGCAGCTTGCAGCATGATGCCGTTACTTTCGTAGATTTTACCCGGAGGTAATACGTCAGTGTCGAGCGGAGATACAAGTTCATTCCCTGTTGAAATTACTTGAACGAATGGTGTTTGAATTACTTCCACGTTTTGGATTCCCAAGTTTGCCAAAAAACCTATCGCAGCGGCATTCATTACCGTTCCACAATTGAGTCCAACTTCGCCCGCCTTAATCTGCTCTCCAAATAACCGGATGTTTGCGCCCTTATTGGGCATTTTAGTGATGGTGATGGTCTCACCATGTTCTTCAATATCCTCAATTCTACAGACTAAATCTGCCGAGAGAGGAGACATTGCTCCGGTAAAAATCTTGATCGCCTCACCCGGTTGAAGCGAGACTTGAGAAGCATCATCTCCTGCTTTGATTTCTCCAGTTACGATAAACTCTGAAGAACTCCCCAGCGCCACCGCGTAGCCATCCATTGCCGATTGGTTAAAAGGGGGCAAATCTATTGCTGCTACCGCATCTGAAGCTAAAACGTGGTTGAGACTATCGCCTAACGAAACAGTGGTTTTGGCAAGAGGTCGGGTGGCTTTATTGACAAGAGAAATCGCTTTGGTCGTTGAAATCATAAAATGGATAACGTTACATGAGTTACACAAAACTAAAAAAACTACGAACGATAAACCACAAACTTGAAACTAACAACTATCTTTGCCCCCTGAAAATCAGGTTTGATTGGCTGAAAACTCAGATATTATAAGTTCCGAAGTAAAACAATATTCCAAGACTCAAGATTTTGTAGCGTTAGGAAAGTTGCGACTGGCATCGCTAGTTGTATTTTCTGCTGCGTTGGGGTATTTGATTGCGCTTCCAAACATCTCGCATTTTGATTGGATCTCCTTTTTGGCGTTGGTTTTTGGTGGTTTTTTAGTGACGGGAGCCTCTAATGCCTTGAATCAGGTATGGGAGCGTAACTTGGACATCAAAATGGATCGAACCAAAGATCGACCTGTGGCTGCTGGTCGACTTTCTGTTAAAGAAGCTGTTATTTTCTCTATTCTATGTGCTGTAATCGGAGAAGTGTTGTTGTTTATGCTCAACCCGCTAAGCGGAGCACTTGGATTGTTGGCCATGGCGATGTACGTACTTTTGTACACACCACTGAAAACGGTTTCTCCCATCGCTGTTTTTGTAGGAGCATTTCCTGGAAGTATTCCTCCAATGTTGGGGTATATTGCCGTAACAGGAGAGTTTGGTTGGTTTCCTGGAGTTCTGTTCTTAACGCAGTTCTTTTGGCAGTTTCCTCATTTTTGGGCGATTGCTTGGAACATCAACGATGACTATCTGAAAGCAGGTTTTCAACTCCTTCCAAGTAGAGAAGGAAGAACAAAAGGAAGTGCGTTTCAGATTTTTATTTACAGCGCTGCATTGATTCCCGTTGGAATTTTGCCTTGTATTCAGCTAACCCCAGAGATGGAGCCGTTGTGCTCAGCATATGCCGTGTTCATTTTGGTTCCTTTAGGTTTAATGAAGACGCTTCCTGCAATGCGATTATATCAGACATTAGACAAAAAATATGCAAAGCAATTGATGTTTGCTTCGTTTATCTACCTTCCCGTTGCGCAATTGGCGTATTATTTCTTTAAGGTTTAGTTATGGCAGAAGAATTAGTGAATGAACAAGGGTATACCCCCGCAGAGGAAAAAGAAAGAAAAGAACGGACGTATAAACTGATCACCATTCTCTTTATGGCGGCAATATTGATGTTGTTTGCTGGATTGATCAGTGCGGTAGTGATTTCAAAGATGGACGGGTTTTGGGTAAACCTGAAATTGCCTTCAGCATTCAATTGGAGTACTGGCGTTATTTTAGTAAGTAGCCTTACTTACATTTTGGCGAAACAATTCGCCATCAAGAACAATCAGAACGGCTTAAAGTTAATGATCACACTAACCCTTTTGTTGGGAATCAGCTTTATGTATTTGCAGTTCAAGGGATGGTCTCAGTTGGTTGAATCAGGTAACATGGTTCATGGCGGGATTTACTTTGAGCAAGGAGCTTACGGTGATCGTTATGTTATTTTGAAAGATGGTCAAACGGTTCATTTTGACGGACAGGTTTATACATTAGAGGGAGATACGCTAACATCTGATGAAGAAGTAGAACTTAGAGAATTTGTATATCCAATTTGCTTGGATGATCGAAAGTTTGTGAATCATACCTATTCATTTGATAACTATTCATCTCCGTATTCCATTGGGATGCTCTCAAAAACTAGCTTAAAACCGATCCCTTTGGAGTTGGATAATGGGAAATTAGTCAAAAATGGGATGGAGTTACCCCTCACAGATCGCTCTACGCTTTTTGCCTTTGCTTTTGGTGTTAAGAACGAAACCCCTTTCTTTGGAATGAAAGGTGAGTACGGAGAAGATTTTACCGTTTCTTTAAATGGTGAAGTGCTTGATTTTATTGATCGTAAGCTCTACTTTCCGTCTTCGGAGATTTCAGAAGAGCAGATCAAGTCGATTGAAACCAAACATTTTGAAGGAGGTAAGGAATACGTGATTAAGGATGGAAAAGTTTACAGTGAAGGAGAAGAAGTAGCGGTAGATGATTTTCATTTCGAAGACGTCAAAACAGGCACAGATTACTATATTTTAGATAATGTATGGTATTTGATTGGTGATGAGATCAGTGCAGGGCAGTACAACAAGTTTTTTCAAGCGAGTAATACAGCCAGTGCCTTTGTTTATGTGTTAAGTGGAATGCACGGGCTTCACATCCTCTTTGGATTCGGATTGCTCGTGGTATTATTAGTTCGTTCCTTCAAAGGTTATTATAACTCAGAGCATTACGTAGGTTTGACCGTTGGAGGCTACTTTTGGCACTTCCTTGGTCTACTGTGGTTTGGGCTGTTTATCTTCTGGTCTTCGATTACTATTTAGAATAATTCTAAAATCATTATTTGGCAAGTTTTCTATTAAAATTTAGAGATAATGCTTAAACTTGCACTTTCAAAATTTGTGAAAAATGGCAGGACACGCTAAGGAAGTAGATGCAGCAACGGCATGGGGAGGAAACGGCTCTCCCTTCAGAATTTCTTATGGAAAGCAGATGATGTGGTTCTTCTTATTGTCAGATGCATTGACATTTGGAGGGCTTTTGTGTGCTTACGGTTATTTCAGACATCAATATGGTTCTTGGCCAGTAGGTGAGGAAGTTTTTAACGCGATGCCTTTCTTAGGAAATGGTTTCCCGTTAATGTACGTTGCTTTGATGACTTTTATCCTTATCGTTAGTTCCGTTACCATGGTTTTAGCCGTTGAAGCCGGTCACAGATTAGATAAGAAAGGCGTGATCAAGTGGTTAACGCTCACCGTTATTGGAGGTGTTTTCTTCGTAGGATCACAGGCTTGGGAATGGTATCACTTTATTCATGGTTCTCATTATGGGACATATCTCACCACAGAAGGTTGGGGAATGCTCATGGAGCTAGATATTGATAAACAGATTGCCGTCTTTGACTTCCATCACGGTCGCGAACTGGTTGGTGGTGCCCAAGGATGGGAGCTATACTCACATTCTGTGGCAGAAAACATGGGGCACATTCAAGGTGCTAACATGACGGAGAATGAGTATGCACCAATGATTCCTCAATTTGCTAACTTATTTTTCTTTATTACCGGATTCCACGGATTCCACGTATTCTCAGGAGTTGTAATTAACCTGATCATTTTGATCAATGTGGTGAAAGGAGTGTATGATGAGAGAGGGCACTTCGAGATGGTAGAAAAAGTAGGTTTGTACTGGCACTTTGTAGATTTAGTTTGGGTATTTGTATTTACCTTCTTCTACTTGGTTTAATAAAAGATATATTCGGTTCTAGATATGGAAAGAGACGACTTAATAAAAGACAACGAGTACTCCTTGTCAGCCAACCATGACGAAGCGCATGGAAAGGAAATTAGAAAGACAGTTTGGTTTGTAACCATTCTCTTGACGGTAATCACGATCGTTGAGGTATTGACGGGAGCTTTCGTTAAGCAGTATTCAGAAGGTGACATCAACAGTTACTGGCCATTCATCAAATGGAGCTTTATCATCCTTACATTGGTAAAGGCTGGCTACATTGTAATGAAGTTTATGCACTTGGGTGATGAAACAAAATCATTCAGATATGTATTGTTAGTGCCTTACTTCATTTTTATCGCTTATTTGATCTTTATCCTACTCACCGAAAGTACCTATTGGAACGGAATTTTATTCCCTTAAAAACGAGTATGAGCGAAGAAAAAAGAAGCTTAACTTCTAAGATATTATTGTTTGCCGGAATGTTTGGATTTCCGGCTTTTTTTATTCTATTCTTTGCCTTGGGCAAACAGAATTTCGAATACCTACAGTACTATGGTGATCATACCATCATAACTAAGGAAGTAGATGGTAAGCAAGTAACGGATACCATTTATTACAAAGTGCCTCAATTTAAGTTTGATACACCAGACGGAGGGATCCTAACGAATAAAGACCTAAAGGATAAGATTCTCGTGGTCAACTTCATTCAAATGGATTGTCCGAAAGAGTGTAACCTAGACTTTTTTAGCTTCAAGCGATTTGTAGCAGAAGAAGTGATCGCCAACGATGGGTTTAAAGATGTAGAGATCATTTCTTGTGTGTTGGATTCAAATGCATCTGATGAGCGGATTCAAGAGTTTATTGACTTTCATGAGATCAATACGGATCGATGGCATATCGTAACGGGTAACATGGGGCAAATTTACGATACGGATATGCGTATTCAAAACCCGTGGCAAGAACAAGATTCGGTGTACGGATATCCTAAAGTCGCTCATATCATGACCCTGCTCTTGGATCAAGAGTTACACATTCGTGGTAAGTATATAACTCCCCAAACAAGTGAAAACAAGCGCATCACAAAGGAGATTAGTATCTTATTGAGAGAACAAGAAGAGAATGCAGATGCTTAAGTACATAATGATCGTATTTCTTTCTACTTCGCTCCTAACGAGCTGTGGAGAGGAAGGTCAAGCAGAAACAACAGCCTCAGAACAAGAGAAAACCAACCTACCGATTTACGGAAACAAAGAATTCATCGAAGCCATTGATGAAGACACGATTTATCACACCATTGAAGAGTGGAGCTTCATGAATCAAGATAGTTTGGAAGTCAGTCTTAGCGACTTTCAAGGGAAACCTTACGTAGCCTATTTCTTCTTTACCCATTGCCCAAAGATCTGTCCTAAGATCAATGCTAACATGAAGTATTTTCAGGAGCAAACTGAAGGATTGGAATTTAACGTGATTGCACATACCGTAGATCCTGAGAGGGATTCTGTTGCACGACTAAAATTTTATGGAGATGAGTACGGATTTGACTATTCTAACTATAACTTTGTCACTGGAAAGAAGGAGGAGATTTACACGCTGGGTGTAACGAGTTATTTGGTTCCCAATCAGGAAGATGTTTTAGCTCCCGGAGGTTTCCTTCATTCAGAAAAGCTGATCTTAATCGATAGCAAAGGACGAATTAGAGGGTATTACGAAGGAACGGAAAAAGACCAGGTTGACCTGTTGATTGAAGACCTGAAACTGCTTATTAAACTAGAGGAAAATGAGTGAAGCAATAGCACGAAATGAACAGAAGTTTAAAGTTTGGATCACCGTCCTTTCAATTGCTATACCCGTTGCCGTAGCGGCTCTTTTTAGTGTTAATCTCCGCGATTTGGGAGTTGATGTTAAACCATTGACTTTTTTACCACCCATCTACGCAGGAATTAATGGACTTACAGCTATTCTTTTGATTGGAGCTATTTTGGCAATAAAAAAGGGGAATCGCAAGCGGCACGAAAACTTAATCAAGGTGGCGTTGGTATGTTCTAGTCTGTTTTTAGTCATGTACGTTGCGTATCACATGACATCGGACAGCACATCCTACGGAGGAGAAGGAGCGATGAAATACATTTACTTCTTTATTCTCGTTTCGCACATTTTACTCTCTATTGTGATTATTCCATTTGTGCTGGTAACCTATACTAGAGCATTGTTAGGTAAATTTGATGCACACAAGAAGATTGCAAGAATTGCTTTCCCGTTGTGGTTATACGTAGCGGTGACAGGCGTAGTGGTTTATTTGATGATCAGTCCATATTATGCGTAGAGCTCTAAGAAATATTGTTTTGCTTATCGCAGGTTTCATCTTGTTGAATGCACAAGCATTGGCGCAAGGTTGTGTGAACTGTAGAACGCAAATAGAAAGTAGCGAACAAAACGAATTGACCGTAGGAAACGGTATCAATGCGGGTATTACTATTCTGATGGTAGCTCCTTACATCTTACTAGCCGTTGCTTTCTACTTTATTTTTGGTAAGCGCATCATGTATTTCTTCAAGGACTTATTGGGAATGTGGAAAAAGTAAGTTTTGCTTTCTGATCCGATCGGTTACAACTTTTTTGTTTTTACTACCTTAGTGCAGTATGAGTTTTACCAACAAATATGCTGACCTCTTCAAGCGAGTTCTCCCAACTCCTTTTACAATTGCTTTGATCCTTACGCTGATCTCATTTGTCCTCGTTATGTTGTTGGGTTCAGGTGATGTATTTGACAACGATAAGTCGAAGTTGGTCAATACACTCAACCTTTGGTATACTGGACTTTGGAGTCCTTCTGGGTTTAGCTTTGCCATGCAAATGATGCTCATGCTCCTATTAGGACACGTATTAGCACTCTCCAAACCAGTAGATCAACTCTTGAATAGATTATCCGGTTATGCTTCGAATAATGCTTCTGCAGCTGTTTTAGTGACTTCTATGACGATTTTAATGAGTTTATTCAATTGGGGTCTAGGATTGGTGTTTGGAGCGCTGTTTGCTCGTAAAATTGCTGAAAAAGCCACTTCAGAATGCTGGGAAATCAATTACGGACTGATCGGAGCATGCGGATATGTGGGATTGATGGTCTGGCACGGTGGACTTTCGGGCTCTGCACCCATCAAAGCGGCTGATCCAACTGAGCTCTCCAAACTCATGGGTGAGAATACATTTGGTGGAAAGTTGCCCGAATTGATTCCGATGACAGACACGGTTTTCTCATCCATGAACATTATCGTAAGTATTTGCGTGTTGGTCGTGCTTTCTTCGGTAGCATTCTGGTTGGGAAAAAGAGTGAAAACGAGTATTCCAAAAGTGGAGAAAACGGCTCATATGGAAACAGCGAGTGATGAACCCGTTCAAGGCGCAGAAAAAATAGATGCTTCGCTTTGGCTCGGTAGGTTTTTGGGAATCGGACTATTAGGTTATGTCTTAGTACGAATTTATCACACTCCAGAGCCACAGAAATTGACGTTTATCACTCCTGATTTTGTCAACTTCACCTTATTGGGGCTTGTTTTTGTCTTTCACGGAAGCATCAAAAAGATGCTGGATGCTGTGGGAAGTGCTATCGGTGGAGTAAGTGGAATTCTTTTGCAGTTCCCATTGTATTATGGCATTATGTCCTTGATGCAGGGCAGTGGACTGATGACCGACCTAGCAAATAGTATCAGTAGCATTTCGGATGGTACAACGTTCCCTCTAATGACGTTTGCGTCTGCTGGAGCTATGAATGTATTTGTACCCAGCGGAGGAGGGCAATGGGTAGTGCAAGGTCCCGTAATTATTGAAACGGCAATCAATAACGGTTTGTCACTCCCTAAAGGCGTAATGGCCATGGCATATGGCGATCAATTGACCAATATGTTACAACCTTTTTGGGCATTGCCGCTACTCGCCATAACAGGTCTCAAAGCCAAAGAAATACTGCCTTATACACTTCTTTTTATGCTGGTGGGGATTCTCATTTTCAGCAGTGCATTGATATTTTTTTAGTAGATTCTGCGACTTTTTCGCGCCCATAGCGTTAGTACTATAAAAGAACGTTATGAAAACAAATGAAGAAATAAACCAAGGAAAATGCACCTGCACGAATTGTGAGTGTACAAATTGTAACTGCGAAAAATGTACTCCAGAAACTTGTCCTTGTGACAAGTGCGATTGTTCGAAGTGCAGCTGCTGTAACTAAGTAAAAGGCTGCAATTGTGCTTTGAATGAAGTACCTTTAGCGTAAGAATTGTGACAGTAAAGAACAGAAATACCATTGAACGAAGCTGGGACGAATTTTCGTCTCAGCTTTTAGGGTTTATTATTTCTAAAATTCACCACAGAGAAGACGCAGAGGATTTACTTCAGGAAGTTTACCTCAAATCGATTCAAAATATCGATAAACTTTCACCAGATAGTAACCTGAATGCTTGGCTATACACCGTTACAAGAAATGCGATCAACGATTACTTCAGAAAGCAGAAAGGAACCAATCAACCCTTGATGGATGAGTTATTGTCTGAAGACAATCAAGAATTGTCTATAAAGGATAGTTTCTGTTGTCTTGAACCACACATTAACGAACTGCCCAAAAAGTATAGGGAAGCCATTTTACTCTCCGAAATTGAAGGATTAAAGCATCAGGATATTGCCGATCGACTTAACCTATCCGTTTCTGCCATTAAGTCTCGAGTGGTGAGAGGGCGAGAAATGCTCAAAGACAAATTTGTAACCTGCTGCAAGTATCACATTGACGAAAATGGTAAGCTTGCTGGAGAACCAGATTGTCAGCGTCCGGAATGCAATCACTAAAAACAAAAAAGGTTACTCGCTTTCACGAATAACCCTTTTCTATCTTCAAATATTTAGTTCTAGTACTTGTCTTTTGCTCCAATCACACCGTTACCCACGTATTCTCCATTCTCATACACCTCAATGTGGTCTAACAGTCCGTACTCATCGTAGATGTAATGTCTTCCGTTAAAAAGCCTTCCATCTTGGAAGCATCCATCCATTAAGATGTTTTTATCCTTGTCATACGTCTTTCCGTAGCAATCCACCAAACCACTGTTTCCGTTGAAATCACCTTGGATCTTAGGACCTTTCTTAGCTGGTTTCTTGTTTGGATCTACATAAGGAGGGTTTTCCATTGCAAACTCTTCTGCAGGAGCATCCATGACACCACCTGTAAAGTTTTGCTCTTTCTTCTTATCTCCGTTTTCATACCACCACGTAGCCTGACCATCTTCCTGACCATTTACGGTGTTAAATTCGATCTCCTTTTGTCCGTTAGGATACCACATGGTAACTTTCCCTTCAGTAGCACCATTTTCGTTGAACGTCTTCTTTTGACGAATCTGTCCATTTGGATAGTACATTTCGTAATCACCTTTATACTTTCCTCCTTGCCAGTTTCCTTGTTCCTCTACTTGTCCATTCTTGAAATAAGTAACAAACTTTCCACTCGCTTTTCCTTTGGTGTATTCGATCTCGCTCTTTAGCTGACCACCTGGATAATACTTTTTCCAAAGACCTTCTTTTCTGCTTCTTTCAAAATTCCCCTCCTCAACAATTTCATCTGCTGTATAACCTTCAGAACTACTTCCTTTTTTCATGGCACCAGTAATCTGCCAGTACCCTGTTTTCTTTCCGTCAGCATCCAATTCATTTTGTCCGAAAGTGAACAAACTGCTTAAAAAGATAAGACAAATCAAAAATCCTCTGGATAAAGTCATAGTTGTTACATTTAGATAATCTCTGTAATTTCTTACAAAATACTGAAAAAATAAGGCCAAAAATTGATAGCTGGGATAAAAGTAGAAAAACTTATGATAAACAAAAGCTTCTGCTCAACAAATGAAATAACAATCAGTGGTTGAAAGTTCCATTAAGAACTACGTGTCCAATTGTGTTGTTGTCCGGTTGGTTTACTTCAAGCATGAATTTACCACAAACGTGATCCTTATCTAAGAAGTCAATTTGTACGTTTCCTTGGTCTGGCATACCAGAAACCCAATTAAACCATACCGTACCTTGTGGTGCAATCACATTAACTTTAGACCAGTAATCTTTGTCCCAATCTTGATATGGATATAGGGCTGGATCCAACACGTTTCCGTTTTTTGCATTCAAGGTAACATAAACCTCCAGATTGTTCTCAGTCTCTTCACCAAGATCATAGTTATACAGCTTCAATTCTGCCGTACTATCGGTAAGAACTGTCCATTGAGATCGCTTTACCTCGAAGTTTCCGTTAAACGTAAACGGTTCAGTTAGGCCGTACTCATAATTCTCTACTTGTAGAAAAACCTCAGTTGCAGCTGTACAGATGTCTTCAAAAGCTGGGGGAGCTTCTTCTTGCACTGTTTCTCCTTCTTTAGTCTCCTCTTTTGCCTCTCCATCTTGCTCTTCGCTCTCAGATTCCTCGGCACCACAGCTCACCATTCCGATGCTGAACAGGGCTAACGTAATGTAAATCAGACGTTTTTTCATAGTTATTAGTTTAATAGTGTTTAGTTATCTTTGCGAAGTTAGAAAATACTTCAAATCAGAAAAGAAATATTTACAAATGGAGTTAAATGAGGGACTAGTGGTTGATGTGGAGCAAATAGCTGGGCTAAACAAGAAGTATAGAAAGCTTTCTGTTGAAGACAGAATTAAAGAACTGTACAAGGATTTTGATGCGGCAGATATCATGTTGACATCTTCATTTGCAACTACTTCTGCATATTTATTGCACCTGTTTGCAGAAAATAAACCGGAGCAATTGATTTATTTCATTGATACAGGATATCACTTCAAAGAGACATTACTTTACAAGGATTATCTAGCAGAAATTTACGGGTTAAACGTGAAAGACGTTAAAGCAGAAAAGTGGAAACATGATTTCACTACAAAGGATGAGACATGGAAAACAGACCCAGATTTGTGTTGCTCAGTAAATAAAGTGGAACCACTTAATGCGTTGAAAGACGATTATAAGGTTTGGGTTTCTGGTTTGATGGAATGGCAAAGTGATCACAGAGCTACATTAGATATTTTTGAGGAAAGAGGTGGGATGCTCAAGTTTTATCCCTTATTGGACGTTTCGGCTGAAGAAAGAGAAGCTTACATTAAAGAACATCTTTTACCGTTTCATCCGCTGCAAGCTAAAGGATACTTTTCTGTGGGTTGCGAACATTGTACTGTGCCCGGAAAAGGACGAGTAGGACGATGGAATAATAACCCAAAAACGGAGTGTGGTTTACATCTTTAATGCAGAACTACTTTTTGTAAGTCTATCTGATCCTCATTTTGTATGACTAGAGTATAAACACCTTTTGATAGGCGCAGACCGTTTGGAAACGAGGCTAGATTGATACCGATATTCAGAAAAGCAGAATGCTTAGCTGCAATACGTCCCAATTGATCGATGAATAGAATATCTACTTGCGCATCTACATCAGAAGCTATTCTAAGGTACAGAACCTCATTTTCGTGTATAGGATTAGGATAGATATTTTGAATTTCTAAACCCCTCGGATTTTGGTGAGATATTCCCGTTACGCTTTGATAGGCGTCAAAAACTTTGGGAAAACCATAGCCTCTTAGTGTATCTGGAGTCGCTGCTTGATTTGCTGTAGATTCGAGTAGTGTCTTGAGCTCCATGTTGGTTAAATCTGGAAGTGCTTGCCACAAACAGGCTGCTATACCAGACACAAGCGGAGCAGAAAAAGAAGTCCCATTGCCTTGTATGATCTCATTGTCCCAGGGAGCAATGAGTTGTGTCAACCAGCCTACAGAAACCAGATTGGGCTTTAAATCACCATCTGCACTCGGACCATAGCTGCTAAAGGCTGCCAATTGATTGTATTGATCTACAGCACCTATGGTGAGCGTACTGTCAGCATCGGCTGGGGTGCTAATGTATCCCCAGTCGCTCTCGCCCAAATTTCCAGCAGAAGTGATGCAAAGAATGCCTTTGGAAGAAGCAATATCACTGGCTTTTGCAATCAGCGTGGTATTGCCATCCATCTCATCATAAGTGTGGTTTTGCGTACTATCGTCAAAGGTGGAGTACCCCAGTGAGGTATTGATAATGTCACAACCGGCTGAGTCTGCATATTCAGCTGCTCGCACCCAAAAATCTTCTTCAATGATGTACTCTGCAGTTGCATCTTCAGATCGTAACAAATGAAAATTGGCGCGATGAGCAGCACCATAAAACTCTCCTTCGATGTAGCCTGCTATTACTGAAAGAACAGCACTACCATGATTGTGATCTTCTGCCACATCTGGTTCGAGATCTACAAAATCATAAGTGCTTAGAATTTGTCCGGTTTCAAACAAGTGCCGAAGCCCGTTAAGGGAGGTCACGTTTTCAAATCCTGCATCAATTACAGCAATGTCTATCCCTTGTCCGTTAAAAGCAAGGTCGTGCATGTAATCTAAATGATGCAAATGATGTTGTGCAAAATTGACACCATATGGATAGTAAGGATTGACAACGATAGACTCTTTTGGGCTGAGAATCGCCAACTTGGAATCACTTTTTTTGGACTTGTTTTGTGGTTTCAGAAATTGTTGACTGCTGGCTACAAAAGGAAGTTGAGCAATGCTATTGATGTCATTGGTGTCGTCCGATACGATCACTAATTGGTTGAACCAGTTGGAGTGTGTTACGTACTCAACGCTGCTGTAGCTTAGTACTTGGGAAACATAGACAGGATCAATCGGAAGGTCCTGAGAAGTTACGGTAATGCCACTTTTGTCTCGTCTTTCAATCGCTTTTTGAGAAAGAAATTCATCAGGCTGCTGAAGGTCAAATGGAGTGTTGTTTTTATCCGTAAACTTAATCCGGTAGTAGTTGGTGTCTTGTTGGGCGGCAAAGCCATTAAGAATAACAAGGCAAATTACAACTAACCATCCTCGCAGTGATAACTTACCTTCCATAATCGATAATCGTCATTTCGACCTCCAGACCATCACCATTTTCAATGTTCACATAACTTTTTCTGATCAAACCAATGTAGTTGGCATAAACTTCATACGCCACCTGATTTTGAATCGGGTTGACATTGTCGATTTGCTGAACTTTGATGGTGCTGTCAAACGTGAGGTTGTTATACGTTCTTTCTATGTGCAGGCTGTCGTACTCATACTCCCATTCGATTTCTGAGTTATACGCATTTCCATCCCATGATTTTCCTGCTTTTACAGGAAAAACCAATTTCACGAAACGAATATTCTCTTCCACTTTTTCTGCCGTGGTGTTGGTTAAGTTGCTGTACCAAACATCAGAAAGAGCATACGTGCCATTGAGGCTATCTTTTTTGAACCGCTCGATTCTAAAAGTAACCCTTCCTTGGTTGTCAATAAACTCCTCGGCAACGACCTCTTTCAAGAAAAAATGACTGGTATCAGTCCCAACACTTGCGTTATGGACTACTTGATGAACTTCATATTCTGTCCAAACACCAATTTCGGTAGGGAAGTAGGTGTAAAACATTTCCGCTGGCTGATTATCCGATTTCTTACAGTTGGTGATTCCAACAATAATAAGCGCTGCAATTATGTAGTACAGTTTATTCATTCGTTCTCTTGCGCTTTTTTCTGCGCTTCTAGATATTTTTCAAGAAGTTCACCTTTTAATTCATTATCATTAACGAAAAATTTGGTTGTATATTCTCCGTCTTCATCGTAATATCTCCATTGACCGTTTTTCTTACCCTCCTTAAAGTAACCCACAATCTCTCCCTTACCAGACGTGCTATACCAAATGCATTCTCCGTGTTGCAGTCCATCTCTGTATTTTCCTTTTACTTGTGTGGTTCCATCTTTGTAATAGCGCGACCACTCTCCTTGAGCAAGTCCGTTCTCGTAATTGATCTCTTCTAGGATTTTAGGTTGGTCACCTACCTCAGTAGGGAAAAACTTATAAGATGTGCCGTGTAAAACACCATTTTTGTAAACCTCCTTGGAAATCAGTAGTTTATCTGCGCTAAAGTACCACCATGTACCATCTTTTTTTTGGTTTAGGTAAGCCCCTTTTGCCATTAAATTTCCAGTTGGAAAGTACGTCTTTGCGAGTGCTGACCCCTTTTCTTCGTATTCGAGGATGGTTTGCACTTCACCTGATTCATAGTAGTAAATGAACTTACCGTACGGAACGTTATCCTTGAACTGTCCTTTATACCTAATGGTTTTACCATTTTCATAGTATTTCACCCAATTTCCTTGCTTTCTGCCTTGGCTATCCGTTTCGTTCTGACCCAGCAAAAAGAGAGAAGAGGTAATAAGTATTGTCAATAACAGGATTCGTTTCATGGTAATTTTATTTGATGATATTCAATTTTAGTGCCGAACTATCACCATAACTTAAAACTGCCCGTAAAGATACAAAAATTGGCAGGAATTAGGTTACTTTGTATTTAGATGGAAGGACAGAAAAATAACAACTTATTGGGCTGGACAATTCGGTTGTTTGTAGCCTTTACTGTGATTGGGTTTGGAGTTTCTCGTCATTTCTATGGCACAGCAGATGCTACTGGGAGTTTGCTCGAAGCTGGGCTGTCAGGCTCTTCAATAGTTGCGCTTGTAGAAGTTCATGTGATTACTATTCTTGAGTTGATTTTTGTGGTTTGTACGCTTACCTGCAAGTTTAATAGACTGTATTTAGTGTTGGCAGGAGTGTTAATTTTGAGCTACATCTTCTCATTTCTAGCGGCTTACGGAAATGTGAGTTTTGTAAATGCTGAACTTGGTAGTTTGAATGGCTATTCTGGTTTTCCGTTGGTGATCTTAGTGCTTTTATTGATTATTTACGCTCGTATTCAGCTCAAGGGCTTTAAGACTTGGGCGCCCGCATGGTCAATTTGGAGTATGAGTACCGTTTTGGTAGGAGGATATCTATCATTTTTCTTCTTGATTTATAATGCTAAACCAGCAAATCAAGAATTTAATAATCGAGGGAACGCTTACAAAGTAGCAAATGCAAAGTGGGATAAATACTGGGAAGCGATAGAGAGTCAACAACCTGAATTTATGGATGAAAAGGACTATACTATTTGCTTTTTTAGTACTTCATGTGGTCATTGCAATGCTGCAGCGAAGCGGGTGGGTGTATATCAAGAACTATATCCAGAAAAGAAAGTATTGGCGGTATTCTTCGCTAAGGTCAAAGATCAAGAGTTTTGGAAGTCTGACGAGGTGATCGATGCCTTTTTTGAGCGAAATCATGCACAACTTCCCTTTATAAAGATTAAAGATTATGAGGCGGTATCTTTGTCATCCAACGAATTTCCCGTAATTGTTACCCTGAAGGACAAACAGCCCGAAGCCATCTATATCGGAAATGAGTTGAATGCTTGGGCGTTTGATCACCTGTTTATTCCACGTTAATTGCCTAGTGTTTCAACGTATTCGGCTAATTTTTGAATCTGATCATCGTTGAATTGCCCACCGTACTTACTGCCATAAGCTTGCATAATACCATTGGGACCACCTTTTTTGATGAATTCAATTTTCTGCTCTAAGGTTTTAGCGGATTGGGTGAGATCGGTAGCACCAGAAACGCCTAGATTCCCAGCTTTTCCATGACAGGATACGCAGTTTTGTAGGTAGAGCTTCTCACCAGACATCACTTCCCCTACAGAGGCTTCTGCATCTGGATTTTCTCCACAAGAAGATAAAATAAACAGTCCTACAATTAGAACCAGCTGGCGTTTTGTACTGAAAATGGCCATGGAATGAGTAATAAAATTAGTAGCAAGCCTATTCCAAAAAAGATATAGGTCAACTTAAACTTTTTAGCGCTTTCGGTTGCTTTCTTCGCCTTTGAATGACCTATGGTAATCAAGACTGCAGCGATTAACATCGTCAATGGGTGCTCCAAAGCGTATAGCCTTGCTTCACTTCTTACCTCTTTGGGTAATTCAGCGTCAAAGGCAATACTAAAAAGCTTGTATTTTTCACCAATGAAATAAAGTACGAGTCCAATTACAACTTGCAAATGGGTCATACTCAACGCCAGAATGCTAAGTGTTTTGTCACTGTCTTGATATGCTTTTTTTCTTTTTAGAATAGCATTGATAATTGCGTAGATAAGAAAACCTAATGTAAGCCATCTTAACCCTGAGTGGGCATGTAATAATCCTGACATTTTTAGTTGTTTTGGACAAATGTAGATAACATTTAAATAACGGGCAATCAAATTTCCTTGCAATCCTCCAAAAAGACTATTTTTGTGTGCTATGACGGAAGAGCCGAAAAAAGATAAGGAAATGAGCTTTCTCGGGCACTTAGAGGAGCTCAGGTGGAGGTTGGTCAAATCTGTCGCAGCAATATTGGTTGTGGCGGTGGTGTTGTTTATTTTCCGCAAAGAGGTGGTAGATAACATATTTATGTCCATGAAGGATACCAACTTTCCAACTTACAACTTCTTCTGTTGGCTGTCACATACCATGGGAATAGATGAGGGGTTGTGTGCCACAAAAATACCAATCAACACGCAGAGTATTAGTCCCACGGGTCAATTTAGTGTGAGTATGTACTTTTCCTTTATCGGAGGTTTCATTATCATGTTCCCTTTTGTGTTTTTCCAATTGTGGGGTTTCATTAAACCCGCTCTTAAGGAAACGGAGTATAAAGTAGCACGAGGTTCGGTGTTTTGGGCGTCCATGCTCTTTTTACTTGGAGTGGCATTTGGTTACTTTTTGGTAAGTCCGTTGGCGGTGCAGTTTTTTGGTACGTTCAATGTCACGGAAGGGGTGACCAACAACTTTACCATCAACAGTTATCTGTCCTTGATTACGACAACTACACTTTTTAGCGGGCTGTTTTTTGAATTGCCAATGATCATTATGATTTTGACTAAACTAGGTTTAGTTTCAGCAGATTTTCTTAAGAAATACAGAAAACACGCTTTGGTCATTGTTTTGATTCTCTCCGCAATAATTACACCACCAGACGTTATTAGCCAGGTGCTAGTTGCTATTCCAGTCATGTTGCTTTATGAAATAGGAATAGTGGTGGCCAAGAGAATTGAAGCTGCTCGAAAAGAACATGCGTAAATGGTGTTTACATATCATCCTGCTATTCCTATCGCTGAATATGCTAGCACAAAAAACCAAGGTTTCGGGAATTGTTTTAGATGCCGCGAATGGAGATACGCTTCCTTTTGTAAACATTTATTTTCAGGATACCAAAATTGGAACAACTTCTGATCTCGAGGGAAATTATGTGTTAGAAAGCTATTACGCAGCAGATACATTGATAGCTTCATTCGTTGGGTACAGAACGTTTAAGCAAAAAATTACTCGAGATATTGCGCAAGAGGTCATCATCAAACTACAACCTGCTGACGAAGACTTGCCAGAGTTAGTGGTGCTCCCCAACGATGAAAATCCAGCGCATGCAATTCTGCGAAGTATCATCAAAAACAAGGATATAAACGACCGTGAAAAGCTCGCCTATTACCAATATGAGGTGTACAACAAAATTGAGCTTGATCTGAATAACATCACCGAGGAGTTTACGAAAAGTAAGGCGTTCAAAAAGTTCGATTTTATCTTTGATAACGTGGATAGCACAGGGGATAAGACTTACCTTCCTATTTTTATGTCAGAATCACTATCTGATTTCTACTACCGCAAAAATCCAAAGTCAGAGAAAGAATACATTCGGGCAACAAAAGTGTCTGGTGTGAGCAATGAGAGTGTCTCACAGTTTACAGGAGATATGTATCAAAAGGTAAATATCTACGAGAATTTCCTTCCAGTGTTCGGAAAAAACTTTGTCAGCCCGATATCAGATCGTGGGTTAAACTACTACCGATACTACCTCATGGATAGCATGTTTATCGATAAGTATTGGTGCTATGAGATGCAGTTTATTCCAAAAAGAAAAGGAGAACTTACCGTGGAAGGAACCATGTGGGTAAATGACACAACCTACGCCATCAAGTACATAGAAGGAAAAATTTCCAAAGACGCGAACATCAACTTTGTCAATGAACTGACGGTTTCGCAGACCTTCGAACAGGTACAGGATGAGGTTTGGATGCTTACCAAAGATGAGCTGTTGGTAGATTTCGAAGTTGCAGACAAAGCCATGGGCTTCTACGGTCGAAAAACCACTTCTTACCGAGAGTTTAAGATCAACGAACCCAAAGAAGAGGATTTTTACAGTGGTGTGGAGAACATTTTTGTGAGCGATAGTGCGCAAGACTACTCCGAAGAATTCTGGCAAGATAGTCGGCATGAGGAGTTGACAGATAATCAGGAGGGCGTTTATAAAATGATTGACACCTTAGGGAGTTTGCCGATCGTTAATACCTACATTGATTTAATTCAGACCTTAACCACTGGTTATTGGGTGATTGGTAAGGTAGAACTTGGACCGCTTTACAGTACTTGGTCCTACAACGATGTGGAAGGGAATCGCTTTCGCTTTGGAATGCGAACCAGTAATGATTTCAGTAAAATGATCGAACTCTCGGGTTATGCTGCTTATGGTTTAGTCGACAAAGAGTTCAAGTATGGACTGGGAACGAGATTCTTCATCACCAAGAAGCCGCGAAGATTGGTGCAATTGGTTTACAAGCATGATGTTGAGCAGGTGGGAATCAGTTCGAATGCTTATAACAATACCAGTATCGTGACATTCTTGAGAAGAAACCCTTACAATAAATTGGTCTTTAATACGGAGTATCGTGCAAACTATTTTAGAGAATGGTTCCCTGGTCTTTCAAGTGAGTTGTTATTGAGAAATTCAACATTTTCGCCATTAGGAATAACACAATTTAATGAGATTAACCCAGATGGCTCGATTTCTCCACAGGTGTCTCTCACGGCTACTGAGGTCGCTTTTAATACCCGGTTTGCCTATAACGAAGAGTTTCTTTCGGGAGAGTTCGAACGAATTTCGTTGGGGACAAAATATCCAGTGCTGAGCATGACTTATACGTATGGGATTCCAAATGTTTTGGGAAGTAAATACGAGTATCATAAGGCTCGACTGTCTTTTCAACACAAGATTCCGATGGGAATATTTGGAACCTTTAAATATCAGTTTGAAGTGGGGAAAATTTTTGGGAAAGCTCCCTATCCGTTGCTTGAAGTTCATAATGGTAACGAAACCTGGAATTACAACGAAACGGCATTCAACATGATGAACATTATGGAGTTTGTGAGTGACGAATACGTTAGTTTTAAGGCACACCAGCATTTTGATGGACTGTTTTTGAATAAGATTCCGCTGATTCGAAAACTGATGTGGCGAGAGGTAGTTACACTTACAGGTGTATACGGACGTTTGTCAGACAAAAACATTAACTTGATGGAGTTGCCAGGATATACCTCTACCTTGCAGCAAAAACCTTATTTAGAAATGGCAGCAGGAATAGAGAATATTTTTAAGTTCTTACGCGTTGATGTACTTTGGAGGATGACTTATCTGGATAACGAGTACGATGGTATTAAGGTGAGTAGAATTGGTTTGAGAGGTAAGTTACAATTTGATTTTTGATGAAATTACGCACAGAGGAAATAAAGAAAGCCTACAAAGGAAGACAAGTAGTAAAAGGAGTAACGGTTGAGGTGAGCCAAGGAGAGATCGTAGGTTTGCTAGGTCCCAATGGAGCTGGAAAAACGACTTCGTTTTACATGATGGTAGGCTTGGTGAAGCCTGATTCAGGAAGAGTTTTTATTGACGATACCAACATTACCCGTTTGCCTATGTATAAGCGATCGCAAATGGGAATTGGGTATTTGCCTCAGGAAGTTTCTGTATTTCGTTCGTTGAGTGTAGAAGACAACATCATGTCGATCCTACAAATGACTAAATTGAGCAAAAAAGAACAAAAAGATAGATTAGAAGAACTCATTGAAGAATTTGGATTGGGGCATGTGAGAAAAAACTTGGGTAACAAGCTTTCGGGAGGAGAGAAGAGAAGAACAGAGATTGCGAGAGGTCTGGCGGTTGACCCGAAATTTGTATTACTTGATGAACCTTTTGCTGGGGTAGATCCCATCGCAGTAGAAGACATCCAAAGTATCGTATTGAAACTCCGTAAGAAGAATATCGGAATTCTGATTACCGATCACAACGTACAAGAAACGCTTTCTATCGTAGATCGTGCGTACTTATTATTTGAAGGAGCCATTCTTAAATCAGGAACAGCTGAGGAATTATCCGTTGATGAGCAAGTGAAAAAAGTTTATCTCGGACAAAACTTTGAACTCAAGAAAAAAGTGTTTAAAGACATTTAATGGCGTTGATTCTAAACATAGAGACCTCTGGTAAAACATGTTCGGTTTGTTTGAGTAAAGATGGTGCTATTATTGGCATCAATGAAGTTCATCCTGAAGGATATGTGCATGCAGAACAGTTGAATATATTAGTACAGGACTTACTCGAAGAACAAGGTTTTCAAATGACGGATTTGGATGCCGTAGCGGTTTCAGCAGGTCCAGGTTCTTATACGGGTTTAAGGATTGGTGTCGCTAGTGCGAAGGGGTTTTGCTTTGCGCTTGGAGTTCCGTTGATAGCGTTGAATTCATTGGAGATCATGATGCAAGTATATCAGCAATGGTTTAAAAAAGACGATGCGCTCTATGTGCCAATGATAGATGCCAGGAGAATGGAGGTATATCTGGCAGCCTATCGCGAAGGGCAAGAGGTTATTGCTCCGCAACCAAAAGTGATAGATGAATCGTTTATGATGAAAGAGGAAGGACAGGTTATTCTCTTTGGAGATGGTGCAGATAAACTGCAGGAACTTAAATTGGCGGAGAACATAACCATTAAGCCTGACTTTCAGACGTCATCTAGTGGAATGGTTGAACTTTCGTTTAAGAAGTTTCAGCAGCGGCAGTTTGAAGATGTAGCCTATTTTGATCCGTTGTATCTAAAAGAATTTAAGACAAACTAGTCTTCCAAGAATACTATTGCTCGAGATTAAGCAACCTTTTCATTTGGTCAAATACAATATCCGTAGCCCCTTGGTGTTTGTAGACAAATTGTTTGCATGTGGCTTGACACTGTTCTAGCAAAGCATCATCATCCAATAGTCGGTTCAATGCATCTGCAAAGTCTTCTTCCTTAATACTAAAACTTCCGCCTTCTTCCGCCAAATTAACTCCTTCTGGATACTTTTTGATGTTGCCACCGTAAATGAGTGCATTACCCATCGCGCAGGCCTCCAAAATGTTGTGCAAAGCATTGGTAAACCCTCCTCCGATAAAAGCAATGTCGCCATATTGATAAAGGTTGCTCAGCATACCAATATTATCAATTAGGATGATTTTTGTGGTCGAAACATTGTTTTTTGTAAGTTTTGAAAAGCGAGTTAGCCCACGATCGATCTTGTTTTCAATTTCTTCTAAGTGGTTGTCGGAAATGTCATGTGGAGCGATGATCACCTTAAAATCATCACGAACGTAGGTGGATAGGAAGTTGCTGAGCAAGCCTTCCTCAATCGGCCAACTACTCCCCGCAATCAGTACTTTACTACCCTTGGAGAATTGTTCAATCAAAGGAACTGGAGTGCTCCTTTCAGCATTTTGAATTACCTTGTCAAACCGAGTGTCTCCAGAAATGCCTGTGTTGGTAAACCCATTGGCCAGCAACACTTTTTCGCTCTTTGTGTTGATGCAAAGAATGGAATTAATGCGCTGCATGATTTGCCTCTGCCATCCAGCCGCTTTTTTAAAATAGAACTGACCTTCTCTGAAGTTACTGCTGAAGTACAAAATTGGAATTTTTCGCGCTTCCAGCTCGTTCAGAAAATTGAACCAAAAGTCGTACTTCACAAAGATGGCCAGCTTCGGATGAACCGTGTCAATAAATTTTTGGGCATTTTTCTTTGTATCCAGCGGAAGGTAAGAAACGCCATTGACAAGCTTGTAATCTTTACCCGTTTCGTATCCTGAAGGACTAAAAAAAGTAATTAAAATTTGATTCTTGCCGAGTTGTTTGTCAGCTCTTATTTTTTCGATCAACGGTTTAGCCATTTCAAACTCTCCCATAGACGAAGCATGGATCCAAATGACATCGTTCAACTTTGATTCTTGTAATTTTCTTAGCCAGTCTTTTCTACCCTCTACCCATTTTATGGCTTTGGAAGAACCAATCATTCCGGCTGTCAATACGCCTAGTCCATAGGCTCTAATTCCTATGTTGTAGAGGAGTTTCAATCTGCAGGAGCTTTGCGATACACGGGGAAAATCCATCCAACACGCAGACCGATCATAAAATCTAAACGACTTTCATTGTAAGGCCCTTCAAGATCAATTTGATAGTCACGCATCCCTCGAGTAAAACCTTGTATGAATTCCAATCCTACATGAAAATTGGTGAGGTTGTTATTTCCAAGGTGTTGGTATCCGAAGTATTGCTTGGTCATTACTCCCAAGGTCAGTCGATCGTAGTAAATGACATTGTCATCGTTGAGTTGCGGAACTTGATACTCCTGATTTTCAATACGAATTTTATGACGCATAAAGCCAAGTCCAAACTTAGCAATCAAACCTGAGTTAGGATTTGGTCCGATTATGGGGAATACTTTTCCTAGGTTAACACACCCGGTTATTCCCCTTTCGTACACCTCAATGTTGGCTGGCCCACCATCTTGAGCAATAATTTGACGATCTGAAGTAACAATCGGGTCAAGTAACGTGCCGATTTTGATGTTTTTGCTGAAGAAAAAAGTCCCTTCTAAATCGATTTGCCAGTTAGAAGATAATTTCACACCACCATTTACGCCAATATTGCTATTGATGCCAAAACTTTTCGCCATATCGAGCATCGGAACCTGCACAGCGTAGCTAACACTAATCACAGGTGCAAGGATTGAAGTGTCACGAATGTTTTGTGCTTTTGAGGTGAGGCAACCTAAAAGAAGTAATATGGCAAGTAGATTTTTATTCATCGATTTAAAACGAGGTGCGTTTTTCATTATTGTGCCGTAGACTAATTATCCGTTGCAAACCATTCGGCATAACTGTTTGCCGTTTCTCGTAAGAAAACATTATGCAGTTCTACCTTCTCTGGAAGATGTTTTTGGATGATTCCAACAATTTCAATCAATATGTTTTCACAAGTAGGTTGATAAGGCACATAGCGAATTCTATCGTTTTTCGCTTCTAACCCTTTAAATCGAGAATCATCTCTTAAAATCAGCCGATGATCAAACTCTTCAAATACATAATCCTTTACTATTTTCTTGATGTCACCAAAGTCAACCACCATCCCGCAATCAGACAAGCCACAGTTTTCTTTAGGTTCGCCAATTACCGTCACTTTCAGGTGATACGAATGCCCATGAATGTCCTTACATTTCCCTTCGTACCCATCCAAGGCATGGGCAGTTTCAAAGTCAAACTCTTTCGTTAAGCGTATTTTCATCCAGATCAAATGATTTCTGCAAAAATACATTATATTTATTGAACCTTATGCGCACTTAGCTGTACTACTCTATACAAAAGACTTCATAAAATGAAATTAAGTAGAATTACAATTATCCTAGCTCTCGTGCAGATGGCATTTGTGGCACATGCCGGATTGCCTGAATTAGTGCCTCAGTACAAGATTATTTCTGACACCCTAGATGAAAGTGTTCCAAAAGGAACATGCCGAATTACAGGAGTGGTTTTCTACAACCAAAAGCCTGCAGGTAAAGCTGTAGTGAAAGCCTATAACTATGATATGGCTACCGGAATAAGTGATTTGACAGAGATCAAGAATGCCACGAAAGGTGGCGAGTTTAGATTGAACATAGACACTTCAACCTATTACCTCACAGCTTGGAAGCCTGGAACGGGTATCGCGTATCTAGAAGGGATTAAGTTCAAAAGTCAACACCACATTGTCATGGAGATTTATCTACCTGATGAGATGGTTGAAACGATCGTAGAAAAACCAGTCGTATATCTTTACAATCATTATGCTACAAAAGATGTCCTGGTGCAGGTCGAAACAGATATGGACATGACCTTTACGTACCCAAAAATGGAAGAAGGAAATAATTGGAATGTGAAAGTTGATAAGGACGGCATCCGCACGAAGGATGGGAGGAGTTATCCTTATTTGTTTTGGGAAGCAGCGTCTGCAGATCAAGAATTTTATGACCGGGTGGAAGGGAAAATTTCTGGTAATATCGTGCAAACCGATACGGTTATTGACTTTCTAGAAAATAAGTTATATGGTTTGCACCTCAGCCCTAAAGAGGTAGCCGATTTCATTACCTACTGGGGCCCAAGACTTCAGCAGAAACCTTATGCAGTGGTTCAGTTTAAAGTAGATCAAGAGGTTGATCAAATTGCGGCCTTGAAGATCACCCCACAACCAGATTGGGTTAGACGCGTGTACATGGTTTACACAGGTTTTAATGAAGAACCAAATATGCCCCTAGGTGACCCTTATCCTATAGAAGAAGTCTTGATGAAAAGACAAGGTTTCTATGCCATTGAGTGGGGAGGAGCTGAAATATCATTGATAAAATTATAAGGATGAAAAGAGAATTTACAACACTCGTCTTGCTCATGTTATTTCTGAGCGGGTTTGCAGGAGTCAAATCAGAGTTACCCATGTACTACAAAATCATCAAAGATACAGCTGACGCATCCGTTGATCCTGGTAAGTGCTTGATCACGGGTACGGTGCTGCACGAGGGTGAAGTTGTGGCGAATGCGTTAGTCTATTCACAAAATGCGAGAGCGGTAAAAACAAATGTAAATGGAGAGTTCCGAATTTTGGTTGATACAGTAGATCAGTATGTGACCATCAGCAAGGGAGATGAATTGCAAAGTTATATCGAATATCACCAATTTAAAGGAGGACACTGGATCGATTGTGAGGTTTATCTAAAAAGTATTAACGAAATACTGATTGTAGACAAACCCGTCATCTATATGTATTCGGATCAACCTTTGAATGCAACGGTAGAGCTTCAAACCGAAATGTCGCTGACCTTTACTTATCCTATTTTGTCGGCCACTAATAAGTGGGAAGTTGAGATACAGGCTGAAGGTCTTTTCACAGCAAATGGACAGTCGTTTCCATATTTATTTTGGGAAGCTGAAACCACGGATTTGACGTACAACAAGAACGAAGGTCAATTAGCAGGTGACATCGTACGGACAGATACGATCATTTCATATTTGGAAAACACGTTGCAAGCCTATGGTTTGAATAGTACAGAGCAAACGGATTTCATTACCTATTGGGGACCAAGAATGGTGCAATATAATTATGTAGTGACCCAATTTAACGTTGACGATTGGGTAGAAGAAATGGCTGCACTTACTGTCAGCCCTGCTCCAGATGCAAAACGAAGACTGTTTATGTTATTTACTGGGTTCGAAAATCAGCCTTTTATAGAAGTTTTACCACAGCCAGTAGTGAGTCCTTTCGAGCGAACTGGATTTACCTTGCTCGAGTGGGGAGGAACGGAAGTGAGTAAGGCCAAACTTTACAAGACATTATGATGAAATTAGTAACAAGTATCATTCTTTGCCTTGTTGTGAGCTCTCTTTGGGCTAGTAATGAGGGTGAGAGAAAAGCGCTTCCAGAAATTCAAGTGATTTCTGACAAATATGACGAAAATGTACCCGATGGAAAATGTAAGGTGACTGGAACAGTTTACTTTCATGGCGAGCCGCAAGTGGGTGCAGAAGTTTGTTCTTATGAAGGGAAACAGTGCGTAAAAACGGATAAAAAAGGCCAGTTCAGTCTTTTGATAGATATTGCAGAGAATTATGTGTATGCCTCTATGATTGGTGCAAAGGCTAACTATTTATCCAATCATGACTTTAAATCAAAACATCATTTGGTGTTGCAGTTTAACATGATGGACTACGCACCAGAAGTACTGAAGAAACCAGTTATTTACGTCTACGCTGATGAAGCAACAGATCTGGAACTCAAGTTAAATACTGAAGCAGAGTTATCTTTTACTTATCCCGCATATCAAGATGGGTGGAGAGTTCAGGTTGATCCTTCAAAAGGATTATCTGTGGAGGGTAAAAATTACCCCTATTTGTTTTGGGAAGGATTAAATCATGGAAACCTACAGTACGCGATTGTAGACCAACAGCTAGTGGGAGAGGTGATTCATACTGATACAATTATCTCCTATCTTGAGGATCAACTTCAGACGTACGGTTTAAATGCTAAGGAGACAACGGATTTCATAACGTTTTGGGGGCCTGTATTGAGGCAACAGTCCTATGTTTTTGTGCAGTTTGTTGTTGATTCAGGCTACGATCGGATCGCGTCATTAGAAAGCTCTGTTCTTCTTGATAACGAACGAAGAGTTTTTATGCAGTACGAGTCGTTTGATGAGCGTCCTAATTTGAATGTGACGCACACGCAACCTCCAGCTGAGTCTATTGATCGAAATGGACTTACGTTGATAGAATGGGGTGGAGCAGAGGTCGCTTTGCCAGAACTATGACCTGTGGCTTCTAAAAAATAGAGCAACTACCGCTTGACAATTTTAAATAACTGTCCGGCTACTTTACCGATAGCTTTTCTTCCTGCTACCTTAGTCGCAGCAGCTCCAATTTTGTTGCCCAGTCCATGAATAACAGTCGTTTCGCCATCCAGCATTTTTTCATACCCATACTTGGCTACAGAACTGGCTGAAGGAAGCACCCTCGAATTGGATAATCGTTCGTCTAGTCCAGCGGTAGCTCCAAAATTACTTCTGGTAGGACCGGGACAGAGTGCCGTAACGGTAATGTTGGAGTTTTTTAGTTCTTGTGCCAGTGCTTCAGAAAAAGTAAGCACATAAGATTTCGTAGCAGAATAAACAGACATAAAGGGAATTCCTTGAAATGCTGCTGTGCTTGCCACGTTTAGAATTTTACCATGCTCTTTGCTTTGTTGTTTGTGTTTCACAAAATAGTAGCACAGGTCGGTCAAAGCACTCACGTTAAGTTGAATCATCTGTTGCCAAGTAGTGATGTCTTCTTTCATGAATTCCTGAGCAAAACCGACTCCTGCGTTGTTAATCAAATAATCTACATCCAGTTTCCTGTTGAGGATTTCATCCATCAAAATCTTTCCAGCATTTTCGATAGTAAGATCCATTGGAATCACCTCGCAGTTCACGTCAAACTTGGAGGTAACTAAGGTTTTAAGCGCCTCCAGTTTATTTTCACTTCTGGCAACTACAATAAGGTCACCCCCCGCAGCGGCATGATAAATAGCTAGTTCATATCCAATTCCGGAGGAAGCACCTGTAATTAAAGCTGTACTCATTTTTGATGATAATTTAGGAGTAGCTAAGGTACAAAATACTTGCAACCACTGCAATTGTACTATCTTTGTGGTCCTGCTATGGTCAGACAATTATCAGATATCAAAAGTCCTGCAGACGTTAAGCAGTTTGACGAGAACGAGTTACCTTATTTGTGTAAGGAGATCAGGGCAATGATCGTGGATGTGATGTCTACCAATTCAGGGCATCTAGGCGCAAGTTTAGGAGCAGTTGAGTTGGCCGTGGGCATTCATTACGCCTTCGATATCTCTCGGGATAGTTTGGTGTGGGATGTAGGGCATCAGGCTTACGCACACAAAATCTTAACAGGAAGGATGGAGGCATTCCAGTCCATTCGAAGGTTTAAAGGATTATCAGGCTTTCCAAGCCGAAAAGAAAGTGGAGCTGACCATTTCGGAACGGGACACAGCAGTACGTCCATTAGTGCAGTTTTGGGAATGGCAATTGCAAGGAAACTAAAAGGTGAGGTAGGAACCAATGTTGCTGTGATCGGTGATGGGAGCTTGACAGGCGGAATGGCATTTGAAGGCTTGAATCATTTGGCTACCGAAAAAGTGAACGCAATCATTATTGTCAACGACAACGATATGTCTATCGACCCTAATGTAGGAGGGTTGCAGAAACACCTGAACAGTATAGACCCTGATGATAATATATTTACTCACTTGGGACTTAACTATCACGGGGTGTACAATGGCAACGACATGCAAGAGGTTGTTCAGGTTCTAAAAAATGATGCATTAAAGACAGGTGTTCATATCGTCCATTTCAAAACCAAGAAAGGATTTGGATATAAATACTCAGAAGACGGGAATCCAACACATTGGCATGCGCCCGGTAAGTTTGAGGTGGGGTCTGGAGTAGGCGCTCCTGGTAGTCCAAATTACCCCAAGAAGTACCAGCATATTGTGGGTGAGACCTTGCTGGGTGAAATGCAAAAGGATGAAGATATTGTGGTAGTTAGTCCCGCTATGGCTACGGGCTCGTCTCTCAAGGAAATTGAGCGCCTCTTCCCTGAGCGTTTTTTTGACGTAGGAATCGCAGAGCAACATGCCGTGACGTTTTCAGCAGGATTATCTACCCAAGGTAAGAAAGCTGTTTGTGTGGTTTATTCTACCTTTTTGCAACGCGGTTATGATCAGTTGATTCATGATGTGGCACTGCAGAACTTACCCGTTACTTTTCTGATCGATAGGGCAGGGCTTGTGGGAAGAGATGGAGCCACCCATCACGGGATGTTTGATTTAGCTTACCTCAATGCTATTCCCAACATGACCCTTTTTGCTCCTCAAAATGAGAACCAGTTGGCTGCATTGATTCGTCAAACGGGAGAATTATCAGCGGGACCTGTAGCTATTCGCTATCCGAGAGGAAAAGGCGTACTAACAGAGCCCGTAGATGTAAGTTTTGCGCACAAAGATTACGACTTGATATCCGCAGGAAAGTCAAGGAATTTGGTGATCACCATCGGAGCAGTTGGAAACAAAGTAACTCCTGGTGAGTTGTACGATGTTTTGTCGCTTATTAAAGTGAAGCCCTTAAACGTAGAACGGATTAAAGAGATCATCACGAACTATGAAAAGCTCGTGTTTGTTGAGGACGGAGTAGCAAACGGAGGAATAGCAAAGACGCTTGCATCCCAATTTGCCGAACTTGGTGTTCAACTTCCCTTCAGGATAATCGCTTTTCCAGATAATTTTATTGGACACGGAGGTCAAAATGAATTGTATGCAGCTATCGAAATGGATGCCGCTAATCTAAACAGAAGACTTCACGATTTTTTTATCGATTAATTTTAAAATCGTCTGCGTCTAATTGAGCAGGAAACTTTCTTCTAAAAGCATTAAGCGCTTCTAGGTCTAGAGTTTGAATCGAAAACCCTTCCTCATGATTGATGTGCGAGTCAATGGCTGTTCCTTTGAAGTCAAAAATGGCAGATTTACCGTCATACGAAATGTCATTTCCATCCACGCCAACCCGATTCACACCAATAACATAGCATAAGTTTTCTATGGCTCTTGCCTTGAGCAATGCATACCAAGCATCACTTCTTGCTTTTGGCCAGTTGGCAACGTAAATCAACGCGTCATAGTCTAGCTCAGAGTTGTTCCTACTCCAAACCGGAAAACGCAAATCATAGCAGACCTGTAGCATGATTCTAAAACCTTTATGCTCCACGATTACCTGTTGTTCTCCAGCGGTGTAGTGATGATGTTCTTCTGCCATTCTAAACAAATGTCTCTTGTCGTAATGCTGAACATCACCGTTCGGCTTTACCCAAAACAAACGATTGTAGTAAGCGTTATTTTCTTTAACCGCAACACTTCCAGTAATCACCATGTTTTTCTTGTCAGCCGTTTCTTTCATCCACTGCAATGCTTCTCCTCCGTTTTCAGTTGCAATGTTGCTCGAATTCATTGAGAACCCTGTATTGAACATCTCTGGAAGAACCAGTAGTTTGACATCTTCGGGTAGTTCACTAATGAGTTGGCTCAGCCGGCTTAGGTTGGCTGAAGTGTCCTCCCAAGTAATGTTGTATTGCAGTGTAGCGACTTTCATGCCGAGTTGTGTTTTTCGAGTAAGAAGTTACGACTTTTTTGAGTTGGATGAGTAAACGACTTATTAATAATTTGTGTTTAACTCATTAAATCAGCGTACTTTTTTGTGTCAGGTATTTGCTCCAGAATTGTCTTGAGTAGCACTGTAATGGGTACGGACATAATGAGTCCGGGAACACCCCAAACAAATCCCCAAAGCGCCAGCATGATCAGAACCGTAATCGTGTTAATGCTGAACGATTTACCCATTAGAATTGGTTCTAAAATTCCTCCAAATAGGACTTGAACACCAGTTAAGATAAGTCCAAAAGTAAGTAACGTGCCGGGCGCATTGATCTCGATAATTCCAAAAATAGTGACTACAATAACGGCTATGACAGAACCAATCATTTGCACGAAGTTAATGGCAAACGTAAAGAAGCCCCAGAAAATTGGGAAGCTGACGTCAAAGGCGTAGCAAGCAATCGTAAAACCAATGCCAGTAAAGAGACTGAGTAGAAACTTCACCCAGATAAATTTAACGATGCTCTTTTCAATTTTCATAAAGGTTCTGATACTCGGGAGCTTTTGGTTGAAAATGAGAATTTGCATGAGCTTTTGCATGTCAAGCGTATTGGCGAGGAGCAGAACCAAAAAGAAGAGAAACATTAAGAAGCGAGAAATGTTACTCATAATAGTTCCCACGAGGTTGGCTCCATTTTCAACAAACCAGTCTTGTGCTTTCTTGATCGATACTGACTTGGCAGATTGTTCTGCTAACTGCTCATCATCCGCAAAATACTTCGTTACCGCTATCGAAACATCTTCAAAACGGTTTTCTGCTGTTGTCAAAAATTCCTGATCTGCGTTCACAATTTCAGATGAACTGATTTTAATGACTTGTACACCCAAAAATATAAACCCAATGATGATCAATACGCAAACCGTAATAGACAACCAACTCGGGATTTTCTTCTCTGCCATTTTACGCACCAAAGGCATAAACAGTACAGAAACAAAAATGGCAGCAAATAATGGAATAAAAATAAACTTCAACAAAGACAAAACATAGAATGCCAACGGAATGGACATCATGATGAGCAAGCGCTTAATTTGCTTCAACTGCCTTGTGTTTTCTACCTCTGATTTTAACGTCATGCTTTTTTGAAATTGGTCGCTAAAGGTACTAAAAAAGGTGTCATCAAAAAGACTGAGTTTTGACTAGAAATTTGCCGTTCGTTGATTTGATGTTGAATTTTAAGTCAGGCTTTTAGAAGCTAGTGTCATCAATGACCAAAGATCTCATGAAGTTTTTGTTCAAGGGCACTTCCTCTAAGTTTTTTGGCAATAATCTTCCCTTCTGGATCAATCAAAACGGTATAAGGAATGCCATTAAAACCATAGATTTTTGTTGCTTCTGTTTGCCACTGCTTAAGGTCACTTACATGATTCGGCCAGATCAAACCATCTTGAAGAATAGCGTTTTCCCAACTGCTCTTGTTTTTGTCTAGCGATACAGAATAAACGGTAAAACCGTCTTCTTTGTACTTGTTGTACATCTTCACCACATTCGGGTTTTCCATTCTACAGGGTTTGCACCAGCTTGCCCAAAAATCAATCAACACATAGTTTCCACGCAATGATTCAAGCGTGATTACTTCACCTGTAGGGCTTTTGAAATCGAGTTCGGGAGCTACTGCGCCAACGGCAGTTCGGGCTTCCATTTCTTGCTGTTTTTTCAGCTGCTCTTCCTGAATTTTTATTTGTGTTTCAACTTGTGCCAGTTGCGTTTTTACACCAATGTAATACTCAGAATCTGGCATGGTTTTGCTCAAGCCTTGCTCTACCTTTCTAAGTTGCTCTACGTCATCAATTGGTCTGAGATATCCCACAGCAACGATAGAAGCTGGAGAACCTATATTATCATCAATAAACTGATCTCTAATCTTGATGAAATCCTCTCCTAAACTATCAATGGACGTCTGGATTGAACTTCTTTCATCCATTGAAATTCCTTGCGTATAAAGTTTTTTGTTCAACTCCTTTTTAGTCTCCTGAAAACGATACACATCTTTTGTAAACGCAGCAATATTAGCAGCATCTTGGTTTCCTTTAATTGTATAGGTGCTTACAAAACTTTCAGCATCAGCATTCAACGTGACTTTTTTCTCCGTGTTCGCACTGTCTAGTACAACTAAGGCATACGCATCAGGTTTTAACATTACCGAAAAGAACTCTTTTTCTTGGGCGGTAACCGATAGTTTGTATTTTCCTTTTTTGTTGATCTCGCAACTATCGATAACTACTTGCTGGTTATTGACAAACTGATTCAGTTTAATCACCTGTCCAGCAGCGTTATCGATCACACCAGAGATCGTGATCTCTTGTCCCTGTGCAAACGAAAGGGTTGAAAAAATAGTGATTGAAAATAATATGCTTAATGCGTTTTTGATCATCCTAATACTTCTTTTAATTTTTTGGCAAGGTCTTCACCTCTCAAATCCTTTGCAATAATTGTTCCATCTGTGCCTATCAAGTACGTTTGAGGAATACTATTTACACCATAGATGGCGGCAGGCATTGAATTCCAGCCTCCTAAGTCACTCACGTGGTTGGGCCAAATTAGTCCATCTGCTTTAATGGCGTTGGTCCACAATTGCTTATTGTTGTCTAATGAAACGGAGTAAACGGTGAAGCCTTTGTCTTTATATTCGTTGTAAAGCTTCACAACGTTAGGATTTTCCATTCTACAAGGTTTACACCAACTTGCCCAGAAGTCTAGCAAAACAACTTGTCCCTTCAAACTAGACAAAGAAAGCATTTTGCCTTCGGGAGTTGGGAAAGCCAATTCTGGAGCCGCATTTCCCACTGCTACAGGTCCTGGAGATGTCGCTTGCTGATCAGCATAAGCTATTTGTTGTTCAGCTTGCGTCAGCAATTTGCCTACCTGCTCAGAAAACAACGAGTTGGGCATATACTTGTTTGTGGCTTTGTTGATTGTCTTGAGTTTATCAATGTCAGATACGGGATCAAAAATATCTTGGAAAGCAATGTAGAGCGCAGGTGTGTCGTCTAGTTCTTTGATGAATTCATCACGTTTGGCTACAAACTCTTCCTGCAATGCCATTCCTTTTTTGTTGATCTCGTCTTGTTTAGCTTGATCCGTTTTTGGAATACTCGCTAACTCATTTTTTAAAGCACTGACCTTGTTGGTGTACTCTTGTCTCATCATGAGGTAATTTCTCACGTCATCCGAATAGCCTGTACCCGTAACCTGATAATCACCTGTCCAGTTGGCAGCTGTTCCAGAAATGTCGACCTCATCTCCACCACCTAATAGCAATAAGGCAGCATTGTTCATTTGATAACCTACGCCCATAAAATCATATCCCTGTTGTGTGGTGTTGAACGAAAATGAACCATCCGTTCCAACAGTGGTTGAGTCTAGTGTTAACGCAGGATTCACTCCGTACTTGTACAGGTAAATGGTAGAATTTGCCCCTCCATCAATTGTACCTGTGATAGTAATATTGCCAGATGCCGAAGCGATGTTGGTATTTGATTCAACCACTGCACTATCGGCTCCACCTACTTCACTGACTTCTCCTTCCGGATTTTCTGATTCGGCACAGCTCCATAAGATGAGCGCTGATGTGGCAAGTATAAGTGAGTTTAATTTCATTATAATGTTTGGATTACTTTGTTCAACAATTGAGCAGTTGTTTTAGGATCTGCAGTTCCTTTGGTTTCACGCATTACCAGACCCATAAAAAAACCAGTAAGCTTCTTCTCTCCATTCTTAAAACGTTCTGTTTCAGAAGGGTTGCTTTCAAAGATGGTTTTAATAATAGTTTCAAGCTCATCGCTGTTGTCTTGCACGATCCAGTTGTTTTCGGCAGCAATTTGCTCTGGTGTTTTTTCGGAGTTTTCCAACATCGCTGGAAATACTTTTTGAGAGGCAATGTTGTTATTGATCTTTCCTCCATCAATCAGGTTGATCAATAAAGCCATATTCTCAGCAGAAATCGGAAAATTTTCCATTTCAACGGCATTTTGGTTGAGGTAGGATTTAACACTTCCCATCACCCAGTTAGCCGCTGATTTATAATTCTTTGTATGCTTGGTGATTTCTTCAAAATACAACGCAATTGACTTGCTGTCTACAATGTTGGTAGCATCATAATCAGACAATCCCAAATCGTTGATGTATTTCTTGTACAAATCACTCGGCAATGCGGGTAGCTCGCTTTCGATTTGGTCAATGTAACCTTGCGTGATGGTGATTCCTCCTAAGTCTGGCTCCGGAAAGTAACGATAATCGTGTGCTGCTTCCTTACTTCTCAATCCGGTTGTAGTTCCAGTCACTGCATCAAAGTTTCGTGTTTCCACAGCTACTTCACCACCAGCTTCCAAGATTTCGGCATGACGGACAATTTCCGAATCAATCGCTCGTTGCACGTTTCGGATCGAGTTGAGGTTTTTTACCTCACACCTTTTTCCAAAAGCAGTTGTACCCTTCGGCATAATGGATATGTTCACATCACAACGCATACTTCCTTCCTCCATGTTACCATCACAAACGTTGAGGTAGCGCAATAGTTTCCTAACTTCTGTTAAATAATTATAAGCCTCGGTGGAATTCTTAATTACGGGTTCAGTTACCATTTCTAGTAGAGGTACGCCAGCTCGGTTAAGATCGATCAACGTATCAAAAGGATCTTGATCGTGCATACTCTTTCCACTATCTTCCTCCATGTGAATTCGCGTCAGTTCAATTCCTTTTTCATTACCGTCAACATCTTTGATCAAAACTCTACCACCTCTACAAACAGGCGTTTTATCCTGAGTGATCTGATACCCTTTGGGTAAATCGGCATAGAAATAGTTTTTTCGATCAAAGTGCATTTCCCTTGTGATATCACATTTGCAGGCCAAACCTAGTTTGATAGCAAAGTTGATCACTTCACGATTTAGTCTTGGTAATGTGCCCGGATGTCCTAAGCTAATTGGGCTGACATTGGTATTGGGAACGGATCCAAACGTATTTGGGTCAGCCGAATAGGCTTTACTCTTGGTGTTCAACTGGGCGTGAACTTCCAATCCGATAACTGGAGTGTATTTTGAAAGTGCTTCCTCTAAAGTCATACGTAACTTAAAGTGATTTTAATAATTCTTTGACGATCAATGTCATTTTAGGCTCTGCCTTTTCTGCTACTCCCTGCACAATTTCGTGCGTCATTTCAATGATTTTCCCCGGAACTCCTAAATCCGTGATAATAGAAAACCCAAAACAAGGAATGCTCATGTGTCGAGCTGCAATAACTTCAGGGACAGTACTCATTCCAACCGTATCTGCACCTGTGTTATAAATCCACTGATATTCGGCAGGCGTCTCTAAACATGGGCCTGAAAGACCTGCATAAGTACCTTTTACTACTTTGATGCTGTTTTGAAGGGCAATTTCTTCTGCACGCGTAATTAGCTTGTGATCGTAAGGTTCGCTCATGTCTGGGAACCTAGGTCCCAATTCGTCTATGTTTCTACCGATAAGTGGGTTAGTAGGGAAGAGGTTAATATGGTCATCAATAATCATCACATCACCTACCTCAAACTTTCTATTCACTCCACCACTGGCGTTGCTTACAAAGAGGTGTTTGATTCCCAAGAACTTCATGACACGAACGGGAAACACTACTTCATTCATGGTATAGCCTTCGTAAAAGTGGAATCTACCCTGCATCGCTACTACATCCTTTCCTCCTAGTTTTCCAAAAATCAGTTTGCCACTATGTCCCTGCACAGTACTTACGGGAAAATTAGGGATTTCTTCATATGGAATGGCATGAAGCGTTTCTATTTCATTAACAAGTCCACCCAACCCTGTGCCTAGGATAATTCCAACCGTAGGGTTAAAGTTCGTCTTCTCCTTCAGAAAGCTCGCTGTCTCTTTGATTTGCTCTAACATAATCTAATATCTTCTTGTCAAATTGTTCTTTATCTTTTAAAAGGGCTATTTCGATTTCCAAACAAAAAATTGGAAGCTTTTCAAATTCAGGAATCAATAGCATTCTCGAAAAGTCTTTTTCAGTAGTCAGAATCAGTTTTTTCGAAGCGGTAAAGGTATCAAATTTTTTAGAGATGTTCTGAACGTCTTTCTTTTTGAATTTGTGGTGATCTCCATAATGAATTGCATCAAAATCAACGCCTTGATCTCTAAGGTGTTTTTCAATCGGTTTGGGGTTGGCAATACCCGTTACCAGCAATACTTTGTGTTCATTTAAAGCTTCTTCCAATGGCTTCCCAGAAGCACCTTGATAAATGCCTTTGTAGCGAATGGTTGAGAAGAAAATGTTCTCTTCATCCAAAGGGATAGACTGAACAATCTCATTCCTTTTTTCGTCTGTTAAAGAGGTAGGACATTTCGTTACCACCACAAGGTCTGCGCGATTGACTCCTTTGCGCTGCTCTCTCAATTCACCAACTGGAAGGAGTTGATCCTTGTAAAAAGGACGATTATAATCTGTTAATAGGATGTTAAGCCCAGCCTTCAGTGCTCGGTGCTGAAAGGCGTCATCCAAAACGATTACTTCCGTGTCTTCTGCATGATGCAATGCGAAAAGCACTCCGATAACGCGCTTTTTTTCCACCGCTACGTGAATGTCTTTGAATTTTCTGTAATACTGCAAAGGCTCATCGCCAATGGTAAGGGCAGTAGCATTTTCATCGGCTAATACGAATTCGGATGTTTTTCGTCCATATCCTCTGCTCAATGTGGCTACTTTAAATTCGTCTTTGAGTAAGCGTATCAGGTATTCTGTGTGCGGTGTTTTTCCAGTTCCACCCATCGAAAGGTTGCCCACACAAATCACTGGCAGGTCAAATGATGAGCTTTTGAAAATACGCGCATTGTAAAGTGAGTTACGGGCAATGGTAATTAAACCATATATCGCAGCAAATGGAAAAAGGAGATACCTCAGTGAACGCATAGCGACAAAGATAGCAACTGAAAACATCTACAAAGCTTTTTTTGGATTACATCGTCAGAATACATAAACTTGTAGAAGGAATTTTATCGGTTCAATGGTTAGGGTATTTTTTTCGATACTGATTTTAGGAGCACTGTTTGCCTTTTCTGCTTGTAGTGGAGAGGATTCAGATGATGTGAAGGACGAGAAAGAGCAAAAGGAGGAAAAGGAAGAGGATGCCGTTGATAAAGAGAAGATCAAAGCTGAGAAAGAAGCAAGTGAGGTTGTTTCCAAGTTTTTTTACGCAGTAGCAGCTCTTGATTTCGAAAAAAGTAAAAAGTATGTCACCAAAGCGTCTTACAGTTCGCTCAACTTTTTGAGTAAGATTGCTGATGATTTTGCGGCAGTCAGTTTCTCCGAAGTTAAATCATGTGATTTAAAAGATAAAAAGGTTACCTGTATTTGTGAGTTCAATTATTTTGGGGGGGAAGTGGTACAACGCGAAATCGTTGCCGAAAAATATGAAGATGAATGGCTTCTTGACTTTCAATTGGGGGTTAATTTTGATAATATCTTTGTATACAATTACGGAAACAAACTGAACCCCAGATGGGAGGATACAACTCAAATTGCTTTGGATAGCACAACACTTCAGAGCATTGGTGGTATAATCGATCGAATAACATCAGGGAAGTTGAAGATTGGGTTTTCGTCCTCAGAAGATATTTTAGCTATCGACCCTGCTTTTGAAGGAGGTTCTACTTACGGAAGCAGCTACCTTGAGATAGGAGATGTTTCGGTCACAACTTCGTATAACTTTTTTGATAATTATCTGGAGACATGCTATACCAGCTTGATCCATAAAGATGAAGCGGTGGGTATGAACCCTTATGCTGAAAGTTTGTGTCAGTTCTTTGTTCAGAAATTAGGCAAACCATTCAATGTATCGGAAGATCAAGTCGAAAATCTAGAGGAGATGCTTGAGTTAAGGTGGTTTGTGAAAGGATACAACGAGGTGCTGACCTTGCAATTTTCTGGGAATTACTATTCGTTAAACCTTTATGAAATTCCCTAATCGTAATGTCTCAGGATTTTCTAAAGACCGAGATAACCTTTTTGAAAGGAGTAGGACCGGGACGTGCCCAGTTGCTTAATGAAGAACTCAGTTGCTACACCTACTACGACTTTATCCATCATTTTCCGTTTAGATACGTTGATAAGAGCGTCTATTCCAAAGTTAGAGATGCATTTGGTGCAGACAGTCCAGTACAGCTAAAAGGTAAAATAGCTTCTGTTTCGGAGGTGGGAGTGGGACGAAAAAAGCGACTTACGGCAACTTTTTCAGATGACTCGGGTCAAATTGAATTGATTTGGTTTAAAGGCATTAAGTGGGTGAAGCCAATGATTGAGAAGGATGCTTCATTCATTATCTATGGTAAGGTTGCCCGATATGGTAAGCGATATAACATCGCGCATCCAGAAATCGAGATATACGATCCAGAAAAAATAACAAGTGGGCTCCAGCCGGTCTATTCATCGGGTGAAAAACTATCCTCAAAAGGGCTGCATTCAAAAGGCCTAGAAAAGCTCATGAAGGTACTGGTAGCTCTATCTAATGATAAGATTCCTGAAACACTATCCGAAGAAATCATTGGGCAATATAAGCTGATGGGTCGGGAAGAAGCTCTGCAGCAGATTCATTTCCCTAAGGATTTGGCTACCTTGAAACGAGCTCAAATACGGCTAAAGTTTGAAGAGTTATTTTACATGCAGTTGGCGCTCATCAAACAGAAGCTGATCTCACAACGAAAGATCAAAGGATTTGTTTTTGGGGAAATTGGGACACACTTCAATACTTTTTACAAGCACCATTTGCCCTTTGAGTTGACCAATGCTCAGAAAAGGGTAGTAAAGGAAATTCGAAAAGATACGGCTACGGGCAATCAAATGAACAGACTCTTGCAAGGAGATGTGGGGAGTGGTAAGACCCTAGTCTCCGTTTTGTCAATGCTAGTTGCGCTGGATAATGGGTTTCAAGCTACGATGCTGGCACCCACAGAGATTCTTGCTAACCAACATTTTCAAACGGTAGGGGAATTGTTGGAACCAATGGGCGTTAAAGTTGGCTTGCTGACAGGCAGCACTAAAACAGCCGATAGAAAAATCTTGCACGAACAGCTAGAATCCGGAGAACTGCAAATATTGATTGGTACACACGCTATTTTAGAAGATAAGGTTCGTTTTCGCAACTTAGGATTAGCGGTTATCGATGAGCAGCACCGATTTGGTGTGGCACAAAGAAGTAAACTTTGGCTAAAGAACAGGCAGCCTCCTCATATTCTGGTGATGACGGCAACGCCTATTCCACGAACCTTAGCCATGACGTTTTACGGTGATTTGGATATTTCTGTTATCGATGAACTTCCTCCGGGCAGAAAGCCAATCAAAACACTGCATCATTTCGATAATAAACGACTTGCCGTTTTTCAGTTCTTAGAAGATGAGATCAAAAAGGGAAGACAAATCTATATTGTTTATCCACTGATAGAAGAGAGCGAAAAATTAGATTACAAAGACCTGATGGATGGGTTTGAAAGTATTTCAAGAAGGTTTCCCAAACCACAGTACCAGATTTCTATCGTGCATGGAAGAATGAAACCGGCAGACAAGGATTATGAAATGAACCTTTTTGCACAAGGAAAAACACAAATTCTGGTGGCAACTACGGTCATCGAAGTAGGTGTAAATGTACCGAATGCTTCAGTGATGGTGATAGAAAGTGCAGAGAAATTTGGCTTGTCAACACTTCATCAGTTAAGAGGAAGAGTGGGAAGAGGAGCAGAAAAATCCTATTGCATTCTTATGACTACCTATAAACTTTCTGAAGATGGAAAAAAACGAATGGAAACCATGGTACGCACCAATGATGGTTTTGAAATAGCCGAGGTAGATTTGAGAATGAGAGGGCCAGGCGATATCATGGGCACGCAGCAAAGCGGTATGTTGGACCTGAAAATTGCAGATTTGGCCAAAGACAATCAATTGCTAAATGCTGCCAGAATATGTGCCTCCGAACTATTGGATGACGATCCAGATTTAACCAATAAACGTAACTTCATCGTGCGGTCTGAGCTTCAAATTCAGATGAAAAAAAGAAAGAATTGGAGTAGGATCAGCTAGTTTCGTATGGACTAGATTTTGTTTTTATGTAGTTTTTTTATAAATTTATCGTCAAATTACTCCAATTGGTCGATACTTTGCTAAATAGCCAAATTTCTACCCTTGATGCTTTAAAGGGTAAAAAACTTCACGCGAAAGAGTTTGATAAGCACTTTGTGACGATTTATGATAGCGGAATCCTTCTTTTTGAAGTAAAGCGAGATGCTATTGTTACTCAAAGAGATTTGGACTTAACTCGTTCGTGGTTGTCGCATTTCGGAAATCGAAAATATTTGAACCTCTTCATTGCTCAAACTAGAGCAGAAGTTGAGGATGATTTTAGACTAGATGCTGCAACCAGTGATGATTTCACCATTGCGGATGCAATTGTTGTGAACGGAATTTCGCAGCGCATCATGGCTAACCTATACTTAAGATTTAACAAACCGAAAACACCAACTAAGATTTTTGCAGATGAAGAGTCGGCAGCATTCTGGTTGATGTCTTTCACCCTTTAGTTATGCAGGACTTTAATGTCGAAATAGAAAAAGCTTTTGAGAATATCACCATGAGACTCTATGATAATGGTCTGATGAGTGTGTTGTTTAAGGCTAACCGCTATATTGATCTCAAGGATATTCAAGAAGTTGTAGATTGGGTAAGTAAAATAGCAAAGGGGAGGCAATTTGTGAATATTTTTGAAGGAGCCTACAATACGGATATCGCTCCAGAGGCGAGAGAGTTTGCTGCCAGTGCGAATGAGAATAAATATACGATAGCCGATGCAATTCTTATTTCAAGTCAGGCGCATAGTTTGGTATCAAATTTCTACATTAAATTCAACAAACCTGTGAAGCCGACCAAAGTATTCACAGATCGTAACAAAGCCATTGAGTGGCTATTGGAGGAACAACGCAAGTTCTATTCCGCTCAAAAAGCATCTTAGTTAAAAAACTAAATTTCTAAAGCGTTCAATTAGTATATTCGCAGAATATTTTTCTGTGATGGCGGTAGATTTTTCCAATACTGAAGTAGCTTTCAAGAGCAAGTCTGATCGGGAACTCAACAAGGCATACTGGTTGTTTCGAATGGTTGCAAGTCCAGCTTTGGTGAGCATGGGCAAGGGACTAACCAACTTTGCTTTAGCTATTCGTTTTCCCATCAAGTGGGTTGTTAAGCCTACAATCTTTTCTCAGTTTTGTGGTGGAGAAACCATTGAAGAATGCAGTGATACCATCAAGAGGTTAAGCAGTCATGGAGTGGGGACTATTTTAGACTACTCATTGGAAGGAAAGGAAAATGATGACGATTTGGACGCAACACGAGACGAAATCATCCGAACCATTGAGCGTGCTAAAGCTGATGATAGTATTCCATTTGCCGTATTCAAACCAACGGGAATTGCTAGGTTTTCTGTTCTGGAAAAGGCAAATGAATCGGTTGAGAAACTAACAGCAAAAGAAAAAGAAGAGCACGCCAAGTTTTTAGCACGTATGAATGCCATTTGCGCTAAGGCTTGTGAGTTGGAAGTTCCGGTTTTCATTGATGCAGAGGATTCATGGATTCAAGATGCTATTGATTTGGCATGTGAAGCGATGATGGTGAAGTACAATCAGCAGCAAGCAATCGTATATACCACAGTACAAATGTATCGTTGGGATCGATTAGAATACTTAAAACGTATACACTCTTTAGGGCAGCAGAGTAACGTGAAAATAGGAGTGAAGCTGGTTCGAGGTGCTTATATGGAGAAGGAGCGAGATAGAGCGGAAGAAAAAGGGTATAAAGATCCTATCCAACCTAATAAAGAAGCGACAGATAATGACTACAATGCGGCTCTAAAGTTTTGTGTAGAACACTTAGATACGTTCGCAGTTTGCGCTGGATCTCACAATGAAGAAAGCGCTAACTTTTTGGTCGATCTAATGACCCAAAATAAGATTGAAAAGGATGACAAACGCGTCTATTTTGCTCAATTGTTAGGGATGTCTGATCATATCAGTTTTAATCTAGCGGCATTAGGTTATAACGTGGCTAAGTACGTTCCCTACGGACCTGTGAAAGAGGTGATGCCCTATTTGATTAGAAGAGCCCAAGAAAACACTTCTGTAGCGGGTCAAACCGGAAGAGAGTTGAGTCTTATCAAGCAGGAAAGAAGGCGTAGAAAAAATGCCTAGCCTTTATTCTATAACTACCTGAAGAGGTAGGTGATTTTCAGCTTTGATGATGTAGATTCCAGACTGAAGTCCTGATAAATCGAATGTATTTCCAACCACCGTTTTATTTAGAACTTGTTTCCCAGAAATGTCAAATACGTTGTAGTTTCCTGTGAAGTCACCATCAAACTGAAAGTAACCACTTTGAGAAGGGTTGGGGTAAACTTGAAACGTTTTAGATTCTTCTTCTATTCCAACCGGATCGTCAATTCTTACCTCAATGTTGTCTAGCGCTAAGATGTAATTATCCGTGCTGATATGTCTGAATGCAATAAAGACATTCTGATTGGCAATATCCAGACTATCCAATGATAGCGTGTAGTTAGTCCATTCAGAATTCATAGCTACGTTGGCGTACACTACGGTGTCTAATGAGAAAAACTCCCATAAGTTTACACCACCGGTAGAAACACGAATCTCCAGTCCATCTGGGTGCGAAGCATCGATAGATCTGGCGTCAAATGAAACGTAATTTCCATAGCTACCCATTGTAAGGTTGGGTAAAATCAACCAATCATCTGCTTCTCCTGCTTCATCAAACCAAGAAGTAGCTACGAGAATTGAGTCTCCAATTCCTGTTGAATCGTAGTCTTCAATGACTACAAATGCTTCGTCTATAAAATTTACTCCAGGAGATTCGTTGGGTGTTAAACCGTCATTGTCTACCAACTGCCAGCCCACAGGAAATCCCTCATTGAAGTCTTCAGAAAGAATGGTTGTTTGAGCCAGCAAACCCATGCCTGCCGCTAGAAATAGTAATGCTGTAAGAATGTATTTCATGTTACCAAAGTTGCCACAAAGTTAGAAGATTAAGTCGGAGAAGGTAATTTTTTTTAAATCTCATTGAACCTAATGAATTGTTACTTGTACCAATGGTCAAACGAATTCATTACAAAAACATTTTACCGAGGCCTAAAAATGTTTTTAAAAAGCGACCTGAAAACGATCAGGTCAAATCAATAGATTTTGTAAACACCTAATTAAAATAATTGTTATGAAAAAGCTAATTGTAACGGCACTGTCATTGGTGCTGATAGGGACTTCTTTTGCCGCAGAAAAAGAGAAAGTCGTAGACTCAAAAATAGAAAATGTAACTGTTTTCCTTCAGGGAGCACAAGTTACTAGAGCATCAAAGGTTTACCTAGATAAAGGGGTGACCAAGGTTATCATTGAAGGAGTTACGCAAGGATTTAACCCTAACTCTATTCAGGTAAAAGGAAAAGGGGATTTTATCATCATGGACGTTTCTTCGCAACTTCATTACCCAGAACCAGAACCAGCTCCCAACCCAAGTGAATTACCAGATAAGATTGTAAAGGAAATCCATTACCTGAAGGATTCTATTTCTGACATTTATTGGGATCTGACGGAAGTAAACAATCAGATTAAAGTCTATGAAAGTGAGAAAACCCTGCTAACGACAAGTGGTGTTATCAACGGTCAAAAGCAAAACGATTCCATCGCTGCTTTAAAAGATGCGATGAGCTATTTGAGGGATAAGATGATCGAGATTAACGGGCTATTGCTCAAAGCGCAAAAGAAACAATCTGACTTAACCATGGACCAAAACCGAATGAATACACGTTTGGCGACACTTCAGAACTACAATCAGAACATTCAAAACAACTACGTACCAAAGAGCACGGCTCCTGTTCAGCAGATTGTTGTAACCGTCTCTGCTGATGAACATACCAGTGGGTATTTGGATGTAAGCTATATGGTAAATAACGCGGGTTGGTCACCAGCTTACGATTTGAGAGCAGATGACATTTCAAGCCCTGTGAAGCTAACGTACAAGGCAAATGTTTACCAGAGTACAGGGGTAGATTGGGACAATGTAGAAGTGAAACTCTCTACCATTAATCCAAACAGAAGTAATGCAAAACCGACTTTGGCTCCCTGGTATATTTCGTATTATCAACCCGTGAAGTATCCTACCTACAGCGGAAATGCCTATCCTCAAGCTAATAGCAGAGATAACGACTATACACTTGATGCCGCTCCAAGCATGGAGGAGAGTAATGAAATCGCTTATGATGACAAGTACTACAAAAGTCAAAAGAAGGAAGCAGAGCACATGGCCAACTATACCCAAATGTCTGAAACAATGACCATGGTGGAGTTTGAGTTGAAATTGAAGCAAAGCATTCCTTCTGACGGACAGTATCACATGATGGCCGTGAAGAGCGAAAACATAGAATCTACTTTTGAGCATTTCATTGTGCCTAAAATGGATAATGATGCCTTCTTGGTGGCGCACATGACAGGGTGGGAAGAGCTGAACTTGTTACCAGCAGTTGCTAATATCTATTACGATGGAACCTACGTTGGACAAACAAGAATCAATCCGTCCGTTATGAGTGATACGCTTGATTTAGCATTGGGAAGAGACAGAGGAATCTATGTGACTCGCAAAAAAGTAAGTGATGAAGAAAAGGTGAAAGCCCTTTCAAGTGAGAAGACAAAAACAGTGACGTATGAAATAGCGATCAAGAATTACAAGAGTTCAGAGATTTCGTTGACCATTGAAGATCAGATTCCTGTTTCGAATATCGAAGACATTAAAGTGTCTATGGGAGATAATTCGGGAGCAGAATACAACGAAGATATGGGTTACCTTACCTGGAAACGTGACATAAAGAGTAAAGAAACCCAGAAGTTCGAGTTTACTTACACGCTAAAGTTTGATAAGGATAAACAACTTGCATTGAATTAAAAGGTAAAGGTTAGGTGAGGTGACGCCTGGTTCTGATTTATCAGAGCCGGGCGTTATTTATTCACTTTCCATTGATGGGTTTCATCTTCAAAAATTTCCTTACCAAAGATGGGTAGCTTTTCTTTAATGTTTTCCACGAGGTATGTGCAGGCTTCCCTCGCTTGTTCGCGATGAGCGGATGAGGTAAAGACGAACAAACAGATTTCACCCGTTTTAACGGTGCCAAGGCTATGATAAATGTGCATGCAGGTAAGATCATACTTTTCGAATGCACTTTCTCTAATTTCATGGGCTACGTTGAGCGCCATTTCCTCATAAGCGGTGTACTCCATGGCAGTAACTGTTTTGCCTTCTATTTCATCTGCTCTGATTTGCCCAAGGAAAATTTCATGCGCACCAATTTGTGTTTTTACCTGATGATGAGCAATTGAGTCGGCTATTTTTTGAGGAGAAATAGGTCCTTCTACAAATATGTTTTTCATAACGGGTGAGTTTTATCCTCCGGCAAAGGGAGGAAGTAAGGCAATTGTATCGTTCATCGAAATGGGAGCATTATCAATTAAAGACTCGTTTAGCGCAAAACGAAAAGTGAGTGCTTTTAATTCAGGAAAGGCTTCATGAAGTTCAGTTTTCAACCCAGAAATATCTTCTGCTTCAGAGATCCATTCCAGCTCTTTCTTTTTCAGCACTTCTGCAATCTTACCAAATGCGATGATCTTTACTTTCATAAGTCCAAAGGTATCCAAATCTTTTGGAGAATTCACATTCGTCAGAAAGCGATGCATTTGCTCTGGTACGTTTAATTTCTTGTAGTCAAATTTGCTAAGCAATTGCTTGACACTAAGGTTTTCTGTAGTGATTAAATGATTGATGGTACTGAGTATGGAGCGATGGTAGAACCCCACTAAATAATGTTCTTTACCAGCTGATGCAATGGCAATTTTTTCATTTTCTACAGATTCTAACTCCTTCGTCAGCCAGTTGAGTAATTCAGTATCCAAAAGTGGCATATCACATGCCAGAATCAACACCCATTCATAGCGAGCATTTTCAAGCGCGCTTTGGATTCCAGAGAGTGGACCTTTGTCAGAAAGTCGGTCTGGGAAGCAGTGGACTTGTGGAGAGGTGATTACGTTATTCCCTGCCACAAAAACATCATCAGAATAACCTATAGACAGCTGGATCAGATGATCCAATATGGTTTTGCCTTGAAAGTAGAGTTGAGATTTGTCCGTCCCCATGCGGGAACTACTTCCACCGGTTAATATGACAATAGAAAAGTTCAATTATTCAGTGACTCGTTTTAGTCCAATTCGTTTTCTGGAGGCATCGACCTCAATCACTTCAACCATTACATGTTCATGCAATGCGATTACATCAGCTGGGTTGGAAACATAGCCATCACTCAGGTTGGAAATGTGGATCAGTCCGTTTTCTTTGATGCCTAAGTCCACAAAAGCGCCAAAGTTGGTGACGTTGTTTACAATGCCCGGGTAGGTTTTTCCAATCTCAAGATTTTCTATAGTTCTTAAAGAAGGGTCAAACTCAAAAACCTTGGCCAATTTTCGCGGATCTCTTCCAGGTTTTTTAAGTTCCTCAATGATGTCATTCAGTGTTTCCAGACCTACCGTGTCGGTCGTAAACTGTTGCAGTGTCAAGTCATCAAGTAAGCGATCGTTGCCGATTAGTTCTTCTTTTGACATACGAGCAGCGTTACACATTTTTTCAACCACCGAATAACTTTCTGGATGAACGCCACTGTTGTCTAGCGGTTCTTTTCCTTCTCGAATCCTTAAAAATCCAGCACATTGCTCGAATGCCTTAGGTCCCATTTTGGGAACATCAAGCAATTCTTTTCTATCGTTAAACGCACCATTGTCTTTTCTGTATTGGACAATGTTATCGGCTAAAGAAGGACCAATGCCAGAAACATAATGCAGCAAGTATTTGCTGGCGGTATTAAGGTCAACACCTACTTTATTTACACAGGAAACGACCACGTTGTCTAGTTGTTCTTGCAATAGTTTTTGATCAACATCGTGTTGGTATTGTCCCACGCCAATGTTTTTGGGGTCAATTTTTACCAGTTCTGCCAATGGATCCATAAGTCGTCTACCAATAGAAACAGCTCCCCTTACCGTAATGTCAAAATTAGGGAACTCCTCACGTGCAATTTTACTCGCTGAATAGATAGACGCCCCCGCTTCATTCACCACAAATACTTTAACTTTTCGATCAAAATGAATTCCTTTGATAAACCTTTCGGTTTCTCGTCCGGCCGTTCCATTCCCAATGGCGATGGCTTCAATTTTAAATTGCTCAACCATCGTAGAAATCTTCTTTTTTGCCATCCCAGTCTCCCGTTGAGGCGGGTGAGGGTAAATCGTTTCGTTGTGAAGGAGGTTGCCATTTTCGTCTAAACATACAACTTTACAGCCTGTTCTAAAGCCAGGGTCGATGGCAAGTGTTCTAAATGATCCCAAAGGAGGCAATAACAGCAGTTGACGAAGGTTTTGCGCAAATACTTTGATCGCTTCCTCGTCCGCCTTGAGTTTAAGGTCTTTCGTCAATTCATTCTCCAATGAAGGTCTGAGCAAACGTTGATAAGCATCCTTAGCAATGGCTTTGACCAACTCAGGACATTGTGATTCGGGCTTGAGTATGAATTGCTCGAGGTGTTGAATGGCTTTTTTCTTGTCGGGCTGAATACTTACTTTGAGGAGTCCTTCTTCTGCACCACGGAGCAAGGCAAGCAAACGATGAGACTTGGCTTTTTTTGCTACTTCTGAAAAGTCAAAGTAGTCTTTGTATTTTTCGGCCTCTTCTCCTTTACCCTTAACAAGTTTGCTTGTTATGATCGCTTCATGCGAAAAGAGTTGTCTCAACCTGTTTCGAGTAGCAGGACGTTCACTAATCCACTGAGCAGCAATTTCCGTTGCTCCACTAATTACGTCATCGTTTTTGGGGTAGTCAGCGCACTTAAATCTCGCAGCCGACTGCTCGATTTGGTCATTATTTTGAGCCAGTATCATTTTTGCCAAAGGAGCCAGACCTGCTGCAATGGCTTTGTCTGCTTTTGTCTGACGTTTGGTTTTGAAGGGGAGGTAAAGGTCTTCAATTTCTTTTTCATCCCATGACGAAGAAATTTTCTCTTGAAGTTCATCGGTTAGTTTCCCTTGTTCTTCAATCGATTTTAGAATTGAATCCTTGCGTTTTTGCAATGTCTCCAGCGAGTTGAGTAACTGCTTGACTTGTTCTACTTGTACTTCATCCAAGCTGCCCGTCATTTCTTTTCGATACCGGGAAATAAAGGGAACGGTTGCCCCATCAGACAATAGTTTGATGGTATTTTCGATTTGCGATCCTTTAAGTTGCATCCGCTGTTCTATGATTTTCTGAAAAACTTTATTCATGGTTCAAACTTATACCTTAATAAAAGACTGGAGTTAAAATTGTTTACGGGTACATCTTGCGGAGGTGAGGAGTCGTAGAGGAATTTTACGCTTCCTACGATTGAGAAATTTTCAGTCAGTTTATGAGAGATGGTGCTTTCATTTGAGATTCTGTAATCGCTAAAATCACCAATGGCTGGTTGGTAATAAATAATCGTTTTGAACTCCCATAACTTGCTGATCTTCCAGTCTAAGGAGAGGTAATTGGAGTTTCGGATTACATTACTAAACTCTGGAATAGTGGTTTCTTCATGTTCATACATCAAAGACCACCCATAATTGAACTGTAACGAATCCTTATTGACAATTTTAAACCGTAAACCAGAGCCCAAAAGTATTCTTTGCTTGATTTTCTGTACACTATTGTATTGGATTTGGCTGTACGATTCCCACTTGATGAAGCGAGCTTCTGATAGCATATGAATGAGTCGATAATGCGCATACCCATAATTGACAAGGTCGCTATTATTACTTCTTACAAGTGTAATGTTGTTTAGAAATAGGTGGGTCAGTTTCTTCTTGCGATAGAGTAGACTTATGTTATTGGCTACTTGCCATACCGAGTTAATGTTTTGGGTGTATTTGAAACTGACATCAATGTTTCCTTGCAATCCATCTTCAGCATCCTTGTATCTTTTTTCTTCAATATTAATGATTTGACCCAATGTGACATTGATTGAAAATAACAGCAACAACGTTCCTAAAACTCCTCTCATATTTCTTTTTGAATAATCGTACGATTCGACTGGTGATTTTTAGCATGGTCAAAGCCTTCTTGCCACCATTTTTTCATGATTTTTGGTTTAAAAACAAATGGAAAATCGGTCAACTGATAGGGCGTATGGAATTTTCTGATTACCACATTTCGCGCCTTACTTTTTAGTTTTCCAATCATTAGATCATCATAGTAAATCTGTTCGGTCATAAAACCGAAAACGCGCATCAGTGATCCAAACGGGTTGGTTGTGGGTTCAAAGTTGCGATCTAGGTGTTCTGTTTCCAAAATAATTACATCCACTTCCTTGGCACCAAGATCAATAGCTGCTTGAATAGGTGTGTGGCTTCCAAAACCGCCATCGGCAAATTCATGCCCATGCTTGTTTAGGACGCTCATAAATGGGACGTAATTGGCACTCGCCCAAATCCAGTCGATGAAGTCGGTGTAGGAATAGTCAATGTTTGATTTGAACTCCGTTTGATACTTGGTGAGGTTAGCAACTGATACGACAATTCGCTTTTGATTTTTCTTGAGTCGATTGAAGTCTTCAATGGTAAGACTCTCCCGAATAAGCTTTCTGAGGTTTTTGCTGTCACCAAACGACTGTCTTCTAAGGATGAAGGATTTGAGTGTGTTCCAATGACTAACAGAAACCCTGAATTCAGAATTGTCGAGTTCTTTAATTTTAAAAGGATTGATAAAAAAAATGTCTTTTTGTTCTACGTTGGTGAAGACCTTTTTAATCCGATCAATTTCTCCTAGCGCCAAGTGGCTGATCAGCAGACTGCCAGTAGAGCTGCCCACAAATAAATCGTATTCGCGATGCTCATGCTTGATGAGGTATTCTGCCACCCCACCAGCAAACGCGCCCTTGCTTCCACCACCTGATATGACCAATGCTTTCACGAATCGTTTTTAGAACCAGATTCAAAGATAATCTGAATATTCGAATGAAAAAGACGATAGCTTAACATCAATTTGTGGTTCTCTATCCAAATATCCCATCCTTTGCAAAGAAAATTTCGTTTTAGAAGTGTGATTGATGCAATAAGTGAAATAAAATTTGAAGGAGGACGTGTTGAACTTTGCAAGAAAGGGGTTCTTAAATTTACAACTGCTGTAGATAAGTTAGAATTAGCCCATGCGCAGAATTTTATGGAGAACGTAAAGAAATTGAATGTGGACACTCAAGCTGTACTTTTGTTGTTTGATGCTAAATCTTTAAACGAGAGCACCAGCGGTGAGGTAAAAAAATATGTCGCAGGATTACTTGAAGAGCATGCTAAAGCATTAGCTGTACTCAATAATTCTTCCATTGCCCGTTTTTTGATTCACACTTTTCAGGCGATTTATCGGCCAAATATACCAGTAAGGATGTTTGAAAGTGAAGAAGAAGCAAAAGCGTGGCTAGTTGAATTCAAGGGTCAGTAAGCAGCATAGTTTCGGTTTTCCCCACCAAAATGGTAGCGCCATGAGCCGCCATTAACCAAACCTTGCCTGAACCATCTATGCTGTAAAGTGAGTTGTCAAAGAGGAAATCCCATTCGTAGCTTTTTCCCTCATGCTCCTTAAGGCTAGATAGTAAAATAGCATTACCATAATTGTCATACCAGATGATTTGATGTATGGCATTGACGTAGTAGCTGTTGAGATCCCCATTGAATTTGAGCGTGTGCGTAAAATCTTCATTGAGGTAATCGTTTTCCAGGTATTTGAGTGAATGGACACAAACGTCATTCTGCTCGAGGTATTCGGCTTGTTCCCAACCTTCTATGATGGCTCCTTTGCGCTTTTCAAGTGAAGGGTGAGACTTTGAACCGTGAAGATTTCCCCCTTTTTGGATGCAGGCGACCGCTTCTTCCATGTTTGCACCCATTTTGTAGAGAATAAACCCAGAGAAATGATCGGCTGCTAGTTCATTTTCATGAGAAAATTTGTACTTCTGCACGGTATGTCCTAGTAAGTGATGACCAATTTCATGCGCTAGTACGCTCCAAGCAGCCCAATCCGTGTAGGTTGAATCTACGATTCGATTCATAAAGTCGGGGTTGTATTTGATATACCTCTTCTTGCGATGGATATAGGCTTGCGCGTTGGGGATTTTGAAGTCAACCACAATGGTGAAATTCGGTGATAAACCACAATACAAAAGGATTTGCGATACAGCATATTTCGCATCTCTGTCAGACACAAAGTTAGTCGAACGCATGGTAGTATCTGACTTTTGGGCAGTCAGCAGGGTTGGTCCAAGGAACAGTAGGAATAAAAGACTAAATTTGTGCATAGTTTTTGCAGTCGTTTACAAAGCGCTTAGGTAAATTTACGAAGATATTTTGAACAGAACTACCATATGGATTTCAATGCTCGGCCTTTTTCTTACAGGTTGTATTGGGTTTTATGTGCCAGAAGGCTATGAGGAAGTTGATACAGAAGCGGTAATCAAAGAAGCACGTATTCAGGACACCATCAAGCATTACGTTCAAGGAAAAAGTCCGATGGGTTACAACTACAAGTCATTGGAATTTGGTGATGTTTACGTGATAAAAGATGAGGAAATAAAGAAGCTGGATGACCTTTTGGAACAAAAAAACTACTTGCCGTTCAAAGAAGATGAATTAGGAGCTGATTATGAAAAAACGGAGAAGAACCTTCAGGCTAAAATTGACAAGCAGAAAGCCTATCTCAAGGAAAATAATATCTATCCTTGGTATGAGGTAAATCACTTGTATGCTTTTGAACATGTGATTAGTGATTCTGCGATTATTCATGAGTTTGATTTCGAGGTTTATCCCAATTATCGAGTGAAAGATGTACACAAAAAAATGGGGGTGTCGTTGGATGCTAAGCAGTATAAGTTTTTTAAGCACTTTTTGAACCAAGAGCCTGTTTATAAAGGAAGTGACTGGCAGTGGGAGGAAGAAATGAACAGTGAGTTTTACGCTGCTGCTTTTTCTGCACTTGAAAATGAGGAATACTATAAAGACAAACTGTTGCTCACGATTATAGATATGACAGGATACATCAAGGAAAAAAATAACTTTGATGAGAATGACTTTGCAAAAATCCAACTGCTGAAGTGGGAAAAGCAATTTCTGGATGTGACTCCCAAAACAATCAGTATCTCCCAGCTAAAATCTACCATTGATACCTTAGAAGGAAATCCTGTACTTACGGGTTATACCATGAACCATGATTTTTACACGGAGAGTATTGATGATAAACGTAGGTTTGAGTTCTATTTTGACTTGAATTACGTCATTCTTAGAGTAACCGAACAAAAAGTAAATGAATGAAAAGAGTAGTTACATCCGTTTTGTTTGTATTGTCCTTTTTTGCAGGGTTTGCACAATCCAGTAATGACCTTGCTGATCTTGTGGCAAGAGCTTGTCAAACAGATAGTGTACACAAGACGCTAGGCGTTTATAACGAGGATTCTGTTCTTGTTTTTTACCTGCAAACGCCAGATTATGACGAATATGGGGCAACTTCTTATGATTTTGAGAAGTTTGAACTTGTTTTTGATGTGAGTACGAACCTCTTGTTTGCTCAACAACCCTTTGGAAAACTTGATTTTGTGGAGTTCGGAAAGAAAAAGTGCAGGATGGTGATTGAGCTTGCTGGTGCTGGAGATAGAGAGAAAAATAAGCAATGGACCTATGCTGTTTACGAATACAGTCGATCCAAGGGCGGACCATGGTTACTTCAAGGTGTCAACTATTATTTTGAGGATTATTACAAAGGTAAGAAAATTGACTGATGTTATTCCTCTTCTTGATTGCTGTGATCAAATGAAGTAGGTAATAAATTTACCCCGTATCTACTCGCAACTTTTATTAGGAAAGGAAGCAATAAGGAAGAACCCGGTATCAGAAAGAAAGGAATTCCGATTCCAGCCATTTTAAACAGATCATAGACCTGAGTTTTTAGTTCTTTTTCTTCCTCCGGAGAGATGGTACCTTCCATTAAGAACTTGACTAAAATCTTTGAGGCTTCACGAGTTTCTTTGGCTTCGTTTCCAAGGTCTTTTGCAAACGTTTTCATTGCTTTTGTAGCCTTCTTTCTGTTCGCTTTGATTTTTTTGGCAAATTCATTCTGCCCCAACTCTTCTAAAATCGTAAGGTCTTCGTCACGAATCATCTTGTGCTCTTTATCGCGCGCATCTTTTGCCATATTTCAAAGGTAGTTTTTTTACCATTTCGCAAGACGATTTTATAACGATTTAACGTAAGCACCTTCTTCCTTAATATCGTGGTAATCCACTTTTTGATGTGCGTTGAGTTGCTCCAACTCTTTTCGGTATTTCCAGTGACATCCGTTGCTCAAGACGATCAAACTGGGTTCAATTTTGTCTAGAATGTCATCAATTGAAAAATAGTCACTTGCAGAAATGTATAGGATATCCACAGCTCCAATGTTGGCAAGAGTTGTCTCATTGCCAAAGTGAAAAAGCGTGTGGTCAAAGAATTGATAGAATTGCTTCTGACCAAGAAGATAGTTGGTTTGAATCGAGTCTGAAAGTGTGTAGTGAATGGGGGTGTTCAAATCTAGGTCAAACCAATGATGCTTAATGTTAAAAAGTAGTGTGCTTTGGTCATTGATTAACGATTCGGAACAAACCATGTGATTTGCTTTCCCACAAATAAAGTTGATGTTGGGTTCATCCTTAACACTGTAAAGTACAATTTGACGAGTTTGCCGGTTCTCTTGATCTTCTATGTGGTCTAGTGAGAGCAAGACTAATGCAAAGATTAGCGTAATGTTGAGATACCATAGTTTTCTAGACTCTTTCGAAACCACGAGTAAGACAATAATGCCATAAATCATCCAACATTCCAATATGGAGATGCTAATACCTTCGAGTAGAGAAACAGGTAGCTGGTCGATGGACCGTACTACCCAGTTCATGGCAAAAATTACCCAAGTGAGTAATAGTCCAAAAAGTGCGGCAATGGGGGGAGCCCAAGCAAAGATAAACAACCCAATGCCTAGCGCGATGATGATCATTGCTGCTGGGATAACAACGAGATTGGAAATAAAAAAGTAGGTAGGGAATTGATGAAAATAGAGGAGTCCAAGCGGGAAGGTAGTTAGTTGCGCGGCAATGGATACGGATGTAATGGACCAGATGTAGTCTAGGAACTTATTGGGAACGTAGATTCGGTTGTAGATTATTTTTTGAAAATAAACGATTCCCAAAACCGCAAGATACGATAGTTGAAATCCTACCTCCATGATGAGGTAGGGGTTGACGATGAGCAGTACCAATGCCGAACCCGCCAATGTATTATAGATGTTGCTGTCTCTTTTAAATGCCTTTCCTACCGCAACAAATGAAAACATAGTGGCAGCCCTCACTACACTTGGACTAAGCCCTGTGATGATAGCATAGGACCACAGAACACCTAGAACTAAACCAAGACGCATAAAGGTCAGTTTTTCCTTCCTATCGAACACACCAATCAGTGAGCTAATAGCAATAAAGATAATCCCGACATGTAGTCCAGAAACAGCGAGTACGTGCGTAGCTCCAGCGCTGGAGTAAGAGTGTTTTAAGTCGGTATCCAAATCATCTTTGTAGCCAAGAATAAGGGCAGAAGCTACGGCCAGCTCGTCACCAGATACACCATGGTGTTTTAGAGTTTTGAGTAGCTTGTCTCTCAATGCAGATGCATATCCAATGATTGAGAAATGACCAGAACTGAGCAGTTTCCAAGAATCGTGTTGTACAAATCCTTGTTGGTAAATCTGGTTAAAAGCAAGATATTGTTTGTAGTTAAACTGCCCAGGGTTTTGTGGCGGGAGAATTGTTTGGAAGAGGCTTTTTACATAGATTTGATCCCCTTGCAGGATCGCTAAGCTAGATGTGTCTTTTTCGAAGTAGAGTAGGACTTCACCAGTTGTGTTGAGCCATTTCCCAGAACTTGACACTACATGTTGGACCTCAGCGACTACCTGTATGGAGTTGGGTTTTTCCTTTGGAATTTCAGTGACTTCAACGATATAGTTGCCTTCATATTTGGTGTTGAAATGTTGGTAATGTGAGGGCTTATTGCCAGCTGTTTTAAATACAATAAGATTGATTCCTATTAGCATAAACAGGAGTTGAGTGAGCCCACCAAAAATGAGTTCTTTCCTGAGCGAAGGCGATTGTTTGGTTCTCAACAACTGAGCGGATGTAATCAACCCTGAGCCTATTAAAGGCGCTATCCACCACACACTGTGGAGTTCGGTATAAATACCAAGCAGAATACCTGCAATAAGCGGTAGGATTAATCTAATTAGTGGTGCATTTTTCCAATTGAGTTTCAAAACCAGTATGCTTTCAGTTGGTGTGGCACGCAATGTACTGAATAGGAAATCCGTGAGATACACGTATAAATACCTGTTTATACGAAAGTTTTCAAAAGGTTGTTGATGATTTTGGAGACGTTATTTCTGGGTGAGGCTCAGCTCTAATAAGTGGATAATACCATAACTTCCCACGGCAACTCCTGTTCCATCCTCTTGAAAGGCGATGGCGTTATAGCCGATGGTGTCTAGTAATTGCCAGCTTTTACCCCCGTCATAGGAGATGTCTGTTCCAGTAGTTCCAGTAGAAATGTAGATGTCATCTTTGAAGTAGGTTACACAGCTCCGGTATTCTTGAATGCCAGTGGATAAGTGCCAAGTTTTGCCTCCATCTGAGGTGTAAACTTTGGAACTGTCACAAGTGATGTTTTGCCAATGACCACCAACGGCTGCGCCATTCAGCTTATTTTTGAAAGCCATCGAGTAGATCCCCGTTCCTTCAGGCTGAACATGATATGGAATGTCTTGTAGAATCAATTTTTCACCCATTTCACTCATCAAGAGAACTTTTGCGGTTTCATTTCCTAACCCTGTTATGAACTTCCCATCATCAAGACAAACAAGGCTCGTCCCCGAAGCTGCAAATCCAGCAAACTCTTCAATTCCATCTGTAAATACTTCTCTTGGTAATCTATGCCATGAATGCCCACCATCACCTGTCATTAGAAAATAAGGATAGTTATTTAAGGGATCGCCAAAAGCTATTCCTTCTTTGTCATTCCAAAAATCTATTCCATCTAGAAAAGCAAGGGTGTCTTCATTTTGGTGAACTACTTTAAACGAATCTGATTCAGCTTCTTTCAATAGGATTTGCGCAGGTTCAGTAATCGCCAAGGCGAGAATATCTCCATTCGGCAATACATCAATATCTCTCAGGTGTCTACCTTCCGCTTTATACAGTAGATTAAGTTTGGCTGAATCCAGTTTAATTGTATAAATACTTCCGAGAGAACCCGCAATATAAGCGGTGCCGTTTTTTATTTCGAGTCCTCTGAAATGCTCATTGGTGTCTGTTACAAAGGACTGAAGTACTTCCAGTTCTAGTTGGGGAGAAGGTACTTCCTCTTGAGTTTCGTTTTCCTTCGTAGAAGCCGTCTCATCCGTTGAAACCACTTCACAGCCAAAACAGCAAATCAGGCACCCGAAGTATACGATCAGTTTATTTGTCCTCACTTTTGTCACCTTTCTTGCCCATTATGTTGCTCAAACTTCCTTTTGAGTCCATTAACTTTTGTTTTTTACTAGCAAGAAGAGCAGCGAGCGACTCATTTTTCTCCCTTGGCAGATTGCAATTTACGGTCACTTTAATGTTTCTTTCAACGGCATTGGTTTCGAAATTTTCAATGACGTCCCAAATATCGGCATCCACATCAAGGGTATTGGTCATGTCGATAATCACTTCTGATCCATTCGGAATCTCTTTAAAAACTTTAATTAAACTAGCCTTGTTCAGGAAAGTCATGTGTTCAGAAAGATGAATCACATAGGGTTCTCCTTCTTTGTGTTCATCAGATTTAAAATAGAAAGAATGCTTGAAATTATTATACAAGATGAACAGGAATGCGAGTCCTAATCCAATACCGACACCATACAGAAGACCAAGATACCACACGAGTATAACGGTAATAATGAATGGAATAAATTGACTCCATCCTTCATTGTACATAGCCTTAAATTTACTCGGGTGCGCTAGTTTGTATCCAACAATCAATAGAACCGCAGCTAATGCAGCCAGAGGAATTAGTTTTAATACAAAAGGAATAAATAGAACACAAATCAATAGTAAACCACCATGCATCACGGCAGACCATTTAGATTTGGCACCCGCGTTAATGTTGGCACTACTTCGAACAATTACCTGTGTAATGGGTAACCCACCAATAAGTCCTGCAACTAAATTTCCAGTTCCTTGGGCAACGAGCTCTCTATTAGTAGGTGTTATGTTCTTTGCTGGGTCCATTTTGTCAGTCGCTTCCACACAAAGAAGTGTCTCCAGAGATGCAACAATGGCGATAACAACTCCAGTAATCCAAACAATAGGAAGCTTAAGAGCTCCTACTATATTAGGAAAGGCCATATTGCTAAAGAAGTCGGAAGGTTTTTCAATATCCCCCAACTTAACGAGGTGATCAGTGCCTAGTTCAAAATTTGCTTTGCCCATAAAAAGATGGTTTAAACCGATACCACAGACTACTGCGATCATTGAGCCTGGAACATATTTCAGGATTTTATTCTCGCTAATGAATTTTTGTTGAAACAAGATTAGGATTAGTAAGGATATTACCGCTATGATTACAGCTCCATAGTTTACGAAGTCTAGCATGTTTATTAATTCTGACAACATCGTCTCACCATCGTCTTGATACATTCCTTCATCCCCTTCATTGACCTCGTCATATCCAACGGCATGGGGAATTTGCTTTAGAAAAATCGTTACACCTATACCAGCTAACATTCCTTTGATGACCGAGTTTGGAAAGTAGTATGCAATAAAACCTAGTTTAAAAACACCCATCAGAATCTGGAAAACACCAGCAAGAACAACACAAGTCAAAAATATAGCAAAGGTGTCGGGAACATGATTTACTGTTGTTAACTCTTCTTTTCCTTCTTGAAAAGAGATCGCTGCATTAGCAACCGATCCAAATGTGATCCCTATTGAGGCAATTGCACCACCAACAATGGTCATTAGTCCGGCAGCAGGGCCACTGACTCCAAACCTAGAACCGCTTATTGCGCCTACAACGATACCTCCAATAATTCCAGCAATAAGGCCAGACATCAAAGGGGCATTTGAGCCATGTGCAATTCCAAGGCAGAGCGGAAGTGCTACAAAAAATACTACAATACTAGAGGGGAAGTCGCTTCCAAAAGAGAAGCTTGATTTTGGGTTATTCATGTTGAATAGTAAAAAAGATGTGTCTAAATAATTTGGTGAAATGCAGATATGTGGAGCAATTACATCAAACTTTCTGGAGGAGGACAGAAGACCACACTTTCCCCTTCACAGAGTTCACCGGTATTGAAGTTTCGATCAATGGGAAAGTTAGCAGCTGGCAGGTGAGAGCACAACTTGAGATTAGTCTTAAAGACCCATTTCCATTCGATTTCATCTTTTTCCTCTTCATTGTCTTCTTCCGTTTCACTATCATCCGTAAGTTCCACTAGTTCATCTACCTCAAGGAGAAAATCCTCAGGGATGACTAACTTTCCAATGAAAACAATTGAAAAGAGGAAGAGCAATATCTTAAGGTAGTACATCACTTATTCTCAAATATAAGCTAAAAGATTAGAACTTATAGATTAATAGCACATCAAAGTAGGTTAACTTAAAGTCAACAAAATTGCTAGGTTCACCCAAAACATTTAAGTCATCTTCCTTAGACCCTTCGAGCATGACATTATAGTTGAATTGCGGTGTTATTTGAAACGTAAACAAAAAGTCATCGCTTACAAACCAATCAAAGCCAAACGAAACATCTACTCCAAGATTTAGGTATCCACCATCTGTAAGACCAGATGGGTCAGAAAGGTCTTCATCAACAACGTGGTATTTTCCTGCGGAATCCAAAACAAGTGTTTTTGAATAATACCCCTCTTGATAGGTGGCATATCCTACAATGAGATCTGCACCAATGTGCAGCCTAGCATGTCGGTAGCCCCTCAGCTCTTCTATTCCGAAACGCACGTCATACGATTTATAATCGCTCGTAAAGAATCGAGCATCATACGATGTGTCTGTTGTGCTCACCACTTCATAGGAGTCGTAAGGAAAGGGGTTTACTCTTCTATGGTGATTGGCACTGATTCTTAGGTTTTTATAACCAATGTTTCTTTTGTAGACCAGAGAAAACTTCACATCCTTGTTGTAGTCACCAATGATTCCCGCCACGAGGGGGGAGAGGTTAAAACCGATATAGTTTGGGCGATCTTCAAACTGAATGCTGTCATCAACCGCATAATCGGTAGAATCCATTTGCCCGAAACTGAGGAATACAGATAAACAAATTGATATGATCAGGAGAAGCTTATTCATTGGTGATTTTGGTCACAGCATCTACCAAGGTTTCTACCACAATAGCAACTTGCTCATCAGTAAGGTTGTAATAAACTGGCAAAGTGATCTCGTTTTCAAAAAGTTGATAACAAGTGGGGTAATTTTTAACGTCATAACCCAGTTTTTGGTAATAGGTCAGCATAGGTACAGGAATATAGTGCACATTGACAGCAACTCCATTTTTTCCAATTTCATCGATGATTCGATCGCGTGTCACTTCATCAATTCCTTTTATTCGGATCATGTAGAGGTGATAGGAGGTCTCGGTATATTTTGAAATATAATTGGGGAGGATTGCCCAGTCATACTGAGCCAAAGCCTCTGAATACTGGTTAAAAATACTTTTTCTTTTGGCTAATGTATCCTTGTATCGTTCTAGTTCTACTAAGCCTATGGCTGCCTGAAGATCAGTCATGTTGCACTTAAAGCCTGCTTCTAGTACATCATATCTCCATCCGCCTATCTGAACTTTGCTGAAGGCATCTTTATTTTGTCCGTGTAGTGAAAGCGTTTTAAACCGTTCTTTTAGTTCAGCGTGATCAAACCAGTTAGAAACATTAAAAACTACAGCACCTCCTTCTGCGGTTGTCAGGTTTTTTACTGCATGAAAGGAGAATGAACTCATATCCGCCTGTTTGCCTGTATAATCATCAAAATACCTCGCACCAATAGAATGCGCAGCATCAGCTATCACCATCATTCTTCCCATGGTTTTCTGAACTTCTGTGCGAGCATTGAAAAGCGGTCGTTTTTCCTCTACAACTTCATATAGCTCTCGATAGTCAGCTGGATAACCTGCAATGTCTACAGCAATAATCGCTTTGGTTTTAGCGGTAACAGCCTCTCGAACTTTTTCAGGATCGATGTTAAAATCACTTTCTTTGACATCAACAAAAACAGGCGTTGCTCCCGTATGAATAATCACATTCGCGCTAGCGGTATAGGTGTACGCAGGAACAATTACTTCATCGCCTTCACCAACTCCCAGCCAATGCAAGATTAACTGTAGTCCTGCGGTTGCGCTATTCAAACAAACAACTTCATCCGTGTCCAGAAAGCTCGCCAGTTCTTTTTCAAACTGTCTAGTTTTTGGGCCAGTTGAAATCCACCCTGACTTTAGCGCCTCTGTTACAGAAGCAATGGTCTTATCATCTATTCTAGGTGGAGAGAATGGTATCATAGCTAAATTATCTACGTGAATTTAATGATTTTTTTCTGCTACTGGGTTTTCAAAGAAATAATATGTAGCAAAAAGAGCAAAAAGATAATAGATTCCTTTCGCAACGGTAAACCAATAAAGGCTCACCCAAAAATCATGATACAGTTGATAGGAAATAACAATGCTACCGATCGTCAAAAGTAGATGAACCAAATCAAAAAAGATAAGCGTTTTTTGACGATTAAGTTTGATGTAGATGTAGGAGAGCGAGGATGAAACAAACATGACGCTCATCCAAATGACCATAATTTTGATCACTGGCATGAGTTGAGTCCATTGCTCACCCAGAATTGCTGGAGCCCATGAATTAGGAATAATAGAGACTACCAAGAAAATTGCAAGGCTCACAACGACAAGTCTTTTCATCCAATAGGTGTAGTATTTTTTGAGTTCAGCTACCGAGTCAATTTTTGCAATTTGACTATAAAAAACTTGGGCAAAAGCACTTGAGATAAAAGCCAGTCCCATACCGATGTACTGCTTTGAAGTGGCCAAGCTACCCGTGATTTCTTCTCCATAAAACCGAATGAAGAGGTCAATGAAAATGAAGTTGATAAATGTGCCAATGAATGTACTTGGGGTTGTGAAATAAACAAAGTCACGATGCTTTCGAAAAAGCTGCTTTGTTTCATTTTTCTGGGCATTTACAGGTTCAGTTTGTGTTCCAATGTATTTTTTTAGGAGTACCAAACTGACGATGCTCGTTCCAATATTTCGTCCGATGATCAACCCTCCAGCGATCCACTTAGACAACCCTAGCCCTACTTGAGTGGCAGATGTGCTTGAGGTCTGGTAGATTTTACTTCCAGCCAAAAACTTGAAGTTTTCATTTCGGGTGAACCACGAATTCATAACCTGAATTATTCCGAGACTGACGATTGAAATGGGAATCAATGCGAACATCCATGGAGTAGAAAGTACGTTTCTAAAATTAGAAAACAGCAAAGAACCGAGAATGGAAACCAACAAGCCCAAAACTCCTGAAAATAGAACTAATTTGAGTGAAAGGTTGGTCAGAATTCGCGCACTTCTTTCCTCTTTTTCGAGTACAATGCCCGTTTCCAGACGAAGTGCTCCTATCATAACAAAAATCATGACGAATTCGTAGAACCAAGCAAAGTTGGCAAAGTCAGCAGTTGTGTAGAAGTACCGCTGAAGAAAGGGAAGAGCAAGGAGCGTAATGAGATGAGCACCTGCTGTCCCGGACATCAGGGTGAGAATACTTTTAATGAATGATTTTTTTTCCTTCATACCGTTATCACCTTGATATAGTCTTGCTATTTCCAGTTGGCTCTTTATTGAGCACTAGAAAGTCAAATAATCCTCTCAAATATCCCGTTCCATATGAGAAGTGTAGTATAAAGAATACAAAAATTACCGAAATTATTTCATTCGCTTTACTGGAACTTTTGAAACTGAAGAAAAGTGCAGCGCTCAAATAAATTGCAATTCCAGTTAGGTAAGCTATTTGGAGATAGTAACTAAATACCGAAAGGATGCCGCCAATTACAATCCCTGCAACAAGAATGGCAGGAAATAGTTGTCTTGTGGTCGTTATTCCTCCAACTAACTTATTTACGTAAACTTTCCAATAGCCATATTGATAAAACTGCTTGCTTAATCCTTGAAGGTTTGCTCTTACTACATACTCCAAACTAGCATTGTTAGTGAAATAAACCTTGTATCCCGCTGAGGTTAGTCTGTAATTAAATTCATCATCCTGATTACGGACTAGAGATTCATTGAAATACCCAAGCTCGTCAAATATTTCTCTTTTGTACATGGGGGTGCCTACGGTATCCACAAAGCAGGATTCTTTCTTAGTACGGAAGTTTGATCCTCCAACTCCGAAGGGAGAATTCATACCAAGTGCTATGATTTTGCTTTCTTGATTAGCGTATACATTGTTGACCAGTCCTCCCACGCAGCCAATAGATGGATCAATGTTGAAGCAGTCTATACAGGATTGTAAGTAGTTCTTAGAAACAAATTGACGGGATCCAATGATTTGAATGAAATTACCTGTTGAATTCTTTATGCCCAGATTAAATGCAATTGGAGTAATTTTATCAGGGTTGTTAATTAATCTAATCTTTTCATTCGCCTCACAGATTTTGTTAACGATTTCGATCGTTCCATCGTCACTCATTCCATCTACTACAAAGATTTCTTTGAGTTCATATCCATCTGCAAGGCAGTTGCCTAGAATTGAGGTAATGCACTTTTCGATAGCGTTGACCTCATTTCGACATGGAATGATTACGCTGATTGTCATTTCTTAGAGATAGATTTTGCCGGAACTCCTACGACAGTATCTTCAGGATTAACATCCTTAAGAACTACGCTTCCCATTCCAATCGTAGATTTTTCTTTAATCGTTCTCTTTTGCATGATTGAAACGGATGGAGCAACCCAAACATCGTTTTCAATCACAGCACTACCTGCTACCATCGAATTCGCAATGATTAAACTTCTTTTGCCGATTTTTACGCCATGGGCAATATGAACCAGGTTGTCAATTTTAACCTGATCGTCTATAAAGGTGGATCCTAAAACAGCTTTGTCGATACAAACATTTGAGCCTATTTCCACATAATTGCCAATGACTACGTTGCCCAGGTGCGGAATTTGAATGGGTTCACCATTTTCATTGTTTTCATACCCAAATCCAACTCCTCCGATACTACAGTTGGTGCCGATCATTGTGTTGCTTCCAATCTTAGTATTCTTATGTATTACCGTATGATGACCGATGCGTACATGGTCGCCAATTTCAACTCCAGCTTCAATAACAACGTGATGACCAATGCTAGCATCTTTGCCAATTACAGCGTTCTCTTCAATCACAGCAGAGTTCGCAATCTTTGGAGTTGTTTGATCTTGTTCAACAATAAGGTTTAGTAATTCTGAAAAACTTCTCCTAGGAACTGTTGAGACGATAATGTTGCCTTTGAAGGCATTATTTTGAAGCAACTTGTTTTTACCCAACTCAGATGTAATGAAAGTCCCATCATTATGATGAGTCAAGAGGTCTATATTTTTATCACTGCACCAACAAACTTGTTTCGAACTAACAGGCGTTTCCCCCAATTGAATTACTTCAGTGATGACATGGTCATTATTACCATGGAACGCAACATGATCGATAGAGGCTAATATTTCTGAAATGTGAAGTGGCTTCATAAATAATTACATAAGTACACGAACGACCTCAAAAGTTTCGGCAAATCTAGCGCCAATCTGGACTCCTCTTGTCGTAGCGAGAGATCGGATAAATTCCTGATTGGCATAAGGGCGGTGTGCCTGAGATTTGTATTCCTTAAGCGCATTGACTTTTGCCTCAATATGTTTTTCTTCCAGAATCGAAAATGCAGAAGTGCTAAAAGTTATATTGTTCCAAGGCATTTCATAGGATAAAAGGGTTTTAAACTTAAATGCCCTCAATCCTTCTTCAGCAATTGTTCTATGGTCTTGATGAATGTCTGTAAGCGAAGGAATGCAAACTACATCTGGGTTTAAGTCGCTACGAAGTTTGATCAGGTCATCTAAAATGTCTTGCCTTCTGTAGTTAAATGTTCTAACATCATAGTCAAAGAGAATTAAGTTCTCTTTTTTTATCCCCAGCTTAGCTGTTGCTGCTTTCACTTCAGTAATTAAAATGTCTGATGGAAATTGTTTAAGCACAGACTGTTGACAGGCCGAGAAAGCTACGTAGTAAACATCGTGACCTTCATCAATCAGTTTATTTATAGTTCCGCCACATCCAAACTCACCGTCATCAGTGTGTGGAGCCAAAATTAATATCGTTTTGTGATCCATTAAGCTGCAGTTTTCTTACCTCTGCAAAAGTAGCAATTTAATAATTAAGAGGTGCGATGAGCAGAGGAGGGGGAGTGTGACTTAGTTGTTTGCGAAAATGATACGGATAGAAGACTTCCAAAGAATGCCATAAAGATAATACCTGATTGAATTTCAAGCATGGATTCCATCATCATATTAACGACCATTACAATAGTGAATATCGCTGGGAATATATGTGATTTCCAATTAAAGGAAAAGGTGAAAATTGAAAGCAATGAAATCAATCCTATTAACCCATTTTTTGCCCATGTTTCCAAAAATTGATTATGAGAATTAAGTGATTTCTCAAGTAGTTTCGAATATCCTTTGTCTCTGTAAATGTCATCAAGTTGATTGCTAAGATCGCCTGTGCCAACGCCAATAATTGGAGTTTCTTTAATAATCTCCCAACTAGAATCCCATACCAAAATACGAGCTCCAGTTGATGACTCCGTTTGTTTTTCGCTCGTCAGAGATATCCATACTTCATTCACTCGTTGCTGAAGCGGTTTAATGGTAAAATAGGCACCAACCATAATAAGGTTAATGCCAATTATGATCAAAAAAGAACGAGATAGCTGTCCCCATTTTTTAAAGACAATCAAGATGCCTATTAAGTTAATCAGAATCATGATCAAAATTCCTGCTTTTGACATGATCAGCACCGTGTAAATGGAGACTGCGAATATAATAGCAAACTTTGCTGCGGCACTTTTAACATAAGGGAGATTCATTCGCTCATTGTCTAAAATAGACATATACAGATAGATCAACACTATAGCTCCATACATCGCCATGTAGGTGGGATGGTGAAAAAATGAAAGATCTCCATAATAGAAGACTTTTAGGTCATTTGTCTGAACGAAGTTAAATATGGCTCGAATCAGGCTGATGACAATTGCTGCCAGATAGCCAAAGGTGAAAAATGAAAACGTACGGTTAAATGATTTCTTAAAGTTCTGCTTAGAAAAGCCAAAAACTAAAGGGAATATCACGAAGGATAGACTTTTCTCTAACTCTCCCATGCCTTCACGAGAATTTTTGGTCCAGATTAAGCCTATTGATAACCATACAAAGTAAAACAAGAATGGAATTAGTTTAACGAAGTCGTCTTTGAATTGCTTAGTACTTAGATTAAAAAAAGTAGAAAGCACCAATAGTCCAATGGCGTATCTCACCAAGGGTTGGTATAACGGAATAAGGAATGCTGTCAGAGCAATCAAGCCATAATTGATATGTTTAGCTTCGATTTTTTGCATTCTTATTTGTCTGTCAAAATTTGGTTGTAGAATGCGATGAGTTTTCTTTCCTCATTACTCCAGTTTTTACTGGACAACTCTTTTCGTTTGAAAGTCTTTACCTTTTCTAAATAGCTGCTATAGTCATTTTTGATTTTTACTGCTTTTTCCTTTATCTGTTCAGAATCCAGAGGGTTTACAAACTCTGCAAACGACCCAAATTCTTTTTGCCAATACGGAATGTCAGACATGATTACAGGTAGTTCATGCGTAGCATATTCAAACGCTTTAATCGGTAGAGAGGTCAAGTAATTCGGCTCTTTGTACAGAGTAGCTAGCCCTACATGAGCAGCATCAATATACGTTTGACAAGTCTCATGGTCAACAGGGCCAGTTTCGATTAGTCGAGTTTTATCAGAAATTTGAGATAAACACGCACTCCTGAAACTCTCGGACTCCCACTTTCCGACCAAGGTCAACTTAAATTCGTTGGGAAGCATGTTAAAGGCGTTGCAGATTTCTTTTATGCCCCTAATTCTTGTAAGACCCCCAACATAGATGAGGGTTATACCTTCAGAAAGGTCCTTTTCTTCTGTTGATGTTTCAAACGGGTAGTTGTATATGGTTTCTACGCGTTTGTTCTCAAACTTATTCGTTATTTCGGGAAGGACAGAAATGACTCCAGCACATTTTTGGCAAGTTTTTTTCTCATAATTATTATACAATTTCGAGATTAGTGTCCTAACAAAACCTGGCCTGATCCATTTCTTAGATAAAATTGTCTTTGGTACGTCTTCATGAGAATCATAAATAACGCGTTTACCTTTCCTTTTCAGTTTCTTTACCCCAGATAGTAATTCAGGATCATGGAGATGATATACATCCGCATCCAGTTCGAGCGCCTTTCGAATAACTTTCTTTTTGAGAAAAAAAATACGCTTGAGTCTACTATGTTTTTCAGGGATTGGGACATTCGTGACGTGCACGTTATCAATGCATTCATTGGGAGCGTTAGTGGCAACTAAGTATGTTTTCTTTGCATATTTGGCTGTAGACACCGCCTCCTTCTTGAAAATTCTGATGTCATCCCAGGGGTGAACTGAAGTAACATGGCAGACCACTTTATTTTGAAGAACGGACAAGACTAAGAGTTTACGTATTTCTCAATGACTTCTTCTGTTGGTCCCTCACAGATTAACTCCCCTTTGTTTATCCAAATGCATTTATTGGCGAATTTATTTACGGATTCTAAGTCATGACTCACAATGATGATGGTCTGACCACTGTTCATAATTTCCAACATTTTATTCTGACTTTTTTCGCGAAACTTTCTATCTCCAACTCCCAACACTTCATCAATAAGCATGATGTCTCGTTTGAGGAATACAGCAATGGAAAACCCAAGTCTCGCTCTCATTCCTGAAGAGTAATTTTTTACCGGTTCGAAAATGAATTTGCCAAGCTCAGAAAAAGAAATAATTTCGTTGACATGCAGTTCAATTTCTTTCTTAGAGAACCCCATGATGACCCCATTAAGAAAGATGTTATCATAACCGGATAAGTTCTTTTTGAAACCCGTTCCTAAAGAAAGAAGCGGTGAAATGGAGCCAAATACATCTAGTTTCCCTTCGTCCAAGCTATATACTCCAGCAATAGTACGGAGCAAGGTGCTTTTTCCCGAACCATTGGAACCAACAACACCTAAGATATCCCCTTTATTTACGGTAAAATTAATATTGCGTAAAGCCCAAAAATCTCCCGAGTCCTCAGGAGATCGAACGGTGTTCCCTTGGGCGATAACATCCTTCAGTGTTCGACTGAATTTCTTATAACCAGATCTTCCCGTTTTGAACTTTATACCGAGATCGTTCGCTTTAATGATTATACTCATAGGGCTTTAGAAATTCTGTTTCCAAATTTTTGAATAATGAATAGTCCAATGCAGAAGAAGAGAACACTATATCCAGCGTAAATGAGCAAGGTCAGATCAGGTGCGAGGCCTTTCACGATTACAGTTTTACAATTCTCAAAAAGTGAGGCAAACGGATTCAGCACAACATATAAATCTCGATATTCCACAGGAATATTGGAAAGACTATACAATGCAGGTGATAGATAGAAGCCAATTCTCACTACAAAATTGAGTATGTTTTGTAGGTCTTGAAAAAAGGTGCCGACCACAGAAACAATCATCGAAACCCCAAAAATGAAGAAGAATTGAATGGCAATTATAGGAATCATCCAAAGCAAGTTAAAGGTGAAGGGAACATCATAAAAAATAAGCATCACCATGAGTACAACGAGCCCCATTAAATAATTAACAGTTCCAATTATAACAGCATTTAAAGAAAAAATGGATAACGGAAACTTAACCGTTTGAATAAGTTGTGCATTGCTTACAAATGCTTTTACGGAGGAGTTTATGCTATAGGTAAACCATCTCCAAGGAAGTAGAGCTGAAAATAGCATCACTGCAAACAAAGGACCTCCTCTATCCAAGATACTCATGAGCACAACATATACCAACATAACAAAGAATGGATCTAAAATTGCCCATCCTACCCCAAGAAGTTTGTTTTTATAAAGACTCTTAAGCTCTGATGAAGCAAAGTACTTTATCAGGTCTCGTTTTTTTATGAGGTTGTTTATTTCAGCAATCATTGCATCAATAGTTCATTGTAAATACTGATTAACTTCTTTTCTTCATTCTCCCATCTGAAGTCCAGAGCAGCTTTTTCTGTATTGGATTTAAACGATTCTCTTAGCGAATCATTATCGAGAACTTTATTAATGTTTTCAGCAATTGACTCAGGAGATTCTGGATCAAAAGTTACACCAATTTCATATCGATCAATTACTCTAACCAGTTCAGGGAAGTTGCTCCCGGCAATTGGAACACTTGCGTTGATATATTCAAATAACTTATTCGGGCTTGTGTAGTAATTATTTAGGCCTACAAACTGATAAGGTATCACACCAACATCTGCCGACTTGGAGTGGTTTAACAATTCGTTTTGCGGAACTCCAGGTGTGAAAAGTACTTTATCTTCTAGTTGCAAATCACTAGTTAAGGTTCTTAATTCTTCCTCGAGGTTACCCCAGCCCATGAATACAACAACCCCTTCTTTAATAAATTGTGCAGATTTTACAAGGTTCTGTAAGCCTCTATTGGGGGCAAAACCTCCTTGATAAAGTACAATTTTGGTAGTTGGAGATAAGTCCAGTTTTTCCCTTAGTACATCATCTTCAGTAAGCGTTATGTTTTCATTCACTTCCGGACAATTGAAAATGATGTCGGGAGTCTTACTGAGTTTATAACGTTCGACCAGTTCTTCCGCAATCGATTGATTTACAGTGATTAACTGATCAACTTTAGGGGCATACTTTCGTTCTAGTCTTGTGTATAGTTTGCGTTCAATTTTTTTCAGTCCGCTCATTTCCGTGTATAACTCATGTGCGTCATACACAACTTTTGCTTTGGTCGGAAGAGCACATTTAAAGGCTGTTGGTACCGTATGTAGGTCATGACCGTGATAAATGTCTGCAGGTTCTTCGATACAATAAACCTTAGTTTTTTTATAGAAATCGTGAAAGCAAAGCGGTTTATGAATGAGCATCAATGGTTTTTTCAATGTAAAAGTGAAGACTGCTCTTAAAACTTTCTTAAAGAAACTGGCTTGCTTTGGCGCTACAGCAACGTGGTTGGTGTTATCAGCAATTGATTTTTCTTGGGTGCCTTCCGCTTTATAGTCACTTCTCAGTTCCGAGAGGGACTTTTGCTTTCGTTTGAAAAATATACCTTTCAAATCACCCTTGAATAACTTGTAGTGAAGAGGGTTTTTGACAACCCGCACAATTTCTATCCCATCTCTGATCTCATAAGGTACTGTGTTAGCGTCAAGAACTGCAAATATTTTCACCTGAAAACCCACACTAACGAGCGATGCGGCTTCCTTTAAGACTCGAGCGTCCCTGTCACAGTTATTGTACACAAACATATTTACCTTCGTTCCTTTCATCTCAACCGTATTAATCGAGCAAAGTTACAATTATTTACTTATGGCAAAGAGTAGAGAAGTTCAGGCCATAAGGTTCTTAAGAGAATTGTTTCGTAAGTTTTCTTTTGTCACTGACAACTGATAGAAGAGGGGTTAACTGACCTCCAAATCCTCTGAAATACTTCTCTACAGAAGGGATTTGCGAGCCTGCAAAATTGAAAGAAACGGACGATTCTTTGCACGCTAGAATACAATTCCAGAGGGCATATGTTCCGTAAAATGATTTCCCTTTTTCTGTTGAATTCCAGCCAAACAGATAGGTGCATTCACTGGTTGTTCTGAGGCAAGTTGATAATGCTACTAGCTTGCCGTTCTCGAATAGACCAGTTGAGATCAAGTGGGCTGTACCTGCAAGGTTAGAAAGACTTTTTACTAGGTCAGGATTGAACTTGGCATTCTTAGATGAGAGTGTTTCAATCGCCTTATCATAGATGATGGTAGGATCACTAACCCTCTTTATTTCCAAGTTTAGTTTTTCGGCATCGCGTATGTTTTTTCTCCGTTGCGTTGACATGTTTTGAAGCAATTCCTCCTCAGACAAGCCCAAGTCAATGAAATAAGAGTACTTGACGCCAACCTTATACTCGTTCCAGACAAATGGAAGGAGATCTTTATAGCTTTCTGGGAAAACAAGCTCTAGATACGTGTGAGGCTGTGTTTTTAGAAACTGGACAATAGCAGTGACGATATCGCGATAAAAGGTAGTTACCTGAGCTGAGTTCTCCGCTTTACATTGGGTGGTCAACTGAATGTCCGTAAGAAAGGGTGGGGTAATCTGATGCTTTTGCCAAAGCTTGTTAAAAGCGTAAATGCAAAAATGACCTACCGGATTATTTCCTTTGTCAGTCAGGATAAAAAACTTTAGTTCTGCTCCATAAATATTTTTGAACAGCAAAAAGGTTGATTGCAGATCAGGTTGATGGGACAACTCTTCTGCGTGAGCTATTTCTTTAACAAGGAACTTCAAGGCTTAGAAAATATCTCTAATCAACGATGGAGGTCTGCCTATTATTGCTTTGTCATTATTTATAACAATGGGACGTTCAATCAACTTTGGATGTTTTAGCATTGCATTTAGGCAGTCCTTGTCAGATAGTTTTTTTTGAGCATACTCTTCTTTGAAGATGGATTCCTTTTTTCGAAGCAAACCTTCTGGTGATATACCAAGTTTTGAAATTACTTCCTTGAGCTCGTTTTCTTCAAATTGCTCTTTCATATAAAGTCTTACCTCAAAGTCGACGCCTAGCTCCTCTAGAATCGTAAACCCTTCTCTTGATTTTCCACATCGTGGGTTGTGATATATCGTAATGCTCATATCACAAAGATAAAAAAAGGGGCTAGAAGCCCCTTGTGATTATTTAACTAAAGTTACATGACCACGATACTCTTTTACATCTCCGTTATTGTCTCGAGTTTTTACCACCCAGACGTAAACATCGGTTTGAGACATGGTGCCATTGTACATTCCATCCCATTCATCGTAAGGATCATAACCTTCGTAGATTAACTGTCCCCATCGATTGAATACATAGAATTCATAGTTGTCTTCATCAATTCCAATACCTAACGGTCTAAACGAGTCGTTATCACCATCTCCATTCGGACTGAACGCATTTGGTGTGTAGAAAGTATAGTCTCCCTCTATGAATATAGTCTCACTATACTCGCTAGTACATCCATAAGAGCTCGTTACCAACAAAGTAACGTCATAGTAGCCAGTATCGCTGAACGTATGCGTAGGAAGAGTGATCACACCAGTAGTGTTTTCTTCTCCGTTGTATTCCGTTAATGGTCCACCCGTCATTAAGAAGCCATCTCCAAAGTCCCAGTCATACTGATAAGCTCCAGAAGAATTGTCGATGAAGGTAATGTCTGGCGTCAAAATAGTAGTTGAAGCAGGGTCTGGAGTGAAGTCCGCTACGGGCAACGGATACACTTCGATGAAATCAACATTTGAGACGGTAGTAGCACAGCCGTCAGCAGAAATCACATTTAAGCAAACATCGTAAGTGCCTTCGTTTTCAAATGTATAGTTGAACGTAGTGTTAGTACCAGAAGATTCATACACACCATCGCAGTCGATGTCGTATTCATAGGTCACGCCAATATCTGATCCTGCTATGAACTGAGCATTAAATGGTTCACAACCTGAAGAATCAACTGCAGATAAGAATGCTATCGGATTGCCATTAATGGTAACCTGTGTAGAGTCAATAGCATCAATAGAACAACCGTCACTTAGCGTAACATAGTACCATGTATCAGCTGTTGGTGACACATTCACAGTAGACAGATCATTTACTGTTGTCTCAGAAACGGCATTGTTTGAATCATCTTGCCATGAGAAAACATAATCTGCCAAAACCCCACCCGAACCAAGTGCCGTAAGGTCAACATCAGCTCCGTCACAAATTGATGTACTTGGTGATACATCCAATGATAGTGGTTCTCTTACAATAATTTCAATACACTCTTGCGAAGATAAGCAGCCGTTGGCATCTTCTACTCTAAAGCAATAGTCTGTAGTTACTGTCGGGCTAACAAGGATAGGTCCTTGTCCTGTAAAGCCAGTAGGAACCCAAACGATGTTGTAAGGTGAAGTTCCACCTTGTCCACTTGCCCATATTTGAGTATCTTCTCCATAACAAATGGTCGTTGATCCGTCTGGAACCGCTGAAAGTGGTGTCGGTTCAATAACATTAACACAATTCGACACTGAGCATCCATTAGGGTCTGTAACAGTTACGCAATACACACCATCACCCAGAGCAACAGCTGTTTGAGTTTGCTGGTTGTTAGTCGCAGCATCCCATTGGTAGCTCAATTGGTTCGGGTCAAAAGTACTTGAAGCAGTAACCGTTGCACTACCATTGGTTAAGCCATTACATGCCGGAGGCGTAAATGTCATGTTGTCAATTTGCGGACTAGCTTGGTTGACCATGGTTTGACTGATAGAAACCGAGCATCCATTAACGTCCGTCACTGTAACTTCTTGCAGTCCTGGGCACATTCCATTATTGGCAACTGATGTGGTATTATTACCACCAGACCAAGAATAAGAATAGGTTCCCGTTCCACCAGTTGCAGAAACAGTTGCTTCACCATTACACAATTCACATGTTGGATTTGCAAATAAATCAAAAACTGGAACAATTTCCGTAGGTTCGCTAATGGTATAAGTTTCTGACGCTGCGCATCCGTTAGCATCTGTAATATCAAGCGTGAAGCTTCCATTACTTAGTGCAGGAGCTACAGAAGATGTGCTTGTGGAGTTGGTCCAAGCATAAACGTAGAATGGTGTACCTCCAGTTACCACTACAGAAATCTGTCCATCGTTACCTGAGAAACAACTTACATCTGTAATGGTTTCTACAATATCGATTGGATCAGGTTCAGTAATTGTCACAGAAGCTTGCGTGCTACAATTATTATCGTCTGTCACAGTAACTGTAAATGTGCCTGCACACAAACCATCGTTATCATTTAAGTTTGGAGAAGTTCCTCCATTCCATAAGTAGGTATAAGGTAAAGACCCTCCGTTTGCGGCAGCCAAAGCAGTACCATCACAGAATGAGTTACATGTTACATCTGTTGATTGGATAACGGCAGCATTCAAGGCATTAGGTTCTGCAACACAAAGTACATCCGAGGCGATACAACCAGCAACATCTGTTGCGATAAGCGTATAGCAATCTCCATCTAAGTTTGCAGCAGTTGTTACTCCTGTGTTAACCGTAGTTCCAGAGCCATCTACAATTTCATACGTTAATGTTCCAGCACCTCCAGTAGCGTTAAATTGTACGGAGCCATTTCCTGCTCCAGCACATGTTACGTCAACGCTAGAAACAGGCGTTACCGTTGGTCCAGCGATATCATTAATACATAATAATGTGTCTTTTACACAAGCATTTCCATCCGTGATGGTGAATGTATAACACCCTGAGAACAAACTCAAAGCACAAGCTCCTGTTTGCGTATTCGGATCATTCCATTGGTAAGTATAGGGTGCAGTACCTCCGTTCACGTTAGCACAAATCTGACCATTATCTTGTCCACAGTTTGAATTGGTTGTATTCGCACTTATAACAATATCGGTCGGTTGTCCTATCGTTACAGTTTCAGATAATTGACAGCCGTTATCATCTAGAACTTGCACAGTATAAGTTCCAGCACATTCATTACTAAAAGATGAGGTGGTTGCAAACGTTGAGTTATCCCATTGATACTGATAAGGTGCAACACCTCCAGAAACACTCACACTTGCACTTCCGTCACAGGACTCAAAACATGAAAGGTCCACGGAAGAGGTGCTGGCAGATAACGCGGTAGGTTGAGTGAGTGTAACACTACTTGATGAAGTACATCCATTATCATCCGTAACTGTCATCGTGTAGGTTCCTGTACATAAGTTATTAGCTAAAGATGATGCGCTGGCGTTTCCTGACCATGAATAGCTGTATGGTCCGGTTCCACCCATCGCGCTACCTTGAGCAAATCCGTCACAGAACCCATTACACGAAATATTGCCCGATTGATCAATATTAGATGTAAGCAATGTTGGTTCAACAAGAGTTACTGTTTCTGTTCCCATACATCCATGATCATCGGTTATCGTCACTTCATATGTTCCTGGGCATAGGTTGTTCGCCACACTTCCTGTTTGGTTTCCTGTTCCAGCATCCCAAGCAAATGAGAATGGTGCGAACCCTACATCACCTGAAGCTTCTGCTGTACCATCACATGAATTGAAGCAGGAAATATCAGTACCAACAATAGATCCAGAAACTTCCGTAGGTTGTTGAATCACAACATTGTCTGTGAATGAACAGCCGTTATCATCTTCAACATTGATTACATAACTTCCTGCGCAGAGACCTGAAATACTCGAATTCGCCCCAATAGTGTTGGTTACATTGTCAAGCCATTCGTAAGTGTATGGTTGTGTACCCCCAGCAACAATAATGTTAGCATCACCATCGCAGTAATTAAAGCAAGAAGCAAAATTGAAATTGACATTATATACAAGGGCATTTGGCTCTGATATAGTTACGGAAGTACTCGCATTACAGCCAAGGTCGTCTGTTAGGGTTACACTATAAGTTCCGGCCCCAAGATTACTTGCCGTAGGAGTTGTTTGATTACCCGTATTTGCATCCCAGAGAACTGTGAAGTTTGTTCCATTACCACTTGTCATATCTACTGTGGCTTGTGCATCTGTGAAGCCATTACAGCTAACTTCAGTAAAGCTAATAATGTCGGCCACGGGTCCACCAAGATCCGCTACTTCTACACTTATTTGTTCTTGACAGTTATTAATATCCGTTACCGTAACAATGTAGGTTCCAGCGATTAAGTTAGCTGCGCAAGAATTTGAGCTTCCGTCAGGCCATAGATAGGTAAAACTTCCTGAGCCTCCAGAAGGTGTTACACAGGCATTACCATCAGCCTGCTGACAGTTTGCGTTTGTTACTGTAGAGTCAATAGTAATAGGACTAGGTTGATTGATTGTAACATCGTGAGTTTCTACACAACCATTGTTATCAGTAACGGTTACCGTATAGTTACCAACGCATAAACCTGAAGCCTGAATAGTAGTTTGGCTGAGAGGATCGTTCCAAGAGTAAGTAAAAGGTTGAGACCCTCCAGACGCAAGCGCTTCTGCTGTTCCATTACAAGAACCAAAGCAACGAGCATCTGCAACAACAGAAGATACCTGAACTGGAGTAGGTTCCACGACAGATCCAGTATTACTTGTAGATAAACAACCATTTGCATCAGTAACTTCAACATAGTAGTCACCAGCAGGGAGGCCTGTGGCTTGTATTCCTGTCTGACCAGTTAGGGCAGTTCCAGTTTGTCCATTAAACCACTGGTATGAATAAGGAGCAGTTCCTGTACCACTCATTGAAACATCTATCGTACCATCTGAGCCACCGTTACATGAAACATCTTCAATTGTACCTATTGTAGCTGTTCCTGGAGGGATATCTCCCACAGTCGCTTGTGTAGTTTGAACGCACCCATCAAAATCCGTAACGGTCACATCGTATGTGCCCGGAGCAAGAGAGGTAGCCACACTTGTTGTTTGCGAGGTAGGTGTCCAATCATAGGTAAAAGGAGAAACTCCACCAGTTGTAACCGTTACTGTAGCGCTTCCTGTTCCCGTGGCACAGAATGCGTCCACAACTGAGGTGGAAAGCTGCATTTCGATTGGTTCACCAATGGTTACGTTTGCGGTTCCTGTGCAGCCGAGATCATCAGTTACAGTTACTTGATAAGAACCTGGTGCGAGGTTTGAAGCTGAAGCAGTTGTTTGGTTGGCAACATCACTCCATAGGTAAGTATAAGGACCAGTACCTCCACCAGCTGTAACAGTCGCTGATCCATCTGTATAACCAAAACAGGTAACATCAGAAGAAGCGGTAATAGCAACATTCAAAGCAGTTGGTTCGTCAATCGTTACAGAAACTGAAGCCTGACATCCAACGGCATCTACCATAGTTCCAGAGTAACACCCTGCTGCAAGGTTGAGTGCAGAAGCTGTGGTTTGTCCAATTGAATTGCCGCTGCAGTCTTCCCAATCATAAGTATATGGAGCAGTTCCATCCGTTACTTGGATTTGAGCAAATCCATCACTACCACCATTACAGCTTACATCTGTTTGCGTAAGAATGGTCACCGTTGGTGCTCCTAAATCCTGAACGCAGATGTTCAGTGTTTCAACACAACCATTTGCATCTGTCACATCTACATCGTAGCAACCAGCAAAAAGGTTTGAAGCAGTGGCTGTGGTTTGAGAACCTGCGTTTGCATCCCACTGGTAGGTGAACGGAGCGTCACCAGAAACGATGGTAACCGTTGCATCACCGTCATCTTGGTTACAGTTTGATCCGTTAGTTACTTCACCCAGCACAAGAGCAGTTGGTTCCGTGATGGTGTAAGAATCATTAATGGTACAGTTGTTTGCATCCGTAATGGTTACATCATAGGTTCCTGCACAAAGGTTTGAAATCGTTGCTGTGGTGGAAAGTCCTGCGTCATTCCATTGAAAGGTGTATCCAGCTGTACCACCACTGACTGAAGTGTTGGCTTCTCCATCGCAAGCTGCATTACAACTCACATCTGTTTGAGTAGGAGCGTTAACCATTTGAGTAGGTTCTGTAAGGGTCACTGTTTCTGTGGCTGGACATCCATTTGCATCGGTGACGTTTACTGAATAGGTCCCTGCGCACAAACCGTTTACGGAGGCCGTAGTTTGCGATCCGGCTGCAGCATCCCAAGCATAGGTGTAAGGAGTTATACCTCCAGAAGCGGTCACATTGGCGGTACCATTGCATGCTCCAAAACAGCTGATATCTTCACCGTTGAAACTAGAAGTAACAGCCGTAGTCAACAATAGTTCGGTGGGTTGATCTATAGTAAAGACGTTAGACGTTTGTGACGCCCCGTTTTGATCTTCAACTACCACGTAATAGTCTCCTGCAGTTAAACCGGTAGCGGTTAAACCAGTCTGTCCAATAGCTGTACTTGTCACAGCGTCATACCACTCGTAGGTATATCCAGGTACACCACCAGAAACAGAAATGGTTATTTCTCCACCTGTTCCGTTAAAACAAGTTGCATCCGTGATTACCTCAGAAATATTAATTGTAGTTGGTTCGTCAATCGTGGTACAAACGGTATCTAAACAACCTTTTGAATCCTCAACGATTACAGCATAATCTCCGGCAGAAAGGTTCGTAGCCGAAGCAACTGATTGACCAATTGCCGTACCGGGAGGGCAACCGTTATACCACTCGTAAGAATAAGAAGGTGTTCCACCAGAAGCAGTAGCCGTTGCAGCGCCATCGGTTCCTCCATTAATAGAAACATCAGTATTAGAAGTGATGGATGCCACAAGAGGAGTTGGTTCAAGTATCGTTACGATGATATTATCCGTACAACCGTTATCATCTGATACACTCACGTTGTAGTCTCCAGCGCAAAGTCCAGTAACGGAAGGGGTTCCTTGTCCCGTTCCTGGAGCAGGATTCCAAGCGTAAACATAAGTTGGTGTTCCGCCAACAGCTTCAATCAGTGCCGTACCATCACAATATCCAGCACAAGAAGCACTCGCAGCTGATATCAAGTTGAGAGTTGGACCTACTAAATCGTTTACTCCTTGAACGGTCGTACCAGTACAACCGTTGTTATCCGTTATTGTAACCGTGTATGACCCCGAAGAAACTGCGTTAATATCGGTTACGGGGTTGCTACCGTTGTCAACCCAAGTTTCTGAAACATAAACTCCTGATCCACCAGTTGTATTCGTTACAGAGACAGTTCCGTCTGCAAGTCCACAATTGGCATCCGTAGCAGTAGTTGTAATGACAATGTTGTCGGGTTCTCCAATAGTTATTGAACCATCTTCTGAACATCCATTTACATCTGTTACTTCTACATAGTAGGTACCAGCTGCAAGACCATTTTGAGAAGCTCCTGAACCAATGTTGTTTGATAAAATAGGGTCATCGTACCACTCAAATGTTATAGTTCCTGTCCCTCCACCAGCAGTCGCATTAACAGTTCCGGTGCTTCCTCCGAAGCATATTGCATCCGTGGCAGATGGCGTTACAGTTACCACTGGAGGTTCATTAATAGTTATACTTAATGTGGCAATACAACCATTATCATCAGTTGCAGTAATATCGTATTGTCCAGCTTCAAGCAAGTTAATATCCTGTCCTGTTGAAGTGAATCCATTTGGACCTGTCCAAGCAAAGGTGAATGGAGCTGTTCCTCCTGACGGTGTGATATCAATTGAACCGTCAAAAGAACCATTGCAAAATGCATCTACATGAGATTCAGATAAGGATGGTGCACCAGCATCTGAGATAGTAGCAGTAGCCGTTTCTGTACAGCCATTATCATCGGTAACGGTTACAGTATAAGTGCCGGCCACCAAGCCTGTAACAGTAGCTGTATTGCCTACTGCACCAGATGAAGCGTCCACCCAAGAATAGGTATAGTCCGAAGCAACAGTTCCTCCTGTAGCAGCAACAGAAACCTCACCATCGGCTTGTCCACAGTTACTATTCACATTAGAAGGTGTGAGGGAAATAGCGGTTGGTTCTCCCACAGTAACGCTTGCTGTTTCTGTACATGAATTATCATCAGTAACGACTACATCATAATCTCCTGGTGTAAGTCCAGCAACACTTGCGGTAGTTCCTACCGAGCCAGCGCCAGCATCAAACCATTCATAATCTAGCGTTCCAGTTCCTCCTGCAGCAGTAGCGTCTACTTCACCATCCGATCCACCATTACATGATGCATCTGTTGCACTAACTGGATTGATTACGATTGCAGCAGGTTCACCAATGGTAACACTTTCAGAAACCTGACAACCATTATTGTCAGTAACATCTATAGTATAAGTACCAGTAGCTAAAACCCCAGTCAAATCCTCTGAGGTTGGACCATGCGTCCATGATGTAGTATATGGTGGTGTCCCATCAGCAATAGTAACATCAGCAGAACCATTTGTTCCACCGTTACAAGTTGCATCCGTGCCGTTAATAGTGACCGTCAATGGGTTCGGAGCACTTACCGATACGGATGCATTTGCTGTACATCCGTTGTTGTCAGTAATTACAACGTTTGAAGTTCCAAAGCAGAGAGCTGTTGCTTGCTGGGTCGTTTCTGAGTTGTCCCAGGCGTAAGTAAAAGGACCTGTTCCCCCAGTCATGGTTGCAGTAGCTTCGCCATTACAGTCACCAGGACACAACACATCTGAGTCCAGAACAGTTGAAGCAGTCGGGTCAGGGTCTGTACCTATATTGATAGAAAGTACATCTGTGCAACCAGCATCATCTACTGTAACAGTATAAGTTGTACCACCAACTAGTCCAGTAATAGAAGCTGTTCCTTGTCCACCACCCGGTACTGGAGCCCAAGTAAAGGTAGGTGATCCTGCTCCTCCTGTAACTGTGACAGAAGCAGTACCATCGTCAACCATCGAACATGAAGCGTTGGTCTGAGCATTAAGAGAAACTACTGGCCCTGCCAAGTTGCCTACAGATACGGTTGCTGTTCCAGTACAATTATTGTCATCCGTAACTGTAACTGTGTAGGATCCTGCAGGAACATTGTTAGGGTCGGCAACAGGGTTAGACGAAGCGTCTTCCCATACGGTAGAAATGTATGTTCCAGAACCTCCGGTTGTACTTGTCACCGAAATTGAACCATCAGAACCTCCACAACTTGCATCCGTAGAAGTAGCTGTAACATTAATGGCATTAGGTTCATTGATCGTCACATTTGCAGTTGCTGTACACCCTTCAGCGTCTGTAGCCGTCACAGTGTAATTTCCAGCGGAGACATTGGAAAAGTTTTGCCCAGTTCCAAGTCCACCACTCCAAGTGTAAGTGTAGCCAGCAGTTCCTCCCGTGGCGTTGTTAGCAGTTACCGTTCCATCGTTGTCGCCCGCACAAGAAACATCAGTTGCAGATGCTGTAACTGCCAATACTGGGGGTTCGTTGATTGTTCCAGAGCCCGTTACTTGACACCCATTAATATCTGTAACAGTGACATTGTAGTTTCCAGCACATTGATTGGTTAGTGTACCACCCGTTCCAGCAGCTCCCCAGTTATAGTTATAACCCGAAGTTCCAGATCCTACGGCCGTAATAGAACCATCACAATCACCGTTACAACTTACATCGGTAGGTGTCACTGTAACTGATGGATCTGGGTGGATGGTGACTGGAATGGTGATGTCATCTGTACATCCACCTGTCGTAGTCGTTAACGTAATGTTATACGTTCCAGCACTGCCATAAGATACGGTTGTTGGTGATCCTGCAGCTGTGGTTGGCGTTCCACTAGGTATAGACCAAGCATAGGTTCCAGCCGTTCCTGTATTAGTGAGGGTTAATGAGTTTGTTCCGAGGCACTGATTACCAGTAATCGAGAAGTTAGGATTTGGCAAGGGAGTCACCGTTACGGTAGAGGTTTCGGTATCATTTGGACAACCTGTTGTTGATCCTGTTACTGTATAAGTTGTCGTAGTAGTAGGGCTAGCGGTTACCGATGCTCCTGATGTTCCACTAAGCCCAGTTGATGGAGACCAGCTGTATGACGACATTCCCGATGCAGTAAGCGTTATGTTATTTCCTTCACAAATACTTCCACTATTTACAGTAACAGTAGGTGCTGGAGAAACGTTAACAGTCACGTATCCTATCAAATCGCAGCCAGTTCCGTTGTCTCCAACAATAGTATACGTTGTGGTAGTTGTAGGACTCGCTGTTACTGAGGATCCACTTGTTGAACTAAGCCCAGTTGCAGGAGACCAAGAGTAACTAGATGCCCCGGCAGCATTTAACGTTGCAGATCCGCCACTGCATATATTGAGAGAGATATTGGCGCCAGGCCCTACACTGCCGCTTAAGGCACTAGTTCCTGACATAGAGAGATCTCCTCCTGCGTTTACGGTGACGGTTACATCATCAGATGTGGAGGCCGGGCACAGCGGATTTCCGGTGGATGAGTTGACGGTATAGGTAGTTGTGGTTGTCGGGGTGGCGGTGACGGAAGCGCCACTTCCAGAACTTAGTGTTCCCGTGGGAGACCATGCGTAAGTTCCATTACCTCCAGTAGCATTAAGGTTGGTTGATTCACCAAGACAAATAGAAACATCTGGGCCAGCGTCAACAGGGATTGAGATTCCGGAGTTTGCTCCAATGATGTAATCACAAACATCTCCAGAATTTCCATCAATCATAATGTAATAAGTATTTCCAGGCGTCAAACCAGTTGCGGATACAGTTGCGTCTGTTTCCGTCCCTGGATTCCAACATGTAAAAGAGTTATCTACTGAACTTCCTGCACAATCTGCATCTTCGTAAATGAACACTTGAATACCGTATCCCATGGTACAGTTTTCCGTCCAAACATCAAATGAAATGGTTGAGCTTTCAGCAACGAATGATAAGAATGAGTTGTTCTCAATACTACCGCAGAAAGCAGAGTTTAACCCTGAAGAATAATTCGCAGTGTACGTGGCAGCAGTACTACCGCAATAACCGTTTAGGTCACAAATAGGAGTAGCGGTTTGGCATGTGTTTCCCGCAGGATCGTTAGTAGCACAAGAAGGAATTGGTGGTGGGCCAGCACAAGACGTACATTCTATCTGAGTTTCACAACAGTTAGAAGCTGTTCCGCAGCCTGCATTAGTGTTGTAATGAATGTAATAAGTTCCTGAGGACGTAGCCGTAAATGTATAAGGCTGATTTCCACTCCCAACTACTGGTCCGTTGTAAGATCCGCTATGAACAGTTACATATCCTCCGCAATCAACGGATACTTCGTACGTCTCTCCAGCCTGAATACTATAAACAGGGCTGTATTCACTCTGATAGTTACAGGTACTCATCGTCACGGGAGAGCCCGAAGTGGTCGGTGCTGTTGCTGATCCATAGCTACTACTGTTTGTACATTGCGAGTAGACTGAGCTTCCTAAGCCAAAGGAGGAGAGAAGAACGATAAATAGATTTAGAAAGTTAGTTTTTTTCATAGTTAGAAAAATAGTTTGTCAGTAAGATTCAGGTCCAAGCGGCTATAATTCATTTGCCGATGTTACGGGGTAACCTAAGTTAATGGTGTAAGCTCTTAATTCTTCTGTAGATACATTAGATTCAGAACTCAGAATAAAAGTAGCAACCCCTGATTCGACAGAACTCTCTAGGGTTTGAAGGTTGAATTTTTTTAAAAGAAGGTCAGAAGTCTTGCTGGTAAAGTGTTCGTAGGAGTTTTCCTCCATGTCTATTTCAACAATTAATTCATACTTGTGCGCTATAGGTTGGTTAACCCCTTCTATGTTTTGCGCAAAAGCACCACCCGTAAGGAGTAGTGCTAGCAATGTTATTAGAATATGTTTTTTCATATCTGCAAGTAGTTTATTTTAAAAGTAAAACAGCGCCTTTGTACTGTTCGGATTTCCCTTCTGAATTGGTAAGGGATACCACCCAAATATAAGTGCCTTCCGAGCAATTTTCACCGTTTTGTTGATTACTTCCGTCCCATTGTTGATTAATATTCTTAGTTTCAAATATTAAGCCTTGACTTTGACTAAAAATTGACATGGTAAATTGTACGTCCATTGTCTTAAGTGCTTCTGGGATAAAGAAGTCGTTAATCCCATCGCCATTCGGAGTGAAAGAATTGGGAGCCAGTAAGTTGTAGTCTTCTTCGATTGCTACTTTCTTGGTGGTTGATGATTTACATCCGTCAACACTCGTGCTAGAAAGTGTGATGTTGTAATATCCTTTCTTTTTAAAGTTTTTGATGGGCTGAGCTTCGGTGGCGTGTGTGCCATCTCCAAACTCCCAGTAATAGGACTGCAGCGCTTCATCGCTGATCAATTGAATACTCGGCATGATCTGATCATCCAGATATTCTACTTCAAATGAAGTGTTTGGTACAGGCAGAACTTCTACCACAACTTCCTTCGATTTTGAAAGGATTGACCTGTCTTTTGATGAAGTCACAATCAGCGAAACTATATACTTCCCAGGTTGGTTGTATTCATGTGTGATCAGTCTGTCGTTACTATAGGTATTGTCGCCTAAATTCCATGCATAGATTACATCAGGCTGTTCGATTGTTTCGAAAGAAACTACCTCACCTGGGCAAATCTCTAGGTTGCCAGACATAATAACTGCACTAGGAACGGCAACTTCAGCAGCAACATTTTCGTTGTGGACGTCATCGTTTCCTGTTTCTATTGAGTTGTCTGTGCTTTCTTTGCTAGTATTTGGTTCTTCACTGTTATTTGAGGATGATTCGTCTTTGTTTTCTAAATCATCAGAAGTGGGTGTTTCTGTTGTTTCAGTAAATGTATTTGTGTTCGAAGAGTTTTGTTCATTACCACTGTTACTATCAGCGATGTTGTTTTCAGGGTTCGTTTTTTGCGGATTTTCTGATGAATGAACAATAATGTCAGATGGCTGAGAATGTTCTGAAAGGTCATGTTGCTCTATCTTTTCTTCGTTTGTTTCAGTAGTTGAAGGGGTGGCTGATGTGTTGCCTAGCCATACGTATACACCGATGGATATGGCAGCCACAGCTGCTGCTCCGCCAAGGAACCATTTCAAACCAGAACCAGAACTTCCAGCGCTGTTTTGTTTTTTCTCAAAGGAATTCCAGTCAGCACTAGAGAACTCATACTGCTGCTGATCAAGCTTCTCTTTGATAATATTGTCTAAAAAGTCATTTTTCATCGACTCGTAATTTTACTTTGTAGTATTGTTTTTATTCTTGCACGTGCTTTAGATAAATTGGATTTAGAAGTTCCAACGGAAATGTCTAGTTCGTCAGCAATCTCTTGATGGGTTAATCCGTCCATCACATAGAGGTTGAAGACTGCTCTATACATCGGAGATAGTTGTTGCATTGCTTCAACTACGTCATTAACTCCGAGTCCTTTGTAGGCGGCTTCCTCTTCCTCTTCATTTGAGTAATAGCCTTCCTGAGGTCGGTAGATGCTGGTGTCATCCGTAAGAATTTCATTCTTTCGTTTTCTAATAGCGTCAATTGCCGTATTCACAATTATTCTACGAACCCACCCTTCAAAAGAGCCGTTGTCGTCATATAATCCAATTTTGTCAAAGACCTTAATGAAGCCATCTTGAAGAATATCGGTTGCCTCTTGTCTGTCTCGAGCATACCTCATGCAGACACCAAGCATTGGACTAAACAACACTTCGTAAACCTTTCGTTGACATTTTTTGTCGTTGCGTTTACATCCCTTAATCCACAGATCTAACTCTTCTTGAGTTGGTTTCATTGTACAATTGGTAGTTTAACGGGGCAGAAATTAAAGGTTGCCTCTCTCGTTAAAAAAATGATTCAAAAAAATATAATAATTAATCCCAAGAGCCGTGAGAATTTTTAACTTCGTAGGCAAATCAGATTGTTAATCAAAACTAAAAAAATAATTTAAAATGAAAGTAACAGTAGTTGGAGCTGGAGCGGTAGGTGCAAGTTGCGCTGAGTATATCGCTATGAAGAATTTTGCTTCTGAAGTTGTGTTGGTTGATATTAAGGAGGGGTACGCAGAAGGAAAAGCTATGGATTTAATGCAGTGTGCGTCTTTGAATGGATTTGACACAAAGATTACAGGAAGTACAAGTGACTACAGTAAGACTGCTGGGAGTGATATTGCTGTAATTACAAGTGGTATTCCAAGAAAGCCAGGCATGACGCGTGAAGAGTTGATTGGAATTAATGCAGGAATTGTGAAGTCAGTTGCTGAGAGTCTATTGAAAGAATCTCCAAACGTAATCATTATTGTGGTGAGTAATCCAATGGATACAATGACGTATCTTGTGCATAAAACTACTGGATTGCCAAAAAATAGAATCATTGGAATGGGAGGTGCTTTAGATAGTGCGCGCTTCAATTATAGGTTGAGTGAGGCTATGGGGTGTCCCGCTTCTGATGTGAAAGGAATGGTGATTGCTGCACATAGTGATAAAGGAATGTTGCCATTAACGCGTTTGGCGGTTAGAAATGGTGTTCCTGCATCTACTTTTATTAGCGAAGACAGATTGAATCAAGTGGCGGAAGATACGAAAGTTGGAGGGGCAACACTTACAGGTTTGTTGGGAACGTCTGCTTGGTATGCACCAGGGGCAGCAGTATCTACAATTGTACAGTCGATTGCTTGCGATCAGAAAAAATTGATTCCATGTTCTTCAATGTTGTCTGGTGAGTACGGTCAGAATGATATTTGTATGGGTGTGCCAGTAATTATTGGTAGAAATGGTATTGAAAAAATTGTTGAGTTAGATTTAAACGATGCAGAGAAAGCGAAGTTTGCAGAAAGTGCTGAAGCTGTAAGAAACGTGAATTCAACATTGTAGAAAATTAATGAACGATATACTTAAGGTCATTCCATGCTAGGGATGACCTTTTTTTGTACTTTTGCGCCTCATGAGTTTACTTTTTCTCAATAGCATCTCCGGTGGAGAGATTTTGGTGATCTTGCTGATTGTCCTAATGGTTTTTGGTGCGGATAGTATTCCGAGCATTGCCAGAAATTTAGGACGGGGTATTCGTCAGATCAAGGATGCTACACAGGAAATTCAGCGGGATATAGCGAATTCAACCAAGAATACCACTCAGGGGTTGAATGACGTTAAGGATGATATTGAGAAGATCGTAGAAGGTAAAGAGTTCAAAAAGGACAATAAATAGTCGCTATTTCATGGAGGTATTGTTATTACTAGCTGGCTTGGCCGTTTTGATTGTAGGAGGCGAAGTTTTGGTTCGCGGGGCGGTAGGGTTGTCTGCGGCAATGAAGATTTCTCCGCTGGTTATTGGTATGACGGTAGTTTCTTTTGGGACCTCTGCTCCAGAATTGTTGGTTAGTTTGCAAAGTGCGTTAGATGGAAATCCTGGGATAGCTATCGGTAATGTGGTTGGGTCTAATATTGCTAATTTAGCTTTGGTGCTTGGAGTTACGGTGTTGATTTTTCCGATCGTTGCAGAAAAACAAACCAAACGGATTGATTATCCGATGATGATGCTGGCGTCAGTGCTTTTTGCGTTGTTCGCTCTAAATCTAATGATTGATCGATGGGAGGGAGTTGTGTTTCTGGCTATTCTGATCGGCTTTACAGTGTTTTTGATACGTTCTTCTCGGAAGAGTGAGAAATCGAAGCTGGAAGGGGTGTTAAGCGAAGGTGAGATTAATGCGGATGAAGTGAAGGACTCCCTTGGAGTTTCTTTACTGCTGTTGCTGGGAGGATTGGTTGGATTGTATTTTGGTTCGGAGTGGTTTGTGAGTGGTGCTTCTGATTTGGCTAGTAAGTTTGGGTTGTCAGATAGTGTGATTGGAGTAACGGTAGTAGCCTTTGGGACTTCAGCACCAGAATTGGTGGCGTCCATCATGGCGGCTGTCAAGAAACAGAGTGATATCTCTGTCGGAAACCTAATTGGGTCTAATATATTTAATGTTTTTGCAGTATTAGGTGTGACCTCGGTCGTAAAGCCTGTTGCTGTGGATGAGGCAGTATTGTCTTTTGATATGCTGTGGATGTTAGGGGTAGCGGCACTCATGATTCCTATACTTTATTTAGGTTCAAAAATTGGTCGCTGGAAAGGAGCTGTTTTATTGTTGTGTTATGTGGCTTACATCTTCTGGATTGTTCTGAAGCTCAAATCTTAAATTTTCAGTTCACCCCCTAAAAAAATAGGGGTGATGTTGAAAAAAATAAAAAATAATTAAATCTACCCCTTCAAAAATGGTGTACATTTGTTGAAAATTAAATTTCTCAACTATGTCATCAGTAAGATATGCTGCCCTCGAGGAGTTGATGCAGCGAAAAGCGAAAGGTCTCAACGTAAACAATGGAAAAGTCTCCGAATTTTACGGAAGTAATGTTTTTAGTAAAGTAGCGATGCGTTCTCATTTAACTGAAGAAGCATACGATTCTGTTTTAAATGCAATGGAGTATGGAAACAGAATAGAACGCGATATTGCTGATCAAGTGGCAATGGCAATGAAAGATTGGGCATTAGCAAAAGGGGCAACGCATTATACGCACTGGTTTCAGCCACTTACTGGCTCAACAGCAGAAAAACATGATGCTTTCTTTACACCTACTTCAGATGGAAGAGCAATTGAGCAGTTTGAAGGAAGTTTATTGGTTCAGCAAGAGCCAGATGCCTCTTCTTTTCCGAATGGAGGAATTCGAAATACTTTTGAGGCAAGAGGTTATACTGCTTGGGATCCAAGTTCGCCTGCTTTTATTATAGGAACAACACTTTGCATTCCTACTGTTTTTATCTCTTACACAGGAGAGGCATTAGATTACAAGATGCCGTTGTTAAAAGCATTGGATGTCATTGATAAGGCTGCAACAGATGTTTGTCAATATTTTGACAAGAACATTACAAAAGTTAGAGCCACTTTAGGTTGGGAACAAGAGTACTTTTTGGTAGATGCGGGACTTTACAATGCACGTCCGGATTTAATGATGTCTGGAAGAGCTTTGTTAGGACACATGCCAGCAAAAGGACAACAATTAGATGATCATTATTTCGGGTCAATTCCAGAAAGGGCTTTGGCATTCATGCAAGAGCTAGAGTTTGAATCCTTGAAGTTGGGAATTCCAATCAAAACAAGACATAACGAAGTAGCTCCCAATCAGTTTGAGTGTGCACCGGTATATGAAGAGGCTGATGTGGCAGTGGATCACAATCTGTTGTTGATGGATTTGATGGAAAAAATCGCTCGTAAGCATGACTTCCGAGTTTTGTTTCACGAGAAACCATTTGCCGGAATCAACGGTTCAGGAAAGCACAATAACTGGTCGCTTGGTACCAACACAGGTGTAAACTTACTTTCACCAGGAAAAAACCCAAAGACCAATCTCAGGTTTCTTACTTTTTTCGTGAATACCATTAAGGCAATTGCAGATAATCCAGATATTTTAAGAGCGAGTATTGCTTCTGCAACCAACGATCATCGACTAGGAGGAAACGAAGCTCCTCCAGCCATTATTTCTGTTTTTATCGGTTCGCAACTTTCAGAAATGTTAGATAAGTTGGAGGCATCGATCAAAGCAGGTAAGATGACACCGGAAGCGAAAACGGAATTGAAATTAAGTATCGGTAAAATCCCTCAGTTGTTACTGGACAATACAGATAGAAACAGAACTTCTCCGTTTGCGTTCACGGGTAATAAGTTTGAGTTTAGAGCAGTAGGTTCTACAGCAAACTGTTCCTCTGCGATGATCGCAATCAATACAATAGTTGCAGACCAATTGGCAAAGTTTAAAGTTTCGGTTGATGCTAGGATTAAGAAAGGAGATAAAAAAGATGAGGCGCTATTGAAGGAATTACAAGTGCTCATTAAGGAATCAAAGAAAATTAGATTTGAGGGTAACGGATATGGAGAAGAATGGGTAAAAGAGGCCAAGAAAAGAGGTTTAAATAACTTTTTAGACACACCGTCTGCACTCAAAGTAATGACTACGAAACCTTATAAAGACCTCTTTTCGAAGTTAGATATTCTCTCTGAGCGTGAGATCGAAGCACGACATGAGGTGGAGCTGGAGAATTACATTTTGAAATTGCAGATTGAAGCAAGAGTGCTTGGAGACCTTTGTAATACAAGTGTTATACCTGCGGCTATTGAGTATCAAAATGTAGTTTTAGAGAATCTTCAGGGTATGAAAGGTGTTTTTGGAGCAGCTGCTGGAAAAATGACAGGCGCTCAGGAAGATCTGCTCAAATATATTAACCTGCACTTGCAAGGAGTTTATACCAAGGTGAGCGAAATGGTTGAGGCACGCAAAAAAGCCAATTCAATTGAAGATACAGAGAAAAAAGCTGAAGCGTACTGCGAGAAAGTTAAGCCGTTGTTTGAAGAGATTAAGTATCACGCAGACCGATTGGAGCGAGTGATTGATGATGAACTTTGGAAACTGCCAAAATTGAGAGAACTTCTGTTTGCAAGATAGGGTCTCCTTAAAAGGTCATGAAATAAAGTCAACGGTTTGATTTAGAATCGTTGACTTTTTTTTGGTCTTAAAATTTCTAATTAAAATAAAATACTTATTTTCGCATAATTCAAGAGAATGAAATTTCTCTGATGACTGAACGATTTTAAAAGACCAACTATGAAAATTTTTAGATTAATTGTTTGTTTGTCAATTATTTGTGGGCTGGGAACAGCAACTTATGCACAAAAGAATTTTGCCAAGGAAGCTGATCTTGCATTTACGAATGAGTCCTATTTCTCAGCGATTGAGGCTTATAAGAAAGCTGATGTGAAAGCTAAGCCAGCTGAAAAAGCAAGAATTAATTACCAAATTGGTGAGTGCTACCGTTTGATGGTAGATCCTGCTCAGGCAGAAACATTCTATGCAAAAGCAATTAAATTGAAGTACGCTAGTTCCAATCCTGAGGTTCTTTTCAGAATGGCTGATGTATTAAAGCAGCAAGGTAACTATAAGGAAGCTCAAGATTATTATGAGCAGTTTTTGTCTAAGAAGCCTGGCGTTGCTGAAGCAGAAGCTGGTTTAGAATCTTGTAAAAAAGCGCAAATGTGGAAGGCGGAGCCTACCAAGCATATCGTTCAGAATGAGATTCAATTGAATACAGAATCTTACGATTATGCTCCAGCATGGGGAGATAAGAAACACGAAGTGTTAATTTTCTCTTCTTCAAGACCAGGATCTACAGGTGATGGAATTGATAACAGAACAGGAGAGTCTTACATGGACCTTTGGACAACTACTAGAGATAACAAAGGAAAGTGGGGAGAGCCTCAAATTTTACCTGAAACAATCAACACAGAAGATAATGAGGGTGGGGCTTATATGAACAGAAAAGGGGATGCATTGTACTTCACAAGATGTCCGCGTGAAAAGAAAACAAACTTAGGTTGTGATATCTACTACTCAGAGCCTCAAGGACAGTCATGGAAGCAAGCTACAAAAATTGTACTTAAACCAGAAGGTGCTGACTCATTATCATGCGGTCATCCTACCTTAGATAGAAAAGAAGACTACATGATTTTTGCTTCTGATCTTCCAGGAGGTCAGGGAGGTAAAGATTTATGGCTTACTGAGTGGGACAAGAAAGAGAAAGCATGGGGTACACCTAAGAACTTAGGTCCAAAGATCAACACCTCTGGCGATGAGATGTTTCCTCACCTAACAGAAGAAGGAGTACTTTACTTCTCGTCAAACGGACATGTTGGTATGGGAGGTTTGGATATCTTCAGAGCTGAAGGAACTGGAGAAATGCAGTGGGGTAATGTAGAAAACCTTAGATACCCAATTAACTCTTCAGAACACGATTACGGAATTATCTTCGAAAAAGGTTCTGACGATAAAAGAGGTTTCTTTACGTCAAGTAGACCAGAAGGAAAAGGGAGAGATGATTTATATTCTTTCAACTTGCCAGAAATCAAGTTCATTCTTGAGGTTTACGTTAAAAATAAAGAAACGCAAGAACCATTGGCTGGTGTAGAAATTACATTGGTTGGTTCTGATGGATCTCAAGTTGTTAAAACTACAGACGAAGAAGGTAAGTTCATTTACGATGAGGACGGTTCGAATAGATACATCAATAAAGAAACTTCGTATAACATTGAAGTGTCTAAAGATGAGTTTCTTGGAGCTAAGTCAAAGTTTAGTACAGTAGGAGAGCAGAACTCTAAGAAATACATCGAAGAGTTGTTTATGCAGCCTGCAAGTAAAGATGTCGTGATCGACTTCCCAGAAGTTCAGTATGCATACGATAAGCACGAACTATTGGTAGACGAAAGAATCAACTCAGAAGATTCACTAGATTACCTTTATCAAACGCTAATGGATAACCCAACAATTGTAATTGAGTTGCAAGCACACACGGATTGTAGAGGTTCTGACAAGTATAACAAAGCGTTATCTCAGAAGCGTGCTCAATCTTGTGTTGATTACCTAATTTCAAAAGGTATTCCAGCTGAGAGAATGGTTCCTGCAGGATACGGAGAGACTACACCAAGAGCTCCAGGGTTAGAGTGTGATACGATTGACAACATGGCTACAACTGAAGAGAAAGAAGTAGCTCACCAGAAGAACAGACGTACTCAGTTTAGAGTATTGAGCTTCGATTATAAGCCTTCTGGCTCCGGAGGAGAGTAGATGAAATAAATAATATGTGAGACATCCTGCCCCAAAGTAGGATGTCTTTTTTTTTAGTATACCTTAATGAAATATGAGTATGGCGGCAATTGAAAAAAGGTACCAACAAAGAGGAGTGTCTGCGGGCAAGGAAGACGTTCACGCAGCAATAAAGAATGTAGACAAAGGGTTGTTTCCAAAGGCCTTTTGTAAAATCGTCCCCGACTATTTGAGTGGGGATGAAGAGTATTGTTTGGTGATGCATGCCGATGGAGCTGGAACAAAATCATCATTGGCTTATATGTACTGGAAAGAAACTGGAGATCTTTCGGTTTGGAAGGGTATTGCCCAAGATGCGCTTATCATGAATATTGACGATTTACTTTGTGTAGGTGCTACAGATAATATCATGTTGTCTTCAACTATTGGTCGAAATAAGAACCTAATTCCAGGTGATGTCATCTCAGCCATTATTAATGGAACAGAAGAACTCATTCAGGAACTTCGTGAATTTGGTGTTACCATTCAATCTACAGGAGGTGAAACTGCTGACGTGGGTGACTTGGTGAGAACAATTATTGTTGATTCCACAGTCGTGGCACGAATGAAAAGGAGCGATGTCATTGACAACGCCAACATAAAACCAGGAAATGTTATTGTTGGATTATCTTCTTTCGGACAAGCGACTTACGAGAAGGAGTATAATGGAGGAATGGGAAGCAATGGATTGACTTCGGCAAGACATGATGTTTTTGGTAAATCACTTGCGAGTAATTATCCAGAGAGTTTTGATCCAGCTGTGCCGAATGAACTGGTTTACGCTGGAACAAAGAACCTTACCGAGGAGATAGAGAATAGTCCGATTGACGCAGGTAAATTGGTGCTTTCGCCCACACGTACTTACGCCCCTATCATAAAGGAAGTACTGCTTAAGCATCGCGATAAAATTGATGGAATGGTGCATTGTAGTGGAGGAGCACAAACCAAAGTCTTGCATTTTGTTAATGATGTCCATGTGATCAAGGACAATCTTTTCGAACTTCCTCCATTGTTTAAGTTGATTCAAGAGGAGTCGGGAACGTCATGGGAAGAAATGTACCGAGTGTTTAATATGGGGCATCGCATGGAACTATACGTGGATGAATCGGTAGCAGATGAAATTATTCAGATTTCAGAACGTTTTAGTGTTGAAGCAAAGATTGTAGGAAGAGTAGAAGCGGCAACCGAGAAAAAATTAACGATCTCATCCGCCTTCGGAACGTTTGAGTATAACAACTAATTAAAGAGAGATGAGTGCAGAAAGCTACTTGCCAAAATTAGAGGCAATAAAAATTCGATTTGAAGAAGTAGGGAAGTTGATTACCGACCCCGAGATCATATCAGACATGAGTCGTTATGTGAAGTTAAATAAAGAGTACAAGGATAAGGAGGAGATCGTAAAAGCTTATGAAGCCTACAAGAATGTACTCGATAACATTGATTCTTCGCAAGCCATGCTAGGAGAGGAGAATGATCCTGAATTTCGGGAAATGGCAAAGATGGAAATCAAAGAATTGGAGGAACAACGAACCGAATGGGAGGAGAAAATCAAGTGGATGCTGATTCCAAAAGATCCTGAGGACGATAAAAACGCCATCGTAGAAATCCGTTCGGGTACTGGCGGTGATGAGGCGAGCCTTTTTGCTGGAGACCTCTATAGAATGTATAGCAAGTACTTCGATACGAAAGGATGGAAAGTGGAAGTGCTGGACGTTAACGAAGGAACAATGGGAGGTTATAAAGAAGTAGCCCTAAAAGTAACCGGAGAGGAAGTTTATGGAACCATGAAATATGAGGCTGGAGTGCATCGGGTTCAAAGGGTTCCGGATACAGAAACACAAGGACGGGTTCACACATCTGCTGCCACAGTAGCAGTTCTTCCTGAAGTAGAAGAGGTCGATGTGTATCTAAACCCTGCTGACGTTGAAATGCAAACTTCTCGATCTGGAGGAGCTGGTGGTCAGAACGTAAACAAGGTAGAAACAAAAGTTCAGCTAACACACAAACCTACAGGGTTGGTTGTGGTATGTCAAGTAGCGAGATCGCAGCTGGCAAACCGTGAAATGGCAATGGATATGTTGAGAGCCAAGTTGTATGACATTGAATTGAACAAACGAAATGGAGACATAGCCGCTAAGCGAAAAACCATGGTATCCACGGGAGATCGTTCGGCAAAGATTCGCACGTACAACTGGCCGCAAGGAAGAATTACAGATCACCGTATCAACAAGACGATGTACAACCTGAACAATTTTGTGAATGGCGATATTGAAGAAATGCTAGATGCGCTGAAGATTGCAGAAAATACAGAAAAGTTAAAGGAGGGAGGAGTAGAAGTTTAATTGATCCTGAAGTAAATGACAAGACAAGAATTAATAGCAGCGATAAAGGAAAGAAAATCGTTTTTGTGTGTAGGTTTAGATAGCGATCCAAATAAGCTGCCCAAGCACTTACTCGATTCGGAAGATCCGATTTTTGAGTTTAATAAAGCGATCATTGATGCCACAAAACATTTTTGTGTGGCTTACAAACCCAATATTGCGTTTTATGAGTCACTTGGTCCAGAAGGATGGATTTCTCTAGAAAAGACGATAGAATATATTCCTTTGGATAAGTTCATTATAGCAGATGCAAAGCGGGGAGATATCGGAAATACATCCAGATTGTATGCAAAAACATTCTTTGAACGCTATGATTTTGACGCGATCACGGTAGCCCCGTACATGGGAGAAGATTCTGTGACACCCTATTTTGGGTTTGACGAGAAATGGGTGATCTTACTGGCAGCAACAAGTAACTCGGGAGGATTAGATTTTCAATATAAATCGCTCACTTCTGGTAACTTATTGTTTGAAGAAGTATTGGAGAAATCCAAAGAGTGGGGAGACAAAGGAAACATCATGTATGTAGTGGGTGCTACAAGAGCTGATATTTTGCAGAAGGTAAGAGCAATTGTGCCCGAAAACTTCTTGTTGGTTCCTGGTGTAGGAGCCCAGGGAGGGAGCCTTCGAGAAGTGGTTGAGAATGGAATGACTTCTGAGTGTGGACTGTTGGTCAATTCCTCAAGAGGCATCATTTATGCAGATGCTACAAAAGACTTCGCTGCGGTTGCTGCTCAAAAGGCAAAGGAACTGCAACAAGAGATGGAACAATACCTTAGAGACTATCATGTAATCTAAACCATGACCGAGGACTACCTGCATTATATCTGGAAATTTCAAAAGTTTAATCCAGTCAATCTGCAAACGGTTTCTGGTGAGTCAGTTTTGATCAAAAAGCAAGGAAATCATAATCACGACTCAGGACCAGATTTCAGTGAGGCACAAGTTACAATTGATGGAACTGAGTGGCATGGATCAGTAGAAATTCACCTTCACACATCAGACTGGCGAAAACATCGTCATCAAGAAGATAAAGCCTACAACAATGTAGTGCTTCATGTGGTATACGAACACGATGAGGAGATTGTTAACCAGCACCAAGAAACGATTCCTACGCTTGAATTAAAAGGCTTGATTAATCACGATGCTTATTTTGCCTATGAACGTTTTTTGCAAAAAGGAGAAAAACGTCCCTGCGGTGATCAATTATCTGAGGTTCCAAAGTTTAATGTCATCAGCACACTTGACGATATGCTGGTGAATAGATTGTTGCGAAAATCACAAGACATTCAGGAAATGCTAGCTCAAACCCGTAACGATTGGGAGCAAGTATTTCACCAGTTACTCTTTAAGTATATGGGAATGAAAGTTAACGCAGCTGCCATGCTTGCTTTAGCTCAAAGGGTTTCGTATAATTTTCTGCAAAGAAATTCAAACGAATTACTTCTTTCTGAAGCATTGCTTTTTGGTCAGGCCGGGATGTTGAATGATCCTTTAGATGACGATTATCATCGTAAGTTGAGAGCAGAGTATTTGTTTCAAAAACAGAAGCATCAACTTATGTCAATGACGGGCACGGAGTGGAAGTTCTCAAAAATGAGACCGCCCAATTTTCCAACCCTTCGTATTGCGCAATTGGCTGCCATTTATAGCAGCTATCAAAATTTGTTTGAAATCGTTCGAGACAAAGTCTCGCTTCGGCACTTACAGTTAATATTTAGCGTAGAACCCTCTCCGTATTGGCAAGACCACTACTCATTTAAGTCGCAAAGTAAAAACCACAAGGGAAAGTTGGGAAAAACAGCTTTGCAAAACGTCATCATTAATGTAATCGCACCGTTTGCTTTTTATTACGGAAGAGCAATTGGTGATGATTCGTATGAAGATTACGCGATGCTGTTGCTTGCATCCGTTCCGGGAGAGAACAATAAAATTACCCGCAAATTTGATGATATTAACCTTGGGATTCTTAGTGCCAAGGACTCTCAAGCATTGATTCAATTACATAATGAGCTCTGCGAACCCAAACGATGTTTAAATTGTAAAATTGGTGTTTACTTACTCGAACACTAGGTAGTATTTGGATCAAACTTCAATACCGATCACGCACACATCATCCAATTGTTCAAAGTCTTTTTTCCACTGCTCAAAAGTATCTTCGAGTTGATCTTTTTGAGTCTGAATAGAAGCCTCCATGCCTTTTAAGAGAAGTTTTTTGAAAGACTTATTCTTGAATTTCTTTCCACTTTCACCACCAAACTGATCTGCAAATCCGTCAGAGTACATGTAGAACCTTTCGCCTTGTAGCAATTCAACTTCCCAGGTTTTGAAGGGTTCCCTCCTAAAATAAAGTCCCACAGGCTGTTTTGAGGCCCGTATTTCATGTAGTACATAATCGAATTCCTCGAACTCCGTGATGAGAGACTCCACGCCTAAGTCTTTCCTTTTGGTAACTATCCAAAGGTGGTTATGTGCTCCAGCAAATTTCACTTTTGCTTTTCCTTCTTCGATAAACTCAACACTAGATAGACCGATATCCATCCCATCTTTTACTTGATCATCAGATTTCGAAAATCGCTCAATGACTAAGTCTGTTGCTTTGTCAAGAATCTTACCTGGCTCCAGAATTCCGTACTCCAAAACAGATCTGTTCAAAGCGTTGGAACAAACTACGCTTACCATCGCACCAGGAACTCCATGGCCCGTGCAGTCAGCAGCCGCTATGAAAACTTGCCCTTTCCCATTTTCATCGCGCAAATTTTCCATCCAGTAGAAGTCTCCTGCAATAATATCTTTGGGCTTATAGAATACGAAATTATTGGGCAGACAGGAATTGATGTCTTCAATAGAAGGCATGATCGCTTCTTGCAATCGCTTCGCGTATTTAATGCTGTCCATCACTTCATTATTCTTTTCTTCGATCAGAATCTTTTGTATACTGATTTCTTGGAAAGACTGTTGTAGAGCTTCCTCCGCCTCTTTTCTTCTAGAGACTTCCTTTTTAAGTTTTCTGTTCCAAAAGACGATGAACCCAAAGATCAACCCAATAACACCCAGGCTGATCCCTGCAATTGTCCAGACTTTAGCCATATTGACTCCGTGTTCGTAGGTCACGGAAACCCAATTTTGAACAATTTCATTTCGCTCTTTAGCGTTAATGGTTGCTAATCCCTTTTCCAGTATGGAGGTAAGAACAGGTTCAGACTTCAGCACGCCAAATTTTACTTCAAGTTTTGGATAACCGGTGGGAGCAGCAATTTTTAAGTTTTCAAAACCACTATAGTTGAGGTAATGAGATGCCACAGCAAGGTTGGCAACAGTTGCTTCAGCTTCTCCCGAAGAAATTTTAAGCATTGACTCCTCCACATCAGAAGTGTAGATAAATTGGATGTCATACGGCTCCTGTTTTAGTAGTTCGGTAACGGCATATCCTTCTGGTACGGCTACTTTTTTACCGTCTAGATCTGCAACTGAGCCAATGAAATCTCCTGTTTTTTCAGTAATAATCATGAAGTTATACTCCAAATAGCTGGAAGTGAAATTCATGATTTTTTCTCTGTCCTCGTTGGCAGCCAAGCAGGGAAGTAGGAAGATCTTTTTCGCATCAAAAAGCGCGAGTGATTCTTTCCATCCTGTTGCTTCAGGGTGTGGTTTTAATTCAAAACCAATACGTTGGGAAAGAAGATTACAAAAATCTTTTGAAATTCCTTGATGTTCACCATCCGTTGCAAATTCAAGCGGTTTCCAAGCAGGATCATAACCGTAGTAGATCACAGGATGGTCTTTTATCCATTTTGTTTCTTCCGCTGTAAATTTAATTGTCTGAGCAAAAGACAATAATGGCAGTAATAATATGAGAAACAATCCTTTAATAAGTCGAAGTAGTCTAGTTAACAAGAACAGTATACCGTAAATATACGATCATTCGGAATAAGTTGGACATAATGTTAAAGGGTAGGATGAAAAATTGCATTATATTTAGCATTCATGAATCGAGGGAGTAATACCATGCTTTTTAACTTCAGACTTTTCTCAAAAGTCTACTATGCATTATTGCTTCTGTTTCTCAATATTGTGGGCGGTGCGGTAGGCTTTGTGATCATTGAAGGCTTTGATTGGATAGATGCATTTTACCAAACCATCATTACCATTTCAACCGTAGGTTTTGGTGAAGTGCACCAATTTACACCAACAGGAAAATTATTCGTATCCGTACTGATTATTACCAGCTTTGGTACGTTTGCTTATGCTGTTACATCCATTACGAGTTACATTGTTTCAGGAGATTATCGCCAGTACTTCAAAGACTATAGAGTTATGAAAGAAATCACAGAATTACAAAGCCATATCATCGTATGCGGTTACGGTAGGGTTGGAAAACAGGCTGTTGCTACGCTGATTGCGCACAACAAAAGCTTCCTTGTTGTGGAACAGGACGAGGCCATTATCGAATCGTTTAGAGAGAAACCGGAATTCCCTTACCTTCAGGGTAATGCTACTTCAGACGACACCCTGATGACAGCAGGAATTAATAATGCAAGTGCCATTATCACAACGCTTCCTTCTGATTCCGAAAATTTGTTTGTGGTGCTCACGGCAAGGGAGCTGAACAGTAAAATGACCATTATTTCAAGGGCTTCTGCTTTTTCTAGCATCCGTAAACTAAAGATCGCTGGGGCGAATAACGTCATCATGCCAGATAGTTTGGGAGGATCGCACATGGCCCAATTGGTTACCAATCCAGATGTGCTGGAGTTCATTGACCAAATTAGTATTCAGGGAGAAAATGAAATCAACCTCGAAGAGATAGATTTTAGGGAGCTTCCAGAAGACTGCAAGTATAAATCCATTGCGGACTTGAAGGAACAGTTTCCATTTTGCAACATCATTGGATTTAAGAATCCAGAAGGGGAGTATATTATTAATCCGAATATGAATACAGCTATTGTCCCAGGTTCTAAGTTGTTCGTATTGGGGAATCCAGAGCAAATAAACAACCTCAATAGCCAATTAAGAATTTCGAAGTAATGAAGAAAGTTTTGATTACGGGTAGTAACGGACTTTTGGGTCAGAAACTGATTAAGTTATTAACCCAAAAGCAAGATGTAGAACTGTTAGCTACTTCTGGAGGAAATAACCGGGTTTTTTCTCAGCCGTTCACTTACGAGACGTTAGATATTACAGACGAAGCAGCAGTTCACAAATTAATAGAACGGTTTAAGCCAGATGTGGTGATCAATACAGCTGCCATGACCAATGTGGATGCGTGTGAAAATGACAGGGAAAACTGCTGGAAGGTAAACGTGGATGCTGTCGAATATCTCCTATCCGCTTGTGAAAAAGTGAACGCAAAACTGATTCATTTATCCACGGATTTCGTTTTTGATGGAGCAGCAGGCCCATACAAAGAAGAAGATCAACCCAATCCGTTAAGTTATTACGGTAAATCTAAATATGCGGCTGAGCAATTACTTATTCAATCAACTTATACCAATTGGGCTATTGCCAGAACGATCATTGTTTATGGAATTGGTGAGAACATGAGTAGAAGTAATATTGTGCTTTGGGCGAAGGGAGCACTTGAAGAAAATAGGCCATTGACCATTGTTGACGATCAGTTCAGAAGTCCAACTTGGGCTGATGATTTGGCACTGGGGTGCTGGCTAATTGCCGAAAAAGATGCTACAGGAATATTTCATTTGTCAGGAAAGGATTTTATGAGTATACTGGACCTCGTGCAGCGTGTGGCGGATTTTTTTAACTTAGATGCCACTAACATAAGCCCGATTAAGTCTGCAACGCTTAACCAGGCTGCCAAAAGACCTCCAGTAACTGGGTTTGACTTGACAAAAGCAAAAGAGGTACTGGGATATAACCCGCTTTCATTTGAAGAGGGGTTAGAACAATTAGAAAAGGAATTAACTAACCAAAACGTGTAGAATTTTATGCAATTTTTTCAAAGATTATTTTTATTCGTATCACTAGCAATAATTGCTCCTACGGTGTCATTTGCTCAAGAAGTAGGTCAGGAAGTAGCAGAGGAAAAAGGCCCTATTGATAAAGTAGGCGATGCCATCAATAAGTCATTTGAACCTGTTTCGGACGTAATAACACATGTCATTTTCTATGCAGTACCTATTGGAGGTAAAGAAGTTCCAATTGTTTTGATTGTACTTTTATCTGGTGCTTTGTTTTTTACCCTGTACTTTAGGTTTCCGAATATTCGGCTTGTAGGAACGGCTATACGTGTAGTAAGGGGAGACTATGAAGACATGGATGAACACTCCACGGATAGTAAAGAGTCTGATGATAATATCTCGATTGTGGATGGAGATGTATTGGATACCATTAAAGTGGAACACGAATCTGGTGCCGATGGGGAAGTAACTCCTTTTCAGGCGTTAACAGCTGCACTTTCTGCAACCGTTGGGTTAGGGAATATTGCGGGTGTAGCTATTGCCATTGCCGTGGGAGGTCCAGGAGCAACATTTTGGATGATCATAGCAGGTTTGATTGGTATGGCATCTAAGTTTGTAGAATGTACGCTAGGAGTTAAGTACCGTGATATTGATAAAGATGGAACGGTACATGGAGGTCCGATGTACTATTTGTCTAAAGGGTTGAAAGAGAGAAAAATGGCAGGACTCGGAAAAGTGCTGGCTGGTTTCTTTGCGATCATGGCAGTTGGAGGGTCTTTTGGAGGTGGAAACATGTTCCAGTCTAATCAAGCAGCTTCACAGTTCTTGCAAATGACAGGAGTTGAAGGAAGTGGTGCTAAGGTGATTTTTGGAGTCGTTGTCGCTATCCTCGTTGGAATTGTGATTATTGGTGGAATCAAGAAAATTGGTGCGGTAACCGAAAAAGTAGTGCCGTTTATGGCGGTAATTTACGTAGGTGCGGCATTAATCATCTTAGGAATGAATTTTTCGTTAATTCCAACAGCGTTTGGACTTATATTCGAAGGGGCATTTTCACCTGAAGCTGGTCTTGGAGGTATTATTGGTGTCATGATTGTCGGCTTCCAGCGGGCGGCCTTCTCAAATGAGGCGGGAGTTGGATCCGCTGCTATTGCTCACTCAGCTGTAAAAACAAAATACCCTGCAAGTGAAGGTGTTGTTGGTTTACTAGAACCGTTCATAGACACCGTTGTGATTTGTACCATGAGTGCATTGGTAATTGTAATCGTTAACCTAAAAAATGGGTTGTTTAACTACGGAAATCTGGATGATGGAGACAACGTAATTATTAACGGAACCAACGAACATTTAAGTGGAGTTGACTTAACCAGTTTGGCTTTTGATACCGCCATTCCTAACTTCTCTTACGTGCTTACTGTTGCTGTAATTTTATTTGCTTTTTCTACCATGCTGTCTTGGTCTTACTACGGCTTACAGGCTTGGAAGTTCTTGTTCGGAAAAGGAAAGGTAACCGATATGGTTTACAAATCACTTTTTGTACTTTTTGTTATTGTTGGAGCAAGTATTCAGTTAGACTCGGTAATTGCGTTTTCAGATGCAATGATCTTTGCAATGGTATTCCCGAATATCCTTGGACTGTTTCTACTTTCACCAAAAGTCCGCGAGGAAGTCAAGAAGTTTAGAGAAGCTATTAAGTCTTATACGGCCAAAAAGGAATAAAGGTTTCGCATGCTTTCGCCATTACAAAACTATTTTCACTACTCACGAGGAGAGCGAAGAGGCACAGTTGTCTTATCAACTTTAGTCTTGTTATTGGTGTCGTACTACTTCGTGAATGATTGGGTTATTCCACAAGAACATGAAAGTACGGATGTGAAAGCTTTTGAAAGTAGAATTGCTGCTTTTGAAGCAATGGAAAGTGATGTCCCAGTTCCAGAGGTAGTTACGCTTTTTGACTTCGATCCCAATCAAATTGGAGTAGAGGAGTGGGTAGCTTTAGGTTTTACCGACAAGCAGGCTGCCGCAATTGAGAATTACAAAGCTTCAGGAGCAACGTTTAAGATTAAAAAAGACCTTCTCAAATTATTCATGGTAGATGAACAGAAATATGAGCAGTTGGAGCCCTATATTGATCTGCCAGAGGATTACCCCAAGTATGAAGCGACAAACTCTCCTTCAAACCAGGGTAAGAATGAATTTGTTCCTCAAGAGGTGTATGCCATTCTCCTTGCTGAAAGTGAAAGTCCAGTTTATGACGGTTTTGAAGAATTTGAGAACGTCTATTACACCAAGCGAGATGATATATATCAATACGTGATTCTGTCGTTTGAACACCAAACAGAGGCTGAAGATGAGTCACAAAAATTAGGATTGAAAGAGAATCCAATTATTTTGCTGAAATCTACCAAAGGATATTATCCGATTAAAAAGAAGAGCGATAACAACAAGAGTGATTCTAAGAAAAAAGTCTTGATTAACCTTAATCTTGCCGATACTAGTGTCCTTAAAACGTTATATGGTATCGGATCAGGTTATGCTAATCGTATTGTAAATTATAGAACGTCATTGGGAGGTTTTATTAGCTTGGATCAATTAGAGGAAGTTTATGGGTTAAAGGAGGAAACCATTGCTGCTATCCTGCTAAGTTTGACATTGAGCAATGAGCCTACAGTAAGAATCGATATCAACGTAGCCACTCTTGAAGAATTAAAAGCTCATCCATACATAGATTGGAAAGTAGCGAACTCGATAGTTCAAATTCGAAATAATTATGGTAAATTCGCGAGCGTTGAAGGAATTATGAAATCTGTGCTCATAGATGAAAAGTCATTCCATAAACTAAAACCTTACTTAGAGGCAAAATGAGCTTGCAAGACAGAATAGATAGAACTATTAGAAACGTTCCAGATTTTCCAAAACCTGGAATCCAATTTAAAGATATAACTCCCATTTTGGAGAATCCAACGCTTTCAGAAGAGATTGTTGCTGAATTTAGTGAGGTCTGGAAAGGGAGAATAGATGCTGTAGCAGGAGTTGAAAGTAGAGGTTTTTTGTTTGGTTTCCCGATGGCAATGCAGTTGGGTGTCCCCTTTATCTTGATTCGAAAGAAAGGAAAACTTCCTTATAAAACAGTGAGTCATAAGTATGACCTTGAGTACGGAAGTGCTGAGATCGAGATGCACGTCAATGCCGTGAATAAAGACATGAGAGTATTGGTTCATGATGATTTACTGGCTACAGGAGGAACTGCCGGAGCGGCTGCTGAACTCATACAAAAGGAAGGAGGTTCAATAGCTGGGTTTTCTTTCCTGGTCGAACTGGAGTTTCTTAAAGGGACGGAAAAGCTCGCAAGCTATTCTACTGCCATTGAAAGTATAATTAAGTATTGAATTTTACACTAAATAAACACACACACGATGAATTTTGATTTAACAGAAAACGAATTGATGATTCAGCAGATGACGAAGGATTTTGCGGAAAAGGAGATTCGTCCTCATTTTATGGAGTGGGATGAGACGCAAGAGTTTCCTACTCAGTTATTTAAAAAAGCCGGAGAGCTTGGTTTAATGGGAGTACTTGTTCCAACCGAATACGGAGGATCTGGAATGGGGTACAACGAATACATCATGGTGATTCGCGAAATTGCTAAGGTCTGTGGATCTATCGGTCTTTCAGTAGCTGCACACAATTCCTTATGTACAAATCATATTTTGAAGTTTGGTAACGAAGAACAAAAGAAAAAGTGGTTGCCGAAATTGGCAACAGCGGAATGGATTGGAGCATGGGGGCTTACTGAGCCCAACACTGGTTCTGATGCTGGAAGAATGAAGTGCGTTGCGAAGCAGGATGGTGATTACTGGGTGCTAAATGGTGCTAAGAACTTCATTACACATGGTAAGACAGGTGATTGCATTGTGGTTATCGCCAGAACTGGAGAGCCTCTTGATTCTCATGGAATGACGGCATTTGTTGTAGAGCGTGGAACACCAGGTTTCGAAGGAGGAAAGAAAGAAGATAAGCTAGGAATGAGAGCTTCTGAAACTGCAGAAGTCATCTTTACGGACTGTAGAGTACATAAGGATAATATCCTTGGTGAAGTAGGTGATGGATTCATTCAAGCGATGAAAATATTGGATGGAGGAAGAATCTCTATTGGTTCACTCGGACTAGGAATTGCTGAAGGAGCGCTAGAAGCTTCTATCAAGTATGCCAAAGAAAGAGAGCAGTTTGGGAAACCAATTTCTTCCTTTCAAGGGATTTCTTTCAAGTTGGCTGATATGGCTACGGAAGTGGAAGCTGCGAAACTACTGTTATATCAAGCAGCTGATAAGTTGATGAAAGGAGAGAAGGTGAATAAGCTATCAGCTATTGCGAAGTACTATGCTTCAGAAGTAGGGGTGAGAGTTTCTACGGAGGCCGTTCAGATTTTTGGAGGATACGGATACATCAAAGAGTTTCCAGTAGAGAAGTTTTACCGAGACAGTAAACTATGTACAATTGGAGAAGGAACTTCTGAAATCCAGAAATTGGTAATTTCAAGAGAATTGTTGAAATAGTATTGAGTTAAAGACTAATAAAAAATCCAGACCTCATGGGAGCGTCTGGATTTTTTTATTGATCATATTCTCCAAGAGAGATCATCAACTTTTCCAGTTTCTTTCCTATTTCGTAGGTGCTGCAATTGAAGTTGTTGACGATAATGGCAAAAACCAGCTGCTTTCCGTTGGCACTTTTAACATAGCCTGTATAGCTCTTTACCCTAGTCATTGTTCCACTCTTTGCTCTGAGGTTATTGTAAATTTTTGTGCCCTTGCCGTAGCTCTTTAGTGTTCCTGTTTTACCACAGTTGGGCAGTGAAGAATAGAAGGTGTCAAAATATTTACTAGACCTCATTTTGGTCAGAATCTCAACCAGATGTCTTGCAGATACCGCATTGGCACGACTAAGTCCGCTGCCATCGTTCATGGTGAATCCCGTCATGTCTATGCCTCTGTTACTCCAATGCTTAGAAACCGCGATGGTACTCGAATAAACACTTCCATCATGGTACTCGGCCACACCTATGTGTTTAAGCAAGTGTTCTGCAAATAAGTTGTTAGAAATGAGATTAGTCCAGTACACAATCTTGCTGACTGTAGAAGATTCATGGGTGTGAAATATGGTTCGTGACGATGTGTCCAATTGTCCATTAAGTCGATCCATTCTAACAGTTGAAGCGCTTGATGAAGTCGTAATTCCATGTTTAAAGAGTTGAGTCTCCAGCTCAAAAGCAGCAACATAGGCGGGGTCGTGCATAGCTCCTTTCACGTCAAACTCCGTAGCACCTTTTGGAATTCTGCCCTTAATCAGTCGGTAAGGATCGTACGGACCACCATAGATATAAGCTTCATCGCTCTTGGTGTTTCCAGCTTTCACGCGATTGTCAATCCTAAGGTCTGGAGTGTAAGGCTCGTAGCAGGTTATATGAGTGCTATCATCGTTATTTGGGCCTGCATCAAACGTAAAAGTAATGGTGTTGTCATAAACGCTCAGTCCTGAAACACCGCTGCCATAATAATTTCCCATGTCTCCCCAACCCCAGGTTGCAGGAACGTATTCGTCTGAAAAGTAGGAAGCATCCCCCACAATTTTTCCATCAATGTGATGAATCCCCAATTTCGCCACAGCGTCCACCCATTTCAGCATAAACTCCTCCTCGTCAAAATACCTACTGCCTAAAGTGGGATCACCTCCGCCCTCAATGTAGAGGTTTCCATGCAAGGTACAGTTGGAATCAATAAAGCCATCGTAGCTCAGCTTGGTCTCGAATCGATGCCATGAACCTAAAACCTCTAGAGCTGTTGCAGTAGTTACCACTTTCATTGTGCTGGCAGTAACTAAACTTTGGTCGGCATTGTATGCGGCTACTTCAACTTTATTACTGGCATCGTAGACATAAAAGCTGATAGAGGCATTTTTTAAATCTTGATCAGCCGATAGTTTTCCGATTGCTAAGTCAATCGAGCTTGGGAGAGTAGCTTCCCGTTGGTCCCGTTCCTGAGCCATATTTGACTGGAAGGTAGCCACAAGTAATAGGAGTATGATCAGTGATCGCATATTCAAAGATACTAAAACTATAATGTGAGGATTTCGTATAAAAATAATCTTTTCCATACTATATTTTTCACACTTTTGTGGAATGTGTGGGATTGTAGGACAGATTTTTTTTGACCATCCGATTTCGGTGATGCAGGAAGCGATGAACAGGTCGCTGGAGTTGCTATCAAAAAGAGGTCCGGATCACCAACAAGATATTTTGATTGGTGAAGCCCACTTAGGACATACCCGACTTTCCATTATTGATGTTTCGGAAAACTCTAATCAGCCCTTTTTGGACGACAGCCAGCGCTACGCACTTACGTTTAATGGAGAGGTTTTTAACTTTAAGGAACTTCGAGAACGTTTGCAGAAAGCAGGAGAAACTTTCAAAACAACTGGAGACACGGAGGTGCTTTTAAAGCTATTGATTCGAGAAGGAGTGGATGCAATTCCTTTGCTCAACGGTTTTTTTTCATTCTGTTTTTACGATAGAGAAAAAAAAGAGTCCATTATCGCCAGAGATCGTTATGGAATTAAACCTTTGGTTTATTCGATTGATCAAGGGGTAATTACTTTTGCGTCTGAGATCAAGGCTTTGAACCCGTTTATTGGCAAAAGAGCGATAGACAAGCTTTCCATGCGTCAGTATTTTCAATTCAATTACATTGCTGCTCCTTACACGATTTTGGATGGAGTATTTAAATTGGTTCCAGGTAGCTACCTAAAAGTAGATCACAATGGCGTAGAAAAGGTGACGTATTACCAGTTGAATAGTCAAGAATTTCCTCAAGATAATTACACGGATGCCAAGCAAAAGGTATATAACTTATTACACGAAGCAACGGAGCGAAGAATGATTTCTGACGTGCCAGTAGGCGCATTTCTGAGCGGAGGAATCGATAGTAGTGTAGTCAGTTTGATTGCTGCTAAATACACGTCTTCCTTAAGAACTTTTTCCATCGGATTTAAGGATAATCCCTTCTTTGACGAAACTGAATATGCCGAAATAGTAGCCAACAAAATAAAGTCGGATCATACGGTGCTTAAATTAAGCAATACGGACTTGTTAGAAGCATATAGTGATGCACTCAATTATTTTGATGAGCCTTTTGCGGATAGCTCAGCACTCAACATGTATATTCTTTCAAGGTATACCAAACAACACGTCACAGTAGCGCTTTCTGGAGATGGAGCAGATGAGTTGTTTAGTGGGTACAACAAACACAAAGCATTGCTGGAGGCAGATCAAAAAGGACTTAAAAATTTTGCCATGAAATCTGCAGGAGGGGTTATGTCAAAAGTTTTGCCACAATCTAGAGAATCCAAGTTGGGGAATGTTGGAAGACAGATCAGTAAGTACTCAAAGGGTTTGAAGTTGTCTCCACAAGAAAGGTACATCCGGTGGGCTTCATTTATGGATGAAGGATTGGCAAACCAGTTGATCGGAGAACCTTTCTCTGTCAGACCGGACATGGAGTATTTAACAGAGGAGGTAAATGGTTTTAACAGTTACTTATCTCGAGATTTCAAAATGGTATTGGAAGGAGATATGCTTCGCAAGGTGGATGCAATGAGCATGGCAAATAGTCTGGAAGTTCGGACGCCATTCTTAGATGTAAATCTTGTAGATTACGTTTTCTCGCTGCCAGCTTCTTATAAGATTGATACTCAAATAAGAAAGAAGATTCTGCGTGAGGCGTTTCAGAATGAATTACCAGAGCAGATTTTTAAGCGGGGAAAGAAGGGATTTGAAGTTCCTTTGAAGCAGTGGTTTCATAATGAGTTAAAGCAAGAACTAGAAGGACTTGTTTTTAATAAAGACCTAGTTCAAGCTCAGGGAATTTTTGATTGGAACGGACTTGAAAGCATGAAACAAGCGTTTTATCACGAAAACTCGGGAGATAGTATTTATAACATTTGGGCGATGCTCAGCTTTCAGGTATGGTATCGTAATTACACAAATCAATTCAATTAATGCCAAAGATTTTAAGAATAATAAACCGGTTTAACATTGGAGGTCCAACTTACAATGCAGCTTATTTGACTAAATACCTTTCAGAGGATTTTGAAACGCTGCTCGTTGGAGGTCAAAAGGATGTTACGGAGGATTCGAGCGAGTTTATATTGGACAGTTTGGGGTTGGAGCCTACAATCATACCTGAAATGAAACGAGAGGTAAATCTTAAGCAAGACCGCATTGCATATAAGAAGATCAAGGAGTTGATTGGAGACTTTAAACCAGATATTGTTCATACGCATGCTTCTAAAGCTGGAGCAATTGGAAGGTTGGCAGCTCATAAAATGAAGGTTCCACAAATCTATCATACATTTCATGGTCATGTATTCCATTCTTATTTTGGAGCAACGAAGACAGCAATGTATAAAAGTATAGAGCGGAATCTAGCAAAAAAGAGTACGCGAATTATTGCAATTAGTGAGATTCAGAAGCATGAGTTGTCCAGTATCCACAAAATTTGCAAGCCAGAGAAGATAACTGTTGTGCCGTTAGGGTTTGATTTAAAAAGATTTCATACCGATATTGAGAACAAGAGAGAACTTTTTAGAGGTGAGTGGGGAATCACAGAGGAAGAAATAGCGATAGGTATTGTGGGGAGGCTAGTGCCGATAAAGAACCATAGTTTATTTCTCAATGCGGCCAAATATGTATCCGACAAGACAGGCAAGAAGTTGAAGTTTGTCATTGTTGGTGATGGTGAGTTAAGAGAAGAACTTGAAAGCGAAGTAAATACTTTGGGTTTGAATAATGTGATCTTTACAAGTTGGCAGAAGGATGTAGATGTAGTGAATGCAGGGTTAGACATTGTTTGTTTAACTTCGAAAAATGAAGGAACACCAGTAAGTTTAATTGAGGCTCAGGCATCGCAGAAGCCGATTGTTTCTACTCAAGTAGGCGGTATTGAAAATATAGTTAGACCTGGAAAAACAGCTTTGCTATCGCCTTCTGACGATTTACAAGCTTTTGCTTCAAACTTGCTTGAGTTGGTTGAAGACAAATCCATGCGTGATGCCTTTGCTAAAGGTGGAGGGCATGTGCTGAAGAGTTTTCATTTCGAGCGATTGTGTGAAGATTTTAGAAAAATTTACTTGACGGACTTTGAAAATGCTTTGTAATGCAAAGTGCTTTTTATTTTAAAATAATTAATTACATTTGCCACAAACACAATTAGTATGTTGAAATATTTTATCATTTTTTGGTTGGCGGCTATTGCGCTGATGTCAAGCTGCACTGTCAATTCACATATAATGCTGGACACACCAAAGGACTTTGTTTTTGATTCCATTCCAGAAGTACAGAGCGATGAATATATCATTTCTCCTGGAGATCAGTTACAGTTTCGATTGTACTCCAACGGGGGGTTTTCGGTGATTGACATTACCTCAGGAACAGGTACTAGTAGCGGTAACAATAGTAATTTAAACATGACCAGAACCTTGAATATTAATTATTTAGTTCAAAATGATGGAAAGGTCAAGATTCCGATTTTGGGTGAAACTCCTATAGTAGGTATGACGATTTTGGAGGCTCAGTCTCACTTGGAAGATTTGTATAGTACGTACTATGTAGATCCCTTTCTTCAGCTCAATGTTGTCAATAAAAGAGTGATTGTGTTTCCTGGTTCGGGTAATAATGCGCAGGTAGTTACTTTACAGAACAATACAACAACACTTTTGGAAGTGCTTGCTTTTGTTGGTGGCATTTCGCAAAATAGTAAAGCGAGCTCGATTAAAGTTATAAGAAGAGTGGACGGAAAGGAAAAAAGAGAGATTTATGACATTGATCTTAGCAAAATTTCAGGGCTCCCTGCTGGTGATATGGTAATTCTAGCGAATGATATTATTTATGTTGAGCCAAACGCAAACATTGCGCGAGAAGTTCTCCAGGACATTAGCCCAATTATTTCATTGGTATCATCTACAATAGTACTTTACCTTTCGCTCAGAAACTTGACTAATTAGGCTGGCATATGATTAGAGAGGATATAGATAGCGGCAACTCTAATTTTGAGAGTTACAGGCAAAGGATTACTAATTTTAGCAATGATTTTGAATTTGGTGTATTTGTCTTTTTGTTAAGAAAATCACTTTGGTTTTTACTTCTATGTCTAGTGTTGGGAGCCTTGGGGGTTTTACTCTATCTAAGGTATACACCACGAGTTTATGAGAGTAAGGCAATAATTCAAATTAATATAAAGAATCAAGCAGCTGATATTTTGAATGTGGGTTATGGCTTTGAAGGAGTTGATGAACTGAAAACCCAAGTTGAACTCATTCGCTCTCCGATGCTTGTGAAAAAGACAATAAAATCAATGGGAGTTGACGTTGGTTATTATACTCAAGGACAGGTACTAGAGGATAATAAGTACGCTATGAACTCCTTCTTAATTTACGACCTGAGTATTCAGGATTCTACTTTGTTTGGGAGTAAGTATTACCTAGAGAAAAAAGGAAATGATCAGTTTTTAATAACCACGTATGACGGTACAAAAAAATCAGAACCTTTTAAGCAGAATGACTTGGTGACCATGGGAGGTTTTTCCTTCAGAATGAAGGTGATATCGTCAAATCAGTTGAGTCAGGAGCTATCTAAGGATAAAGTGTATTTCAGAATACAATCTCCCGCTGTCTTGATGTCAGAGATCGCTCCAAATCTAGATGTGAATGTTCTTAATCCGGGTGCGAAGACTATTGAGATTTCATTGCGGCATACTAACCCCAAGTTTTCATCGGATTTTGTTAACATGCTCATGAAGTCGTATGAGCAACATGTTTTGACGAAGAAAGGTGTGGCTTCTGATAATATTCTTTCTTTCATCCAAGACCAAAAAGATTCTGTTGAGGTTCGGCTCAAGGAAAATGAAAAGTTAATTCAGGCTTTTCAGAAAGCTAACGATTTTAAAGGTTCTTCAGGTTTGACCTCATCCTACCTCAGCCAATTAGAGTCCTTGAAAAAAAGTGTAATTACTGAGAAAGTTGAACGTAGTATTTTAGAAGAGCTACGGCTGAGGATTAATGAGTTTGATGAAACAACGCAAGTAGACGATATTATACCACTTTTTATAGGTCAGAGTTTCGAATCGACACTGCAATCATTAATACTTAAACTAAAGAATTATGTAGACGATAAAGACGAGGTGTTGGCTTCGTCCACGACACAGAACTATAAAGTATTGCAACTGGATAAGCAGATTAAGTCCCAAATCAATATTATTTTAAAAGCAATTGAAGTTATCGATGCACAGAGTGTAGCTAAGATTCAATCCTTGGAAACCAACATCAAGTTGTTAGAAGCAGAACTTTACTCGTTACCAGAAAAGGAACTTGAATTAACTCGATTGAACAGAGTCATGGAGATCAACAACAAGTATTTTACAATGCTTCTTCAGAAAGAAACAGAGTACAAGTTGTCGCAGCAAGGAATTACGACCTATAATGAAGTGCTCTCTCCAGCCACTGTGCCAGATAAGCCTGTTGCGCCACGAGAATTAATGGTTTATGTCATTACCGCGATCATTGTTATCGTCATTTTTATCATCTATGTATTGGCGAACTACATTATGCACGATCGTATCACTACATTGAATGAGATTACTAAGTTGTCTAATGCGTCTATTGGAATTTTGGGTATTGTCCCCAAGTATAGTAGTAAAATTCCTGTTTCCCAGCTAATAATTGATAAAAGTCCTAAGTCGTTAATTGCAGAATCCTTTAGAACTATACGTACGAATTTGCAGTTTCTTTCTTCTTTTGATGGGCCAAAAACATTAGCTGTAACAAGTACTATTTCTGGAGAAGGAAAAACTTTTGTAGCCCTTAACTTAGCTGGTATTATAGCTTATTCAGGTAAAAGGGTTGTGGTGTTGGATTTGGACATGAGAAAGCCAAAAATTCATCTTGGTTTTGGTGCGGAAAATCTCAATGGAATGTCAACAATTCTGATCGGTAAAGATAACGTCCTAGACTGTATTAATCAGAGTTCGTTGGAGAATCTCGATTTCATTACAGCCGGACCTATACCACCTAATCCCGCAGAACTTATCATTAATGGTAAGCTGTATGACGTGCTAGATGAACTGAAGGAGCATTATGACATGATCATTATTGATAATCCGCCTGTAGGACTCGTTACAGATGGAATTCCGATCATTAAGAAAGTAGACTATCCGTTGTACATTTTTAGGTCAGAATACTCGCGAAAGAATTTCGTTCAAAACGTTGATAGATTGATCAATGAAAATGGAATAAAAAAACTATCCGCTATTCTGAACAGTGTAAATGCCAATCGAAAAGGTTACGGAGGTTACTATGGTTATGGTTACGGTTATGGCTATGGCTACGGTTATGGTTACGGATCAGGAACTTATGGAGGGTATTATACTGAGGAGGAGAAGATCAGTCGATGGTCACGAATTCTGAAGTTTTTTAGACTGAAATCATAAGTTTTTATAATTTTGTCTGCTTGAATGCAGGCGCAAGAAACACATATCAAAGGAGTCTTTGTTTTAACTCCAAAAATTTTTGGAGACGATAGAGGTTACTTCTTGGAATCATTTAATAGAGAGACTTTCAATAGAGCAATTGGAAACACTGCTTTTGACTTTGTTCAAGACAACGAGTCCATGTCTTCTAAAAATGTTCTAAGAGGACTTCATTTTCAAGCACCACCGCACGATCAAGGGAAATTGGTACGCGTAATTCAAGGAAGTGTATTAGATATAGTAGTTGACATTCGAAAGGGGTCTCCTACTTACGGTAAGCACTTCTCAATAGAGTTAGAAAGTAAAAAGAAACAGATGGTCTGGATCCCTCCAGGCATGGCACATGGCTTTGCTAGCCTTGAAGATGAGACAATTTTTGCTTACAAGTGCTCAAGTTATTATGAGCCTTCTTCAGAAGGCTGTCTGTTGTGGAATGATCCAAACTTGGCAATAAATTGGGGTGTTGAAAATCCAATTATTTCTGAAAAAGATAAGGTAGGACAAGCATTTATGGATTTTAATACGCCATTTTAAACCTTCATGGAGAGTTCACAGTACATATTTGTGGTATTTGCTACTTTTTTTGTGTCGATTGTGTTTTTTTCACTTTTCATTAATGCAATTCTCTTGAAGTTTGCCACTACTTTAGGAATTAGAGAGCGTGAAGCCCCAATTATTAGATGGAGTAGTGTCTCAAAGCCTGCTCTTGGAGGTTTGTCTTTCTACATCGCCTTTTTGTTGTCAATGGCTTCTTTTTCTGTCTTTTTTGAGCCTGATTTGATCTTTAAGAACTCAGCAACGCTTGGTCTTCTAGGTTCCACATCCATCGCATTCTTAATGGGATTGGCGGATGATGCCTATGACACAAAACCTATGCTCAAATTCGGTGTTCAGATCTTATGTGGAGTAATTCTAATATTATCTGGGACAGTAATCGAATTGGTAGACTCTGATTGGATCAATTATGCACTGACCATCCTCTGGGTAATAGGAATTATGAATTCCATTAACATGTTAGATAATATGGATGGGATTACCACTTCTGTTTCCCTAGCCATTATCATTATTTGTCTGATTTCTTTATCTTTTCAGAATGGGTTTGCCAGCTTTGATTATATGGTCATGCTGGGGATTTGCGCAGCGCTTATTGGATTTCTATTTTTTAATTGGCACCCCTCCAGAATGTTCATGGGAGATACTGGGAGTCAATTTCTTGGAATGTTTTTAGCATACATTGGGATTAAGTACTTGTGGAATGGAACTTTGTTTTCAGGAGAGAATGAAATGATGCAGCAGGTTATTCAAGTGCTCATAGCTTTTATCATACCCATAGTTGATACCTCAAGTGTCGTAATCAATCGACTTTCAAGAGGTCAATCTCCTTTCGTTGGAGGAAAAGATCATACCACTCATCACTTGTCTTACATGGGCTTTAGCGATAGTCAGGTAGGCTTTGTATTTCTCGGGCTAAGTGTCCTATCCATGCTTATCTCAATTGGAATTTATAGATTCATTGATGTTTGGTTGTGGTATCATACTGTTATTTTTCTTACCTACTTTTTGATTGTTTTTGTTACTTTGTTTTCCGTTACCCAAAAGAATAAGGACAAAAGAAAGTAACTTTTAATGAGAAAATTTCCCTCAACGTATATTTTAGCGCTATTCATAGCTGTTGTTGTGACTTCGTGCAATGAAGTTTCTACAGCAGAAGCCGAGCCACAAGATTCACAGGATGAACAACCCCAGACCTATGCAGGCGATGGAAATGAGCTATCGTACGAACAGCAAATCATTCAGAACTATCAGGTATTTGCCATGCCGATTCCTGATGGGTTGACATTTGCCTCAGAAAAAGTCCCACTTCAAAACATCATTGTGAAAGAAGCGCTGGATAGAGAGTTACATTCTAATACTTATTGGCATTCTAATACATTTTATTACCTCAAGCGTGCTAACAGATGGTTCCCAGTCATTGAAAAGATATTAGCAGAACATGGTATTCCAGATGACTTCAAGTACTTAGCGGTGATAGAGTCTGGTTTGATGAACGTGACCTCTCCTAGTGGAGCGAAAGGTTTTTGGCAGTTCATGCAGTCAACGGGACAGGGCTATGGTCTCGAGATATCTGCAGATGTCGATGAAAGACTTCACCTTGAGAAGGCAACAGTAGCAGCTTGTGAATATCTTAAAGGATCTTATGAGAAGTTCGATAATTGGACCTTGTCAGCAGCCTCATATAATATGGGTAAGGCTGGAGTTGAAGGACAATTGGCGAAGCAAAAAGCTGATAACTACTACGACTTATTGTTGAATATCGAGACAGGGAGATATGTTTACCGAATTCTAGCGGTTAAATGCATTTTTGAGAACCCGAAACAATATGGATTCAACTTTAGAAAGGAAGACTTGTATGCGCCTTATGAAACGAAGGTGGTTAATGTAGATTCAAGTATCTCCAACATAGCCGATTTTGCAAGTTCATTAGGGACAAACTATAAGACTGTGAAGATGCTTAACCCTTGGTTGAAAGGTAATCAACTGAGTAATGGAAAGGGTAAAACCTATGAAATACTCCTCCCAGTTGAAGGAAAGGGGCTAGATATGGTCGGTGAGTATTCAACCAAGTTTGTGAAGAATGATTGAGGTTGAGGATGGAAATATAGAAGTGTTTGGCGCCAGAGAACACAACTTAAAGAACATAGATGTTACAATCCCTAGGAATAAGTTGGTGGTAATCACAGGTTTAAGCGGGAGTGGAAAGTCTTCTCTAGCTTTTGATACCATTTTTGCCGAAGGACAACGGAGGTATATAGAGACTTTTTCTGCCTACGCGAGACAATTTTTAGGAGGATTATCAAGACCTGACGTAGATAAAATAACTGGGCTTTCACCTGTCATCTCTATTGAGCAGAAAACGGTGAGCAAAAACCCTAGAAGTACGGTAGGAACGATTACAGAGATTTATGACTTCTTAAGACTTCTTTATGCCAGAGCGAGCACAGCCTACAGTCCCGAAACGGGAGAGCCAATGGTCAAGTACTCTGAGAAGGAGATTCTAGAACTGATTAAAAAGACCTACGAGGGCAAAAGAATAATTATTCTCGCCCCATTGGTAAAGGCAAGAAAGGGACACTACAAAGAACTATTTGATAAATCTAGAAAACAAGGGTTTTTAAAAGTTAGGGTAGATGGTGAATTGAGAGATATTGTGCCTTTAATGAAGGTAGATCGATACAAAACCCATGACATTGAGTTGGTAATCGACAAACTTCAAGTCGATGAAGCTTCAATGGGACGAATGACCAAAGCTATTACCTTGGCATTAAAGCGTGGAAAAGGGGAACTGTTGATTCTCGATTATGACAATGACAAAGCAAAGCATTTTTCAAGGTCTTTAATGTGCCCGTCTTCAGGCTTTTCATTGCCCGAGCCTGAGCCCAACATCTTTTCGTTTAACTCGCCCCATGGAGCCTGTAGAAATTGCAATGGTTTAGGCGTGGTGAGTGAAATTGACATGGATAAAATCATTCCCGATGCTAGTCTAAGTGTGAAGAAGGGTGGTATAGCTCCATTGGGGAAGTTCAGCAATTCGTGGATTTTTAGACAAGTAGAAGTTTTACTAAAAAGCGAAGGATGCGAACTGACCACCAAAGTGCAGGATATTCCGGATGAACTCCTGCGAAAAATACTTTACGGAACGGATGAAATCATCAAAGTTTTAGGTAACTCTGGAATTCATGAGGTCGTTTCAACTTTTGAGGGGGTGATCAACTTTGTGATGCGTCAAAAAGACGATGATTCTTCAAGAAGTATCCAGCGATGGGCAGAAAGTTTTACCAATGTGGTGACCTGTGATAAATGCAACGGGTCAAGATTAAAAGAGGACTCCCTCATGTTTAAGATTGATGCGTTGAGTATTGGAGAAGTTGCTGCTATGGACTTAGAAGATCTCAACCAATGGATTGTTGAGGCAGAAAAGTCACTGAACAAAGCTCAAAAACAAATTGCGAAGGAAGTCATCAAGGAAATTCAGGATCGTATCGATTTCTTACTTAAGGTTGGACTAGGTTACCTCAACCTCAATTTAGGAGCGAAAACACTTTCGGGAGGTGAGGCTCAACGGATTCGACTCGCTACTCAGATAGGTTCTGAATTAACGGGTGTCCTTTACATTTTGGATGAACCTTCGATTGGTTTACATCAGCGAGACAACGATCGTCTCATCACATCGTTGAAGAACTTAAGAGATATCGGAAATTCAGTAATTGTAGTTGAGCATGATCGTGATATTATGTTGAGTGCAGACTATATTCTAGATATAGGACCTGGAGCGGGTATTCATGGAGGAAAGGTCGTTTCTGAAGGTCATCCGCGGCAATTGATCAATGAGCACAGTTCAACGGCTAAGTATATTACTGGAGAGGAAAAGGTTGAGATTAGAGACTCTAGAAGAGAAGGAAGTGGAAAAGAACTCATCATTAAAGGTGCTACCGGACATAACCTCAAGAAAGTAGATGTATCCTTCCCGTTGGGTAAATTTATTTGTGTTACAGGAGTTTCAGGGAGTGGGAAGTCGTCCCTCATTAATGAGACATTATATCCTATCTTGAGTCAGCATTTCTATAGAAGTGTTAAGAAACCTCTGCCGTACAAAGAAATAAAAGGGTTGGAGCATTTAGATAAAGTCATTGAGATTGATCAGTCGCCAATCGGTCGAACCCCTCGGTCGAACCCTGCTACGTATACCGGAGTTTTTACTGATATTCGAGATTTATTCACGCAGTTACCTGAGTCAAAAATAAGAGGATATAAAAAAGGAAGGTTTTCCTTTAATGTAAAAGGTGGTCGTTGTGAAGATTGTCGTGGAGGTGGATTGAAGTTGATTGAGATGAACTTCCTTCCAGACGTTTATGTGCCTTGCGATACTTGTCATGGGCAACGATACAATCGTGAAACATTAGAAGTAAGGTACAAGGGAAAATCCATTAATGATGTGTTGGAAATGTCGATCAGTGAAGCCTGTGAGTTCTTCAAGCACATTCCAAGAATTTATCAACGTTTGATCACATTAGAACAAGTTGGTCTGGGCTATGTGAAATTGGGTCAGCCGAGCACAACGCTTTCAGGAGGGGAGGCGCAACGAACAAAGCTAGCAACTGAACTTTCTAAGTCTGAAACAGGAAATACCTTTTATATCTTAGATGAACCTACTACAGGGCTTCACTTTGATGATATAAAGATGCTACTGGATGTTCTCAATCGTTTAGTAGATAATGGAAATACAGTGCTGGTGATTGAACATAACCTAGATATCATTAAAGTAGCTGATCATATCATAGACGTTGGTCCAGAAGGTGGAAAAGGAGGAGGAGAAATCTTGTTTGCAGGACTGCCAGAGGATTTGGTAAAGAATAAAAAGAGCCATACAGCCCGCTATTTGAAGGACGAATTGGCGCGTTAGTCAAAATTGTTGTCAAAACAGGATAGAAATAGCGTCAAAGCACTAAATTTAAAACGCTTTTTAAAGAATTAATATGAATATGGAAGAAGAAAGAGATCGGATAAGGGAAGCATTTGAGCACAAAGACTGGAATGAGATCAAGACAAATGATAGCTGGGCGGTATTTAAAATTATGTCGGAGTTTGTCGAGGGATATGAAAGACTTTCGAAAATAGGTCCATGCGTGTCAATTTTTGGTTCTGCAAGAACAAAAGAAGATCATCCTTACTACAAACTGGCAGAGGAGATTGCTTTTAAATTGACCAAGAATGGATATGGAGTGATTACAGGAGGTGGTCCAGGAATCATGGAAGCAGGAAACAAAGGAGCTGCAAAAGGCAAGGGAATTAGTGTTGGGTTGAACATTGATCTACCTTTCGAACAGCATTACAACCCTTACATAGATAGTGATAAAATGCTGAATTTTGATTATTTTTTCGTTAGAAAAGTGATGTTTGTCAAATACGCTCAAGGATTCATTGTTTTACCGGGAGGGTTTGGAACGCTTGATGAACTTTTTGAGGCAATGACCTTGATTCAAACCAACAAAACGGGAAGATTTCCAATTATCTTGGTAGGTAAGCCTTTTTGGGAAGGATTACTTGGTTGGATAAAGGAAGTATTGCTTGAGCGGGAGTCAAATATTAGCCCCGGAGACTTAGATCTTATCAAGTTAGTGGATACAGCCGATGAAGCTGTGGCAGAGATCAACAGGTTCTACAAGAAGTACATGCTAACGCCCAACTTCTAATACGTTTTTTAAGACACATTTTCTTTTTCGAAAGAAAAAGTTTAAATTTGTTTGTTGAAGGCGTAAAATCCTTCTACTAAACCTACTATTCTTTCTACCAAAGAAAGAATACTAAAACTACTTAAAGATGAAAAAAGTACTTTTACTTTTATCTGTTTTTTGCTTCGGTTCAGCGATTGCTCAATATCAGGAGGAAGAATTGCCTGATGTACTGACTGTAGGAGCTGGTGCAGGATTTTCGTCATTTCTAGGAGACCTGACTTTAGAATCAAACGTTTCAAAATTATCGAATATTCGTCCAACCTACACCTTCAATTTGGAACGTAGGTTTGGAGAAATTGCGGGAGTTCAGTTGGAAGGCTTTTATGGGAAGCTAGCTTCAAACGAGCGAAGTAAGACCATCCAAAACAATAGAAACTTTGAGTCATCGTTGCTTCAAATCGGAGCAAACTTTGTTTTTCATTTCGATAACGATTTGGTGATCCACAAACAATCACCTTTTTCACCGTACATTTCAGCAGGGTTTCACTGGATGAGCTTTGATGCTTATGGAGATCTCAAGGACGCCAACGGTGTAGAATACAACTATTGGGATAACGGAACGATTTGGGATGTTAGCCAGGGAGATACTGTTGGCGGTTCAGGAAATCAGATATACAGAGATTACGATTACGAGACGCAGCTTACGGATTCAGTAGAGAATTATAATCGATGGACGTTTGCAGTGCCGCTAACCGTTGGTTTGAAGTGGAAATTCACACCAAGACTTCAGGGACGTGTTTTTGGAACATATAACATCACCTTTACCGACTGGATTGATAATGTAAATGCTAACGACAACAATGATAAATACCTTTATGCTGGGTTCTCTATTCACTATGTGATTAAGAAAAAAGATCATACTTATGATGATGTCGATTTTGATGCGTTAGAAAATTCAGATAAAGATGGTGATGGCATTCTAGATACTGAAGACTTCTGTCAAAACACACCAAATGGGATTGAAGTAGATAAAAGTGGATGTCCACTTGATGCTGATAAAGATGGCGTACCAGACTACATGGATAAAGAAGCTAATACTCCTAAAGGTGTAGTTGTTGATGAAGAAGGTAGAGAGTTAACAGATGAGTTGTTAGCAGAAAGACTAGCAGAAAAAGAAAAAATTGTCGAAGAAAGGAAACAGTCTTTCTCTGAAGATGCCTCACAGTCTAAGCTAGATCAGATCTCGGAAGAAATTGAGAAGAATGCTTCAGGAGGTGGAAGTGAATCGAATATTCCACTAGCATTACAAGAAGCTGATGTTGATGGAAATGGAATTATTTCATCCAAAGAAATTTCAGGAGCGATTGACGGCTTCTTTGAAGGAAGTAATAACTTCTCTGTGAAGTTACTTCATGAGTTAATTGACTACTTCTTTGAACAATAATAGTTTTTCAAACTAATCATAAGACCCGAATTCTATTTTAGGATTCGGGTTTTTTTATACGCAAAATTGCGTAGACACACCTGTCAGATTTACCTGATCTTTATCCCATCAAAGAAAAGGTTATGAAAACAATCGCGTTGTTGATGTTTGTCTTTCTGGGTCTCAATCAGTTGTTGGCTCAGGATGGTGAAGTGTTTATGCGAATAAGTCCGGAGGGTCACATGAGTCAGATCAGAACCCTCCAAGTCTCATCAGACGGCAAATTTATCGTCACGGGTGGATTTGATAAAACAGCCATTAAGTGGAAGACAAAGTCGGGAAGAATAACGCAAGAATTTAGAGGAAAACTTGGAATTGGAAGTGAAGGAATGATCTATCATTCTGCGCTTTCTCCCCAAGACAAGTACTTAGCACTCGCAGGTTGGTTTGGAGCAGATGATGAGACAGAAGATTTGGGTGATGTCAGATTATATGATTTCAAAACAGGCGAATTAGTTCGAGTTTTTAAAGGTTTAGCCTACACGCCTGTTGGAATGGGTTTTTCTAAGGATGGGAAATACTTAATCTGTGGTGATGATAATAGCGATATCCGGATGTGGGAGGTAGAAACCGGAAAGTTGGTTCATCGATTTGAATATCACTCCAAAGTTTACGGTGAAACCCTTTTTCGTTTGGCAATCAACAATGATCGAGTGGTCTCCATTGATTGGCGGGGTCACGTATGTCTTTGGGATATTCATCGACCACAGAAACCATTGGCGATCGATGAAACTTTTATCAAGGAAGCATTGACCAACGATATCGGTCCTGTTGCTGTGCATCCATCTGGCAAAGAAGTACTCATTTGTCTCAATCAAGTGATTGTAGTACTAGATGGTAAATTGCAATTTGTAGAGTATTTCGAAAAGCCGAAAGGAAATCCTGGCTTCGTGAAATACAATGAAGATGGCTCAATGTTTCTTACTGGTATCGCAACTACTGGAGAAGGACTAAAGCCATGTTCCATTTACAAAAAGACAGACGAAGGTTATCAAGAGCTTACTACGTATACCGGGCATAAAAATACTGTTTTGGCAGGAGATTTTATTGACAATACTACCGTTGTTACAGCTGGTGGAGAATACGATGAAGTGCATGTCTGGAGAATCAGAGATAATAACTCTACAGCAATCGTGGACGAGTTTAAAGGAAAAGGAGCAACGTATTATGCAGCGGGTAAGAATACAGAATGGATTGGGTTTACACCCAAATGGACAAGTAATTACGGGAAATCTACCTTAAAACATGAGTTTAATCTACTGACCAAAGATGTCAACCCCATTCAAGTAAACGATTATCAAAAACCACAAAACGTTTGGAAATCTACCATTATCAACCCCGTTTCCTACTTTACACAGGATGATGGACTTCAAATACGTCAAGGAAGAACAGTTTTGGATACAATTTTAAGAGAATACTGGGATGGTAGTCGTCACAACTCATTCACATTTACGAATGACGGATATATCATATCTGGAGGTAGCTATGGTATTCTTACAGCTCACAATTCTTCTGGTGTGATGACTAATCGATTTGTTTCTCATGAAGGAGAGATTTGGAGTTGTAGATTGTCAAATGATGGTAAAAACCTAATTACATGTGGTACGGACAAAACGATCCGAATCTGGCCGCTCGATAAGCTTGGAGCCTCCACAGCTGGTCAACCAGAGAAGACCGTAAGAGAGGTCATGGACGAATTGTATGTGCCCTTGAGTCAAGATCCCTATAAGAGTATTTTCCAAGCAGAGAAAATTACAAAATATGCAGATGACAGGACGTTTGAATCTTGGGAACTCATCATCAGTACCTTGAAAAAAGGAGATTGGCCATGCCAGTTCTTGGAGGATCGCTTGAACTTCTACAAGAGCAGCATCATTTATCCAACCATTTCCATCTACCTTACGGAAGACAATGAATGGATCATTTGGAACAATGAAGGTTATTTTACTTCCTCAAAGAACGGAGCTAAATACGTGGGGTATCATGTCAATCAAGGGCAAGATAAAGCTGCTAAGTTCTATCCGTTTGAGCAATTTGATTTGAAGTACAATCGACCAGATATCATTCTTAAAGAACTTGATTTGGGTTACGATAAACTCATTGATTACTACTACAAACTCTATCAGAAACGACTAAAGCAACACGGACTCACAGAGAAGGACTTACAACAAGAAATTCATGCTCCCGAATTAGAACTGATTGCATTTGACAAAGATGAAAAGAGTGATTGGGGTACGTTTACACTCAAAGCTTTTGACGATAAATACAGCTTGAGCAAACTCATGATTTACCTCAATGGTGTCCCAGTGCATGGAAGAAATGGTACGCTCGCCAATTTTGGAAAAGGAGAACAAGAAATAGAGGTTGAACTGGTAAGAGGTATCAACAAGTTTGAGATTTCAGTGCTGAATGAGAAGGGTGTTGAATCACTCAAAACATACTATGAGGTGGAGAACGGAGAAATAGAGGAAAAGCCAAATCTCTACATCGTGACGATTGGTACTTCGGAGTATGAAGAAAGTAGTTTTAACCTAAAGTATGCGGCTAAAGATGCAGAGGATATGGCTGCATTGTTCAAAAGTGACCCAAAGTACGATCAGGTGTACAGCAGAGTGCTGACGAACGAGGAAGTGACCGCAGCTAATATCAAGCAACTAAAAAGTTTCTTGATGGGTGCAGGTAGAAATGATGTGGTGATGGTCTTTGTGGCAGGACATGGCGTGCTGGACGGATCGTTCAATTACTATTACGGCACGCACGATATTGATTTTGACGACCCGGCAAAAAATGGAGTGGCCTATGCTGAAATTGAAGGTTTGGTTGAGGGATTACGAGCAATTAAGAAGATATTGATCATGGATACCTGTCATAGTGGAGAATTAGATGAGGAGGAGGTTGAATTTGCGGAAGAAACCAACACTACAGAGACAGACGTCACGTTTAGAAATGTAGGTCGGAAACTCGAACAGAAGACCGTAGGTTCCATGAATAATATCCAGATGATGAAGGAGCTGTTTGTTGATCTACGTAAAGGAACAGGAGCTACCGTGATAGCGAGTTCAGGTGGTGCGGAGTTTAGTATGGAAAGCGATGAGTGGAAGAATGGGCTGTTTACTTATTGTCTGATCAATGGGATCAGGAGTAAAGCAGCAGATTTAGATCGTGATGGTACAATTTATCTTTCAGAAGTTAAGAACTATGTTCAAAATGAGGTGTTTAAGTTGAGCGCTGGAAGACAGTCTCCCACCTCAAGGATTGAAAACTTAACCTACGACTTTGAAATGTGGTAACCCTTTTAAACAGAATGAAATAAATTAAACAGAATGAAAAACGTTACACTTCTAGCACTTTTTTTAGGAATATTTTTTAATGGTTTAGCGCAGCCCGAATCCTATGTGGTTATTGGGTATGGCGCAGAGTTTAATAGTTTTAGTAAGGCCTATAAGAATTGGAACTCGGCTTTCATGAGCCAACAGGCCCAGCCCGTTACCAATACCAGTAGTGATGGGACTGTTCAGATAGATTATTCCAATGTTCCTTTTAGTCAAGATAAATTTAATACGACCAACTGGGTTTTTAAAATGGGACTTTTAACAGAAGGCGTGTATTTTGAAAGTGACATGTCTATGCTTGCACAGGAACTATTTGCTGTAGGCTACGAGTGGGTAGCGGACAAAAACTTACGACCAACACTTCACTACGGTACAGCAAAACTGCGGAAAATAGATGAAAACACAGGAATTGACTCAGCCTACGGTTTGGGAAGTGCAGGAAATCTCTGGAACTTAGATTTTGGTTTTGGAGGTAATTTCATGATCGGACCTTACACAGGTTTTTCTGCACTCAGTACGCATTCGTTTGACAATATTGCTGTCGCAACAGCATCCAACCAGGAGACGTATCGATTGTTTGACAACGGAATGGTTTTCGGAAGTCTAGGGATAGGATTGCATTACAATTTTGAGAATCAGGCGCTGTTGAGTTTACGGGTCAATCGAATCAGAACCCGATCAAAGAAAGGGTACTTCGGAAATGAAGATTACGACCCATGGAGAGGAGTAGAGATTTACCCTTCACTAAAAGTTTGGGGAGGCGATGAAGCAGGAGTTTACCTAGAAGTTTTTGGGAAGTACTATATTTTTCCTAAGTACGAAAACCCAGAGGTCATCCTTCCGGACTTCACGTTCAGCACGATTGGGGTTTCTCTCGGTTTTTATATTCCCTACTATTGATTTTTCAATTGATATCTTTGTATCGATGTTTGGATTTCCGATACAATACGATGAACCACTTTTTAGACCGCCAAGTGAAGGAAGGTCGTTGATTATTCAGGTGACTTTGGGCTGCTCCTGGAACAAATGTTCCTTTTGTGAAATGTACACCAGCAAGCATTTCAAGGTTAGAAAGCAGGAAGAAGTTTTTGCGGATATTGAAGCCTTTGCTCTTTGGTCCGAGCAAATCACAAAAGTCTTTTTGGCAGATGGCGATCCGCTAGTGCTTTCCAATAAGCGGTTATTGCCAATTCTAGAGAAAGTAAGAGAAACCTTCCCCAATCTTAGGAGGATATCCACCTATGCTTCGCCAGCCAATATTAACAGAAAGACGGAAGAAGAGTTGATAGCTTTGCAAAAAGCTGGTTTGCAATTGCTGTATGTAGGAATTGAATCTGGAGACGATGCTACGCTCGAGGCAATTCAAAAGGGAGAGACGTTTACGTCCACAGTTCAGGGCATAAACAAAGCGCAGGCAGTAGGAATGGATACCTCGGTTATGATCATCACTGGAGTAGGAGGGAAGGTACATACAGCAGAGCATGCCATACGATCCGCTGAAGTATTGAATGCAACGCAACCCAAATTTGCCTCCACATTGGTGTTAACAGCCCACAAAGGTTTGGATCATTACAAAAGTCGCTTCAAGGGAGAGTTTGTGGAACTTTCACTTCCAGAGCAATTGGATGAGATGAAGCGGTTTATGGAGCGCGTTGAGTTAAAGAATACCATTTTTAGAAGTGATCATGCTTCTAATCGTTTGGTCTTAAAAGGCATTTTAGGAAAAGACAAAGCGCAATTTCTAGATCAAATCGATCAGGCTATTCAAGATCCTTTAGGAAATACCAGAACTGTTTACGGAGGGTATTGACCTGCCAAGAGATTTGCAGAGTCAACTTCTCTCAAGTTAAATTTTTTCTTTAAAAAAGAGAAAATTGTTGTCGACCGTTCGTATAAACAGGTATTTATACGTGTTGATATGAGGTTTTTATTTCATAAATTCGTTCAACTCATCTTAAATAGGACGATTGACGAAATTTGGATTCATACTACTTTTTCTTACCACATGCTTATTGGGTTTTTCTCAAACTATCAATGGTTGGACGAACATGAGTGGAGCTTCTATCTCTGTTCCGAACGGGATGCTAGCGATTGATAAATCTGGTAACGGACCGATGGGAGTTCGTAAGCAAGCCTCAGCTCCCTTAGAAGCGGGAATGAACTATGAATGGACAGCAATTGTTGACAAAGGAACTTGTAACTCCTCCTCAATCATTGAAGCTAGAATTGTTAGTTCCACAGGTCAAGTGATCATTGCTGAACAATTTACCGCTGCAGGTCAGCATAATTTATCGACAAGTTTTACAGTACCTGCAAGCGACACTTATTTTATGGAGTTTGAGCGGATTGGGAATAATTCCAACTGCACTTTTTATATCAATAAAATCAAGTTGGTAAAGAAAGAAGTGATTACAGAAGTTTGCACTGTTCCTGTCGGAGAGTATCGATACGGATTCAATGGTATGGAGAAGGATGATGAAGTGAAGGGAGGAGGTAACTCATATGATTATGGTGCTAGGATGTATGATTCAAGACTGGGAAGATGGTTGAGCATTGATGAAATGGTTGATAGATATCCTTATGTAAGTCCTTATAATTATGCTTTGGATATGCCTATTATTGCTACTGATAGAGAAGGCAGGGACATTGGAATTGTCGTAACGTCAATGGCAAATTCTCCTGGAGCAGGAAAGAAAGGTCATATGGCCATAGTCGTTGGTAATGATGATATAGGCTATTGGATTTTTTCTGTGGAACTTAAAAAAGATGAAACTGACCCAACCCGCTATGTTTTGAATGAAGAAGTAGTATTTACTGCTCCAGTTCAGAAAATAGAGGCTATGATTTCTGGGAAAAAGGAAATTGAGTTTTATGGTCATCAAGAAAAGACAATGGAAGATCTATTGATTTATATGGCAAATAACGCTCCAGGAGTTGAAAACCCTAAAGAAACAGAAGGTTTCGGGTATGATCGAATGGCAGTGTTAAATGAAACTACTCCTGAACAAGAAGAAGCGTTTTTACAATATTTACTTTGCTTAACGAAAGAAGACTATAAGCGATATGAAATTGTTAGTGGTAATTGTTGTAGTATTACTATGGATAAAATTAATGAGTTTGTAGGTGATGTAATAAAAGATAATACAGTTATTGATATTCCGAATCGGGAATTTGATAAAATTGCAAAAGATATCGAGAACTGGACTGTTGTAATGGATAATAAAGCTTCCAATGATGCCAAAAGAGAGGCTTATAAACGGGAACAAAAACAGACGAAAAAAGAAAGCAAAGAACAGGGAGCATCAGGAAAATCGAAGAACCCAAGATTCTTGTAAGCAGAATTAATTTCAATAAAAAAAAAGCAGATTAATGAGGTACACTAACCACAAGCAAGTAGTTGCAACATTGATAGTTATGTCGGCATTCGTGTCTTCCTTTACTTTTTTTAACAAAAACGAGATTGAAGAAGAACAAGAGGGATATTTTGTTGATGTTAGAGATAACAAAAAGTATAAGTGGGTAAAAGTTGGAAACCAAATTTGGATGGCCGAGAACCTACAGTATAAAGATTCTGTAGGTTGTTTTGCATATAAAGGGAGAGAGAGAAGAGTGAAAAAAGAAGGCTATTTGTATACTTGGGAAACAGCCCAACGTGTTGCTCCCGAAGGATGGCATTTACCGACAGATGAAGAGTACAGGGAACTGTTTAGTACACTTGGAGGTGAGGATCCTGATGTGGTGTTTCAATCGCTATTATACCCAGACATATATGGACTGAACTTTAAAGTAAATGGGGTCTACTCTTCTATTCAAGGGAGGTTCTTTATGCCCTTGCCTTGGGTCAGGACCACTGAATTATGGACCTCTAGTGTTGCACTTAGTTTCCATAAAGATACGTTATATCAATACTTTTTCATTAGTGAACATTATAAAAGTTATGGTATAGATAGAACTTTTTACAAGTCAGATGCAATGCCAATAAGGTGTGTTAAAGATTAGGAAATACATTACTACAGGCTACTGAGAATAATTTAGTTTGGAAAGAAATGGAAGAAAATGATAGAGAGATTCAAATTCATATTTCAAGTTTTGAAAGATGAAAATCTTCCAATCCTTTGCTCTGCGCGTAAAGCTTTTATCGAAGGTATGATTGTTGTGTTGCTTCAGTCGCTCTACAAGGTTCAAACAACTTCCAATATAAAAGCGATCGATGGATTCTGAATATAATACGTACATAGAAGACATAACTAACTTTAAGCGTATATAACAAAAAAAAGCCCCACAGTTGTGAGGCTTTTTGTACCGAAGGTCGGTCCCGATAGCTATCGGGACGAACCGATATATTTTTGATAAAGTTTATCTTTCATTTCAGGATACAAAGAGAGATTATTGAGGTATTTTCTACTCTTCATTTTCTTCAAATGCTGCTCAATTTGAAGCGATTCAGAATGTGTCAAGTTATCCATTCTAAAGAAAATCTTCCAATCTTTTGCTCTGCGTGTAAAGCTTTTATCGAAGGTATGATCGTTGTGTTGCTTCAGTCGCTCTACAAGGTTCAAACAACTTCCAATATAAAACCGATCGATGGATTCTGAATATAATACGTACATAGAAGACATAACTAACTTTAAGCGTATATAACAAAAAAAAGCCCCACAGTTGTGAGGCTTTTTGTACCGAAGGTCGGTCCCGATAGCTATCGGGACGAACCGATATATTTTTGATAAAGTTTATCTTTCATTTCAGGATACAAAGAGAGATTATTGAGGTATTTTCTACTCTTCATTTTCTTCAAATGCTGCTCAATTTGAAGCGATTCAGAATGTGTCAAGTTATCCATTCTAAAGAAAATCTTCCAATCTTTTGCTCTGCGTGTAAAGCTTTTATCGAAGGTATGATCGTTGTGTTGCTTCAGTCGCTCTACAAGGTTCAAACAACTTCCAATATAAAACCGATCGATGGATTCAGAATATAATACGTACACAGTAGACATAATTAACTTTAAGCGTATATAACAAAAAAAAAGCCCCACAACTGTGAGGCTTTTTGTACCGAAGGTCGGGGTCGAACCGACACTCCCGAAGGAACACGAGTTTGAGTCGTGCGCGTCTACCAATTCCGCCACTTCGGCATTTCTGGAAATGGGATTGCGAAATTAACACAACTTTAAAAATTGAACAAGAAAAATTAAATAATAATTACTATTCCGCTGTTTGCGCGATTATTAATACCTTCGACTTCTCAAAAGCACAGCATGTTAATCGATACGCATTCTCATCTCTATGCCTCCCAATTCGACCAAGATCGCGATGAAGAAATACAGCGATGCCTAGCCGATGGAATTGAAAAGATTTTACTGCCCAACATTGATTCCAGCTCTATCGAAGGAATGCACCAATTGGTAGATGATTACCCCGAAACATGTTTCCCCATGATGGGAGTGCATCCCTGTTCAGTTCAACCAGATACCTGGAAAGAAGAATTGTCAATTGCAAAAGGTCACCTAGATCAACAAACAAAAAAATACATTGCTGTGGGTGAGATTGGGATTGATTTGTACTGGGATAAGTCAACTTTGAGCATTCAGCAACAGGCATTCGCTGAACAGATTCAATGGGCTAAAGAAAAGCAGTTGCCAATTGTTATTCATGCCCGTGATTCATTTGAAGAGATTTTTGAAGTAGTTGAACAATACAACGATGAGAATCTTCGCGGAATTTTTCACTGTTTTACCGGAGGACCAGATGAGGCACAACGTATTATCGATTTTGGTGGTTTTTTGATGGGGTTGGGTGGCGTACTTACGTTTAAGAATAGTGGTTTGGACAAAACTGTGGCTGCAATTGACCTTGAGCATTTCGTTTTGGAGACAGATGCTCCCTATTTGGCACCAACTCCACATAGAGGGAAAAGAAATCAAAGTAGCTACTTAAAGTTGGTGGCCCTGAAATTGGCAGACGTTAAAAGATGTTCCTTACCAGATGTAGCAGCCGTTACGACCGCAAATGCGCAAAAAATGTTTTCGTTATCATGAGAAATTTGATCATCCTATTAGCGCTGGTCTGCAGTTTGCCTGCGATGTCGCAGTTAAGTGATAAGAGTAAAATTTACCTCCTCACTTGCGAAGTGGGCGATGAGGTATGGTCGCAGTTTGGACATAGCGCTCTTAGAGTAACTGACCCTTCCAGTGGTACGGATATCACTTTTAATTGGGGAATGTTTGAGTTCGGTGATGACTTTACGTATAAGTTCGCAAAAGGAAAGTTGCCCTATTACATGGACGTAAGTGGTACAAATGACTTTTTAGGAGAATACGCCTATTTTAAAAGAGAAGTCAGACAGCAGGAACTCAACCTTACCATTGAACAAAAAAATAAGGTTTGGGAACAGTTACAGATCAATGCCCTTCCAGAAAATAAGTACTACCAATATGATTTTTTCTTTGATAATTGTGCCACTCGCATTAGAGATATACTGAAAAAAGCATTGGGAGATGATTTAGTTTGGGTAAATCATCCAGAGGCCGATAAGCACACATTCAGAGAGATGATCGATGTGGGTTTTCAATCTCATCCTTGGTTAGACTTTGGAATTGACCTCGTACTTGGCTATAAAATTGATGGAAAAGTTGATAATCAGAACCTAATGTTTAACCCATTCTACATGGAGGAAATCTTTGAGCTTTCGCAGGTAAAGGTGAATGGTGAAACGCAGAACCTTGTACTTTCAAATGAGGTGATTGTACCAGGAATAGAACGTTCAGAAGAAGCAGATGGTTGGTTTACTCCGGTTGTAATGACAGTTTTTATTTTAGTGATTACGTTGGTATTTGCCTTCTTTCGTTTGGATATGCTATTGAAGACATGGGCTTCGATTCTTTTCTTTACGTCTGGAATTCTGAGTGTGGTGCTTTTCTTCATGTGGTTTCAAACCGATCATGTAGCCACCAAAGGAAACCTCAACTTACTCTGGGCAAATCCGTTGTGGCTATTTCTAGTGGTTGCAATTTGGATTAAAAAGTGGCAGGCAAAATTGGCGTCCACCTATCTATACCTTTCATTGGGAATGCTGGCGCTAGTATTATTCTTCTTGATGTTGCCACAAGAATTTCACGCAGCCGCTAGAATCTTGATCGTCAATTGGGCTATTCTATTTTACTTCTTTTACAGAAATCAAATCATGAAAGAGAAGAAAGATCAGTTGTCTTCGTAGAGTGTTTCCAGCATTTTTTGTAATGTCATCAGTCGTGTAGAGTCACAGGAGTTGCAGTGGTCTTGCGACATGGCAATCATATTGGCTAACGGAATGGAATCTGTTTCTACTTTGTAGCGAATTTCCTCTTTCAACCGATCATTCCAAAAATCCAACTCCAACACGGTGGCAGAATCAAAATGCGTGATTACCTCATTGGGATGGTACATCAGCATCGAAAAAATAGCAACACCAAACTTATAATGTAAACTTGGAGGAATGTCATCATATAATTCATTATAAATGGATATGGCCTCGTAATGACGGTTTCGCCAAAGTGAATCTTCAGCATAAATGCTGTCGGCAACCATCGCAATCATTTCGGGCTCTACTTCCTTGGCATAACCCAGAAGTACCAAAGATGAAACCGCACGAGCACCTCCTTGGTCTAGCGCTTCTTGATATTCACCTCCATCGATTTCACTAAATAACAAGTCTTTTTTCTTATCCTCTTCCTCTTTAGAGAAATCAATTTCACAGGAAGTAATACCTAGTAATAACAACAAAAGATAAGCAGGTCTTAACATTTTCATCTTTTCATATTTTGTAAAAACAAGCTGTACATCACAGCAAACAACAGCAAAGATAAGAGGAGATGGGTGGGTTGCAAAAAGGCAGGCATCCCCAACAAGTCAAAAAGCTTACCAGTTAGTGCTTCCGCACCAATGATTCCGATCAATAAATACGTATGTTTTTGATGTGTTTTGTTTTTTCTTGCCACATAAACAATTGCCGCTCCCAACAACACCAGGACGATGGCGGTGGTTCGGTGAACGTAAAAGATACCCTCTAGTTGATCCATCCAAGAGCCGCGCTCCGAGACTTTAGCCAATACGTCAATTTGCTGTCGCACTTGTGTCCCCCATAGGGTTTGAAGTGTCATGATTACCACTCCAGAAAATGCTAACCACAATAGCGTTTTGTTGGAGGGTTCTGAAGATGTTTTGTCGCGAGCAATGTGGATAACATGGAGTTGGATAACGATCATCAGAAGTGCCAACAGCATATGAACGGTCAACACCCATGGGACGATGTTCGTGGCCACCACCATCGCTCCGAACCACGCTTGAAACAGCGTGAGCAAAAGCAAAAACAAAGCAAGAAAAGCCAATAACTTTCTTTTGCGAAACTGGGCAAAAGCTAAGATAGTTTGCGCAAGAATGAACAAACCTGCTAATGCACCTGTCAGTCGGTTAATATACTCTGTCCAAGTATTAAAAACGTTGAAGTCCTGCTCTTCAAGAAGAGTTTTATCCGCTAGAAGTTCCTTAGCTTTTTCTTCAAAGCCCAGAGAGATCAAAAAGTCGGCAAAACGATGCAGTTTCTCCTCTCTTTTTTTAGAATAAATCTCTTTATAGTTTTCTGGGAGCTGAGAAATATCCGTAGGTGGAATGTAGCAGTCAAAGCACTTTGGCCAATCCGGACATCCCATGCCAGACCCCGTCATTCTCACTACTCCTCCTGCGATTACGACCAAGAAAATGGATACAAGGGTGATCCAGGCTAATCTGATCTGAAGTTTATTCATTTATTCCACCAATTTCATTTCGTCTACGATAATCGGCATGGATTGCAAGCATACGGTTTGCGTTACCTTTGAGCCTCTAAACTTGATGTAAACCACATTGCCATCCTGACGGTAGTTGACGAACTCATCCTTCCATTGCAAAGGCTTGTAGAGGTTATTTCCATTGAGATCTTGCAAAACAAATCCACACTCATCCTGCGAACCCATGTCTACTACCTTACACTTACTGTAGCCCTCTGCAAGAATTACTTTTTCTCTCTCTTGTTCGGGAGTCAATTCATCTGTTGTGTTGCCTTCAGTTTCGTTATTGTCGGCCGAACTTGTGTTTTGCGTTCCAGTGCATGCGCTTAGGAAAAGTGCTGATAGTAATATGCTGTAAAAGAATTTCATGGTGTTTTCTTATTGTAATGCAAAGATAAGTCCATTGAGCGATAGAAGCTTGATATAAGTCATATTTTACTAAATTTGAGTATGAATTGGCATCCACTTTTGAGGCTTGTTGAAATAGTGCAAATAAACTCACGTTTGAAGAAGTATCTCAGATTGAAGGGTGAAATTGTTTCCTTTGTTAATGTTAAAAAAGAATCCAAACTCAGTGCGTTTAGTGACAGTTGTATTCGCGTAGTCGATGCTGAAGATATTGATGTTACTCCATGTCTCATTTGCAGTGTTGATCCTGCTATAATTTTTAGTAGCGTAAGGGTTAATAAGTTGATCATAAAACCCAAACGGAGAGAAGAAATAATATCTAGTAAGGCTAAGACTGAAGTGGTTGTTTTGGCTCTTGATAGTACGGATGATCAAGTGAGGTATTTTGTAGATGTTGGGATTTTACAATTCTTAGGGTAAGCTCCAAATGGAATTAGTGATAAACCTTTTTAACTTAGAAACTAACACATATCTTTGCCGCCATAAAACAGACGGACATGGCAAACAATGATGATGTATTCAAAAAAGTAATTTCTCACGCAAAAGAGTTTGGATTTGTATTTCAGAGTAGTGAGATCTATGATGGATTGAGCGCAACGTACGATTATGCGCAGAATGGGGTGGAATTGAAGAATAACATCAAGCAATATTGGTGGATGGCGATGGTGCAAATGCACGAGAATATTGTTGGTTTGGATGCGGCAATTTTTATGCACCCAACTACTTGGAAAGCTTCTGGACACGTAGATGCATTCAATGATCCATTAATTGATAACAAGGATTCTAAGAAGCGCTATCGTGCAGATGTGCTGGTGGAGGATCACATGGCAAAAATCGAAGCCAAGATTCAGAAAGATGTAGACAAAGGGAAGAAGCGATTTGGTGATGATTTTGATGAGGAGCAGTTTAGAGCAACCAACCCAAATGTATTGAGAAGAGTAGAGCAGATGGAAGAAATCAGAGCTCAACTAAAGAAAGTGCAGGAAGAAGAAGATTTGAGTGCATTTAAGCAGCTCATAGAAGATTTGGGGATCGTTTGCCCAATCAGTGGTTCCAAAAACTGGACAGAAGTTCGTCAGTTTAACTTGATGTTTGGTACTGAGCTAGGCTCTGTGGCAGGAGATGCTGCAACTATCTACCTAAGACCTGAAACAGCACAAGGTATTTTTGTGAATTATCTGAACGTACAAAAAACGGGTAGAATGAAGTTGCCATTTGGAATTGCTCAAATTGGTAAGGCGTTTAGAAACGAAATTGTAGCCAGACAGTTCATCTTCAGAATGAGAGAGTTTGAGCAAATGGAAATGCAATACTTCATCAAACCGGGAACTCAAATGGAGTGGTATGAGTACTGGAAAACGGAACGAATGAAGTGGCACAAAGCCCTTGGACTAGGAGATGATAATTATCGTTTTCACGATCACATTAAATTGGCGCATTATGCTGATGCTGCAGCTGATATTGAGTTCAAGTATCCATTTGGGTTTAAAGAATTGGAGGGAATTCACTCTCGAACAGATTTTGACTTAGGAAATCATGAGAAAGAGTCTGGAAAAAAACTAAGATATTTTGATCCCGAGTCAAACGAAAGCTACGTTCCTTATGTGCTGGAAACTTCCATTGGTTTAGATCGAATGTTCCTGGCAGTTCTTTCGTCAGCCTTTAAAGAAGAACAATTAGAAGATGGTTCAGAAAGAGTGGTGTTAAACATTCCACCTGCGCTTGCTCCTGTGAAAGCTGCGATTCTTCCTTTGGTGAAGAAAGACGGACTTCCAGAAAAAGCAAGAGAGATCATGGATGTGTTGAAGTTTGATCACAATTGTCAATACGAAGAAAAAGATACAATCGGTAAGCGTTACAGAAGACAGGATGCCATCGGTACACCATACTGTATTACAGTAGACCACCAGACGCTCGAAGATAACACCGTAACTATCCGTGAAAGAGATTCAATGGATCAGGAGCGCGTTGCAATCTCAGATCTTGAAAGCATCATTGGGGATAGAGTGAGCATGAAGAAGTTGTTGTTGGACTGATGAAGAAAAAAGTAAGAAAAGACTTTGCTTTAGGTTATGTTGTCAAGGAAAATCCCAGCGTTTGGTTGAATGTAGCCTTGTTGTTGATTGTGCTAGGCATTATCTCAGTGATAGTAGGAGTGGTATTTTTTGATCCAGATGTCACGAGGTATGTTCTGACAGGTGGTGGATTAGCCTTAGCTGCCATCGGTGGAGTTATATTCCTCGTGCAAGGAACTACCGTTCGGGCGGGAGAAATTTACTGCTTTCCAGAGAAGATAATTGTTCAAGAGAAGGGTGGTGAAAAGCAAGTGTTTAGTATTGCAGAATTGACAGGCTTAAAAGTGCTAGTGAAGTCATATGAGGGACAAACCTCTGCACAGATTTCTGCTGGATTTAGCGTAATACCTAAGATGGAGGAAGGAAACCATAATTTTATTCAATTCGTTCATGAAGGCATGAATTATGAGTATCGATTCCAGATTGAGAATGGAGCAATGTATAATAAGTTTGTTACGTTTACCAAACAACTCTCATGAGCTGTGACTCCTTTTGTTGAAGAAGGATTGAGCATGAAGAAATTGTTGTTGGGCTAAATTGTTAAGCTACAAGTCCCTAATCCCTAATCCTTAATGCCTAACAACTAATACCTAACCCTTGTAGCTATCAATCGCCCCCCGCACACTTCCATGCTCCATGAGGAGTCGATTGGCTTGTTCATAATCAATTCCTAAGGCCTCCATCACCATTTTGGTGCCTCGATCTACCAACTTGTTGTTACTCAATTGCATGTCCACCATCTTGTTGCCCTTTACGCGCCCCAGTTTGATCATCACGGACGTAGAAATCATGTTAAGGATTAGTTTTTGAGCAGTTCCAGATTTCATGCGCGTACTCCCGGTTACAAACTCCGGACCCACAACAGCTACCATGGCATGCTGTGCCAATTCATCAAGCGGTGATCCCGGGTTACAAGTAATTCCTCCAGTCAAAATTCCTTTTTCGATACATTTTTCAAGTGCTCCCAAAACGTAAGGTGTTGTACCTGAAGCGGCAATGCCCACAACCGTGTCGTCTTCATTAACCTCATGTTCGAGCAAATCTTTCCAACCCATCTCACGACTATCCTCAGCAAACTCTACCGCCTTTCGAATGGCGTCATCTCCTCCTGCCATCAACCCAACTACCCATCCATGCGGTACACCGTAGGTGGGAGGACATTCTGAGGCATCCACCACGCCCAATCGGCCGCTTGTTCCAGCTCCCAAATAAAACAAACGTCCTCCACGTGCCATTCTTGGATGCAACTCGTCTACAAATTGTTCAATGGCAGGAATGATTTTTTCTACTGCCAATGCTACTTTTTGGTCTTCGTTGTTGATATTAGTCAGCAGCTCTCGAGTGGACATTTGCTCAAGATCATTATATAGTGAAGTGGACTCAGTTATTTTTTGCATGCTCATTGATTTTCGTAATAAAATTACGGGAAGCGGTTGTTGTTAAAACAGATAAGCGTTAAATTTATCACCATTGACATCTTAAAAGTCATTGTTTTTGGATCGAATTAAAGAAATAGCAGATCGGCTAAAAGGAGATCTGCCAGGTGTGTCCGCGCACGAATTAATGGCTCCCTATCAGCGAAAAACAGCCAACGACATCGTTGTAGAAAAGAAAGAGCACAGAAGAGCGGCTACGTTGATGTTGCTCTATCCAAAGAAAAGTGAATGGTATTTTGCCTTGATGCTTCGCCCAGATTACGATGGTGTGCATGGAGGTCAGGTAAGCTTTCCCGGAGGGAAAATAGAGCAAGGAGAGACACCAGAGCAGGCAGCAATTCGTGAATGTGAAGAAGAGATTGGCATTGATCAGGAAAGCATTCAGCTGCTCGGGAAGTTAACGGATGTGTACATTCCACCCAGCAACATACTTGTTAACCCTTTTATAGGTTACATTGATTACGAACCGGTGTTTTATCCCGATGCGGTAGAGGTCGAGCAGGTGCTTGAAGTGCCTTTGAAAGATGTTTTTAATCAAGAATTGGTGAAACAAAAAAAGGTAAAGGTCGGTCGTTATTCAGACCAACCCTTTACCATAGAAGTTCCTTATTTTGAGTTTTGCTATCAAACCGTTTGGGGAGCCACAGCACTTATGATAGCAGAGTTCAGGGAGATGTTAAACGGAAGTAATTATTTCTTCCACTCGTCTAATGCTTTCTGAATGTAGTCTGCCCAACCCTCCTCATTATTCTCGTTAGCATAATTCAATGCTTTTTCAGCCAATTTGATTGCTCCTTTGGTATCACCTTTGGCTTTTAAGATTCTTGCTTTGTAGAACAAGCTGTTATGCGCAGCTTTTTCACTGATCGATTGATCAATATACGATAGAGCTTGATCATAATCCTCTGTAGTTAGGTAATATTTGGCAGCGTTATAGTAGACTTTGTCTAAATCCTCTCCTTTTTCGATCGCCAGTGTAATGTTCTTTTCTGCCAGCTCCTTTGTGTTTACTTTAAACGGTAATTTAACCGTTGTATTCTCCCATCGAATGACAATGTTTCCTGAGTTTATAGTAAGGTCTTCAATGCCGATTTCAAGTGTTTCAGAGAATCCTTCTTTTACAGGTTTAACAGAAAGTGAAACAACGTTCTTTGCTGCGTCATAATCACTAGTTCCCCATTGCTCTACTTCGCTATTAAAGAAAACATTCCACTCCAACTCACCGGGTGTAGCAAACACAGAATAAGTGCCTGGCTGCAAAATTTGATCTCCAAACTTTAGGTATTGATCAATGGTGATTTTGGTTGAAGCATTCGCTCCAAAACGCCACACTTCACCGTAAGGTAAAAGCTCTCCAAAAATCTTTCTTTCTTTTACACTCGGACGCGAGTAATCGATACTAATGTTGGTCAAACCAACAGTCTGATCTACTTTTCCTCTTGGACTTGCTTGTGGAAGTTCCTGTGCTACAGAAGTAGATAAAGCAGTTATAAGAATTAGCGCTAGAATGTTTTTTATTGGTCTCATTTTAGTTGTTTTTATTTAGATGGTAGCAAAAGTAGTTCCAGAATGTTTAAACTGACTTGATTTTACCAAATTCTTTGATTTTTTCTAGAAGAAATGCATGTACTTTTCCATTTGAACAAAGGATAGATTGACCAAAAATGTAGTCTTTATCCCCTTCAAAATCTGTGCAATATCCACCAGCTTCCTGCACAATGATGCTTCCAGCGGCTACATCCCAAGGTTGCAGCGCAAGTTCGAAAAATGCGTCAAAACGTCCAGCAGCCACATAGCACATATCTAATGCTGCAGCTCCAATTCTGCGAATACCTCTGGAATTCTTCATCAGGAACTTGAGTAGTTCCATGTAGTTGTCCATTCGTTCGAAATAGTCATACGGAAAACCTGTTGCCAATAAAGATGCAGCTAGTTGCGGGGTTGAGGTTACCTGAATTTGGCGATCATTCAGGTAGGCTCCGTTTCCTTTGCTGGCGTAAAAGCATTCTTGACGATTGGGTTCATAGATTACGCCCAATATAATTTCATCGTTTTTCTGAAGTGCAACACTTGTGCAATAGGCAGGAATCCCATGGATGTAATTTGTGGTTCCATCTAGCGGATCAATGATCCAATTCAACGCGTGCGTTTGAGAGCTGTTATCGACTCCTTCTTCGCCAATGATCCCTGCTTCTGGAAGGAGTACTTTAAGCCCCTCTACAAACCTTCTTTCTGATTCTTTGTCTACATATGAGACGAGGTTGTTAAAACTTTTAGACTCCACTTGGTCTTTTGAAAACTGCTGACGTTCATGAAACATCCAATCACCGATTTCTCTGGATAAAGCAACAACCGAATGGCAAATTTTCTGAGTGTTCATATTTCTTTTATTTTGCATAGACTCTCGTGCAACGAAACTACAGATTTTACGTCTATTTTAGTATATTCACAGAAAATAAGTTTCATGTTTAGAGTTTTACTTTTATCAGCACTATTGCTATTTTTTGCTCGTGTAAGTGCTTCTCATATTCCAGGGGGAAATATTACGTATGAATGTTTAGGTAATGATCAGTATGTAATCACCCTAACGCTTTTTGAAGATTGCGGAACAGCTTTTGAAGCAAACGGACCAAAAGTGATTGATATTGCCAATGATTGTGGTATTACGGGGTTTACACAGGCTTCTCTGGACAATGTGATTTATTCGCAAGAGGTTTCTCAGTTGTGCGATGCTCAGCTTCCGTTTAGTGAGTGTAGCGGGAATAATATGCCTGGTATCTATATGCATCAATGGGTAGATACGATAACTATTCCAGCTGATTGTGATAGCTGGCATTTCTCTTTTGAAACTTGCTGTAGAAACGAATCAGAGAACTTGGTAGGTACGAGCAATAACTACTATATCGAGACCACGCTTAACAATGAGGATGCAATTTGCAATAATTCGCCTTCAGTAACAACTCAGATGATCCCATATATATGTGTTAACCAACCCTTGACGTACAATCTTGGAATCTACGAAGCGGATGGTAATACATTGGTGTATTCTTTGGTAGATGCTGCTCAGTCAGCTGCCACTTCAGTTCCTTATCAAGGTGGATATACAGGGGCTGTACCGATTCCAGGTATAACCATTAACTCATCCACTGGAGATCTTAGTTTCACGCCAACTGTAGTGGGTAATTATGTCGTGGTAGTGTTGGTAGAAGAATACGATGATGACGGGAATTTAGTCGGTTCTCTAGTGCAAGACTTTCAGTTTGAGGTAATCAATTGCCCTGCGAATACTAACCCAGTTGAACCAACGGGAATTTCAAACTATACTGGAGATGGGGTACAGGTTTCAAACAATGAAATTGAAGTTTGTCCCGGTGATCAGTTTTGTTTTCAGTTGGAATTCACTGACTTAAATGCAGGAGACTCTATTTTTATTTCTTCTAATTTGGATGTAGCACTCCCCGGAGCAACTTTTACGCAGCTGACGTTTCAATCGCCTGCCTTAGCGGAGGTCTGTTGGACAGCAACCTCATCTGTTCCAAGTAACACAAGTGTCGTGTTCAATGCAAGAGATAATGCTTGTCCGATGTTTGGAATTACTTTTTTTCCGCTCAACATTCATATTAGTCCAGGGACGTATGCTGGTCCAGACGTAATCCTCTGTGCGGGAGATACAACGGATCTTTTTGCAACTGGAGGAACGGAATTTACATGGGTATCTGTCCCAGGTGGTGATCCCATTAGTCTTGGAAATAATTTTGAGTGCGACACGTGTCAGGGAACCTTTGCGTTACCCTCTGTCACTACTCAGTACGAGGTCACCAGTAACTTATCGGGTATGTGTGATAATATCGATACGGTTGAAGTTGCCGTTGTGCCTGATTTTGCGTATACCCTTTCTCAGAGCTCTGCAAATACTTGTATTGGCTCTGATGTTCAGTTTGAAATTGCGACCAATCCGATTGGAGTTTATGATATTCAATGGACACCTGGAAGTGAATTGGACGATCCAACCTCAGCCACTCCTGTTATGACCACTACGGCTCCGGGAGATTACGAATTTGCGGTAAGTATTGAGTCTGATCAAGGTTGTGTAAGGTATGATACGTTGCAGTTGACAGTAGCTCCAGCAACTTCTCCAGATTTTGAAGTGGTGGTATCACAGACCGATGTGGATTGTGGAGATACCGTTTTCTTTGATGTGAACATTTTAAATTCAGACCCTGCTATCTGTGATGTGAGTATCAATAACATCTGTGACAGTCCAGAAGCAACGCAACAAGTCGGAGTAGTTGGAGGTCAAAACACGCAAACAACGTGGCCGGCTCCCTTTGGAAACTGGTACCGAAATGCGAAACATCAGTTTTTATTCAGAGCTTCAGAACTATTGGCAGCAGGCGTACAGCCAGGTAAGATCACAGAAATTGCATGGGATGTAACGACCATCAATGGAGATACCATTTATTATGATTATACGATTAATATGGGCTGTACAGCCACAGATGAACTAACTTCTTGGGAGACAGGTTTGTCCAATGTGTTTACGCCTCAGAACGTAGAAGTAGAATTGGGAACTAATACGTTGGTGCTGTCATCTGCCTATGAATGGGATGGTATTTCAAATCTAGTCGTAGAGGTTTGCTATGATAATCGTCATTTAAATTATACGCTCAATTCCATATCTCCCGTTTCAAATACCACGTATGCATCATCGTTGATTTTCTTTAGTGATAATCAAGCAGCTTGTCCCGCTGTAACTGTTTCTGAGACTTCTTTTCAACGACCAATAACACATTTTACATCTTGCTCTTTGGAACCAGATCCTGCAAACTTTACTTTTGATTGGCAGTCTACCGTTGATCCAGTTGATGATCCAGCTTCGGATAGTACGTTTGCCGTGATTTCCAATAATGGAGACTTTGAAGTGTTCGTTACGAATATTAATGGAGGTTGCGTGGATTCCACTACGGTGAATGTCACAGCATCTTGTTGCGGATTTGATGATATCATCATTCAAGATGTAATTTGCTTCGGTGGAGCTGATGGTGGTTTAGAAATCGTTCCATACAGTAACCAAATCACGACATTTGACGTACAAGTAGTAGAAGATATTTCTGGAAATACGGTCTATAATCAGACAGGAATTGTTGATACAGCATTCGTCAATGGTTTACCAGCAGGAGATTATGTCATCTCCATTACTGCGATAGATGGTTGTACGTCAGACACTACCGTAACGATTGATCAACCCGCTCCATTTGTTGTTGATATAGCCGGAGATTCGGTAATGTGTATTGGCGATTCGCTTCAGCTTAGCGTAACGGGAGGTGTAATCTACGACTGGACTAGTGCTGGAAGTTTTACGAACAATACGCTGGACACGGTTTGGTACACAGGCACAACGTCAGAAATGATTTACGTAGAAGCAACTAGTGCCTTGGGCTGTATTGCAATAGATTCGTTGCAGATGACGGTAAATAGCCTTCCTAATATTACCACATCTAATGATACGATCATTTGTGTTCAGGATACCATAACGATTTCAGCCGCTGGAGGAAGTGATTACGATTGGTCGCCCAATTTTAATATTTCGTCTTTGACGGGTTCAACAGTAGATGTTTGGCCAACTGTAAATACGACTTATACCGTTGTGGTAGGTTCGTCTGAAGGTTGCTTGGATAGTGCAGAAGTAGCGATTACCGTGCAATCCTTGCCTGTAATAGATGCTGGTGTAGATGACGAAATATGCTTTGGTGATACTACTGCACTGGCTGGCTCAGGAGGCGATACCTATTTATGGATAGAAGGGGATTCAATTCTTGATCCATTGGATGAAAATACGCAAGTTTGGCCAGGCGTTACAGATACTTATATTTTGCAAGGTACAGATGCGCTAGGATGCGTTAATTTTGATACAGTTGAGGTAGTCGTTCATGATTTACCAACCGTTGATGCGGGGCCTGATCTTTGGTCTTGCCCGAGCAGTACGGTACAGTTACAGGGAAGTAGTGATGGAGTAGTTTTCGCTTGGACGCCTTCTACAGACTTGTCTGATCCATCGATCTTGGTGCCTGATGCTTCACCAGATGATACTACCGTCTATTACTTGAACGTAGAAAGTGCTTTTGGGTGCGTAAACCTAGATTCGATGACGGTCTTTGCCGGAGGTCCGGTTCCAACCGATGCAGGTCTGAACGATACCATTTGTGAAGGAGATAGTGTGGTGATCGGTGGTTTACCTACCTCCGTGCCCGGAACTCTATACGATTGGCAGCCATCAGGTGCCATTGTAGATAATTCGGTCGAGAATCCTACTGTACTACCTGTCGCTGATACGTGGTTTACGGTTTACACAGCTAATGATACCTGTACGGGCGTGGATTCTGTGTTTGTGAAAGTAAACCCTTATCCACTTGCAAGTGCTGGTAGTGATGTCCAAATTTGTATAGGAGATACGACACAACTGGTGGCTACTGGCGGAGTAGAGTATACCTGGAATACGCAAGTCGATTTGTCGGATAGCACCATTGCTAACCCAGATGCTTTTCCAACGGACACAACGGACTTCATTGTTACTGTAACCGATGCTCTTGGGTGTTCACAAAATGATACCGTACAGATTGTGGTCAATCCACTTCCAATGGCAAATGCAGGCTTAAACGATACCATTTGTTTGGGCGATACAACGCAACTTTTTGCATCGGGTGGAGTAGGGTATAGCTGGATACCAACCGATTCGATCTCTAATAATTTGATTGAGGATCCGTTGGTTTTTCCATCTACCACTACAGACTACATTGTTGCAGTGACGGATACAAACAACTGTGTGAATACGGATACCGTTAATATTCTGGTGAATACATTGCCACCAGTTGATGCGGGTCTGGATCTTGAAATGTGTATTTATGACAGCATTCAACTGAGTGTAACAGGAGCACTTGACTACGTTTGGAGCCCTGATTCAACATTGAGCCAGTTTGATGTGGCTAACCCTTATAGTTCGGCTTTGGATTCGGAAACTTTTGTTGTGGAAGGAACAGATGCTAATGGATGTAAGAATACGGACACACTAGAACTGATCGTTCATAACCTACCTGTTGTGATTGCTTCAGCAGACACGGCTATTTGTATCTATGACACGGCTGCTTTATCGGCTACAGGTGCGTCCCAATATGAGTGGACTCCAACAACTGATTTGGGTACTCCGAATAATGCAAACACAACTGCTTTCCCTCAAGACACTACTGTTTATGTTGTTGAAGGAACGGATGCGAACGGTTGTCAGAATAGCGATTCGGTAGAAGTGGTAGTTAACCCTCTGCCAATAGCTAGTGCAGGAATGGATGTGGACATTTGTAGAGGAGATTCTACCCAGTTGGTAGCATCTGGAGGAGAGGATTATACTTGGACACCAGTGATTAGTATCTCGGATGAAAACATCTTTAATCCAATGGTCTTTCCAGATACTACGGTTGAGTATATTGTTACGGTTATCGACTCTAACGCTTGTGTAAATTATGATTCCGTTATCGTTAACGTATTTAGGGTGTCAACCATTCCTGATACCACGATTTGTTTGACGGATAGCATTCAGTTGGATGTTTTCGGTTCACCTGGAAATCAATTTACCTGGACACCAACTGATGGACTTAGTAATGGAAACATTCAAGATCCTATGGCTTCTCCAGAAGGTGATATTACCTATACCGTGACGGTTTCTGATGTAGCAGGTTGTGTGGATCAGGCTTCTGTTGATATTGTGGTAAACGAAATTCCGATTATTGGATTTAATTACCAATTGATTCCAGATTGTGAAGGTGTACAAGTGGAGTTTACAGATAGCAGCTTTTATGCGGACGATTATGAATGGTCGTTTAGTAATGGAGAAGAATCGGATGATATCGAGCCAATAACCTTGTTTGATTATGCCGAGGAGGCAAGTGTTGACCTGACATTGTACAATGATTTAGGTTGTTCGTCCGATACAACATTTGCTATTTTGTTAAACGACTTCAATTCATTCTATTCGATTCACATTCCTAATGTGTTTACACCTAATGGCGATGGAGAGAATGATTATTTCTGGGTGCAAGTTCCGGGAACGCTGGCGGAATGCCTAGACCTGAAAGTGTACAACCGTTGGGGGCAGTTAATCTTTAAATCCTTTGGGGGGATTACCTCTTGGGATGGAAATAACTCTGATGGTGATGCAGTACCGGATGGAACCTACATGTACACCATTGAAATTGAGGACTTCAAATACGAAGGTACCGTAACCATCTTTAGATAAACGAAAAAGCCGACCCAGATGGGTCGGCTTTCATCAGCTGAAAAAACCTACTTTTTAGTTGGTCAAAATAGTAAACTCTACTCTTCTATTTTGAGCCTGACCGTCAGCTGAGTCATTGCTTGCTACTGGTTTGTCCTCGCCATACCCTACGGCCTTTAATCTACTTTCATCAATTCCTTGTTCAATCAAGTACGCTCTACATGAAGCAGCTCTGTCTTGTGATAACTTCTTGTTAGAAGCAGCATTACCTACATTATCTGTATGTCCAGACAACTCGATCGTCATTTCTGGGTTCTGATTCAGCAACTCAACAACTCGATTTAGTTCGTTAAACGATTCTTCTCTCAATTCTGATTTCCCAGTTTCGAAGAAAATATTATTCAATCGTACAGTTGAACCTACTTCAATTGGTACAAGGTACAAGTCTCTTACGATCTCCTGATATTCACCAACCTCCGTGAGATCCATTGTTTCTGACACCCCGATAAAGTTGGCAGCATTAGCACTAAAATCATAACGCTTTCCGTAAGGAAGTACGATTTTATACTCCCCAGTAGCAGGGTTCGTACGTGCGATACCATAGTTAACACCATCTAAAAGTCCGTTGTAAGCAATGTTTGCTTCTAGTGGAGAATTGTCTTTCGCATTCAATACTTTTCCAGTAATAAGCACTACAGGATCTGGCTGAACTTCTTTTTCCAACTCAATACGCACAATATCGGTACTTCCTACAGAGTTCTCACTAGACACCATGTACGCATATTCTCCTTTTGCATCAATAGTGTAGTAGGCGTCAAAGTTCTCTGAATTGATTTCACTACCCATGTTAACAGGCTCACTCCATATTGTCCAGCTATCATCCAGACGCTGCGTAAAGTAGATGTCATAACCTCCTTCACCACCGTCTCTGTTGGAAGAGAAGTAAAGCGTTTTTCCATCCGATGCCAAGAAAGGAGAGTGCTCACCAGCAGAAGTATTAAGGTCTTTTCCTAAGTTTTTAGGCTTTGACCACGTTCCATCTGCTTGCAACATAGAAACATACATGTCTTGTAAATCATCTGTACTGCTTTCTGAAAGGCTCAGGATCATTTTCTTTCCATCTTGCGTCCAGTAAGCTCCTACATAGTTTCCTTTTGCCATAGACTTGTAATCCTTGATGTCAAGACCTTCAGGTGTGCTCCATCCGTCTTTTGTTCTGTAGATAATTGAATACCCCGAACCAGATGGTTTTCCATTTTCGTAGTACCCTTTGATCACCATCGAGTTTTCATCTGGACTTACACCTACCACAGCGTTGTAAGTTCCCACGTTAAAAGGTGCTCCTAAGTGAGTAGCAGTTGCTTTATCTAACCCATTTTCGATATCAGAACTAACCCAAATATCTTGTGAGTTTCCAGCACCTTTTACGTTTAAAGGGTGATCTCCTCTCACGAAGTAAAGGGTCTTTCCATCTGGTGTAATTCTCGGTAGTAACTCCTCGTAAGAAGTGTTGAGGTGTGGATCCATGGTGGTCATCAACTCCTCTTCAAACGTAGGATACTCTTTTACCTCTTGCTTTCCACCAAACTTATAGTTTACGGTCAACTGAATCCCAAGGTTGGAAACAGATGACTTTAAGTCTTCTGGCTCTCCACCTCCATAAGCAAGTTGTGGGTTTGCCGCATCAACCGATGTGAAGTCCATTTTTGGGAAATTAATTTGCCAATAAGGAGTAATACCAAACATCACAGGCAAACTTTCAGGATTGACCATCAAACCAGCTCTATATTTAATACCAAAATTAGATACGTTGTCCCCGAGTTTTTCATATTTATTCCCAGTAATGGAAGATCTGTGCTTTACACCTCCCATGCTGTACTGCAAACCAAATCCTTGAACAAACGAAATGAATTGTGGTTTTTTCATCCACATAAAATCAACGTTAATGTTATTCATTGAGAACTTGATGTCCTTTGTCCATGCCTCAGGAGATTCACCACCACCAGAAGCTACGGTTGCTCTTCGTTGAAAATAAACATCCATGTACATGGTATTTGACAGTTTTAGCGCAGCACCAAGAGCGAATCCTTTGAAACCACCTGGACTATTTAGTTCTTCTGATAAAGAATAAAGCGTGCCGCCTGGACCTACTTTCGTGGGTGATCCGTTGTATGCATCCACATAAGTGCTGAGCCCTTTGAAGCCTGAGTAAGCAAGGTCTAATCCACCACCAGCATAGAGTAGTCCAAATTTCTTAACCTCTTTCTTGAAAAGATAGCCAGACGCTCCAGGTTTGAAGTTTTTGATTGCCGGTAGGCTTGGAGCTACTGCTTGATAGGTTTCTCTGTCTAGAAACCAGACGATTTCTACTTGCCATTCGTCCTTCATTAATCCAAGAACTTTTACAGCATAACCAGCTCCACATTCTTTTAACCCAAGCGCCACTTTGTCCCGGTCTGCCGAGGTGAGAATTCCAGAGATATTGGTCTGAAGGTCTTTGTTTTTTAATGATTCATCATACAAATAAATCAGAGCTGCACCATACTGACCTGGATTCAGGTCGTTGAAGGTTTCAACAGGTGTATAGTTCTTTATCAGAACATCGTAGTGAGGTGTGTAAACTTCCTTATACTGTTCGTAAGAAAGCTGACCAAAGCTAATTCCCGATAGAAAAATCAGCAATGCGAAGAGTAGGTTCTTTTTGATCATTTTTTGTAAGTTTTTTATTTACTCACAAAAATGACCCATGCTGCTAAGTTCGGGCTACGTAGTTTTTCGTATTTTGAGTTTTACTCTGCTTCTTCAATCTCTTGGTCGAGTTCAATGTCATTTAGGTTCATCTCATAAATTCCATGATCAAAACGATAAGCATAGGTATGTTTGAACATAAAGAAGAGAAGGAAAGGAAACGTAATCATTAGAATATATCCGAATGTTATGATTTGCGCATTTTTCTCAGGCTTAAGCAATATCCAGAACAAGGATAAGATCATCAGAAAAATAGGAAGCGCAATATGCGCATACAGATGAAGATACACTCTTTTTTGAGCCAAGGTGTCTCCTTTTCCGACTCTAAATCCCTTGTTAATATGAAAGATTGGGGTTTTCTCTACTTCAATATATCCCAACGGTTTCGCCTTGAGGTATTCTTTCTCATGGATAAAGTAATCGTAGCTACAGTCATCTTTCAAACAAACGTGCATATAAGTACAGATAACATGCCATCCATCATGCGAAATGATGTCATATCGTTCCTCGATAGCAGAGTGTATTTCGTGCTTATGGTAGGAAGTCGGTAAGAAATTGTCAACGAACAAAAGAAGGCTAAAAACAAAAGAAAAAACAGCAACTCCCTTGAGGATTTTGCCAGGCAACCGTTTAAAAATGGCAGCTCTTTGTTTTAATTGTTCTTGCTCTTTTTCTTCTTTTAGTCTCTTTTGTTCGGCAACTTGCTTTTTCATTTGATCAAGTTGCTTTTTGGTATATTTCTGTCTTCCCACTGGTTATTTCATCAATTTATATGAAATACTATGCTTATCAGAGGCAATTCTTAGTTCATACATTCCACTGCTTAGCGATGATAAGTTTTCAATTACTATTAAGTCCGTAATTGAAAGATTTGCAGCTCGATAAACAAGTCTTCCTGTCATATCAAACAACTCTACCGATTGAATACTTCCCAATTGAGCCAATCCAGAAATGGTAAGGTTATTTTCAAATGGGTTGGGATAGATGCTCAACTCAAATTCACTATCATTGAGTCCGGCACTGTTATCCAAAACGGTAATCTCAAAATAGGTGGTGTCATTTGCACATCCGTTGGTAGAGGCAACCAATGAAACATCATACGTGCCTACAGCACTGTAATTATTCCATGGGTTTTCATCCGTACTTGTATTGCCATCTCCAAAGTTCCATTCATAACTTGTTGCGTTCGTGCTGGTATTCGTAAATGAAACAATGGCATTGGGTAAGTACACGGTGTCGTTGCTCGGTGTTGCCATGGCATCTGGTCCATCATTAACGGTAACAGAAATGTTTTGACTGGATTGATCCGAACCGCCTGGTCCAGAGGCGACTAATGTTACGTTGTAGCTGCCCGATGAGCTGAAAGTGACGTAAGGATTGTTTGCTGTATTATCACTCAAAATCCCTCCAGTAACACTCCATAGATAGCTCGTAGCGTTTTGTGAAGTATTAATCAATTGAATCGAATCTCCTTCACAAATGGTTGTTGTGCTGGGAGAAAAACCTGCGCTTGGAGGTTGAGTAGGATTCTCCAATAATTGCCCATCACTATCTGTAGCTGTGCTTACCAATCCTGCTCCATTGGTGGTTCTCACGCTTACGTAGTAGGTGGTGTTATATGTTAAACTCAATCCAGTTTCCGTAAAGGAGGTTGAAGTACCATTGTTGGTCCAGTTGACAATATCCATGCCTCCTTGAGTAGTCCCTATGGCATATTCGTAGAAATCTACATCACTGTGCGTATCGCTACTTGCAGTCCAGTTTCCAGAAATTTCCGTATCAATGTTAAAGACATCAATGTCTGTACTTAGTCCATCATTCACAGTTACCGATGCTGGTTCCGTCCAATCGACATCCACTAGATCAGAAGCTACAGTGCTCCAGTTATTCGCTTGATCAATATTGATAGAGCGAATATTTCCAGCAGGTGTCATTGGGTTTGGATTTTGATAGCGGAGCATGTCTGTGCTTGATCCCATGGTAATGGTTTCAGTGCCCGATCGACTCTTATACACTCTGAAGTCATCGTAAATACCATTGCAATTACCAGTTCTAAGTGATACGCCATCTGCACTGGTAAGAGGAGTTGAATCAGTCCACTCAGATACGAGGACATCATCAAGATATGCCTGAATCAATCCGGTAGAAGGGTCGTAAAGGACTTTAAAATCGTAGGTTATGTTTGGATCAACAGTCACGTCATCATTGGTCATCAGCGGAATATTTGTACCATCCGATTTATAAATTTGACACTTGTCGCTATCCGTTCTCCAATACACCATATAGGAATTCCCGCGTTGCGTAGTGGTTACGTCATCGCAAAAGAAATGAATTCCTACACGTCTGTTGGTACCAGAACCATTGATCTGTCCGGTCCAATGATAAAGATATACATGCTGATCATCTTGGTGGAGCGTAGCGTTCAAGTTGGTGTTTGATTCATTTTCGTCCGTTTGCTCCAGTGCACCGTTAGACAGAATCCAAGTTCCTAAGCTATTGTTCCAATCTGGACTTAATGAAGCTTGTTCAAACTCATCATTAAAGAACCCAATGTCTGCATTGGCACCCCAGTTGTTGCCATCGTAATCAGAAACATTGAAAAACTGGTATTCGAGTGCGTTGTTATCATTGTCCGTAAAGCTTGCCGTAAAATCTTGGGTTTCCCAAGCGTTGGGGTGAGAAACTGTAGTCGTAGGTGCTGTGATATCCGCATTGCAAGTCCAATCGGCAATAAAACCTGGAGCCACCGTGGCACCATCAGAAGTCCAACGGAATGTCACCGCACCAGTAGAAGAAGTAAAGTTTCCTGGAGAGTTGGTGCCAGTAAATGGAGATCCTGCAATTTGTGGAGCATTCACATCAGCACCATCGTAAATGTACAGGTAGTCATAATTAGCTTCCACGTCAAAAGAAGTAAAATTAAAGGTTATGGCTGTCGTTCCAGGAGGATCAATCGTCCACGTGTAGTCCTCATCATTGTAGTAGTTTTTAGTTGGGCCTCCGAAGTCGTGAATGGTGCCCGTACAGGCATCTTCTTGACAGTCGGTGAGATGTGTTTCAATCGCATCCCAAAGTTCATTATACCCATCGTCATACCCAAGTGCCCAGATTCCGATACCACCGATATCCGTCTGCTCCACAAATTCTAATCGCTTATTGAAGCCATCCTCAAGCGTAATGAAGCATTGCTTATCTTGCCCGCCTGAGTTGAAGGCGAAGATATCTGTATAACTATCCGCATCCCAAGTATAGTTACCCGCAGAGTAGTTACCCGAACTATTGTTTTTCACCACAGCAAAAGTTCTGGCACTTCCTGTTCCTGTAGTGCTGGATGGAATTGTTAGGCTGCTCGTAGGCCATTCATAACCGTAATAGGGTAGTCCCAAAACAAATTTATCCTTCGGACAACCTTGATCAATGTAGTAAGAAGTAGTTTTTGACAAAGTGTAGTTGTAAGAACTCCCAAAATGGTACAAGGGATCGCACGGACCAGTGTTTCCACTACCTTGATAATAATAAGCGTAGCCCATCACGATGTAATGATCTACCTCGGGTTCCATGATCGAGAAATCAAACACATTATTCCAGTCAACAGCATAAAGCACCGTACTCACTTCTGAATTTGGAATCGCAGCGTGCATTTGGTTAGATAGGCTTACCATCCAGTTGGCAAAATTGGTTCTTTGAGAAGAAGGTAATCCTTCAAAATCGATTTGTACGCCATGAGCACCTCTTGATTGTACCAAAGAGATCAGGTTATCAATCAGTGTTTGCTGAGCTGTGCTGCTACCAAAGAAGGTGTTGTGCCCTGAGAATAAAGTAACGCACAAAGTAACTTTTGTATTTCCACTAGCCAAAGCCGCATCTACGGCCGCTGAAGTTGCCCAACCATGTGTGCTGTTTGCTTCACCAGTTGCGGCATCCACTTCATACGAGAAGAAAGAGAAATGAGAAAGCAAATCCCAGTCATAATTCTGATAGGCATTCCCAATCCAATAGGGATGCCAGCCATAAACCACTTTATCTAAATTACAGGATGACTTCTCCTTAGGAGGCATTTGTGCAGCTACGGTGTTTTGTTCATAGTAGGGTGCATCTGCATTGCCAAGGCTATTATAATGGTTCAGTTGTTCTTGATGAATACTTTGAGCTGTCAACTGGGCAGCGCAAAGCAGCATGATTAATGATAAAAATTGCTTTTTCATGTCGATGTAATACTATTATTTTTTGAAAATGATCTTCTTGTAAATTGCTCCTTTCGTATTGGAGATCTTTAACTGATAAACTCCATTTGCTAGTCGCAGATCGGTTAGGTTGATCTGAACGTTGTGATCACCAGCAGTAAGTTGCGTATCAAACAGGGTTTGTATTTTCTTTCCCGTAATGTCATATAAGTCTGCTGTATAGTAGTCTGCACTTTCTAAAGACAAATTAACGATTGTCTGTCCGGTGGTTGGGTTGGGATATATCATTAGACTGTTCAGCCCGACTAATTCCTGTACGGAACTATTGTCTAAAACGTCAATTAGTTGTGTAGTGGTATCATTAGGACAGGTACCGTTAATAGCAACGAGAGTTACCGTGTACTGACCTTCTGTTGTGTAGGTATTCCAAGGGTTTTCATCTGTACTTGAGTTGCCATCGCCAAAATCCCAAATGTATCCATTGGCATTAGAAGAATTGTTGGTGAACGTGACCACATCGTTGACCAATGGAGAGTTATTGCTAGCAGTCATAGCCGCGATAGGCGCTTGACTTACCGTTACATTAATAGGTTGCGTAATGTTGTCTGTTCCTCCGGGTCCGTTGGCAACAAGCGTTACATTATAAGACCCGGTAGATGGAAACGTAATGTAAGGATTGGCAGTTGTATTGGATGAAAGAGTTGCTCCAGTCACAGACCAAACATAAGAGGTGGCATCCGTACTTGAATTAGTTAATTGTATAGAGTCACCTTCGCAGATATCCGTATTGTTGACACTAAAACCTGCAACAGGAGGATCTGTTGGACTCTCAATAGTTACACCATCAGAAGTGATTTCTGTGTTGATCAGACCTGCTCCATTTTCTGTTCTTACGGATACGTAATAGGTGTTTCCAAACGTTAGGTTCAAACCAGTATGTGTAAAGGAAGTGTTGAACCAGTTATCTGTCCAATTTACAATGTCTGTTCCGCCAGAAGTAGATCCAATGGCATACCAGTACCTACCAATATCAGAATGGGAATCTAGACTAGCACCCCAGTTAGCAGAGAGCTGTGTGTTATTGGTTTGGTTATCAATATCACTTCCGGCACCATCGTTCAAAGCTGTAACCTGACTGGGTACTGTCCAGTCTACATTGACGTCTTTATAGGCAACACTAGATACATTGTAAGCCGAGTCAATGATGATCGACTTTACTCTTCCCGAGGGAACGGTTGGAGCAGTATTTTGGAATCGAATATCACCATTTGTCCCCACAGTAACAAGTTCTGAAGTAGCTCGGTTATGGTAAACTTTTAAGTTGTTCGCACTGATGTACGAATTCCCGCTTCTGAATGAAATGGCATTTCCAGACGTAAGAGGAGAAGCATCGGTCCAAGAGGCTGCGTGCTCATTGTCTACCCATACGTGGATTTCTCCCGATACCTTGTCGTAGGTAACTTTCACATCATACCATTGGTCGTCATTCAGCGTGTAGGGTTCATCCAGTTCTAATGAGAAAACATTGTTAGTTGTTTCGTAAATCTGAATTTTATTGTTGTCCGTTCTGAACCATACGAAATAGGAGTTTCCTCTTTCGGTTTGAGTAGCGTCATCAGACATAAAATGGAATCCAGCGCGTTTATTGGTTCCTGTTCCTCCAATTTTTATAGCGAGATGATATAACCATTCATCGTAATTGTCTTGATCTAATAATGCATAAATATTGGTGTTCGATTCGGCTTCATCCGTTTGATCCAAAAACCCGTTAATTAACCCCCAGGTTCCCGTTAAGGTAGTCCAATCTGAATGAATAGCGGCTTGATCAAAATTATCTGAGAAGAAACCGTTATCACTATTAGCCCGCCAGTCTGATCCGTCATAATCGATAACTTGATAAAAAATTTGGTCTACACCACTTCCTCCTGAGTTGTCGGCATCAGAAAATGTAGCTGTAAAGTCTGTCGTTACCCAGCTATTAGGGGTGCTAACGGCAGTCGTTGGTGCCGTGTCATCCGTTGTTCCTGTTCCACCTCCTGTGCTGTTCCAAACAATTTCCCACCCTGAACTTGTGGTAGCGCAGTCTGATCTGAACTCAATTAGCAAAGCATCTCCTGTAGACGAAATGGTTCCAGGGTTTGTTGTTCCCGTGTAAGTTCCAAGCAAAGGATCGTCCGTGGTTGTCCCATCATAGATGAACATGTAATCCCAATTGGCTTCAATGTCAAACGAATTGAACGTAAGGGTCACATTTGCAGCTCCAGAAGGCTGGATGAGCCACAGCAATCTTTCATCGTCTGTATAGTCAGCTGATGGACCACCTGAATCGTAAAGTGTTCCCGAAGCATTTGTTTCAGTCGTTATGCCCGGATTATCGTTGATTAAGTGGTAGTACCTTGGCCAGTCCCAGTTGATACCAGGGTCGGTATGGGTGTTATTAGGAAAGTGCTGATGACCCTTGATTTTTGTACATCCACCTAGTACATTCACCCCAGAACTACTCGCACCATAGTACGTACGCAATGGGTTCAGCCCATAACCGCTATTTACAACGTCTTTACATATATCGGCCGATGCTTCGTAAAGGGCAGTAGTATACCAAGAAGGATCACTTACGTATCCGTCATGTTCGATGCCAATGGTATAAGGGTTTTCAGCTCCAACATGCCATCCTTTATCGGCTTCAAGTACCATCTGGGTTACTTGTCCGTCTGAACTTCTCACCACATAATGATAACTCACATTGGCACTACAGTTCTGCGCCCAGGAGATTGCACCCGCATAGGTTCCCTGAATCGTGTGGATGGTCATGGCAGATACAGGAGTTCCGTTTCTAGAAGAATAGTTGCAAGTAGGAGTAGCCGTCCAAAGTGCTGGTGGGTAATCTGGAGATTTTAAGTTGACAGGAACATAGGTTGATCCATTCCCAGATGAAACAGTAGAATCAATTGAGATGGAAGTGGCACTTAATATAGCTAGGTTTTGTCCAAAAACATCCTGAAGATCGATGCCGTAATTTGGGATACCATATGCAGCCTTGTATTCCTGTTTTGTGATAAAAGACAACACAGCATAAATGTGCGAGTTTAACGCAAAATTATTGGCTGGATTGTGATCGTAAGGAATCTCACACAGAGCTTGTAGAACCAAAAGATGGTCTTTAGGGTTGCTGGATGTTATTCCAAACTGATTGAGTAATGCGTCATAAGCTGCTGCGAAGGCAAGAATGTTCTTCTGTGGATTGCTTTTAACTTCTTGAATCGTGTATCCGCTCAAGTTAGCTACATCCACCAAGTTATTGTTGAAATATCCTTGTCCATCCTCTGTAAGTCCCATTACGCCATAGGTTCTTGGAATCCCAATACATGATCCAGGAATACTTTCATCGAGATGAGCAAAATGTGTCATGGTAAATGACCAACCTTCTAGTACTCCTTTTGGTACGCTAGGGTAGGTCGCATAAGCTACATCCATCTCTTGCTGATAGGTGTTAAATATTGCTTGAGAATTGATGCTTGCAACTGAAAAACAGACTATAACGAAGAGTAAAAATCTTTTCATTTTCCTTTAACGAGTTTAAACTTGAACTTAAAAGCCTCGCAAAGTTAAGACAAATCGTAGAGAAAAGAAGGATGAACGGAATAAAATTAGGGTTTAATATTAGTTTTATTTCGATGAACGGTAAATCCTGTTCGTTAAAACCCGATGCTTACCCCACCTCTTGCAATAATTGGAAGTCCGCTAGGACCAAACAGGTAGGCATTCTGGTACGGACTGTTCACGTGGTCAATGAAGTCATACAACAACATGAGAGAGAAGTTTAGTCCTCCTCCATTTCCAGTACTGTATCCAGCTCCAGAAAACCACATATAGGCCATTGCTCGGTTTCCATAATTTGGACTTAGTAAGTCAAAATTGTACGAACGCAAAGCTTCAATCTCTGTATGTATGAAGAGTTGAGGAATGATCTTATAACGAGCAAAAATACTGCCTCCATAATTGGACCAACTGGTTTTGTAAGTAAGGTCTCTAATTAAAGAGTAGCGAAGACCCACACCAACCCCCATATTCTCAGTTAACCGATAGCCTACAATGGGAGCGAGGTCGAGAAAAAGGTAGTTCTGAAAAATGTTAAAGCCCAAGTTTCCTCCGGTGAAGACGCGATCCCGAAAAGTAAGGTCACTTAGCGAGTTGTTCTTTTTATCGTCCTCTTTGGTATATTGCGCTTCTGTCTGATCAGCAAAGCTGATCAGTAAAATCACGAGCAATATGTGAGCAATTCTTTTCATTATTGTTTTACCAGCTCCGTGTAGAAAGATACGGTTACTTTATCTCCTGCATCACTTTCCATGCCATACTTTTCTGGATTAAAGTCAAATGTGCCCTTAAAAACTTCCGTATTCTCTTTTCCACTAGCGCTTCCTTTATAAATAAACGGAACATCGATGGCTTTAGTATTCCCTAAAAAAGTGATCTCTCCCTTAGCTATAAAGCTAGATTCTCCTTTAACCGTTTCGGTTGAGGTGAATGTAATGGTGCTAAATTGCTCTACGTTAAAGAAGTCAGCTCCTTTCAGGTGATCATCTCTCATCGTTTCTGCCGTGTAAATACTGGCTGCATCTATTTTAACGGTCAGTTCGACCTGATTAGAACCGTTAAATGAAGCCGAAACCTCAAGGTCTTTGAAGGTTCCCTGAGTAGCCGTTGTCCCGTATGTTTCAAACAATAACTCCGTGGTAGGTGGGTCTGTTTTTTGCGATTTGTACTCACCGTTCAAATGATCGAAGTTGTTCAAGGTAACACCACTATCGGTTGTTTCTTGTGAACCACTAACGGTCGTTTCAGACTCAGTTACTTCGCTTTTTGCTTTGTGACTGTTCACGTAAGCTTTAAACCCAAAATATCCACCCATAGCTATCGCTATGAGAAGAACAATTCCATTAAATACTCGATTATTCATAGTACAAATCTATTGATTTCTAAAAACTTGAGACGGGCTCATAAAAAGTTCCTTTGAACACATTCCCTTCATTGTCGGTAATATTAAATGCTCCGCAGACAACATTGCTGCTCATGCCGTAGTCTATTACGGTGACGGAGCCATCAAATATCTCTAATGATTTTTCTTCCGTTTTACGCTTAAAGTTCACGGTGGCGTAGGGCATATTTCCTTTTGTCATGTGTCCATATTCGCCCGTTTCGATAGACATAGTTCCAGCATTAAAGAGATGGAGGGTTAACGCTGCTCCTTCTCCTTCATTAGAGAATGTTATCCGCAATGTTTCTCCATTTACCACATTACACGTATAGTTTTCGTGCTTTTGCTCAGTGCCATTAATGCTGATCATCGAAACAGATGATTTACCCTCACAATTAAGGGTTGCATTTACCGTACCGTCTGGATTGACCTTTGGTATACTCTCTGTGGATTTTGAAGGTGCGGTATTAGATTCGTTCATTTCTGATACTTTTTCGTCAGAAGACGAGGTGTTTTTTTGCTCGTTACATGAGAGTAAGGTCCATGACAGACAGATGATGTAAAAGGAAAGTAGTCTAAGCTTCATTACTGGGTTTAAAATTCTTCTTACGAATATAAACTTCTTTGGAAACAACGGCAATTACATTTTGATGTTTGTCAGTTATTTGAGTTTCAAACGTATAGGTTGACTTACCGATCGTTTCTATTTCTTTTTTGATTTCCTCAATTCTTTCTGGAGAAATCTTAATCTCTACAAAGACCTTACTTCTACCAGGTTTTACGAATTCAATGTGCGCAGACTTGTCCCAAACGATATATTCATTTCCCATGTTCATGATCAGGATAAAAGCATAGAAAGGATCAGTCATGGCATAGAGCGATCCTCCGAATTGCGTTCCAAACAAGTTGCGGTTTCTGTTGGTCAATCTAAGGCTGATTAGAAATCGAGTTCGTGCTTTATTTACTTTTTTTACCTTGATTCCAGCTCCGAGATAGGGTGGCCAGAAATTAATTAGTTTGAGATATTTAGTAAGTATCTTGGTTTTGAACTTCATTTCAGAGCTTGGTTGTACGGTCTAGTAAGTAATAGTCCAGAATAACGATTGCAGCCATCGCATCGACTATGGGTACGGCTCTTGGGAGAACACATGGATCATGCCTTCCTTTTCCTTCTACTACTACTTGATTACCACTTTGGTCAATGGAATCTTGGTGCTGCATAATGGTGGCAACCGGCTTAAAAGCTACATTAAAGACAATGTCTTCTCCATTGCTAATTCCTCCCTGAATTCCGCCACTGTGGTTGGTCTTCGTCCGAATTTTTTTGTCAGCAACTTCGAAAAGATCGTTATGTTCTGAGCCTTTCATTTTAGTTCCTGCAAAACCCGACCCAATTTCAAAACCCTTCACGGCATTAATGGAAAGCATAGCAGACCCTAGTGCTGCATGAAGTTTTCCAAAAACCGGTTCACCAAGACCGACAGGACAATTTCTAATTCTTCCCTGAATCACGCCTCCAATGCTATCACCTGCTTTTCGCACTTCATGAATCAGATTGATCATTTCTTTAGCTAGTTTTTGGTCTGGACATCGCACAATGTTGCTGTCAATTAAAGATTGATCTATAAGTTCAGGGTGCTGTGTCATTTCGAGGTGTCCAATGGAGCGAACATAGGAGTTGATTTGTATGCCTAACTTATCCAATACCTGCTGCGCAATCGCTCCCGCTACCACACGTACTGCTGTTTCTCTAGCACTAGATCGACCACCACCACGATAATCGCGATGACCATACTTTGCAGAATAGGTATAATCTGCATGAGAAGGTCGGTATTGATCTTTGATGTGACGGTAATCCTTCGATTTTTGGTTGTGGTTGACAATGATAAAGCCGATGGGAGTTCCGGTTGTTTTTCCCTCAAAAATACCCGACTGAAACGCTACTTCGTCACTTTCTTTTCGTTGGGTAACGATGTTACTCTGCCCAGGTTTTCTTCGGTCTAACGCTAGCTGGATTTTTTCCAGATCGAGGTCAACACCGGCAGGACACCCGTCAATGATTCCACCAATGGATAAGCCATGCGACTCTCCGAAAGAGGTCAGCCTAAATATGTTACCAAAGGTATTCAAAGTACTTTACGCAGGAAAAATGGGTGTGTTTTCATCACTCCACTTGGGACCCCATTGAAGCTCAGAGGCTTCGTCAGCATCAAACCAAATGTTTAAACTCTCCGCTTCTAATTTGATCACCTTGTCATTTTCAGAAACCTCTTCCACGTCAAAGTCAATGTGTCCGACTTCTTTGAGCAGATCAGCAACTTCATCCAATGTTTTTCCAACCACTTCTTTGCCGTTCAGTCGAAAGGATTCATCACTACCGGCAATCATGATTAAACGCCAATCATCTGCTTCGTCAAATGAAAGAGACATTTCTTGCTCATCATAATGCCAAACTTCTGTAAGGTCATCTTCATCTTCTGAGTAAGAAAAAAGCTCTTTTTCAGTAGGCTCTCCAAGTATTTTCTGCACATCTGTTCGATCCATTCCGAACTTGATCAAATCCAGTCCAATACCAATTTTTATATCCATGAGTTGTTGTGTTTAGAAAGCAAAGATAGGTCAAATTTCAATCCCCATCACGAGCACATCGTCCATCTGTTTTCGATCTCCTTTCCATTCGTAAAAGAAGTCGCTTAGAGATTTGTTTTGTTCCTGCATGTCTTGCTGGCAAATCTGATCTAAAAACTCCTGAAAAACTTTGAGTTTCATCTTGTGATTTTGTGGTCCGCCAAATTGATCTGCAAAGCCATCCGAGAAGATGTACAGCTTATCACCTTTCATAATGTCGATTTCTTTGGTTTCAAAACTCTTTTCACCTAAGATTCCACCAATAGAATAACGATCTCCTTTAATGATATTACGACTTCCATTTCGATATATGTATAGTGGTCGCATTGCACCAGCAAACTTCACTAAATCGTGTTCTTCGTCCAGTACGATAATGGCAATGTCCAGTCCATCACGGTTACTTTCAAGATCATCAGTTTGTTTTAGAACTTTTACAATACTGTCGTTGACTTGCTGAAGGATCAATGCTGGGTTGTCCAGTGATTCTGGATTGAGCGACTCGCGCAAAAGAATGTGAGAAATCATACTCATAAACCCTCCAGGCACACCGTGTCCAGTACAGTCCGCACAAACTAGAATCTTTTTTCCTTCTATTTCGGAGCACCAGTAGAAATCACCTGAAACAATATCTCTAGGCCGGAAGAAGACAAAAGAATTTGGAAACAATTCTTTGAGGTAGCTGTCTGTTGGTAGAATAGCACTTTGGATGCGCTGCGCATAATTAATACTATCCGTAAGGTCTTTGTTGATGTCCTCAATCTTGTTCTTTTGTTCTACAACTTCTCTTGTTCGAAGTGCCAGATCATGCTTCAACTTTTCCTGATACTTAATAAAGGAACGTTCACGGTATTTGATCACTCCAAAAATGGTGAGAATGAGAATGGAGAAGGAGAGAATGTAAAACCACCACTCTTTCCAGTAGGGTTTTTCGACTATGATTTTTACTTGTACAACATTTCCTTCGGTACCATCAGCATTAAAAGACTTTACCTTAAAAACGTATTCCCCGTCATACATTCCGGTGTAGTAAATGGAGTTTTTATCCGTTTTGGGAGACCATTCGGTGTCATACCCGTCAAGCATGAACTGAAACTGAACTTTTTTTGCCCCTTTTAGCGTCAAGCCGGAGAGGCCAAAACCAAATTTATAACCACCATACGGTAGGTGAATTACATCTTGAATTTCGTAAATACTATCGTTAATGTTGAGGTACTTGAGGCTTGTGATCGGAGGTACGGTGTTGATGGAGTCTTTTTCTTCATCGTACAACACCAATCCATCTTCTGTTCCCAGCCAAAGTTCGTTTTGGTAAAGGTGGGCAGAGGATCTTAAAAAACGGTCGTTAAGCCCAAAGTACTCATCGTAGGACGAACAGGTTTTTTCTTGATTGTTCCACTTAGAGAGACCTTCATTATGCGTAATCCATACGCGGTCATTAGACAGTACGCGAATGGCGTTGCAGTAGTTAGACATAAGTCCATCAAGTGTGGTGAAGTTTAAACATCCTTCCTCCTCCAGCTTAAAGAAACCGTTTCCATTTGAGCAAAACCAGATGTTTCCGTCTTGATCTTCATGAATGTCGTTGACTTCCACTACCTGCAGCCCATCGTAAATGGGCAAGTTGGTGATGTCATCATTTTTGATCTTTGAAATATAGGCGCTATTGGTTCCTATATACAGTTCACCGTTTTTGGCTAGGTAAAGTGCTCCGATCGAGTTATGGGGAAGTCCGGTTGTGATGTTGTATACGCGGATGCCACCAGACGACAAGTTGTATTTATAAACGCCATTGAGTGTTCCAATGTAAAGGTCTTCAGATACAATCACTAAGTCTGAAACGGTTTGCGCTAGGTTGTCGGTGGAGATATTTATCGGAACGAAATCCGTGGCATTTTTTTCTTTTTTGAGCACTCCGTTTAGTGCAGTTCCAATGTAAAGCGTGGAGTCTTTTCCAAAGGTTAAGCAGGTGATCTGATCATTTGGAAGTCCGTTTTCGGCATCATACTGATTGACAATGCTCGAATGCTGTTTGTCGTAGTGTGTAATGGTGCCTTTCGAAGCAAAATAGACGTCTGTATCGTTCACCAGTACTTGATATGCAGGATTGTTTGCAGTTCCGGAAGTAGTTTTGAAGTAGTAGGTAAAAATATCATCCTCTTTTGATACCAGCCCTTCTCCAAAAGTTCCAATCCAAAGTACTCCCTCTCGATCAATGAAACTCGTTTTAACTGCATTGGTTTTGAGTCCACTTTTTTGGTTGAATTTCTCACGGATAAACAGTTGGTCTTGTTCTAGTGAACACTTAAACAAACCGCTTTGGAACGTACTGATCCAAATGTTTTCCTTGTCGCATGAAACCTCTGTTAGGAGCAGGGTTTCATTGTTGTTGGAATACGTAATTTCTTTGGCATCGTAGTAGCCATCTTCATAGAAGATTTCAAAAATCTGTCCGGTATTACTAAAAGCTAATGTTCGACCTTTGAAGTCTACGATGTCTACGATCTGGGTTTCAGGAATGTTCCCGATTTGCTGCGTTTTGCTAAGGGTGTTACCATCCGCTTCATTGTAGAACACAAAAACTTCAATTCCTTGATCCGTACCAATTAAGAATTGGTTACCCTTTTTGATGTTGAGACAGTAGTACTGTCGATCTTTGGATAAATCGGGAAAGAAGTCTTTTTCGATGTCTTCAGTGTAATAGTATAAACCATAACTCTGCGCTACAAACCAGATCCTCCCATCGTCATCCTCTTCAATGTCATTGATTTGCGAATCGATACCAGCTCCTACATGAACTTTTCCAAATTCACCATCGTAATAAATGCTACTACCTCCCTGTATATGTCCGAACCAAATATTACCATTCTTATCCTTGTAACTTTTAGTGATGTAGTTATCAACCAAATGATTGGCCTTGGTATACATTTCTACCTTCTGTCCGTTGTATACACCAATACCTTCTCCTGTGCCAATAAACAAGAAACCTCGGTCATCTTGAATAATGTCATTCACAAAGGTGTTGGATAGCCCCTTAGATTGAGAAATATACTGGAAATTGTATATCTGAGCTGTGAAAACATGAGCCCATGCAATAAATATGAATCCGAAGAGAAGTCTCATTCAATTAGTTGGAAGGTTTTACGATAAGGTTGCCCTTATACTTGGGAACTCCTCCAATGGGAATCGTGTAAAACGGCATGGCTTGTCCATACTGGTTAGTGATGTAAAAAACGAGGTTATTGTTGGGCATGTCAGCATCGCTCTTGATGATCTGAATATCCAGAGAAGTTCCTTTTTCTCTTGCGTTGATTTCGTAAACGTCTTCTGCACTAGAGTTGTCTCCAGAAAGCTTTAGTTTAACAGCTTTGCTTCTTACGCTGAAGAGCAAAAGTTCTCCATCATTGTCTCCGTCAAAGTTGTTTTGCTTCACCGAGATGACATTTTCATCTACAAAAGGATAGATATGAGACACCTGCTCATGACTTTCGTGCAACCGGAAGGTATACTCAAATGTAAAAGCATTTCCTCCTGGCACAGGAATGTTTTCGTTTGGAGACGTGCTGAGGAAATAGCGGTACAAATTGCCGTCATCACCTGCTGTGCCTTCACAAATCAATTTAAAGATGTAACCAAAGTAATGCTCTGAGAATTCTCCTTGTTGAACATTAAACGGACCGATTGTGATCCATTGATTATCGTACTCTTTTTCATTGCCAAACTCTTTTTTATACAATAAGTTTCCGCTTTTGTATTGTCCCATTGGGTTGATTTCTCGAGCATCTTGTTCGCTTACGCAGCCTTTTCCTCCATAAAAGGAAAAAAGCGTTTTCGTATTAAAGTTTTTGACCAACTCGTCATTTTTTCCTCCCGTTTCTGGATCGTAAATTCTTATGTAAAACGGTTTAGAAAAGGTCTTTGGGATGGAGAAAAAGAAGGTCTGGCAATGATCGTCATCACCATAAGATTTTTTCGCCTCTTTCCCAAAAGTGACCAAAAAGGGTATGTTTTCTTCAGGTGCAGGAACTCCCTGACAGAAGTTAGAAAACATGAAGGAAGTCATCAACACTAGTATCAATCCGGCTCTAATCATTTATTCTACTGTAATGGTTTTGTTCAGCCCTACTACTTCTTCAGGAGCATCGCTATTCCATAAAACGGCTTTTACGGTAATAGGTTTCGATTGTGCAGCAGTAATCTTAATTCTTTTGTCCGTTATAATTTCGTCATCCACAATCCAGTAATGTTGGGTGTACTTATTTCGAGACCATTTTTGTTCTAAAAAGACTTCGATTTGGCCGTTGTTATCTTTTTCGGTTTGAATTAATGGAAGCGTTGAAATCACTTCAACAACACCGCTAATAATGTTCTCTTCAATCTTCAGCGTTTCGGTATCCATAAGATGACATGAAACTTCGTATACTCCTGTGTCTTGAAAACAATGTTCAACAACTTCACCATTTTTTTTGGTGCCATCTCCAAACTCCCACATATAATCATAGCGTGTTTTGTCTAGCAAGACCTCATCCTGAAAAGTAAAGCAGAAATTAAGGTCACTCTCTACAAAAGCGGAAGTGAAGGGCAAATCCTGTTTGAACTTATAGATTCTGTCTTTTCCCTGACGGTTAGAGGAAAAAAAGCCTTCGTTCGTGGTCACCAGAAAAAAAAGAAAATCATCAGCTTTTGAGTTAACAGGTTCTGGCAGTAATCTCACCGTTCCTGTTTTCCCTTCCTTAAATGTGCAACTGTAGATGTCGAGTCCACCAATACCGTTAGGACGGTCACTGACAAAGTACAGGGTGTTACCACAAAGACGTGGAAACGTCTCGTTGAAGTTGGTGTTTAAACTATTTAAAGGTCTTGGTGTAGACCAACTATCATTGGTTTTTGTAGAAAGGTAGAGGCTGGAAGTAGTATCAGTCAATCCGGTAAAAGAAAAAATCAGCTGACTACCATCAGCGGATAGAGTGGGATTGGAATAATTTCCATCACCAAGGTCTAAGTCAAGCAATGATCTAGGAGAAAATGTTCCTGAAGCCGTGTCGTATGGAGATCTGTATAGTTTGAGCGACAATTGAGTGCTATCTGTTGCTAAGTTTGAACTAAAAAAGGCTTCTTGGGAGTTCCTGTCAAACGAAATAGGGCCTTCGTTGAGTTTTGAGTTGATTTGCTCTGGTAAAATTACTGATTTATCTTTTCTACTTACCGTTAAATCTTCATCACAGGAGATTTCGTACAAGTTCAGGAATCGGGTGTTGTCTTCGTTTACTACATGCTTGGCGTGTTTTGCCTTAGCATTGCTACAAAAGAATAACTTTCCATTGTAAAAATCAGTCGCAAAGACCTGTTCTGATCCCCGACCAATTTTTAACGGTTTCACCTCATATTTTTGAGCAATTGCTTCGGACCAATTTCCTACCCACAAACCCGGCAAAAGAAGCATAATATATGTCCTGAGTTTTGATGCAAACATTTATTTCGTTCAATCTCTCTAATTCTAAAGATACTAACAATTGCATAGTAGGCAAAATTCGTTCCGAAAAAGAAATTTCACTTTGGCAAAATAATTGTAATTTCGAAGCAATAAAACTTGAAATATGAAAAAGATAATACTCTCAATAGTTGTTGCCAGCTCCACTATGTTGGGTAGCTGTGATGTTTTGACGGAAGTAGCGGATACTGCAATAGGTGCCACTTCAACGGGGTCTGGAACTTCCAACGCACTTACCAATGACGAGGTGATTGCTGGTTTGAAAGAAGCCTTGACGGTAGGGATTAAAAACGGGGCAGGAATGGCTTCAAAAATGGATGGATTTCTAAAAAATTCTGAAATTCGATTGCCTTTTCCTCCAGACGCCCAGAAAGTAAAGGACAAAGCAATTGACCTTGGTTTGCAGGATAAAGTTGATCAGTTTGAGACAACGCTAAACCGAGCGGCTGAGGAAGCGTGTAAAGAAGCTGCTCCTATTTTTGTGGATGCCATTAAGAACATGTCAATTGCTGACGGATTTAACATTCTTAAAGGTGAAGACAATGCCGCTACGAATTATTTGAAAGACAAAACAACAGCAAGTTTAAAGACAGCGTTTTCTCCCAAAGTTGAAGCGGCTATCGAGAAAGTTCAGTTAACCAAATACTGGGAGCCGTTGACTAAGGCATACAATACTTCTACAATGTTTACGGGCAAGGATGAAGTCAATACAGACTTAAACGAGTACGTTACCGATCGAGCCATTAGCGGGTTGTTTCTTTTAGTTGAAAAAGAAGAAAAGAAAATCAGAAAAGATCCTGTAGCGAGGGTGACGGATATCCTTAAAAAAGTATTTAGCACACTTGACTAAACATTTGTTTTTGAGATAAAGAACTAAAACGCTGTTGTTTTCAATGGCGTTTTTTTATTTTTACAGCATGTATAGAACAGAAATCAGGCATACCAACCCAATGGCTCCTTCTGAGCTGATCATCACTCCTGCGGGTGCGATCTATCATCTTAACCTCAGACCGGATCAAATCGCCAGAAACATTATTGTAGTTGGAGATCAATACAGGGTTGAACGCATTTCTCAGCATTTCGATACCATCGACCATAAAGTTAGTAAGCGTGAGTTTGTAACACATACGGGATGGTATCAGGGTAAACATATCACCGCTTTGTCTACGGGCATCGGTTGTGATAATGTAGATATTGTGATCAACGAACTGGATGCATTGGTCAATATTGATTTTGAAACTAGATTGCCCAAGGAAGAGCATACTGCGCTGAATATTATTCGTTTGGGGACGAGCGGTGCTTTGCAGAAGGAAATTCCTGTTGACTCATTTGTGGCGTCATCCCATGGGGTTGGGTTCGATGGGTTGATGGGTTTTTATGAGACGCGTTATGAGGAAGAAGAACAGCTGCTGATGAAGGCATTTGTAGAGCAAGTCAATTGGCCATCGAGTTGTAATCCTCCTTATGTGGTCAAAGCGAGTGAAGATCTTTTGCAGAAGATCGGAGCGGGAATGACGGAAGGAATGACAGCTACTGCAAATGGTTTTTATGGTCCGCAGGGAAGATCGTTGCGATTGAAACCGAGCGTTCCAGATCTGAATGAAAGGTTGAATCAATTTGCTTTTGAAGGTCATCGAATTACGAATTTTGAAATGGAAACGTCCGCACTTTACAGCTTGTGCGGGTTATTAGGACATCATGCGGTTACCGTTTGTGCTATTATTGCCAATCGATTTGCGAAAACGTATAGCGAAGATTATAATGTGCCAGTGGATGCACTTATTCAGAAAGTACTAGTGAGAATTTAATTTGGAAGAAAGTCAGGAAATAGAAGCGCTCATCAACTTGGTTGATGATGAGGATGAGAGTATTTACTTTCAGGTGAAGGAAAAGTTATTGAGCTACGGAACAGAAGCCGTTCCTTACCTTGAGAAAGCTTGGGAAACCAAAAGTTTTGGAGAGGATTTTCAGCATCGTATCGAACTGATCATTCATGAAATTCAATTTAAAGATGTAAGAGAAGGTTTGAAACAATGGATTGATGGAGGCGGAAAGGATTTGCTAAAAGGCGTTTTATTGGTCAATAAGCATCAGTATCCTGATTTGGATGTGATGAACATTCGAGCTCAAATTTTGGATATTGCGGCTATTATCAAGTCTGCTTTCCACGAAAACATGAGCAACTTGCAGAAGATTTCTGCCATGAATAAGGGATTGTATGGACATTTTGGATTCAGAGGAGACAACGATAGTTACTATTCCCCAAAAAACTCTATCTTGAGTGATGTGCTCGAACGAAAAAAAGGAAATCCACTTTTACTTTCTATCCTTTACGTTGAGGTTGCGAGATTACTGGAGTTAAATATAGTAGGCATTAATCTGCCTAGACATTTTGTAGTAGGATTAAAGAAGGATGAACGCATAGAGTATTATTTATCACCTTTCAACAGAGGAACAATTCTTACACTAGAAGACCTCCATACTTACCTCAAAAAGTTAAACCTTCCAGAAGAAGATCAGTTTCTAGAAGAATGTCAGAATACGGACATTATTAAACGTGTGCTGCTCAACTTGATTAACAGCTACATGAAAGAAAAAAACAAAGAAAAGCAGCAGGAAGTGAATAAATTATACGAACTGTTCACATAATTTCACACGTAAAAATACCCCATTCATCAGCCGTACAACCACTAATCAACATTTAATTTGTGAATTAAATAGGAAACTACGTTAAAAGTAAAAGGTACGTTTTATATATTTGAGTATCAATAAATGAAAACCTCGCCAAATAGCACCCTGGAAATTTGTCAGGATAGGTTTAATAAACTTGTCTCATTGCACGTAGATGAAGGGGGAGGAAACATCTACACTTCGCATGTAGGTGAATTTACGCAAGACTATGTTAATTCTATCTCAGCTGAGTTGGAAGAACGCATGTTTGAAGACGGAGAAAAGAAAGGTGTTGTCAAGAAGATTTTCAGCATTATCGTTGAAGGATTGCAGAATATTCGAATTCATGGTGAAGAAGATGAAGAGGGGCATCAATCTTCCTTTTTTCTTATCGTAAAAGATGATGAGGCGTTTACCATTTATTTAGGAAATTTGATTCCTTCAAAAATTGAAGAAGACATCCAAAGACGTGTGGATACCGTAAATGGTCTGGACAGAGCGGAGTTGAAAGAGCTTTACATGAATGTATTGACCAATGGTGTTATCAGCAGTAAAGGTGGTGCAGGTTTGGGATACATTACGATGTCTATGAAGTCTGGTAATTCGTTGGGATGTCACTTCGAGAAAGTTAATAATAAGTTGAGTTTGTATGATCTTAAAATTACTGTGAACCGATTGTGAGTACCTTGAATATAAATAAAACCAAGAATACCCCAGCCGTTAATACCCGTTTAGAAGGTAATAAAGGATTTGTCAACATTGTTGGTAATTCTTTTCCTGAAAATGCAAAGCGTTTCTATGCTGATCTAATTGATTGGCTAAAAACGAATGAAGGGGATTTACATACGATCGAGTTCAATTGTGATTTTCATTATATGGCAAGTTCTTCGCTAATTTGTTTTTTGGATGTGTTGCGTACAGCAAGTCATCTTGTAGGTCAGGAGAATTGTTTGCTCAACTGGAAGTATGAAGATGATGACGATGATATTCTAAAAATCGGTCAGAACTTCAATAAAATTCTTTCGATTAAGATCAATCTATTGGCTTACTGATTTCGCTGCCAATTGCTTACGTTTTTTGTAGAAAACAAAGTTGATGCCTACCAACACCACGTTGAGGATCAACCAGTAATAATATCCGGCTCTTAGGATGCCTAGATCACCATACCTGAAAATCCAACTGGACGAACCGATGAGAACCAAAAGTCCTACGATGATGATAGCAATCAGGTTGATTTGTTTTCTCAATAACCAGAAAATAAGTACGACATCCAAAATAGGCGTGATCAGTAAAAACACTTTCCACAGGTACTCCGAATAGTTCTCCGAACTCGCTACGCTGATGCTGTGTGCAGCAAAAGCTTCATAACCGTGTAAAGTAGTTCCAAAACTGAAATCTAAAACTGGCAAAAAGAATCCAATCAAAAACAAAACAAAAAGAATTGCCGTAAGGATGATATTTTTCTTTTTGTCCATCATTAGTTCGGGAAAAGTGTTAGTGCCATTTCCATGGCTTTAGCAAATTCATTTTCATTCAGACCATGATCGAGGTTGTGTCGATTTAAGTAATCAATAAGGTGCTCCGTAGGCATGTTTCCAGTGAGATCATCCTTTGCCATAGGACAACCCCCGTAACCTTTAATCGCACTGTCAAACCTCCTGCAATCATTTTGAATTGAAGCATGGATCTTTTCTTCCCACTTGTCTGGTGTGGTATGCAGATGAGCGCCAATTTCAACTTCAGGAAACGTAGGAATTAAATGATTAAAAATCCATTTGATCGTTTCGGGAGATGAACTACCTATGGTATCGGACATGGATAGGATTTTTACACCATATTCATTTACCAATTTATCTGCCCATTCTGCCACGATTTCTGCACTCCACGGATCATCGTAAGGATTACCAAAGGCCATCGAGAAGTAGGTAACTACCTCTTTGTTTTTACGATCTGCCATTTCCAAGACATCCGAGAGTCTGGAGAGTGATTCTTCAATCGTAGAATTAATGTTGCGCTGCTGGAAAGTTGCCGAAATCGAAAATGGAAATCCCAGATAAGTAATTTCATCAAATTCCACTGCAGCCTCAGATCCACGCTTGTTGGCCACTATCACAAGCAGTTTCGAAACTGTATCAGCCAAATCGAGTTGTTTGATAACTTCAGCAGTGTCTCGCAATTGCGGAATCGCTTTAGGAGAAACAAAGCTTCCCATGTCTAGCGTGTCAAAACCAACTTTAAGCAGCTGATTAATGTAGCTGGCTTTAGCTTCGGTTGGGATGAAGTCCTTCAACCCTTGCATCGCGTCTCTGGGACACTCAATTAGTTTTACTCGATTACTCTTCATTATTCGCAAATCACGGTGTCAAAAGCTGGAGCATAGCCCGCCCAAACTCCTATGCCTCCTTCGATGTTGAACGGAAGGTTGCCAGGGGAGGCAAATGGACTGCCTGCCGTAGCAGCTTGATTCTCCAATGCACGAATATATAGAAAATTTTCACGAGTTGTGGAGCAGAACTTCACCACAACCGTATCACCCGATTTAAAATAACCTTCTTCTGGGCCTTCATCGTCCTGACCTTCCAGATTTCCAATTTCACCTCGGTTGTAAGCAAAATCAAAGGTTAAACCGTTAAAAAACTTGTCGTCAAAGATAGATCCGAAAGGAGCAATGGGAAAGGGATCTTTTACGGTGCCTTCCTCTACACCAAACGTATGAAGGTTGATACGCTGCGCATACCATCGATAGTAATTGCCTACCGTGTCAGGATCGGTTAAATACGCCCAAACAAAGCCCAGCGAATCGAGGTCTCCTTCTACTTCAAACCACGTGCTGTCCAGCGGTACCGAACCTGGAATTTTGGTATGGCTGCTCATTTGATGTCCGTCAACGTCAATTTCTAGCTGATAGAAAACATTTTCTTCGCCTACTGCGCTGGGATCAAGAGAGGTATAAACACAATAATCAAATAAAGAAAGGCTTTCTGCGGGAATTCCTGTCAAAGCGCTTACGTCATCTAATAAAGAGTCTGGAATGTTGCTCGAGCAAATCTCCGTTAGTAAGAAAGAACCACCGTTCGAACTCGTCATTGTGATGGTAGCACCATGAATGAAGGTGCCGAAAACAGATTCTACAGAGGCTTCGTCAAAATACCCTTGTGTTTCTGTTAAAATAACGATGGGAGGTGAGTTGGTTTCAATTCTTCCTTCCACCACATATTCTTGCTCTACTTCGGGTAGGTCAACTTCAATGGCTTTTTGGCAGCTAAGAATCGCTGCACAAGCTAAGAAAAACAATATGTAATGAGTCGCTTTCATTAGAACTTAAAATTCCAGGTGATGGATGGTAGTATTGGGAACAAAGATATTTGATATCCACTTACTTGAAGGTTGTTTTGAGAAAGATCTCCTGAGTAATCAAAGAATAGGAAGTATGGGTTTCGTCTGTTGTAAACATTGTATACAGAAAAGTTCCAGCTTGACTGAATGCGTTTCTTTTTTAGCGTTTTGTCTCCGGTATCAGGATCAACGATTTCTTTGTGTGTTTTGCCGGTATACGTTACAGAAACATCACCACGATGGTATGGAATCATGCGGTAACCATTTCTAGAGCTCCAAACCGTAATCAGGCGATTCTCGGTGAAGGAATAAAACCTTCTTTCTGGAAGGGAGATCGCATTACCTGTGGCGTAGACAAAAATTACTCCAACGTTCCACCGATCATTAATGTCATATTGAAGTGCTACTGAAAGGTCATGTCTTCGATCGTATTTTGCAGGAAACTCCATTCCACTATCAATGGCATCAAACGTTCTCATGGTTCTAGACCATGTATATCCAATCCAGCCGTTAAACTGTCCTTTTGCTTTTTTTACAAAGAATTCCGCTCCATAGCTGTAGCCGTTTCCAAAAGTTAATTGATTGTCTACATTATCCGCCACATTGTCTTCAGGTTGAGCATTTTCTTTGTATTCGATGAGGTTTTTTAAGTCCTTGTAATAAACTTCCACAGAGGTTTCCCAGGTGTTCTTATTGAAGTTTCGGAAATAACCGAGACTATATTGTGTTCCGATTTGAGGTTTTACCAACTCTGAGGATGGAAACCACAAGTCGGTTGGCAATGAAACCGAAGAAATAGAAGCGAGGTGTACGTATTGATAGTTATGCGCAAAACCTGCTTTGATGGATGATTTGTCTGGCAATAAATAACGCATTGAAACCCTTGGTTCCCAGCCATCGTAAAATACTACTTGGTCTCCTTTTCCATAAACCGTAGTGGAGTCTGTTTTTCCATTGATCGGATTCTTATGATAGCGCGTAAAAGGTCCTACTTGTTGAAACAAGGAGTAACGTAGACCAAAATTTAAGGTGAAGTTTTCATTTACATCAAATTCGTCTTGAATATACGCAGCTCCTTCATAAGCAAATATTTTGACGGTCTCACCCGTATCAAATTCTGTTTCTCCGCTACTGGCAGAAACACTCGTTGGGATAAAACGGTGCCGGATAAAGTTCCATCCAGCTTGAATTTCATTCCGTGTACTCATAAAGTAGGTGAGGTCTTGCTTAAAATTCCAATCTTGAATACCAGAAGATATTTCAAACCTAAAATCATCCACACTTGACGAAAACGCAAAATCAAAATCCGTAAAAATAGCGGTAGTATTGAGGAATAATTTGTCGCTAAATAAATGATTCCAGCGAAGTGAACCCGTTGCATTTCCCCATGGAACATCAAAGTTAATACCTATGTCTTTGTCACGATACGTAAAGACATCTCGGCCAAAGTACCCGCTCAAAAACAAGCGATCCTTATCTGAAATCAACCAATTGAATTTAGCAGTAAGATCATAAAAATGATAGCCAGAACCTTTTATGGCTGCCGTTTCTTTGATAAAGGGATCCACTAAAATATCGATGTAGGTTCTTCTTGCGGAAATAATGAATGAGGATGTGTCTTTTTTGATGGGGCCTTCTACTGTCATTCGCGAAGCGATGAGCCCAATTCCCCCTTCAGCGTGATACTCTTTATAGTTCCCATCTTTCATGGTAATGTCCAGTACAGAAGCCAATTTCGTTCCGTACTTAGCAGGCATTCCACCCTTGATCATGTTGATGTTCTTAATGGCATCGGCATTAAATACAGAGAAAAATCCAAAGAGGTGAGAAGCGTTATAGACGGGTGCTCCATCGAGTAGAATTAAGTTCTGATCCGGACCTCCGCCACGAACATAAAAGCCTGTATTTCCTTCGCCAGATGACTGCACACCCGGCAATAACTGAATAGTTTTTAAAACATCCACTTCACCCATGAATGCGGGGAGTGATTTAATCTTGTCTACGTTAAGATCAATTTGTCCCATCTGTGTCGAGTTGGTATTGTCGCTTGCTTTACCTTCTACCACCACTTCGTCCATCACTTCAGAACTCTCGCCTAACTCAATGTTCAGCTTAGTATCTTCATTTAGTTCTACAGTTTTAACCAAATCTGCATAGCCCACAAAGGAATATTTTACCTCATACGTGCCTTCAGGAACGGTGAGCGAGTAGAAGCCATACACGTTGCTGGTTGCGCCTTTAGAGATACTAGTGATGTATACAGTAGCGCCAATCAATACTTCACCAGAAGATTTGTCTTTGATGTAACCACTAAGTGTATGATTCTCCTGAGCAAAAGTCAGAAAGGGTAACAGAATGAGTAGTGCAAGAAGTTTTTTCATGTTCTTCTGAATACGCTACGAAGTTAATTCGAATTATTGGATTAAAAGTTATATTTCAAACCAATAATGGTAATTTCAGTCCTTCTGTTTAGGGCATGTTCTTCATCAGAGCAGTTGCTATTGTTTCCACAATCATTGAGTAACTTAGTTTCTCCATAACCTATTGATTCCAGTCTTTCTTTGGAAATGCCCTTCTTCACTAGGTATTTGACCGCTGCTTCCGACCGTTTTTCGGACAGGTTCATGTTGTATGAATCTTTTCCTTTACTATCCGTGTGCGACTCAAACTTTACTTTGATGTGAGCGTTCTTTTTTAACAGAATATAGAGCAGATCAAGTTGTTCAGCGCTGGCTACGTTAATGTCATAGCTGTTTGTTTCGTAGTAAATACTTGGAAGACTGAACTTTTCTTTTTGACGGAGTTCTATCATTACGTTCTCTTCATTTACCAGCTTGAAAACTTCATCTTCATCCGTTAGCCTTCGATAAATAAATTCTGAACCACTTAATTTTTCTGGAGTTATTGTTCCATTTGAACCATCTAACAAGCTAACCAACACATCGTCATCCGTGACGACAACAATTTTATATTTTGAATCTGGGATCAGGTGCTTAAATACAAAAGATCCGTCCTGCTCTGTATAGGTTCTTGCAATTAACTCACCATTGTCATCGTAAACCAATACCTCAAGACGCTGGTTTAAATCTCCTTGGAGTTTTCTATAAGCAAATCCCTCCATTCTAAGCGTAAGAAAGGTGGGGTATTCTTCTTCGATGGGGAGCATGATTTCTGTATCATCGGCAGAAAGAGGTCTGAAGCCAAACTCGCCATCTTTTAGGTTCATTAACACAAGTTTCTCTCCGTTAGCGTTAGTGATAAATATATCCGCCTCGCTAAACTCTTCACTCGTTTTAATCGTATAGTTCTGGTCTGTAGGTAAATTTCTGAATTCAAAGTTTCCTTTTTCGTCAGTCTTTGTTCTGGCAATTTCATTTCCCTCTTCATCATATAGAATCAACTCTACGTTGCTTTGAGCCAATTTTTTGTATTCAAACGTACCCGTCATCGTAGGATTTTCATCCTCTTCAATTATTTCGATTTGTCTGAAAAAGTAAATGTCATCCTTACCCATCCCTCCATCTCTGTCAGAAGCAAAGTAGCCATGCTTATTCCCTTGAAAAAAGATCGAAAAATCATCTTTTGGAGAGTTGATAGGTGCCTTAAGGTTATTCACGACCTTAAATTGCTCGTTTTGCGATGCCACGAATAGATCTAAACCACCATACCCAAAATGACCGTTTGATGAGAAGTACAGTTTCCCATCTTTAAAATGAGGGAATAGTTCATCTTCAATCGTATTGACTAATCCCGGAACTGGTCTTGGAACACTCCAACCATACTTTCTTGTTTTCTTGCAAAAGAAAATGTCATATCCCCCAAAAGCGGCAGGATTGTCTGATGCAAAGAATAGGAAGTTGCCATCATCTGAAAATGTTGGGTGAACGATGGAGTACTCATTGTTGTTAAAATCAAATGGTTGTGGTTTCTGTATTTCTCCATTAATGATTTCTGCAAAGTATAAGTGCATCGTTTCTGATTTCGCAGACTTATTGAGTCTGCAAAAATAAATAGCACTGGAGTCAGGCGTTATGGCAACAGGACCATCATGGTAGTCTGACATTAACTTAGGAGATAGTATCTCGCCCTTTAGAAAACTTCTTTTCCCACTATTTCGGGCATAATAAATATCAAAATAGTTATTGTGTAAGGCTTCATACTCAGTGTAGTTAACAAGATCTGATGAGCCATTGGTAACATATATCAGCCCATTTTTATAGGGGTGCGGAGAGAACTCAGATTTTTCTGTGTTTATTCCTGTTATACTTTCGACTTCCCATCCCGGTTTTTCCTTTTGCCAAGCGAGAATCTGCTCACAACTCAGAATGTACAACTCTGACCTTGGATCACCTTCCATTTCGTTAGAATACTTTTCGAACATTTTAATGGCACTTTCAAGTTCGTTGACATTCATTAGCGCCTTCCCAAACTGTAAATACTTTTTAGGGCTTAGGTTGTCATATTCTAACGTTTTTTCAAAAGCAATTTTAGCCTTTTCATATTCTCTCACCGTCAGATAGAGTTGTCCCACCTTTTCATAGAGGTTTCCAGACGGAGCATTAGCTATGGCCTTTTCATAGGCAGCAATTGCGTCCAAGTAGAGATGCTTTTTTGCCAACTTATCCCCTTTGCTTTCTTGCGAAAACAGAGAAAATGTAGAAAAAAACAAAGTAAAAATTATTACCAACCTCATACAACAGAACTCTTAAAAATATCTAGGTGAAAGCATTTCGGATTTGAAAATTGAAAAATCATATCCCACAAAAATCTCATGTGACCCAGATTGAAAATTGGACAATTTAGATATGGCGTAATCAAATGAATAACCTATCCTGAACTTGGGGGTCACGAAATAATCTGCGATGAATATCAAAGAGCCAGATGTTCGGTAGGAAGCTCCCACCCAAACTTTACTCTTGAGCAAAATAGAGATGTTTAGATCTGCAACATAGCTCGCCTGTGAGGCTCTGAACAGCATAGAAGGTTTTAAGACTGCTTCCTTGCTTAATTCAATTGCCCTGCCGTAGAAGAGCGATAGATGTGGAGCAAGATCCATTTGTGTAGTCGTTTTAGTAATATCTGGACTAGTTAGGCGAGCAATCTCGAGTCCGGCAAATTGTAGACGATCTTTGTAATAAGTACCAAAAGCAAAGTCGAGCTTCATCCCGTTTGCTTTTCCTTGGCCAATGACAAGGTCGGTTTCGTCACGATAATTTAATACACTCCAATTATAGCTGTAGTTCATCAGCCCTGCTTTAATTCCTAAGCCTAGTTTTCCTTTTCCTAGTTTAAGATGATAAGCATAAGAAGTGTTTACGCCTGTCACTGTTCTAGGGCCAATCACATCTCGATAGATTTGACCTCCAATTCCGATATGAAGTTTTTTGAGAGGAGCGTGAATGGACAAAACCTGAGTGGACGGAGCTCCTTCAAATCCAACCCACTGACTTCTATGAGATAGTGAGGTGCTCAAGACATCCTTACTTCCAGAATAGGCAGGGTTAATATTGTAAAGGTTGAACATATACTGACTATTAAGATAGTCTTGCTGAGCAAAGGATGTTCCTGCTACCAATAAAAGCAATATGCCAATCAAATGTCTCATCGGGTGATTTCCACGTAGTTTTTAATAATCAAATCGTTCGATTGGAAAATGTAAAAATAAGTTCCATCGGGAAGATCTGTGCCGTTTTTGTTTTTACCGTCCCAGACTATATTTACATTGTCATAACCTGTTCCTTCCCAAACTAAAACACCCCAACGATCGTAAATAGAGATTATATTATCAGGGAATCCTTCCACTTTGTCTATGATCCAGAGATCATTTACCAAATCTCCATTGGGAGAAAAGGCGTTATAAAACGCTAGGTCGCAATCTTCACCAAGGTTGTCGATAGTAATGGTTTCAGAAAATGTACATCCATCGGTAGAGCTTATGTCAAGGAAATGATCTCCACTGCCAAGTCCAGAAAGTGTATCACTTATGTTTACTGCAGAACCATCAAAAGTAATGGTATAATTCCCATCACAACCTACTATGCTGTCTAAGAGGATGTAGCCGTCTAGTATGCCAAAACAACTTGCATCGTGAACGGTGTAGTATACATCTAGCAAGGTATTAGCTAACAAAGAGTTGGGTTGATTAAAACCCTGAGTTAGCAAGTGATCAGTACTTGAAGAGGTTAAAATAACGGACTCTCCAACAGTGTATTGCACTTCTTTGCCAGAGGAGCTTGAAACGGCACTTCCTTGGCTGCCTATAACAATTGGCGACAACGAGTTTTGTGCATACGAAGCGCATACAGCTATTAATAGAGATATGACTAGAAAATTTCTCAAAATTCAGGACTAATTATTGGTTGTCGTTCTTTAGTTTTTCAAGTTCCATTTTCAACTCCTCAACTTGTTTCATGAGGTCATTAATAATCAATTGTTGTTCTTGGGTTGCCTTCGTCAGAACAGGAACCATTCCTGAATAGTTTACAGCATTAAACTCAATAGTTTCACCTTGTTCTTCATCAGGATTCTCACTATTGATGCCAGACTCAAAATAGGTCTTTTTGACTAAGGTTGGGTATTCTTTCTCAAGATTGTCTGCAATGAAGCCTACCTGCTCACCTTTTGGTAAATTCATTTCTTGATACGTCCCTTCTTGTCTATAGTTATACTTCTTAACGTCAATATTCATGACCTGATCGATCGCTCCTTCGTAATCCTGAATATTGGTTTTTAACTTTTCGTCTGATGGAAGATAAGATCCCGTGGTGTAAACTGATCCAGAAAAATATCCAGCATAAAGTGTTCCCGATCCTCCTGCGTAACCATATACACCATACTTGGTCTCTGATGTGGTGGAATAAGCTCGTCCGTAAGCTCCAATTTTTGAGCCTGTACCTGATCCATAAGAACTTGCATAGCTTCCGTACCCAAAAGATGTTCCTCCATGGCTATTGGCAAGATATCCCCCATAGGCTGTTGAATTGGACGTAGAAGTTTGTACGTGCAAACCTCTGGTTTCGGAGCTGTTTTCAATACGAACTTTATAACCTCCTAATGCAGTGGTATTCACACCTATACTATTGGCTATATAAACGTCACCAGCAGAAAAATAACCTGCCCAACTTTGACTTCCTCCAGAAGCATATCCGTAAACTCCATAGTTGATTCCACTACCACTCGATGCTTCAAAGTAACCACCAATTTTATCCGATGCTCCCGTACCATGAGCACCTCCATAAATTCCCATGATTTCGTTGAAAGCAACATTCGCTGCATTGGTATTGTTGAAAAAATAACCAGCTCTACGAGTGATATTATCTTCTACGTGAAGTCTAAATTGTGGAGAGGTGCTACTGATTCCTACGTTTCCTGCATCTGTGATTGTCATTCTGGTACTACTAGCCAGTGAGCTACTTGTAGATATTTTAAAGAAGCCAGCATCAGAGTCTTCTACACCTACAGACCAGCCAATTCCATTGTCATCACCACTCATATAAATTTGGACATCATCGCCTGTGCTTCTGTACATTGAAAGGTTCCCCTCAGAGATAGAAAGTTTTTCAGGTGGGGATGTTGTTCCTATTCCAACATCTCCACTACTAGTGATTGTCATTCTATCACCACCATGGTAGAACTTCAACTTGTTTGCATCGGCTACATCTAGGTAACTCCAAGCAAGTGGTGAGCCATTTACAGCGAATCCATAAAAGGGTCTTCCTGTTGTCAGATCATCAGAGTTGACATTAATACCTCCGTACCCCGAATTGTCATTGTCGTTTACAACCAGGTTTGCCGATCCAACTGGAGTTGTAGTGTTCAAAGCAAGAAGACCATCGTCCCTAAGGTTAAGTAGAGGACTGCTTGACGAGTTAGTTATATTCAGCGCAGAGGTAGATGATGAACTTCCTCCTGAAACGACAGTTAGTCTTGCGGAAGGTACTGAGGTTCCAATTCCTATGTTATCTGTGGTATTGTAGGTATTACTCCCTGATTTAGTCCAATCGCCATCGTTGCCAGTAGTAATGGTAGAGGGATCAGTCCATGTCATTGTTCCGTTAGCATCAGAAACTGGAATGTAACCAGAAGAGGCACCATTTTGCATGGTTATTTGACCATTAACATCTAATGTCGAAACGGGAGCCGTTGATCCAGTTCCAATACCAACATTACCCGCGCCAGATGCAAGAATGATGTCATTCCCAGTTGCTTCAATTCGCATTCTGTTTTCTGCTGAGCTCCAAAAAATATTTGAACGTAATGATCCATTTTCCTGAAAATCAAGGTAGGCATCATTGCCAGAAGCTGACTCTAGGGTTAAACCACTTGGTCCAGTGCTTGCAATATGAACTCGAGAATCAGGTGTTGTAGTACCGATGCCAATATCTCCATTGTTTAAAATTCTTAGTCTTTCTAAATTTGACGTATAGAAAGACATGTTAGTGCTTAGGTAGTTTCTGATCATCGTGTTTCCGTTGATGTCAATACCAAAATTGGTTCCTTGGGGATTATTTGCATTTGTGAAATAAGCTGTAGATATGCTTGTTCCAGAGGGTTCATGAACATGAAGTCTATATTGTGGTGAACTCGTTCCGAAGCCAAGACTGGATTCCGTATTATTGTAAATATTACTACCTGAAACAGTCCAGTCTGAATCGGGCGTAGACAAACTTGAAAGCGGAACGGATAGCGTCCCCGAGGCGTCCGTCAATTCTAGGTTAGCACCATTTACCGCAAAACCCGTATTGAGCTCATTGGTAGTACTCCCATCCACTTCCGCTGTCAGAAAACCAGAGTCGTTGGTCAATTCACTTGTGGCAGTTGGAATAGTAGGTGTGTTGGATAGGTTTACATAATCTCCGTCAAAGCCAGATAAGGGACTCCCAGAAGTTCCATCTCCAGAAAGAGTAGCGTCTGTTACTACAGTTTGAGAACCCCAGTTATCAGCTCCTGAGCCAGGGTTTTGAGCTTCCCACGAACCAGAGGTGCCATTCCATGTAAGTATTTGGCCTGCAGCAGGCGTGTTGGTTGAGATAGTTGTTCCCGTTCCACTAGAAATATTTAGGTTATTTCCCGATACGCTCAAATTTTGAATTTCATTTGTTGTACTTCCGTCAACTTCTGTTGTTAAGAAACCAGAGTCGTTAGTCAATTCACTTGTGGCAGTCGGAATGGTAGGTGTGTTGGATAGGTTTGCATAATCTCCATCAAAACCAGATAGTGGATTTCCAGAAGTTCCATCTCCAGAAAGAGTACCGTCAGTTACTACAGTTTGTGATCCCCAGTTGTCGGCTCCAGTTCCAGAGTTTTGAGCTACCCAAGCAGAACCATTCCACGTCAAAACCTGTCCAGATGTAGCTGTTGATGGAAGTTCGTTATAAATAGATAAATCAATCGGTGTGGCAGTACCATTATTGGTAATGGTTAGTGTGTTACCCACCAGTTGTAAATCTTGAATCTCATTGGTAGCATCCGCATCTGCGTCATTGATATTCGCATCAAACGTAACTGGCGTTCCAGCCTCATTTGTATAAGTAAAGGTACCATCCGCATTATCTACCAACGTTGTTGTAGTCTCTGTTGCACTTCCTGGAGCTAAAGGCACCCATTGAGAACCATTCCAAGTTAAGACGTCATTTGTGGTGGCTGTCTGAGGTAGTTCTTTGTTGAGGACATCTTTTGAAAGCATTGCATAGGGTACGGCAACAAAAGGAGTTGCAACTCCCATTTGTTCAAAGCCTGATCCAAAATCAACTTCCACTAATAAATACTGAGGGTTATCCCAAGGAATAACGCTAAAAGAGTTACTTCCACCAGATGGAGTTCCTTGTCCGATGACTACATTAAATAGACCTAATTGATTGGTGGTTGAGGAATGCGTCTCTTGATAAGCATAAGTTGAGTTAGATACTGCTGATGTTCCGATGCTAAATCTTACCATAATAGCAGTGTTAGCAATTTCAGTTCCAGCATTATCTCGTGCTACGGCTTGATAGTTAATACCTTCTGGTACGCTTTGAGAATATGCAAAGCATGTAGCTGCCATGGCCAAAACAAGAATGATTTTTTTCATAGTGACTGATTTGAATCAATTCGACAAAATTAGCTTTTTGACCGTTAAACATGTGTTTTTTGTATTTAATTGACCTAAATTGTGGATAAAAGGTCTCGTTTTGTAAACAAAAAGTCCGATTCGTAGATCAGAATCGGACTTTTTAAGTGATTTTTAGGAAATGATTAGTTCATCGATCCAATCATCTTTTTAGGGTCTACCCATTCATTATATTCTTCTTCTGTAACATAACCTAATCGAACGGCCTCCTCTTTGAGAGTTGTACCGTTTTCATGAGCCGTGTTAGCAATTTCGGCTGCTTTATAGTAACCAATCTTCGTATTCAAAGCGGTTACTAGCATCAATGAATTGTTCAGTAACTCATCAATTCGTTTCTGATTCGCTTCGATACCTTGAGCACAATTTTCATCAAATGATCTACATGCATCACCAATCAATCGAGCAGATTGTAAGAAGTTAGCAGCCATCATCGGTTTAAATACATTCAATTCATAATGACCTTGAGTTCCTCCAACTGTCACAGCTACATCGTTACCCATTACCTGAGCACAAACCATGGTCATGGCTTCTGATTGGGTAGGGTTTACTTTTCCAGGCATTATTGATGATCCTGGTTCGTTAGCAGGAATAATCAACTCTCCAATTCCAGATCTTGGGCCAGAAGCCATCAATCGGATATCGTTGGCAATCTTATTGAGAGAAACGGCAAGTTGCTTCAATGCACCGTGCGATTCAACAATTGCATCGTGAGCGGCCAATGCTTCAAATTTGTTTTCAGCAGTTCTAAACGGAAGTCCTGTGAACTCTGCAATTTTCTTTGCAACCAGCACATCATAACCCTCTGGAGTGTTTAGCCCGGTTCCAACAGCTGTTCCACCTAGTGCCAATTCAGCCAGGTGATCCAACGTATTTCTCAAGGCTTTCAAACCATGATCCAATTGCGAAACATATCCTGAAAATTCTTGTCCGATCGTCAAAGGCGTTGCATCCATCAAATGCGTTCTTCCGATTTTAACGACATCTTTGAAATCAGCCGATTTCTTTTTTAGCGTATCTCGAAGTTGCTCCACTCCAGGGATTGTATTTTCAATCACCATTTTATAACAAGCGATGTGCATTCCTGTCGGAAACGTATCGTTGGAAGATTGTGATTTGTTGACATCATCGTTGGGTTGCAAAACCTTTTCACCTTCTCCAATCTTTCTGCCAGCAAGCTCCTGTGCTCTGTGCGCAACTACCTCATTCACGTTCATGTTTGATTGAGTTCCAGATCCAGTCTGCCAAATTACCAGTGGAAATTGGTCGTCTAACTTGCCTGTTAGTATTTCATCACAAACCTGAGAAATAAGATCTCTCTTCTCAGCTGCTAGTACACCTAATTCACAATTTGCGTGAGCAGCAGCTTTCTTTAAGTATGCAAATGCATGCACCACTTCAATGGGCATAGATGCAGCCGGTCCGATCTTAAAATTGTTTCTCGAACGTTCGGTTTGAGCTCCCCAATATTTGTCCGCAGGCACTTTTACCTCTCCGATCGTGTCTTTTTCTATTCTAAATTCCATTTGTATTAAAATTTATTTTTACCTTCGTTTTCGAACTCAAAGTTAGAAGATATGTTTTTAGGATTTATATTATTTTTCTGTTTTTTCTTCTTGGCATTTTGGCTATTAGTTTTTGTGATGGGATTCGTTGGTCTATGGGCAACATGGGGTGGAATCGAGATGGCAAAAGCGAAGTTTGCAAAGAAGGGATTTGACGAACAGGTCTAGTTCTAAAACAATAAAGATATTGATGATCCGGACTTCATTGAGGTCTGGATTTTTTGTTTAAAATTTTGGGGAGTTAGCTCTCCCGATGACTATCGGGATGGCTAGTAAAGTGTTAAAGGGGAATTAGCTCAGTTGGCTAGAGCGCTACACTGGCAGTGTAGAGGTCAGCGGTTCGAATCCGCTATTCTCCACCAAGAAACCAAAGCTCGGCACATAGTGCTGGGCTTTTTCTTTTCTTGTAAAGAAGAGAATTTATTTTCGAAGGAGAGTTTACACGATGTACTCTATTTCGTAATGCTTCAATACTTTTTTTACTTTAGTGGTTAACCTTTTTCAAAAATCTCCATAAAGAGTAAAAAGGGATCATGACAGACCAAGAAATTATTACGTTAATTGAAGAAAGGCGGGAGCACAAAGCCCTCGTTAAGTTGTATCGATACGAGTCTCGGGTGAGCGCGTTGATCAAAACGTATGGGGGCTCAAAAGAGGATGCTCAGGATATTTTTCAAGATGCGCTCCTCCTTCTTTGTAAGAAAGTGTGGGAGGGAAACTTTAAACTCACTTCCAAACTAGATACCTATTTGTATGGTGTGAGTTTTAACCTCTGGCGAACGGAACTGAAGTCGAAGAAAGGACAAGAAATTGATTTGCCCGATGATTATCGTCTGGAAGAACAGAATGAGCTAGAAACCCTGATGGCTAAAGAAGGTAAAATCAAACAGGTAGAGGAGGTGTTGCAAAAGCTCGGAGAACCTTGTCTACGGTTACTTCAACTTTTTTACTACCAAGCTAAGCGCATCAAGGAGATTACGCAAATTATGAAATACAAAACAGAAAACACCGCCAAAGTGCAAAAGTATAAGTGCATTGAACGGGCAAAAAAGATGATTGCTAACGTGTAATGAACGGTCTGTCACCCTCAGCAAATTAGGAAATCATGAGAAAGGAATTGGAATTAATAGAAATCATTGAAAAATACTTGTTAGGCGAACTGCAAGGTGATGATTTAGCGCGTTTTGAAGAAAAACTGTCGACCAGTGAATCACTTCAAAAACAAGTGGAACAACAACGCTTGGTGATGGAAGGCGTGAAGAACGTATCCATCAGAAATAAAGTCAAGAAAGCAAAGAAATCATTTAAGTTAAACAAATGGGGGTGGAATGGTCTGATAACGGCTGTCGCATTGGGAGTCGTTGCTGCAGGAGTGTTTGCGTATTCGGCTTTTTTGGGAGAGGATTACTACAAAGAGAACATTAAGTATGAACTCAATGAAGAAGGCACAACGCTTTGGAGTGAAGCGGATGAAATGATAGCTCCTCAGTTTTACACGGTCAATAATGACGTGGGATCAGTGCTACAAACCAATGCGGGAATGATCATTGCCGTTCCGGATGGGACATTTTTAGACGAAAATGGTAACCCCGTTTCAGGAGAGATTGAGTTAGAAGTAAAAGAAGCCTTGGACGCTGAGTCTATCATCTTGGCAGGTTTGAGTACCAAAAGTGGTGATGACTTACTAGAAACTGGAGGTATGTTTTACCTGAACGGTAGAAAGGATGGAAAGACCTTGAAAATGAACCCAGAACAACCAATTGTAGTAGAGGTGCCAACGCATGAGGTGAAGCCAGGAATGGAGTTGTATCATGGGGTACGAAAAGAAGACGGAGGTTTGGATTGGCAAGACCCAAAACCTATTGAGCAATTTTTAACACCTGTTGATATTCTTTCTTTGGATTTTTATCCACCCAAATATGAGCAAGGTTTGGCATCGTTGGGATATGGTTCAGAAGGAAAAGCATGGAAAGATAGTGTTTACTTTAGTTTTGGTGGGTGCCAACAATTCTTTGAAAAACCTACGGTGCTTGATGAAATGGAGGGGCATTACCCAGCCGATACGATTATGGTAGCAGTAGAAGGTCAGTATCTCGAACTCAACCCCTCAAAAGTTCAGGCTTTTTGGAACGATGAATTTCAAAATACGCTTTTGGCAACCCAAGAGTTTGAAGAACGAATGCCGTTTATTCACTGCATAAGCAGAGACGATATACTCGATCTTTATGTCAATAACCTCGACAAAAAAATGAGTGCCGTGGATAGTTTGGTTGTAGATTATCTGGGTGGAATTGAAGGGAGTTGGGGAGAGCCAATTTCAGTTAAATCAAAGAATAAGCTTCCGCATATTAAGTATTATCAGTATTCATATGTAACAAGAGATGGTTTTGATGGAGTTTTATTGGAGGGGGAACTTGGAGAAGGTTGGAGAATGTTTACTGAGAAAAATAAGAACGGAGGACCTTTAGCAGCTTCGTTTGTGTATGAAGAGAGTGCGAGTGATTGCTTTGATAGTAAAATTTCAACTCTGTTTTCAGAAAACCCACAGAATGAATATGACGATACATGGGGTCAAGAGGTGTCTTTTTTTGAGAATAAGTTTAGTTTTTTTATACCTGTATTTATGAAATGTGATGAGAATCTAAATGTCAAAGGAGTCTTTAATTATATGCTCTGTAGTATTATTGACGGAAAATGTTTGCCTCCAAATGATATTATTATTTCGGTGAACACAGAGGATGTGGTAAAACAAAAGTGTAGTTATACGTTTCATAATCCTTCATATGCTGATGTCGATGATACAGCGGTAGAAGAATCTGCTGTAGCTGCGGAACAAGAACCAGATATCTGTATGGGTTGCAACATAAACCAACTCAAAGCCAAGTTTGCAGAATTCGCTCTCCAAAACAAGGGTAGGGTAGCGATTGACTTGAAAGCAGTGAAAATGCTACAGAAATATTACGAAAAGCATACCCAGATTTACGCCAAGGCTGCTGAGAAAGTGCAACAGGATTTTCAGAAAGAATTGGAGAATGCCAAGGACAAACATAATACCGAAAAGCAGAAAAAGTTTTATGGAGATCTGATTCGTGATGCTGAGGTGCTAAAAGAGGAAGTAGATAAGAACCTGGATGAAGTCTACAGTCAGTTGGCGGTTAAGAAGCCTAAAGTTCAAGTTAATCCAGGAGCTCCCAAATATACTGTTCCGATCACCTCTTCCGGTTGGAATAACATTGACAAAAAGGTCTGGGAAGGAACTGTTGCTAGGGAGGATATCAATGTAGAACTGGATGGGAAGACTGCACAAGTCAACTACGAACCAATTGAGGTAGAAGTTGAGGACAGCGAAGACTTTGATCGCATATTTGTCTATTTGTTGCCACATGAGTTGAGCAGTTTTCAGCGCATTACCCAACGCACAGACGAGGGGATTTATACAGAGAATTTGAATGAGTTTATTCAATACGATCTGGTTGTTGTGGGCTACAAAGAAAAAGCGATTTATCTGGGAAGGGAACAAAATGTACAGCCTAAAAGCTACACCCTTAAGATCGTGGAAACCGACAAAGGTGACTTGAGTCAGGTGCTCCATCATACAGGTAAAAAGAGTTACAGAAAGTCGCTGGTGGATGATATGCTCGATCAACAGTTGTTGATGCTACAAGAAGCTGTTGTCAATAAAATGGAAGACATGGTGGCGTTTAGGAAGGAAATGAAGACTTATATTTTTGGTTGTCACGCTATGGGAGTAGCTTCCACAGGAGTTGATGAGACCATTCCAGCAGTAATGGATAGCACAGTAGTTTTTTCTGAGTGGCAGTAAACTCGGTTAATTAGACACATTTAGCAATTGTCAAATTATTACATTTTCAAATTAGACAATTGTCTCCCTCCCCACTCAACAACCGTAAAACCTTTTCGTTCTTTATAAAGTTCTGAAAGGTTTTGCGCTTGGACATCCACTTTACTCTCCAATGGCTGGAACACCATCATCACCCGAATTAGGGTTTCGGGAGTGGGTGAGATGTTCAAAGCTGCCAGGTCAGTATAGGTGTCACTTGCAAAATGAATCAAGTTGTACGGGTTATCCTCCAAATAGGGCATCCAGAAAATGATAAACTCATTGGTTTCTCGCGTGTTGAGTCCCATTTTGGGCAGTTCTTCTTCCAGAAATGCAATCGTTTCACTTCCTTTAATTACCGTTCCATTGGGAATGGTCAAAGGAGTTGCTTCTTGTCCTTCCCAGTACAGCGCGTAGTATTCTTTCCCATTTTCATCCATCAAAGTGCCATCGGGAGAAGCAGTAACTTTCCAGCCGTTATGATATTTTGGGTAGGTATGGGTAAGATGTCCCTCAAAGTCGAGGTTGACCGTTACTTCAGTTTCTTCCTCTGGGTAGAGATAGATGATAGGCTTTGCCACACCGTCCATCATGGATTCGTCCATCTTGAAAATCTCTTCTGCAAAGATGCCATGCTCGAAGCGTTCATGTAGCTCCAACGAACCCCACCAGTTGTAAATCTTAATGTCTCCGTGCAAATATCCGTCTACAAAATTGAGTTCAAATTTCGGAAAGGCATCATAATACGTTGGGTGTTGATAAGCCATTAGCTTACCGGTGAACGGACTCCCGTTGATTTGAAAAGCACTGTTGAAAGTTGCCTTTTCAATCATTTGGTCTAACCATACGTATTCCTTATCCAGAAAGGAAGGCATGATCTCTACCAATGAATCGCTGCGGATGCCATTTTCAGTATCATTGATTAGCAAACTAGCTGTAACCTGATCGAACGACCAATCTACAGCGTAGGGCTCTCTACCCGAATATTGCCACTCTCCGTTTTTGTACACACGTTCAATGTAGACTGTTCCATCGGTATCATAAAGGGTGCAATTTCCTTCTGGCATTCCATTCTTTACCGAAAAACTAGTGGCGAGATGTTGCTTAAACCCATCGTAAAAGAGGTTGATTGATCCAGTGTATTCAGCAAGTCCTGCGTAGGTTAACTGAAAGTTGTCTCGCGCAATGACCTTCATAGACGGGTAGACTACTGATGAATCATCCGATCCGTAGATGTAAGGTATGATATCCAATACATTAAAATTGAGGATGGATTCCTGATCGAACCCATTGTAATTTTCAATAAAAAAGTCTTCATCCGGACCATCTACCATAGCGGTGATCGTGATTCCATCAGTGTAGTTGGTTTTTTCAGAGATCAGCGTGTCCTCGGTGAGAGTAGAATCCTGCGCTGGAGAGGTCGAGTCATTGTTTGAAGTAGAATCCGTTGATTCATCATCTTCGCAAGAAGTGATAAATAGCGCGAAAGGAATAGCTAGGAGAATTAGGGGCAATTTGGGCATTTTCATGTTATATCGTATCGGTTTAATGGGTTAAAGATAAGTAATTCCTACCTTTGGCATTTCATGAAAAAACCAATTATCCAAAAGGTCAAAATGCTCACTGAGGCATTGGAGAAGATGTCAGTTCTCGATAAAATGAAGGTGTTTGAACTCTTCAATCAGGCTGAAATTGAGGGGGCTGATTTAGCTTTCTGGTCCGACTTAGAGCACGGCCCCGAGGACAGTTATGGAAGAAATATAGTGGCTTTGGGCGAATGCTTCGAATTGATGGTGGTCACTTGGTTGCCTGGTGATTTTTCTATGATTCACAACCATGGAGATGCCTCTTGGGGAGCCGTTCAGGTGTTTGGAGAGCTGACACATCGCAGTTATCAAGTTGTCGATCGGCACTTGTCTTTGTTAGGCGAAGGTAAACTCAACTCAGGTGAGCTTATAACTATTTCAAACCGTTTGATTCATCAAATGGGAAATGATATGAATCAGCCTGTTTATAGCTTACATTTTTATTGGAATGATCAACCAAGTACGAGTATTACAGCTAATACCTTACTGTATGATGTGGTGAACGGAGTGGTGCAAACCGTTGAGGGAGGCGCTTTTTATGGTTTGACGGACGATCAAATTATTGCTTCAGAAAATGGGTTAACGGCAGACGAAGAGATCAGGAAATCCGAAGAGCGACTTTACAATCATCGCATTCAGCAAATTACTGCTTAATTGGAATTTCTAGCACGACTCGTGTACCTCCTTCTGGAAGATCAGTGATTGAGGTTTTCATCTTCGTAGCGTGCATTTTGTTTAGAATATCTAAACGCTGTTCGATGTTTTTCATTCCTGTTGATGTTCCTAATTTTTGATTCTTGGTTTTCATTTCAGCACTCGCTTTTCGGCCAATGCCGTTGTCTGTAATGGTCCAGGTAAGCATTTCGTTGGTCTGCTTCACATCTACGGTCAAGTGACCTTTAGCTTCTAGGTACCTAAGCCCATGCCATACGGCATTTTCAATGTAAGGTTGAATCAACATCGGAGGGATTTCGATGTTATCCACCTGAATGGAAGACTCAATGTTCAACTCGTAATCAAATTTATCTTGAAAGCGCAAGTGTTCCAACTCCATGTACAGTCCAATGACCTTCAATTCGCTCTCTAGTGGAACAAAATCGTGCTTAGAGTTTTCCAAGACGAGCCGCATCAACTGACTAAAACGAGAAAGGTACTTATTCGCACTTCGGTCGTCATTCTTAGAAATGAAACTATTGACAGAATTCAGACTGTTGAAGATGAAGTGCGGGTTCATTTGTGTTCGTAGCGATTTTAACTCAAGTAGCATGTTCGTTTTCGCTCGCTCCTGATTGCTCCTAACAATCAATACCGCAGCAGCTGTCATAATCAAAAGTATACCGATCAGGGCATAAATGATGTACAGTTTGTTTTGGTTTTCAGCTTCGCGTTTTTCGATATCTAGCGCATAGGCTTCTTCCTTTAATGCATCGTTTTCGAGCATGAGTTCAATTTGGTCATCTTTCTGCTCCAATTCCAACGAAAGATTACTGGCGAGCAAAGCTTGTTTGTTTTTTTCTTTTTGAATAGAGTCCTGAAGCTTTACCAACTGCTGATAGGCAAGCAAAGCTTGCTCGTAATCACCTTCTTCTTTATAGGCCTCCGTAATCGCTTGGAGTGCTTCTTCTTTTGCCTCCAATTCTCCCAATTCTTCCGAGAGGTCAATGGAGTTTCTGAGGTACTCAATAGCTTCCTTGTTGTTCTTTTTTTGAAGGTTCAACTTTCCTAACTTTAAGTTGGCTTTATTCACCTCTTTAGGATTATCGTTTACCTCATTGTAGACTGCAGCTTGTTTATTGACTTCTATTTGTTGGTCCACCATACCCCGATTACCATAATAATTGTCTGCGTTCAGAAAGTACGTGTTGGTGGTTTGCACTGCAAGGTCTTGAACGTCTTTTGCAACAATGGTAGTTTGTGTTCCATTGCAACAAACTGTGGCGTTTCGAGCTACTGCCAAGGAAGTGTCATAATAACTGAATGCACTTACTGAATCGTTAACTGTTTCATAGAAGTTCCCAAGGTTGTTAGACGCATTGATTAGCCCTTCTGTATTGTTTCTTTGTTGCTCAAAAGAATAGGCTTGCTGGTAGTAAACTTCAGAGTCATCGTAATTCTCTAGGGCTTGATTACATCTCGCTAATCCATTGGTGGCGAAAACGATATCGTCTTCGTTTTTTTTCTTTTTGGCAAGCTTGAGAAACTTGTTGTAGTAAGAAAGAGCGGTTTCATATTCCTCCAGCTTTTCATAGGAGGCGCCAATGTTCTTGACCGAAGAATAGTATCCAATCTCTGAATCTTCAAATCCTTCAAAAAGCGTGAGTGCGTTTTTGTAGTACTTGACAGATTTTTTAAACTTTCCCAATGTGAATTGAAGACCTCCCAAAGAGTTGTAGCAATAAGCTTCTCCCCTCACATTGTCTAAGTCTAATGAAAGTTTTAGCCCTTCCTCGATATAATCTACGGCTAGAGAAGGATTCGTTTGTGAGATTTTATTGGCTGCGTTGATCCAAGCAAAAATCTTCTCGTCCGAGTCTGGCAATTTTTCAATAGCCTTATAGGTACTGTCCTGCTGAGATACTATTTCCTGAATAGGAAATGCCAGTAAGACCAAAAATAATATGACGTAAAGTCGTTTCATATTTTCATCTACTACAAATCTAAGTCCAAAAATTGGTTTGTCAAAATCGCTATCTCTTGAAATACAAGGGTTTTGGGCTGTTTTTTACTGGTTTACAGTTTCAGGGTGTTCGTTCACTCATTGAAACGGTACATTCACTAAGTCTATATTTTTTTTGAATTTTTTTTGAGGGATGTTTGTATCGAACATTAAACGACACGACATGAAAAAAGCTAGTATTTTAATCGCACTGATCTTAACTACAGGAACTTTCATTGCACAACAGCGTGGAGGCAGAGGAGGAGGGAATCAATCCGTCTATATCAACATGCAGCAAAGCACTAGTAATCCTGTGAACAACACCAACATAAACAACACGTTTAGCGGTAATGTTTTGGTTAACAATGTGGTTCAAACCAACGTACAGGTGTCAAATGGAAATTATAACTTCAATAAACAAAATGAGCAGGCTAACGCTATCAATAGAAATGTCAATAGAAACGTGAACATCAACATGGCAAATGAGGATGTTCAGACGCTTAGTAATGTAAGCAGCAGAGGAGGGAATACCATCATTGAGCCAGTTTCTCGAGGAAATAACTACGAAGTTCCTCAAGTGGTTGAGCAATCAATTGAACTGGATAATGTAGTACCACGAAAGGTTGAAGTAGAATTGAATGACGAACCCATTCAGCAGCAGATGGTTATTGATAACGTGGATAATCAATTGTCAATAAATGTGAATCCAAACATCAATGTAAATGTTCCGCAGATCAACGCAAATGTGGATTTTTCAATTGACATGAATAGGAATCAACAAGCTAAGAATACGTCAAACGGTAAAGAGGAAAAAGTTAAGGAGCCAAGAGTTAAGGAAGATAAGCAAGTCAACTTAAATCTTTCAGTAAAAATGCCAGAGGTGAGTTTGAAGTCATCGGGTAAGTCTACAACTTCTAAAAAGGTGGCAAAAGTTAAAACGAAGAAGACGAAAAAGCACAGAGGTTATGGGTATAAGCAACACGTTTCCATTTTTGCTAAAATTGCAGCTAAAACTGAAGGGATCAAAAAGTTGCTGAAGAAAAAGAAGAAGAAAAAAGTTACTTGTTCCGTAGTTTGCTACAAGTTTTAATCAGTATTGTTGATTTTTTAGCTTCTTTTTACGATAGTAACCCACCTTTGCAAAGTACTGGATGTAATTAACGTGCGGATTGATATTGTAGTCTGCACCTACTCCTAAAACAAAGAACTTGGAACTCTTGATTCGAAGTCTAAAATCAACCCCAGCACCCACTTTAAAAATAGGGAAGAAGGAGGTAGTTCGCCACCCTGGCTGATCTTTTAAGAACGTAGGGACGTCATAATCCATTATCATACTTGCCATCCCTTTTACGTAAGGATCAATCTTTAGCGTTCTTTTAGATAGATATAACGCAGAGTTGATACCTACAGCAGCCTTCGTTTTTGACCAATATTCTTGGTAAGAGTTATCTGGAGCACTTCGCAAGACCTCATCTCCAAAAGGTGTTACTTGATCATCTCTCGTCACTGTGCCATATGAAGTGTAATTCTCTTCATAAAGGCTGACGCCTAATCCCATCATCCAACGATGCGTAAAAAAGGTGTTAAACATCAAGTCGAAGCCTGCATTGGGCTGTACGTAATAGCCCTCAGTAGATACTTCGATGGAGTCAGCGTCTTCTAGAAACCAAGCCGTTACTGGAGTTTCATTGGCATAGGTTCCTCTCTCCTCGTGCGCAATGTTCAGCTGCAAATAAGAGAATTTATCACCCTGTCGATACTCAGAGGCACGGGTTTGAGAAAGATGTTGGTATTCATCATAGATCACTTGCTCTCTTCCAAGATGAGTTTCTCTGAAGAGCTTCGAGTAGGCGACCTGAAGATAGCTTTCGTTCACTTGTAGTGAAGCTATATTTCTCGTGACAGGTCCTAGCTTGGTTCCGAGTCTACAGCTCAGCGCATTTGAACCCATTCTGATCGTCAATCCAGCATAGGCAGATGGAATGATCAGACGATGATTTAAAGCACTTCCAAAATGACCAAGAATGGTATCATTATCTGAGAAAATAACTTTGTTAGGGTCTTGGAACAAGGAGAATCTTCGCTCAATAAAAAAGCCTGCATCTGCATAAAACGCCAAATTCTTGTAGTTAAACAATTCTCGCTGATACCCTAAATGAAGTCGTATGGAAGGGTAAATGGCAGAAAGGTCAATGCGCTCATAATTGTCTTGATATTTTTCCCATACGAGACTGTCACTTCTACCTGAGGCAAACGGCTCTGAATCCAATGGACTTGAACCTGCTTTTTTTGAAAGATCAAACTGGTAGTCATATTGACTTACGCCAATCGAAAAATCTGCGACTACAATGTTTTTTTGAATATAGAAGTGGTTCTTAAAACCACCAAAGGTAGAGAGGCTTGAGATGTTACTCAATTTGACTTGAAATGTCTCATCGTAACTCAACGAAGGAAAGTCTAAAACGATGTTGTGCTGCGCAGTGGAGTCCCACTTTTGATTGTCAAAACTATAATCAAAAGTCATCCCAGTGATCCACGATTGAGCACTTACGCCAGAAACAGCGCTCACCAATAATGCTATGAATATCCACCTTACTTTTTCCATAGCACAAAGTCGTTGTCGATGTTTTCTGTTCGATAAGTGGGTAACTGATAGCCATGCGTAATGATGGGAACATTGATTTGTAAGTAAAGCAGTAGGTCAGAGACCGTAGTCACACCATTCGCATCGAGATCTGATTGCCCTGACTTTAACCCCCTTGTTAGACAATAAGTGAAGGCTCCATTTTCCCATTGATCACTTTCAATTGCATAATCTGCACCCCCCGCACTTGAGATAACAGTGATACCATTGCTTTCTTTGAGGTCGGCAAAAACAGCTTTAACAGCATCTAAAGATTCCCCCTGATCGATTGCAACTCCACCTGCACTTCTAAAAATAATCTCCTTACCAATTTCTACGTCAGAATCTTGAATGACAGCATTGGCCGTATCCACCTCTCCACTATGACAGGCATCCAGAAATAATAACTTTTTCCTACTGTTACAGTTGATCAGTTTATCTTCCAAGTACTGATACGGAATCCCATTTTCTTCTGGTTTATAGAAATTGTTGTTATACGTTGCAAGGTAATATTCCAATTCTTTGTTTAACATTCCATGACCCGCATAATAGATGATCACGGCATCGCTCACTTTGGCGTCTGCCAAAAAATCATCAATAACAACAAGACTGTCTTTGAGTACACCAGCATTAAAGAAAGTCTTAGAGTAGGTTTTGTTGAATGTTTTCGATTTCTTCAACGTTTTTTCTACGTCCATTATGTCCTTGGTAGCGTACTTCAAATTTTTGGTGGTGTCCATGTATTCCGATACTCCAATTCCCACGAAATAAAGATCTGGTTTACTCGGCTTTTTGTCGTATCGAACATAGATTGATTTGTTCAACGAAGCAACATTACTGACGTTGATGGCACTAATTTCAATTTTGTTGATTCCTCCCTGAAGGACTACCGAAAGTGTGGTGTCGATTTTTTCTTTCCCAAAGTGATACTTAGAAGTAGTGAAGGTCGGAACGCCATCAATTCGGATTTGGCAATTTCGCAGCCCTGTTTCATCGGTTGCTACAACATGGATTTCTGCTTCACTTGATTTTGTTACAGGACCAGAGAGCGATGTGATTTTTACATTGGGCGGATCAATATCTGTATTCTCATTCAAACCTAATGCCTTCGATCGCTCAAGTCGCTTGTCATGAAGTTTTACGAGCATGTCAATGACGTCTTGATCTCCGTAAGGGATGGATTGATAGACAATCTCTGGGCGGTTGTAGTGCAGGTCAAACTGCTGGAAGGACTGAATGTCATGACCACTTGCGAAACCTACATACTGTAAGGCTCCTTTGGTGGCGTAATAATAGTTTTCTGTGTTCACAATCACAAAATCATCTACCCCTAGCGCTACAAGGCTGGCAACTTTCTGTCGTTTTCCATTGTATAAAAGCACTTTGCCATCCCAACTTGCCGTGAGATAAATGTCCTTTTCAATATGATAATCAACGGATGTAAGCGGATTAGAATGTGGAGTTTGAAACCCTGTATTGGTCGCTTGATCATTTAGATACTCGTCAACAAAAGTGCCGTTCCCAACAATAAAGATGCTGTCGTTTTGAAAAACGAGGTTTTGCTTGTCTACAATGTCTCCGTAATCGGTTACACCGTAGTCGTAGTTGTTGACGAATCGTTCAGTAAAGGTTTTTTTATTGCTGTTTACGTTCCAAACGAAGTCATAATACCTCGTTTCTTTAAAATATTGTGTGCCTGGATACGGTTTGGTGAGGGCGATTTTAAACGTGTAAACACTGTCGTTATAGTCAGTAAGAGAGAGCGCTCTGTATCTCCATCCTTTTTTCATTTGTCGGTTGTTCAACTGAAACTTGTGCGTACGAATAGTTCCACCGTACTGCAAATCCCATATTCTGATTAAACCGGCATCGTAACCCAAGACGATTTTGTTTCCGTCCTCAGAAAACTTAGCAAAATTGATGGACGAACTATTGCTTTTAAATTCTCTGATGAGAACACCTGTTTTTATGTCCCACAGGTAGATTTTTCCGTCATTTGCACCTGTGAGAATAAGGTCTTTGATAGGGTGGATTTCTACTGCATTTCCCTTGTAATAATTGCTGAGGAATACCTTTTTTTCTAATCCTGTTTTTTGATCAATAAGGCATGCTGCATTGTCTTTTGTCATGAAAAGCACCATGCCATCTCGAGTTGCAACATCCCGAACTTCATTGAACTTACCAAGTCCTGTACGGAGGGTTTTCTTAAATTTTACCTTCTTATCACTTTCCGAGTAGAGGTTAATGTTTCCATTTTTTGTTGCCACCACAAAATCTTGTTCGCTTTCAGCAGATTGGTCACAGAACAAAATGGAACCAGAGTTTTTGTGAACAGTTGAGTCTCGGAGCTCATAATGTCGGCCAGACCGGTTGTTCCCGAACAAAACTGTTCCTGAGTTCAGCGCATATACGTAGTTGAAAGATCTACGTTTTGGCGATTTAACGATGGACAGTTTCTTGTCGTTGAAACTGTACTCGTAAAGGATTTTTGCTGTGATGTACCACTTTTTGTTGACGTCATTGTAAGTCATGGCAGTGGGAAGAAAAGTTGATTTAGCCGATCCAATTTCTTCTCCTGTGTACGTATTCCAAAATCGAATAGTTGAATCGTTAGCACAACTTCCAATTATACTGTCGCCTGGCATAAAAACCAATGCATTGATTTCTGCACGGTGACCTGAAAGCATTCTTAATTGTTTACCCGACTCAAGTTCCCATAAGATAATGTTGTGGTCTAACCCCGCAGATGCAAATATGTTACCTTCATGAGAGAACGCCAACTGAGTTACTTCTGATGAATGACCAGATTGAACAACAAAGTCCTGACTTTTCTGACTTATTCCGTCAAAAGAAATAAAAAAGCAGACAACTAATATGACAAGGGTAGTCAGTTTCACTACCCCAAATTTAAAAATAAATAGCGATCTATTTATGACTTTGTCTTATTTCTTGAGCATATGATCTAAAGCCTTAATGAAGAGCTCTAGTTCGGTGATCAAAGGTTGCAATTCTGCACTAAATTGATCTTGATTTACTTTCTTAATGGATTTATACGTGTCGTGCAAATTCTTTCTAGCTTCAGCATAGTTTTTCTCATCACACAAGTCGGCAACTGCCTTCAGAACTTGGTTAATAGTTGCAACGCTATATAATTGTTTCATTTGGGCATCTTCTACCAGTTCAAGATCTGTTTCATCCGTCCAGTTGAGTTTTAGCTCTTTTTTCACTACCACATCTTTCTTATTATACTCATCGTAGTATGAAGTAGTGATGGTAATCTTTTCATTTTCAATGCTCTTATTCGGACTTTCAAGTTTGAACTTGACCAGCGCAAGTTTGTTCAGCGTGGCGTAAACCTGTGGCAAGCTAAAAGAAACCTTTTGATTGGTGTTTTTTTGATCTTGAATGCCATAAATGGTTTTATAAATAATTTTGTTGTTGTAACGAATTTCTACGTTGAGTTTCTTGGCAATTGGTGTATAGAGTTGCTCAAACTCCTGCTTGAAGGCATCACCAATTTGCTCGGGAGTAATAACGTGATGCTTAAACCCTCCACTGTATTGACTCAATAAATTGAGTAGGGACTCATTATAGCCTTGTCCTACACCAATAGCAGAAACGGAGATTTGTTTCTTAAAGTAAGTTTCAGATTGTTTTAAAACTTCTTCTACCGGTCTAGAGCCGTATCCGTCTGTAAGCAGAATTACTCGGTTGGCTGTTCCGTCATCAAAGTGTTTGTCCAATTGCTGATATCCAAGCATTAACCCATCTAGAATATTTGTGCCGCCTCCCGCCTGGACAGTATGAATAATGTCAATCAACTGATTTTTGTTGGCAACGCTCTGTTCATAGGCAACCGTAGCTTTATTGTCAAAGAAGATGAGCGAGACCTTGTCTTTTTCATCCAATTTTTTGATGAGGTCAATCATTTCGTTCTTTAGCATGTCAAAGTTTTCACCAGCCATCGAACCAGACTTATCTAAAACGAAAGAAATGTTGACGGGCTTTCGAGTAAGTTTAGTCGTTGGCTTTTTGGCTTTAAATCCTAGCTCAATAATAGCCTCTCGGCTAGTTGAATTTACCAATTTGTTGCCCCATTTTGCGGTTACAGAAATTAGTTCATCACTTTCGGTATCGAACGTTGCCGTTCCAAATCTGTCTAGGTCGTAATGGGTTATATTCTTAGTGTTTGGAAGATAGTTTTCTGGAAATTGCAGACGTGGGTCTGGTTCGTATCGGAAGGTTGCGGAGGTTTCACTAATACCTCTAAATTCAGATAGGTCAAGTACATCTGCGTTGGGCTGAAACTCAAAGCTGATCAAATATCGAAATTGCTTGGGGAGAAGGATTTGCGCTAATCCTTCTTTGTCTGTTTTTACTTTGAACTTATTCGAAGAGTACGCCTGATCGATGTAAATAAACTCGTTCTTTCCGTCATTAGGGCCACCCATTACGCTGATGTTAACCAGTGTTCGGTTGGAAATAGCGGCAGGGTCTTCTTGAAAAGTCTGAACTAAAAAGCCGTCCCCGTCCAGCTTTTCGGTGTATTCGATTTTCTCAAAAAGATAGGTTTTATTTCTGATAGAAGCCCTATTGCCAATATCACAATAGTCGTAATCGGGCTCACCATCCACATCCAACTGGTAGTTATGATTGATAGGAACCTTAAAAGAGGCTACTCCAGAACTGTTCGTATAAGATCGATAAATGGTTCCGGTCTTATAGCAAGTCATTTGAACCTCAATATCCTTCCATTTCTTTCCTTTTCCGCTTTCCAACTTGACGTGAACAATGCTGTGCTGCATGTCAAAATCCTTGTCGGAGACATCCTTTTGTTCAATAACTTTGAGGTTGAGTTTACTGCGATCTACATGAGGTTCGTTGATCCGATTCCAGTTTTCAACGTTGTAAGTAATCATCATAGAACCAGAAGCATTCCCATATTGAGGGACGTCAATGGTTTGATAATTCTTCATGTCTTTCACATGCAGCACCCACTGTTCACCATGATCTAAAACGATTTCAGCTTTACCAGAGTTGTCCGTTTTCAACTCCATTCGCTCAAACGTATTTTTCTCGATCAGCGTAAGCGGAAGGTTGCTCATAGACTGACCTTTACTGCCTTTTACAAAGACATGGTAAGTCATGGATCCTTGAGAAAAAAATGAAAATAAGAGTAAGTGGGTGAAAAGAATCGTTAGGATTGACTTCATGGGTTTACAGGTTTTGGTTTGTGAGGATATAACCAAAACCTTCCTAAATGTTACTGAAGATGTTTAACTAAAATGCTCCTTTACTCGCTGAAAGAACCCCTTTGCTTCCTTGGCATCAGGTTTAAAATTCTCGCTGTCCTTTAATGATTCTAACGTAGCTCGTTCCTCTTTTGAAAGTTTGGTAGGTGTCCAAACCTGAATGTTGATGAGTTGATCACCCGTTCCGTATCCATTAATGTCTGGAACTCCCTTTCCTTTAAGACGTAGAATTTTACCGCTCTGAGTCCCAGGCTCTACTTTGATTCGAGCTTTTCCATCAACCAACGGAACTTCAACACTTGTTCCCAAAGCAGCATCAATCATACTAATGTGCAAGTCATAATGAATGTCAGAACCATGTCTTTCTAGTTCTTCGTGCTTAACAGCCTCAATCTGAATCAAAAGATCTCCTGGAACACCACCCGCTACTTCATTACCGTTGCCCTGCATGTTCAGCTGCATCCCTTCTTCCACTCCAGCAGGAATGTTAATGGTGATAACAGTTTCTTTCTTTTCCAAACCGTTGGCATTTACTCCCGGAGGTCTGTTACCCACGATTTGACCCGTTCCGCTACAAGTGCCACAGGTAGTTGCCATTTGCATTTGTCCCAATACCGTATTGGTTACACGAACTGTTTGTCCAGTACCGTTACAAGTCGTACAGGTCTTGAAGTCAACTCCCTTGGCAACAACAAGTTTGTTTACTTTTATTTTCTTTTCAACGCCATTCACCATTTCGGCAAGGGTCAATTTCATTTTTACCCTTAAGTCAGAACCTTTTCGTCTGGCTCTTCGTCTGCCTCCGCCACCACCAAAAGCGCCACCAAAAGCACTTCCAAAGATGTCACCAAATTGAGAGAAAATGTCGTCCATATTCATTCCTCCGCCACCAAAGCCCTGTCCATCTACACCTGCATGACCGTACTGGTCATAACGAGCCTTTTTATCGGGGTTGCCCAGTACGTCATAGGCTTCCGCAGCCTTTTTAAATTTAGTTTCAGCACTTGTGTCACCCGGGTTTTTATCGGGATGGTATTTTATGGCGAGTTTACGGTAAGCTTTCTTGATTTCGCTTTCCGAAGCACCTTTGCTTAAACCTAATATGTCGTAATAATCTCTTTTACTCATGTCCTTTTTTTATTGGCCTACAACCACCTTTGCAAAACGTAATACCTTATCATTCAATAAGTATCCTTTTTCTACTACATCAACAACCTTTCCTTTTAGCTCTTCAGAGGGTGCTGGGATCTGTGTAAGTGCTTCGTGCTTATTTACATCAAAAACCTCACTCATTGATTCCATCGGTTTTAACCCCTTGGCTGTAAGGTTGTGTAACAATTTATGATGAATAAGTTTAAAACCTTCCTTTATCACCTCAATGTCCTGCACTTCCTCGTTGTTGGTCATCGCGCGTTCAAAATCATCCAGCACGGGAAGCATCGTTTTAATAATATCACCACCAGCAGAAGACATCAACTCCAGCTTCTCTTTTGCAGTTCTTTTTCTGAAGTTGTCAAATTCGCTAAACAAACGAATGTACTTTTCGTGTAGCTCTTTATACTCCAGTTCTTTTTGCTCCAGTTCGCTTAGTTCTGTTGTTCCTTCTGGTTGATCTTTGTCATCCTGATTATTTTCAATATTTTTCTCACTGACGTTTTCTTCCTTAGTTGCGTCAGTCGAAACCTTGGTGGAAGTATCTTCCATCTCTTTATCTACTTTTTCTTTGCTCATTTTATTGAAAATTTTTTTCACGATTCGATGTACTCAAATTCACTGCCAATCATAGCTTGAAGTCAGAATGGCAGAAAATCTAGTAGAAAATGTGCTCAGGGCTGACAAACATGACAAAATTGGCATGTTAAAGTAGGGTGATTACTTCCCATACTTTATCCCTCCATTCACCAGGAGATGCTTGTGGAAGTCGGTTGGCAGTATTTGCTTTTGCCAGATTGAATTCACTTTGTTTACAATATCCTATTCCTGAATTTTCATAATGAAATCTTGCTAGATATTCCTGTTCTGTCTGACCCGGTGTAGGAACAAAAAATATTGGTTTTTGGAGGATGGAAAAGTCCATGATCGTGCTGTATCCCGATCGAGAAATAACGATTTCGCTTTGAGACACTACGTCAAAGAAGTCTGGTGTTCCCAAGTGTGGAAAGTAGGTTACGTTGCCTTTTTGGTTAGTCTCTTTATTAAGAGGCTCTCCACCAATAATTGCACAGGGCTCATCAATTTCAAGGAACTTCTCTTCCATTAATTTACAGAAAGCGCTTTTTTGGGGCTCAGGTCCTGATGCAATTCCCAAGTATTTGTACTTGGTAGTATCATTTTTAGCAGCTTCCTTAAATCGTGTTACTGGACCAATGTATTTGAAGCGATCAATGTTCGTTTTAGAAAGGTTTCCGGCCAATAAACAGTCTGAGGTGTCTGGAATCCAGCAATGATGAAAATTATCAATATAACTTTTGTGCAAGCCAAAAAGAATCGGCTTAATGATAGCAGGTCCTTGAATATTAATTTGGTGAGTGATGTAAACGTTCTCAACTCTTGGGTGATAGAAACCAAAGCGATTGTCTGAAATGATAAAATCCTGAGGGTTTTCATCGATAAACGCTTCCAGCCATTTGTTCTCTCGCTTAATGTGTTTTGTGATCTTCGGACTCTGCTTGATCATGCTCCACGCCATCGAACTATTGATAGAATATTCTACGTCATAGCCGTCCAAGTGAACAAACTTGATGCGCGGGTAGTCTTTCTGAATTAATGCTTTCTGACGTTCATTGCAAGCCACAGTAACTTTGTGTCCTTTGTTTAGGAGCACTTCGATGATCGGTAGAATCCGAGTAGAATGCCCCAGACCCCAATCTAGTGGTGATATCAGTATTCTTCTTGCTTGCAACTACCTAATTAATGTATTTGTCTGTTCAATAAATGCTAGAATTTCGTCTCTGCCGGATGATTTTACGGATGATGTCAAGAAAATAGGAGGAAGTTCATTCCAAGATTCCAATAGTTTCTCTTTGTACGCGGCAATATTCTTTTCTTTTTCTTCCAGAGTCAGTTTGTCAAATTTAGTGAATGCAATGACAAAAGGAATTTTTTTTGTACCACAAAATTCAAAGAATTCCAAATCAATGGCTTGGGGTTTTAATCGACTGTCAATCAATACAAACGTACACATCAGATTTTCTCTATTGCGGAGGTAGTCTAATGTGAAATTGTGAAATTTGGTTCGCTTTGTTTTCGAAACTTTAGCATAGCCATAACCCGGTAAGTCTGCTAGTAACCAGCTTTCGTCAATTTGAAAGTGATTGATCAACTGCGTTTTCCCGGGAGTAGAGGATACCTTAGCCAAACTTTTACGCTGGCAAAGCATGTTAATCAAGGAGGATTTTCCCACGTTACTTCGGCCAATAAAAGCATACTCTGGTAGCACCGGTTTGGGGCATTTGCGCCAATCGGTATTACTCATAACAAATTTCGCCTCTTTGATCTCCATGTAAATGATTGCAGGGACGCGAAGTTAACAAGAAATTATTGACTTTAAGAGGCTGAGCAGTTGATATTAATGATGCTTGCGTTAGTAGGCCTCTTCTGGAGCAAACTTATATTTGTCTAGGAAGGTATTCCAGTCCCACAGGTAGTTCTCCATAATGGTATCCAAACGCTTCAAGAAAATCGGGTTAGGAGCATCTAGTTGAGCAAAATACTCATCCTGAAACTGCCCAAGCCGATATTTATAGAATACGGCTTTAGACATACCGTACAGCATATTCTTTGAAGGGTGATTCACGCGGTAAATAAACTGTCCGAAGTCCTTAAAAATTTTAGCCATTTCGTCATGACTCATACCAAAGACGTTGGCAAACTTCTGCGTGATTTTTCCTTTGAGAACAACTTCTTCAGCATTGCTGAAATAACGATTGAGGTAAGAAAGGTTCCCTACCACAACAATCATCAAAAACTTGTCACTATCAGCTTTGTCAATATTGGGTTTGAATTTAAACTCTTGATCCGAGGAAATCGTATCCACAACATCTCCAAAACTATCATCTACTGCTTTGAGCATGGAATTGACAAAAATGTTTGCCAACTTGTCTTCCGTAAGCTTCTTTTTTCCAAATAAGGTTGATATCATATCGTATAGTCTTTCTCGCTTACAAAAATAAAGGATAGAGATGCTCTTGTTGGGGAGCGTATTTTACGTTTTTAACAAAGTTATTAACCGTAACAAAATCAGGGATTAAGACCAGTTTGTTGATAACTCCAAGAAGGATGAAAATTCAACCTAACGAATGCTGGTAAATTTGTAATATCCCAAGGTATGCGATTATGAAATATTTCCTAGTATTGACTTTATTGTCTTGTTTTTGCCGTGCAGCTGCGCAGGAAGTTCCTCAGCGTGGACAATTTACATTAGATGACTTTTTTGATTACGACCCAGACTTAGAGCGTAAGGTGGACGAAGTGTTTGCTTCGCTCAACGATACCTTAAAAGTGGGGCAGTTGATCGTTCCGGCTGTTGGTAAGCACGGAAAAGAAACTTCTCACGTTGTAGCGCTAGCCGAAAAAGGTTTGATCGGAGGAGTGCTATTATTAAATGGAAACGTGACTTCTTTTTCAAATTTCGTGTTTAAGTTTGATAGTATAGCCGATGCTCATGGTTATCTCAAACCAATCTACAGCGCTGATGCCGAACCGACACTAATTCGCTACAAAATCAAGGAAACAACTCCTGTCCCAAAAACAAATGAGATAAAGACAAAGGAAGAAGTGACAGAAGTTGCCCAAATCATATCGAGCGACCTAAACAAAATCGGAATAACGCAAAACTTTGCTCCTGTTATTGATGCATCTCCCAATCAAACAGTAAGTAATAGAAGCTTTGGGCTTAATATGGATACCGTAATTGACTTTTCAAATCGGTTCATTGTCGAGACGCAAAAAAATCAAATTATAGCCACTGCAAAACACTTTCCTGGGCATGGTTTTGTTCAGGGTGATACGCATAAACAGCTTGTGTACATTGATGGTGAAATGAAAGAAGTCAGGAACTACGTTCCAGTTATAGAGCAAGGAGTGCTCTCAATTATGGTAGCCCACATCGCTGTAAAGAATAATGAAGAATACGATACGGAAGGACTTCCTTCTACTTGTTCGCGAAAGATTGTAACGGATTTACTCAAAGGGGAACTCGATTTCAGAGGTTTGGTTATAACAGACGCTATGAATATGGGGGGCGTAAGAAATGTTCCTCAGTGTGGTCTTAAAGCAATCATGGCAGGTTGTGATCAGTTGCTGATGCCTGTTGAAGAAATGCAAGATGTGTATGATATCCTCAACGAAATGCAAGTGAATCAGGACTTCAAACAACAAGTTTACACTTCCGTAAAAAAAATTATTCGTTTAAAGATTTGCCTTGGAATTGTTGACTAAATTGTCAGAATGTATATTTGCAAAAAAAAGCAAATGAAAAAGGCAATAATTCACACTGAAAAAGGAGATATGCACGTGGAGTTCTATCACAACGATGCTCCAAAAACTGTAGAGAACTTCATTAAACTTTCTGAGGATGGTTTTTACGATGGACTTACTTTTCATCGAGTGATCCCAGATTTCGTGATTCAGGGGGGATGTCCAAAAGGAACCGGTGTCGGAGGACCTGGGTATACGATCGATTGTGAATTAGATGGAGATAATCAGTATCATGATCGCGGGGTACTATCCATGGCACATGCCGGAAGAAACACGGGAGGTTCTCAGTTTTTTATCTGTCACAGCAGGAGACAAACTTCTCATTTGGATAGAAACCATACCTGTTTTGGAAAGGTAACAGACGGGATCAATGTTGTTGACGAAATTCGTCCCGGTGACAAGATCAATTCAGTAGAAATTATTGAAGGATAAAATCTAGAGGCGCGCTGTAAGGCGCCTTTTTTGTTTTGAAAGAAAAAGTTGTAATAGGTAGAAGAATATTGGCTGATATCTCATTTGCCGACTCATCCGAATGGATCGTGATTTTCTGTCATGGTTATAAAGGCTATAAGGACTGGGGAGCATGGAACCTAGTAGCTGAAACCTTTGCTGAACATGGGATTGATTTTCTGAAGTTTAATTTTTCGCTCAATGGAGGAACGTTAAATGATCCAATCGATTTCCCAGATTTGGACGCGTTTGGAAGAAACACCTATTCTCAAGAGGTAACTGACGCTCATGACGTTGTAGCTTTTGTAAGTAAAAGTTATCCTGACAAAAAAATTGCGCTGCTTGGGCATAGCAGAGGTGGTGGTATTGCAACGTTGGTGGCTGCTCAGAACAAAAATGTTCAAAAACTAATCACTTGGGCGAGTGTTAGTGATTTCAAAAGCAGGTTCCCTTTAGGAGAAGAATTAGAAACTTGGCGAAATGAAGGTGTTCGTTATGTTGTAAACGGTAGAACGAAGCAAAAAATGCCGCATTACTTTTCTTTTTATGAGGATTTTATCAGAAATGAGGAACAATTAGACATTCAACAATGGGCTAGCAAATTAACAATCCCTCATTTGATCGTTCACGGTTCTGAAGATAAGGCAGTAGACCTGTCAGAAGCGCATAGACTGCATGCTGCAAGTCCGTTTTCAGAATTATATGCGTTAAACACTGGTCATACCTTCGGTAGCCACCATCCATGGCAAGAAAAAATACTCCCCAATTCGTTGGAAGAAATCGCGATTCGATCTGTAGATTATATTAAGTAAACCTACTGGAAACGTTTTTTGTCTAAAAATGTTTCCGTTGTATTCATTTTCTATTACATTTGTCCCCGTTATGGAAAATGATTATAAGATTGAATTGACGCATAAGATAGCCGAAGTCTTTATGAGACTGGGAGTTAGAAGTGTCAATATGGATGATATTGCGAGGAATCTGTCCATCTCAAAAAAGACACTTTACAAATACTTTAAGGACAAAGCAGACATCGTAAAAGAAGTAACCGGCTTGTTAATCACCGGTGAGGAGTGCAGTATTCAGGGAATCATTGATGAGTCAGATAATGCAATTGATGAGATCATCCGAATTTCTGAGTTCGCGAATCAAATGCTCAAGCAAATGCACCCCTCTGTGATGTTTGATCTTAAGAAGTACTACCCAGCTTCTTTTCAAATTTTCTTCAACCATAAGAACGTTTTCATTGCCACTACTGTAGTAGCAAATCTTAAGCGTGGTATTGAAGAAGGCTTGTACAGAGAAAACCTGAATGCCGATATAATTGCAAAATTGTATCTGGCAAAAATTGACGCCATTTGGAACCATGAGGTGTTTGCACCATCAGAATATACTTACCCGCAGGTTCATCTGGAGATGATTCGCTATCACATTCGTGGGATCGCTTCTCCTAAAGGACTCGAGTATTTGTCAAAAAGAATATCAAAGGAATTACCGAATTTATAATGAACAACATGAAAATACTAACCTCAATTGTGCTTTTGACCTGTGTGTTTCACACTGTTGCACAAAACTCGTTCAACCTCGAGTCGGCAAAACAGTACGCACTCGAGCACAACAAAGAATTTCAAAATGCTCGTTTGGATGAGCTGATCATGAAGAAGAAAGTGTGGGAGACCACCGCACAAGGATTGCCACAGATTTCTGCTAAGGGAGAATTTCAGAATTACCTGGATATTCCTACGCAGGTTCTGCCCGCAAATGCGTTCAACCCAATGGCGCCTGCTGACGAACTTGTAGGTGTAAAGTTTGGTACAGATTATACCGTTACTGGAAGTATCTCTGTGTCGCAATTGATTTTTAGCGGAAACTACATCGTTGGACTACAGGCCGTAAAAGCTAGTCAGGAAATGTACAGTGTGCTGAGCGAAAAGAAGGCAATTGATATTAAGGCAAACGTAACGGAAGCCTACTACACCGTGTTGGTTTTAAGAGAGAATCGTGGAATTCTTGAAGAATCGCTGGCTACTATGGAAGAGTTGCTGGCATCCACGAAGAAATTAGTAGAAGCCGAAGTGATGGTAGCGACAAACGCCTCTCAACTCGAACTGTCGGTTTTGCAAGTGCAAAATGGACTTACCCAAGTAGATGCTCAAATCAAGATGGCTAAGGATCTGTTGAAGTATCACATGGGAATGCCACTTTCTAACTCCATTGAAGTAGAAGGTAGTTTGAACAGAGAGCAAACTGCGGATGCTCCACAGGTGAGCCCAACGCAAAACATTGACTATCAGATTCTGGAGAATCAATTGGACTTGAATGAGTTGAACTTAAAAAACATGAAAGCGAACTACTTGCCATCGTTGGCTGCATTTTTCAACCACCAACAACAGGCGCTACGTAACGATTTTAACTTTTTTAGCGGAGATGAACCTTGGTATCCGGCAACGATCTGGGGACTTCAGTTGAATATTCCCATTTTTAGTAGTGGTCAGCGGTCTGCTCAAGTAAGTCAAGCTAAAATTGAGGTAGAAAAAACACAAAATCAATTGGAATTTGTTGAGCAAGGGTTGCAACTACAGATCAACCAGGCAAAGACAAACTATACACTGGCAATGGAGACCTTGATCGTAAAAGAAAAGTCGATTGAAGTAGCACAACAAGTATTTAACGACAACCAAATTCTCTATAAAGAAGGAGTGGTTTCAAGCATTGAACTTACGCAATCACAGAGTCAGTTGTTGCAAACCCAAACAGAATATACCAACGCCCTATTTGAGCTTGTAAAAGCAAAGGTGGCATTAGACAAATTAGCGAACAAATTATAACCTATTACAACTAAAGAAATGAAACAGTCATTATTATTAATCGGTTTGGCAACAGTGTTGTTTTCTTGTCAATCCGAAGTAGAGAAGTTAGAGGCAGAAAAGGACGAGCTGAAAGCCTCCATAGCCGAAGATACTAAACGTTTAGAAGAGGTAATTCATCAGCTAGACTCGCTTTCCGATGGGGTTGATGAAACCGATTACCCAGATGTAACGATTGCAACAGCGGACAAAAAGATTTTTGAGCATTATATCACGGTGCAGGGAGCTATTGAAGCAGGAAAAATGGTGATGGTAGTTCCTGAAACTGGTGGACTCATTAAATCACTGCCAGTGAAAGCCAAAGAAGGACAAGTGGTGAATGAAGGAGAACTTTTGGCTACGTTTGATAGCGATGTAATCGCCAGCAATATGAAAGAGCTGGACGAACAAATTGAACTGGCTCAGTATCTCTACGATAAGCAAAAAAGTCTCTACGATCAGGGAGTTGGAACGGAACTGCAAATGAAGCAAGCAGAAGGTCAATTAAAGACCTTACAACAAACCAAGAAGTCATTACAGACTCAAGCGGGTAAATTCAAACTTTATGCACCTTTTACGGGTGTGGTAGAAGAAGTTTATGTCGTAGAAGGTCAGATGGCTGGTCCTTCTACAGCCATTATCATGTTGGTTGGACAGAAAGACAGGAAAGTGGTAGCGGAAGTTTCTGAAGCTTACCTACCTACTTTAAATGAAGGTGCTAAAGTGAACGCTGAGTTTCCAATGTTGAAACAGAAGGTTGAAGGACTTAAGGTTTCTAGAGTTGGAGGTTATGTAGATCCTGTGAATCGTACGATCCAGCTCGAGGTGGATCTACCAGAACCAACTTCCAAAATGGTGCCTAATTTGGTTGCGAACCTCAACGTGAGAGATATGGTAGATAGTGCTGCTGTTGTTATTCCTAGCAAAGTCGTGATGAAAGGAGCCGATAAAGATCAATACGTTTATGTGGTTGAAAAGAATGCTGATTTAAGCAACGATTCCATCCAACGCTATAACGTGGTGAAGCAAACCTTAAAAACTGGAGCAAGTTATGATGGTGAAGTTGTGGTTTTGGAAGGACTCAAAATTGGACAGATGATCATCGAGCGAGGAAGAACAGAGGTGTACGAAGGTAATGTAGTTGAGATTACAGAAGAGTAATTCCAAACGACTAAAACAACATTAAAATGGAACAAAAATCGAATTTAGATAAACTAAAAGAGTTTAGGTTGTCGTCCTTGTCTGTGAACAACAGAAAGACGGTCTACCTGATTCTGATGATTCTTTTGATCGGTGGAATTAGCGCCTATCAAAACATGAGTCGAGAGAGCTTTCCTGAGATTCAGATGCCGGAGATCTATGTGAATGTCCCATATCCTGGAAACTCACCTGATATTATCAAAGATAAAGTGGTGAAACCGATCGAGAAAGAGCTGAATAAAATCAAAGGTGTAGACCATATCGAAACAACCTCCATGCAAGACTTTGGTATCCTGGTGGTGAAGTTTGATTTTGCCGTCACACCAGATGAAGCGAAAGATCTGGTGGAGTCAGCTGTAACGGATGCTAAATCAGATAAGAATTTTGCGCAAGACTTACCAGTAGAACCAACGATTGCTCAAATGGATGTCAATGATTTTCCAATCCTGAACATCAACCTATCTGGTGATTATCCAGTGCAAATGCTTAACGACAAGGCGGAGTATCTCAAGGATAAAATTGAAGGTTTATCAGAGATCAGCGAAGTGGAGATCAGAGGGGTTCAGGAGCAAAAGCTGAAGATAGAGATGAAGCAAGACATCGCAGAAAGTAAGCAAGTGAGTGTGAGCGATGTGGAACAGGCCATTCAACAAGAAAACGTAAACATCGGTGCGGGTAACTTGAAAATTGATGGAATTGATCACTTCGTAATGTTCGAAGGGAAATTCGAAACGATTGAAGAGATTCAGAACCTGATAGTGAAGCACGATGGTAATAAAGATGTGTACCTGCATGAAGTAGCCGAAGTTAGTTTTGGTGATACCGATACAACCAGCTTTGCCAGACAATCGGATAAGTCGGTAGTGATGCTTGATATTAAAAAGCGTGCAGGTGCCAACATTATCGAAGCAATTGATCAGGTGAAGCTAGTCGTAGGAGAGGCTGTGGATGATGGAAAACTGGGAGGCATGACCGTGACTTTTACGAATGATCAATCTACCCAAATCCGATCTCAGGTAAGCAACTTGGAGAACTCCATCATCTTTGGGGTGATTCTCGTGGTAGGTGTTCTCTTATTCTTCTTGGGATTAAGAAATGCACTGTTTGTGGGTGTGGCAATACCCTTATCGATGTTCATGAGTTTTATGCTGCTTCACGCAGCGGGCGTTACCTTGAACGTAATGGTGTTGTTTTCACTAGTTCTGGCTCTAGGAATGTTGGTGGATAACGGAATCGTGGTGGTCGAAAACATTTATCGACTCATGGACGAAGGTATGGATGGCATCACTGCCGCTAAGAAAGGTGTGGGAGAGGTTGCCTGGCCGATCATTGCTTCTACAGCAACTACTTTGGCCGCATTTATTCCATTGGCACTTTGGCCGGGGATCATGGGTGAGTTCATGCAATACCTTCCAATTACATTGATGATTGTACTAGGTTCATCGTTGTTTGTTGCCCTCGTGATCAACCCCGTGCTTACAGCCATGTTGATGAGAGTAGAACAAGAAAAGCCTAAGCTCAAGAATGCGTTGATCTCTTTCGGAATATTGCTAGTTCTGGGACTCTTATCCTATGGAGCGGGATCTATCGGGTTCGGAAACCTGTTCATCGTGATCGGACTGTTGATCTTTTTGAACATGTATGTGTTGTTCCCGCTTACCCTCAAGTTCCAAAATGGTTTACTGCCAAAAATGGAAAATGCCTATCGAAAAATGCTGAAGTGGATTCTAGCTTCAAGAGAGCCAAAGCTTATAGCTGGTTTTTTCTATAGACTATTCAAAGGAAAAGGTGGGGCTGGAAATACTATAGCGAAAATCATCAAGGGACTTACAGCAAGACCTTCTTATGTGTTTTTTGGAACTTTTTGGGTGTTGATTCTATCTTTTGTTCTGGTAGGAATGTTCCCAACTAAAGTAGAGTTCTTCCCTAACAATGAGCCCAATTATATCAATATCTTCATTGAGCATCCTACGGGAACGGATATTGCCGTTACCAACGAGACAGCAAAAGATGTCAAGGTGTTGATTGATGAGGTGTTGAATGAAGAAGCGGTAAACACCAATGGGAAAAAGTTAGGAAAGAGCTACTATGAGATGTATGATGTGGAGAATATTGTGCTTCCAGATGGTACGAAGTCAAAGGATACGACTTACTTCATTGCATCTGTTATTGAGCAGGTAGGAAAAGGAACATCTGACCCGATGGCGGGAGCTTCTTTTGGAGAAACACCGCACAAAGCAAGAATTACCGTTACTTTTAGTGAATACTCTCATCGTAAGGGAATCAACACGAACGATGTAAAACTGAAAATTGAGGAAAAGCTCAAGAACTGGAAAGGAAATCTGGCGGATCTTAAAATCACGGTGGACAAGGAGCCACAAGGGCCTCCGCAGGAGCCGCCCGTTTATGTGGAGGTGACCGGTTCCGATGATTACAATACACTCATCGATGCTGCAACGGCTTTGAAGAATTACATGAACACCTTAAATATTGAAGGTTCGCAACAAGTGGATACGGACGTTAAAATAAGCAAGGCGGAGTTTAAGATTGACTTCGATAGAACCATGATTCGTAGAAGTGGAATGAGTTTCGGACAAGTAGCATCTACAGTAAGGACAGCCTTATTTGGTAAAGACATCTCTACCTTCGAAAAGGGTGATGAGTTATACGATTTGAATGTACGTTTCGTCAGTGAGTTTAGAGGTGACATCGATGCCTTGTTGAATCAAAAAATCATGTTCATGAACAACCGTGGGCAGAAGTTGAACATCCCAATCATGTCGATGGTAAAAGACTATGACGTAGTTTACAAGAATACTTCGATCAAGCGAAAAGATCTCGATAACGTGGTGGTTGCATATGCTGGAATTACGGAAGGTGCAAATGGAAACGAGGTGGTAGAGAAATACAAGGCTCAAATGGATGATTTTACGAATTCTGCGGAGTGGAAGAAGTTCGAAGCACAAGGCGTGAAGTTTAAGTTTGGAGGGCAAATGGAAGAGCAAGCAAAAGAGATGAGCTTTCTCTCTACAGCGTTAATGATTGCCGTGTTCTTGATTCTGTTGATTATCGTAACACAGTTCAACTCATTCTCAACACCTACCATCATTTTGATGTCCGTAATACTAAGTTTGGCAGGGGTTTTCCTTGGAATTGTGATCACCAGAGATCCTTTTGTAATTATCATGACCATGATCGGAATTATTTCGCTTGCTGGTATTGTGGTGAACAATGCGATTGTTTTGATTGATTACACCAACTTATTGAGAACACGAAAGAAAGAGGAGTTGGGAATGAGCGAGACGGATCAACTGTCTATTGAAGAGGTAAAAGAGAGTATCGTCAGCGGTGGGCAAACAAGGTTAAGACCTGTACTATTAACAGCCATTACGACCATTCTAGGTTTGGTACCATTGGCAACGGGTATGAACATCGACTTTTTCTCGTTGTTTACAGAGTTTGATCCGAAGATTTTCTTTGGGGGAGACAACGCCATTTTCTTTGGACCGATGAGTAAAGCCATTATCTACGGATTGACGTTTGCTACATTCCTTACATTGGTTGCTGTTCCAGTCATGTACTATTTGCTTTACAGATTAAAGTTGTGGGTGTATAGAATTGCTGGATGGGAGTTGAAGAGCAATTATTAAGTTAAACATTCAAAAAAGTAAACAGCCCGATCACATTTTGTCGATCGGGCTGTTTTTTGTTTCCGTTAAAATAGCATATTAACCACTCATGGATTTGGATGAATCAAAGACAACCAATGTTGAGTTGGTGCATTCTTATGACAAACCTATTGAAATTCATGACGATGAAAAAACATTTACTTTCAGCTTTATTTTTTGGAACTATAGGAGCATTCTGTGCTCAGAACCCTGCAGACTATGTGATGGGAAATACAGGAGTTATCAACGACTCAAAACTAGTTGAGGACGTGATGGAATACAACTATCCTGGATTTAAACAAGCCGTTCAAAACTCATTTGACAATGCCCATCAGTTTTCTAACAAGAGCGGGCAAGTGCATGAAGTGAATGTAGTGGTACACGTAGTTTACAGCGCACCAGAAATTAATATTCCTGATTCAGTAATTTACAATCAAATGGATATCCTGAATGAAGATTACAACCGAATGAATGCAGACAGCGTCAACTTAAGAAGCATTTTTGAACCGATTGCAGGAAATCCGCATATTCACTTCAATTTAGTGAGCATCGAAAGAGTGTCAACTACAGCAACGTTTGCGCTTGGTTTTGCAGGAATGCCAGATGAAGTAAAGCAAACTTCAGAGGGTGGAAGCGATGCCTGGGATACAGAACATTTTGTAAATATTTGGGTGTGTAAACTAGAGAATACCTTTGGAGCTCTGTTTGGATATGCCTATCCTCCAGCGGGATTGTCCAATTGGCCTAGTGGAAGCGCAGCTCCAAGTCCAGAGTTGGATGGGGTAGTGCTAGATTATCGAACGGTTGGAAATAACAATCCTAATGTTTATCCCAATCCACAAGGTGGAGGTAACTTTGATTTAGTAGGAAGAACAGCAGTTCATGAAGTAGGACATTATCTAGGTCTTCGACACATCTGGGGTGATGGAGGAGGATTGTTGGGAGGTGAGTCCTGTGGTGCAGATGATGGAATCTCAGATACACCTAACCAAGGCTACCAAAGTGAATTCAATTGTGATGCGACTCTAAATACATGTATTGATAGTGTAGGCGGACAACCTGATCCAAATGATATGCCCGATTTGATTGAGAACCATATGGATTATTCTGCTGAAACGTGTAAGAATATGTTTACGGTTGAGCAGGCCATGCACATGAGAGGAGTGTTAGAAAACGAACGTGTAGGACTACTGGATGACATGGCAAGTGTGGAGGAATCTACATTGGAGTTCGGATTATATCCTAATCCAGCAAAAGAAATGATCAACATTTATCTGCCCGAATCAAAAGGGATGTTGAGGGTGTACGATAGTTTTGGAAGGTTACTGCTTCAGTTGGATCAGTCAAACGAATTAACACGAATTGATTGTGCTACTTGGGCAAAAGGGATGTACATTGTCTCTTATCAATCTAATGATATGATCATCAAAAAATCTTTTATCAAGGAGTGAAACAACTCATATTTTAGGTTAGAAAGGGGGACGGTTTTCATACGTCCCCCTTTCTTTGTTTAGTATATTTGCACCAAAATCAAACCTATGGCCTCGGGCTTCTTTGTACTTCTAGATGATATAGCTACCCTCATGAATGATGTGGCAACCATGGGGAAGATAGCTGGAAAGAAAACAGCAGGTATTTTGGGAGATGATTTGGCTGTTAATGCCGAGAAAGCATCCGGTTTCGTGTCAGAAAGGGAACTTCCAGTACTTTGGGCTATTGCAAAAGGCTCACTCATTAATAAACTGATTATCCTTCCTGTAGCATTTTTGCTTAGCTTCTTCTTGCCTTGGACCATTGTGGTGATTCTGCTAATAGGGGGTTGCTACTTAGCGTTTGAAGGCATGGAGAAAATATTGGAGTATGTTTTTCCGCATCAGCACGAAAGTAAGGATGAGAAGCTGGTAGAGATGTCGAAAGAAGAGGTGATGGAGTTCGAGAAGTCAAAGATTAAATCGGCCATCATTACAGACTTTATTTTATCAGTCGAAATTGTCATCATTGCGCTCGGTACAGTTGTCGATGAATCAATAGGAACTCAGATTATTGTAGTTTCCATCATAGCCCTTTTGGCGACAGTAGGAGTATATGGAATTGTAGGCTTGATCGTAAGAATGGATGATTTTGGATTCAAATTGGTAGCTAATGGAATCCGACAAAACCTAAAGTCAAAAATTCGAACGGGTCGTTTTCTAATCAAAGCACTGCCCTGGGTCATTAAGTCGATTGGTGTGCTGGGTACCATAGCTTTAATGTTAGTTTCTGGAGGGCTTTTTGTGCATTACGTAGATTTTATTCATGACTTGCTCCATGCTTGGCCAGCCGTTCTTGCTGAATTTACCATGGGAATTGTTGTTGGTATAATTATGGTGGGAATTGTGAAACTTTCTTCATGGATAATCAGTAAAATGAAAAAGTCATAAGTAAAACCTGAATAAATCGTCAATTTGCTGCATTTTGACTAATTTCACGTTTCAACAATCGGATCGAAGGATGAGGTATTTTCTGTTGGTTTCTTTTTTCTTTATTGCTGCTGCGCAATTTGCTCAACAAAAGTATTGGGTGTTTCTGTCAGATAAAGAAGGAGTTGAATTTGATCCCTACACTTATTTCGATCAAAAGGCAATTGATCGTAGAATAAGGCATAACGTTTCTGTTTATCAAGAAACCGATAAACCACTGAGGTTAGATTATTTCAAGCAAGTAACCGCTTTGGCGGATACAGTTACAGGTCATTCTAGATGGTTTAATGCCATGGCGTGTATCCTCACAAACGATCAACTCCTTGCGGTAAGCGAATTGCCTTTCGTTAAGAAGGTATCTCCGATGATGAGTAAAGCTTTTCTGGCAGAGGAGTTCAAATATGGCGACCTCAAGAATGGAGAGAAACTCTTGCTAAAAGAACAAACTAAGTGGTTAGGAGCGAGTGCATTCAAGAAAAATGAGATTACTGGGAAGGGGGTGCGAGTATGTATTATCGATGCAGGTTTTCCAAGTGTAGATTACGCAGAAGAGTTTGAACATTTAAGAGGTAAAATAAAAGGAACTTGGGACTTTCATAAAAACAGACCAGACGTTTATCGTTTTAATAGTCATGGGGCTGCTGTGTTGAGTTGTGTAGGAGGAAGAACAGAGGATGGTGTAGACATCGGAATGGCAACGGATGCAGAGTTTCTTTTAGCACGAACAGAGTTGATCTTTAAGGAAGGCTTAAGCGAAGAAGAGGATTGGCTCATGGCAGTTGAGTGGGCGGATAAAAATGGAGCAGATATCATCAACAGTTCGTTGGGATACACTACTTCACTTTACTTTAAAGAAGACATGGACGGCCAAACTGCACTTATTTCTAGAGCTGCAAATATGGCTGCAAGCAAAGGAATCCTAGTAGTGAATGCAGCAGGTAACGATGGTGATGGTTATTGGAAATATGTGGGAGCGCCAGCTGACGCGGATAGCGTGCTAACGGTTGGGGGAATTAATCCCTGGACAGGAATTCACACTTCGTTTAGTTCTTACGGACCTACTGCCGATATGCGTATGAAGCCTAACGTTAGTGCATTTGGTCATGTGATTGCAGCCAATGGAAAAGGTAAACTCTCAGAAACACAAGGAACATCATTTGCTAGTCCATTGATGGCGGGATACGCAGCCTGTGTCATGCAATTATATCCTGATTTGACAGTAATGGAAATTCATCAAAAAATTGAAGAGTCAGGACATTTGTATCCGTACTTTGATTATGCCCATGGTTATGGTGTTCCCAATGCGGCAAACCTGTTTAATAAGAGAAAGATCTCAGATGAAGCCTTAACGTATGAGTTTAAGGATGATTCCCTGATTATTCACATCGATACAAATCATTTTCTGCTCAATGATGAGGTGGTGATCAATTACCATTCACGTTTTTTATTTGACAGATCGCCAAAATACTTACACATTCCTGATGCCTTCATATCAGACGATTCATCACCCAGAAAGGCTTTGCCAAACTATGTTTATTATCATACAGAGGATGAAGGTGTATTGACCGAGTATGCGCTGGTAGCACCTCGACAATTGGATGTGCTGAAACTTTCTGTTGATGAATATGAAGGGCAAATGCTGCGGGTTTGGTACAAGGGAAATGTGCTTGAACTGAAAGTTGAAATCCCCAAGAAAGAGAAGGTCGATGAAGAAGATGAGGAACGAAGAAACGAACGTAGAATCAATGATGGACAAGAGGAGGTGGAGCATGAGTAAGTTTTTTGTTCTGATCATATTAGTTTTTGGTGGTGTTTCGTTCCATGCGCAAACCATTATTTTAAAGCAGTCCGTTCCAGATCAGCTAGACGATGATGACGATGATTTTGGTCCCAATCGGAGGTTTTTTACACATCCTTACACAGGAATCGGTTTTGTAGTGGGAGGCTATGATCATGAGAACGATACGCTTCCTCCCGTGAAGTTTGGGAATAGTTTTACCTTTTCTTCAGGAACACGCTATTACAAAAATTACAATCCATTCATTGCGAGGATTTTGGATTTTGAAATTGGATATGAGCAACATCGTTTGAACTTCAAGAAGGACGATGATATTGGAATTCCAGTAGATAATGCGGATATCAAAAAAGCAAAGTATTGGCTAATCAAAGCTGGATTGGCATGGAGTTATCAGTTCAACTTTAAAGTAAAACGAGGGAATCAATTGGGAGCTTATTTGTCGCTTGGTGCCTATGGAGATTATCTCATTTTTAGAAGGTTTAATGCCTCCTACAATGATACACAGTCTACCTATGCAGATAATATCAAAGTCTCGTTAAGTAAAATTGATTTCTTCAACAAATGGGACTATGGAGGAATGGTTCGTTTTGGAAGGACGAATTGGTGTCTTTTTGCCAAGTATCGAGTAGCCAACTACTTCAACAATAAAGCTCAGGAAAACAACATTAAGGAATTGCCTCGATTTGTCGTAGGATTAAACTTCTTCCCCGGAAATATCTAATTGGCAATATGCTAAAGGACAATTACGGCAGAGAACATAGCTACTTACGCATTTCACTTACCGAAAAATGCAACCTTAGGTGCACCTATTGCATGCCAGCGGATGGTGTAGATTTACGTCCATCAGTTGCGTATATGAACGTAGATGAAGTCTATGCGCTAGCCGCTGAGTTCGTGAAATTGGGCGTAACCAAAATTCGATTGACAGGAGGTGAACCGCTTGTTTTTAAGGGCTTTTCAGAGGTGTTAAATAGGTTGTCTACCCTTCCAGTGGAACTAAGTATAACCACCAATGCCATTCTTTTAGAAGGCTATTTTGATGAACTGACAGCCGCAGGCGTAAAAAAAATCAACATTTCAATCGACACCCTAGATGAGACTAAGTTCAACAGTATCACCCGGAGAAAAGGTTTTGGAAAGGTTTGGGAAGCAATCCACGAGGCAGTAGATAGGGGTTTTGAAGTAAAGCTGAACATGGTGGTGATGAAGGGTTTTAATGAAGATGAAGTGCTCGATTTTGTCCAACTCACCAAAGAACTTCCAGTTGACGTTCGATTCATTGAGTTTATGCCGTTTGATGGTAACCAATGGAACTGGGAAAAAGTAATCTCAGAAGTACGGTTGCTTGATAAGATTTATGATATGTTTGGAAGAGAAGAAGTAAAGAAACTTCCTCTAGAAAAGAATTATATCGCAAGGAACTTTCAGCTAGCAGGAGCAAAAGGGAAATTCGGGTTTATCAGTACCATGACGCATTCATTTTGTGGAGGCTGCAACCGGATTCGATTGACGGCAGATGGACACATCAAAAACTGCCTTTTTTCAGCCGATGAAACCGATCTCTTAACTCCCTTAAGAAACGGAAAAAACATTGTACCGCTTATCGAACACTCAATTCGAAGCAAACACCAGAAAAATGGAGGTGTTGATTTTCAAAATCCGAATTCCATCCACGATCATCGTTCCATGATATCGATAGGGGGATAGTGGCTTTTCAACAATTGATTTATATTCCTCGACAATCCCAAGTCTCGTTTCAAAAAAATCGTAAATTTGCCGTCTAACTTTTTGGAAAATTAAGGGAAAAATGTCAAAAACAATCGAAATTTTAGGTGCGGATGGCGAAGCACTTTTGAACCATAAATGTGAGACCATTAGCAAGGATCTTCTGACGCTTCCCGGAGCGGATTTTGTAGATAGAAGCTTTGCTAATACCAACAGATCTCCTCAGGTGTTGAGAAATTTACAGGCGTTGTACGGTACAGGGAGATTGGCAAACACAGGTTACGTGTCTATTCTTCCAGTCGATCAAGGAATTGAGCATAGTGGAGGAGCTTCTTTTGCGCCAAACCCTATTTATTTCGACCCGGAAAATATTGTGAAATTAGCGATTGAAGGCGGGTGTAATGGTGTGGCTTCTACGTTTGGAGTATTGGCTGCTTGTAGTAGAAAGTATGCCCACAAGATTCCGTTTATCGTTAAGTTGAACCATAACGAAATGTTGACGTATCCAGAGAGCTTCAACCAAATTATGTTTGGAAGCGTTGATGAAGCATGGAACTTGGGAGCGGCAGCTGTAGGAGCAACCATTTACTTTGGTAGCGAAGACAGTAATAGACAAATCATTGAAGTGGCAGCTGCATTTGAAAGAGCGCACGAGTTGGGAATGGCTACTATTCTTTGGTGCTATACCAGAAACAGTGCTTTCAAGAAAGATGGAGTAGATTATCATGTAGCTACTGACCTTACTTCTCAGGCAAACCACCTAGGAGTAACGATTCAGGCGGATATTATCAAGCAAAAACTTCCTGAAACAAATGGAGGTTATACAGCTATCGGTTTTGGTAAGACCCACAAAAAAGTTTACAGCGAACTCACTACAGAGAATTCAATTGATTTGACCCGTTACCAGGTAGCGAATTGCTACATGGGTAGAAACGGGTTGATCAATTCTGGAGGAGCATCTACTGGTGACGGACAATCCGATTTAAGTCAGGCAGTAACTACTGCTGTAGTCAATAAAAGAGCTGGAGGTCATGGTTTGATCTCTGGAAGAAAAGCATTCCAAAAAGACATGAAAGATGGTGTTGCATTGCTAAATGCCATTCAAGATGTTTATTTGGATGAATCAATTACGATCGCATAAGCGCATCACAAAAAAAACTAAGCCTATGAGTTGGTTTAAAAGAAAACTGAAAGGAATAGTTACCCCCACTAAGGAAAAAAAGGAAACTCCAGACGGACTTTGGTACAAGACTCCCACGGGAGACATTATTGATACCAAGGTGTTGGAAGAAAATCTTTACGTAACTCCAGAAGAGGGATATCACGAGAGAATTGGATCTAAGGAATATTTCGAAATCATTTTCGATGATGAGAAATATAAAGAGCTAGATAAAGGTCTTTCCTCAGGAGATCCATTGGAGTTTGAGGATACCAAAAAGTACGTAGATAGAATAGCTGCCGGAAAGAAGAAAACCGGTTTGAACGATGCGGTGGCAACTGCTTATGGAAAAACTTCTGGTCATGATATCGTAGTGGCGTGTATGGACTTTGGATTCATCGGTGGTTCGATGGGGTCTGTGGTTGGTGAGAAAATTGCCAGAGCCATTCAATACGCTATCAAGAAGCAATGTCCGTTTATGATGATCTCTAAGTCGGGTGGAGCACGAATGATGGAAGCCGGGTTTTCATTGATGCAGATGGCCAAAACTTCAGCGAGATTAACGCAACTATCAGATGCTGGATTGCCTTACATTTCATTCTTGACTGATCCTACTACAGGAGGGATTACAGCATCTTTTGCGATGTTGGGAGATATCAATATTGCAGAGCCCGGTGCGTTAATTGGTTTTGCCGGTCCTCGTGTAGTAAAAGATACGGTAGGTAAAGATTTACCCGAAGGATTCCAAACTTCAGAATTCTTATTAGAGCATGGTTTCTTAGATTTCATAGTCGATAGACGAGAGTTGAAAGAGAAACTCGAACAGGTGATTCGATTATTTGAAAACTAGTTTCAGACAGAATATTTTAGAGGGGCTTCCAAATGGGAGCCTTTTTTGTGTATTTTCAATTTATGAAATTGGGTTTATTAATTTTTCTTAGTTTATTGTTTTTAACAAGCTGCTTGGAAGTAAATACAGATGGTAAAGATGATAAACCAGTTGATAATGAAGAAAAGTCTGTTGTGAAACAAAGTGTATTAGGAGATGAAGCGGTCAAAGTATTTAAAGATTCATTTGACTCTTGCTCAATTTCCATATTTAATACTTATAATATAAATCTCGAAGTTTATGTCTATGATTTTGAAAAAGCTCTCATATCTGATGGATTTTTAGCAGATAACTCAGTGGAGGCGTATCAAAATCTATTAGTAGAACTTAAACAGGGTTATGTGTTGAATCCCGTAAAAGTGACCTCTGGATATAGCAATTTTCTAAACTTGATTAAGTACAGTGATCAAGTCATGTTCTGTTGGAATGACTACTATGAGAGTTATGTTAAGCAGCCTCATAAAATATATGTAGGAGAACTGCTGGTCTACATAAAAAGTGATATAAACTCAAATAACATAACATACAATATGGTTCCGTTCTTTGAAGTAGCGGTAAAATCCTGTAAATCAGTAAAAGAAATTGGCGTGTCAGGTAAATTTATGTTGTTCTGTTGGATGTTGACCAATATGATGTACCAAAATCAGGGACCTACAAAAGTTAAAATGGAACAGTTACCCAAGTCTTCTATGCCTGATGAAGAGTCTTTCTTTAGAAGTGAGTATTGAACTTTTACAACACTCGCTGTTTGGCAAATGATTAAAATCATTTTGCAGACGCAAATCGCTTCCTAGCTTTGCCGAAAAATTGTAACATCATGTGGAAGAAGAAGTCACAAGAGGAAATCAAAACACGCGTTTTTAGTGCATTAGAGAAAAATGTAAACTATCAGGATGCATTGATCTTGGGGATTCCTGCCTCCCATTTGGACGAGCATGTTTTTTCTCAGGATGCTGCCTTTCTCAAGGATGCACCCTTCATGTCTACCCTGGTACAGAATCCCAATAACATTGGTTGCCATACGTTGGGGAAGTCAGAATCTTTTTTTGCCGGTTCTCAAGCTATTGAAAAAGAAGCTTTGGAAATCTGTGCCGTAGACATTCTCAAATCACAGCCGGGTGCTTATGATGGGTACATTGCTTCGGGTGGAACGGAAGCAAACATTCAGGCGTTGTGGATTTATCGAAACTACTTTCAACAAGAGCATCAGGCAGCGTTAAACGAAATCGTCATTTTGTGTAGTGAGGATAGTCATTACTCCATGGACAAAGGTGCCAACTTGCTTGCTATTGATATCAAAAAAGTTCCAGTCAATGCAGACAATCGAATACTCGATCAAGCGCAACTGGACAAATTGATTTTAGCTGCAAAGGAGCAAGGAAAGAAGTACTTTATTATCGTGAGTAACATGATGACCACAATGTTTGGCTCGGTGGATGATGTAAAAGTATATATTGAAAAGCTGGAAAAGCACAATGTAGACTTTAAACTACACATTGATGGCGCTTACGGAGGTTTTTACTATCCGTTCACAAAGCATGCAGAGAATTTAAACTTATCACACCCTAAAATTTCTTCGGTTACACTTGATGCCCATAAAATGGCACAAGCACCTTACGGAACGGGAATTTTCATCGCTAAAAAAGGATTGATTCAATACGCCAACACTAAAGAAGCCAGCTACGTAGAAGGCGAAGATTATACCTTGATTGGAAGCCGTTCAGGTGCCAATGCTACGGCCGTCTGGATGATTCTAGCCAAAAATGGTCCGTATGGATGGCAAGAAAAAGTGTTCGTTTTACAAAGAAGGTGCGAGTGGATGTGCGAACAATTGGACAAACTAAAGATCAAATACTATCGTTATCCTCATTCCAACATCATCACCATTCGAAGTGAATTTGTGCCGCAGGAAGTGGCTCGAAAATATGGTTTAGTGCCCGATAACCATCAAAGCCCAAAGTGGTTTAAGATTGTGGTGATGGATCACGCGACTATTGAGAAGTTGGAGATGTTGGTGGAGGATTTGAAGAAACCGATGTAGTTCAGATCATAAATTGTTAACTGCTTTTTCGTATCTTTAATAGGTTAAAAAAAACAGCAGATTGATGGTTAGAAAGCTCGATAAAAGTGATGTTTCTGGGTTAAACTCGCTTCCACCTAAGGACTGGAATTTTGATTACGAGGCTTTCTTAGAAATGTATTTGACGAAGGATTATTTTCATCCGTTTGTGCTGGTATTGGATGAGAAAGTCATAGGTACGGGCAATGTCTTCATTAGAGGATCAGTTGGCTGGTTAGCACATATTATTGTAGATGAAAAATACAGAGGAAGAGGCCTGGGGTCTGAAATGACAACTTTTCTAGTCAACTTCCTAAAGGAGTTGAAGTGTGAGACCATGCTTTTGATCGCTACTGAACTGGGAGAGCCGGTTTACCGTAAGGTCGGATTTCGTAAACTATCAGACTACTATCGTTTCGACACGACTGAAAGTGAAGAGTTCAAACTTTCGCCTGAAATTCAACGTTTATCCGAAGAGAACATTCAAGAAGTTTGTGAATTGGACGCCATAATCAATGGTGAAAATAGAGCACATTTGATTAGTACTTATGTTGAAGGAGGGTATGGATGTTTCGATACGGATGGTGAGTTGACAGGGTTTTATCTTCCCAACTTTGGTCGAGGTTTGGTTTTAGCAAAGAATCGTGAATGTGGTCTCAAGTTACTTGAGCAAAAACATGCTCAGAAGGGAGCGCGAACATTTCTACCTCAAGAAAATCAAGCAGCAATTAGCTTTTTGAGAAGTTTAGGATTGAAAGAAGGAACAAAGAGTTGTAAAATGATTCTTGGGAAACAAAATACTTGGCATCCAGAACTCATTTACTCCTATGGAAGTGGGTTTTGCGGTTAAGCCCTACTGATCTTTTCCATAATAAACCACTTCAGGAATTTTCCTCAAGTTATACTGGTTTGCCATCACCTGTCCGTACGCCCCCGCACATCGTATAGCTACGATATCCCCCCGCTCAGTAGTAGGTAATTTCACGCGTTTACCAAAACAGTCGCTGGACTCACAAATGGGGCCTACCACATCATAAAATTCATCGGGTTCGTGCGTTGACTTGCTGATATTTTCAATCTTATGATACGCCTGGTATAAAGCAGGTCGAATGAGTTCCGTCATACCGGCATCTACAATCGCAAAATTCGTCCGTTGACCATTCTTAATATAAAGAACCTTTGTGATCAATTCACCCATCGTACCCACCAACGCTCTACCGAGTTCAAAATGCAGTTCTTGATGAGGTTGTAACTCTAGAAAATCGTTAAAAATGGCAAAGAAACCTTCAAAATCTACAATCGGGTTTAAGTCGGGTTGGTAATAGTCAATACCCAATCCACCACCTACGTTGATGTGCTCCAAAAGGATACGATGCTCGATGAACCACTGCTGAATTTCATTCACACGCAGACAGAGACTGCGGTAAGAGCTTAAATCTACAATCTGACTCCCAATGTGAAAGTGAAGTCCGGTGAGTTGAATGTTTTTACAAGCATCAAGTGTTTTCAGGATGGCATCAAACTCCCAACGGTTAATGCCGAATTTGTTTTCTTCCAGCCCTGTGGTAATGTATTTATGCGTATTCGCGTTGACATTCGGGTTAATCCGCAAAGCAATGCGTGCAACCTTTCCTTTTTGCTGTGCCAGTTCATTGATGACCTCAATTTCTTGAATACTCTCACAGTTAAACGTGAAAATTTCCGCATCCAAACCAATGTTGATTTCAGCATCTGTTTTTCCCACACCAGCAAAGGCAGTATGATCGGGTGAGAAACCATTTTCCAGAGCGGTTAGGATTTCTTGTCCGCTCACACAGTCAGCACCAAAACCATAGTTGGCAATCATCTGAAGTACGTGAGCATCAGAATTTGCTTTTAAAGCATAATGAACCTTGTAGTTGTACTGGTCAGCCGCTTTTTTACAAGCATCAAGTGTAGCCCTCAGTAAATCCATTCGATACAAGTAAAATGGAGTAGGGGATTGCTCTACAGCTTGTAATATATAATCTCTATCCAACTCCATCAGGCCAAGGTTTTGGAAGTAAAAAGTCCATTGTGAAGCGCTTTCAACGCACCTTCTTTATCTGATTCATTCACAAGGATGGAAACGTTGTTATGACTTCCTCCGTAGGAGATCATTCGGATCGGAATGTTCTTCAACGAACCAAAGATTTGCTCGGCATAACCTTTTTTCTCTGAGAGGAAATCACCAACTACACACACAATGGTTTGCTTGTTATCAATCTCCACATGCGCATACTTTTTGAGTTCATCCAAAATATCACTCAACCTAGTATCATCGTCAATTGTCAAAGAGACGGCAACTTCTGAGGTGGTGATCATGTCGATCGGAGTTTTATATCGTTCAAACACTTCAAATACGTTGCGAAGAAAACCATAGGCATTCAACATGCGCCCTGACTTAATTTTGATCGCTGTGATACCATCCTTTGCAGCAATTGCTGTTACACGATCACGATCGGTATGCTGAGAAATAATGGTGCCTCGCGCCTCCGGTTGCATCGTGTTTTTTAAGGCAATTGGAATTTTATACGTTTGAGCCGGCCAAACACAAGAAGGGTGAAGGATCTTTGCTCCGAAATAAGCCAACTCGGCAGCTTCATTGTAAGACAAAGCCTCCACGGGATGTGTTCCTTCCACAATTCTTGGGTCGTTATTGTGCATGCCATCAATGTCTGTCCAAATCTGAACTTCTTCTGCCCGAATTGCCGCACCGATTAACGTTGCCGTATAATCACTCCCTCCTCGCTTGAGATTGTCGATTTCTCCAAAGGCATTTCTACAAATGTAACCCTGAGTAATAAAGATCGAAATGTCTTCGTTGTCCGTGAGTTCCTTTTCCAGGTTAGATTGGATGTAATATTCGTCAGGTTCCAGATTTTTATCGATACGCATAAAATCCAATGCAGGAATCAATGCGGTACTTATTCCGACTTCATCGCAGTAGATCTTAAAAAGATTGGTAGACAACAACTCTCCCTGAGCCAAAAGTGCTCGTTCTTCATAAATCGTAAAAAGATCCTTTGTAAAAGAAATCAGATATCCGAAGTTCTCTTCCAGCAGTTCTTTTGCTCGTTGCAAGCTTTCATCACGACTGTAAAGTTCCCGAATGAGTACATCATATTCACTTTTTAGTTGTTTGATCTTTGAAGTGGCTTCCTCTTTTTTCTGTTTGTATAGCGCATCACCGATAGCCACCAATTTATTGGTCGTACCACTTACTGCAGAAAGTACAACGATTTTTCTTTGCGAATTCATCGTGATGAGCTTCGCTACCTCTTTCATTCTTTCAGCACTCCCCACGGAAGTACCTCCAAATTTCATTACGATCATAACAACTTGATTTTGGGGACACGAATATAAGGGATAATTGTATTCTTATGTGTTTCGAAACCTGAGTTTAATTAGATTTGTTCTTCTATTTTGAAAAGAGAATCTGCATACGTATTATTGGTTTTCGCCATTGGGTTACTTCTATTGGCTTTCCCCCTTTTTAGTAAGGGAATGTTCATGGATGGAACGATCTATGCTGCCGTAGCTAGTAATTTATCGCAAGGAAATGGCACGCTTTGGGAGATGAAGTTTAGTGAAACATTGATGAATCCGTTCTACGAACATCCTCCGCTGGCAATCTGGATGGAGTCCATTTTTCATCGCTTGTTTGTTGACTCGTTTCTTTCAGAAAGGTTTTACTCCTTACTGGTTTGGTTTATCAACGGTTGGTTGATCATTGGTATTTGGAAGAAACTTAAACCGGATTCAAAAATAGCCTGGGTGCCACTTTTTTTATGGATTTGTATTCCTATGGTTGCCTGGTCTTTTTCGAATAATATGCTTGAGAATACGATGGGCATATTTGTTAGTGCGAGCGTTCTGTTTTTTTTGAACGGAATGAAGGAGAAGGTGGTGTTGTGGAACATTCTGAGCGGAGTGATGCTTACGTTGGCGTTTTTATCGAAAGGATTTGTAGGACTCTTTCCGTTTGCACTTCCGGTCATTTACATACTCTTCTTCTTCAAAGAAAGAGCCTTCACTAAGCACTTGTTAAGCGGAATATCTATGCTGCTAGGTTTTGGGATATCTATGTTACCTTTTGTGCTAAATGAAGCAAGTTATGCGTTCATTTCTACTTATTTTGATCATCAGGTAAGGAATAGTGTTGAGCATATCCAGACCGTTGCTCATCGTTTTAAAATTTTAGAGTATTTCATTTTGCAGACGTTGATCCCTCTGGTTATTGCCGTACTCGTTTTTTTTGTAATGAGAAATAAGTTGAAATTAAGCGACCAGAATCGCAACTGGTCTTTGCTTTTTATTGTATTAGCACTATGCGGTGTGTTGCCCATTATGATAAGTCTAAAGCAACGAGATTTTTACATTCTCACGGTTTATCCATTTATTGCCATTGCCATTGCATTGTACATGGAAAATGGGTTTGAACGATTACATGAAAAAATCGCTCAGCGAATTTCAAAGCCCACCGTGATTGTTATTCCAATGGTAGTTGTGGCTATAGGACTATCAGCCGTTTCCACACAATTTTACAAAAGAGATCAAGAATTGGTGATGGGTGTAGAAAAATTAGCTGAAAGCCAATTTGCTGGACAAACGTTAGACTGTAGCAATAACATTCGCTACGGTTGGGGCACTATGGCTTATCTTTCAAGGTATGCCAAAATTAGTGTTTGGAGAGACCATCCGTCAGCCCATAAGATAATGTTAGTAAATGAAGGGGAAGAAGGCGAAGCGCTTCAGTTTGATGGTTTTAAGTTGGTACTAAGAAATCACTAATACCACGATCCATCCGATCAAAGTGGTTACAAAAGTCCCCAATGCTATTTTCTTGAGTTCGGGGTCTAGGTCTTTCGGAATATCATTCTTTCGAACGAAAACTAAATTCTTGATAAAAAGAACAAAAGGGAGAATCGATAATAGTAAATAGTACTGCCCCGTTTTCTCTCCTAACAAAATCAAGCCTAAAACCCAAGACAGCATACCTAGAAGAAGTAGGGTGGTATGATAATTCTTTGCTTTTTCAAAACCCATTTTCACAACCATCGTGTTCTTTCGGCTAACCTTGTCGTTTTCAATATCACGCATGTTATTCATGTTCAGGACAGCCATACTCATAAAACCTGTGAAACCGGCAGGGAGAAAAACAAATGCATCTAGTGTTTTCGTGTGCAGGTAATAAACTCCTACAACACCCACCAATCCAAAGAAGATAAACACAAAAAAATCTCCGAGGCCAGAATAGCCATAGGCCTTTTTTCCAACTGTGTACATGATGGCGGCAAGAATACTCAAAATACCCAGACCAATGAAAACGTAAATGTCTTGTTTTGAAGCATCTTGTAATGCATAGTAAATCAATAGGATGCCACTTCCGAACGCAAGTATACTATTTAGAATAATCGCGTTACGCATCGCCTTGATGCTAATTTTCTTGCTTTGAATCGCTCGTTCAGGCCCTACACGGTTTTCATTATCTGTTCCTTTAACGCCATCTCCATAATCATTGGCGATATTAGATAAAACCTGAAGTAAAATAGTGGTAGTAGCAGCGAGCAATAGAATAACGCCATCAAATTTACCTTGTGCATATGCAAACAAGCTACCTGCTAATATGCAGGAGAGTGCAAGTGGAAGCGTTCTCAACCGAAACGATGATATCCAATCTTTTGCAGATGCCAATCGATTATTTCTTTGATGCGTAAAGAACGGGATTCAAGGAATCATCGTTGTACATTTTCATCTGTCGATATACCTTGATTTTTTTATCGCCATTCGCATAAGCCTGCAAAAGATCGTCAAATGACGCGCACAGGTCTTCTTGTTGCTCCAACAAGATGTCTAACTTTTGCTGACACTTTTGAACGTGTTCTGTGGAAGCATCTGTACGTTCTACCTGCTCCTGCATGTGGTAGATTTTTAAGCACAAAATTGACAACCGATCCACCACCCATGCTGGACTTTCCGTATTGATTTTTACACCCTCCTTTGGGGCTACATCTTTGTATAAATGAATGTAATAATCATCAATAAGCTCTACGGTATCCGTACGATGTTGGTTAGACTTATCGATGCGTCTCTTGATCTCCATACCATAGTCAGCATCAATCTCAGGATCGCGCACAATGTCTTCTAAATGCCACTGCACGGTGTCAATCCAGTTCTTTAAATACATTAAATGTTCAACCGAACCTTCAGCATACTTCGCAGGCATTTTTGCATCTACATCATCAGTTTGGTGATAGTCTTCAATGGATTCGTTGAATATAGAAATACACTTCTTTGCCTTCATGCCGTATCAATGAGTTAGTGGAACAAAAATTTTCTTCAGTTCGGTGGCGTCATCTGGTTTTAACCTACCGCTAAGAATTAAACTCAATTGCTTTCTTCTTAGTGCTCCCTCAAACCTTTTTTTCTCCTCTGTAGTTACAGGGTTTAAAGAAGGCACTGGCAACGGTTTTCCATCTTCGTCCATTGCAACAAAAAGAAAAATAGCTTCATTACACTTGGAGCGATTACCGTCTCTTGTTTCCAGATAAACATCCACAAAGATTTCCATGGAAGTATTAAACGCTCGAGATACCTTAGACTCCAAAATCACATAAGACCCTAACGGAATGGGCTGCGTAAAGGACACATTATTAATGGATGCGGTAACCGCAACATTTCCACAATGTCTAAAGGCAGTAATGCTTGCTACTTCATCCATCCAAGCCATCAATTGACCTCCAAAGAGGTTTCCTAATTGATTAGCATCATTTGGCATGACCAAATGCGTCTGAATGGTCAACGATTCATGGGGTGTTTTGGGCGTAAGACTCATATGCATTTTGTTTGATGCAAAGTTAGCCAAACTTCCAAACGCAGGGTCAATTAGACCGCATTAATCAATATTCATACGGTAAATACGAGTCGAAATGGTTCATTCCAACCATCACTTTGTAGTCTTTCTCTTTACCAGGGTAACGCATGTTGGTCAAATCAAACTGAATTTCTTCCGTGATCAGTTCCCTGCACGAGTCGTCATTATCGACATGTTCAATAAATATCCCCGCTTTAGGTGGTTCAGATTTCATATACATACCATTGAAATAGGCATTGAAAACGTGCTCTTCACAGCCGCCTGAGTAAGAGATCTTCACCGTAAGGATGTCTCCCGAAATGCTTGCATCCAACACTTCAAAAGAAGGATTCTCTTTGGGCTGCTGAAAGTTGTTGTCTAGCGTAATATCCTTTATTTCAGTGTCGTTATTTTTGCCTTTTTCCCCATTGGTAGCAGTAGCTTTTTTACTGTTACAACCGATCATCGAAAGGGTAATTATTGTTAAAATCAAGTACCTCATGTTATAATGTATTTATCTTTGATTAAAAGTAATGCTTTTGAGTAAACAGACAAATATTGCGCCAGAAGAGAAGAAAGAATTTTGGAAGAAGTTGTATAATAACTTCAACGTGGGACTTCTGGCGATGATTACAGGAGTAGGGATGCCTTTCATTGTTCCGATTCTTGGTCAGCTGTTTGCGCCAATATTCTTTATTGGAGGAGCGGTGGCAGTTTTACGTTCCAAAAAGCCGGTTTGGATTCGAATTGCAGTTGTGTTAATCTTTGTTTTACCTCTAGTCTTTTGGTGGGATCAATACGTTTATGGTATTTATAACTTTATGCAGTACATCAACCAACCTGCTTCGTAAAGTAGAGTGTTTCACGCACAAAGTAATCCCATTCGTACTGTTTCTTTTCTGACCTTACCCCCTCAATAAACCTGTCTTTTAGATTCTTTTCGTAGAATTCAGTCATAGCTGCAGCCAATTCGTTCACCTCCGGATTTACAACCATACCAGCAAGTCCGTGAGGAACAATTTCGGGTAGTCCGCCTACATTAGAAACAATCATGGGCACCTCAAAGTGATATGCAACCTGCGTAATACCACTTTGCGTGGCAGATTTATACGGCTGTACTACTGCATCGGCTACAGCAAAATAGTTCTTGACCTCTTCAGTAGGGATGTAGTAGTCAAAGAGGTGAACACGATCTTCTAGTTGGTGCTTAGCGATGATCTCGAGGTATTTCTCTTTTTTGTCGTAAAATTCACCCGCCACAATTAGATGAATGCGAGAGTCCTTGACCTTTGCAAGTGCTTCCAAAGCAAGGTCGAGCCCCTTATAGGCTCTCACCAACCCGAAGAACAGCAAGTACTTATTCTCTGCATCAAGTTTCAATTTTTTGAGACCTTCTTCTCTGCTGCACGATGGACCAAATGTGTCATAAACCGGGTGGGGTAACATGATCTTTTGGGGATTGTCCGTAAACAAAGAAATATCCTCAAGTACTGATTTCGACATGGTAATAAAGCCATCACAATTCTTTAAGAAGTACTTGGTGAGAGGTCTGTCACCCATACGTTTTTCGTGCGGAATGACATTGTCTGTAATGCCAATGACTTTGATGCCTTTTCTCCTCAATTTCTTGGCGATACTTCCAAGAGCTGGCCCCATAAACGGCAGCCAAAAACGGATAAATACTGCATCAGGTTTTTCCCGATCAATCAGTTGAGCGGTTTTTCTCCAAGACCAAGGCTGAACAGAGCCAATGCTGTCTTTTATCGTGATGTTTTCAGGAGCCGTTTCATTGTTTTCGTACTGCGATTTTCCAGGAAAGAGGAAGTTAGGATATTGATAATAAAAAGAAAACAATTTCACCTCATGCCCTTCTTTGATCAACGCATTGGCAAAGGCTTCATTAAAATTAGCGATACCTCCACGCAGCGGGTAGGCCGGACCTACGATAACAATATGCTGACGACCTTCATCATTCACTGAAGTTCGATTTTTCTTTGATCAGATAGTTATTGCGTTGCGGGTTATTTCTTGCAATCATTTCACCTAAGAAACCAGCTAGGAACATTTGAACGCCCATGATCATGGCAACTAGAGCAACGTAAAATTCAGTCCGGTCTGCCAATAGCTTAGAACCTGTGTCGATGAACAGTTTATAGATGCCTAGCCATAGAAAGAAAGCAAATCCAATGGCAAACATCAGGGTGCCGATAAAACCAAAAAAGTGCATGGGTCGTTTACCAAACTTACCCATAAACGAAATGCTGAAAAGGTCTAGAAAGCCATTAATAAAACGCTCCAGACCGAATTTTGTGACACCATACTTTCGTTCTCGGTGCTGTACCACTTTCTCTCCAATTTTGGTAAAACCTGCCCACTTAGCGATGACAGGGATGTAACGGTGCATCTCACCATATACTTCGATGGTCTTAACAACATCTTTTTTGTAGGCTTTTAAACCACAGTTAAAGTCGTTCAGGCGAATACCACTCATTTTTCGAGTGGCCCAATTGAACAATTTAGTAGGAATGGTTTTACTGATGGGGTCGTATCGCTTCTTTTTCCATCCAGAAACGAGGTCGAAACCTTCCTCAGTTATCATTTGATGCAATTCAGGAATCTCATCAGGACTGTCTTGAAGATCAGCATCCATGGTTACGACAACATCACCTGAGACATGTGCAAAACCAACATTTAAAGCAGCTGATTTTCCATAATTTCTCCGAAACGAAATGCCTTTTAGAGAAGTATATCGGCTGGATAGTTGCTGAACGATTTTCCAAGAATCATCCTTACTGCCATCGTCTACCATAATCACCTCATAGCTGAAGTTATGGGACGTACAAACTTTGTCGATCCACTCCATCAACTCAGGAAGTGATTCTTCTTCATTGAATAAAGGAATAACTACCGAAATATCCATGCCATTTGCATCTTGCATCGAGCAAATATAGCTAATGCTTCTGAATTGGTTTCAGCCCGCTCGTTAAATTGTGTTATTCGATGACAATCGTGTCTCTCGTTACGTTATAGGCACCGAAATATCCGAGGGCATCTCCACTAAGATTACTCACAGGATTTCCAGGAGCCGCTGTTTGTCCAGATGTTACCTGAGACAAGGCATACCAATATTTGAAATTGGGCTCATCAATCTCCATGAGATCCACAATTACGGTATCTCCCAAGTCAAACGAACGCGTAAACAACGGAATACCAGTGGGGATACCATTAAACAAAGCGTCTTCTGTTATTGAAATGCTTGGGTCAGGTGTAAAAGCTTCATCTCCGGGAGACTTTACCCAATTGTTATACTTATAATAATTCCGTTCGGAAGCTTCGTCCGTCCAGTAGAGAAAGGCACTATAGCCTTCCGACCCAAAGAAGGCTCCATTTACGTAGGGAATACTATCGATTTCAGTATTTCCGGGCATGAAAGTTGAAGCCGTTATTTCTTCTCCGTCAATGGTTACGCTTAAGTCGTAATTTGTATAAGAAGCAGGCATAAAACCAGATGGTTTATAGGTGCCCGGCTCCACTTCAGTAAAAGTAGTAGCAGTACCGAACTCGTCTGTTACCACTACAGAAGCACCAGATACCGTTTCGAAATCTTCCGTTTCGTAAAAATCATCTGATCGAGAAACTTTGATGTACGTAAGATCTTCAAAATTCGCAATTTGACCATCAATTACGTATACGCGATCCGCTTCATTTAGTTCCACATCAATTACTTTTTCACAAGAAGAAAGAAGAAGTACAGCAGACGCAACGATAGATAAAAGTCCTTTTTTCATGGTTTAAAAATTAAAACTGTAAGTAATGGATGGAACGGCTTTGAAGAGGGATAATTGAACTGCCTCTGTCTGGCCTGTATCCTCATTCTCCTCAAAGTTAATTTGAAAGGCATTTTCTCTCGCATAAGCATTGTAAACGGAGAAGTTCCAGTTGCTTTGAAATTTCTTTTCCTTTTTGATTTCCTCACCCGTCTCTGGGTCAACGACCGTTTTGAATTTCTTACCGTAAAGCGTTACACCCAAATCCAGACGATGGTAGGTTGGCATACGGTAACCATTACGCTCGGTGTAGTAATTGTAAACCACGCCATTCATTTCGTATTTTCCACTTGGAAAAGTCACCGCATCTCCTGTGTAATATACCCATGAAGCTGATGCAGCTACACGCTCAGAGAAAGAATACATGGTAACGATACTGATGTCGTGAATTCGATCTTGTCTAGCCGAAAACCAATCGCCATTGTTGATGCCATCAAACTGTCTCAAGGAACGAGAAAGTGTATAGCCAATCCATCCAGTAAAATCTCCTTTCTTCTTTCTTAGTAGAAGCTCTACACCATAAGCTTTTCCATTGCCGTAAAGTAGGTCTCCCTCTACAAAATCGTTAAAGTTGGTTTGAGCTCCTGTCTTGTAGTCGATCACATTGTCCAGCCATTTGTAGTACCCCTCCACAGAAAGTTCGAACATGTTTTTCTTGAAGTTTCTAAAGTATCCAAGCGTTACTTGATCACTTTTTTGAGGTTGGATGTTATTGCTACTTGGCAACCAAATGTCGGTAGGCGATCCAGATGTGCTATTGCTCAACAAGTGTACGTATTGATTGTTTCTTGCATAAGACCCCTTGATCGAACTCACATCACTTATGATGTAATTCGCAGCTATTCTAGGCTCAAGGTTATGATACCATTGATAGAATTCACCAGAAGCATAGGTTGTGGTATCTATCACATCACCATCCTCATCGTAGGAATAAATATCTCCAGGTCCCATGGCTCCATAGTTAGAATACCTCAGACCGTAAACAACATTAAAGAGACTAGATACCTTAAATTCATCAGAGATGTAGGCTGCTCCTTCAAGTCCATAGCTTTTTTGAACATCAACGTCAGCAATGGGGGCACCTTCTTCTACTTCCACTTCTCCCGGAGAGAACGTATGGTAGATAGCATTTATTCCGAATTTAACATTGTGCTTGTCGTTAGCAAACCACTGAAAATCTTGCTTGAAGTTCCAGTCTCTAATATTCGATCCAAAGGCAAAACCTGCAGCACCAATACTGATACGATATTCATAATCGCTAAAGATTAATGAAGTATTCGAAAAAAGTTTGTTGTTGAAGATGTGGTTCCATCGAATGGTACCTGTGGCGTTCCCCCAATTAAAACCAAAAGCATCACCAAATCCGAATTTGTCTCTTCCGAAATAGCCACTCAAGAAAATGCGATCCTTTTCAGAGATGGAGTAATTCGCCTTAAGGTTTAGATCATAAAAGTATAGTTTGGAGTCACGAATGGAAGTGTCAGGCGCGAATTGCAAGAAGATATCGGCATAGGTTCTACGTCCTGAGATAAGGAAAGATCCTTTGTCCTTCACAATTGGAGCTTCAATGGTTAATTTAGACGATATCGTCCCGATTCCACCTGTCATGCTTAGTCCTTTGCTATTTCCTTCCTTCATCTTGATATCCATCACAGAAGAAACACGACCTCCATATTGAGCAGGCATACCACCTTTTACCAAATTAATGTCTTTCAGTGCATCCGAATTAAAGACGGAGAAGAATCCGAGTAAATGCGATGCATTGTAAACGGGTGCTTCATCCAGAAGGATCAAGTTTTGATCGGCACCCCCTCCTCTTACGAAAAAACCAGAGTTCCCTTCACCAGCAGTTTTTACCCCGGGAAGTAAAGTAACTGTTTTGAGGATGTCCTTCTCACCAAAGAGAACAGGTATGGTCTCAATATCCTTAGGATTAAACTTGATCGTACTAATTTCATTAGACGTAATGTTTTCATCATCTTTTTCTGCACTTACATTGAACTCCTCAAGAATAGCAGACTCCGGCTCGAGTTCCATGTTCTTCACAACGTCTTGGGTTAGTTCAACGGTTTCTTCGATGGTTTGGTAACCTACGAAACGGTAAATAATGGTATAGGTGCCCGGTTCAAGCGAAACCGAATAAAACCCATAAACGTTGGAAGCCGCTCCGGTACCCGGCAGCTCTTTGACCAAAACGTTAACACCAATTAAATCTTCTCCGTTGGTCTTGTCTTTTACTGAACCACTTAGGGTGACTTTCTGTTGTGCTACGAAGGCAACTGACAGGAAGAGACAACTCAACAATAACGATACTCTCATGACTGTACTTTAAATTCTAGACAAAAGAAACAACTCCAGACTTAAATTGTTGTCTGATATGACCCAAAAAAAATGCTTTTATGATGAGCGGTAATTATGCTTGATAAAAGCAAGGCGAGTTAGAGCTTTTTCAACTCATTTTTTGCCTCACGAAATGCCTCTAGTGGAGATTTGTCATCATTGTTCCAGATATAACCCAACAAACCTACTCCTTCAAAACCGAGTTCCTTGCATTCTTCAAATTTATCCGGAGTAATTCCTCCAAGCGCAAAAACAGGAGGCTTACAAACAGCGATGTATTTTTTTAGTGAACGGTTACCAAAATTCCCAGAGTGTCCTAATTTGGAGATACTTTGGTAGATAGGACCAAGAAAAACATAGCTGTATTTTTTCTTATTACTGGTTAAAGTGGATAGTTTGCTAAACGTTCGGGTGAACTTCATTTTTCGAGAAAACTTTCTCAGTTTAAACATCTTCCACCACGTGTTGTAGCGCTTTTTACGATGCGTTCTACTCAGATGTAATCCGCCCAAGCGAAATGTTTTTCGCAATTTATGATTTGAATGTAATACAATGTATTTGTGGTATTTGGATGGAATACTTTTGATATACTCCTCCATTTCGTGACTTTCAAATCCTGATTTTTTGAGGTGAAAAGATTTTAAACCTTCCTCAAACATTTGAGTGACCTCACGCGCTTCTGACAACGACCTATCTGATGTGCTAAAAATAACTAATTTCATCCTTGCTCAATTCGAAAGCAATCCAACCGCAAGTTTACAAAATCATAATGTTTAAGCAAAACTTTTTATACGTCTGCCTGCAAGCGGGCATTTAAGATTTCTTTCAGCAATAACGGGTTTTCTTCAAAACCGTTGCCTACCACCAAGAGATCTGCGCCTGCGGCCCAAAGTTGACGGGCTGTTTCCGCATTCCGTATTCCACCTCCCACAATTACAGGGTGGGGGGTGACTTCCAGTACGTGCTTTACAATTTCTGTTTCAACAGGAGTGTGCGCTCCACTTCCAGCTTCAAGGTAATGCAATTGATGGCCTAAAAGTTTTCCAGCAAGTACCGTTTCGATGATGAGATTCAAATTGTCTTGAGGAATTGGAGTGGTATTACTCACTTCCTGAACACTTGTATGGTTTTTACCGTCAAGTAGAATGTAGCTGGTAGGTATCACTTCACCAGGGTAAGCATCAAGGGTTCGAGCCGCTTTTACGTGTTGTCCGATGAGATATTCAGGGTTACGACCTGAAATCAACGATAGGAGCAAAACTGCATCTGAATGATTACTGACTTGCTGATAGTCTCCCGGAAAGATGACGATGGGACAAACATTTGCTTGATGCAATGCGGCTGCTACACGATCAAAAACGGGTTTTTCCACCTTACTGCCACCCACAAGGATTAAATCTGGTGGATACTGTAATAGCGTTTTTGTCAACGATTGAATATCAACCACCTTGTCTGGATCGACCAGAATCGCTAGTCGTTTTTCTCCCGCAGCTTTAGAAGTTCTTATGTAATTTAACACGTTCAAATCGTATAGGCTAAAAACAGCTCGTCTACTTTTCTAATCTCCAAAGTTACATCTTTCAGGTAATCGGGATGCAGGATTTGAGCATTAGCTTGATGTCCATCAAAACTGATAATGCGCATGTGCTCTTTGAAATAGACCATCGGATCACCATGAATTTTGTAGATCGCTTCTTTTATGCACCAATTGATCGTTAGTCCGATTAGCGCATTGGGATCTGTCACAGTATCCTCTGGATGAGTGAATTTATGCTCAACGCGAAGCACTTTCTCCGAAACACTTTGAAGGTCAATTCCACAAGGTTGATTCGCAATCATTACCGCAACATAGTTGTGATCGTGTGTGATTGAAATGTGGTGATCAGGGAGAAGCGGTTTCCCATTCTCATCCTTGGTTAAAACGTGATCATAACCTTCTTGCTCCAAGATGATCCGAGTCGCCAAGTATTGTTTTCTGCTACTTTCCGCTTTTCTGGATTTAACCCATGAAACATGTTCTTTATTCCTAATTTGAGAAGCTAAGGTCTCCTCAGACTCGTCAATTTTCCAAATGATGATTCTGGCTTCCTTTTTGATGAATATTTCTCTATATCTTGGCAAACTCGTAATTTTGCGGAGGAACACAAACTTAAAAACTATTTGAAAAAGACTAGCTTAAAATATATAATAACCCTTTGCGTACTGATGCTCAATGTCAGTTGGATGATGGGACAGTGGTTCCCGATTTCGGGCGGCTGGATAGATGCCAACGGCAGTGAGCATCAATTCAAGGCAGATACTTGCTATCATTCAGTGGATGGCTATGCACGGTTTGAGCAAGAAGGCAAAGTGGGGTTTGTAAAGATTAGTGATCCTAACTTTACTTCTGGACGTTACAATGCCCTCACGGATTTTAATGGGGGTTATGCCATGGCGAAGCTGGAGGATACTTGGTGGGTGCTTGACTCAACTGAAAAAAAAATAAAGAAAGTTTCCTGTCATTTTGCCTATGCTTTTTCAGAAGGATTGGCAAGAATTCAGTTGGGGAATCGGTTTGGTTTTGTGAACACGAAAGGAGAAATTGTCATTCCTGTAAAGTATTTTGGTGCACATGATTTTTCAGAGGGACGTGCGCGGGTATACTTGAATGATCAATGGGGAGTAATCGACAAAGCAGGTAAATGGGTTGTTAAACCATCCTAC